>NZ_JBOIGG010000082.1:0-1001 GCF_050742655.1 Paraburkholderia sp. | reverse complement strand
AGCTTGATCATATAATTGCACCGGGTTAGTGTCTCGGCGTTGACTGGCGCCATTTTTCTTACCAACTACGTTAAGGGGAATATGATCATTACCGGTCAACTGGTTGCTTTACGAATCCAAACCTCGGCACTCGGGGTCGGGCATCGTTCGATCCGGAGGGCCCAAGCGGGAGACGAAAATGTCCGGAACGATCGTTAACTTCATTAGACCTCTTGCATAACCGTCATGCGGCCGGGAGTTCCATGTTATAGAGTGCGGCGATGAGGAAGAAGCGCAGGCCGAAACGGCGGCGGCGGTTTCGGTAACGGTCGGCGATGATCTTGAAGCGCTTGAGCATTGCGATGACGTTCTCGCAAGCCACGCGTTCGCTGGAGATGGCGCGGTTTTTTTCCTTGTCGCTTGCGGACAACGGTTTCTTTTTGCTACGTTTTTTCGGCATCGCCGTGTTGGCGTGCCGCCTCTGCAAGCCTTGATAGCCGCTGTCGACAACGGCCTTCGTCTCAGGACGCAGATGAACTTTCGACCGCTTGAACAGCCTGAAGTCGTGCCGCCGTCCTTTTTCGTGCGCGAGGCAGAGAATGCGGCGTGTCGATTTTTCGACGACGAGCTGGGTTTTCAGCGTGTGCCGCTTTTTCTTGCCCGAATAATAACGCCTTTGTTTTTTTTGGCCGTTCGATGGGCGTTTCGGTTGCGTCGATCAAGACGATGTCGAACGCCCGCTCGCTTGCCGCAACGGTCTTGCGGCCTGGCAAACGAAAGGCTTTGCTCTTTGCCAGAGTGTTTTCACACCATTTGATGTTGCGGTATGCCGCGCTTTCGCTCAGTCCATAGGCTTGCGCGATATGAAAATAGGTCCGGTATTCGCGCCAATATCCCAACATCATCAGAAGCTGGTCTTCGATGCCAAGCGTGTTGGGCTTGCCGCCGGCCGCCTTGTGCTTGCGTTTGGCCGCAAAAAGCACCGAAACCATCGCTTCAAATGTGCGCCTCTGCACACCCGT
>NZ_JBOIGG010000081.1:0-1006 GCF_050742655.1 Paraburkholderia sp. | reverse complement strand
GCCGCAAGACATGCCGAAAGGCTCGCCCTTTGGCCCAAACTTGCGCGCCCTCGTCATCTACCTGCGCTTCACCCAAGGCATCGCCTTCGAGCGCCTGGCTACTCTCCTGTCCGATCTCCTCGGTCTCGCCATCAGCGAGGGCGCGCTCGTCAACATCCTCGACGCGGCAAAGGACGCCTTCGCCAAGGCGACTGCGGCGATCCGCGCGAAGCTCCTCGATGGTACGATCCTGCAATCCGACGAGACCGGCCTGCGGGTCGGCAAGCAGAACTGGTGGCTGTGGGTTTTCCACCATGACGACAGCGCCCTTTTCGTCGCCGCGCCCTCCCGCGCCAAGAAAGTGGTGGAGGATTTCCTTGGCGACTTCCGGCCCGATTTCTGGGTGTCGGACCGCTATGGCGGGCAAATGGGCTGGGCGAGCGGGAATAATCAGGTCTGCCTCGCCCATCTCATCCGCGACGTGCAATATGCCATCGACGCCGGCGACGACATCTTCGCGCCCGAGCTTCGGCATCTGCTGGGCCGCGGCTGCCGGATCGGGCGGCGAAGAGAAAGGCTCGCCGACGCGACTTTGAAAACCTATGCCGCGCGGCTCAACGCCCGTCTCGACGAACTCATGCGCCTTTCGCCGGCCCATGAGGCTGGCGTCAAGCTCCAACGCATGATCAAGAGGACGCGGCAATATCTCTTCGTCTTCGTGACGAACCGCGACGTTCCGGCGACCAACAACGGTTCCGAACGCGCATTGCGGCCCTGCGCCGTGTTCCGCAAAATCACCAATGGCTTCCGCACCGAGTGGGGAGCTAAGCTCTACGCCGACATCCGCTCTGTCGTCGAAACCGCCCGCCGCCGTTCCATCGGAGCCCTCGAAGCAATCCGTCTCACCCTCGCCGGAGCGCCTCTGGTGCAGTCAACATAGCCGCCGGAAGGTGAGCAATTACCCTCGCTCTATGTGGCGTTTCCTGCCGCCGAGGCGCGCCGACTCGTCGAGTGGTTCGAATGGCAC
>NZ_JBOIGG010000080.1:0-1010 GCF_050742655.1 Paraburkholderia sp. | reverse complement strand
GAAACACGCCTTACCGGTTTAGTACCGCGACCGCGTGATGGGGTAATCTATCTTGGCACTCCCGGAAAACTCCAGGGAGATGTATACCCAGAGCATGAGTGAGGGCAACCGACTACGGATCAAGCTGACCCGATCGCAGCGGATGAAAATCGTGAGGTTGTTGAGCAACGGAACGCAGCCGGTGCGGACAGTGCGCCGGGCGTTGGTCTTGCAGCAGATGGATGGGGGCAAATCGGCGCCCGAGGCAGCCGCCAACCTGGGGTTGTCGGCCAAAGCCTGCTGGGAGATCGGCAAGCGCTATCAGCAGGGCGGGTTGCAGCGGGCGCTGTACGACGCAGCGCATCTGGGGAAAGCCCCGATGCTGAGTGTCGAACAGCAGCAGCGCATCGTTGCGATGGTGTGCGGCCCGGCGCCTCCGGGGCAGGCCCGTTGGAGCGTGCGACTCATAGCGCAGGAAGCGGTACGGCAACAGTTGGTGCCGCGGGTGGGCCGGGAGTGCATCCGCATCCTTCTCCAAAACCACGACTTGAAGCCGTGGCGGGAAAAAAATGTGGTGCGTACCGGCCCTGAATGAGGAGTACATCCAGCGGATGGAAGAGCTTCTGGAGTTGTATGAGAGGCCCTACTCGGTGCGGGAACCGGTGGTGTGTATGGACGAGAAGCCGGTAGTGCTGCACGGCGATGTTCGCGCCCCTATCCCCATGCGTGCTGGGCGGGTTGCCCGGCGCGATTACGAGTACAGGCGTCAGGGTACGGCCAATGTGTTTTGCGGCGTGGAACCCAAGGCGGGGCGCTACTTCACCAAAGTGACCAGGACGCGCCATGCTTTTCAATTTGCCGATTATGTGCGGCGACTGGCGGCCAGCTACCCCAGAGCCAAAACGATCCATCTGGTATTGGACAATCTGAGTACGCATCGTCGCAAAGCAGTGACGGATCGGTTTGGAGAAGAGGTTGGCGGCAAGCTGTGGAAACGGTTCACGGTCCATTACACGCCCAAACATGGCAGC
>NZ_JBOIGG010000079.1:0-1069 GCF_050742655.1 Paraburkholderia sp. | reverse complement strand
AGAGACGCTAGCGTGGCTGGCGCGGCTCGTCATGCGGCACGGCACGATCTGCCTGTGGCGGTTGGCGGCACATCTAACGACGGCAGCGCAAACGGAATCCGTGCGGCGACGGTTTTACCGTTTTTTCCAGTTTGTCAATCTGGACGGTGCGATGGCGGCGCGGGTCGTGGTCGATCTCCTGGGGCTATCGGGCAAACCGTGGGTTCTGGCGATCGACCGGACGAGCTGGGATTTTGGCAAGACCACGATCAACATCCTGATGATCTCGGCGATGTGGAATGGTATGGGCATTCCGTTGATCTGGTCGCTGCTGCCCTCGGTGGGAAACGCGAACACGGCGACGCGAAAGTGTCTTTTGGATCGTCTGCGCCAAGCGTTCCCCGATGCGCGAATCGCCTCGCTCATGGGCGACCGCGAGTTCATCGGCGACGCATGGATGGCGTATCTGGCAGCTCTAAAAATCCCTTTTATTCTGCGGCTGCGCGAGAACCAGCGCGTCATGCGCGAGGGCTATGAAACCTGGACGATGACGGACATCGCCAGGCGTCTGGCGCAGGGGCAAAAGATGATCGTGAAGGGCTGGTGTCGTCTTGGACAAGACGCGAACCGCCAATCTCCCGCCGGGCGTTTGGTCGTGATGCGTTTGCCGACGGGCGAACTTTTGGCGTTGGCTTGTTCCGGCAATCCGCGCAGGGCGTTCGCGGCTTATCGCGACCGATGGAAAATCGAAACCCTGTTCGGCAATCTCAAAACCAGGGGCTTCAACCTGGAGGACACGCACATCCCAAACGCGGACAAGTTATCGACGCTGCTCGGCGTGGTGGCTTTGGCCGTCGCGCTTGCCGTCAAAACTGGCGTGGCGGTGGCGCGGTTGAAACCGATCCCGTTGAAAAAGCATGGCCGCAAAGCGTGGTCCCTGCTCGCGCTCGGCCTGCACAGGCTGCAAAAGATCTTCGCCAGCGCAACTTATGCTCAAACAACCGTCTTCCTAAAACAACTCCTGTCCCCAAAACTACCCATCAACCCATGGATATCTATAACCCATTAAATGGGAGTCTAGGTTGAGGAC
>NZ_JBOIGG010000078.1:0-1102 GCF_050742655.1 Paraburkholderia sp. | reverse complement strand
TACCAAGGGCACGACGATCAAAGCGAACGCCAACACGGTATTCGGAATTTCTAAGTGTCCGTCCGGAGAGATATTGAATTCTATGAATCACTTGTGATTCAAGGGGGGTGGCCTGATTCGAAGGGGTCACCCATGTGGACGGCGAAGAATCGCGGGCGATACGACCGCGGCAAGTTGCGATATCCAAGCGATCTGACCGACTCCGAATGGGAGCTGGTTAAACCGCTCATTCCGCCGGGCAAGCGCGGCGGTGGCAAGCGGACCGTGGTGATGCGTGAGGTGGTGAACGGCCTCATGTACATTCTATCGACCGGCTGTCAGTGGCGGGCGATCCCGAAGGACCTGCCGCCGAAGAGCACGCTCTACGACTATTTCGACCTATGGACCTACGACGGCACATTGGAGGATATCCACCACGCCCTTTATGTGAAGTGTCGCGAGCAGGCCCAACGGGAGGCCAGCCCGACCGCCGCCATCATCGATAGTCAAAGCGTCAAGGGCGCCGAAAAAGGGGGGCCTCGATCGACCCGCATGGGTACGACGCCGGCAAGAAAATCAAGGGCAAGAAGCGGCATATTCTTGTAGATACGTTGGGCTTGCTGCTTCATGGCATCGTCCATCCGGCCGATATTCAAGATCGTGATGGCGGCATTCTCGTCATGGCGACACTGTTCGGGATGTTTCCTTTTTTGCAAAAGCTCTTCGCCGACGGCGGCTATCAAGGACCCGAATTCAACCAGGCTTTGGCACGCGTGCTCCCGCATCTCAAAGCCGAAATCGTCAAGCGTTCCGGTCACGCCAACGGATTTATGGTCTTGCCCAAACGCTGGCTCGTCGAGCGCACTTTCGCCTGGCTCAATCGATGTCGTAGGCTCGCCAAGGACTGGGAGAATCTCAATCGAAAAGCGCTCGCCTTCTTGCGCCTCGCCTCAATCCGCCTCATGCTCAGAAGACTTTGTAATCCCGTATGAAGTCACCGGACAGACTCTAAGTGTCCGTCCGGAGAGATATTGAATTCTATGAATCACTTGTGATTCAAGGGGGGTGGCCTGATTCGAAGGGGTCACCCATGTGGACGGCGAAGAATCGCGGGCGATACGAC
>NZ_JBOIGG010000077.1:0-1130 GCF_050742655.1 Paraburkholderia sp. | reverse complement strand
ATCTATATGCTTTATCTTTCCATCGAGTTTTGTGCCTGCCGGGCACATGAACAGGAGAATTACCATGTCGCAGGTTACCGATATTTACCCATCCGAACCGCGCAAGTCTGCAAACCCCAGCCCGCTTGGCCTTGCCGGCTTCGGTCTCACCACCGTTGTGCTCAGTTGCGCCAACGCCGGCCTGATGCCGCATGAAGCTGTACCTGTCATCGTTCCCCTGGCCTTCGCCTACGGCGGTGTTGCGCAGATCATCGCCGGCATCCTCGAGTTTCGCAATGGCAACACCTTCGGCATGGTCGCATTCCTGTCTTACGGCCTGTTCTGGTGGTGGTTCGCATTCCTTCAATGGACCGTCGGCGCGGGGGCTCTGGTGCAAACAGAGGCATGCGGTCGGGTAGAGTGGTCTTTTGAGGACAACGGAGGACGGTAGTGAGCAAGCTGAGGAGCGTCGAGGAGCTGTTTGCAGGGCGGCATTTTGACCGCGAGGTGATCATCCTGTGCGTGCGCTGGTATCTGCGCTACAAGCTCAGCTACCGCGACCTGGTCGAGATAATGGCGGAGCGCGGCCTGCATCTTGCCCACACGACGATCCTGCGGTGGGTCCGCAGGTACACTCCAGAGTTCGTCAAGCGCTGGAATCGCTTTGGCCGGTGCGCCGGTGGCTCCTGGCGAGCCGACGAGACTTACCTCAAGGTACGCGGCGAGCGGGTCTATCTTTATCGCGCCGTGGACAAGGCTGGCCAGACCGTCGACTTTCGGCTCAGCAGAAGGCGCGATGTGGCCGCAGCCAAGGCGTTTTTCAAGAAGGCCATCAGGCACCAAGGCCGCCCTCCGCACACGATCCCTCTCGATGGCTATGCGGCTTCGCATCGCGCCGTCCGCGAAATGCGCACCGACAGGCTGCTGCCCAAACGCACGGAGCTGCGGTCTTCGAAGTATCTGAACAACCTCATCGAGCAGGACCATCGCGGCATCAAGTCCAGAACTCGGCCGATGCTCGGCTTCAAGAACTTTGCATCTGCCGCAACTACCATTGCGGGCATTGAACTCCTCCGGCGCATCCACAAGGATCAGTTCGCGGTGACCAGCCTCCGAATCAAGAGCCAAGCTGCGCCTGCGCTCTGGAAAGC
>NZ_JBOIGG010000076.1:0-1164 GCF_050742655.1 Paraburkholderia sp. | reverse complement strand
CATCAAGATCGGTCGATATCCCCAAATCTCACTCCAAGACGCCCGAAACAAGGCCCGTAATCTCCTGTCAGACGCTCCCCCTAAAGACGATCCTAAGCCACTCCTTGAAGCCTTATAGACCTATTACCGAACATACGTCGATCGGCATTACGGACCCCAAACCGCTAAAGAAACAAAACGCCACATTGATAAACATTGCTCAACGATCTTCAAGCGCGACAATCTCGCAGCCAAAGAGATCACCACCATCCTCGACACACTGAAACCCAGTGAGGGTAATCACTTCTTTGGCATGCTCCGAACATTTTTTATCTGGTGCGAGCGCAATGAATAGAGCTGGCTCGGTTTGTTTGAACAGCGGGTTGGTTGCGGCTAAGTGGATTTCTGCCGTGGTTATGCTGCAACCGGGATTGGCTGCAGCGCAGTGAAGTAGGCCTCATCCGGCGTCCGCCGGTCAAGGCTCGAATGGGGCCTTCTGGCATTGTAAAAGCCATCGAAGGCAGAATTTCCACTTATTCAGGTTGTTCAGATTTCCCGAGCCAGCTCTGACTTGATTGTCCGTTCTTTGGATTTAAACCCCCGTCTTCAGACGGGAAGAGGCTTTAGCCGTTTTTTTGTTCATAGGCTGACTCCTTAAAATGGGCGCCCCGCGTGGGGGAAACGCCCATTTTAAGGAGTCAGCCTATGAGCTACACAAGCGGGAGTCACACGGTTTTTCACCATCGCTACCACATCGTCTGGATCACCAAGTATCGCTACAAGGTGCTGGAAGGCGCGTTGCGGGAGCGGATACGCGCGATTATCCGGCAGGTCTGCAAGGAACTGGGCGTAAAGATCGTCTCCGGCGTTTTGTCGCGGGAACATGTCCATATGTTCGTGGAAATCCCGCCGCACATTGCCGTCAGCGACTTCGTCCGACGCGTCAAGGGACGGTCATCGCATCGGGTGCAGATGGAGTTCCCGGACTTGCGCAAGCGCTACTGGGGGCGGCATTTCTGGGCCCGGGGCTACTTCTCCACCACGAGCGGCAACATCACGGACGATGTCATACTTCAGTATCTTCAGGAGCACGAACCTACCGGCGTCAGCCGGTAGTTATTCAGTTCGCGATTTCCGGGCAGGACAGTTGCGGGGCTCGCCGGTCTCAATGGACCAACTTGCCGC
>NZ_JBOIGG010000075.1:0-1187 GCF_050742655.1 Paraburkholderia sp. | reverse complement strand
GTCTGACACGGCGTCAGATGGCGCAACGCGGCTTCATTCGTGCAACGACGCCTTGTCATGTATAGTAGCTTGTATTTGTCCTGACAGACAGTGCCTTGGAGTGGTTGGGTTTGCTGTTTGGTCGTGATCAGGCAGCGATCATTTTTTCCCTCGCAATGGGGATGGTGTCAAGGAAGGTTTGCAGCGGCGTCTTGCCAAAACACCAGCGGCCTTGATGCGGCCTCTCCTCGTTGTAGCTTCTGATCCATTCATCGAGATCGGCCTGCAGGGCCACGATCGGGGCATAGAGCTTTTTGCGGCAGGCGACGCGATAGAACTCGTCCAGCACCGTCTTGTGGAAGCGCTCAACGATGCCATTCGTGTACCAGTTGATATTTGATCGGACATTTGGTGTCATAGAGCCGAAGCGTGAGCCGAGGCCGGGTGCGGGGTGGTCGGGGTTGCGTGGCGCCCGGCCTCGGCGTCTTGAGAAGGACACCGATGATGACCAAGGAGCAAAAGATTATTCGAGCCAAAGCTGGCTTGCTGGAGTTGGCCAAGCAGCTCGGTAACGTCAGCCAGGCTTGCAAGATGCTGGGCTACTCGCGCGACAGTTTCTCCCGCTTCAAGGCGCTTTACGATCCCTTCGACGGGCGCAGGAGGGGGTGATCTCGCTTTGGCGGAGATGAGCCGCCGCAAGCCGCTCCTGAAAAATCGGGCACCTCCGGAGATCGAGGTGCAGATCGTTGCGCTCTCCTTGGAGCAGCCGGCCTTTGGCCAGATCCGGATCTCCAATGAGGTGCGCAAGCGGGGGTTGTCGATTTCGCCTCCTGAGCCCGTCGAAGGATGGGATACGCGGGGTCTGGCAGCGCCACGATCTAGAGACGATCACGATCTAGAGACGATGAAGAAACGGCTGAAAGCGCTGGACGCCAAGGTCGCCGAGGCAAGGCCTGATCCTGACTGAGGCGCAGCTTACAGCCTTGGGGAAGGCCAAATCCGAAAAGGAGGCTCATGGTGAGCTCGAGAGTGAATGTCCGGGCTATTGCGGGGCGCAAGATACGTTCTACGTCGGCAACATGAAGGGCGTTGGGCGCATCTATCAGCAGACCTTCATCGACACCTGTTCGAAGTGCGCCTTCGCGAAGCTCGGAGCCTGCCTTTGGGCGCGGCAAAGCCGCGACCCGAGGGATCGCAGGACGCCGATC
>NZ_JBOIGG010000074.1:0-1191 GCF_050742655.1 Paraburkholderia sp. | reverse complement strand
ATGGTATGAAGACCTTCTTCTGACCAAACTATACTCCTACGCCATCAAAACCCGAAAATCCTCAGGATCGATGATCCGGAAGTTGTCGGTGACAGAATCGCAATAGAGATGCCAGTTTTTTGGCACTTCGACGCGCAGGAAGTCCAACACGGCGTTACAGAAGTCGTTGAATTTGGCGTGGCATCTGTTGTGCGTGACGTTTTTGTGCATCAAGCCCCATAGTCGCTCGATGGGATCAAGATGCGGGCAGTAAGCCGGGATGAAGTGAAGTTTGATCCGGCATCCTGGTCGCGCCAGCCATTCCTCTACCATTTCGGCATGATGGTATTTGGCATTGTCGAGAAACACGTGAATCCACCGCTTGAGCGGATACATGATCTCAATGGCCATCAACAGCGCAATTGTGCTCAAGGCGTTGACTGTCAGCACCTCGATCATTTTGGTTTTGCCCGTTTCCAGATCGATGGCGCCGTGAATGTTGAGACGATCGCGGCCGCTGGTTTGATCGACCGCAACCGTGACGTCTCTGGGAGCCCAACATCCCACCGGCCGCACGGTATGCGTCGGATGCACAGCATCGGCAAACATCACCGCTTCGTCATCCGATAGACCGTTGAGCAAGGCGTTATAAGCGTCGATAAACTCTTTCTGTTTGGCCACATCCAGCTTGCGTGACACGGCTTTCGGCGCTTTAAATTCCATCCCGGTCCGATGCAGAAGCTTGATGATCGCCGAGCGGGTGTAGCTGATGGCGTATTCCTGTTCAATCCATGCGCCAACCTGCGCCGTCGAGCGTGGCAAAGTCTCGGTGACCCACGTCTTCAATTTCTCTTGCTGTGCCGCCGTCAACTCGCACGCGCTGCCCTTGTAGCCAAACTCCTTCAGCCCGTCCTTCCCGTTCCGTTCCCAAAGCCGGTGCCAATTCCGCACTGTGTCGTCATCAAGATAAAGAACGTCCGCAACTTCTTCGCAGCTCATGCCATCGTCAAGCAACAGCAGCGCGTTCGCGCGCCGCGTGACGCGGCCTTCCATCTTGCCGTTTTTCATCAGCGCTATCAGTTCTTGCCGCGCCGCCGCTTCAAGAAAATCGGGACGAATCATTATCAAACCAGAATCTTCTCCCGATTCTCTGTCAAGCCGCCTTTTTCGCTACGTCACGGAATCCGAGTATCCATCACCCAGTGCAGGCTG
>NZ_JBOIGG010000073.1:0-1212 GCF_050742655.1 Paraburkholderia sp. | reverse complement strand
GATAATCCCATGGACCGTCCGCAAATGGGAGATATACCTCACGCGGCCATAAGTGACTCATCTTCAAAGGTCTGGAAATTCAGTGTAAGGAGCGTTTCCATCTTGTCTTTGTGAATGGTGGCCAGTTGGCTGAGACATCGGTCAATGGCCTCGGTGAAGTCGGCAAAGGTCGCCAGCCATTTGCTGGCCAAGCATTCTTTCTTCACGAATTTCCAGAGGCGCTCGATGAGGTTGAGGTTGGGTGAATAGCTGGGCAAGAATAGTAATTCGATCCGGAGGGAGCGGGCCAGACTCCGCACCAATTCGCAGTGCTGATAACGAGCGTTGTCTAGAACCAAGGTGATGGGTCGTGCTAAGCCGGCGGCGGCGATCTGGTGGAGTAAAGCGCACACGGTCTCGGCATTGATGTACTCAAAGTTGGTCACCCGGAAGACTTCATGAGTGACCGCGTTCAAAGCAGCCAGGACATTATAGCGCTGGCGGCCGGAAGGCCCTGGTACAAACAACCGCACCAAGCACCATAAATAGCCCAGAAATGGACCGTACACGAAATGGGCGGCATCGACAAACAAGACCGTTCGCTGGCCGCGCCGGGCTTGGTTGAGCCGTGGCTGAAGCTGGTTGGCCAGGAACTCCTCCTGCTGTTGGACGTCGGCTTTGGCCGGAATAGTACCTACCTTGCGGTAGCGCAGGTCGAGACTTTTTTTAAGAACTGGCGCACTTGGGTCAGGCCCCGCTTGACGCCGGTCAATTGTTCGATGACCGCCTGAGCCTGAGCCGTGGAAGCGGGAGGATAAGCCAGAAAATAATCTTCCAAGGTGTCCTTGTGTCGCAGCAGTTCGCTTTCGGGGCGGCGAAAAGAAAGCTTGCGAACCTGGTCCAGGCCACCCGCCAGATAATCGTCCAGGATGCGCTGAACCGTGCGCCGGGACACCCCGGCGAGATCGCCGATGTCCGCGTGCGTGCAACCCTGACTCTTGAGCCACAGAACTTCCATCTTCTGCTGGACCCGCGGATGGGGATGACGGTAGCGCTCCTGATGGATGGTGTCCACATCCGCTTCGCTGAAAGAAAACGTGCGCATGACTTCCGTGTCTCCAGGTATAATCGAACAACAGCTGCCCATCAGCTGCCTGGAGTTTATAAACTTTCAGAGCCATCGGCAATTGTGCCATCGTCAACCGTTTGCAGTATATCGGCATAGTTTAGCAT
>NZ_JBOIGG010000072.1:0-1277 GCF_050742655.1 Paraburkholderia sp. | reverse complement strand
GGGCAAGGCTTCATGTGTAGAAGTTTTTATTTGACCTGACGGACGGCATGAACTGGCCGGTTGATGTTCACGCCTGGATTTGGGCGATGAACTGATCACCTATTTGTTTGTCCTGCGCGATGGGCCGGGCGTCAAGGAACGTCTGCATTGGCGTCTTGCCGAAGCAGTAGCGTCCTTGATGCGATCGCGCCTCATTATACTCTGTCATCCATGCATCGAGATCCTTCTGCAGCTCGCCGATTGACGCATAGATCTTCTTGCGGAAGGCGATGCGATAAAACTCGTTGAGCATGGTCTTGTGGTATCGTTCGACAATGCCGTTGGTTTGTGGGCTCTTGGCCTTCGTTCGGGTGTGGTCGATATTCTCGACAGCGAGATAGAGTTCGTATTCGTGATGCTCGGGATTGCCGCAATATTCCGTGCCCCGGTCGGTGAGAATACGCTGGAGCTCGACGCCGTTCTCCTCGTAGAAGGGCAGAACTCTGTCGTTCAAGAGATCGGCTGCGGTGATCGGCGTCTTGCGGTCATAGAGCTTGGCGAAGCCGATCTTGGCATAGGTGTCGATGAAGGTTTGCTGATAGACGCGGCCGACGCCTTTCAGCGTACCTACATAGAATGTGTCCTGCGCGCCGCAATAGCCCGGACATTCGGTTTCGAACTCGCCCCGCACCTCCTTCTCGGCCTTGGCCTTCTCGAGCGCGGCGAGCTGGCTCTCGGTGAGGATGAAACGTTCCTGCGCCATCTTCGCTTCGAGGGCTTTCAAACGGAGCTTCATGGTGGTGAGATCGTGCCGGCTCCAGATGGAGCGGACCCCGAAGGGCGAGACGGTCATCCCTCGTTTCAAAAGCTCGTTGGAGACGCGAACCTGACCCCAGGCGGGCTGCTCGATGGCAAGGGCCACGACCGCTTCCTCGATTTCTGGCGCCACCCGGTTCTTCAAAATGGGCTTGCGCCGCGAGATCTCCTGCAGCGCAAGTTCGCCGCCTTTGTCGTAAAGCTCCTTGAACCGATAGAAGCTGTCGCGGCTGTAGCCCATCATCTTGCAGGCTTGGTTGACATTGCCGAGCTGTTTCGCAAGTTCGAGCAGGCCGACCTTGGCGCGAATGATTTTTTGGTCCTTGGTCATGATGGTGTCCTCTGGAAGCCATGGCGGGGGCTGCGCAACCCCGACCAGCTCCGCCCCCGCCATGGCTCAAATCGAGCCTCGGAAGACACCGTCCGTCAGATTAAGTTAAAACTTTTACAATACAGGCTTGTGGACGCGCGGCCTGTTGATC
>NZ_JBOIGG010000071.1:0-1281 GCF_050742655.1 Paraburkholderia sp. | reverse complement strand
CCGCTGGACAAGGCCGCCAGTCGCGACGCGATGATGAACCCGGAAGCGATCGACTTCTTCGTGCGCTTCGCGGAGGAGTCCATAGATCATCAGTGGCGGCGTCTCGAATCCGGTCAGGTCCTAGCATTACAGTTGCAGTTTTGTCTTGATATGGGCTTTTGCGGCTGCGGCTTGATGGGCCCTTCGCCAGATTGACCATGCGATGATGTGTGCAGGTTGGATGCGGCGCTGAGCCAGTCGCGTTGCGATGCGGCGGATCTCCTGGACCGACCAGCGGATCATGGGAGACGAGGCTTTACGTTCGTGGCCCTCCGCATCGTTTTTGGGGGCGGCGCGCTGTTGGCGCGATGACGGATCGCGGCCATCATGGCGAACGCCAGCATCACGAGCGAGACGTGGCGCTGCCAGCCATGCCAGGACCGGGTCTCGTTGTGGTCGAGCCCGAGTTCGTTCTTCGCCGTCTCGAAGCTATCCTCGATCGCCCAGCGATGTCCCTCCACCCCAACCAGGGTTTCGATGCTTGTCCCGGTCGGACACCAGGTCGAGAAGAAAGCGAGATCTCCATCGGCGATGTTGCGGCGGATCAACAGGCCGCGCGTCCACAAGCCTGTATGCTTATCATCATCTTCAGCGGCGTCGAGGTCAGCCAGTTCGCAGTAGGCCCAGTCATGCAATCTTGCGCCCTTCGTTCCTTCGCCAGCCGACAGGCGCCGCCAGCATGAAGGATCGAGATCTTGCGCGATCTCCGCGGCTGCGCCGGCGACCGGCGGCTTTCCGCCCCAGGACCCAAAGCGGTGATTGGCGTTGACCCCAAGCACATAGCCTTTGCCGGCGCGGCGCAGCGCCATCTCGATGTCGCCGGCGCCATAGACGCTGTCGGCGGCGACCCAGGCGAACGGCGCGCCTGCCGCAATGGCCCGCTCGATCATGTTCAGGGCGAGGCCAGGCTTGGTCGCGAAGGTTGTTGCCTCCGGCACATGGGCCGCCGCGAGCCGGGCGGCATCGTCCGTCCAGGCCTTGGGCAGGTAGAGAGCCCGGTCGATGAAGGCATGGCCGTGGCGCGACACGTAAGCGGCGAACACACCGATCTGGCAGTTCGTGATCTTGCCGGCCGAACCGGTGTACTGGCGCCCAACGCCGCATGAAGCCTTGCCCTGCTTCAGAAAACCGGTTTCATCGAGAACCAGCACGGCGTCCTGATCGGCCAGCGTTTCCACCACATAGTCCCGCACGACGTCACGCAGAGCATCAGCATTCCACCGGCCACGGCCGAGAACAGCC
>NZ_JBOIGG010000070.1:0-1284 GCF_050742655.1 Paraburkholderia sp. | reverse complement strand
CAATGATTATGGGCACTTCTAAAAACTCTTTGAATTTTTGAAATTTTCTGATTCTCTTGTGGAAGCCCCCCTGAGAGGACGCCCCGATGAGCCGACAAGCTGGATTGTTTGACCGCGAGAAACGCCAGCAGAAGCTGTTGGCGACGAAAGATTTTCTGGATCGCGTGAATCGATTTGTGGCGTGGGAAGCGTTTCGACCAGTGCTGGACACGGCGTTGCAGCGCAAGGACATCAGCCACGGCGGACGCCCTCCGTTTGATGCCGTTCTGATGTTCAGGATGTTGGTTTTGCAAGCCCTTTACAATCTGTCAGACGAAGAAACAGAGTATCAGATACTTGACCGCCAAAGCTTCATGCATTTTCTGGGACTGGAGATTCAGGACGCCGTGCCAGATGCGCGGACGCTGTGGCTGTTCCGCGAGACGTTACGCAAGGCGGGTGCGGTCGAGAAACTGTTTAACCAGTTCGATGGCATGCTGAACGCGCATGGGTTCAAGGCCAGCGGCGGGCAGATGATTGATGCCACGTTCGTCGAGGTTCCACGTCAACGCAACAACCGCGACGACAACAAGCGCATCAAGGAAACCGGGGAAGCCCCCGGAGACTGGAGCGAGAAGAAAGCCGCGCACAAAGACGTTGACGCCGAATGGACAAAGAAAAACGGCGTCGCTTTCTACGGCTACAAGAACCACGCCAACGTGGATCGCACCCACAAAATCATTCGCCGCTACACGGTGACCGGAGCCAGCGTTCACGATAGTCAGGAACTGGAGAATGTTCTTGATCCAAACAATGACAGCAATGACCTGTGGGCCGATAGCGCCTATCGCTCCGAAGAGCAGGAACAAAGATTGAAGGACAAAGAGTATACGTCCCATATTCACGAACGGGCGTATCGAAACAAACCTCTTGCCGAAGAACAGAAAGCCGCCAACACGGAAAAGTCCCGTGTGCGCGTCCGTGTCGAGCATGTATTCGGCCACATCGAAACCTCGATGAACGGTTGTTTCGTTCGCACCATCGGCATTGCCCGTGCGCGCGCCAAAATCGGCCTTGAAAACCTGGCCTACAATATCTCTCGCTTCACCTTTTTGAAAACCAGGGGGCAAGCTGCGCCCGCTTGATGAAAAAACGACGGTTTTAGCAGCAGGCAGGAGCCCAAACCGATAGAAAAACATCCGCTTCAAGAGCAGGGCGTGCTGCATGTTCCATGAAACCTCTGCTTTTGGCTCATGTCACGCTAAAAATATCCATTGTTAGAAGTACCCTTATGAAGTCTTCGCG
>NZ_JBOIGG010000069.1:0-1366 GCF_050742655.1 Paraburkholderia sp. | reverse complement strand
CGCGGTGCTGGCTGGGGCGGAAACGTTCGTCGACATCGCCCGGTTTGGGGCCAAAAAGCTCGATCTTTTGCGCCGGTTCCGGTCATTTCGCGACGGCACGCCTTCGCACGATCATCTCGGCGACATCTTCGCTTCGCTCGATGCCGAGGCGTTCCAACGCTGCTTTGTCGCCTGGGTGGCGGCCCTCACCGGGGCGCCGGCCGGGGTGATCGCCATTGATGGCAAGACCGTGCGCCGGTCCTACCAGAAGAAGGGCAAGGTCCCCATCCACATGGTCTCGGCCTTTGCCGCGCGCCAGCGTCTCGTGCCCGGCCAGGTCAAGGTGGCGGACAAGTCCAACGAGATCGTCGCCATCCCCAAGCTCCTGGAGATGCTGTCGATCGAGGGCGCTATCGTGACTATCGACGCCATGGGCTGCCAGCGCCACATCGCCCAGAATATCCTGGACAAGAAGGCCGGTTACGTCCTCGCGCTCAAGGGCAACCAAGGCTCGTTGCGCGAGGATGTCGAGGTCTTCGTGGCCGAACAGAAGGTCAATGATTTCAAGGACGCCAAAATCAGCCGGGACCACACGGTCGACGCCGATCACGGCCGCATCGAAACGCGGACCACCACTGTCATCCACGACGTCGCCTGGCTACAGGAACGGCATGACTGGCCAGGCTTGAAGGGCGTCGTCATCGTCGAAAGCATCCGTGAGATCGGCGACAGGATCGAGCAAGAAACACGCTTCTACATCACCTCGCTGGTGTTGCTGGCCAACCTCCTGGGACCGATCGTGCGCAGCCATTGGACGGTGGAGAACAGCCTGCACTGGGTGATGGACATGATCTTCCGAGACGATGAGTGCCGCATCCGTACCGGTCATGCTCCGGCCAATTTCACCACCATCAAGCACATGGCCCACAACCTGATCCGAAAAGCTCCAAGCAAGGACTCCCTGCGCCTCAGACGCAAGGTCGCCGCATGGGACGACGATTTCCTCGCAAGCCTCATCGCCGCATGATTCCTTCACCCGATTCCCCTGCATTTTTCGATTGGCTCGCCGGCGAAACGCGTGGCGGCCTTTGCGATGGAACGCCCTGAGATGTGTAAGTGAGGCGCGATTTCGGCCAAGGGCACCAAAACGAAAGCGCGTTCGAAAAGATCCTTGTGCGGCAAATTCAATTGGGCATGCGCGAAAGTCGCGTCGCCGTGGAAAAGAATATCGATGTCGATGAGGCGCGGCCCCCAGCGGACCGACGGTTTCCGGCCCATGTCGATCTCAACCGCATTGGTCGCGGCAAGGAGTTCGAGCGGCGGCAGGCGGGTTTCTCCCACCGCGCAGGCATTGGCGAAAAAATCCTGCTCGACATAACCCCCAGGC
>NZ_JBOIGG010000068.1:0-1442 GCF_050742655.1 Paraburkholderia sp. | reverse complement strand
CGCGCGATCATGCCTCGTGCGCGCGCAGGAAGCGGAAGAACTCGACGCCTTCGCGCAGGCGCCGCTTCATCATCTCCCAGCTCGTGAGCATCTCGCGCACGATCTCCCAGATCTTCGACGGCCGGAAATAGAACTGCTTGTAGAAGCGTTCGAGCTGGTGATAGATCTCGTCGCGCGACAGGTGCGGGTACCCGATCGCCGCCAGCTGCACCCCCTCGCGGCTCACCAGGTTGATCACCTTGTTTTCCTCCAGCCACCCGTTCTCCACCGCCTGCCGGTACAGCGTCGTGCCCGGGTACGGCGCCGCCAGCGACACCTGGATCGTGTGCGGGTTGATTTCCTTCGCGTACTCGATCGACTTCGCGATCGTCTCCTGCGTCTCGCCCGGCAAGCCGAGAATAAACGTGCCGTGGATCTTGATCCCCAGCTTGCGGCAGTCTTCGCTGAAGCGCCGCGCGATGTCCGTGCGCAGCCCCTTCTTGATGTTCAGCAGGATCTGGTCGTCGCCCGATTCGTAGCCCACCAGCAGCAGGCGCAGCCCGTTCTCCTTCATGATCTTCAGCGTCGCGTACGGCACGTTCGCCTTCGCGTTGCACGACCACGTCACGCCCAGCTTGCCCAGCCCGCGTGCGATCTCCTCGACGCGCGGCTTGAAGTCCGTGAACGTGTCGTCGTCGAACATGATCTCCCGAACCTCGGGCATGTTGTCGCGGATCCACTTCACCTCTTCGAGCACGTTCTCCACCGAGCGCGTGCGGTAGCGGTGCCCGCCCACCGTCTGCGGCCACAGGCAGAACGTGCACTTCGAGCGGCAGCCGCGGCCCGTGTAGATCGATACGTACGGATGCTTCAGGTAGCCGATGAAGTAGTTGTCGATCTTCAGGTCGCGCTTGTACACGGGCGCGACGAACGGCAGCTCGTCCATGTTCTCGAGGATCGGACGCGCGGCGTTGTGTTCGATCGAACCGTCGGCGGCACGCCAGCTCAGGCCCAGGATGCCCGCAAGCGGCTTGCCTTCGGCCACTTCCTGGCAGGTGAAGTCGAATTCCTCGCGGCAGACGAAGTCGATCGCGTCGCTTGCGGTGAGCGAGTTATGCGGATCGACTGCGACCTTGGCGCCGACCATGCCGACCATCACGCCGGGGTGGCGCTTTTTCAGGTCAACGGCGAAGAGCGCATCGGTGGGAAAGGACGGCGTACTGGTGTGAATGATGACGAGGTCGTACTGCTGCGCGATGTCGAGCGTCGCGTCGACCGACAGACCGTCGGCCGGCGCATCGAGCACCCGGCTGCCCGGCACGAGTGCCGCGGGCTGTGCGAGCCACGTCGGATACCAGAACGAGCGGACCTCGCGTTTGGCCTGATAGCGCGAACCCGCGCCGCCATCGAATCCGTCGTACGACGGGGCCTGCAAAAACAGCGTTTTCATGAATGCTCCTGCA
>NZ_JBOIGG010000067.1:0-1449 GCF_050742655.1 Paraburkholderia sp. | reverse complement strand
GTGCTGGCTGCGTAGATTTCAGAGATCCGGCTCGCTCGCTCCCGCCTGACCCAATCTGGCTAACTTGGTATCCGTTTGACTCACCATACCCCAACGGCTTGTGTTTTGCCTTCCGACTCCAGGAGAAGGGGATGAATGATTTGATGGTTGGTAACGGGATCGACGGCGACAGCTTGCTGCGCAAGGCGAAAGAAAAGTTTGCCACGGCTCCTGGATCGTCGACGGTTAAATCGAAAGGTGAACTCATCCAGATAGTAGTCCAGATGCTTATGGCTTACCGCTCCTTGGTGAGTTCCCATCAGCCACCGCTTGAGCAGGGAGATCACAAGATGAACCCGAGGCAGCAGTTCCGAGGCGGCCTCCTTTTTCCCCTTGAGCAACGTGACCTCGTGCTGGAAGCCTTTTGCCTTGAGAGGCGAATACCCCAGCCAGCCGTCGGTGTGGACAACGCTCCCCGGAGCTGCTGAGTCCTGTACAAAGGGCATCAGGCTTGCGGCCGAAGCGTCAGGAATTTGGCGCATGCGAATTCTGCCGATCCCCGGTCCATCCTCCTGAGCGGCAACCACAACCAGCGCTTTGTCCAGATTGTGTCGGCCGGGCAATCCCTCCTCCGGACCGCCCAGATAGCATTCATCTGCCTCCACTCGGCCCGTGAGCAAATCGCGACCCGGCCTGACCATGGCACGGCGCAGCCGATGCAACATGGTCCAGGCGGTTTCATACCGGTTCAACCCCAGGATGCGTTGCAGACCCAACGCACTGGCCCCGTTCTTCTGAGTCGTCACCCACCACATCGCTTGAAACCACATCCGAAGAGAAATGCGGGTGTCCTGGAAAATTGTTCCCGCGGTCACCGATGCTTGATGGCGACAGCCACAGCATCGCAGCAGTATCGTCTTTACCGGCAAGCTCTCCCGGCAACCACAGCGCGGACAGCGGAAGCCATCCGGCCAGCGCAGTTGCAGCAAATAATGCCGACAGGCTTCCTCGCTTCCGAAGCGGAGGTCGAACTCTCTCAAGTTCCGAGGGTAATCTTCCATCCTCGAATACTACGGATTGGGGTATGGTGAGTCAAACGGATACCCAGTCTATTCGATTTATAGCCGGACAGTAGTGATCACCTTTATTCTGCCAGCCAAGATCAAGTCCGTCAGCGAACTTGACGAACTTATCTCGAGGACACAAAACCCAGTCGCCAACTGCATCTGACCTAATGGAATGGACCGTCTGGACGAAGCGAGTTGGTAGTCTCGAAGCATGAAGGGGTGCCGGGATGAAAGTCACGACGATACGCTGGAATATAGCGAAGGAGCGGCGAGGCCGCGAAGTTCTTTGCCGGGCTGGAGCCGTGTCTGAGCCTAAAGGCGGCGATCAAAGGCAGTAGAAGAGGATAGAAGCCAGGAGTGGCGTGGGTGGGGTAGGTTCTGCGAGACTCACCTAATGGGTGAG
>NZ_JBOIGG010000066.1:0-1481 GCF_050742655.1 Paraburkholderia sp. | reverse complement strand
AAGGCGCGGTGACCTACCACGACTTGTCTGGTAACCCGACCCGGCTGCACCGTAACGGCATGTATTCGCCGCGCGTGCTTGATCACTCTTAAGGGCACCTCGAAAAATAGCGACTTTAGCAAGTTTTGTGCGAGTCTGACTGCGGATGACAAGATTCGCAGAGGTGGGGAGCGATGGGGCAGCTCGGATTTTTCGATGCGGACAAGCGACTGGCGGCGATTTCTGCGAAAGGCGATCCGCTGGAGATGATCGATCGGGTGGTACCGTTCGAGAGCTTTCGTAGCGAGATTGAGGTGGCGGTGTTGACGCCGGCAGAGGACAAGAAGAGCAACGCTGGCCGCAAACCGATCGATGTTATCGTTATGTTTCGGATGCTAGTGCTGCAATCGCTGTATAACCTTTCCGACGAGCAGATCGAGTATCAAGTGAGCGACCGCATGTCGTTCACTCGGTTTCTGCGACTTGGCATTGAGGATCGCGTTCCCGACGGCACGACGCTGTGGCTGTTCCGTGAAGCGCTGGGTAAGGCCGGGCTGATCGAGAAGCTGTTCAAACGCTTTAGCCGGCATTTGGAGGCGGAGGGCTACATTGCACGCGGCGGCCAGATGATTGACGCCACGATCGTGCCGGTTCCCAAGCAGCGTAATAGCCGGGAAGAGAATGAGGCCGTGAAGGCCGGCAAGACACCAAAGGAATGGCAGAAGAACCCCGCGAAAAACCGGCAGAAAGACAAGAATGCACGCTGGACCAAGAAGCACGGTAAGAGCTTTTACGGCTACAAAAACCACGTGAATGCGGATGCCAAGCACAAGCTGATCCGTCACTACGAGGTGACCGACGCGAGCGTGCATGACAGCCGGAAATTCGATGGACTTCTCAACAAGACCAACACGTCTGCAGACGTGTACGCGGACAGCGCGTATCGCTCTACCGCGATCGAAGCGAAGCTCAAGGCGCGCGGCTTGCGCAGCCGCATTCATCAGCGTGCGAGCCGCAATCATGCGCTATCGAAAGCACAGGAGACCGCGAACCAGCAGAAGAGCAAGGTTAGGGCTCGCATCGAACACGTGTTCGGTGCTCAGGAAACATCGCCGGGTGGTCGGATTGTACGGACGATCGGTATGGTGCGGGCGAAAGTCAAGATCGGCCTGCAGAACCTCGCCTACAACATTCGCCGGCTTGTAACGTTGGAGCGGATGGCTGCCGCATAACAGAGCAACCCGCCTGACGCGCCCTAAACGAGGCGCCACCGCAAAAAGCAGAGATGCATCGGCGTCAAATCAACAGCGAAAATGACCGTCGTGCCGCAGCGATGGTCGCGTCAACGACAAAATCGTAATTGTTCGAGGTTCCCAAGATGCTTTTAAGGGAGGGCACGATGGAATTGATAGTGAGTGGTTGGGGACGAGACCATGGGGAAAGAATTGTAGCCAAGCGTGACCTAGGCGACGCGCGCTCTTCATCAAGGAACGGCTATGACC
>NZ_JBOIGG010000065.1:0-1542 GCF_050742655.1 Paraburkholderia sp. | reverse complement strand
GCATCCGCCGCTTCAACGAGACCTTCCAAATCCTCTACAATCGTCCGCCCAGCGCCCTGCGGCGCGGAAATGCGGAGGAGGTCTCGGCGCGTGGCGGCGTTGGGCTTTCGCTCCGTCTGCCCTATCGGCCGCCCTATGACTGGGACGCCATGGCCGGGTTCCTGAGCCATCGCGCCATTCCCGGGGTCGAGATCGTGGCCCCCGGCCACTATGCTCGCAGCATCGCCATAGGCCCGGATCAAGGGGTGGTCGTGGTGCGCCCCTTGGCCGGCGACCGGCTAAGCAAAGATTCGCTGCTTGGCCAACGGATGCGATTTTCGGGTTGAATTGATGGCCTCGATGTCGGCGTCGATCGCGATTTTCAGGTCATCCCTGTTGTGGAAGGTTTTGTGGGCGAGATGATGCGTCTTGAGGGTTTTCCAATCGCGCTCGATGTCGTTGAGTTCGGGCGCATATTTGGCCATCCATTCGGGCGTGAGCCAGTGCTTGCGCTCGGCCAGCGCGGCGCGCGTCGCTTTGCTGGTGTGTATGGGTCCATTGTCCAGGGCGATGGTGACGGGTTTGCACGCCGCTCCCGGCTTGGGGCCATGGATTCGATCGAGCCGTTCGAGCAGGGCGATGAAATCGGCGCTGCGTTTGGTTTGCGAGGTCACGACAGTAAGCTGGCGGGAAACGAAGTCGAGCGCGCCCATCATGGCGATCTTTTGTGCCTGGCCCGGAGCCGGAACGCGCAAGTCGGCTCCCCGTTTCGCCCAGGCGCGGGCCAGATAAGGATGGGTCAACGCCTCCGATTCATCGGCGAACAGCAGCACAATGTCGCCCGCCAGCGCTTGTTGCTTCATCAGTTGAAGACGCAGGCCGGACCGCTCCACGGCCTCGGCGTCCTGCCGGCCTTTCAGCGTGTGGCGGGGTCGCTTGCAGGCAAAGCCCCTTTTTTACGCAGCACCACCGACAGCCGTGAATGCGAGATGCGATGCCCGGTGCGCCGTTCGATTTCCTCCGACAGGCGCGGCAAGGTCCAGTTGATCCGATTTTCAACCGGCGCGGCGAACAGTTCGCTCGCGACCGCAAGCGCCGCCTCCGCTTTTACCGGAGAACAGCCGGGAGCGGGGTGTCGCTCGATGCCGGCCAAGCCTTCGCGCATGAACGAAGAGCGCCAGTCGCGCACCGTGTCCTCGCGCACCCCGAAAACCTCGCCGATCGCCGCGCTCTTCCAGCCGGAAAGCGAAAGCAGGATCGCGCGCGCCCGGTCGGCCTCCGCGCGGTTCACGGAAACCGCCAGCCGCTTCAGAGCGTCACGCTGCTCGGCACTGGCCGCCAAAGGAGATTTGCCTGACATGTGAGGGCCTCCGAATCACCTCCAGAGACTGAATCACGAAACCTTCCCGTTGGCCAATCAGCGCAGGTCTGCTTAGGTTCTGGCCCATGCTGAAACGCGCTGCTACCACTACCGTGCCGCCGCAAGAGCCTTTTCGAGCAACGGGCGGGCCTCTCGCTGATGGCGCCGCCGGGCCAAATTTGTCGCCGATGCTGGCGCAATAT
>NZ_JBOIGG010000064.1:0-1557 GCF_050742655.1 Paraburkholderia sp. | reverse complement strand
ACGTGGGCGCAAGGCCAGTTTGCCCACGGATAAAATCCGCCGTGTTCTGGAAGAGGTAGGCCGGCCGCCCAAAGCGCTGGGGCGCTGGAGCTGTCGCACGATGGCTAAAGCCGCCGGTTTATCCAAGGCCACAGTGCAACGTTTGTGGGCGGCCAATGACATCAAGCCACATGTATCGCGGACGTTCAAGGTCTCGAACGATCCGGCATTTGTTGAAAAGTTCTGGGATGTGATCGGGCTCTATCTCAAAGAGCCAGAGAAAGCCTTGATCCTATGCTGCGATGAAAAGAGCCAATGTCAGGCCCTGGAACGCAGCCAACCAGGGCTACCCTTGGGTATAGGCCATATCAAGACGCGCACGCATGATTATACGCGGCATGGCACATTGACGTTGTTTGCGGCGCTCAATTATCTTGAAGGCAAGTTGATATCCAGGATCGCTCAAAAACATCGGCATCAGGAATGGTTGGCTTTTTTGCGCAAGATTGACCGTGAGACGCCCAAGGATTTTGCTATCCACATCGTCGCCGACAATTACGCGACCCATAAACACCCGGCGGTCAAGGCATGGTTGGCACGCCACCCCCGTTTTCACCTGCACTTCACCCCGACATCATCGTCCTGGCTTAATCTGGTCGAGCGCTTCTTCCGCGATGTTACGCAAACGATCAGCGAAGGCAGCTTTACTTCCGTCCGCGAATTGGCCGCCACCATCCAGGCCTTCCTGGCCGATCGTAACGCCAATCCAAAACGCTATGTCTGGACCGCCAAAGGCGAAGACATTCTCCGCAAAATCCAATCCGCCCGCATGGCGCTGCAAAAATGTAAGGCTATTTGAGAGACTCTACACTAGCCCGTGGGGATCATCGGTGCCGATGCCGCCAATGTCGCCAGTCTTGAGGCGCAGTTCGACTGCGTCGAGCCCGGAGACGTTATAGAGGCGCCGGCCTGTGCCCATCCTGATTCCAAAGCCGTTCAGCCAAGTGTTGCGCACGATCCGGACGCCTTCGATATCGGAGAGCGCAACGCGATAATCCCAAAGTCCTGGCCCGAAATACCAGCGAATCCCGGTGCCGCTTACTTCTACCGTCAGGGACGAGAAGAGCCACGCCAACCCACAACACAGGGCGGACGGTGCGAGCAGCAACCAAGGCCAATGCCCCGGTCGAAGGGTCATCGCCAAGATCCCAGGCAACCCGGTAAGTAGAGCCGCAAGTGGCAACACCGTCAGCATCAAGGTGCCGCGCTGGGTGTGATAATAATGCCCTGCCATGACCTCTTCCGCAATGACCTTCGCCGCTTGAACCGCCATCCTCCGGGGACGGCCTTATTAACGCCGAGCTTGCCGCTGCCAACGGATTTTGGCAATACTAATTCCTCGACACAGGCGGCTCTCGCGGGAACGCGGGGTTAATCCTGGTTCGAAAATTGTAGAATAAAACCATGCGGCAGGCCTCTCGGCGGAGCGGGAAAAGGCGCCGCGCGGCGGACCGCCGCGAGCCAGGCGGTATCGAGCGCCGGATCGCCGCTCGCGCGATAGACCGCCTGATGCGTGAG
>NZ_JBOIGG010000063.1:0-1560 GCF_050742655.1 Paraburkholderia sp. | reverse complement strand
GTCATGCGGAGAGGTCGCCGTGATACCTAGGTGTTTAGTCCCACGTTGTGCTGGAACGGATTGACATTAAATCGATCCGACTCTTTCGTCCAGATTTTGCAGATGTATTCATAGGGGGTCAGACCTTTGAGAGTTTTGAGGCGTTTGGCGAAGTTGCAGGCCATTAGGAACGTGTGCAGATGGTGTTTAAGGTGGTCGTGTGATTGATAGTAATACCGCTTCACGGTAGCGTCCTTGATGGTGCGGTTCATGCGTTCGACCTGGCCATTCGTCCACGGATGATTGACCTTGGTTAGACGGTGTTCGATGCCAAGGGCGTGGCAAAGACGATCAAAGGGGATGTTCCAGTAAGTTTCCGTGCCTTCGCGCTTGGCAAACTGAATGCCGTTATCGGTCAGAACGGTGTGGACCTTGTAGGGCACGGCTTTGGTCAGCTTATCGAGGAAGTCCTTGGCGATCATGCGTGTCGCGCGAGGATGAAGCTCGGCATAAGCGAACTTCGAGGTGCGATCGACGGCCACGAACATATACAGTTTGCCGTCTTCCGTTTGCACTTCGGCGATGTCGATATGGAAGTAGCCAATCGGGTACGTGGCGAACTTCTGTTTCTTTACTTTGTCGCCCTCAACTTCTGGCAACCGGCTGATGTCATGCCTTTGCAGACAGCGATGCAGGGATGAGCGCGTCAGATGCGGAATGCTTGGCTGCAAGGCATACAGGCAATCATCCAACGGCAGCAGCGTGTATTTACGGAAAGCGACAATGGCGGCTTCTTCTTCCTGCGTCAAAACCGTCGAGCGCACGTCCTTCGGCCCCATCGGGGCATCGTTGGCGAAGGCGCGCTTCTTCCACTTGGCAACCGTCTTCGGGTTGATCCCGTACTGTTCAGCCAGCGCGTTCAGGCTCTTTTGGCTATGCTGTATCGCTCGACGCACTGCCTCTGTCGTGCGGGCGCATCCGTGTAAAACTTGTCCCATAATCCCTCCCGTTGTAGCCGGCTATACCGTACACCAGCACAACGTGGGACTAAACAACCTAGGGCTGGTGTGGCAAATGTATCTTATCCCGCATTCCACGGATGACCTGTTATTTTGCTGAGCGAATTCGACGATTCAGGCATAATTATCAAGCATATTGCGGTCTATTGATCGAGCGGCCATGGCGAACCCGGCGGGGGAATCGAGTGGTGAGGTTCTTCGACTAGATTTCGGCCGTCGACTGATGCTACGATCATATGAGTGCCCGCCGCTGAAACCGGGTCTTCGACTGCATTTTGCGGTTTTTCTTCACTACTAGGAGGAACGAGCCTTGCACAGGATACTTTGCGGAGCGGGCGTGATCGGCGCCTTGGCCACCATTATGGTCGCCTTTGATGCCAACGCATTTTCAATATCACCGATTCCTAACCAGAGGTCCTATGTGACGCTGGTCGCGGGAGGATGTGGCCTGGGATTTCACCGGGGTCCCTATGGAGGCTGCCGGCCCAACGTAGCGGGATACCCCGCGGTCGGGTACGGCGGCGGCGTGTACCGCGGCGGCGTCTATCGCGGTGGCGTGTAC
>NZ_JBOIGG010000062.1:0-1633 GCF_050742655.1 Paraburkholderia sp. | reverse complement strand
TGTCGCCTGCATGCGCAAACTGCTCATCACGCTTAACGCAATGGTTCGCTCCAACACTCCCTGGCAGTCGGACTTCCATGACGCGTGACATTGCTCGTCTCAAGATAGTTGCTGTCGACCAGAGTTAATGCTTTAGCGCCGTACTCCGGCGTCGGCCGTGCTTAACTGTCTGAAGCCAGCTCCTCCGCCGCAACGCGAATATTCCCCGGCGTCCGCGAAAACTTCGTCGGTATGCCAACACCGCGCAGCTTTCCTTCGGTCGGATGTTCGTACTCGTAGATCATGCCGGTCGCATTCAGATGTTCGTCGTCGATCAGATCGTCGAACGTTGCGACCTCGGAGTGCGGGATGTCCGCCTCCTCGAGCAGCGTCAGCCACGCAGCGGTCGTTCGGGTAGAAACGATTTCCGCTAGCGCCTCGTACAGTTCGTCGATGTTCTCGCTGCGTTGCGCCGCACTCGAAAACTTCCGCTCACCAGCCAGATCGGT
Organism: Paraburkholderia sp.; assembly: GCF_050742655.1. Taxonomy (GTDB): domain Bacteria; phylum Pseudomonadota; class Gammaproteobacteria; order Burkholderiales; family Burkholderiaceae; genus Paraburkholderia. The sequence continues at coordinate 1,145 of NZ_JBOIGG010000062.1, read as the reverse complement.
CCTGCCGGCAAGCGCGAAAAAACGCTGCCATTGACCGGTCGTATAGGGAAGCAGCGCGAGATAGCCGTCGAGCGTCCGGTACGGACGGCGATGTTGCGACATGACGCGGGCATAGCCTGCATCCGCCAGAGACGGGACAAAGGTTTGACCCGCCAGTTGCTCGACCGCGAGAAACGACACGAGGGTTTCGAACATCGGCACTTCGATCGCCTGCCCCAAGCCTGAACGCTCGCGTTCATAGAGTGCCATCGGTATCGCGTACGCAATCGTGAGTCCGGCCACCTTGTCCGCGAGAATCGTGTTCACGTACTGCGGACCGTTCCCGCTATTGGCGCCCTGGAAGTGCGCCATGCCGCTTTTAGCCTGGATGATGTCGTCGAATGCAGGGCGTCCCGCGTAAGGTCCCGCTTCCGAATAACCGTAGGCCCCGCAGTAAATCAGGCGAGAATTCGAGCGCTGCAACGACGCATAATCGAGACCGAGCCGTTGCAACGATGCGGGCCGGACATTGGAGACGAATACATCGGCGCCTTCGATCAGCTGTTTCAACGCAAGCAGATCGTCGTCCACTTTCAGATTCAGGACCCGCGAGCGCTTGTTGCGGTTCAGGTTCAGGAAGGCAGCACCCATCGACGGATGACGCGCGGGCGCGGTATGACGAAAGACATCGCCTTCAGGCGATTCGATCTTGATCACGGACGCGCCCATGTCGCCGAGAATCTGCGTGGCATAGGGGCCCATTCCTACGGACGTCATATCCACGACGCGGACTCCGGCCAGTGGACCCGTCGCCGGTGGCTCGTTCGTGTCGAACGCTATCGTCATCGTGCTTTCCTGTTGTTCAGTGAAACGGGTGTTCATCGCGTCGCGCGCGGATGCGGCTCAGAGGGGAAACACGCCAAGCACGACGCACGCGATCGTCATCAGCACCGACGCGGCGAACAGAAACGGTATGGCGAACTTCTGGTGATCGGACAGCTCGACACCGGCGAGTCCGACCAGCAGGAACGTCGCGGGGGTCAACGGGCTGACCGGAAACCCCGTCGTCATCTGTCCCAGCAACGCGGCCTGCGCCACCTGGATCGGCGGCACCCCCAGTTGCTGGCCCGCGCCCGCGACAACCGGCAAGATGCCGAAGTAAAACG
>NZ_JBOIGG010000061.1:0-1673 GCF_050742655.1 Paraburkholderia sp. | reverse complement strand
GGTAAGATTTCCTTCGATGGTACATATTGGCACTTGCAGCATAAAAATAGATGATGGAGATGGCTAGCCTATACTTTCTGCCCGAATGTATTTTTTCGTCATAAACACTCTCGAGGGTGCCCCTCGATAAGAGCGAAGGCGTTGTCAAGGACAAAGTTCTCCTGCGCGGTGCGCATAGCACCGCAGATTGGTCCAGAGAGGGTGAGGACGAAAGGCTCTGGAAATCTCACGCTGAATCACATCCCGGTGGAAACCGTTCCACCAACCATCGATTCGGCCTCCTACAGCGGCCATGATTCTTCTATGCGAACATCCCGCCTTTACGGGATGCGAGAGCGCCCAATCAATCCTGCGGCCTAGCTCGCGCCGGCCAGGGGCACCCGCGGGCTGCTCTCGATGCGAACGATCTCCGGATACGGCGTTTGCGTGCGCAGCATCCAGTAGAGCCGTACCGCCAACTTGCGCGCTGCCGCCACCTGGGCCACGTTCTTGGGCATGGAGTGGCAGCGGTGCTGATACTGTTTGCGAAACTCCGGGTCATAACGCACCGCCTGGTGCGCCGCTTCCACCAGCAGCATGCGCATCATGCGGTTGCCCTGCTTGCTGATCGAACCCAGCTTTTGCCGTCCGCCCGAGCTGTGCTCGCGCGGGATCAGCCCCAGATAGCTGGCCACCTGCTTGCCGCGCGGGAAACGCTTCACCTCGCCCAGGGTCAGCACGTACGCCAGCGCCGTCACCGGCCCCACCCCGGGCTGGGTCAGCAGCAGACGCGCCCCGGCGTCTTGCTGCGCGGCTTCGGCCACGGCTTGATCTAACGGCTCGATCTGCTGGTTGAACTGGTTCAGCAATCCCAGCAGATCTTCCCGCCGCCGACTGGCCCACGGCTGCAACGGCAACTCGCGCAGCAGCTTCTGTCCCGCCGCGCTCCACAGCCGCGCCTGGCGCTGCAGGCCCTTATTCAACGCCAGATGCTGCAACTCGTTCTTCACCCGCGCCCGCATCTGCACCAGCTTGGAGCGGTGCAGCAGCAACTGCCGCTGATCCCGCACCGCGCTCGACGGCATCCAGATGCGCGGGAAGCGTCCTTCCAGCAGCAGCTTCAAAATGTGCGCCGCATCCCGCTTGTCCGTCTTCTGCCGGCGTACATAGCGGGCCCGGATCTGCGCCGCATCCCCCACCCACAGCTCGTGCCCCAGCTCCGCCAGCCGGTCCACCAGCCAGTGACAGTTGCCCGTGGCTTCCATCCCCACCAGCGCCGGCCCTGCCAGCTCTCGGTAGAACCGCTCCGCCTCCCCGCTCCCGTGCATCAGCTTCTGCTCCCCCGTCTCTCCCGTCTCTGTGTCTAACCACGCCACCTGCTCCCAGCTCGGATGAAAATCACATCCTATAATCATCATGCGAAGGCTCCTTCCTTCCCCAGCGTCTTTCCGTCCTCAACCCAAAGACTCTGTTTAGGGTAGGCTATGCAGCCTTCGCTCTTATCCAATCACTCCTTGCGAAAGCAATCCTTGCGAAAGCAAGGGTGGGGTTTTTCCTTCAGAGCACCATACAATTTCCCCCCTTGACAATCTCATCATATATGATATATATTTAATAAATGTATTATCTAAATGATAATACTAATTGTTCTTTGACAATCTGAAATTGCGGACTTTCTAGGCGCAAAACACACC
>NZ_JBOIGG010000060.1:0-1820 GCF_050742655.1 Paraburkholderia sp. | reverse complement strand
CGCCAAAGCCGACGGGCCGTTCACAACCGAAGACGCCCGCCTTAAGCTCAAGCATCTCGATCCCATCTTTTAGATGACTAAGGCCACTACTGCACTGACGCAAACGTAGGATTCACAAAGGCGCCCGGGTATGCGAGATCTATGGGCGTGGCCCAGGATGTCTGTGTGATCGTTGGAGCCGAGGACCGCGCGCGACTTGCCGCGATTGGCGGCGATCGTAGCCGGCCGCTGAAGCACGTTCAGCGCGCCCGCATCATTCTCGGCTCGGCGGAACGACTGCCGGTGCTGGATGTCGCTCGTCGGGCCGGCGGCGGCCGCCCGGCGGTCTGGCGCTGGCAACGGCGCTATGCCGAGGAAGGCGGGGACGCTCTCCTGCGCGACAAGACCCCCCTCCGCCAGCTTCTCCAGCCGGCAATGCCGGCCGGAGCCCCAAGCTGGCTTCGCCCGCCGGGCAAGGCGCCTGTGCCGGCCAGCCCGGTGGCCAGGGGGTTGGCGCTCACCTGCGCCGAGCCGCCCGGCGAGACCCCCCACTGGACCGGCCGGGCGATGGCTCGGACCATGGGGCTTTCCTTGCGCACCATCCAGCGCATCTGGAAGCAGGGTGATTCAATAAACCGCAGGGAGGGTTGCTGACAGGCGGCGGGTAATGGATTCTATTGGCGAATCGCCATTTTGGAGGTGGTTCGTGATGGTTCGGACTTTATGGGACACGTTGGGGGAGATCGAGGATCGGCGCGGGCGTCAGGGCCGTCACTACGAGCTTCGGTCTATTTTGGGCGTCGCGCTCGCCGCAATGCTCGCGGGATCGAACGATCTTCTGTCGATTTTCCGCTGGGGGCGACGGCTGAAGCCAGAGGCCTTGAAGCTGTTTGGGATTGCAAGCGGGCGCGCGCCCTGTCACGCGACCTATCATTATTTCTTTCAAGGGCTCAACGCCGAGGCGCTGTCCCACGCCCTGGGCCGTTTTGCGCTCGGCGCCGATGCGCCAGGACATATCGCGATCGACGGCAAAACGTTGCGCGGCAGCCGGCGGCTCGACGCCAAGCCTTTGCATGTTCTGTCCGCCTTCGCGACCGGGCTTTCAGGGGTGATCGGCGACCTCGTCGTCGCGCCCGAGGCCAACGAAATCACGGCGGCGATGACGCTTTTGAAGGGATTGCCGCTCGAAGGAGCGATCGTCACTGGCGACGCCATCTTCACCCAACGCGAGATTTGCCGCCACATCCGCGACGCCAAGGGCCATTATCTCTTCGCGGTGAAAGGCAATCAGCCCGAGCTTGAAAGCAACATCAAGACCGCCTTCGGCGACCTTTCCCCCCTGTGACGGCGCGCCGCCCGATCTTGCGTGCGCAAAGAGCGTCGAGAAAGGTCATGGCCGCGTGGAGACGCGCGAGATCGCCGTCACAAGCGAAGCCGTCGAACATCTGCGATGGCCCGGCGCGGCGCAGATTATCCGCATCGAGCGGCGACGTTGGATCAAGGGAAGGGAAAGCGTCGAGATCGCTTACTTTGTCACCAGCCTGACGCGAGACGAAGCCTCGCCGGAACGTCTGCTCGCCGTGACCCGTGAGCATTGGGCGATCGAGAACACCCTCCATTACGTCCGCGACGTGAGCTTAAACGAAGATCGATGCAGGGTGCGCGCCGGCGCCAGGCCGCTCGCGACCCTGCGCAATCTCGTCCTCACCCTCATCCGCCGCGCCGGGTTGCGCGTCCCAGAGACCCGCGAGAACTTCCGCGAAGACCGCGCCGCCGCAATCGCCGCCGTAACCGGAAAGATTCTTTGAATGACCCTGGGGCGACGAAATGCCCCGGAGAAG
>NZ_JBOIGG010000059.1:0-1844 GCF_050742655.1 Paraburkholderia sp. | reverse complement strand
CAATTACATCGAGACTGAAGATTCCGAAGATTGCGATCGTGAGCTCCATCAATGAGAAGATGAAAATGCGGTATCGTTGAAACCGATCTGCGAGCCAGCCGCCGGTAATGGCGCCGAGCCCAAGCCCAAGCATGAAAATCGAAACGATGGCACTGACCGAGTCAAGGTCGACACCGTACCAGCCAAAAAGCATACGCTGCCATGCGATTTGATAGAGCAGCGCGGCAACGCCGGATCCGAAGAAAAGAACGCTCGTCAAAGCCCGCGGCGAGCGGCTGATTGTGACGATCCCAATCGCCGACGGATAGGATTTCATCTTCCACGATCTCCAACGTGCCACACCGCCGTCCATGAATTCTCAACTGTAAATAAAACAGGTAGCGGTAAGTGTGAATTTCTTGACCCTAATGCAGCGTACGATAATATCCGCTCCGCGCTTGCCCGAGCTTCTGGTTTTGGGCGTACGCTTCTTATTGGCCGATATCCACCGGATGACGCCCGTGCTGACGCCGAGATTGCTACTTTCGACGGATGTTGGCAATGCCACTTCCTCGACACGCAGGGTCATTCAAAGAACTCTTCCCGTGACGGCGGAGATTGCGGCTTGGCGGTCTTCGCGGAAATTGTCGCGGGCTTCGGGCACGCTTAGCCCGGCTCGGCGGATGATTGCGAGGACGAGATTTCGGATGCAGGCGAGGGCCCTTGCGCCGGCGCGCACCCTGCATCGATCTTCGCTTAGGCTCACATCGCGCACGTAGTGCAGCTTGGTTTCGATGGCCCAATGCTCGCGCGCCAGAGCGAGCAGGGGTTCGGGCGAGGCTTGCTCGCGCGTCAGGCTGGTGACGAAGTAAGCGATCTCGACGCTTTCTTTTCCCTTGATCCAGCGCCGCCGCGAGAGCGCGTATGATTTGCGCCGCGCCGGGCCATTGCAGATGTTTGACGGCCTCCCACGTTACGGCGATCTGGCGCGTCTCGACCCGGCCATGTCCCTTCTCGACGCTCGTTGCGCGCGCAATATAAGGCGGCGGTCCGTCACAGACATGACACATCGGATATATCCGATGTGTTAAAAGGGGAAAGGTCGCCGAAGGCGACTTTGATGTTGCTTTCCAATTCCGGCTGGTTGCCTTTGACCGCGAAGAGGTCATGCCCGTTGGCGTCGCGGATATGGCGACATATCTCGCGGCTCGCGCGAAAATCGCGTCGCCGGTGATCATCGCTCCATCGTCCTTCGGCTTCGCTCAGGATGAGGGGCAACCCCTTCAACACCACCATTGCCGCCGTGATCTCGTTGGCGTCGGGCGCAACAGCGAGATCGCCGATCACGGCCGAAAGGCCGGTCGCGAAGGCCGGCAGAACATGCAAAGGCCGGTCATCGGGCCGCCGGCTTCCGCGCAAAGTCTTGCCCCTCATCCGGAGCTTGTCGAAGGACGATGGCGATATGCCCGGGCGCATCCGCACCGCGTGCGAAACGGCCCAGAGCGCGCGCCAAAGCTTCGCCATCAAGCCCTTGAAAGAAATAGGGATAGGTCGCGTGACACGGCGCCCGTCCACGGGCAATGCCAAATAGCTTCAAAGCCTCAGGTTGCAGCCGCCGACCCCAGCGGAAAATCGAAAGCAAATCGTTCGACCCCGCCAACATAGCCGCAACCGCGATCGCCAAAATCGACCGTAGCTCGTAATGACGTCCCTGGCGTTCGCGCCGATCCTCGATCTCCCCCAATGCGTCCGACAAATTGCGAACCATGGCGAACCACCTCCAAACGGCGATTCGCCAATAGAATCCATCTCCTCCGGAATGTCAGCAACCCTCCCTGCGGTTTATTGAATCACCCGGCTGGAGG
>NZ_JBOIGG010000058.1:0-1860 GCF_050742655.1 Paraburkholderia sp. | reverse complement strand
GCTCCGGGTAGGCGCAGACGGCATCGCCTTTGCTTTCCGGCAGGCCAAAGCTGTGTGATTTGTTGAACATGGCTCCTTTCGCAAGCTGCAATCAGCCGAACATCAACTTACGGCATCCGTATTGGATGTCCCGCTCTTAATGCCTTCCTGCACGATCTGCCACTTCTCTTCCGGGGATCGATCTACACGTGGTTTCCTGCCCATGTTGCCTCCTGTTTGGAGGCCCTGATCTTACCTAACTGAGGTGTCCAGTTTTAGCGGGGTGCACTACAGAAAAGACAGGAAATCCTACCTTGTAAGTTTTCCATTTTCTCCTTGATATGCTTGAGCGGATCAAGTATGATTGAATCATTATGAATCGCCTGAGCAAAGAACAACGGACAAAGATAATCGCCGCTCTAGCAGGGTGCGGAAAAAGTCCGATTGCTCGTAACAAGATGAGGGGTGGGATCGTCTAAGCAGGCATGCGCGGACACGATGAACAGCAAGAGAGCATGTACAGCTACATATCCCCGGAGAAGCGGGTGCCCTCCGATCATCCCTTGCGGCGACTGCGGGGAATGGTGGACGCGGCGCTGCAGGAGATGTCGCCGCAGTTTGCGGAGTTGTACTCGCGCTACGGGCGGCCGTCGATTGCGCCGGAGAAATTGTTGCGGGCGCTGCTGCTGCAGGTGCTCTACAGCGTGCGCAGCGAGCGGCTGCTGATGGAGCAGTTGGGCTACAACCTGTTGTTCCGCTGGTTCGTGGGGCTGAGCATGGACGATGAGGTGTGGGACGTAACGGTGTTCACCAAGAACCGCGAGCGGCTGCTGGAAGGAGAGATCGCGGAAGCTTTTTTCGAGCAGGTACTGGCGCAGGCGCGAGAGAAAGAGCTGTTGTCGGACGAGCACTTCACGGTGGACGGGACGCTGATCCAGGCCTGGGCGGGGCAAAAGAGTTTTCGGGCCAAGAAGAAGGAAGCGCAGCGCGAGGTTCCGCCGGACGATCGGGGGAATGCGACGGTAGATTTTCACGGGGAGAAACGCAGCAACGAGACGCATCAATCGACGACGGACCGGCAGGCGCGGCTGTACAGGAAGTCGAAAGGGACGGAAGCGAAGCTGAGCTATCTGGGGCATGTGCTGGCGGAGAACCGCAACGGACTGGTGGTGCAGGCGCGCGTGACGATGGCCAGCGGAACGGCGGAACGAGAGGCGGCGCTGGAGATGATCGAGGAACAGACGGGCGGACAACGGCGCGTGACGGTGGGCGGCGACAAAGGATATGACGTGCAGGAGTTCGTGGCGGATGTGCGGGATCTGGGGGTGACGCCGCACGTGGCACAGAACAACCGCAACCGGCGGAGCGCGATCGATGGGCGGACGACGCGCCATGCGGGCTACGAGAGCAGTCAGAGGAAACGCAAGCGGGTGGAAGAAGTGTTTGGTTGGCTGAAGACGGTCGGGTTGCTGCGGCAGACGCGCTACCGAGGAAGAGAGCGCGTGGGCTGGATGTTCACGTTCGCCACGGCGGTCTACAACCTGGTGCGCATCCGAAACCTCACGGCGGAGGCTGCCTAAACCGCCGCAGCGGGCAGAAAACGCATCGAGCTACAGTGCAGCGGGGCTCAGCAACTCCCCGAGCAGACAAAAACCAAGAACAAAAACCGTGACGCACTCCACCAAAAGGCAAAAACTAACTCCCGCGGAGCTTTTTTCCGCAGCCTGCTAGGGCTCCTCTTACCCTAAAGCCAAAGGGCTGATTGGATGACGTTGTCGGCTCCTCGTTCCGAGTAAACTTGGCAGCTGTTGAACGACCAAGGCTCGGAAAAAGGAGCCGAGCAATGTTGATTATAGGATGTGATTTTCATACACGCTATCA
>NZ_JBOIGG010000057.1:0-2017 GCF_050742655.1 Paraburkholderia sp. | reverse complement strand
GGGTGGGAGAGCGTTTGAGCCGGTTTCATTTTCAGCCAGGCGATCTGATTCTGGCCGACGCTGGATTCTGCAACCCACCCGGCGTTACGTCCATCATCGAGCAGCGAGCACAGCAGTTCTAAATATGGGTCCGTGGGGGAGCTTTGCCTTGAATGAGAGTAGAGAAGAGGGCTAGCCAGTCGGGGAAGACAAGATAAGCGGTGATGGTGTGAAGGTCGCGGAAGAAACCAGAGCGTGTACCGATGGCGTCGCGAGCTTGCTTCCAGAGTTGCTCCAGGCAGTCGCAGACGGTATGGAAGGCGAAGGCCAACAGATTCATGGCAGCGAAGACTCTAGCCAGATACTTCTTGCCGTGGCCGAAGTTATGGGCCAGGTTATAGCCATTGTTTTTCAACACGTTGAAGCCTTCATTCTCGATCTTCCAGCGGGCCCGCGCACAAGCCACGATCTCGGCTACATTGTCCCGGGTTACGGCCAGACTGGTTACGAAGGCCCCGCTATAGGTGGTCTTGCCACCCGCATCCGTGATGGTGACGGCGAGCCAGTTGACCTCCAGCGCGTCTTTGCCGTCACGTAGCGGAACGCCCTGGATCCAGCGGTAGCTATAGGTTCTGGGGGCCTTTGCCGGATGGCGCTCGGTCGCCGTGTGCCGCTCCAACTCCGCGCCTTGCAAAAACTCGTACAGGATCTTGTGGCTGTCCGGCTTGCACACCAATAGAAAATCCGCGCCCGTGGCCAGCACCGCTGCGGCCAGGGGCTGGCAGGAAAACAGCGCATCGCCCAGATAGACCGGTCGCAGAGCGGCCACACCCCGACCATGCGCGGCCAGCCAGCGCTTGGCCGCATTGCGTTCGCAGTCCTGCTTTTCCGCACCGTCCTGCGCGGTGATGAACTCCGGCATCAGCGGCAGCACCCGGTTGTGGCCCGGCGCTACGATGGTCCCCGACAGCAGCGCGTGATACCACTCCGTCTTTCCATTGCTGCGCTGCCGGCTCAGACATTGCGGACAATTCAGCTTCTGCGAGCGGAAGTATTCGGTTCCGTCCAGGGCGATCAGAATCCGTCCCTCCAGCCGTTCAAACACCTTCAGACCGCCCCGCACACGCAACTCTTCCACCACCTGGTCGAAACACGGCTGTAAACTCTCCGGCCCCACTTCGTCCAGCAGCATCCGGATGGTGTTGTCCTCCGGTATCTTCCTGATCCCGAACAGCGTCTCGCAATTGGAGCTATGGTGACCCTGCTCCAGACGTCGCTGGTGGTTCAGAAACGACTCGCTCTGCATGAAAAACATCGCAAACCCCCCAAGCCCTACATCCACCATCCCGTATTGCGCATTCTTGCCCCGTCGCCGGTCCTGAAACCCCGCGCACACCCCACGTAACCCTTGCAGAAGGCTTTCCAATATCTCCATCCCTCCAATCAATCACCCCGGCTTGCCTTCCGGGTATTGCTAAAGTTGGTTCATTTGCCTCCCCTAATCCATATTTAGAACTGCTGGCACTATGGTTAGCTCCTTGGAAAAACATTTCAACGCCCCGATGCGTTGGGGCGTTGAAAGCTGGAATGAAACTAGAACAAAGGCGCGTTCAGTTTATCAGTGAGGTTCAGGGCGCGTGACGAATCGTCCTGTATAAAAGTGCTGCCGTTAATCGGATGGGCTGGTTCGCCAACATTGATTCGCGTGCCAGCGTAGTTGCCTCCCTGATCGGAGAAGCGCTCGACAAGACAACCGTAGAAGGTATCGTTTGCTAGTGCTGTGATGAGGTAGTAATCGTCTTCGGTCAATTCTCCATCCTGCTCCTCTGCTAAGAACCTGTTTTTGATTTATCGATAACGCGTTGCGTGTCATGGGTTTACGACTTATATACCTAAGTTGAACTTGGTTTGGGGGAGTGAGCCGGAGTTCGGTTTGGTACCCGATACTGAAGGGATGAAGAAAAGACGCTACGAAAGCGACCTCCGTGTCGAGCAGTTCCAACAGATCCAACCTTTTCTGGAAAGTGTGCGCCAGAAA
>NZ_JBOIGG010000056.1:0-2114 GCF_050742655.1 Paraburkholderia sp. | reverse complement strand
CCGAATCGAACGCGCCGTGCAGGCCGAAACCCCAGCCAAGCCCGGTTTGGCTGCCCGCGTGCGACAGCATCGCGTCGCGCGCCGGGACGCGGATCGCCCTGCCTGCCCGCTCGGCGACGATCAGGATAACCGCAAGCTCCCAGCGGCCGGTCAATGCTAGGAGCGGCACGGCCAAGAGATTGATGCCGTAGCCAACAATCGTAATTGGCCAATAGCTGCCGGTGCGATCGCTGAGATAGCCCGAGACAAGCCGCAATGCGTAGCCGAGGAACTCGCCAAATCCCGCGACAAAACCGACGATGGCGGCGCTCGCTCCGAGGACGCCAAGGTAAGGGCCGGTGACGCTGCGCGCGCCTTCGTAGGTCATGTCGGCGAATAGGTCGACGACGCCAAGCAGCACGATGAACCGGATGGCGCTGTGGCGCGGGAGATCGGTGCAGGCTGGCGCGGTCTCGCTCATAAGGGGGTATCTTCTTCGCTCTGGCGAAACGAAAAGGCAGGACTGCGAAGGCTATCTTTTCAGCCTATGGTCAATATAACAAAATTCGCGATACGGATAGTCCTACTGAGTCAAAAAGTCGCGAGGCCCCTCCGCTAAGAATCAGCTATGCGGCGAGATTCGATCATCAGCAGGAGGGACTGGTATGGATCTCGCATCGACGGACGGCAGTGAAGCACGATTTACGGCATATGTCGAAGGACTTGTGAGTGTGATAGGGCATGCGGACCGGTCCGGCCCACTGCGGGATTATTGCCTTGGCTTGATAATGCCGTGCGAGCGCAAGAGCGTCGAGCCGATGGCGGCCATAACGGCGCCAGACCGGACGGCGGCGCAGCACCAGTCGCTGCTGCATTTCGTTGGCCAGTCGCCTTGGTCGAACGAGAAGGTATTGGCGAAAGTGGGAGAAATGGTCCTGCCGTCGATCGAGCGCCACGGACCGATCGAAGCGTGGATCATCGACGACACCGGCCTTCCCAAGAAAGGCCAGCACTCGGTGGGTGTGGCGCGGCAATATTGTGGTCAGCTCGGTAAGCAGGACAATTGCCAAGTGGCGGTGTCGTTGTCCCTCGCCAATCACCACGCGAGCCTGCCGGTAGCTTGGCGTCTCTATCTGCCGAAAGAGTGGGCGGTCGACCACGAACGCCGGCGCAAGGCGGGCGTTTCCGATGAGATAGATTTCAAGACCAAGCCCGAGATCGCGCTCGAGCAGATCGAGGCGGCCTTAAAGGCCGGACTTTCTCGCGGCGTGGTCCTGATGGACGCGGGCTACGGCTGCAACACAAATCTGCGTGCCGGCATCGGCGCGCTCGCGTTGACCTATGTGGCCGGTATCTTGCCGAACACTACGGTGTGGACGCCCGGCACGGGACCGCTGCCGCCGAAGAAACGGGCGGGCCGCGGCGGGCGGCCGGAGCGCCTTCGTCGCGACGCCGAGCATAAACCGATATCGGTCGAAGAACTCGCTCTCGGCCTCCCCAAGCGCTCTTGGCGCAGGATTGCATGGCGGGAGGGGACGGTCGAGCCGCTGATGTCGCGCTTTGCTCGCGTGCGGGTTCGTGTCGCGCATCGAGATTACGCATGCTCGGAAAGCCGGCCCGAAGAGTGGCTGTTGATCGAATGGCCCGAAGGTGAGAAAAAGCCGGCCAAATATTGGCTTTCGACCCTGCCGAAAAACATCGCCTTCCGCAAACTGGTGGACCAAACCAAACTGCGTTGGCGTATCGAGCGCGATTATCAGGAGCTCAAAGGAGAAGTCGGGCTCGGACATTTCGAAGGACGCGGCTGGCGCGGCTTCCACCACCACGCCACGCTGTGCATCGCCGCCTACGGATTTCTGGTCTCCGAGAGGGAGAGGATTCCCCCCTCAGGACCTTGTTCCGCCACTGGGCTCAAGAAAATTGCCGTTCCCGACGGTTATCGACCCGGAGGCGCCCCCGATAAGACCAGAACGTCACATCCCGAACTCGATCGCAACCATGCGGCGACGACTCATGATTGCGCTCGCGCGTCGCCTCTCACGATGTCCATGCTGCAACCGATCCGCCAAACACAACCGCCGCAGTTTCTGACGCAGTAGTAATAGGAGTCTGTCGCGCGAATACAACACTTAGCC
>NZ_JBOIGG010000055.1:0-2506 GCF_050742655.1 Paraburkholderia sp. | reverse complement strand
ATCAACACGTGGTTGCTGGTGCCGCTGTCGGGTGTGCGGTGGTTCTTCGGGCCGGTCGCGAAGGTCTGCATGCAGTCGGCGTGCGCGTCGCTGGCGTCCGGGCCGATGTCGCTGATCGTGTTGTGCCGGATGATCAGATCGGTGCCGAAGAACCGCAGCCCGTCGTAGTCGTCACCCACCGGATGGCGCACCGAGTTGTCCTCCACGGTGACATCGCTGCCGCGCATCCAGATACCCGGCGCCGGGCCGTTCGACACCGCGAAACCGGACACCACCACGTGATCGGCGCTCACCGTGATACCGGCCGCCGGGGCGTGTCATGCCAAGTGTGTAAGCAACGGGTGGACCAAGATCGACCGCTGTGATCGGTATGACGGTCGGGAAGGACACCCACATGATCCAGAATCAGTGCGACCCTGACAGTGAAACCGCGGCGGCTCGGCGACTCGCCCAGGCGCTGGAGCCGTCGGCGATTGATGCGTTGCTGGCCGATGCGAAGGCCACCGGCACCCCGATTGATGGCGTGGATGGATTGCTCAACCAGATGACCAAGGCCGTGCTGGAACGGGTCCTGCAGGCTGAGATGACGCATCATCTGGGCTATGACCGTGACGACCCCGCCGGCACCGGCACCGGCAATTCCCGCAACGGCAGCTCATCGAAAACCCTCTCCACGACCAACGGGCCGGTCACGATCGACGTGCCACGCGATCGCAATGGCGAATTCGAACCACAGATTGTGCCCAAACGCGCCCGCCGGGTCGGGCAGATCGACGAGCTGGTGCTGTCGTGTTACTCCCGGGGTATGTCGACCCGCGACATCGAGGCGCACCTGCTCGAAGTCTACGGGGTGGCCGCCTCCAGGGAACTGATCTCCAACATTACCGAGGTCGTGACCGACGAAATCGAGGTGTGGCGTAACCGGCCGGTCGAGGAGGTCTACCCGATCGTCTACATCGACGGGATCCGCATCAAGGTCCGGGACAAGGGCGCGGTCACCATCAAGAGCGCCTACCTGGTCATCGGCGTCGATGTCGCCGGCCGCAAGCACGCGCTGGGCTGCTGGATCGCCGAGACCGAAGGCGCGAAGTTCTGGCACTCGGTGCTCACCGCGCTGCGCAACCGAGGGCTACGTGACATCCTGATCGCCTGCTGCGACGGCCTGTCGGGCCTGCCCGAGGCCATCACCTCGGTATTTCCCGACACGATCGTGCAAACCTGTGTGGTGCACGTCATCCGCAACGCGATGCGGTTCGTGTCTTATCGGGACCGCAAACAGATCGTCGCGTCGATGAAATCGATCTACACCGCGCCTACTGTCGAGGCGGCCGAGGTCGCGTTGAAGGACCTCGACACCCAGTGGGGACGCCAATATCCCGGGGTGATCGACGTGTGGCGCCGCGCCTGGAACGAATTTGTTCCGTTTCTTGACTACCCGACCGAACTCCGCCGAGTCGTGTACACAACAAACGCCATCGAGTCCATCAACTTCCAACTCCGGAAAATCACCAAAACACGCGGGCACTTTCCTTCGGATGAGGCCGCGATGAAGCTACTCTACCTCGGACTGCGGAACATTTCCAGTAAACGAGGAGGTGAATCGGGAACCGGAACACCGGGCTGGAAAATAGCACTCAACACCCTAGTGGTCCTCTTCCCAGGACGACTTCCCCTATGATAGAATAAGCACATTCAGTCACCCGTGGCTTACACGGAAAATGTGACAGGCTCGTTCGACCCGCAGAGGTACGGCCCAGTACCGGCTGGTGATGCTGTCCGGTCGCGGCACCGGAGCCGGGGCCTTGCGCTGCCCGAGGCTGCAGCAGGTGATGGGCGGCTCCGACCTGAAGGTTCCACCACCGCAGGTGGTGACCGAGTGCGCCAACTCGATCGGCCCGGACCGCCGCTTCTACGCCACCGCCGACACCGTCGCCGACCTCGACCAGCTACGCCGGGCACTCGGGGTACAGAAGCTGACCCTCGACAGCGCCTCCTACGGCACGTTCCTAGCCGAACGGTATGCCATCACCTACCCCGACCGGGTAGCCCGGCTGGTGCTGGACTCGGTGGTCCCCCACGACAACTACGACCCACTCGACCTCACCGCGTTCCACCGCGCCGCCCAAGTCCTGGCCATGGTGTGCGCCGACACCCACTGCGCCACCGACCCCGCCCACGATCTATGGCAAGACATCCACACCCGCCACGACGGGCCAGCACTGTTGGATACCCTCAGCGGCCTAACCAGCGGCGCCCCCCGCCTGAACGATCTGCCCAACCTGCTGCACCAAGCCGTCCAGGGCCACCCCCAGGCCCTCGATGCCCTGGTCGCCGCCGAGACCAGCGGCCAGACCACCCGGGTGGAACACCTCAGCCAAGGCCTCCACGCGGCCACCGAATGCCAAGACCTACACGGGCCCTGGTGTGACGCGGCCACCCCAGTCGCCGGACGCGCCGCCGCCACCGCCGCCGCCGTCGCCGCGCTACCCCCCTCGGTGCTGTATCC
>NZ_JBOIGG010000054.1:0-2818 GCF_050742655.1 Paraburkholderia sp. | reverse complement strand
CAGCAACTGAAGGCACTGCTGCTGCGTATTTCGCGCAAGGAAGGCCAGCGTTTCACGGCAAGGCGGTCCATGGTTTCAGGCCATGTCGGTCCACTGCTCGTGATGCAGGACGTGTGTGACTTTCTCGCAGTGCTGAGCGTGCGTCAACAGCGCGATGGTTATCCACGGGCCCGCGCGCGGGCTCACTAAAGCCCGTGCGCGCGGGACGGTGGGTAACCGGATGGGAAGAGTCGGATCGGAGCGGTTCGGAGTTTTCTGCGGTTTTGATAACACAGCGACCTCCTATGGTGCCCCAGGAGCGGCGATCTCGATCGACCCGGTAGCTTGACTACCCCCGTTTCTGGCAGCTTTGGCGCGGATAGATTTGAGCTTGCGGATCGACTCACCGCTTAAGTCCAGGTGATAGGCGTTGTGTACCACGCGGTCCAAGATGGCATCCGCCAGAGTGGGATCATCCAGGAAGGCATGCCATTGCTTGACGTCCAGTTGGCTGGTGATGATGGTGGCAGACTTGTCGTAGCGGTCGTCGAGGATTTCCAGCAGATCGCGCTTGCTCTGGTCCGAGAGCGGAGCGATAGCGAAGTCATCGATCAGCAGTAGGTCTGCTTTGGCGAGGGCGCGCAGGAAGCTCGAGCGGCGTTGGAAGGCATGTGCACGAGAGAGTTCATCGATCAGGCGCGGCAAGCGGAAGCAGCGCACGCTGTAATCGGCGCGACAGGCCGCATGCGCAAGCGCTGCACCGATAAATGACTTGCCGATGCCGGTGGGGCCGGTGATCAGGACGTTCAGATGCCGGCCGATCCAGGCGAGATCGCGCACGGTACTGATGAGCGCCGGATCCAGGTTCCTCGATATCCGGGTGTCCAGGTCCTCCAAGCACGCTGGCTGCGGGAGCGTCGCCACCCGCAGGCGCTGGCTGAGTCGGTAGTTGTCGCGCTCGGCGAGCTCATGCTGCAGCAGCAGAGCTAAGCGCTCTTCGAAGCGCAGCGCGCCGATATCCGGATCACTCAACTGCCGTTCGAGGGCGCTGAGCATGCCATGGAGTTTGAGCTTCTTGAGTAGTTGTAGGAGCGGTTCGATCAACATGGAAGTTTCTCCTTCAGGGGCAGCTGGAAGTAATCGGCGCCGCGCACGTTCGGATGCATTCCGAGGGGTGAACGGACCGTTGCGTGGACACTGTGAGCGGGACGTTGGATCAGCTCGTGCACGGCGCGGTAGCCGTACAGGCCGTGTTCGAGGGCGAGGCTGGCGGTTTGCTCGAGTCGCTCGGGGCTGAAGTCCTGCGCCAGGCGCAGCACCCCGAGGGCTTCGCGGATCACTTCGCCCGGATGTCGTTTGTGGCGCAATTGACGCTCGAGGATCTCGCGCGTCGCCGCCCCGATGCGGGCCGCGCGCGCGAGCAGCGTATCGATGCCGAGCGCCAGGTAGGCGCGATGCTCGGGCGGGCGATGGGCCTCAAGCGTCAGGCGCTGATAGCGGCGGGTGGCACGCGCATGGGTGGCGATACTCGCCCCGCGCAGGAAGATCTCCACGGTGTGAGCCGAGAGACGCGCGTCCAGGCGTTGGCCTACCAGGCTGTAATGAACCGAGTAATACGCGCGTCCCACTTCAATGTGGTGGTCCGGATGCACCCGCGCACCGATCCTCCACTCGGCGTATTCGTAGCGCCGCAGTGGCAGGGCTTGAGCGGCGGGACGTTCCTCGCTTTCAAACACGCTGGCGCGGCTACCTTCGCGTTTCTGGAAGGGCTCGGTGTTGATCTCGGCCACGATCTGGCTGATCGCCGTGTTCAACTCTGCCAGACTGAGGAACTGCCGATCGCGCAGTGCTCCGAGGATGCGTCGCTCTGCGATGAGCACCCCATTTTCGACGGCGGCTTTATCGCGGGGCTTTCTCACCCGTGCCGGGAGCACCGCCAGCGCGTAATGTTCGGCCAACTCCGCATAGGCGCGATTGAACTGCGGATCGTAGCGCAGCGCTTTCTTCACCGCCGTCGTGCAGTTGTCCGGCACCAGGGCACGCGGGGCGGCATTGAATGCCTCCAGCGCCCGCACGTGCGCGCCGAGCCAGTCGGCCGAGCTCTGCGTACGCGTGGCCTCGGCGTAGAGGCGGGCGCTGTACGGCCACACGGCGACGAACAGCCAAGCCTTCTGCGCCACGCCAGTCGTCGGATCGGTGAAAAAGGCCGGATCGCCGGCGTAGTCGACGAACAACCGGTCCCCGGGGGTGTGCGTGAGCGATAGAGTCACGCCGCGGCTGCGTCGCCACTGTTGGAACTTCACGCAAAAGGCGGTGTACTTGAGCCCCTCAGGGTGTCGCGCCAGGTACTCACGCCACAGCTGGCGGCGCGTGACATGTTTGCGCCTCAGTTCCCGCTCGATCCATTCAAAATCCGGCGCCGGGTGCACCTCGATGCCCGGCGGCCGGCGCGGATAGAGCAGCGTCTCAAGCGCCGCGTCGTCTTTATCGGCTGGCGGCGGCCACCCCACCCCGGCACGCTCGGCTCGCCACAGGCAGATCTGCACGCTCGAACGCGCGCAATCGATGCTCTGAGCGATCTGTCGCTCGCTGAACCCCTCGGCCCGCAGCCGCAATACTTCTCGAATCTTGCGCATGGACAACCTTTCTTGGCCCACCGTCGATCTCCTCCCGTTGGGAAACGGAGACCACGGTAACCGTGGTTGTCCTACCTCACGAACTGGACCGACATGCCGTGAAATGCTGGACCGACATGCCGTGAAATCCCTGGCCGGCATGGCCTGAAATGCTGGACCGACATGCCGTGAAACCGTGGACCGACTTCGCCTGAATTACGCAG
>NZ_JBOIGG010000053.1:0-2916 GCF_050742655.1 Paraburkholderia sp. | reverse complement strand
TAGAGCGGGTCCCGAAAAGGCGGAATCGGGA
Source organism: Paraburkholderia sp. (assembly GCF_050742655.1). Taxonomy (GTDB): domain Bacteria; phylum Pseudomonadota; class Gammaproteobacteria; order Burkholderiales; family Burkholderiaceae; genus Paraburkholderia. The sequence continues at coordinate 2,885 of NZ_JBOIGG010000053.1, read as the reverse complement.
GGGGATTCCCGAATCGGCCGAATCGTGATTCACCCTGTTGGCTGGAAAGGAGGCCGGCATGGATGGCAAAACCCTATTCGCAAGATTTACGCGGCCGCCTGGTGCGGGCGGTTCTGGCAGGTCAGTCCCGGCGCAAGGCGGCGCGCAGCTTTGAGGTCAGTGCGAGCTGCGTGATCAAGCTCATGCAGCAGGTTGCGACAACCGGCGGTTGTCTGCCGCAAAAGTTTGGCGGCCATAAGCGGCACGCGCTGGCTGCGCATGAAGACAAGGTGCGGGCGTTGGTGGCGGCGGAGCCCGACCTGACGATCACGGAGTTGTGGAAAAAGTTGACGGCGCTCGAGATCAAAGCCGGGCGGTCCGCCGTCGGACGCTTTTTGCGGCATCTGCAATTGACCTTTAAAAAAAACTCTGCACGCCACGGAACAGGAAAGGCCCGATGTTCAGCCCTTCGGCGAGCTCAGGAGCCCGTCACGCCTGGCGCGAGATGCAGAAAGGCCTTGATCCTAAAAAGCTTGTGTTCATCGACGAGACCTGGGCTTCGACCAACATGACGCCCCGCTATGGGCGTTGCGAGAGAGGCAAAAGGTTGCTCGCTGACACGCCTTTCGGTCATTGGAAGACGACGACATTCGTGGCCGCCTTGCGTCACGACGGCATCACCGCGCCTTGTGTCTTCGATGGCCCGATCAATGGCGCAAAGTTCCTTGCTTATGTCGAACAGGTTCTCGTTCCGGCCTTGTCGCCTGGCGACATCGTGGTGATGGACAACTCTCCGCCCGCCAGGGGCGTCTGGCGTGCTCCGCTCGGTTCCCATAAAGTCGCAGGCGTTCGCAAAGCCATCGAGGCCGCCGGGGCGGCACGCTGCTTTTTGCCAGCCTACAGCCCTGACTTCGACCCGATAGAACAGGTTTTCGCCAAGCTGAAAAATACGTTACGCAAAATGTCCAGCCGAACCGTCGACGCACTGTGGGACGCCATCGGAACCGCTCTCGACGACTTCCCCCCGACCGAATGTTTCAATTATTTCCGCAACGCAGGATATGGTTCCACCTAATCGGGACCCGCTCTAGCCCTGAACTCAACGCGCAGGTCCTTCGACGGGCTCAGGATGTCTGGCAGTACCTGCGGCAAAACTACCTCGCAGGGCGCATCTTCGATACCTATACCTCTATTGTCGATGCTTGCTGCGCGGCGTGCAACGCCCTAACAGCTGAAACAGGCCGCATCGCCTCTCTCGCTTCTCGCGCCTGGCTGTCGTGGATACCTTCATAGGGCCGTTGGTATTAGAGCCTCTGTTGTATTCTGATATGAAGGCTCGCTGTGAAATTTGCATATCCTTGGCACATTTGACATACGGCTCTCAATTCCAGTCCGTCTTTCCAACCTCAATGACCATTTGTGCTTCATTACTCTTAATGCAGTCGCCTATTTGTCCAGGAATGTGCGTCATTTCATCGTATATCTCTTTGGTTACCGCTATGCTACCTGTACTGATGACAAATTTTACCGTTGTCCACATTGAATCATAAATATCTTCTGGCATCGTTTCCAGATGGTTCGATATACCCGACGTGTCGAAGCAATATTTCTTCATGATACTGGAAAGTTATCTCTTATATCATTGAGATGACTTATGTTCTTGATGCCCATATATTCTGCAGCGTTGTGGTTTGTGATCTTACCAATGGACCACGCCTCAAGAACAAGGCCGGTGTATAGGTCTCAGAGCCACGACCTATATCGACTTCCGTAGTATCTTGCCCTTGCGAATGAACGGTATTCGCGTTCATCTGCGTCAAATTGAGGCTTCTTTATTTGCCAATAGTAAGATGAACGCACATACCCCAGGTGAACTAGTCGGATCAGCATCGCGTGTGGGCTGACGCGGAAAATCTCAGCCAGCCGATTCAGGTGCTCATTGGAGATTGAGTCCGCGGGGAGCGCTGGCCTGTTGTCAAATACGGCTTCGATTTGCTCCGCTGGCATAAGGAACGCAGCCGCGAATTTGTCGGCCCATTTTTCGACCGGACTTCCGTCGTATTCGACACTCCGATGGCCTGTAATACCGCTCTGTTTTGTGATGACGTGAGCGAGCTCATGCGCGAGAGTGAACGCCTGAGCAGAGGGCGCTTCATTGCGGAATACGATAATCGGAAGCGGGGAGACGGCAATGCATATGCCGCGAACGCCAAGTTCCTTAAGATCGGGGTCCTTTAGGGTAAGAATCCCCAGTGTTTCGAATTTACGTCTCAGTATGTTGGGAAGTCCATCTGCCTGGGATTTGGTAAGGCTTATTTGATCTTGGATTGAAAACTTGATCGCCTCGCGGGCGGCTTTCGCGGCCTCGCTAGCATCTGACGACAGTGTCTTGAAAAGCGCCTGTGGAATTTGGGGCGCCTTTTCTCCGAGATCGTCGAGCAGACCCAATGCATTCAGGCGTTGGGTCTCCGCCCATTGCTGGATCGCCTGGAGTTCGCGATTTTCAGTCGGCGGTGTAACGCCTGCCTGCATCCTGTAATCCGGGACGAGAGTCGGAAGGGGAACCACCGGTAGTTCAGGAAGGAAAAATTCGAGGAAGGCGCGCCCGTAAAACTCGGCGAGAATACGCGCTTGACGAACCGTTGGTGCCGCGCCCGAATTTGTCTCCCAAGCGACGATATCCTCTGGCCTCTTATCGATCTTTGTCGCGGCTTCTTCGACGGTCCTGCCACGCCATTCACGCGCCGAACGCAGGACCTTTGGGTTCAGCCACGGATTTCTTTCCTGGGTGGCGGCGCCGCTCATGACGGAGTCCTACTCGAAAATCTGACGGTTGGGAATCCAACGCCCTGCGGCGCCGATGAAAGGAGACCCCCTGCGCTCATGGGACCGCTCTAGTTAGGTTC
>NZ_JBOIGG010000052.1:0-3684 GCF_050742655.1 Paraburkholderia sp. | reverse complement strand
GGCGTGTTGATGGCGGCGGAGTGAGCATTGGAGCGGCAAATATACAATAGGTTGTGGTTGCGATGAGCGCTGAGGCCGCCGACAGCGCTCTACCAACTGTGAGGCGTGGTTCGCGAGCGCAGGCTCGCCGCAACGGTTGCCGCAGTAAGTCCGACAGCGTGACGAGGGAGGTGAGAGGGCTACGCGGGCACGGCGCCGACGGAGAGCGCGATGCGCCGCCACTCATGTTGGTAGGCGGCGGTGCGCGGCAGATGCACGACGATGCGGCGCACGGAGCGTTCGATGCGGGCGCCGAGTTTGAGCAGCCGCTCGCGCAAGGTCGACACCTGGGCACGCGCCAAACCGGTGCCAGCCGCTCGGCGACGCAGCTCCTGCATGAGCACATAGGCGGCAGCGGTCAGGAGCACGCGCATCTGATTGGCCAGGAAGCGCGGGCAGCTGGTGCGGTCGATCTCCAACCCATGGTGCAACTCCTTGATCCGATTCTCGATCTCGCCGCGCGCGCAGTAGACCTTCTCATAGAGCCGGCGCGGGTTAGCTTTGAGGTTGGTGACCACGAAGCGCGGGTTCATCTTCGGCTCCCGCCCCGGATGGCGCACCACCTCGGCCTTGATGATGACGCGGCGTTTGGCGCTCCAGCTGCGCGCAGCGTAGCGTGTCTGGCCATAGACATGAGCGGTCTTGCCCGTGCGCCGCGAGCGGTGACGAGCCGTGCCCATCAAGCGTGCGGCGCGGCGCGCCAGACGCTTGTTTTTAGCCATCGCCACGACGTAGTCACAGCCCTCGGCCTCCAGGAACTTGAAGATCTCGGGGGCGGCAAAGCCGCCGTCGAGCCGCACCAGCACGCGAGCGCGTGGGAACGCTTCGCGCAGCCGTTCGAGCAGGCGGCTCAAAATCCCGATCGCCCCGAGCGTGGCCGGCGCATTGCCCGGCCGCAGCACGTAGGAGACGAGGTACTGCTCGGGCTCATGGTTGAAGGTGACAAAGCCGGCTACCGGCAGGTAGCACCAGGTGTCGTAGTGCCCGTTGAAGAAGGTGAGCTGCTGCGCCCCGTGGGTCGGGTCGTCGGTCGGATCCAGATCGATCGTCAGATGCTTGCAGCGCCGACCCAGCCGCCGCCGGTGCCGCTCGATCACGCACTCGGCCAGCGCTTCGGCTATCCGATACAGATCCGCTCGGCGCGCCGCGTTCTCAAAGCGCGACAGCGTAGGCTGGGAGGCCAGCATCGCCCCCGTCATCGCATCGCGATCGAGCAGCAGCTTATGGATCGGGTCCGATCCCAAGCGCGCCGCATCATTGCCATCGGCATAACCGCAGGCGATCCCGAAGAGCCTCTGGCGCACCAGATCGCGTACCGTGTGCTCGACCTTGCCGGACTGGCGCCGATCGGGCAGGCAGGCGGTGAGCCGTCGGCTCAGATTAAGCCCCGCATCGCAGGCCTTGAGCAGAATCGCTCCGCCATCGGAGCTGCCGTGCCGCTCATCGAACCGTGCCAGCAGCGGCTTGGGAAATAAACCGGGAAACAGGACAGTCTGTGGTGTGTTATCTTCAATCACGCAAAAGCCTCTTGAGTGGTGGAAAGCCTTGTCGCAAAGCCCTTTTACCACGATGGGGGCTTTTGTTTTTCAGAATTTCATGCCTGTTCGCGCATGATGCGGGCTAGACATGCAACCGGAGAAACTGACGCACCAGCCGAGCACTGCGCAGACACGGGAGTGCAGGGGCTAGACATGATTGCCGCCGGCGACCAGGTGCGGCGCTTCATCTTCGAGAAACGGCCGGTGCGCGGGCACTGGGTGCGGCTGGAAAACGCGTGGCGCGCGCTGCACGCTCACACCGATTACCCGCAATCCGTGGATGAGCTGCTCGGTCAGGCGGTGGCCGCCTCGGTGCTGCTGGCTGCGACGCTGAAGTTCCGCGGCACCCTCACGTTCCAGCTGCAGGGCAACGGTGCGGTGAAGCTGCTGGTGGCGCAGTGCACCCATGATTTCCGGCTCCGGGCGGTGGCGCGCTTTGACCAGGCGGCGGTGCGCGGGTCGCCGGCGGACGCGCGGCGCGGCGCCGTGTTTCGCCGGCTGGTCGGTACCGACGGTCGCGTCACGGTTACCATCGAAGCGGATGAGAAGAGCATGCGCTATCAGGGTGTCGTACCGCTCGCGGGCACCTCGCTTGCCGAATCGCTGGAAGCCTACTTTGCCTCCTCCGAGCAGCTGCCGACGCGCGTACTGCTGGCGGCCGATGGTGCGCGGGGCGCCGGAATGCTGGTGCAGAAGCTGCCCGAGGCCGCAGCCGCCGACGAGGAGGAGGTCACGGCAGCGTGGCAGGGGGCGCAGCGCGGCATCGAGCGCCTGAGCGCCGCGGAGCTTTTGACCCGTCCGGTGGAGGAACTGCTGGCGCGCGGCTTCACGGGCCACGACCTGCGGCTGTTCCGGGGTGCGCCGGTGCAGTTCGAATGCCGCTGCAGCGCCGGAAGGGTGGCGGGACTGCTGCGCGCCCTCGGGCCCGAGGAGGTGCGGGATGTGCTGCGCGAGCAGGGGGCGGTGACCGTGACGTGCGAGTTTTGCCATCGGCCCTATCGCTTCGATGCCGTGGACGTCGAGGCTCTGTTTGCGCAGGAACCTGCCACTGGAGGATCTCCAGCGATCCACTAGATGGGGATAATTTAACTATTGTCCCGTATCTGAGTTAATAAATGGATCTGAGGCTCGGGCGGGTCTCTCCCACAGGCTCACAACTCACCGGCCGGATGCATCCCTCCACAGCTCAGTTAGGCATTGTAATTAAAGACATGTACAATTATTTAATGAGTGTCCTGACTGCAGCGGACCTGGTGACGTGGCTGCGAGGGGCGGGGGAGCCGAGTCGCCTGCGCCTGCTCGCACTGTGCACGGACGGTGCGCTGAGTGTCTCGGAGCTGGCCCAGGCGCTCAAGCAGAGCGAGCCGCGTGTGTCGCGGCATCTGAAGATCCTGTGCCAGGCGGGGCTGCTCGCCCGGGTGCGGCAAGGACAATGGGTGCATTACCGCGTGGCCGACGACCCCGCCGCGGTGAGCTTCGTGCGCGGGCTGCTGGCACAGGTCGATCGGCGCGATCCCATACTGATCCGTGACCGCGCCGAGGCGCGCGCGGCCGCCGTGCCCGAATGTCACGCCCGCGCTGCCTCGCAGTCGCGCCTGGGTCGGGCGCTGACGGGATTTGCCGAGGCGAGCGGCTTCGGTTCCGGATTGGGATCGGTGCTGGTGGTCGGTGTCGCGCACCTGGAACTGCTGGCGAGCGCCGCCGCCGCCGCGCGTCACTGCACGGCCATTGCCCACTCGCGGCGCGCCGCCCAGGGCGCGCGCGCATTCGCCGAGCAGCGCGGCTTCAGCTGCCGTGTGCTGCCCGGCGAGAGCCCCGGCACCTTGAGCGATGCAGATCTGGCGCGCGCCGGGCAGTCATTCGATGCCGTGCTGCTCGATCACCTGGCGGGCGGGGAGGGCGTCGTCGCGCGGCTGCTCGAGCAGGCGCGGCGGGTCGTTGCCCCGGCCGGGCGTCTGTGGATCTTCCAGCGCTACGAATCGCTCGAGAGCACACACCTGCGCATCGTGGAGCATCCGCTGGCGCGGCTGCGCCGGCTGCTCGGCGCTGCGGGTCTGGTGTGTGAGCATCTGAGCCCGATCGAAGCCGACGGCGAGCACGTACTGGC
>NZ_JBOIGG010000051.1:0-4405 GCF_050742655.1 Paraburkholderia sp. | reverse complement strand
GTCAAACGTTGAGAGGCCGGTGCCGTCAATTCGGTGGAAAATATGCGAGCCCGCCTCGCGGCCAGCGGCAAGCTGCAAATTGATGTCGTGAGGGCGAGCTGCACCCAGCAACGCAAAATAGGCCGGCCGCGGCTCCAGATTGATGCCGTGCCACCCGTGATCATAGAAAAGCCTCGTGACCGAAAAATCCACGGGATCAGCGGCTCCGACATCGATATAGAACCCGTTGCGTACGTGCCCAAGCGCACGCCACAGCATGATGTCTTCCTGGTTCTGCGCAAAGGAGATCATTGTCATGAGTGGTCAGACCGTAATGTTGGTTGTGCCGCGCAACATCTCTGTTGCTTAGAATATGCGAATCAGGGTTTTGAACTTTAGCTGACGCTTAGCCCTCAGGCTGAAGATGAGAGCGGGCGCAAGGCGAGGGATTGACGATCCAGCCTAGGGTGGAACATGGGATCGTTGTATAGATATTCGCTCCAGCGCTTAAGAAAGCGGGCTAGATCGGTACCGGGAGGAGCAGTTTCACCGCGAGACGCCTTCTCATGATGAACAAGCTCGGCGTGCGGCGTGTAGACGATCCGGTAGCCCAGCATCTTCAGCCGCAGACACATGTCCACGTCATTGAATTCCAGGGTGAACACCTCATCGAAGCCGTTGATCTCTTCGAGCACCGAACGCCGGGTCGCAAAAATGGCCCCCGTGACCATCGACCATTCACGATGGACGACGGCCCAGTCCTGATAGGTCGGCACATCGGCAGGGCAGCCGAGCCAGGTATGGGCGCAAGTGCTGATCAGTCCTCCGGCCATCCCCGCATGCTGGAGAGTTCCGTTCGGATAAAGAAGCCGCGCGCCAGCGCCGCCAACATCCTCCTGCATCGAGAAGGTCAGTAGCGCTTGCAGCCAATCGGTCGACTCGCTGGTGATATCGTCGTTCATCAGCACAATCTGTTCGGTCTGACTCAATCGCCAGAGCTGATTCATCTTCTTCGCATAGTTGAACGGCTCGCCAGGCGCGCGCGCGGTGACGATGCGTGTCAGCTCGAAAGGCCAAGGCCGGTCGGCATAGGCCGAGCCGTCAGGCAGATCATCCCCGACGATTACTCGCAACCTGTCCATCGGGTAATCCAGGAGGGCGATGGTTTCGAGCACGCCGATGATGAAGGGAGGCTGCTTCTCTCCGTCCCCGTCGTCGGTGGGAGGGTGGCTCTGGCGGGTCGGGATGCACACGGTGACAGGGGGCATCTCTCCCGCATTCCGCCTTAGCTGCAATGCGTAAGGCGGGATACCCGGCTTCAGGTCGAAATGGACACGATCCTGGCCCAGCCAGTCCTCCAGCACGCGCTGACGGACTTGCCGGGGGACTTGCGGGTAGCGTTTTTCGCGCGTCGCCAGCGTCTGCGCGATGCGACCGATGGTGATGCCGGTTTGCACGGCCTGGAGCAGCAGCGCATAACTGAAGGCTGAGCCATAGTCCTTTGCTACGGCCTGCAGCTTGGACAGGACGTTGGCCTGAACGGCTATCGGCAGGCCGATATAGTCATAGGCGAGGAGCAGCGCCAGATCAAATTCCGGGCGCAGATCGAGCGTCTTCTCGCTGCGGACATGATGATCCACGTAGAAGATGCCGATATCGGGTCTGCTTGTGGCCTCCCGCTGCAGGATGTCACCGAACTCGACAGAGAGTTCGGTGCGTGCATCGCTTAACACATACCAGTGCGCTCCACCCTGGATTTGCGCCATCCGGCCGTTCTCGCCTAGCAATTCACCGGCAGAGGTTACGGTCAAAGGAACCAGAAAAGGGGGTGACAATAAGTTTTGCATGAGGTCAGCCCTATCGCCGAGGAGCGAGAAGTTGCTCGATGCTTTGCTGGATCAGCGCGCCGACCCGCTCGGCTGACAAATCTGTTGCAATGCGCGCGCGCGCCCTGTCTCCGATCGTATGGTCGCCCTTTTCGACAAGCGCAGCGGCTTGTTCCAGCGACTCGGCCAGATGATCTTCGTCAATCTGGGCCCAGGTGTTGCCTTTCGTGTAGGCACCGTGGTCGTCCTTCAGGGAGGTCATGGCATACCGAACAGGAAACCCGCAACTGTCGTCAAGGAAATCACGTGTGCCGCTATAGTCGGTGGCCACCACGATCTTACCCATCGCCATCGCCTCGGCCACCGTCAGGCCGAAGCCTTCCGCGCAATGCGGCGAGGCGTAAATGTCGGCCATTGCCATCAAGTTACGCATCGTGTCCAGGTCGAGTGCATGGTTAATCAGCACGACCCCTTCGGCGGCATCGCACAACTGCTGCAACTGCGCGCCCTGCTGCGGCATGTCAAACAGGTGCTTGGTCTTCAGCACCAGCTTCCAACCGGAACGCCCCAGTCGCGTTCGAGCAAAGGCCCTCACCAGTGCGGCGGGGTTCTTGCGCACAAGGTAGCTTGACCCGTCGAAGGCATAGACGATCGCGCGATCGTCGGCCCTGAGGCCGATCTCCTCCTTGGTCCGGCGAATCTTGTCTGGATGAGGAAGGCTGGACGGCACGGTCACCACATACGGGATCACATGAACCGGGGCGCTGGTCCCCGCTGCGAAGACCTCCTGACAGAAGCGGCTGGGTGCCCAGATCGCGTCGACTGAACCGAACGTGGGGTACCAGAAGTTCGGAATACTCTCTGTCTCCCAGACCCAGAGACCGAGCTTCAGCCGGGCATGCTCGATGGCTTGCCTCTGTTCAGCGACCAGCAGCGCGGGCCACGCCTCGGGATTGAGATGGACAGCAGCCACGTCGGCCGGTCCTGAGAAGTCGTTGATGTCCAGGGGTACCGTCGTACGCCGGTGAATGTGGAAGGGGCGTTTGACCGGCGCAAGATTGAGCGCATACGGGGTGTGCCGCAGAGCTGACACATAGGAGCGGCTGGCGACGCCCAGACCGTTGGCATAGTTCCAGGGGCCGATGAACTGCACGGCAGGTTCGAGTCCGGTGCCGGGCAGATGTCGAGGAAGCGTCGAACGCTCCGGCACGTGCGAGGGCGCGCCGTTACTCTCGGCTTGATCCGGATTCGTCGCAGTCACCTGCATCAAGGGTTCGGCCAGCGCCACGTCGTAACCCTGCGCTTTCAGTATCTCGCTCCAGTTGCTGCTGTCCACGCCCTCGATCTTGTCGCGCAGCGCCATGACTTTGACGAAGGGGAATCCCTCTTCAATCAGCCGCCTCCAGTCGAAAAGCGTGCGGTTGTTTCGGTTCTCGGATGGGAACAACACGGCACAGGAAATGCCAGCTGCGCGCAGTGTGGGGGCGAAATTGATTTCATACCGCTGGATGACCTCATCCTTCGTGGGCAAGACCAGCACCTTGTTGAAAAAGGCCTGGAGGACGGGGGATGCCAGCACACGACGCCGAAGCGCCAGGAAAAAGCTCTGGATGTGCCACTGATGTTCCCAGCTCTCCGTCAAGCCGATCACATCGGCGGATTCCGAACGCAGGCGAGCCAGCAGCTTCTCGAAAAGCACGTCGTTGAAGGGGCCAATCAGGCTGTCGTTGAGCAGGTAGAGCGTTTCGGCATCGAACAGATCAGGTTCCAGTTGCAATACATGCGCCCAGGCGGCGAAGTCGAGCCCGTGATTCTCACGTACGACCAGCGTATCGACCTCGTCGAGCGGCAAGGCATCCCGATCAAACCAGGCCGCATCCGCAGCCACGATCAACGTTACATGGATGCCCTGCCGACGCAGAGCCGCGATGAAGGGGCGCACATGGGGTTTGAGTTTGCCGTCGGGCGAATGAGTCACGAACAACGCGGCCTCGTGGCCATGGCGCGTCGCCTTGCGGTACTCGATCACTGCGTCGGTCACCGGTTGGCCAAGTCCTACGCCAGACTCGTCTATTGAGGGTGGAGCCAACGGATTGTCGCGGTAAAACGCTTGTCTTCGTCGTTCTCGCAGAAAGGCGATGCGCGCCGGCATTCTTTGTGGAGTCACAGCCCACCAAAGTGCCTTGGCTCCACGGCGGAGCGTTGAGCGCACCTGATTCGGCGTACCGATCACCATCGCACGCAGTGGCGCCGTCACCCGCCATGACGTGCTGCCGAGTATCGCCGCCACACGCTCGTCGGCTTTCCGCGCGGCACGCTGTACTTCCTCGCTGCGCCTTGCCTGCTCCGCTAGAGCTGCGTTGGTTCGCCGCGTTGTTTCATCAAGGGTTTGCGCCATCTGTTGCACGGTTTCGGCGGCGTGGCGGCTCGCCGCATCCGCTTCGTGTGCAGACTGCTCCACCAACCGGATGGCCTCGCGGCTTGTAGCTTGCGCCTCACGCAGCGTCTCGGCAGCCTGCTCGCGAACCTGTCGAAGTTCCTGTTCCGCGCGCTCGGCGCGTTGCAGCAAATGCACAGGTGGCTGAAACTCGTCGAAAACA
>NZ_JBOIGG010000050.1:0-5308 GCF_050742655.1 Paraburkholderia sp. | reverse complement strand
GTCCAGATCGATCGTGTCCATGATCGATCATGGACACGATCTCACGTGATCTCCCCCTCACCATCGAGACTCTCATCATGCCTCACGCGTGCGCGAGATCGGCAACGGCCGTCGCGAGCCGCTTACGAGCGGCGCGGCACAGCCAAAGAAGGAGAGAAGGAAGACCCAGACACCCAGACGCCCACCGGATAACCCGCAAAGCTGGTCCAACGGGTGGGTCAGAATTCAATGCATCCCACGGGGGAAAATTACGTCCGATATTGACACCGGGCGACGTGCCCCCCGCCAGTCCCGAGATTGTTGAACCGATCAAGAAGAGCCTGCCGGGTAGCGCAACGCGGCGCCGGAAGCAAGGTCGTCACGCCTTTAGCGCGGCCGCCACTTCCGTTGGGCCGCGTCCTGTTTGCCGCGTCACCGTCTGACCAGAATCGCGGAAGGGCCCACCTGACACCCGGCTGAACGACCACAATGGCACGAGTCTTGGGCATGCGCCTTCGTTTCCGGTGCGTTATCTGGATGCCATTTCGACGTTTACCGGCGCCTCACTGGCTGTTCCCTTCCGTGTGCCTGACCGTGCAGATCAGACCGGCTTCCGCAGCCATCACACCATCCACCTCAGCGAGTGCCTTGAACTTCCAGACACCGCGCATGTGCCGCTCGAACGTGACGTTAAGGATAAGACGGTCGCCCGGTTCAACCACGCGCCTGAACCGCGCGTTGTCGATGCCGGCGAACAGATACAGCGTACTGGCTGGATCGTGCGGCTCTCCCGAGAAGGTCAGGAGCGCCGCCGTCTGCGCGAGCGCTTCCAGAATCAACACGCCGGGCATGACCGGACGTTTCGGGAAGTGGCCCATGAAGTACGGCTCATTGATCGACACGTTCTTCACCGCCTTGATGCTCCTGTGTGGCTCAAGTTCGAGCACCCGATCGACGAGCAGGACCGGATAGCGATGCGGCAGCAGCGTGAGAATCTTGTGAATGTCGAGATTGATTTTTTCGGTGCTCATGGTGTATCTGCCCACGCGTTAACTGCGCAACGATAACTGCGGATGCCGGTGAGCGCGTAACGCGGGCTGCCGTTCGTTTCCGTCGCCTGACGGCGAGCTTCGCCACCGTGTCACGCAACCGACGCTTCCTGCCAGGTGCCTGCGCGCAGTCGCCAGCAGCGTTTGCGGAGAATGGGCATCGGACGCCCTGTCGGGATTACGCATCAATGCGGATCCCGGTCCACCGGTCCTCGCGAAGCAGCAGTTCCTGATCACTGGTCCTCGATTGGCGTGCGTCGTTGCCTGTGAGTTGTCGTGCGGTGTACAGGGCCCCGGAGGGCCGGGTTTTGCATCCGGTTTCTAGTCCTCGCCCAGGAACGACTTCAATCGTGCAGCCCGGGCCGGGTGGCGCAGCTTGCGCAATGCCTTGGCTTCAATCTGGCGGATCCGTTCACGCGTCACCTCAAACTGCTGTCCGAGCTCCTCCAGTGTGTGATCCCTGCCGCTCTCAATACCAAAACGCAGGCGAAGAATCTTCGCTTCGCGCGGCGTCAACATCGTGAGCGCCTCGCTGACGGCATCCCGCATACTCGCGTGCAGAGCGGCATCGTCGGGCAATATGGCCGCAGGGTCTTCGATCAGATCGCCAATGGACGTGTCGTCGTTTTCTCCCACGGACGCGTCGAGAGAAACCGGCTCCCTGACGATCCGCAGCATTGCCCTGATCTTGTTTTCCTGCAGATCCATCCGCTCTGCCAGCTCTGCCGCGTCGGGTTCCTGTCCGGTCTCCTGCAGGATCTGGCGAGAAATCCGCTGTAGTTTGTTGATCGAGTCGATCATGTGGACAGGGATTCGAATGGTGCGCGCCTGATCCGAGATTGACCGGCTTATGGCCTGCCGGATCCACCAGGTCGCGTAGGTGGAGAACTTGTACCCGCGGCGGTATTCAAACTTGTCAACGGCGCGCATCAGGCCGATGTTGCCTTCCTGTATCAGGTCGAGAAACAGGAGGCCGCGGTTCGTGAACCGCTTCGCTATCGAGATCACCAGCCGCAGATTCGCCTCGATCATCTCGCCCTTTGCGCGCCGCATTTTCATTTCGCTGGCGGTCATCGCGTGGCAGACGTCCCGGAAATCGTCAAGCGGCAGCACGACACGCTTTTGCAGGGCGACCAGTTTTTCCTGCTCCAGGCGTATCGCCGGGAGGCTTCGCTCCAGTGGGCGGCTGAACGGGTGCCCCGCTGCGATGAGTGGCTGCAACCATTCCAGGTTGGTCTCGTTACCCCGGAAATCCGCGACAAACATGTCGCGAGGCACGCCACACCGATCAACCGTGATCCGCGCGATTTCGCGCTCGACGGTTCGGACCTCGTCGGCCGACACCCGCAACGCGCCGCATAAACGTTCGATCGTACGCGCCGTGAAACGGACCGTCATCAGTTCAGCCTTGATAGCCACCTGCGCAGTGCGATACCCCCCGGAACCGTAGCCCTCGGTTTCGTATGCGTCGCGTAATTTCTCGAACCAGCCGGCTACGTTCGCAAACGTCGCAAGTGCATCGCGCTTCAGGGTCTCGCTGTGCTCGATGGCGGATGCAACCGCAACGCCGTCTTCGTCGCCGTGTTCCTCGTCGGAGACCGGATCGTCGTCGATGCTTTCCTCTACGGCTGCATCAACATCGTCAATCTCCACTGCAGTGAGGTCGGCCATCCCGTCGACGAACTCTTCGACGGGTGTGGCGCCGCAGGCAACTGCCTCAGCGGTCGTCAGTATGTCCGCGATTATTGTCGGGCATGACGATATGGCCTGGATCATGTCGTTGCGGCCTTCTTCGATGCGTTTCGCAAGCGCAATCTCGCCCTGACGGGTAAGGAGTTCTGTGGCACCCATCTCGCGCATGTACATCCGTACCGGATCGGTAGTGCGGCCGAACTCTGAGTCCACATTCGAGATTACCGCCGCCGCTTCTTCCTCCACGTGATCGTCGGATGAAACTGTGATCGCATCATCGTTCATCACCATGGATTCGATGTCCGGTGCCTGTTCCAATACAGCGATGCCCACGTCGCTGAAAGTTCTGATCACATTCTCGATCACGTCCGGTTGCATGAGGTGGTCGGGCAGACAATCGCTGATCTCCCCCCGGATGACAAAACCGCGTTCGCTACCCAGTTTGATCAGCGCGCGCAGGCCAGAGCGACCATCGTCATTTTCCTCGACAGCGTCATCCGCCCCTGCAGCCTGAGCTTCGTGTATAGGTTGCCTTGCTTTCGACCGGCTCTGACGGATGACGGGTTGGCCCATTCCGATCGCTGGCCGTGCGCCTTGCGCTTCATTCAGCATCACTGCGAGCGCATTTTTCGTCGTGCTGGTCAGTACCACCCGACCTGTAGCGTCGTTGCCCACGCGCTGCGTCGTTATCTCGATGCTGTCCGCGCCGGCGTCGGCTACCGGATCCTCGTTCACCGCCTTTTTCATCACGCCGTCGCTCCTTTAAATACAGGCGTCCGGGTTGAGACTCTCTGCTCAAGCCGTGCCCCTACCGTCCCCGGGGGGATCCCTGTCCTAGAGACGGGCACCGTGCGCCCGGATCAGTTGGATCAGCTCTGCCACCGGGATTTCGTGCCGGACCTTCTGCTCGGGCCCTGTCGCGTGATGGTCGCTGAAACGCTGCTCGACCTCGATCAGCACGACAGTTCTGCCATCGGGCGATGCCTGCAGAATGACTTCGCGATCCGCTTGCGCTTCTTCGCCGGACAAGCTGACAGCGGCGGGATGCAGATGCAGTTCCCCTCGGGTGTGGTCGCGTGCGGCTGAATTCATCGGAGCTTTCCCTTATTCCGTTACTGGGTGCTGGCATACCTTGCCTGGGCGCGAAAGTTTCCTGCGCGGTACGTCGGAGGCATGTCTGGCGCGCCTCTCTTCGCATGCCGGTGACGTGATAATATCATTAGCATTATCTGCCAATGCCATTAACCAAGGGACGTCATGTCGAATCCCGCCGAAATCAAACTCCGCGAAGCCGCACTGGATTATCACGAGTTCCCCACACCGGGGAAAATCGCGATCGCACCGACCAAACAGATGATCAACCAGCGCGATCTCGCGCTGGCCTACTCCCCGGGCGTCGCGTTCGCGTGCGAGGCAATCGTCGAGAATCCGCTGAACGCCGCGCGCTTTACCGCGCGCAGCAACCTCGTCGGCGTCGTGACGAACGGCACCGCGGTGCTCGGCCTCGGTAACATCGGGCCGCTGGCATCGAAGCCGGTGATGGAAGGCAAGGCGGTGCTGTTCAAGAAGTTTGCCGGCATCGACGTGTTCGACATCGAGCTGAACGAGTCGGACCCGCACAAGCTCGTCGACGTGATCGCGGCGCTGGAGCCGACTTTCGGCGGGATTAACCTCGAAGATATCAAGGCGCCCGACTGCTTCATCGTCGAGCGCGAGTGCCGCAAGCGGATGAAGATTCCGGTCTTCCACGACGACCAGCACGGTACCGCGATCGTCGTCGCGGCCGCGGTCACCAACGGTCTGAAGGTGGTCGGCAAGGACATCAAGAGCGTGAAGCTGGTTGCGTCGGGTGCGGGCGCCGCGTCGCTCGCGTGCCTGGATCTGCTCGTCGACCTCGGGCTGCCGCTCGAGAACATTCTCGTGACCGACCTCGCCGGCGTCGTCTACAAGGGCCGCGTCGAACTGATGGACCCGGACAAGGAACGCTTCGCGCGTGAGACCGATGCGCGCACGCTCGCCGAGGCGATCGGCGGCGCGGATATTTTCCTCGGGCTGTCAGCGGGTGGTGTGCTCAAGCAGGAAATGGTCAAGGTGATGGCCGACAAGCCGCTGATCCTCGCGCTCGCGAATCCGACGCCGGAAATCCTGCCGGAACTCGCGCTCGAAGTGCGGCCGGATGCGGTGCTCGCGACGGGCCGCACCGACTATCCGAATCAGGTCAACAACGTGCTGTGTTTTCCGTTCATCTTCCGCGGCGCGCTCGATGCAGGCGCGACGACGGTCACGCGCGAAATGGAAATCGCCGCGGTGAACGCGATCGCTGAACTGGCGCGTCAGGAACAGAGCGACATCGTCGCGACCGCGTACGGCATTCAGGATCTGTCGTTCGGACCGGAATACCTGATTCCGAAGCCGTTCGATCCGCGCCTGATCGTGAAGATCGCGCCCGCCGTCGCGAAGGCGGCGATGGATTCGGGCGTCGCGACGCGGCCGATCGAAGACATGGACGCGTACGAGCAGCATCTGCAGCAGTTCGTCTATCACAGCGGCACGACGATGAAGCCGATCTTCCAGCTGGCGCGCAGCGT
>NZ_JBOIGG010000049.1:0-5415 GCF_050742655.1 Paraburkholderia sp. | reverse complement strand
TTCGACATCCAGAGAGATCCTGTCCGTGATCGAAGATCGTGGACTCGATCCCTGATGTCCACGGCTGCATCACATCATGCCGTGCGCTCGTGCGCGATAGGGAACGGCCGGCGCGAGCCGCTTACCCTTGAACGTCCGTTAGTTCTCGAGAAAACTATCTTGGAAGCGCAGGGCCGGCGTGGAAGACGTGGCAAGTATAATCGTGGCCAGCATCGCCTGCCGGCGTCCTGTCGTTTCTGCGTCTGGTAAATGGACCTTGAGCATGATGGTCATCCGGAATCTGCCTCGGTTTATCTTCAATGAAATGGACATCTAATTGAACATCGGAAAACTACAAAGCGTGACGGCAAATTCTTCTGTTGTGACGTCGACGCGCTCCGCCGTCGGGATCATCGTCGATGTGCTCGTATTTCTTACCGTGGCCGGCGCCTTGCTCATTGCACACTGGCATCTGATCGATGTCGCAAATGTCGAGACGGGCGACTTCGCTGCGAACAGCCTCCTGGTGCTGAAGGCCAAGAAGCTTCACCTGCTTGTCGGGAACTACTCTCGCGTAGGCTTCAATCATCCGGGGCCCGCGATCCTCTATGTTATGGCGCTGGGCGAATGGCTGTTTTTCGATTGTCTTCACCTTGTGCCATCGCCATTCTCCGGTCAGATCATGGGTGTGGCTCTCTTCGCCACCTTCTGGATCGCCGTGATATTCAGCATGTTGAGGAGGATTGAGAGATCGACCGCATTCGCGGTGTTGTCTATCGCCTTCTTTCTGTTCATCGTATCCATCCGTCGCTTCGAATTCTTCGGTGGCATGTGGTTTCCAGACATATATTTCCTTCCGTTTGCAACTGCGTTGATCGCTGCCTCCCGGTTTGCGAGCGGCAAGACTGATATGCTTTTTTCGCTTTCGCTGAGCGTCGGATTTCTGGCCAATGGCCACGTTGCTTTCATCGCCATACTTGGCCTGATCCTAATTGTCAGCCTCATGTGGAATGCTGCCGCTTTTGAGAAAAGCAGTGGGCGACGTATCGTCTCGCTATCTTATTGGAAAGAAAACAGAAAAGTGTTCGGGCTCGCCTGCGCTCTGCTTTTCCTGTTCTTTGTGCCTATGCTTGTAGAGACGGTCCGGTACTACCCAGGCCCTATCTACCAGTACGCCACATTCGGTGCCGGTCATCGGGCGAATTCCATCACACAGGCGGTTGGATACACCGCACGATTCTGGGATTACAAGACGCTTTACTTTGTCGGTACGTTGGTTCTCCTGATTGGAGCATTCGTTCCAGTCATGCACCGCCCGCCGGTGCTCAATGAAAATCTCTCGTCCATGGCAGCCGCTCTCACAGCTGCCAATCTGGCAATGTTGTTCTATGCCAAATTCGGCGTTGACCAACTGGACATGCTGTACATCGGATACTTCTACTATGCGGTCCCCGCGCTGACTGTCGCTGCTGCGGTGGGATATGCAGCTCGTCGACTTAACGGCCGCTGTCTGACGACGCTGTCGCTTATATTGGCAGCCGTGCTGGCGGTGCCGACATATCGCAACGTCGATCGAGATCCGGAGTATGCGGCTTTCTTCAAGCAGCCCAAGGTTGCAGATATTTACGCGTCGATGATGAAAATCAAGCCCGCGGGACGCCTGGTACTCGACATCGTCGTGGATGACGGCTGGAGTGCCATTTGGTCGGATTTGGTAGGTACCGAATTGTATGCAACCAGACGACGCGTGGATCTGTTCTGCGTCGACCGGAGCTGGCATATCTTATTTACTGTTCAGGCCCGCTGCACCGATGATGAATTGCGTACGGGGCCACGTTATTCGGTGATTTCGGCACATGCTGTGCCGGGAGGAAATGTAGCCCCCGATCTCAAGTTCTCGGATTTCGCTCTGTTCAAGGAGCCGATCAATCTGTCTGTCGGGAATGCATTGACTGTGAGGCACGACGCCGTTCTGTTGACTGCTGTGCTCGGCGGTGGATGGTCGACGCTAGAAGGCGATTTCGTTTGGATGGACGAACCTCAAGCCCATCTGACTTTGGGGGTAGGTAAGGGTTTTACGGGAGATGTCGCCCTGGATCTGTCTGCGTTCGTGCCACGCCCTGACTCTGTACAGCACATTTCGATTACCGTAGACGGGCAGGCACCGGTGAACGCGCTTTTCGACGGTAAGACGAATCGACAAACGGTAGTCGTCCCGCTGAAAGACACGACAACAGACGCCATCGTAATCTCGATCGTCGACCACGACTTGATATCGCCGAAGGCCATCGGTCTGTCGCAAGACTCTCGTACGCTCGGCGTGTCGTTATACGGTATCAAGATTCAAGGAAAGTAACTCCGTGCCGCGCAATCAAAAAATTATCCTGATGGGTGGCGCCGGCCTAGTTCGGCATGCCCATCCGGAAATGGCGTTTCAGCAGGTCCGGCGCGATCAGCTTAACTCCAAAATCAACTGGCGGTTCACCACCGACGATGCGCATCAAACGGTCCAAACTTTATCGGACGCTTGAGGTGTGACGAGACACTAGTGAACACGTATAGCCCGTCGCCGTCCATCAACTTGTACGGCTTTTCTTTGGGCTTGGCGTTTTTCAGACGCGTGGGCGTCAGGGATAATTGAAGTGTAGACTTCGGACCATTTCATTTTTCCTCACTAGTGTTAGGTACTTTCGGTCAGATCGGGCCACCTGGCGGGTGGTAGAACGCAAGCCACACCCGACGGATGTTTCGCACAAGGTATGGAGCCTCGCTACCCTATACCTGACTTGTGGAGGAACGAAGACGCACCACAGCGCCGATACGAACTGTGCGAGATGTTCAACGTGCTGTGTTGAATGGCGTAAACCGGTGCATCGTGGCGTATGCTCCCGACCAATTTCCCGCGATGGGAGTTGTTCTACCAGCAAACGCGATGTCGGCTGAACGTAGGTTACTTCAATGCGAAAGGTCATGTTACCTGAACGTTCCACGACTACGTGCCAGAACTTCAAGGATGCAGTTCGCGTGTCCAGCAGCAGCAGTAGAGTAGGTACCCGCCGGTCTGGAGGGGCGCAGATGTAAGATGCTGCGTACCTGTACCGATCGCGCCTCTTGAGGAGTGTTGTACACTCACCCGCATTAAGAAATTTCTTACATTGGGTGATATGCGTACTGGCGAGCGACGTCACACGTTCGAGTTTGTTAATGGGCTGCGAGGACTCGCGGCTTTTCAGGTTGTGGCGCTCCACTACTGTTCCAGCTTTCTGCCGTTCTTCGCCAAAGCGGAAGGGCCGGCGCACTACGGAATTGAGGCGAAACTCAGCTATTCTCCGGCCTTCTTCTTGATAGACGGCTATTCGGCGGTCTACCTGTTTTTCCTGATGAGCGGCTTCGTGTTGGCGCCATCATTCATAAGCAGTGACGCAGGCATCGTGCGACAGGTCGCCAACCGCTTCACGCGTCTCTACGTACCCGTCGCTGGAGCGCTCGCGCTTGCCCTCGCGCTCTCCGTACTCTTGCCGTCTGCAAAGGATTTTGTCGCTCAGGAAAGTCACTCTGGATGGGTGCGAGCACTTTTCGAGAACCCGTTGACTCTCCCGTCAGTGCTTAGGGAATTTGTGCTCAATTCCATGCTGATCAGCTATCAGGGAACGTCGATATTTGACCGAGTGCTTCACTTGACCTCGATCACCCAGGCGCTTGATCCGCCGTTGTGGACCATTCATATCGAATTCTGGGGATCGATTCTCATCATCCTTGTCTGTATCGCTTATCGGCAACTCCCCAAGCGCCTTTTCTGGTTTCTTTTCGCGCTATTACTCGTGTGCTTCGGCGCAAGCTATTTCAGTTTGTTCCTCGCGGGATTTGCGATATCTGCCGCGAGAGAGCGGTTGTTGAAGTGTGACGGAAGGATCTATCAGGCAGTCGGCATCGCAATGATTGTCATTGCTGTAGTGGTCAGTTCGACTGTGCATCCACAATGGTTCGGCCAGATCCTTGCTGTGATCGGCAAGATCTCCATGGCGCAGGTGCAGGGGCCACATGTGGTTCAGCGAGAGCTATGCACGATTCTGCTTTTCCTCGGAGTGATATTGCTCGGCGTACATCGCCGGTGGTTGGAAACTCCGGGGTTGCTGTGGCTCGGCCGGATTTCCTTCAGCCTCTATCTCGTCCATTTTCCACTGCTCTTTACCGGGACGTTCCTCGTGTTCAAGGTGCTAGCCGCGCACTTACCGTATGGTGTCGCAATGTTGATCGCGAGCGCAATAATGCTACCCATCACGCTCGCCGTGGCGCACTACTTCGAAAAATATGTCGATCGCGCAGCCATCGGCACATCGCGCGGCATCGCGTTCAGATTTCGTACCCAGACACATTGACGGTGAAGGTCGGTGTGCCGACACTGCGTATTTCGGTGATGGTGATCAGCAGTTCCGGCGAACGTGATCAGTCTGGAAGGTGGTGTTGCGCGGTCAGTGCAGTATAGCGAAGGTGATCACGATGCGGAAGCATCGAGCGATTTGCCGTTCGTTTTCCTCATCGATTCGCCCTTCAACGGAAGCTTGTGAGCCTGATGGACGAGACGATCGAGAATCGCGTCAGCGAGCGTCGGGTCCTGCAACCATGCATGCCAGTGTTCGAGTGGCAACTGACTGGTGATGATGGTGGAGCGCGTGCCGACACGATCGTCGAGGACTTCGAGCAGATCGTTTCGAGCGCCCTGATCGACGTCCTGCAGCCCCCAGTCATCGAGCAGGAGGACGTCCATCTTCGCAAGTTGCGCGAGCCGCCGTGTGAAGCTGCCGTCGCCGTGCGCAATCTTCAACTCCTCGAACAGCCGGGCGACGCGCACGTAGAGCACGGAGAATCCCTGCCGGCAGGCCTGCTGCCCGAACGCGCAGGCAATCCAGGTTTTGCCGGCTCCAGTCGGTCCCGTCAGGATGATGTTCTGCGCGTTGCGGATCCAGTCGCAACCGGCGAGCGTGGCGACCACGCGCTGATCGAGTCCGCGGCTTTGCCGGAATTCGATGTCCTCGATGCAGGCCTGCGGGTTCTTCAGTTTAGCCGTCTTCATCAGTCGTTCGAGCCGCCGCGTATCGCGCCAGGCGAGTTCGCGCTCGACGACGATCCCGAAGCGTTCTTCGAACGACAGGCTGGAACTGTAGCGTTGGCAGAACTGCGTGTAGCGGTAAGTTCGCTCACCTGGATGCGCGGCGACGTACTCTTCCCACAGCAGCTGCAGCGTCACACTCTTGCGACGCAGATCGCGGTGCATGGCTGCATGATCCGGCTCGATTCGCCGCGCCGGCGTAAGCGGCTCGCGCCGGCCGTTCCCTATCGCGCACGAGCGCACGGCATGATGTGATGCAGCCGTGGACATCAGGGATCGAGTCCACGATCTTCGATCACGGACAGGATCTCTCTGGATGTCGAACG
>NZ_JBOIGG010000048.1:0-5626 GCF_050742655.1 Paraburkholderia sp. | reverse complement strand
TGTTTTCGACGAGTTTCAGCCACCTGTGCATTTGCTGCAACGCGCCGAGCGCGCGGAACAGGAACTTCGACAGGTTCGCGAGCAGGCTGCCGAGACGCTGCGTGAGGCGCAAGCTACAAGCCGCGAGACTGTCGCCGGTGTAGAGCAATTGGCACGTACAGCAGATGCAGCAAATCGCCGTTCGACTGAAGCCATGCAGCAACTGCAGCAAGTGGCGCACACGCTTAACGAAACGATCCGGCAGAACGATGCCGCGCTGACCGAGCAGGCGCGGCGCAGCGACGAGGCGCAACATGCTGCACATGTAGCGCAGCACGCCGCGCGACAGGCCAGGGAGCAGGCGGCAGCGATGCTCAACAGCACGTCCTGGCGCGTAACAGCGCCACTGCGCATGGTACGGCGTATGCTGCCCAGCAAGCAGCTTGCTCGTCGGGTGTTTCATCGTGGCGCACGGCTGTTGCTGGGGCTGCCAGGCGGACAACGGAGCGTTCGGCTCGTCCGTGCCATTGCCCCAGGCAAAGTGGAATGGCTGGCTCGCCGTTATCGCGCGTATGAGCAAGTCGCAGCTCACCAGGTACTGGCGGCTTCTACGGTTACTCCTCCAGTAACTGCAACCGACCTTAGCCACGAAGAAGCTCGCTTGTATCGGCAACTGGTCACGGCCAATCCTGGCGTTGCGACGTCGGTTTGACCGCCTGTGTCCTCGACTTCCCTCATACTGCACTTTCAAGACTGACACTATGCGTCTCGTGATCGATTTACAGGCAGCTCAAGGGAGCGGTAGTGACCGCGGTATTGGTCGCTATTCGCTTGAGCTTGCATTGGCCATGGTCCGCAACGCGCGAGAGCACGAGGTCATTGTCGCGCTCAATGGCGCTTATATGGAAAAGGCAGAGGACCTGACTTCGATCTTCTCCTCGGTTCTGCCGCGCAATAACATCCGCGTGTGGTACCCGCCGCGTGGCGTAGTACCGTTACTTCACGACGCACCGCGCCTTGCCTTCGCAGAGACCTTGCGCGCGCAGTTCCTGGCCTCCCTGCAACCGGACCTCGTGCATGTGTGCAGCATGCTCGAAGACAACGACGTCGTCGGTTGTCAGCCGCGGCAACTACAGCCCTTGCCAGTGGTTGCGACCTTCTACGACCTCATCCCGCTATTGCGTCATGCGGACTTCTTCGGCTCTTCAAAAATACCATCGCCCCATGCGCGTTGGTATTACCGTGGCATTCAGGAGCTGGCATCGTGCGAAGGTTTGCTGGCCATTTCCGAATCCAGCCGAAATGAGGCCATCGATCATCTGGCCTTTCCGTCAGAACGGATTTTCAACATACGTGCTGGCATTGGGCCGCAGTTTCATCCAACGCCGCTTGCGGCGGGTGAACGCGCCGCATTGCTGCAACGTTATGGTCTGCGCGATTCATTCATCATGTTTCTTGCTGCAGACACGCCGAACAAGAACGAAGCGGGGTTGCTGGCAGCTTATGCGCGCCTGCCATCGGCATTGCGGGCGAACCACCAGCTTTTCATCGCAGGGCAACGAGATCGAGACAAGCTCTATCAAAAAGCGGCGCAGCTTGGCATTCCGCCCCGAAGTCTTGTTTACACCCCGTTCGTGGAGGAGGCCGACCTCCGGGCGCTTTATACCACTTGTGGTCTGTTTGTATTCCCCTCCCTGCACGAGGGTTTCGGGTTACCACCTGGCGAGGCGATGGCCTGCGGCGCGCCGACCATTGCCAGCAACACCACGAGTCTTCCCGAAGTAATCGGGCGCGAAGACGCCACCTTCGACCCCCAAGATTCCGGCTCCATTGCTGCTTGCATGCGCAAGGTGCTGGAAAACCCGGCTTTTCAGCAGGAACTGGCAAAGCATGGTCCGGTTCAGGCCGGACGTTTTACATGGCAGGTCTCAGCCGCACGTGCCTGGGATGCGCTTGAAGCGGTCCATGAAAGGCGAGCGCAACAAGGTCAGACACGGATCACGGGCTTAGTGCCGAAACGTCCTAGCCTCGCTTTCGTTTCCCCGCTGCCACCGCAGGCTACCGACATCGCCGCTTACAGCGCAGAACTTCTGCCCAGTCTCGCACGCCATTACGACATCACTCTGGTCAGTGAGGAAGAAACCACGGAGCGCCCCCTCTGGGGATTTTCGCACCTCACTCCGGAGAGTTTCCTCTCGCAAGCCGGGCGCTTCGATCGCGTCGTCTATCAGGTCGGCAATTCGTCTTTTCACGGCTATCAGATTGAGACTCTCCTGCCGCGCTGTCCTGGTGTGGTCGTGCTGCATGACGTGTTCCTGTCCGACCTGATGTACACATCTGCCCGTGAGCGCGGGCGGCCTGACGAATTCCAGGAAATACTGCTGCAGGCCCACGGCTATTCAGCTTTGCGCTTCGCAGAGAAACACGGTATCGAAGCCACGCTGCGGCACTATCCCTGCACCCTTTCCGTGCTGCAGAATGCAGTTGGCATCATCCACCACTCGGACTGCGATGCCGAAGTATTGCGCCAGCATTTTGGCGAAGAAGCAATGCACGCGATCACCGCGATCCCACAACAGATCCGTCTCCCTGAAGCTGTTGCCCGGTGCTACGCTGACGCCATCGAGCAGGCCTATTCGACACCCGGCGCGGCGGTCGTTGCACAAGCCATGCAGGCCGACATTCAGGCCATCGCAGCGCTGCCGAACGGCATACCTGCTGCATCGCGCGGCATTGTTCGCAGTTTCCCCTCGCCTTGGCGTGGCGGAGGACACAAACGCTTCCTGATTGATATCTCCGAATTGGCGCGTATCGATTCGGGCTCAGGCATTCAACGCGTCGTGCGGGAAATTACCCGTCGCGCTCTTGAAACGCCGCCACAAGGTTGGCGAGGGGAGGCGGTACGTATCCGCGATGGGCAGTTACGCCATACCTACACCAAGCCGCTGTCCCTGCTGAATTTCGCTCCCCTCGATCTGCCGGAGGCACCACTGGATGTCCGGCCCGGTGATGTTCTGCTCTGCGCCGATCTTTACCCCATCATAACCTTGGCCGAATTCGAAGAATTGCGGCGGTTGCGGTTGAGCGGGCTTCGCATCGTGCTGCTCGTGTACGATCTGTTGCCCTTGCGGTGCCCTCAGTATTTCAACGACGATTTCGTCGAACTTGTAACAGAAAACTGGTACGGCAATATACTTGGTATCGCCGACGCTGCCCTTTGCATTTCTCAGTTTGTCGCTGATGACGTGATGGCTTGGCTCGATGAGGAGCCAAGATTGCGAAATAGGCCTCTACCCATTGGTTTCGCTCATCTCGGTGCAGATTTTCAAAATGATTCTCGCCAGGAAGAGTCACAAGATCAGAGTTCGGCAGCAACTCTAGCCGCTCTCGACAATGCGCAGAAGCGGCCAAGCGTCATCATGGTGGGCACAGTCGAACCTCGCAAGGGTCACCCCCAAGTCTTCGCAGCGTTCGAAAATCTGTGGAAAGCCGATGAGAAACTCAACCTGATCATCATCGGTAAGCAGGGCTGGAAGATGGACAAATTTGCCGATCAACTCCGGCGCTCGCCCGAGCTTGGCAAGCGGTTGCATTGGTTGCATGGCTGCAGCGATGCCGAGATGCGCGCCCTCTATGGTGCAGGCTCGGGGCTCATCATGGCATCCCACAGCGAAGGGTTTGGCTTGCCAATCGTCGAGGCATTTCAAGCCGGCTTGCCGGTTCTGGCGCGTGACGTGCCAGTGTTCCGAGAGGTTGCAGGCGAACACGCACGTTACTTCTCTGGAGACGACCCTCATACGCTTGCAGCGGCAATGCGAAGCTGGGCCGCAAACGGTTTTACGCCGCGCCCGTCCTCTGGGTCGGAATTCACTTGGGATAACTGCTACCACAAGATTTGCAAGGCAATTTTCGAAGATGAGTGGTACGCGACGTGGTGCCCTAAAAGCAAAAACGCCTAGGGTGTCTTCGGCGTAAGCGTCCAGCAGAGCATCGATTACGGCGATGACCTTCGCTGCACTGGGGACCTGTCTACAACAGCGAATTGGCCATGCTGATAGCTGTAGCGCCGATGTAAAAGTCTGCCCCAACCGTTGAAGTTAACTTGAGCCGCTTGGGAGATGATCGCGTTTTTTGCCCTCTCGCATTGCCGGAGACGTGAATTCAACTACGACCGTTCGACCCAATGCGCTCGCCAACTGGCTAGAAGTCCACCTTTTGAGGTGCACAGCTTTGTTAGGCCACTAGAACGGGGTCATTCTGGCATGTACGACTATTGTGTGAATGCGAGGCGCGGTACACTTTTGGCGCCGAAGCTTTCAAGTCTGGGTTTCTCGAAGAGGCGCGTATGCGTATAGCCGTTGTCAGTTCGCCGAGGAGCGGCAACACTTGGGTCAGATCCGTTCTGGCGAACAGTCTTGATCTGACAGAGATTGCGATTCACAATTATCTTGATGCGCCACGAAGCCTGCCCGACCGGTGTGCCCTCCAGATTCACTGGTATCGTGAGCCGAATTTTCAGCAATACCTAAATGAAAATCAGTTCCAGACACTCGTGGTCGGTCGTCACCCACTCGACATTCTTTTGTCGGTTCTTCACTTCATCAGACACGAACCGGCCACAAACCAATGGTTGATGGGTAATGCGGAGATTCCGACTGATCTTTCAGGGCAGGGCCCTACATCCGATGCCTTTATGGAATACGCTCTGAGTTGGGGTGCCGAGAACTTGCTGTCTATCAGCTATCAATGGTGGTGCGATAGAAATTCACTGCGAGTCAAATATGAGGATCTGGTCGCGTCTCCAGGTAAGGAATTTTCAAAGGTGGTGGAGACGCTCTGCAGCGGTTTATCCGCAGATAAGATCGACGTGGCCATTAAGAATTTTGATTTCGGATATTTTCATTCCATGCCTAACCGTCATGGATGGCAAGGGCGTCCGGGGCTGTGGCGAAGTCTGATTCCTGGGAGAATGGCGCGTGCGATCTATGCCCGGCATCGGCGCTTGTTTGATACCTTGGGGTATAACGTTCCATACACGTTGACCTCATATCGACAGGCAGCGGATAACTGGAAGGCCCTGTCCTAAAATGGTTTTCCAAAATGGTGCTAACCGGCAACTATTCGGTGGAGAGCGAACAGAGGTTTCCGCTGTCCAGCCGCGACTCCAAGCATTGCTTCTGTGAGCACTGTTCCGTTGACCCTGACCCAGGATTAGTCCTGCCCGGAAGTGGAGATTTCCGGCTTGGTTGAATTGTCAGGCAAGGCTGTCAGCCTTGCCTGACGGGCGAATTCGGCGGGTAGTCCCCCGTTTCTAACGGCGGTCAGGAGTAGAGGTTAGGTCTCGTAGGCAACTTCTGCTTCGGGAGGACGCCGCGAATGGCCGTGCCGGCGACGCAACTCCGACACGGGTGTTCCCGCTTCGGCCTGCTTCAAGATTGCGATGATCTGGTTTTCCGTGAATCTCGACGTTCTCATGCAAAATTTCCCGTAAATCCTGTTGCTAGAAAATCCTACCTTGAACGTAAGCGGCTCGCGACGGCCGTTGCCGATCTCGCGCACGCGTGAGGCATGATGAGAGTCTCGATGGTGAGGGGGAGATCACGTGAGATCGTGTCCATGATCGATCATGGACACGATCGATCTGGAC
>NZ_JBOIGG010000047.1:0-7304 GCF_050742655.1 Paraburkholderia sp. | reverse complement strand
TGGCCCTGCGTCAGGTAACCGTAGGCGGTGAAGCCCTGCCGGGCGATGCACTGGGACGCTGGCAGTCAGGCGCGCTCGGCGACATCCGGCTGGACAATCTTTATGGACCGACGGAAACGACGGTGGCCGCACTGTACCGCGACACACAGATCGAAGACGCCCAACAGGTCACAGTCCCGATCGGCATCCCGTACCCGGGCCGCACGGCCCGCGTGATCGACGCATTCGGCGATGCGGCCCCGGCCGGTGGCCTCGGTGAGCTTTGTATTGGCGGCCCGACGGTGGCACGCGGCTATCTCGGACGGGCAGCACTGACGGCCGAACGCTTCGTGCCGGACCCGTACGGCGAACCGGGCTCGCGGCAGTACCGCAGCGGTGATCTCTGCCGCATGCGCGCAGACGGCACAGTGGAATTCCTCGGTCGTCTGGACCAGCAGGTGAAGCTGCGCGGCCAGCGTATCGAGCTCGGTGAGATCGAAGCGGTACTCCGCCAGTGCGCAGGCGTACGTGAAGCCGCCGTGATCGTCACGGGCGAAGGGGAGAAACAGCGGCTCGCAGGCTATGTCGCGGGTGAAGTCGATGCAAACCAGATCCAGCGCGAACTGGAACAACGGCTGCCCGCGTACATGGTGCCGTCGAGCCTGACGGTGCTGGAACGTCTGCCGGCGATGCCGAATGGCAAGCTGGACCGCGCCGCACTGCCGGCCCCGCAGGCAGCAGTACGCGAGCGGGTCGGACCACGCAACGCAACGGAGGCGACACTGCTGTCGATCTGGTCGGCGGTGCTGGGACGGGACGATCTGGGTGTGACGGAGAACTTCTTCGAAGCAGGGGGCGATTCGATCCAGAGCCTGCAGATCATTGCGAGAGCGCGAGAAGCAGGGTTGAAGCTCACGCCGCGCCAGGTGTTCGAACACCCGACGGTGGAGCGGCTCGCGCTGCGCGTCGAAGTGCTCGACAGTACAGAACAGGACGAGGCGGAGATCACCACGGCGCTACCGCTGACCCCGATCCAGCGCTGGTTCTTCGAACGCTATCCGCAGGGGGAGTCGCACTGGAACCAGTCGGTGCTGCTGAAGGTGGAGGGGAAGCTCGATATCGAAGCGCTGACGCAGGCAGTAGAAGCACTCGAGCGCCGTCACGATGCGCTGAGACTGCGCTTCGTGCAGACGGAGGCGGGCTGGCAGCAGCAGGTCGCACCGGCAGGGAACACGGCCAACGTTCACCGCGAGACATTAGCCTCACTCGACGATCTGAACGCCGCGGGCCAGCGGGTGCAGTCGAGCCTGAGCCTGACGCAGGGTCCGCTGTGGCGCGTGGGCTACTTCGAGATGCAACAGGAACAGACCGAAACCCGTCTGCTGATCGCGATCCACCACCTGGCGGTAGATGGTGTGTCGTGGCGTGTGCTGCTGGAGGAACTGCAGACTGCCTACGCACAGGCCGAACAGAAAAAACCGATCGCACTGCCCGCACCGTCGACGTCATGGAACGCATGGGTGCGAAAAGTGCACGACTACGCGCACACCCCCGACGTGCAAGCTGAAGCCGCAAAGTGGCAGTCAGTATCGAACGCACTCGACTCCGCGCAATTACCGTTACGTCCCGCCGCGGACACCCGCATCGCCGACAGCGAAACGATCGAATGGACACTCGACGCAAGCCGAACGCGTGAGCTGCTGCAAACGGTACCGCGCGCGTATCGCACGCGTACCGACGAACTACTGCTTGCCGCGCTCGCGCAGGCGCTCGGCGCGTGGAGCGGTCTCGATGAAATCGCGGTCGAGCTCGAAGGCCATGGTCGTGAGGACGTGATCGACGGTGTCGATCTGAGCCGCACGGTCGGTTGGTTCACGACGCGCTTTCCGGTGACGTTGCCGGCGCGCGGAGCTGCGGCAGGTAGTGCACTCGTCGCCGTGAAGGAACGGTTGCGCGCATTGCCGAACAAGGGGATGCACTGGGGCTGGCTCGCTGCGGCTCACGGTCAGCGCAGGCCGACCGTGAGCTTCAACTATCTGGGCCGCTTCGATCAGTCGCTCGATGAGGATTCGCGCTTCGCGTTCAGCAACGAACGCGCGGGCAGCAGTCTCGGCGAGCAGGCACGTCTCGACTATGCGCTCGATCTGAATGGCCTCGTCACCGGCGAAGAGCTGGTGCTGCGCTGGCGTTTCGATCCGGCGCGGATCGATCGCGCGACGGTCGTTGGGCTCGTTGCCGCGTTCGATCGCGAAGTACTCGCGATGATCGCGCACTGCGTCAGCGCGACGCCTGGCGCGAGCGCGTCGGACTTCCCGCTGTCCGGCCTCGATCAGGCGCAACTGGAGTCGCTGGGTCTCGCACTCGGTGGTGTCGCGGACATCTATCCGGCCACGCCACTGCAGCAGGGGCTGCTGTATCACAGCCAGCTGCAGCAAGGGCAGGGCGTCTACGTGAACCAGCTGCAACTGACGCTGCGCGGACCGCTCGATCAGACCGCGCTGCGCGATGCATGGCAGGCCGCGGTCGCGCGTCACGACATGCTGCGCACGCGCTTCGAATGGCGGCATGGTGGCAACGCGCTGCAGATCGTCGAGCGTCACGCGGTGCTGCCGTTCGCGGTGCACGACTGGCGCGACGCGTTCGACTACGACACGCGTCTCGCCGCATGGCGCGAGGCCGATCTCACCGAGGGCGTCGAGCCCGCGCGTGCGCCGCTGATGCGCATCAACCTGTTCCGCCGGCCCGATGGCGGGCACGATCTGGTGCGTACTCACCATCACGTGCTGACCGACGGCTGGAGCGGCGCGCGCCTCTTCGCTGAAGTGCTCGACGATTACGAGCGCAGGACACAACGGCCGGGCACGCTGCACACGAACTCGCGAGCACCCACGTCCGTGCCGTCGTATCGACGCTACGTCGAATGGCTCGCGAAGCAGCCGGATCCGCGCGACTGGTGGCTCGACCGGCTCGCTGCCGCCGACGATGCAGCGACGCTCACCGGTAGTCTCGCCGCGCCGCAGGCTGCAGAGCATGCGACGGAAAGCGATGGGATCAAACGAAACCTGCAGCAGAAATTCGCGGTGTCGCTCGATGCCGCGCTCGACGCGCGTGTGCGGCGTGCCGCACAGCGCCATCAGGTGACGCTGAACACGCTGATGCAGGGCGCGTGGGCCGTGCTGCTCGCGCGGCTCGGCGGCAAGCGGTCGGTTGCGTTCGGCGTCACGGTGTCGGGGCGGCCCGCGTCGCTGGCGGGCGCGGAGGAGATGTTCGGCCTCTTCATCAACAGTCTGCCGGTGCTCGTCGCCGTGCCTGGCGACGCGACCGTGCCCGCATGGCTGCGCACGCTGCAGGACTACAACACGCAGATGCGTGAGGTCGAGCACACGCCGCTGTCGTCGCTGCAGCAGTGGGCCGGTCGTAGCGGCGATGCGCTGTTCGACAGCCTGATCGTGTTCGAGAATTATCCGGTCGCCGCGCGTTCGGGACAGCCTGCGCGCGATGCGCTGCGCGTCGACGGCGTCGATGCGGTCGAACGCACGCACTATCCGTTGACACTGACGATCCTGCCGTCGAACGGTCTTGATCTGCAGTGGGGTTGGGACAGCCGACGGCTCGAACGCGCACAGGTCGAGCAGTTGCAGCAGCAGTACGTCGCGCTGCTCGAGCAGTTGAGCGAGCCTGACAACGCATCGCGTCGCGTCGGCGATCTCGCGGTGCCGCGTGTGGCGATGCGGCCAGTCGCGTTGCCCGCGTATGCGTTCAAGCCGGTGCATGCGCGTGTCGATGAACAGGCCGCGCGGACGCCGCAGCGCATTGCCGTGCGTCAAGGTGGTACGGCGGTCGATTACGCGTCGCTGGCGGGATGGGTTGCGTCGCTCGATGCACGGCTTCGGCATAGCGGCGTCGCGCGCGAAGAACGCGTCGGCGTCTGCATGCGCCGATCGCCCGCGATGCTCGCGAGCATGCTCGCGGTGTGGCGCAGCGGCGCGGCATACGTGCCGCTCGATCCCGCGTTCCCGCTCGATCGTCTCGAACATATGCTCGTCGATGCAGGGATCACGCGCGTGCTGACCGACTCCGATGGTGCGGAGCGGCTCGGTGCATTGCTCGATGGGCGCATCACGATCGATGCAGGTATCGCACCCGCTGCACCCGCTGCACCCGCTGCAAGCGATGCAAGCGATGCAACGCCGCTCCCCGCGTTGCCGTTCTCCGATCAACAACTCGCCTACGTGATCTACACGTCCGGCTCGACCGGTCGACCGAAGGGCGTCGGTGTGCCGCACGGTGCACTCGACCGATTGCTTGCAAGCGTCGGCGATAAACCGGGGCTCATCGCCGACGACGTGCTGTTGTCCGTCACGACCGCCTCGTTCGACATCTCGCTGCTCGAGTTCTGCCTGCCGCTCGTGACGGGCGCGTGCATCGAACTGGCGGACGCATCGACGACCGGCGACGGCGCCGCGCTCGCGCGTCTGCTCGATACGAGCGGCGCGACCGTGATGCAGGCAACGCCGAGCGGTTGGCGTCTGCTGCTTGAAGCGGGCTGGAACGGCGTGGCAAGCGGAAAACGCAGGAAGCTCGTCGGTCTTGCAGGCGGCGAACCGTTGCCGCGCGATCTCGCGGATGCGCTTGGCGAACGCGGCGTCGAAGTCTGGAACATGTACGGTCCGACCGAGACGACGATCTGGTCGACGTGCGGCGCGGTGCCGGTACACGCACCGATAACGATCGGCCGTGCACTGCACGCGACGACGCTCTCCATCGTCGATGCGAGCGGCCAGGCGACGCCATCGGGCGGCACCGGCGAACTGTGTATCGGCGGGGACAATCTCGCGCGCGGCTATCTCGGCCGGCCGGGCCTTACCGCCGAGCGCTTCGTACCCGATCCGTCCGGTGCGCCGGGTTCGCGGATGTACCGGACCGGCGATCTGTGCCGCGAGCGGCCGGACGAGACGTTCGAATGTCTCGGACGTCTCGACCAGCAGGTGAAGCTGCGCGGCTACCGGATCGAACTCGGCGAAATCGAAGCGGTGCTGCGCGGCTGCGACGGCGTGCTCGATGCGGCGGTGACGCTCGCCGCGGGCAACGGCGGGGCGGAAGCGCGGCTCATCGGTTACGTGGTGAGCACCGATGCACTGCCGGACGACTGGCGCCGCACGCTCGCCGCGCGACTGCCCGCGTACATGATGCCGGCCGCGCTACATCGTCTCGATGCATTGCCGCGTACCGCGAACGGCAAGCTTGATCGCAATGCGCTTGCGCGGATCGATGTCGTGAATGGGTTGGAGATCGAACCGTGGGTCGAGCCGTCGACCGATGCGGAGCGGCTCGTTGCGCAGCTGTTCGGCGAGGTGCTCGGCGTTGCGCGGGTCGGTGCATACGACGACTTCTTCGCGCTCGGCGGCCATTCGCTCGCGGCAGTGCGTGTGACTGCGCGGCTGTCGGAGCGAACCGGAAGCAAGGTCGAACTCGCGTCGCTATTCGAGCATTCGACGCCGGTCGCACTCGGTGCCTTGCTCGATCGTCGCGGTGCCGATGGTGTTGCGCATGAGACGGGCAGCGATGCGGACATGCAGGCGCTCGACAACCTGTTCGACGCACTCGACTGACGTGCTTCATTTTCATCTTCAACCGGTCGAGCGTGTGCACACAGCTGCGCACGCTCGACCGCTCGACCAACCGATATCACGTGTGCGGTTCGCTGCATGCGTTACGAGCCATGCAGAGTGACGATACGTTGACGCTTGCCCCCGACTCGCGTTCCGCAGCGGGGGCGGACACAGGCACCCCCGCGCAGACTCAGGCGTATGCGATCGCGCGGAAATACGCGGCGCTGCCGGAAGACCGAAGGCGTCTGTTTCGCGAGAAAGCGCGGCAGCAGGGCATCGATCCGGCGCGGTTGCCGATCGTGCCGCTTGCTCCTTCGGGTTCGTTGGATGCAGCGCGCTATCCGCTGTCGCTTGCGCAGGAGCGTCTGTGGTTTCTGTGGAAGCTCGATCCGCAGAGCCCCGCGTATAACCTCGCGCGTGCGGTGCGTCTGACCGGTGCGCTCGACGTGCCTGCGCTGCGTCGTGCGCTCGCTGCGCTCGTCGCACGGCACGGCGCGTTGCGGACACGATTCATCGAAGAGCAGGGCGCCGCGTCGCAACAAATCGCCGATGCCGTGGATTATGGCTGGCTGGAAATCGCGCTCGACGATCCCGCCGCGTTGCACGACACGCTGCGCGCACACGCGCGCGAACCATTCGATCTTGCAACTGGTCCGTTGCTGCGCGCGAGCCTCATTGCACTCGGCGGCGATCGTCATGCGCTACTGATCGTCACGCATCACATCGTGTCCGACGGCTGGTCGCAAGCGCTGCTGGTGCGCGAGCTGGTCGCGCTGTATCGCGCGGCGCGGCAACACGACGATGCGGATCTCACAGCCGTATTGCCGCCGCTGACGGTTCACTACGGCGACGTCGCCGCGTGGCAGCGCGACTGGCTCGACAGCACGATCGAACGCGATCTCGCGTACTGGACCGCGCGTCTCGGCGACGAGCGACCCGCGCTCGAACTGCCGCTCGACCGGCCGCGCAGTGCTGTACGCGGGATTGAAGGCGGACGCTGCAGGGTCGACGTCGATGCGGCACTTGCGAACCGTCTGCGCGAACGCGCGCGCGGCCGTCGCACGACGCTGTTCACGCTGCTGCTCGGCGCGTATGCGGCGCTGCTGCATCGTTACGGCGGACAGCGCTATGTGCGGATCGGCGTGCCGTCGGCCGGGCGCGATCGCAGCGAGACCGAAGGGGTGATCGGTTACTTCGTCGATACGCTGGTGATCGAGGCGGAGGTCGACGGCACGATGTCGTTCGACATACTGCTCGATGCGCTGCATACGCGCGTACTCGAAGCGCACGCGCATCGGGCGGTGCCGTTCGGACGGGTTCTCGATTCGCTGCAGATTGCGCGCGACCTCGGCCGCTCGCCGCTCTTTCAGGTGATGTTCAATCTCGAGCAGGCCGATGCGAGCGAAGCTGCGGCGGCGATGCCCGGCGTGACCGTCGAGTCGGAAGAGGGCGGCACGGAAACGGCGCGTTTCGATCTCGTGCTGAACGTCGTCGATGATCGCAATGGGTTGAAGCTGATGTTCAACTATGCGGCTGACGTGTTCGATCGTTCGACGATCGAGCGGTTGTCGTCGCACTACGTTGAGGTGCTGGGTCAGCTGGCAGCGGGTGAAGGTGGACGGGTGGGGGCGCTTCGGCTGGCTTCGTCTGGGGGGGCTGCTGCACAGGGGTATGCGTTTGCGTCGCTGGGTGCTGAATTGTCTGCGCAGGCTG
>NZ_JBOIGG010000046.1:0-7363 GCF_050742655.1 Paraburkholderia sp. | reverse complement strand
CCGGGCGACAGCATCCGACGCTCGCCGCGGTCGAGCAGTTGTTGTTCGATCTGCGCGCGGGGCGGATCGACAGCTTCGTGCTGCCGGTCGACAACCCCATTCACGTGTTCGTGACCGACGCCTAGCGGGTAACCGCTAACGGCATCGGCCAGCGCAAGATTTTTCTCCGGACGGTGTCGATTTCCGTCTCTTTCCTTCGTCGTCAGGTTGAGTACGACCTGTACGCTGCCGCAATGGCCGCGTTTCTTTCACGATGCAAGGTGACGACGATGCCTCTCAAGCTCTATGCCCATCCTTTCTCGTCCTATTGCCAGAAGGCATTGATCGCGCTGTACGAGAACGACACGCCATTCGAATGGCGTGTCCTGTCGCACGACAACCCGCAACTGCTGGCGGAATTCGCCGGCCTCTGGCCGATGAAGCGTTTTCCGCTGCTGGTGGACGGCGCGTGCGTGGTGACCGAGGCGACGATCATCGTCGAGTACCTTGGGCTGCACTATCCGGGGCCCATCGCGCTGCTGCCCGCGGACCCGCATGCCGCGCTGGAGGTCCGCGAGCTGGACCGTTTCTTCGACAACTACGTGTCGACGCCGCAGCAGAAGATCGTGTTCGATTCGCTGCGGCCCGTGACGGAGCGCGACCCGCTCGGCGTCGCCGATGCGCGCGCGATGCTCGATACCGCGTACGCGTGGCTCGACAAGACGATGGTCGACCGCGAATGGGCCGCCGGCGATCGCTTCAGTCTCGCCGATTGCGCGGCGGCGCCGTCGCTGTTTTACGCTGACTGGTCGCACCGGATCGACGCATCGTTCACGAACGTGATCGCGTACCGGAATCGATTGCTGGAACGGCCGTCGTTTGCACGCGCGGTCGACGAGGCGAGGCCGTATCGACCGCTGTTTCCGCTCGGCGCGCCGGACCGCGACTGAACGTGAGCGGGGGCATGTGCCGACAAGAAAAAAGCCTCGCCGACACGCGACGAGGCCGTTAAAAATCACACGTGCGCTTCGGGGAAGCGCACGACGGAAGCTACTGCGTTCGCAGGCGGCGAACAAGATGAAAGAACGTCGTGGCAACACCTCGATGGCGCGGCGGTATTACCGTTTCAAACACCCGCGCGAGCGCGCGTCGCACGTGGGCATGAGGCTCGCTGCCGGTTCACGAACCGCGGATTGACTCAGTCGATATGTGCGCTACCGCACACTCGACGCGCCGCCGTGACGCACACGCAACGCCGATCCGCATAGCGTCACAACGGTTATGTTCAGCGCGCGGCGAACAGGTCGTTCGCCGGGGCCAGGGCGCCTTCGTGTTCGAGCAGCCAGCGCTTGCGCTGCGGGCCACCCGCATAGCCTTTCAGGTCGCCGTTGCGGCCGATCACGCGATGGCACGGCACGATCACCTCAACCGGATTCGCACCGACCGCCGCGCCGATGTCGATCGCCGCGCGCGGATCGGTGAAGCCGAGTGCGCGCGCGAGTTCGCCATAGGTCGTGGTGCGGCCCGCCGGGATCTCGAGCAGCGCGGCCCATACGCGACGTTCGAGGTCGGAGCCGGCGGTATCGGTGACGAGCGCGTCGAGCGCGTGCAGGTCGCCGGCGAAGTAGCGATCGATTGCCACGGCGTGCGCGGGCTGCAGCGGCGCGTCGATCAGCTCGTAAGTGCCGTAGCGTGCGTGCAGCAGACGGTGCAGACGCGCGCGATGGTCGGCGAATTCGAAGGCGTGAATGTGGGCGGACTCGTCGGTGACGAGCAGCATGTCGCCGAGCGGTGTGGCGATCGTGCCCAGATTAAGGATCATGGCGGCTCCCGGTATCGCGGGTATCAGTTTCAGTATCGGTGGCGGGCGCGGCGACAGCGACGCGCCCATATCGCTACGTTAGTCCCGATGCCGCGTTCGTACACCCCGGGTCTTGCGCTTCAATTCGATTGCGCTGCGGGAGGTCATTACAATAGAACTCCCCCGGGGCGGGTCGCCCCGCGCGCTATTCAGGAGTTCGCACTTGGAACAGATCGTTTTCCGTTCGGCGTCGTTCGCCGATCTTCCCGCGATCGTCGCGCTACTGGCCGACGACGCGCTCGGCCAGCAGCGCGAAAATCTTGCGACGCCGCTCGATGCCGCCTACGTCGCCGGCTTTCGTGCGATCGAAGCGGATTCGAACCAGCGTCTGGTGGTTGCCGTCGACGGCGACGAAGTGATCGGCACGCTGCAGCTCTCGTTCGTGCCGGGCATTGCGCGGCACGGGATGTGGCGCGGTCAGATCGAAGCGGTGCGCGTGGCCGTGCCTCGCCGTGCTTCGGGTCTTGGACAGCGAATGATCGAATGGGCCGTCGACCAATGCCGTTCGCGCGGCTGCGGGCTCGTGCAGTTGACCACCGACAAACGCCGCACCGATGCGCACCGGTTTTACGACCGGCTCGGTTTCGTCGCGAGCCACGAAGGCTACAAGCTTTCGCTATAGGCGCACTGCCTGTTTCACTTCGCGAGAACCTCCGCGACCCGCTCGCGCAGCATCGGCAGGATCTCGTGCTCGAACCACGGATGATGCTTGAACCACGCGATATTGCGCGGCGACGGATGCGGTAGCGCGACGATCGCCGGGCCGTACTCGCGCCACGCGGCGACCGTGTCCGCCAGCAACGGGTGACGCCGCTCGCCGAGAACATGGCGCTGCGCATACTGACCGATCAGCACCGTCAGTTCGATGCGGGGCATCGCCGCGCGCAACCGGTCGAACCATAGCGGCGCGCATTCGGGACGCGGCGGGTTGTCGCCGCTACGGCCCTTGCCCGGATAGCAGAAGCCCATCGGCACGATCGCGAAGCGGCTCTCGTCGTAGAACGTCGCGTCGTCGACGGCGAGCCATTGACGCAAGCGCTTGCCGCTCGCGTCGTCCCACGGAATGCCGCTCGCGTGCACCCGCGCGCCGGGTGCCTGGCCGACGATCAGCACGCGTGCGTCGACCGACGCGCGCACGACCGGTCGCGGCCCGAGCGGAAGATGCGCGGCGCAGACGGTGCACGCGCGGACGTCGCGGAGCAGGGTGGCGAGAGCGGTGCGAGGCGAAGCGTTCATCGGTGCGTGGGGCTGAAACGGTATGGCAGGGGGACCCGCGCAGTGTAACGCGCGTCACCGGTTGTTGACGGCCATCGTCCTGCCGCATTACTTTCTGGCTTTCGCGCTGCGGCTGCCGCAGTCACCATGCCGTGCCCACATTCAACCCTACCAGGTACAAGCCGATGACCGAAGCCGTCGATTCCGCCGACGAAGACCATGTGGTCCTGCTCGACGACGTTCCCGTTCCCGCCGACGAAGCGTCGGACCCGTTCGTCGTCGCGAACGAGAAGCGCGTGGCGATCGCCTACCGGATCGGCGACGCGGAGTTTGACCGGCTGGGCCCATTCGCTGACGACGACGAGCCGTTCTGCGTCGTCGTGCTGAGCGACGCAGCGTTCCATCAGTTCGGGCCGCCGCACGACGGCGATCTCGACGCGCATCCGCTCGCGCCGCGTGGGCTGCGTCCGTATGCGGCGCACGAAGTGATGAACGCTTCGCTGGTGCGCGATTCGTGGGGACCGCCAACGGACGCGAACCGCCGACGGCACTTCGTGTTCACGTTCCAGGACAGCACGTTCGAATGCGTGGCGACGGACTGCACGGCCGCGGGCGTGTACGGAAACGCCGAGATCGCGCGGCGCGAGGCGTTCTCTCTTTGCGCGTAGCGACTACGAATGCGCGTGCCCATCCGCGCGCCGGACCCACACAGTCGTTCTGGATCAACTGGTTACGCCGGATCCCAGCCGCTTATCCACAGCGTTGAGCACAGAAGATGGGGATAAGTCGGGGGCGGGCGGCGCATCACTCGCTGGGCCGGTCGCCCGCGTCCGTGCGCTGCGCGCCTCGCTCTGTCGTAAGTTGCCCATCCCGATTTTCGATCGCAGGAACTCATACGTCGTTGCGTTTGCGCGGGCCATGGTTTCCGGTTCGACACCCGCGCCATGTCCGCCGTCGCGGTGCTCCAGGTACCATACGT
The DNA here is from genome assembly GCF_050742655.1 of Paraburkholderia sp. Classification (GTDB taxonomy): domain Bacteria; phylum Pseudomonadota; class Gammaproteobacteria; order Burkholderiales; family Burkholderiaceae; genus Paraburkholderia. The sequence continues at coordinate 3,329 of NZ_JBOIGG010000046.1, read as the reverse complement.
TGTCGTGTCCGAGCGCCTGCATTTTCGCCACCATCTTGCGCGCGTGGCCAGGATGCACACGATCGTCCGTGGACGACGACGTGAACAGAACCGGCGGATAGGCGACGCCCCGCTGCACGTTGTGATAGGGCGAGTAGGTCATCAGCGTCCGGCGATCGTCGTCGTCCTCGGGATTACCGTACTCGTCGATCCACGAGGCGCCCTGCAACAGCAGGTGAAAGCGCGCCATGTCGAGCAACGGCATATCCGAGACGACGGCACCGAACAGTTCCGGGCGCTGGATCATGCACACCGCAGTCAGCAGACCACCGTTGCTCCCGCCGCTAATGGTGAGTTGACAAGGCGTGGTGACGCCGGAGCCGATCAATGCTTCGGCCACCGCGATGAAATCGTCGAATGCAACCTGGCGTTTCTCCCGCTGCGCAGCCTGATGCCACGCAGGTCCGAATTCTCCTCCGCCGCGGACGCTCGCGACCGCGTATACGCCGCCCGGTTCGAGCCACGAGAATCCCATGGTGTCGAGATAGACAGGCGTATCGACCGGGATGTTGAATCCGCCGTATCCGTAGAGCAGGCACGGCCGAGGGTTGCTTTGAAGGTCTGCCTCGCGACCGATCAGCCAATATGGAATCTGTACGCCGTCGGGAGCCGTGGCTTGGCGGCGTTCCGCGACGAATCCGGTTGAATCGAACCGCGCGGGAAGCTGGCCGAGCAGGCGCCAGGGTACCTCGCCGGCTATATCGGCAAGATACAGTGACGGCGGCTTCAGGAAATGGCCGACGTAAATCAGCACGGTGTCGTCGCAGGTGCTGTCGACTGCCTGCACTGACGCCTCGCACCCGTCCGGTAACGGATAGGCCCGCTGTTCCCATGTTCCGCCGACGGTGGCCGGCGGGTGCCAGAGCGTTACGTGGGTAACGCTTTCGCTCTTGTGAGCAACGATCAGCCACTGCTTCGTGTAATGCACATCGGCCAGTACGCTCCGTTCAGTCGGTGTGAAAAGTACCTTGAAGCCGCGAGTACCTTCGAGAAATGCATCGCGTCTGATCGTCAACAGGGCGCCGCCCGGATGGATCGCGGCGCCCACGTTCCAGTCGCTGCGGAGGGTAATAAACAGCCATTCGCTCCACTCGAACAGTTGTGCGTCGCGCGGCAAATCGTATTGCTGCCATTCGCCGGTTCGCTCGTCGAGCCAGAACTGCTCTGCCTCGAAGAATGTCGTGCCACGAATGGCAACGTGCCGTTTCAGGATGGGGTCGTAATGGGCCAGCGCGGAGATGTGGCCGCCTTCGCATTCGAACGTGACCGGCGCGTCGACAATCGATTTTCCGCGCGACCATTTGCGCACCTGTCGCGGAAAACCGGAAGCGGTGACGGCGGGCGCATCATGTGTCGCGCTGTCGTCCCAGCCGGTATAGACCGTATCGCGATCGATCCACGAGATAAAGTGCTTGCCTGGTTCAGGCAGTTCGAATCCGTTTTCGACGAAGGCGCGTGCTTCCACGTCGAACTCCCGCACGATGCACGCATCGGCGCCGCCAGGCGAAAGAGAGATCAGCGCGCGATCGTAGGCAGGGTAGATCAGGTCGAAGCTGGACAGAACCCAGCGCGTGTCTTCGCCGTCACGGTTGTTCAGATCGAGCGCGTCGATGTCCAGCACTGTTTCCCATCGAGGCGAGCCTTCCGTCCATGCGCTCCAGGGCGTGCGGCGCACGACGCCGAGCAGATGTGTTTCGTCGGTCCATATGTTGTAACCCCAGCCGTCGCAGCGCCAGCACGTAACGATGCGGTTCTGGGCCGTCATGGCCTCGACGAACCGTCTGGTCTGCGCGTCGGCACTTGCCGTGTGGCCGTAGGTTTCCATGGTGCGGGCGGTCTGTGCGCGGACCCATGAGTCGACGGCTGAATCGCCGAGTTCTTCGAGACCGATATAGGGGTCGGCGGCGTCGGCCGATGAAGACCAGGTTAGTTCGAGATGCGGATTCATCGTGAATGTTTGCTCCGTGGCGGTAGGTGCTTTCGAGAATTGTGTACAACATGGCATCACCGCAGTTCTGCTGGCATCCAGGATGAGTCAATGATTGACCGCGTCACGATGTTGCCGCCGTCCAGGCTTTGCGCGAAACGTGTGCCTGGCATCTGTGAGTGACGCATGCTGTTATTCGATTATCGGAGGGGCTCGTCTCGTCGCGCCAGCCATACAGATCCATTACGTCGTATACGTCGGTGCCAGCGTGGCGATGAAATCGGCTTTGTGCGATGCCATCACCAGCGGGTCCGGAAAATTTGCCGGTGCTGATTTGAGATCGAGGGGGTGCTCGGCGGAGGTCAACGACTCGCGCTGTCGCCAACGAAATGACGCGGACGAAATGATTGACAACCCCATGGCCGATCGACGAAGATCGAACCCATGAACCGCCAGACCCATCCGATCGCGCTGATTATTCGCTCCATTCAACGAATGGTGGGTTAGCGCGCGTTTTCCGGTCTGCACAACAACCCGCCCCACGAGGCGGGTTTTTTGTTTCCGCTTCCTGGTGCCTTGAACCCTTTGAACCAGGAGTTTGCCTTGTCCTCATCTGTAGCCTGTGCGTCCGCGGAAACTGCCGACGCCGACGACACGACCCGCGGTACTGGTACCGATATCGTTGTCGCCCCCTACGACTACCTGAAAAAAATCCTCACCGCGAAGGTCTACGATGTCGCCCGCGAGACGGAGCTCGAACCGGCGCGTGCGCTATCGGAACGGCTGGGCAACACGGTCTACCTGAAGCGGGAAGATAACCAGCCGGTGTTCTCGTTCAAGCTGCGCGGCGCGTACAACCGGATGGCCCACATCGCGCCCGATGCGCTCGCACGTGGCGTGATCACCGCATCGGCGGGGAATCACGCGCAGGGTGTCGCGCTGTCGGCGCAGCGCATGGGGGTGAAGGCCGTCATCGTGGTGCCGGTCACCACGCCGCAGGTCAAGGTCGACGCGGTGCGCACCCACGGCGGCCCGACTGTCGAGGTCGTGCAGGTGGGCGAGTCGTACAGTGACGCGTACGCACACGCACTGCAGCTGCAGCAGACCCGCGGCCTGACCTTCGTGCACCCGTTCGACGACCCCGACGTGATCGCCGGCCAGGGGACGGTCGCGATGGAAATCCTGAGCCAGCACCAGGGCCCGATCCACGCGATCTTCGTGCCGATCGGCGGCGGTGGGCTGGCCGCGGGAATCGCCGCGTACGTGAAGGCCGTGCGTCCGGAGATCCGCGTGATCGGCGTGCAGACCGAGGACTCCTGCGCGATGGCGCAGTCGCTGAAGGCGGGCGAGCGCGTGACGCTCG
>NZ_JBOIGG010000045.1:0-9483 GCF_050742655.1 Paraburkholderia sp. | reverse complement strand
GCGGTTACCCGCTAGGCGTCGGTCACGAACACGTGAATGGGGTTGTCGACCGGCAGCACGAAGCTGTCGATCCGCCCCGCGCGCAGATCGAACAACAACTGCTCGACCGCGGCGAGCGTCGGATGCGGCGCGGTCGAGCCGGCGCCGCGCGACGTCAGGTCGTTACGTATTTCCAGAAGCCGCGCGACGGCGCGGCCGCGAAGCATGAACATCTGTTCCATCGTTGCCCCCGCATTGCCCGATGCTCGCCACCTTGCCACGATAGCAGGCGGCGGCCGGACGCGCCTTCGCCGACTCCGGACGTCATATATCGAACGACCCGATTCGCATCACCCACGTCACTCGATAACCGCCACGATAGCAGGACGAGACGGGAACCCTCGCCCGCACCGCAGCATCATGCACAGTATTGTCAGTCCGCGTCGCACGTCATACCCTGAACGCCCGTTCCGTTAGAAGCACCCCGATGACCTCACCCATTGCCGATTTACGCGTGCTGCTCGCGTCGATGCAGCCGGTGCTCGACGACCGCCAGGTCGCGTTCGTATCGATCCGTGAGAATGCAGACGTGCCGTGGGACCCGCTCGGCCCCGAGGTCGTGGCGACGTTTCGTGAGCGGGAAGGCGTAACGTTGATTGTCGAATTGAACGCGGCGTTGCAGAGCGGCGTGCCGATCCTCTTTCGCGCCGCCTGGATCACGCTGACCGTTCACTCCGATCTCGAAGCCGTTGGCCTGACCGCCGCCTTCGCGAGCGCGCTCGGCGCCGAGGGGATCAGTTGCAATGTCGTCGCAGCCGCGTATCACGATCACATTTTCGTGCCGCTCGCGGACGCGCAGCGGGCGATGGCCGCCCTCGCGCAGTTGCAGCGCGACGCGGCATCGCGCTGACTTATAGATAACGATAGCAATCGCGCCGTCAGCGGCGGCGCAACAGCCACATCAGATACGGGCCGCCGATCAGCGTCGCGAGGATGCCGGCCGGCATCTGCTGCGGGAAGATCAGATTGCGGCCGAGCCAGTCGGCGAACACCATCAGCACCGCGCCGAGCAGCGCCGCGATCAGCATCTGCGAACGCGCGCGCGGAAAGCCGAGCAGTCGCGCGAGATGCGGCGCCATCAGACCGACGAACGACATCGGTCCAAGCACCGTCGTCGCGCCCGCGGTCAGCACCGCGGCGATCACCAGCAGCATGAGCCGCGCGCGCCGCGTGCCGACGCCAAGCGCGTTGGCGACATTCGCGCCGAGCGGCAGAATGTCGAGCCAGCGTCCGCACAGCAGCGCCGCGACGACGGCCAGCGCGGCGCACACGCATGTCGCAAACGCAGTTGCCGGACTGACGAGATAGGTCGAGCCGTACATCAGTGTGCGGAGCAGTGCCGCGTACGCGCCGCCGCTCGCGGTCGCGAGTGCGATCACCGATTGCGACAGCGCAGTCAGCGCGATCCCCGCGAGCAGCAGATGCGTCGGCGCGAACTGGCTGCGCCGGCCAAGCGCGACGATCGCCAGCAGAAACAGCAGCGCGCCGATGCCCGCGGCAGTCAGAAGCGTCAATGCCGTCGGAGCAGGCGCGAGCACCGCTGCGGCCAGAGTGCCGAGCATCGCACCGCCGCTGACGCCGAGCAGTTCGGGACTCGCCATCGGATTGCCGGTCACGCGTTGCAGCAGCGTCCCCGACAGCGCCAGCATCACGCCCGCCGCCGCGGACGCGACGAGCCGCGGCACACGCCAGAACTCGACACTGGTCCAGTCGGCAGCGCCGGCCCACTGCCAGCCGTGCAGCGTCTTCGCGAAGCGCAGCGAGACGACGATCGACACCAGGAGCAGCGCACCCAGCAGCAGCGCGATGGGCAACGTCGCGCGACGCGCCGGTTCGGCATCGGGCGCGGCCGGCCGCGGCCCTTCGATACGAAAACGCCGCAGCAGCCACAGCAGCAGCGGACCGCCGAGCAGCGCGATCGCCGCGCCGGTCGGCAGCAGTTCGCCGACGAGACCAGGCAGGCACTGCACCGCCTGATCGGTCAGCGCGAGCAGCGACGCGCCGATCAATGGCGCCCACAGCAACTGGTCGCGCAGCCGCCGCGCGCCCGCGAGCCGCGCGAGCGCCGGGCCCGCGAGTCCGACGAAACCGATCACGCCGACCGCGCTCGCGACGAACGCGCTCAGCACCACCGCGATCGCGAGCGCCGCGGGTCGTGCCCATGCGAGCGACAAGCCGAGTTGCGTCGCGCTGCGGTCGTCGAGCGAGAAGAGTGTTAGCGGTCGCACCAGCAGTACCGCACCGAGCGCGCAGACGGCCGCGCGCGGCAGCAGCCACAGCACGGTCTGCCAGCCGTTCTGGCTCAGCGAGCCGCCGCCCCAGATGAACACCGCGACGAGCGAGCGCTCGAACATCACCGTCAGCAGGACTGCGATCGCGGCGCAGTACAGGTTCACGATCATCCCGGCGAGCACCACCGACACCGGAGCGAAACCCTTGCGCCATGTCAGCCCCAACGTCGCGAGCATCGCGAGTGCGGCACCGCCGAGCGCGACCGTGAAGCGCGCGTCGGCGACGAACGCCGGCGCCCACACCGACGCGACGATCAACGCGAGATACGCGCCCGCCGATACGCCGAGCGTCAGCGGTTCGGCAAGCGGATTGCGCAGCACCTGCTGGAACACGACGCCCGCAAGCGACAGCGCCGCGCCCGCGATCAGCGAGATCACGAAACGCGGCAGCCAGCTGTACTGCACGACGAGCTGCGGCAGCGTCGCGCTGGACGCGCCGTCGGACGACGTCCCCCAAAAAGCGCCGCCCCATTGCGCGAACGGCAGCCGCGCGGACAACGTATGCGCGGCGAGCAGCAAGGCGAGGACGGCGAGCAGCGCCGGAAGGCGCCATGTGCGATTGGCGGCGGACACGCCAGCCATTTGATTCATCGGGGGACTCCTTGCAGCGCCTGCACGAGCGATGTCGCGAAGCGCGTCGCGGCGACGACGCCACCGGTCGGCGGAATCGGGCCGATCTGCGCGACGCCTCGTTGCGCGACGAACGGCAGCGCGTGCCACAGCGGGCTGCGCGACAACCCGGCTGCAATGGCGGGCGGCGTGCCGAACAGCACGGCCTGCGCGTCGCTGTGCTGCGCGAGCGCGGCAAGGTCGGCTTCGGCCATGCCCTGCGGATCGGTTGCGCCCTGCCATGCGTTGACGAGACCGAGCTGGCGCAGCACGCCGTCGAAGAGACTATGCGGACCCGCGACTGACACATGCCGGTTGTCGAGCGCACGCAGCACGACCAGCGGCCGTTGCGCGGCACCCGTCCCCGCCACCATTTGCGCGGCTGCCGCGATCTGCTGGTCCGCGCGTTGCAGCAGCGCGTCGGCTTCGCGATCGCGGCCGAGTTTCGCACCGAGCTGATGGGTCGCCGCGCGAACCGCCGGGTAGATGTCGAGACCGGGACCGAACATCGCCACCGTGAAGGTCGGCGCGACGCGTTCGAGCATCGCGCGCAGCGGCGCATGCCACGGCGTCACGACGATCAGATCGGGTTTCAACGCCGCGAGCACTTCGAAGTTCGGCTGGAACAGCAGGCCGGTATCGACGACTGTCGACGGCAACGGCGGGTCGCCGTCGAGCCGCGTGTACCACACGGGTCGCGACACGCCGACCGGCACGACGCCGAGCGACAGCACGACTTCGATCAAGCCCCAGTCAAGCACGACGATGCGCGCGTCGCGCGGCAGAACCGTCGGTGCGGTCGGTGCAATCTGCACCGCTGCGCTCGCCGCCCCACCCACGGTAGACGAAGCAAGCACAACCGCACCGAGTCCCGCAAGCGCACGCCGACGGCCGGCACGGAACGACTTTCCGCTCATCACCATTGATAACGCGCGGTCCCGAGAATCGTGCGCGTCGCGCCCCAGTAGCATACGGACGATAGCGTGCAGTACGAGATGTATTCGCGGTTGAACAGGTTGTTCACGTTCAGCGCGAGTGTCCAGTCCTTCAGCGTGTAGTGCGCGCCGAGATCGACCAGCACGCGCGACGGCACCGTGAACGAATCGAACTGGTCACCATAGCTCTCGCTCACATAACGCACGCCCGAGCCGATACCGAAGTTGCGCAACGGACCGCGATGGAACGTATAGTCCGCCCACAATGCAGCCGTGTGACGTGGTGCAATCGTCGGCGTCTTGCCGTAGTTCGCCGTGTTGCTCTCGGTGACGATCTGGTTCAGGTAGGTATACGAAGCGATCAGCTTGATGTTCTCGGTGACGTTCGCGTGCGCTTCCGCTTCGATCCCGCGGGAGCGCACCTGGCCGGTCTGAACCGAAAATGCCGAATTCGTCGGGTCGGTCGTCGTCACGTTGTTCTGCGTCAGTGTGAACGCGGACAGCGAGAAGTAGCCGTCGAATCCCTTCGGCTGATAACGCACGCCGGCTTCGACCTGCTTGCCGGTCGTCGGCGAGAACGCCGAGCCGGCCAGTGTCGAACCGAGCACCGGCTGGAACGACTTCGCGTAGCTGACGAACGGCACGATGCCGTTGTCGAACTCGTACGCGAGACCCGCGCGATACGTGAACGCGTGATCGTTCGCATGCGATACGCCTGACGGCGGGTAGGAGCCCGCCGGAGAAGTGATCTGCTGGTTCGTGCCGACGAAGTCTTCGCGCAGACCGAGCGTGAGCACCCAGTTGCGATAGCGCGCTTCGTCCTGCAGATACAGGCCCACCGTGCTCATCGACCAGTCGCCGCGCTGGTTCGCCGGAATCGTCTTCAGGCTCGCGTCGTTCGGATTGAAAATGTTGACCGTGCCGGCGACTCCGCCGCCAAAGTTGTCGCCGAGCAGCGTGCGCTGATAGTCGAGACCGAGCAGCACCGTGTGCTGGACCGGGCCGGTCGCGAATTTAGCCTGACCGTGCGTGTCGACTTCGAACTGCGAGTAGTGCTCGTGGTCGGTGTTCCCCCACAGCGTCACCGTGCGGTTATCCGCCGCGAGCGCGCTCGTCACCGAGGTCTGGTAGTAGCGCTGGTCGATGTGCAGGTAACGCACGTTCTGCGACACGCTGAAGGTGTCGTTCAGCCGCTGGTCGAACTGATAGCCGAACCAGTACTGCGTGCGCTGCATGTCGTCGGTGTTCGGATTGCCGAAGTACTGGTACGGACCGAGCCGGCCGTTCGGGTTCGAGATCAGCGTGCCGTTCGCGGTGACCGGGTTGAACAGGCCGCCGTTCGGATCGCGCTGGAAGCTGCCCTGCAGCGTCAGCGTCGTGTCGCGGTTCGGACGGATCGTCACCGACGGCGCGATCGCGATACGCTGGTCCTTGATCGCGCTGACCTGCGTTTCCGCGGTACGGCCGAGGCCCGTGATGCGATACAGCACCGTGCCCGCCTGATCGACCGGGCCGCTGAAGTCGAAGCCGAGCTGGTAGTTGTCGTGATTGCCGACCTGCATCATCACTTCGTGATACGGCTCTTCGGTCGGCAGCTTGCTCACGTAGTTGACGAGACCGCCGGGGCTACCCTGCCCGTACAGCACCGACGCCGGCCCATGCAGCACGTCCATCCGCTCGAGGAAGTACGGGTCGATACGCGGCGTCGCGAAACGCGGCGACTGGTACAGGTGCAGGCCATCGAGATACGAATCGAGATCGAAGCCGCGCCCGCGCAACTGGTCGAAACGCACGTCGGTGCCGTCCTGCGTATAGACGCCCGCCGAGTAGCGCAGCGCCTGGTCGACGGTTTGCGCGCCGAGGTCGTCCATCTGCTGACGCGTGACGACCGAGATGCTCTGCGGGTTCGTGATCAGCGCGGAATCGGTCTTCGTGCCGGTCTTCGAGCGCTTCGCCACGTAGCCGACGCCCGGGCCCTGCGGATTCTGAGCGGTGCTGCGGACTTCGATCGCGGGCAGCGTGGAGCCGACGGCAGGCGCCGACGATGCGGCCTGCGGTGCGGCTGCCGTTGCCTTTGCCGTTGCCTTTGCCGATGCCGGAGGCGTGGCCTCCTGGGCATGTGCGGTGAGTGTCATGACGCCGAGCATCAGTGCCACATGACCTGGCCGCAAACGTGGCCTGAAAGACTTCTCGACGTGTTGTTTCCTCAGCTTCGTCATTTTTTCTTGCTTCCCCGATTGACCGATTAACCGATTGAATCCGATGCGATCCGGCGCCGAGCCGGCGCTGCTCCCGATGCGTTTTGAGACAAACGCCGCATCTTAATACAAATGAGAATAAATCTCATTCATATTTCATAATGCCCATGTTTTGGTCGGGGTTAGCGCTTCAGCGCTTACCCCGACCCCACGCTGCGGCTACCGAAAAACCCGGTTGACGTCACACCAGCAGTGCGATCAACGCCTCGATGAAAACGGGGTGGTGGACGATGCTCGTGTGCGTGGCGTCGACCGAAGACTCGATCGTGCGGCCCGACGTTTGCCGCGCCCAGTCCATCCGGCGACGCGGGTCGGCCATGTTGCGCAGCGCGCGCCACACGTGCAGGTCCGTACCGACGTGCGGCAACACATGACGTCCGAGCAGACGCGTATGCAGCCTGTCCGCGGCGAATGCGGCGCCGAGCAGCGATGACGTACCATCGAGCGATGCGCGTGCGGCCGTCGCGGGATCGTCTTGTGCGGCATCGGCCTGCGGACCGCTGTCCGGATCGTCCCAATGCGTCGCCGTATCGACGATGCCGGTGAACGACACAGCGCGACCGCGCTGCGCGAACAGCGCCGCGATCGCGATTGCGAGCCGGCCGCCGAACGACCAGCCGAGCAGCGCAAGCGGCCCTGTCGGCTGCACGGCTTCGATCGTCGCCGCGTAGTGCGCGGCGAGCGCTTCGAACGTGTCGCCGTGCCAGGGCTCGTCGCGCAGCGCGGGTGCCTGGATCGCGAAGACGGTCACGCGGCCGTTGAGCGCATGAGCAAGCGTCCGGTACTCACCGATCATGCCGTGCCCCGGATGCAGGCAGAACAGCGTGCGCGGCGCGCCGAGCGCGTTGAGCGGTACGACGGGCTGCAATGCATTGGTGGTGGTTGCATCGCGCTGCAACCATGCCGCGAGCGTAGCGGGCAAAGGCGGTGCGAACGACGCTTCAAGCGTCGCGCGTTCGATCCAGCTTGCCAGTACGCCGTCGTTTGCAGCGCTTCCGTTGGCTGGGTCGACGGACGATGGCACCGCCGGTCGCGGCGCCACTTCTTCCGCGCCTGTAGCCGCCGCGCTCAGATGATCCAGCGTCGCCGACAGCGCCACGTCGAATGCCGCGACGAGTTGCGCCGCGCGCGCCTCGGACACCTGCTGCTGCGCGTAGCTCCAGGTCAGCTCGAGCGAATCGCCGGCGATCCAGCCGTTGACGTCGAACGCGCGATCCGGTGCCAGCGTCGATGCCGCAACCGCTTCGCCCGATGCTTCGCTCGCAAAGCCGAACCGGCTCGCGGACGAAAACGTCTGGTCGAAACGGCCCAGGTAGTTGAAGCTCACTTCAGGTACGGGCAGCGCGGCAAGCGCGGCGCGGCTCGCGTCATCTGCGCAGCCGAGCAGCAGCCCCCAGTTCAGTCCGCGTCGAGGTACGGATGCGAGCCGTTCGCGCACGCGGCGTAACGCATCGCCAGGTGTTGTCTCGCACGGCAACGCGACCGGATACTGCGTCGTGAACCAGCCGACCGTGCGGCTCAGATCGACGCCGTCGATCACATCCTCGCGGCCGTGGCCTTCGAGCTCGACCAGCAGTTCGGCGCGCCCCGTCTCCTTACCGACGACGCTCGCGAGCACCGCGAGCAACACTTCGTCGACGCGCATCCGGTACGCCCGCGGCGCCTCGCGCAACAGCGCCGACGTGCGCTCAGGCGACAGCGTCCACGACAGCGTCTTTTGTGACGCGGCCGTCGACGTCAGCGGTGCGAACACCGGACCCGCGCGCAGCGACGGCGTATCGAGCGCGGTTTGCCACCATGCGAGTTCCGCGACGCGTTCGGCTTCGCCTGCGTAGTCGTGCACTTTTCGCACCCATACGCTCCATGACGTCGACGGTGCGGGTAGTACGATCGGTTTTTTCTGTTCGGCCTGTGCGTAGGCAGTCTGCAGTTCCTCCAGCAGCACACGCCACGACACCCCATCTACCGCGAGGTGGTGGATCGCGATCAGCAGGCGGGTTTCGTTCTGTTCTTGCTGCGTCTCGATGTAGCCCACGCGCCACAGCGGACCCTGTGTCAGGCTCAGGCCCGACTGCACCCGCTGGCCGGCGGCGTTCAGATCGTCGAGTGATTGCAGTGTCTCGCGGTAGAGGGGGGTGCTTTCTTCCGCCGGTGCGACCTGCTGCCGCCAGCCGGCCTCCGTCTGCACGAAGCGCAGTCTCAGCGCATCGTGACGGCGCTCGAGTGCCTCTATTGCCTGCGTCAGTGCTTCGACGTCCAGCTTCCCCTCCACCTTCAGCAGCACCGACTGGTTCCAGTGCGACTCGCCCTGCGGATAGCGTTCGAAGAACCAGCGCTGGATCGGGGTCAGCGGTAGCGCCGTGGTGATCTCCGCCTCGTCCTGTTCTGTACTGTCGAGCACTTCGACGCGCAGCGCGAGCCGCTCCACCGTCGGGTGCTCGAACACCTGGCGCGGCGTGAGCTTCAACCCTGCCTCTCGCGCTCTCGCAATGATCTGCAGGCTCTGGATCGAATCGCCCCCTGCTTCGAAGAAGTTCTCCGTCACACCCAGATCGTCCCGTCCCAGCACCGCCGACCAGATCGACAGCAGTGTCGCTTCCGTCGCGTTGCGTGGGTCGATGCGCTCGCGGGTGATGGACTGCGGGGCCGGCAGTGCGGCGCGGTCCAGCTTGCCATTCGGCATCGCCGGCAGACGTTCCAGCACCGTCAGGCCCGACGGCACCATATACGCGGGCAGCCGTTGTTCCAGTTCGCGCTGGATCTGGTTTGCATCGACTTCACCCGCGATATAGCCTGCGAGCCGCTGTTTCTCGCCGGCTCCTGTGACGATCACCGCTGCCTCACGTACGCCTGCACACTGGCGGAGTACCGCCTCGATCTCACCCAGCTCGATACGCTGGCCGCGCAGCTTCACCTGCTGGTCCAGACGGCCGAGGAATTCCACTGTGCCGTCTGTACGCATCCGGCAGAGATCGCCGCTGCGGTACTGCCGCGAGCCCGGTTCGCCGTACGGGTCCGGCACGAAGCGTTCGGCCGTCAGTGCTGCACGTCCGAGATAGCCGCGTGCCACCGTCGGGCCGCCAATACAAAGCTCACCGAGGCCATCGGCCGGTGCCACATCGCCGAATGCGTCGATCACGCGGGCGGTGCGGCCCGGGTACGGGATGCCGATCGGGACTGTCACCTGGTGGGCGTCTTCGATCTGTGTGTCGCGGTACAGTGCCGCCACCGTCGTTTCCGTCGGTCCATAAAGATTGTCCAGCCGGATGTCGCCGAGCGCGCCTGACTGCCAGCGTCCCAGTGCATCGCCCGGCAGGGCTTCACCGCCTACGGTTACCTGACGCAGGGCCA
>NZ_JBOIGG010000044.1:0-10073 GCF_050742655.1 Paraburkholderia sp. | reverse complement strand
TGAACAGGTTTGACAGCGTGGACGCGCTCAAGGCAGGTATCAGACAGTACATCCACTACTACAACCACAAACGCATCAAGCTGAAACTAAACGGGCTGAGTCCCGTGATGTACAGGACTCAGCCCTCGCGGCCCTAGCCGAAAACTGTCCAACTTTGCGGGGTCGGTTCAGTCGAGGCCGTCTTTTCTGTGCAGCCGTTCATACAGACCGCACCGGCAAAACTGACATCCCGCCTACTGCACGACCCGCGGCGCGGACGCGGCCGCAGGTGTCGCGGCAGCCGGCGCGCCGGCTACTTCATTCGACCGGCCATCGTTTTTATCGACCGGAATCTTCACCGTGCGCACGGTGCCGTTGGCAAGCGGAAAGTCCGCGAGCGCGCTGCGTGCCAGATACGGCATTGCGCGCACGAGCGACGGCTCGTCGCCACCGGTGCGCGCCGTGACGTTGTAGACCTCCTTGCCGGTCGCGCGCTCGGTGATCCGGATGCCGAGCGTGTGTACCGAAACCGGATAGCTCTGATTCACGTAGCCCGCCGGGAACGGCGGCCCGAACGGTCCCCACGGATCGTACGGACGTCCCCAGTACGGGCCCGGCCACGGGTTGTAGTAGACCGGCTGAGCGACTGTCACGGTATCGGCGTGGGTCGAATACGTCAGCCCGACCAGATAGTGGGCCGCCGCCGGGTCGACGTGGCGGAACGCGTTGGTGGCAAGCTCGTCGGCGACGATCCGCTCGTAGGTGGTCTGCTCCAGATTGTTCTGTTCCCCGGCCGTGCGCGTGAACGCGTAGGTGCGCGTCGCGTCGCTGCCGTTCCAGTCGGAGAATGCGGTCACCCGGCTCGCCACGTAGGTCGTGCAGCCGGAAAACAGTACGGTCAGCGCCGCCAGCGTCAATGCGGCGAGCCGGGTCCATCGATCGAGCTTCATGGTCGTCCTCGTGTTGCCTGTCGCGAGCCGCGCGTCACGCGGCGTGCAGCGGCCCGATAATACGCTGACTGTCCGCAGCGGTAAAAAGTTCGCCCCGCAGGAACCGCCGAGCCTTTGTACAATGGACTGCTATGTCAGGTTCGCGCACCCGCGGACCGGCTCCGAATCCCCTTCTCTTCCGACAACCATGGCCGATACCGCAACTCCCGTCGTGATCCGCCGCGCCGACTACGCGCCGCCCGCCTTCCTGATCGATACCGTCGCGCTCGAATTCGATCTCGCCCCCGACCGCACGATCGTCCGCAACACGATGCGCGTGCGCCGCAATCCGGACGCCACTCGCGCCGCCCATTTCGAACTGATGGGCGAGCAGCTGGAGTTCGTGGGCGCGACGCTCGACGGTACGCCGTATCAGGCCGTGCGTCCGCACGAGCACGGTCTCACGATCGACGACGTGCCCGATGCGTTCGAACTCACGCTCGTCAGCGCATGCAACCCCGCGGAAAACACGACGCTGTCCGGCCTCTACGTGTCGAGCGGCAACTTTTTCACGCAGTGCGAAGCGGAAGGCTTCCGGCGCATTACGTATTTCCTCGACCGCCCCGACGTGATGGCCACGTACACCGTCACGCTGCGCGCGGACAAAACCGCCTACCCGGTGCTGCTGTCGAACGGCAATCTGCTCGAAACGGGCGATCTGGCGGACGGCCGTCACTTCGCCCGCTGGGAAGATCCGTTCAGGAAGCCGAGCTATCTGTTCGCGCTCGTCGCGGGCAAGCTCGTCGCGCTCGAGGAGCGCGTGCGCTCCGGCTCGGGCAAGGAAAAGCTGCTGCAGGTGTGGGTCGAGCCGCACGATCTCGACAAGACGCGTCACGCAATGGATTCGCTGATCCACTCGATCCAGTGGGACGAAAAGCGCTTCGGGCTCGAGCTCGATCTGGACCGCTTCATGATCGTCGCGGTGGGCGACTTCAACATGGGCGCGATGGAAAACAAGGGGCTCAACATCTTCAACACGAAGTACGTGCTGGCGAACCCCGAGACCGCGACCGACACCGACTTCGCGAACATCGAGGCCGTCGTCGGCCACGAGTATTTCCATAACTGGACCGGCAACCGCGTGACGTGCCGCGACTGGTTCCAGTTGAGCCTGAAGGAAGGGCTGACGGTCTTCCGCGACCAGGAATTCTCCGCCGACATGGCCGGCGGCGCGACCGACGAAGCCGCCCGCGCGACCAAACGCATCGAGGACGTCCGCGTGCTGCGCCAGATGCAGTTCGCCGAAGACGCGGGTCCGATGGCGCATCCGGTACGACCGGAAAGCTACGTCGAGATCAACAACTTCTACACGATGACCGTCTACGAGAAAGGCTCGGAAGTCGTGCGGATGTACCAGACACTGTTCGGCCGCGAAGGCTTTCGTCGCGGGATGGATCTGTACTTCCGCCGCCACGACGGCCAGGCCGTCACGTGCGACGATTTCCGTCACGCGCTCGCCGACGCGAACGACCGCGATCTCGCACAGTTCGAGCGCTGGTACAGCCAGGCCGGCACGCCGCGCGTCGCCGTGCGCACGCACTACGACGCCGCGCAGCGCCAGTATCGCGTGACGCTCACGCAGGGTCATGGCGACCCGGCCAGCATCGCGCCGGCCGTACGCGAAACGCAGACGGGACCGCTGCTGATCCCGTTCGCGATCGGGCTGATCGGCGCGAACGGCATCGACCTGCCGCTGCGGCTCGAAGGCGAGGCCGCCGCGCAGGGCACTACGCGCGTGCTCGAGTTCACACAGACCGAACAGACCTTCACGTTCGTCGACGTCACGGAGAAACCACTGCCGTCGCTGCTGCGCAATTTCTCGGCACCGGTGATCGTCGACTACGACTATTCGGCCGACGAACTCGCGTTCCTGCTCGCGCACGATAGCGATCCGTTCAACCGTTGGGAAGCGGGTCAGCGGCTCGCGACGCGCGAACTGCTCGGGCTCGCCGCGCGTGCCGCGTCGGGCGACTCGCTGCAGTTCGACGACACCGTGATCGGCGCATTCGCCCGCGTGCTGACCGACGAAACGCTGTCGCCCGCCTTCCGCGAGCTTGCGTTGATGCTGCCGTCCGAGGCCTATCTTGCCGAGCAGATGGCCGAGTCGAACCCGGCTGCGGTGCACGTCGCGCGGCAGTTCGTCCGCAAGCGGCTCGCCAATGCGCTGCACCGCGACTTGCTCACGATCTACGAACGCCATCAGACGCCCGGTGCATACGAAGCAACCCCCGATGCGGGCGGTCATCGCGCGCTGAAGAATCTCGCGCTCGCGTATCTCGCGGAACTCGACGATCCGGCCGACGCGGTCCGTCTCGCTGGCGCGCAGTACGACGCGGCGAACAACATGACCGACCGGTCTGCGGCGTTGTCCGCGCTCCTCACCGCATCCGCGGCCGGCGACAGCCGCGCGGTACAGCGTGCGCAGGACGCGCTCGGCGATTTCTACCGCCGCTTCGAAAAGGAGCCGCTCGTCATCGACAAGTGGTTCGCGCTGCAGGCAACGCAGCGCGGCTCCGCGCAACGTCCGGTGATCGACATCGTGCGCACACTGATGTCACATCCGGCGTTCAACCTGAAGAACCCGAACCGCGCGCGCTCGTTGATCTTCAGTTTCTGTGCGGCTAACCCCTCGCAGTTCCATGCGGAAGACGGCTCGGGCTACGCGTTCTGGGCCGAGCAGGTGATCGCGCTCGATGCACTGAATCCGCAGGTCGCCGCGCGGCTCGCGCGTTCGCTCGAACTGTGGCGCCGCTTCACGCCGACGTTGCGCGACAAAATGCGCAGCGCGCTCGAACGGGTCGCCGCGCAGGTGAAATCGCGTGACGTACGCGAGATCGTCGAGAAAGCGCTCGCGTAAGCACGGCGCTGCCTCCGTCGCATCAAAAGCCGGCACGGGTGCCGGCTTTTTTACGCTGCCTTCGCCGATCATGAGCGTGCCGCCGCCGCGCGATTGCGACAAAACACGGCAAAACGCGGAACACCCGAGCCGAGCGGGTAAAATCACGGTCGTCCCTTTCGCCTTTCCGGAGTACAGCAATGGCCCTGCAGCGACGTACCACCCTCACCAAATATCTGATCGAAGAGCAGCGCGAGAACAACAATCTGCCGGCCGACCTGCGCCTGTTGATCGAGGTCGTCGCGCGCGCGTGCAAGGCGATCAGCTATCACGTCAGCAAGGGCGCGCTTGGCGATGCGCTCGGCACCGCCGGCAGCGAGAACGTGCAGGGCGAAGTGCAGAAGAAGCTCGACATCCTGTCGAACGAAATCCTGCTCGAAGCGAACGAATGGGGCGGCAACCTGGCCGGCATGGCATCGGAAGAAATGGAGCAGTTCTTCCCGATCCCCGCGAACTATCCGAAGGGCGAATATCTGCTGGTGTTCGATCCGCTCGACGGGTCGTCGAACATCGATGTGAACGTTTCGATCGGTACGATCTTCTCGGTGCTGCGCTCGCCGGACGGCCAGCAGTCCACCGAGCAGTCGTTCCTGCAACCGGGCACGCAGCAGGTCGCGGCGGGCTATGCGGTGTACGGTCCGCAGACCGTGTTCGTGCTGACCACCGGCCACGGCGTGAACTGCTTCACGCTGGATCGCGAACTCGGATCGTGGGTGCTCACGCAAAGCGACATGCGCATCCCGGTCGACACGCTCGAGTACGCGATCAACGCGTCGAACGAACGGCACTGGTACCCGCCGGTCCAGAAGTACATCGGCGAGCTGAAGGATGGCAAGGACGGGGCGCGGCAGGCGGACTTCAACATGCGCTGGATCGCATCGATGGTCGCCGACGTGCACCGCATCCTGAACCGCGGCGGCGTCTTCATGTACCCCGCCGACATGCGCACGCCGGACAAGCCCGGCAAGCTGCGCCTGATGTACGAGGCGAATCCGATGGCCTTCATCGTCGAGCAGGCGGGCGGCGCGGCGACCAACGGCCAGAAGCGGATTCTGGACATCCAGCCGAAAAGCCTGCACGAACGCGTCGCCGTGTTCCTCGGCTCGAAGAACGAAGTGGACCGCGTGACGCGCTATCACCTCGAGTCAAAAAATTGAGCATCGGGCTTGCCAAGGGGCGCAAAACATCCCTATAATCGCGGTTCCCTGATGCCGGAATAGCTCAGACGGTAGAGCAGCGCATTCGTAATGCGAAGGTCGGGGGTTCGATTCCTCTTTCCGGCACCAAACAGTTTCAGGCAAAAGCCCAGTCGATTTCGACTGGGCTTTTTGCTTTTCTGCGTCCGTGTTTTTCCGATTCCCAACCGTCCCAACCATCCCTCCCGATTCGCATCACCGCATCGCTCCGTCGCCGCTCGCACGACCGGAAGTGAGAAAGCGTGAGCAATGCCCCGACTCAAGCCCACTACCATTCCCTACATTCCGATAACGAGGGAGACACGATGGCACGGCATTCGACCGGTTCACAGCATCTCTGGATCACCGCGCTTGCGGCGACCGCATTGCTCGCGGCATGCGGCGGAGACAACGGCAGCAGCAGTTCGGGCGGCGCCGCGAGCAAGGCCGTCGAGTCGAAGCAGGACACGCCCTCCTCCGCCAACGCGCCGGACGCGAGCGGCACACCAAAGCTGTCGCCGTCGGGCGTACCGTATGCGAGCGTCACGAACAGCAAGTATCGCGCGGTGATCAAGGACGGCCAGGTGCAGCCGTCGCTGTCGGGCAGCACGATCACCGCCGACGCCTGGGTCGACACGCCGGTCGATTCCGACGGCGACGGCACGAAGGACCGGATCCACGTGCACATCGTGCGACCGTCCGAAACCGCCGACGGCGCGAAGACGCCGGTCATCGTGCTCGCGAGTCCGTACAACAACGATCTCGCCGACGCCCCGGACCACGACGTCGATGTCGAGCTGGACGGCAGCCCTCATCCCGGCCTATCGGCGCAGTCCTCTACCCGCATCCTCAAGGCTGTGCCGTCACCCATCTCGCATCTGCGCGAACAGGCCAACATGGCCGTGGCCGCACGCTCGTGGATCGAGGCGTACTTCGTGCCGCGCGGCTTCACCATCATCTATGCGGATTCGCTCGGCACCGCGGGCTCCGATGGCTGCCCGACGATCCTCACGCACGACGAATCGGTGGCAATGGCATCGGTGATCCGCTGGCTCGGCCGCGACGCGGTCGCAAAAGATAGCACCGGAAAACCGGTCGTCGCCGACTGGTCCACCGGTCACGTCGGCATGTACGGCGTGTCGTATGACGGCACGCTGCCGAAGATGGTCGCGAGTCTGCACACGCGCGGCCTCGACGCGATCGTGCCGATCGCCGGCCTGACCAACATGTACGGCTACTACCGCCAGGCCGGACTCGTGCGCGCGCCGGACGGCTATCAGGGCGAGGACGTCGACGTCTACATCAAGGCGCTGTTGACCAACGCGCACCCCGAACGCTGCACGCATCTGATCGACGAAGCGTACCGCGACGAAGATCGCGTCACCGGCGACTACTCCGCGTTCTGGGCTGCGCGCGAAATCTCCCCGCGCAACGCGGTTGCGCCCGCGTTGATCGCGCAGGGTTTGATCGACGACAACGTCCGGACCGATCAATCGATATCGTGGTATCTGTCGATGCGGCAGCAACACGTGCCGACGCAGCTATGGCTGCATCGCGGACCGCACATGGACCCGCGCGACCGGCAAGCGATGGGCGCTGCGTGGACGGTCGAAGTGAACCGCTGGTTCACGCGCTATCTGCTCGGCAACGACAACGCGATCGAACGCGATGCGGGCGCGGTGATCGAGCAGACCGACGGCACGCTGCTGAAGGAAACGCAGTGGCCCGCGAGCAGTGCACGCTCCATCCGCTATTTCGCGGGAGGCGACGGTTCGCGCGATGGTGTGCTGTTGCGCTACGCGAGCGGCGGCCCGATCGCAACGTTCACCGACGACGCGCAGATCATGGCACTCGATCTCGCGAACGCCGACAGCGGCGCGCACCGCAGCCGCTTCGACACCGCTCCGCTTGCAACTGCAAGCCGCCTGTCGGGCACGGCGACCGCGAAGGTGCGTCTCGCGTTCTCCGGGGTCGCGAACGTGACCGGGCTGCTGGTCGACCGTGCGCCCGACGGCACCGCGACGATCATCACGCGCGCATGGACCGACCCGCGCAACCGCGCATCGATCGGTGCGTCGCAACCGGTTCAGCCTGCCATGCCGTATGACCTGCAGCTTACGTTCATGCCGCGCGACTACACGCTCGCGGCAGGTCACCGGCTCGGCTTCGTCGTGCTGTCGAGCGACTACGAAGCGACGCTGCGTCCCGAGGCGGGCACCGAGTTGCAGCTGGACCCGGCGGGTACGTCGCTAACGGTGCCGCTAGGCGCGGCGACGTAGCGGGATGCCCGACAGCCGCTCGCACGCATCGAGCAGACGATCCTGCACACCGGCATCGTGTGCAGCCGGATGCGTGTGACGCGGCTTCAGGTGATAGAAGTACTGCCCGCTCACACGCGCCGCCGCATCGTCGCCGGTGGCGAGCCAGACTTGCGTGCGCGGTGCCGCATCGAGATCGTCGGGCGCGCCGGCGCCGCCCATCTTCGTCGCGACCCAACCGGGCTCGAGCGCGTTCGACAGCACATGCGGCCAGCGACGCGCCACCGCGAACGCGAGCACCACGTCGTGCAGTTTCGAATCCGCATACGCGGCCATGCCGCTCCACGGCCGGGTTCGCCACTCGAGATCGTGCAGGCTCGCGTCGCCATCGCGATGCAGGCCCGAACTCAGATAGACGAGCCGCTGCGGCGCGTCGATCAGCGCGGTCAACACGTACGGCGCGAGCGTGTTGATCGCGAAGACGTGCGGCAGGCCGTCGACGGTTTCGATGCGCTGCCGCTCGCGATACCCGACGGCGGCGTTATGAATGATCGAATCGAAATGCCCAAGTCGGTTCACCTGCCCGGCGACGTCGGCCATCTCGCGAAGACTCGACAGATCGCCGGACACCGCTGTCTCCGCGCCCGGCACCGCATCGAGCGCCTGCTGCGCGCGCGCCGCGTTCCGTCCGTGCAGCACCACCCGGTGCCCCTTCGCGACGAGCAGACGCGCTGCCATCTGGCCGAGTCCGTCGGCTGAGCCGGTAATTAACACTCGCATTGTGTGACTCCAGTCCCATGCAAAGCACTTACTCTGGTCCCATGTACGTGTTCACGCCGCTTCCGCCGCGCGCTGGATCAATCCGCTCAATACCGTCTCGAGCGAAACCGAACCCTTGACAGTCTGCGTCGGCGCTTCGAACTCGAGCCATCCTTCGTTGAAGCCGTCGAGCATCTGGATGCGTGGCAGCGGATGCTTCATTCCCTGCGACGCGAACAGCGTTTCCCACGTCTCGCGCGGCACCGGCTGCATCCGCACATGCCTGCCGAGCAGGTGCGACAACGTCGCGGCGATGTCGTTCGACGACGTGCGGTGCGGACCTTCGAGTTCAACGATCTTCACACCGTCCCACGTCTTGCGCAACAGACCCGCAGCCACCCGGCCGATGTCGGCGGTCGCGACCATCGGAAACGGCTTGTCGAGCGGCGTCAGAAAGGCGGGAACCCTACCCGTCGCAAGCGCCGGCTCGATGTCCCATGCTGCGTTCTCCATGAACCAGCCGGCTCGCAGGAACGCGACCGGCATCGGCAACGTCGAGAACTCGCGCTCCATGATGCCGAGCTGCTGCAGCAGATTGTCCTGTGTAGCCTGCGCGCCGATCGTCGACAGGCACACGACCCGCGACGGCCGCGCCGCAAGCAGTGCCTCGCGCACCGCGGCGATCACCGCGCGCGATTCCGGATAGCCCGGCGACGGATCGAAGTTCGGCGGCAGCAACACGAACACGCCGTCGGTCCCCGCGAACGCGCGTGTGAGCGCGGCCACGTCGGTCATCTCCGCGATCGCGGCATCGCATCCCTGCTGTGCCCAGTGCGCGCCCTTCGCGAGATCGCGGACCACCGCCCGCACATCCTGTCCCGCCCCGAGCAGCACCCGCGCAACGACACCACCCACCTGCCCTGTGATTCCTGTGATCGCAAACATGTCGTTTCCTCTTCAATCCGTTTCGATGGTGCCATTCTGTGCGCCATCGACTCGTTTCGCGATAACATGAGTGTCATTTTATCCATGCCGGGAGAGCATCAATGGCGGGCTTCGACGAACGCATTCTGAACGGCATGGGCGTGTTGTCCGCGATCGTGGATACTGGCAGCTTCGCCGGCGCCGGCGACATGCTCGACATGTCGCAATCGGGTGTGAGCCGATCGATCGCGCGACTCGAGGGGCGCCTCGGCGTGCGTCTGCTCGAACGCACGACGCGCTCCGTCACGCTGACCGACGAGGGCCGCCGTCTCTACGAACAGGTGATGCCGCTGCTCGCGGCGCTGGAAGAAGCTGCGACCACCGCGACCCAGGGGGCGACGGCCGTGCGCGGCCGTCTGAGAGTGAACGTCGATCCGTTTTTCTCGCGGCTGGTGCTCGGTCCACGGCTCGGCGCGTTCATCGAGGACTACCCGGAGTTGCGAGTGGAACTGGTCACGCGCGATCAACTGGGCGACATGATCGCCGACGGCTTCGATCTCGCGGTGCGTTTCGGGCATCCGCGGCCGTCGAGCCTCGTGGCCCGCAAGCTGCTGGAAACGCGCATTCTGACCGTCGCGGCGCCGTCGTATCTGAAGCGGCGCGGCCGGCCGCTGCAACCGTCCGATCTGGAGAGCGATACGCACGCGTGCATCCGCTACCGCGATCCAGAGACCGGGCATCCGTTCGAATGGGAATTCCATCGCGGCCGCAAGAAGATCACCGTCGACGTCGCGGGCCGGCTCACCGTCAACGATGTCGGCACGATGCACAGTGTCTGTGTTGCCGGTCATGCGATCGCGCAGGTGATGGAATTCGGCGTCGAACAGATGCTCGCCGACAGCCGGCTCGTGGAGCTGTTCCCCGACTGGCCCGACGATCGATTTCCCCTCTACGCGCTGTATCCGTCGCGTCACCATGTGCCTGCGAAGGTGCGGACATTTCTCGACTTCATTGCGTCGCTCGCGGCGTCGGACGGAAAACCGGCGGGCCGAAAGGCGCGTGAAGCAGCGCGCTAACGCCGTTGCCGTGGGGG
>NZ_JBOIGG010000043.1:0-15033 GCF_050742655.1 Paraburkholderia sp. | reverse complement strand
ACGTTCGACCACGAGGTCGAACGCGTCCAGCAGACCAGTTGCCAGCTGTTACAAACTCCCACGATTTGTAACAGAGGTCGCACCATTGTGCGGCATCCCGATTGACCCCAATAAGCGTCGCGAATTACGCATTTTTTACCGCACCGTTTGAATCTTTCTTTTCAAATCCCCGACAGATCCGCCGATTGCCGCTAATAGGAGGAATCTCTCCCAGGGCGCCGACCACCCTTCTACAAGGCGCTCAGGGCAAGGGTTCCGCCTGATTCGCCCCGCTCCGCCAGCAACCACGGATGCTTGGCGAATTATCGTTACGCGCATATGAAAGTCTTACCGAAATTGAGTGTGGTTTTTGCAGATATTTTTTTGAGAAGGGATTGATTTCTTGAAATCGCCTTCATACAATTCGCTCCAAGGTGTTACGATTTGTAACGCCTTGTATCAACTGGTCACTCCTTGTAGCAAAGAGGGGGACCGAACGTCGGACGGCAAGGTCGTCGGCGGGGGGTTAAAAGCGATAACACGGCAGGAAATGCCGACGGGTAATTCGGGGCTTCGGAAACAGCAAAAATGGACCGTAGCAGCGAGACGCTGGAGTCAATCCGCGAAATCAATTTGTCGTACGTCATGCTCGCGCAGCGCATGCTGCGCGAGGACAAGCCTGTCGGGATGTTCCGGCTGGGACTGTCGTCGGAGCTGGCTGATTTGCTTGCCGGTCTGTCGCTCGCACAGATCGTCAAACTGGCCGCCTCCGACCAGCTTTTATGTTTTTTCCGTTTCAGCGACCACTCGATGCTGTCGGCGCTGACGCAGACTACGAAGCATGCAGAAGTATCGCCTACTCACACGGCTATCCTGCTAGCAGGCCAGCCTGCCGAGCAGTTCGCCTGACGAGGAGCCGCAACGATGACCGCGATGCTCAAGCGAAGCTTGACCGAAGACGCTCAGGACGTGTTCCGCGCGATCGCGCTGATCGAACTGGGCGCACGGATGCAGGTGCTGGAAAGCGAACTCACGCTGTCGCGCGACCGCATGATCCGCCTGTATCGCGAGGTCAAGGGCGTGTCGCCGCCGAAGGGTATGCTGCCGTTCTCGGCGGACTGGTACATGACGTGGCTCGCGAACATTCATGCTTCGCTGTTCTATAACACCTACCTGTTCCTGAAGAACGAAGCGCATTGCTCGCACCTTGATGCGCTGACCAAGGGCTACAGGCTGTATCTCGAACATTGCCGGCACAGCGAAACCGAGCCGGTGCTGGATTTGACCCGGGCATGGACGCTCGTGCGTTTCTTCGACGCCGACATCCTGCAGCTGACGCCCTGCTGCCGTTGCAGCGGCAAGTTCGTCGCGCACCGGCATGATTTGCAGCAGAACGTGGTGTGCGGCGCATGTCAGCCGCCGTCACGCGCGGGCAAAACGAAGAAGGCGGCCGCCGCCGCGAAACAGGAAGTGCCGACGATTGCAGAAGCGGCCTGAACAGGGGGTGAAGTAGACGGCTCGCAAGAAGCCGTTTTCGCAACAGCGGCGGATAACAAGCCTCATGAAGCCGTGTCACGGGCCATGTGACACGGCTGTTTTTTTGGCGTCTGTCCGGCGCACGTGCTGGCTCATCTCACAACCAGCCTCCCAGACTCAACCCACCCAGCCGAACGTCTGCACCGCGAGCCACAGGTTCGCCACGCTGATCGCCGCGAACAGCAGCCACGCGAGAACCCGAGTCGGCAGACGGTTCGCGAACGGTCCCATCAGCGCGCGGTCGTCGGTCATCCGGATCAGCGGGTACAGCGCGAACGGCAACTGCAGGCTGAGCACCACCTGGCTCGCGACCAGCAGCGTGCCGACCGCCCCATTGCCGAGCATCGACACGCCGATCAGCGCCGGAATCAGCGCCAGCGCGCGCGTGATGAAACGGCGCTGCCAGCACGGAATCTTCATCTTCAGAAAGCCTTCCATGATCACCTGCCCGGCGACTGTGCCGGTGAACGTCGAGCTTTGCCCCGACGCGAGCAGCGTGACCGCGAACAGCACTGCGGCGAAACCGGTGCCGACGATCGGCGCGAGCAGCTTGTACGCGTCCTCGATTTCGGTGACCTGGTTGTGCCCGGTCGCATGAAAGGCTGCGCCGGCGAGGATCAGGATCGCCGCGTTGATCAGCAGCGCGAGCGTGAGCGACACAAGGGTATCGATGCGCGACAGCCCGATCGCCGACGCGATGCTCGACGGGTCGCGCTTCACCGCGCGGGTCTGCACGATCGACGAATGCAGGTACAGGTTGTGCGGCATCACGGTCGCGCCGAGAATGCCGATCGCCAGATACAGTGGCTCGCGCTCGCTGACCGCCGACCACGACGGCACGAGCCCCTGCATCACCGACGGCCAGTGTGGCTGCACGAGCGCGAGTTCGATCACGTAGCCGATGCCGATCGTCAAGATCAGCCCCAGCATGATCGCTTCGAGATCGCGAAAATTCTTGCCCTTCAGGCCGAGCACGATCAGCGTATCGAACGCGGTGAGCAGGACGCCGACCGTCAGCGAGCATTTGAACAGCAGATGGAACGCGAGCGCGCCGCCGAGTACTTCGGCGAGATCGCACGCGACGATCGACAGCTCCGCGAGCACCCACTGCCCGCGCGCGACCGCCGGCGAATAGCGCGCCCGCGACAGCTGCGCGAGGTCTTGCCCGGTGGCGATGCCGAGCCGCATGCTCAGGCACTGCAGCACCATCGCGGCGAGGCTCGACAGCACGACGACGAACAACAGGCTATAGCCGTAGCGCGAGCCGGCTTCGATGTCGGTCGCCCAGTTGCCCGGGTCCATATAGCCGATCGACACCAGCAGGCCGGGGCCTGCGAACTGCAGGATTTTTTTCCAGAACGGCGCGCTCGTGGAGACGGCGACCGTGCCCTGGACTTCGGATGGACAGAACGGTGCGGTGGCGGTGGTCGGGAGTTTGAACTGCAAGCCGGATTCCTCGCGGTGGCAAGCACCGCGAGGCCTTGTTGGCAGGCGCGGCGAACGATTCGTCGGCAGGCGCGGCGAACGATTCGTCGGCGGGCGCGGCGAACGGCCTCAAGTGTACAGAGAAACCTCCGGCAATGTCCCGCTGAGCGCGTAGCGGCCGACATCGCGCACACGATAGTCGAGCGGATCGTGCAGCGTGTGCACGCGCGCGTTGCGCCAGAACCGGTCGAGCGCGAGCGATGCGCCGGTCGCGCGTGCGCCGCACGCGTCGAACAGGTTTTCGCTGACCTCGAGCGCAGCGCGATGCGCGACGATCTTCGCTTCGGACACGGCGAGCGCGACGTGCGCGCGCGCGGCGGCGGTCAGGTCGGCGCCCTCGTTCCACGCATCGTCGAGCGCCTGCGCCGCGCGTTCGGCGAGCGCTTCGGCGCTCACCGCGCGCAGCCGCATTTCGCCGAAGCGCTGGAGCATGTACGGGTCGTCGGTCGCCTTCTCGACACCCGACGTAATCCACGGCCGGCCGTGCTGCGTCACATAGCGGCGCGCTTCGTCGAGGGCGCCCTGCGCGATGCCGACAAACAGATTCGTCAGCACCAGTTGAGAAACCAGCGTGCGCAGCGTCGCTCGCGGCGTCGGCGGCAATTCCGAGCGATGCAGCACTTCGTGAGCGTCGATCCGCACCTGCTCGAACGACACGCTGCCGCTGTCGGTCTGCCGTTGACCGATCGGGTCCCAGTCGTCGTGCACAGTAATGCCTTCGCGCGTAGTCGGCACGACCGCGAAGATCGGCTTGCCGGTCGCGGGGTCGTGCGCGGAGACCGTCATCATCTGCGAGCCGCGCGTGCCGGAGCAGAAGCCCTTCACGCCGGTCACGCTGTAGCCGCTGTCAGTAGTCGCCGTCGCGACGAGCCGCGGGTCGAGCGGATTGACCGCGTTGCCCCACCACCAGCGCCCATCGACGGTGCCGCGCAGATAGCGTTCGCGCTGCGCGTCGTTGCCCCAGACGTCGACACTCACTAGCTGCAGGCACTGAAAACCCAGGAGATGCGCGAGCGCACCGTCGACCGTGGCGATCGCGCGAATCGTCCGATAGATGTCGGTCCAGCGTGCGCCCGCGCCACCGAATTCGCGCGGTACCGCGAGCGTCAGCAGGCCGGCCTCGGCGATCCACTGCTTTTCCTGTGCGGCGTGGCCGCCGTCGCGGTCGCGCTGCGCCGCGGTCTCGCGGAGCGCGACAAGCAGATCGTTGAGGTCGGAGGAGCTCACAGCTGTGCTGTACAACGGTTCGCGCGGATCGTTCATGCGACCTCCTTGCGTGTTCGCGAGTGTCGCGGGTAAGCGAATGCCTGCGTCATGTCGATGTCGTCCAGAAATGTTCTTTGCCCGGCGATAACGCTCGCCGCGTTAGACGACGCGCAGATCGGCAGCCGCGCAACCAGCAGGATGATGAACGGCGTCGAGCGAAACGCGTTGATGGGCGCGGCGCGTTCGAAGACTACCGCCGCGGGTCGTCGTCACCAGTATAAGCGCGAGCGGAATGCCGGCAAGCAGCGCCACCGTGCGCGGCTCGCACACGCCCGGCAACGGCATCATGCTTCGGCCGGCGCCTGCGCACGCCGCCGGTGCTGCGCACCCACGTGCACGTCGGGCAGACGCGCGCGCCCCGCGCCGAACAGTTTCTCCCGCAGCGTCGGCGCCTCCGCGTAGTCTGCCTTGTAGACTCCGCGATTCTGCAGCTCAGGCACGACGAGATCGACGAAATCGACGAACGATTCCGGCATCACCGTGCGCGTCAGATTGAATCCGTCGATGCCGGTCTCTTCGATCCACGACACCAGTTCGTCGGCGATCTGCTGTGGCGAGCCGACCACCGGTTTCGCGCGGCCACCGAGCGTCATCTGCTCGAGCACCTTGCGCCTGGTCCACACGCCGGTCACGCTCTTCTTCGAAATCGCCTCGACCGCCGACTGCATCGACTCGGTCTTCACGTACGAAATCGGTTCGTCGAGTTCGTATTGCGAGAAATCGATGCCCGTCGAGCTGGAGAAATGCGCGATGCCGCCTTCCGCGCTCGCGTACTGGCGATACTCGTCGAACTTCTCCTGCGCCGCCCGTTCGGTTTCGCCGACCACGACCGTGATGCCCGCGAAAATCTTGATGTCGTCCGGCGCGCGACCAAAGCGCACGGCGCGCGCGCGGATGTCGTCGACGATCGAGCGCGTCAGCGGTTTGTTCTGCCCGCCGACGAACACGCACTCCGCGTGACGCGCGGCGAAATCCATGCCGCGCTCAGACGACCCGGCCTGATAGAGCACCGGCGTGCGCTGCGGCGACGGCTCGCTCAGATGGATCGCGTCGATCGAATAGTAAGGACCATCGTGCTGCACGCGATGCACTTTCGTCGGATCCGAAAACACGCGCAACGCGCGATCGCGCAGCACTGCACCGTCTTCCCAGCTTTGTTCCCACAGCTTGTAAACGACATCCATGTAATCGTCGGCGCGGTCGTAGCGGTCGTCGTGCGCGATCTGCTGCGTGAGCCCCATCCCGCGCGCGGCGCTGTCCAGATAGCCGGTCACGATGTTCCAGCCCACACGGCCTTTGGTCAGATGATCGAGCGTCGACATGCGTCGTGCGAACAGATACGGCGGCTCGTAGGTCAGGTTCGCCGTGACGCCGAAGCCGAGATGCTTCGTCACCGCGGCCATCGCGGGCACGATCAGCGTCGGGTCGTTGATCGGAATCTGCACCGATTCGCGCAGCGGCGTGTTCGGGCCGCCCTGATAGACGTCGTACACGCCGACAATATCCGCGAGAAAGATGCCGTCGAACTTGCCGCGCTCAAGCGTGCGCGCAAGATCGGTCCAGTAGTCGAGGTCCGTGTAATGCGCGGAGCGGTCGCGCGGATGCGTCCACAAGCCGTGATTGATGTGGCCGACCGCGTTCATGTTGAACGCGTTCAGCAGGATCTGCTTCTTCGTCATCGCGGGGCTCCGTCGCGTAGAGATTGCCGAACGCGCGGTCGAGCGCCGCGCGCACCGCCGGCCAATAATAGAGCCGTGCCGGAATTGCGTCTACGAACGGATTTGCGAAAGGAAATCGCGAAACGGGATATGGATCGAAGGCGAAAAAAAGCTGGCGAACCGGCAACCCGGTTACGCCAGCTAACATCGGGAACCTGTATGGAACCCGCGTGGAGCCATCGTCAGGATCAGCGTTTCGCGACCTGCTGCGCGTTGCCGTCCGCACCTTGCGCGACATCGGCGGGCGGCATGCCGTCCCAGCCACCGCCGAGCGCGCGGATCAGGTTGACCGTCGACACCGCCTGCGTGCCGGCCAGATGGCTCGCCTGCAACTGCGTCACCAGCACCGAGCGTTCGCTGTCGATCACGTTCAGATAGCTGACCTGCCCTTCCTGATACTGCGTGCCCGACAGATGCGCGGCGCGCTGCGATGCGCTGACGGCGTCGTTCTGCGCGCTGATCTGGTCGTCGAGCAGCCGCAGATCGGCGAGGTTGTCCTCGACTTCGCGGAACGCGACCAGCACCTGCTGACGATACTGCGCGACGTCTTCGTCATACTTCCCGCGCGCCTGATCGAGCCCGGCACGACGACGTCCGCCGTCGAAGATCGGCAGCGTCAGCGCGGTACCGGCAAGCGGTCCGAGCAGGAAGGTGCGGCTCGACCACATGAACAGATCGCCGAGCGTCGCCGACTCATAGCCGAATGCACCGGTGATGTCGAGCTTCGGGAAGAACGCCGACTTCGCGAGACCGACGCGCGCGTTCGCCGCGGCCATCGCGCGTTCGGCAGCGGAGATGTCCGGACGGCGTTCGAGCAGCGCCGACGGCAGGCCGGCCGGCACACGTGCGACCACCGGCACGAGCGGCGTCTCGGGGAACGAGAAGTCCGCCGGCGCCTTGCCGAGCAGGATCGCAAGGCCATGCTCCGATGCCGCGCGCTGACGTGCAACGCCCACCGCATCGGCGCGTGCCGACGCGAGTTCGTTGCGTGCCTGCGCGACATCGAGTTCGCTGATGTCGCCTTCCTTGAAGCGTCGTTCGGTCAGCTTCAGCGAGTCTTCACGCAGCGAGACAGTGCGACGGTACAGGTTCTGGTCGGTATCGAACTCGCGCAACTGGAAGTAGTTCTGCGCAACGTCCGCCTGCAGCGCGAGCTGCACCGAACGGAACAGCGCCTCGCTCTGCTGCGCGTCGGCACGTGCCGCGTTGACGTTGGAACTCACGCGACCGAACAGATCCGCTTCGTACGACACGGTGCCCTGGGCGCGCCACAACGTCGTGGTCTGCGAACCGGTGCTCTGCGGCAGGAACTGCGATGCTGCCGACGCCGTATCGCGCGTCGGACCGAAGCCCGCGTCAAGCGACGGGAACCACGACGAGCGTGCGGCCTGCGTCAGTGCACGAGCCTGCTGCACGCGTGCGGCCGCGGCCTTCAGGTCCTGGTTCGCCGATGCCGCCTGCGTTTCCAGATCGTTCAGCACCGGATCGTTGAACACGGTCCACCATTCGCCGCGATGCTCCGCGTCAGCGGGCTGCGCGGGCTTCCACGTGCCAGCGTCCTTCGCGTCGATGACGGGCGCTTCCTTGAATGCCGTTGGCGTCGGCGCATCGGGGCGCTTGTAGGTCGGCTCGACGGAGCAGGCCACGAGCAGCATCAGCAACAGACCGCTGGCCGCTGCCCGGCCCCAGCCAGGCAAAGATTGGTATTGATTCATTTTTTTATCGACTCCTCAGGCGTTCGTTGCCGGCAGTGCTTGATGCGGCGAATCCTTCTGCGCCACATGGATCTTGCCGCCGGCAAGCGTCCGCAGTACCACATAGAACACCGGTGTCAGCATCAAGCCGAACAGCGTCACGCCGAGCATGCCGAAGAACACCGCGATACCCATCGCGTGGCGCATTTCCGAACCCGCGCCGGACGACAGCACGAGCGGTACGACACCCATGATGAAGGCGATCGACGTCATCAGGATCGGACGCAGCCGCATGCGGCTCGCCTCGATTGCCGCCGACAGCGGCGAATGTCCGTCGTGCTCGAGTTCGCGAGCAAACTCGACGATCAGGATCGCGTTCTTCGATGCCAGCCCCACCAGCACCATCAAACCGATCTGCGTGAAGATGTTGTTGTCGCCCTGCGTCAACCACACACCGGTCAGCGCGGACAGCAGGCTCATCGGCACGATCAGGATCACCGCGAGCGGCAGCGACAGGCTTTCGTACAGCGCGGCCAGCACGAGGAACACGAGCAGCACACTGATCGGGAACACCCACATGCCCGCGTTGCCCGCCAGCATCTGCTGGTACGTCAGGTCGGTCCATTCGAGCTTCACGCCACGCGGCAACACTTCGGCCGCGACACGTTCGGCTGCCGCCTGCGCCTGGTTCGTCGAGAAGCCGGGCGCGGGACCGCTGTTGATGTCAGCCGCGGTGTAGCCGTTGTAGCGCACCACCATTTCCGGCCCGTAAGTCGGCGAGACGGTGACGAGCGACGACAGCGGCACCATGTCGCCCGCGGCGTTACGCGTCTTCAGCTGCAGGATGTCGTCCGCGCGCTGCCGGAACGGCGCGTCGGCCTGCACCCGCACCTGATACACGCGACCGAAGCGGTTGAAGTCGTTCACGTACAGCGAGCCGAGGTAAATCTGCATCGTGTTGAACACGTCGGTCACGGGCACGCCGAGCTGCTTTGCCTTCACGCGGTCGAGATCGACGTTCAGCTGCGGCACGTTGATCTGATAGCTCGAGAACGTCGGTCCGAGTTCCGGCGTAGTCGCGGCCTTCTTGATGAACGCCTGGGTTGCATCGGCCAACTGCGCATAACCGACCGCCCCGTGATCCTCCAGCTGCAGCTTGAACCCGCCGAGCGTGCCGAGACCGAGCACGGGCGGCGGCGGAAACACCGCGACGAACGAATCCTTGATCGCGCCGTACTTCTGGTTCAGCGCACCGGCGATCGCCCCCGCCGACAGCGTTTTGCTGCCACGTTCATGGAACGGCTTCAGCGTAACGAACACGATGCCCGCGCTGGAGCTGTTCGTGAAGCCGTTCACCGACAGCCCCGGGAACGCCACCGCGCTTTCGACGCCCGGTTGCTTCAACGCGATCGCGCTCATGTCGCGGATTACCTTTTCCGTGCGATCGAGCGACGCACCGTTCGGCAACTGCGCGAACGCGATCAGATATTCCTTGTCCTGCGCCGGCACGAAGCCACCGGGCACGACGTGCGTGATCAACGCGGTCGCGCCGAGCAGCACCGCGTAGACGACCAGCATCGCGCCCTTGCGCTTGAGCGCGCCGTTCACGCCGCGGCTATAGGCCGTCGAACCGCGCTTGAACACCTTGTTGAAGCCGGCGAAGAAACGGCCAAGCAGGCGGTCCATCACCCGCGTCAACAGGTCTGGTTTTTCGCCATGGCCACGCAGCAGGATCGATGCAAGTGCCGGCGACAGCGTCAGCGAGTTGAACGCGGAGATCACCGTCGAGATCGCGATGGTCATCGCGAACTGCTTGTAGAACTGGCCGGTCAGGCCCGTCATGAATGCGAGCGGCACGAACACGGCGACCAGCGTCAGCGCGATCGCGATGATCGGTCCGCTCACTTCCTGCATCGCCTTGTAGGTCGCATCGCGCGCACTGAGCCCACTTTCGATGTTCCGCTCGACGTTCTCGACGACCACGATCGCATCGTCGACGACGATCCCGATCGCGAGCACCATCCCGAACAGCGACAACGCGTTGATCGAGAAGCCGAACGCGAGCAGCAGCGAGAACGTACCGATGATCGACACCGGCACTGCGATCAGCGGAATGATCGACGCGCGCCACGTCTGCAGGAACACGATCACCACGATCACGACGAGCGCAATCGCTTCGAGCAGCGTATGCACGACCGCCTCGATACTCGAACGCACGAACTGTGTCGGGTCATAGACGATCTTGTAGTCGACGCCCGCAGGGAAGTCCTGCTGCAGTTCCTTCATCTGCGCGCGGACTTCGTCGGAGATCTGCAGCGAGTTCGCACCCGGCGACTGGTTGATCGCCAGTGCGACCGCCGACTTGTTGTCGAGCAACGAGCGCAGCCCGTACTCCGACGCAGCCAGTTCGACGCGACCGAGGTCGCGCAGATACGTGACGGCGCCATCGGGCGAGGTCTTCACGATGATGTCGCCGAATTCGGCTACGGTCTGCAGACGGCCGCGTGCATTTACCGACAGTTGCAGCGGCGTGCCCGGCACCGACGGCGATGCGCCGATCGTCCCGGCCGCGACCTGAATGTTCTGCTCGCGGATCGCGTTGACGACGTCGGTCGCCGTGAGATTGCGTTGTGCGACCTTCTGCGGATCGAGCCATATGCGCATCGAGTAGTCGCCCGCGCCCCACAGCTGCACTTCGCCGACGCCCTTGATCCGTTCGAGCCGATCCTTGACGTTCAACAGCGCATAGTTGCGCAGGTACGTCATGTCGTAACGGTTGTTCGGCGAGATCAGGTGGACCACCATCGTCAGCGTCGGCGAGCTCTTGATCGTCGTCACGCCGAGCCGCTGCACGTCTTCAGGCAGACGCGGCAACGCCTGGTTCACGCGGTTCTGCACGAGCTGCGTCGCGAGATCGGGATTGGTGCCGAGCTTGAACGTCACGGTGAGCGTCAGGTTGCCGTCGCTGTTCGCCTGCGACTGCATATACAGCATGTTCTCGACGCCGTTGATCTGCTCTTCGAGCGGCGACGCGACTGCTTCGGCAATCACCTTCGGGTTTGCGCCCGGATACTGCGCATGCACCACCACCGAAGGCGGCACGACTTCCGGGTACTCGGAGATCGGCAGCTGGAACAGCGAGATCACGCCGCCCAGCAGGATCAGAACCGACAGCACGCCCGCAAAGATGGGCCGGTCGATAAAAAATTTCGATATGTTCATTGGAGGCTCTGGATGTTGGAGCGCTTATGCGTATCGTTGCGCGTATCGAACGCGGCGGGCGCATGGTGCACATGGCCCGCGCGGTTCAGACAACTGACGCGATTCACGAATTCTTCTCCGCCTTCGCGCGGGCTGCCGGTTGCGATTCCGCAACCGGGGTCGCGTTCGGGTCCACGTCGGCATTCATCGGCACCATGTGCGCGCGTACCTGACCACCCGGACGCACGCGCTGCGTGCCGTTCACGACGATCCGGTCACCGGGCTGCAAACCGCTCTTGACGACCCGCAGGCCGTCCTGCTGCGCGCCCAGCTGCACTTCGCGATACGACACGTGGTCGTCCTTGTCGACGGCCAGCACGAACTTCTTGTCCTGGTCCGTGCCGACCGCAGCGTCGTCGATCAGCACTGCCGGATGCGGCGCGCTGCCGCCGACCTTCACGCGTGCATAGAGACCCGGCACGAGCAGACCGTCGGCATTGTCGAAGCGCGCGCGGATGCGGATCGTGCCCGACGTCGTATCGAGCCGGTTGTCGACCGAATCGATCGTGCCGCTGCGCGAATAGCCGGTTTCGTCTGCGAGACCGAGGTCGACCGGTACCTTGCCGTTCTTCACCTGGCTGATGTATCGCAGATAGGTCTGTTCGTCGGCGTCGAACGCCGCGTAGATCGGCGACACCGACACGAGTGTCGTGAGCGGCGCAGCGCTTGCACCCGCCGACACCACGTTGCCGAGCGTGATTTCCGCGCGCGACACACGGCCTGCGACCGGCGCGACGATCCGCGTATAGCCGAGGTTGATGCGCGCGGTTTCGAGCGCGGCCTCGGCGGCCTTCAGGTTTGCGTTCGCTTCACGCGACGCGTTCTGCTTCTCGTCGTAATCGCGCTTTGCGATCGCGTTGTCGGTCAAGAGACGCTGCGCGCGCTCCCAGTCGCTTTGTGCATAGCCGCTGCGCGCCTGTGCGGCCGCCACCTGAGCGGCCGTGCGATCGACTTCGGCCTGGTACGGCCGCGGATCGATGACGAACAGCGTGTCGCCCTTCTTCACCAGCGCGCCGTCCTTGAAATTCACCGACACGATCGTGCCCGACACGAGCGGCCGCACGTCGACGCGATCAATCGCTTCGAGACGGCCGGAGTAGGTCTGCCAGTCGGTGATCGTCTTTTCGACGACCGTCGCGACGTCGACTTCGGGCGCCATCGGCGCGGCGGATTGCGCCGGCGCGCGTGCATCGACGCGGATCGCGCCGAGCGTGCCGAGCCCGGCGACGACGAGCACGGCGGCCGCGGCGATCGCCAGTCGGGGACGTTTGAGCGGAAGGATGGACATGTTGGCTCCGGGTTTCTGTGTGGATAACGAAATGGCTGTTTCTAATGATTTATTTGGAGGCAGCGCTCGCGGTGCGCGCTGCAAACCGGCACAGGAAGAAGCGCACGGCTTCCTGCAGCGCGGCCGGATGTCCTGCGATCTCGGCGTGCGACACGCTCGGGCAGCGAACCACCTGGGTCAGCACGCCCGCGTCGATCAGGTTGCTCGCGTATTTCTCGGCCTCGACGTGCAGCACGTCGTTCTGCGCGGTGACGATCAGCGTCGCGGGCAAACCAGCGAGGCGCACCGATTCGAGCGGCGCGGCATATGGGTGCATGCGGTGCGACGCCTGCGGCAAATACGCGCGATAGCACGCCGCGCATTCGCTTGCGGTGATGTCGGAAGAGAGGCGGCGTTCGTCGCCGAGGCGCGTGAGGCTCGGGTCGAGCATCGGACCGAACAGCGCCTGCGCGTCGATGCGCACGTCGCCGCGATCGCGAGCGATGAACGCGAGACAGTTCGCGAGCTGACCGCCCGCGTCGTGGCCCGCGACACCCATGTGTTTCGTGTTGCCGCCGAACGCGCGGGCGCGCGTCTGCACCCACAGTGCCGCGCGATGCGCGTCTTCGGGCGCGGCGGGAAACGGAAAGCGCGGCGCGAGCGAATAGCCGACCGACACTACGAGGGCCGGTAAGTGTTCTGCTAAATAGCGGGCGGCAACGTCGGCGTCGTCGAGCGAACCCCGCACGAAGCCGCCGCCGTGAAAGTACAGCAGCACCGGCAAGCCGGACTTGCCAGCGGGCCGATAGAGCCGCAGCGTGATGTTCTGCGCGTAGCCTTCGATCTGCACGTCACTCAGCTCGAGTGACGGTGTGGCTTCCGCGGCCCCGGGGGCTGACGGAATAAAGGCGTACGGCGATTTGATGGCATCCATGTCGAACGGCGCAATGCGCACAGAAAGGCGATGGTCCGAATTGTGGGTCCGGCAGACTCTCAAATAAATGCCTATAATCCGGCAACACAATTCGGTGCGCCTGAACAATCAATCGGCTTTGGTTCAACCGATTCCTCTGCAGATGCACCCGCCCTTTCGGAGGTTTGCAATGGACCGGCTTCAGGCCATGCAAGTGTTCACCCGGGTCGTCGACACCAACAGCTTCACGCGTGCGGCGGAAACGCTCGACATGCCGCGGGCGTCCGTGACGACCATCATTCAGAATCTCGAGGCGTTTCTCGGCGTGCGGCTTATGCACCGCACGACGCGGCGTCTATCACTCACGCCCGACGGCGCCGCGTACTACGAGCGTTGCGTGCGGATTCTCGCGGACGTCGAAGAGACCGAGGCGAGTTTCCAGAGCGGCAACAAGAAGCCGCACGGCAAGTTGCGCATCGACATGCCGGGCTCGCTCGGCAAGCTGATCGTGATTCCGTCGCTGTGCGAATTCCACACGCGCTATCCGGACATCGATCTGCAATTGGGCCTGACCGACCGTCCTGTGGATCTGCTGCAGGAGGGCGTCGACTGTGTGCTGCGGGTCGGCGCGTTGCAGGATTCGTCGCTGGTTGCTCGACGCATTGGCCTGTTCGAAGGCGTGACGTGTGCGTCACCGGATTACATCCAGCGGGCCGGCATGCCGCAGACGCTCGATGATCTCGAACAGCACAAGGCCGTCAATTATTTTTCGAGCCGCACGGGCCGCGTGCTCGATTGGGCGTTCCTCGTGGACGGCAAGGAAGTCGAGGTCAAGATGAAGGGAATCGTGTCGGTGAACGACGCGGACGCCTACGTCACGTGTGGGCTCGAGGGTTTTGGGCTGATCCAGCCGGCTCGGTTTATGGTGTTGCCGGCGTTGCAGTCGGGGAAGTTAGTGGAAGTGCTGCCGCATTTGAAGCCGCTGCCGATGCCGATTTCGGCTGTTTATCCGCATAGCAAGCATCTGTCTTCCAAGGTGCGGGTGTTCGTGGACTGGATCGCTGAGTTGTTTGATCGGTGTCCGTTGCTGAGTGGTCGCGCGGGCCTCGAGAAGATGTGCACGATGAAGACGTTTGAGGAGCGGGAGTCGGCACCCGCTCTGGATACGCCGGTTATGACGGAGTGGGTAGCATAGGGTTTTCTTTGTTCGCGTTGCGTTGCGTTGCGTTGTGTTTGTCTTGCCGCGCTGCGGTGCTGGTTTGCACCTCGCGGCGCTGGCGTTGCCCTTCGCTGTTTGACCTTGCAGGTGGCTGCGATTTCGCGCCTCGCGGCGCAGGCGGTGCCCTTCACTG
Source organism: Paraburkholderia sp. (assembly GCF_050742655.1). Lineage (GTDB taxonomy): Bacteria > Pseudomonadota > Gammaproteobacteria > Burkholderiales > Burkholderiaceae > Paraburkholderia. The sequence continues at coordinate 562 of NZ_JBOIGG010000043.1, read as the reverse complement.
TTTGCCCTTGCAGGTGGCTGCGATTTTGCGCCTCGCGGCGCAGGCGTTGCCCTTCACTGTTTGCCCTTGCAGGTGGCTGCGATTTCGCGCCTCGCGGCGCAGGCGTTGCCCCTGTGCGGGGCGGCACTTACTCTTCTTTGCCGCGGCAAAGAAGAGTAAGCAGAAGAAAGCCGCCGAGACGTTACCAGGTCCTTTCCGTGTGATGCCGGGAATGGCCCTCGCCTAAGTGGGCACCTCGCTCACACTGCATAGTGGTCCGACACAAGACCTGCCCTCGCACCACACGCGTTAGTGACAAGGCCGTCATCCGTTCCGGCGAGCTTCGCCGCCGATGGGCATAACACCCTTCGGTTAAAGCGGGCTCTGTTCCCGCTTCGCATCCTCATTTTCCCAAATGGTTTCCCACGCAGACCCGTCCGCGCGCACACCGGTGCGCCGCGGGGTGGGCGGGCCCCGTGTCACTCCGGTTTGCGACGCGAGGGACGATCTCGTCTCGGACCACTACCGTGTCAGTGCGAGGACGACACTTAGGTGCGGGCCATCTCGGGCTACGCGCGGAAAG
>NZ_JBOIGG010000042.1:0-16037 GCF_050742655.1 Paraburkholderia sp. | reverse complement strand
ATCAGCGTCGTACGGCGGCGCATTTCGAGCTTTGCCATCTGCTCGCTGATGCCCTTGCGCGCCATCATCTTGTGATACGTCTGCCAGAAATCGCGATAGCGCTCGTCGTGATCGGTGTTGACGACCGTGTAGTCCTGGCCGGCCGAGAGCCGCAGCCCGTAGCGCGAGATGCGTTGTTCGATCACCGCCGGACGGCCGATCAGGATCGGCCTCGCGAGCTTCTCGTCGACGACGATCTGCACCGCGCGCAGCACGCGTTCCTCTTCGCCTTCCGCGAACACGATGCGCTTCTTTTCCGGCTCGACGCTGCGCGCCAGCTGGAAGATCGGCTTCATCGTCGTGCCGCTGTGATAGACGAACTGCTGCAGATGCTGCTCGTACGCGTCCATGTCTTCGATCGGCCGCGTCGCGACGCCCGAATCCATCGCTGCCTTCGCGACGGCCGGCGCAATCTTCACGATCAGGCGCGGATCGAACGGCTTCGGAATCAGGTATTCCGGTCCGAACGACAGATCCTGAATGCCGTACGCGGTCGCGACGATGTCGCTCTGTTCCTGACGCGCCAGTTCGGCGATCGCGTTCACCGCGGCGATTTCCATCTCGCGCGTGACCGTCGTCGCGCCCGCATCGAGCGCGCCGCGGAAGATGAACGGGAAGCACAGCACGTTGTTGACCTGATTCGGGTAGTCGGTGCGGCCCGTCGCGAGCACAGCATCCGGCCGCACTTCGAGCGCGAGTTCCGGCAGGATTTCGGGCGTCGGATTCGCGAGCGCGAGGATCAGCGGCTTGTCGGCCATCACCTTGACCATTTCCTGCTTGAGCACGCCGCCCGCCGACAGGCCGAGGAAAATATCCGCGCCGCCGATCGCTTCGGCGAGCGTGCGTGCGTCGGTCTCACGCGCGAAGCGTTCCTTGTCCGGGTCCATCAGTTCGACGCGGCCCTTGTAGACGACGCCGGCGAGGTCGGTCACGAGAATGTTTTCGAGCGGCAGCCCGAGGTCGACGAGCAGATCGAGGCACGCGAGCGATGCGGCGCCCGCACCCGACGCGACCAGCTTCACGCTCTTGATGTCCTTGCCGACCACCTTCAGACCGTTGGTGACCGCAGCGGCGACGACGATCGCGGTACCGTGCTGGTCGTCGTGGAAGACCGGAATCTTCATCCGCTTGCGGCATTCGCGCTCGACGATGAAGCAGTCGGGTGCCTTGATGTCTTCGAGGTTAATCCCGCCGAAAGTCGGCTCCAGTGCGGCGATCACGTCGACGAGCTTGTGCGGGTCCGACTCGTTCAGCTCGATGTCGAACACGTCGATGCCGGCAAACTTCTTGAACAGCACCGCCTTGCCTTCCATCACCGGCTTCGATGCGAGGGGCCCGATGTTGCCGAGGCCAAGCACCGCGGTGCCGTTCGTCACGACGCCGACGAGGTTGCTGCGCGCGGTAAAGCGCGCGGCGTTCAACGGATTCTCGACGATTGCCTCGCACGCGAACGCAACGCCCGGGGAGTAGGCGAGCGCGAGATCGCGCTGGTTGATCATCTGTTTGGTCGGTGCGATCGCGATTTTCCCCGGCGTGGGGAACTCGTGATAATCCAGTGCGGCTTCGCGGAGTTTGCTTTCGGCGGGATTCGACATAAGGCGGGCTTGAGGTGCGGATTAGAATAGATGTTCGACGCATTGTAGCGCCAATCCCCGGCCCAATCCCTTCAGAAAGGGTACAACTGCCGCACCCGAAACAGCGCAGCAGGGATCGGTGCAAACGCGGCGTAAAACTCGCGTTGCGGTGACGTTGAAACCACGATGCGCACTTTTAGCTTTTTTCCCGATCGCCGCCAGGTCATACCCTTACCGTCATGCTCTCCGAGTTCTCGCTGATCGACCGCTTCTTCGCCCGCCGCGCCGCAGCCGGTCCCGCACGGCCGGAGGTACCGCTCGGCATCGGCGACGACTGCGCGCTGATCGCGCCGCCGGCTGGCGAGATGCTGGCCATTTCGACGGACATGTTGGTGGAAGGCCGCCACTTCCTCGCGGATGTCGATCCGCATGCGCTGGGTCACAAGGCGCTCGCGGTCAATCTGTCCGACCTCGCGGCGATGGGTGCGCGACCGCTCGCGTTCACGCTCGCGTTCTCGCTGCCGCGCGCCGACGCCGCGTGGCTCGAGGCGTTCAGCAACGGCCTGTTCGAACTCGCGGAGCGCTTCGATTGCCCGCTCGTCGGCGGCGATACGACAGCGGGGCCGCTCAACCTGTGCCTGACCGTGTTCGGCGCGGTGCCACCACAACAGGCGCTGCGACGCGACGCCGCACAGTCGGGCGACGACGTATGGATCTCCGGCACGCTCGGCGACGCGCGCGCAGGTCTCGGCGTGTTGCGCGGCGAATGGCAGCCGAACAACGCAGATGCCATCAAGTTTCGCCACGCGCTGGAACGCCCGGAGCCGCGCATCGAATTAGGCCTGGCATTGCGCGGCATCGCAAACGCGGCGCTCGATCTGTCCGACGGACTCGCCGGCGACCTCCTGCATATCCTCGAGCGCTCGCGGGTCGGCGCGACGATCGATGTGGACGCGATACCGCGCTCGGACGCGCTGCGCCGTTTGCCCGCCGACGTGCAGCGGCGCTGCACGCTCGCCGGCGGCGACGACTACGAGCTCTGCTTCACCGCACCGTCCGCCGCGCGCACCGAGGTCGAAGAAGCGGCTCGCAACGCCCGCCTGCCGGTCACCCGCATCGGTACAATAAACGCTCTTCAAACGGCGGCTTCTCCGGCGATCGCGTGGCGCGATGCGGATGGCGCGCCGCTCACCCTGACGTTGCAAGGCTTCGATCACTTTCATGCAGACTGATTCCTCGCTCGGCCCCGCCGACGATCTGCCCGGCCGTCCGGGTTCCACCGGCCCGAGCCCCGACGACCGCCCGCCGCGCCGCGCCACTTCGCGCTTCATGCTGTCGCATCCGCTGCACATCCTGTCGCTCGGATTCGGCAGCGGTCTGTCGCCGATCGCGCCGGGCACGGTCGGCACGCTGTTCGCGTGGGCGTCATTTGCAGTGTTCAGCCGCTATCTGACCGTGATCGAATGGGGCCTGTTGATCGTCGTCGGCTTTTTCGCCGGCATCGGCATTACCAGCTTCACCGCGAAGCGGCTCGGCACCGACGATCCATCTCCCGTCGTCTGGGATGAGATTGTGGCGTTCTGGCTCGTTCTACTGATGGTCACGCCCGTCACGCTCATCGGCCAGTTGTGGGCGTTCATCGTGTTCCGCTTTTTCGACATGGTGAAGCCGCCGCCGATACGCTATTTCGACCGCCGGCTGAAAGGTGGCTTTGGCATCATGTTCGACGACCTCGTCGCCGCGTTCTTCACCCTGCTCGTGATCGCGCTGTGGCGCATGTCGGTCTGACCGACACCCGACACCCGATACCGGACCTCCGCATGCCTACCGATTCCGTCGTCCACCAGTTGGCCATCCGCGTCGGCAACCGTCTGCGCGACGGCCGGCTGATGCTTGCCACCGCCGAGTCCTGCACCGGTGGCATGGTCGCGACCGCGATCACCGACATCTCCGGCAGCAGCGGCTGGTTCGAACGCGGCTTCGTCACGTATTCGAATCAGGCGAAGAGCGAGATGATCGGTGTGCCGGCCGAGATGATCGAGCGGCACGGCGCGGTCAGCGAGCCGGTCGCGCGGGCGATGGTCGAAGGCGCGCTGCGCAATAGCCGCGCGCAGGTCGCAATCGCGATCACCGGCATCGCAGGCCCCGGCGGCGGCACCGAAACGAAGCCCGTCGGCATGGTGTCGTTCGGCTGGAGCAACCGGCTGCACACCGCCGTCGAAACCGTCGTGTTCAAGGGCGACCGCGAACAGATCCGCGTGCAGGCGGCCGCGCATGCGCTGCGCGGCGTGCTCGCGCTGCTCGACGAGCAGGAACGCTGATCCGCACTGTTTCTCCTGGCGCGACACTACGACACCACGATTCCCGCGCCGCCGCAGCCCAATACCAGGAATTCACCGATGCAGAACGCCGCGCTCGACAAAGCGACGCTGATCCAGCGTTTCGACCTGCAGCCGCATCCGGAAGGCGGCTTCTTCCGCGAGACCTATCGCGCCGCGACGACGGTTCATCGTGACGGCACCGCCGAGCCGCGTTCGGCGTCGACGGCGATCTACTACCTGCTGTGCGACGGCGCGCATTCCGCGTGGCATCGCATCCGCTCCGACGAAGTCTGGCATTTCTACGCGGGCATGCCGCTCGACGTGCACGTGCTCGACGACGCGGGCCGTCTCGTCACGCATCGGCTCGGCGACGCGCTCACGCATCCGGGCACGGTGTTCCAGGCGGTGGTGCCCGCGGGTCTGTGGTTCGCTGCGGAATGTGAAGATCCGACGAGCTTTGCGCTCGTCGGCTGCACGGTGGCGCCGGGTTTCGAATTCAGCGAGTTCGAACTCGCCGACGCCGCCGCGTTGCAGGAGAAATGGCCGGAGCACCGCGAGCTGATCGCGCGGCTCGGGCCGGTGTCGCGCACCTGAGAGTCTCAATACGCGGGCGACGCCCTGAACAGCGTGCCGCTCAACGCGACGCGTTGATCGTATCGCGCGTCTGCTTCGCAGCGGCCGCGGCGGCCTGCGCGAAGTCGTCGCCCTTGCTCGCATAGATGATCGCGCGCGACGAGTTGATCAGCATCCCGGTGCCGTTGGCCGTGCGACCAGCGCGCACCGTCGCTTCGACGTCACCGCCCTGCGCGCCGATGCCGGGAATCAGCAGCGGCATGTCGCCGACGATCCCGCGCACGACCTCGATCTCCTTCGGAAACGTCGCCCCGACGACGAGCGCCAGTTCACCGCTCGCGTTCCACTTCTGCGCGGCGAGCTGCGCGACCGCCTGATACAACGGACGCCCGGCAGTATCGAGAAACTGCAAGTCAGAGCCACCCGGATTCGACGTGCGGCACAACACGATCACGCCCTTGCCGGGATGCTCGAGATACGGCTCGATCGAATCGAAGCCCATGTACGGATTCACGGTGACCGCATCCGCGCGGTAACGCTCGAACGCTTCGATCGCGTACTGCTCCGCGGTGCTGCCGATGTCGCCGCGCTTCGCGTCGAGGATCACCGGCAGGCCCGGATGGGCGACGTGAATATGAGCGATCAGCTGTTCGAGCTGATCCTCCGCGCGATGCGCGGCGAAGTACGCGATCTGCGGCTTGAACGACGACGCGTACGGTGCGGTCGCATCGACGATCGCTCGGCAGAAATCGAAAATCGCGTCGGCCCGGCTAGCGAAGGCGCTGGGGAATTTCGCGGGATCGGGATCGAGACCGACGCACAGCAGCGAATTCGTGCGCTGCCATGCGTCGTTGAGCGTCTGGGTGAAAGAGGACATGAGAGAACTCGCGACGAGCCGATGACGGAAGAGGCCTCCATTTTACCCGGCCTCGTGCCAGTCCCTGTCAGTCCCCGTCAGTCCTCCTCAGTCCCCGTCGAACGTCCGGCGTTTCGTCCGACCGCCGGCCATCGCGCGCAATCCGGCGCGCTCGACCGTGAAGCGGAATTCGCGTGCGAGCCGCGCGCCGCGCGGAAGCATCGTCATCCCGTGCTCGACCGCGCCGCCGGGCAGATTCGCCGCGTTGATCGGATGATCGACTGGCTCGAAGCAGAAGAACGATTCGCCGGGCGGTGCATACAGCACGTAGTAGTCGGTGTTCGATGCGACCGTCAGCGACAGGCGGCGCTTCGGCCACGCGATCGTCGCCTGGCCGCTCCAGCCGGTGAACGCATGATTGACCAGCGCGCCGGGCAGCGGATAAGCAACGCCGAACTGCCACGCGGGGGGCGCCTGCACATGCCGCACCGGTAGCCAGTCGTCGCCGGACAGCCATAGCCCCGCCGCCGATGCGGCCAGCACCGTGTCGTCGTCGCGCACCAGAAACGGATGCACGCCGAGCCCGAACGGCAGCGTGTCGCGGCCGACATTCTCGATCTCGAGCGCGATGGTCAGCGTCGAGCCTTCGAGCGTGCAGGTCTGCTCCGCGCGATACGCGTACGGCTTGCCGCCGCTGCGATTGAGCGTGAGCCGCACGCGTTCGGCGCTCGCCTCCGCAACATCCCACGACGCGAGCCAGCCGTCGCCGTGAATCGGCAGCGGTTCGGCTGCGCGGTTACGCGGCACGTCGACGGTCCTTCCATCGACGCTAAAACGTCCGCCGCCGATCCGGTTCGAGAACGGCAGCAGCGGATAGCACGCGAGTTCGTTCGGATCGGTGTCGACCGTCACGTGACGGCACGGACGGAAGATCGGCACGTGTTGTCCGTCGTTGCGCCAGTCGAAACGCGTGATGCCGCCGCCGAGCAGCGGCGCGACGTCGACGCGCAGATGCGCGTTGGCCAGCGTGACGCACGCGACGTCGCCAGTGACGCCGGCACCGATCGCGACCGCCGATGTGCTGGGCCCAGGCAGCACCGGGTGCGACGACGAGGCGGCGAGCCGCGCGCGACGCAGCCGGCTCGATGCGGACGAAGACATAGCAGAAGAAGCAGAATTCGCGACAGTCATTTCAGGCTCCATCGAGAGGCGTGGACACCGCAGCCGTCGGCGACGGCTGTTGCGGGCGGCTCGCACATGTCGCCGCCTCTTCAGGTCTGTATTGCATGCTGCGAACCGCGTCTCGTGCAGACTCAGCGATTCAGCGACTCAGCCACGCGACGCGGCAAACGAGCCGCGCGGGCGCCCGAGAAAAACCGGTTCCGGCAAGCCGCGCCGCGCAGGCGTCGCGACGAACACACCGCCTGCGAGCGGATCGCGGGCCAGCGCGGCCGCGTCGAGACCGACCCGCGCGCTCGTGACGTACAGCGTGCCGAGCTGCGCACCACCGAACGCGACGCAGCTCGGCTGCGCGGTCGGCACGATCACACGTTCGGTTTCGTTGCCCGTTGCGTCGTAGCGAACGACCCGTTCGCCGCCCCATTGCGCGTTCCACAAACCACCGTCGCGATCGATGGTCGAGCCATCCGGCTCACCGCTCGCATCGGTCAGACGCGTGAACACGCGATCGTTCGACACGTGTCCGTCTATACCGTAATCGCAGGCGCGGATTTCGCGGGTCGGCGAATCGCAGTAGTACATCGTCGCGCCGTCGGGGCTGAACGCGATGCTGTTCGAAATCGCCGGCGAGGGCAGCGGCAGCCGCTCGAGCGCGAGGTCATGACCGAGCCGGTAGAAGCCGCCGATCGCCTGCACCGGAGAAGCTTCGTCCTTCGTGCCGAACACGAAGCGACCCTGACGATCGCAGCGGCCATCGTTCACACGTGTGCTCAGGCCGGGCTCGATGTCGACGATCGGCTGCAGTTCGCCTGTCGTCAGATCGAAGAACGCGAGCCGCGTCGCGAGGCCGAGCAGCAGCACGCGCTCGTCGTCGCACAGCGCGAACGTGGCGAGCCGCTCGGGCATCGCCCAGTTGGTGCTGCGGCCGTCGCGCGGATCGTAGCGCCACAACCGCGCGCCTTCGATGTCGGTCCAGTAGAAACGTCCGCTGCGCGCGCACCACGTTGCGCCTTCGCCGAGCGCGCACTTCGCGTCGACGGCAAGCGACGCACGCGGCACGTGCTGCGTATGCTGCGTGCGCGGCGTCGCACTCACGCCCAGCCTCCGTCGACGATCACGTCCTGCGCGGTGATCATCCGGCTGTCGTCGGCGGCGAGGAACAGCGCCATCCGCGCGAGATCGGCGGGCAGCAGTTCCGCATCGATGCACTGGCCTTCCTTGATCGCGCGGCGCCCTGCATCGTCGAGCCACAAACGCTTCTGCTTCTCCGTCATCACCCAGCCCGGCACCAGCGAATTCACGCGGATGCCGTACGACCCGAGGTCGCGCGCGAGTCCGCGCGTCAGTCCTTGCACCGCCGACTTCGACATCACGTACACCGGATAGCCGCCGTTCTTCAGCATCCAGCTGATCGAGCCGAGATTGACGATGACGCCGCTCCGCGCAGCCTTCATGTCGTCGATCACCGCCTGCGCCGCGAAGAACTGGTGACGCAGATTCACTGCGATGCCCGCGTCGAAGAATTCGGGCGTCACTTCGCCAATCGAATGGCGGCGATCGTTGGCCGCGTTGTTGACGAGCACCTGGATCGGCCCGAGCGCCGCCTTCACGTCGGCGATGGCTTTGCGTAGCGCGTCGAGGTCGGTAAGGTCGACGCGCAGGAACAGCGGCTTGTGACGCGAATCGCCGAGCTTGTCGGCAAGCGCTTCACCCGCGCTTTCGTCGATGTCGAAGAACGCGACGCGTGCACCCTGCGCCGCGAAATGCTCGACGAACGACTCGCCGATGCCGGTCGCGCCGCCGGTGATCAGCACCGTACGGTCGACGAGGCTCGGATAGCGCGCGTACAGGTTGTCCGCCTGATGGTCGGTGGCATTGGCCGGTGAGGACATCGTTCGTTCCTTGAAAGCGTGGGGATCAGTCGCGCGAGCCGCGGTTCTTCAACTGGTCGAGCAGCACGGCGGCAAGCAGGATCGCGCCGCGCACGAGGTACTGGTAGAACGCGTCGATGTTCAGCAGGTTCATCACGTTCTCGACGGTGCCCATGATCAGCACGCCGATCACGACGCCGGAGATCGTCGCGCGGCCGCCAAGCAGCGACACGCCGCCCAGCACGCACGCGGAGATCACGTTCAGTTCGAAACCCTCGGCGGCGTTCGGCTGACCCGACGTAATCCGTGACGCGAGGATCACGCCGGCGAGCGCGGTGACCGCACCCTGAATCAGGAAGATGTACACACGCGTGCGTTCGACGTTGATCCCCGCGAGTCGCGACGCTTCGGGATTGCCGCCGATCGCGAGCGTGTTGCGGCCGTACACCGTCTGGTTCAGCATCACGCCGAACACGATGAAGCACAGCAGCGTGACCCAGATCGGCAGCGACACGCCGAACATCGTCAACCCGCCGAGCGCGATGAACGTGTCCGACGACACGCCGACCGCCTGCCCGTGCGACACGATGAAGCCGAGGCCGCGCACGATTTCCATCGTCGCGAGCGTCGTGATCAGCGCGTTGATGCGCAGGTACGCGATCACCGCGCCATTGACGAAGCCGATCGCCGCGCCTGCCGCCACCGCCGCAATGATCGCGATGAACGTGTTGCCGGTCGCGTTGAGTACCATCGCACACATCACGCCGGCGAACGCGACGGTCGAGCCCACCGACAGATCGAAGTCGCGCGACGCGAGACAGAACATCATCGTGCAAGCGACCATGCCGATCTGCGAGATCGACAGTGCGAGGCCGAGCATGTTCTCGATCGAGAAGAAATGATCGACGGTCAGCGACATCGTGATGAACATGATCGCAAAGATCACGATCAGGCTGTACTCGGTGACGTGCTGCCACCATTTCTGCCGGTCGTTGCCCTGCGGAATCAGCGCTTCGGTCGCGCTCTTGGCGGCCTGTTGCGCGAGGTTTTCTCTGGCTTGCATGTCTTGACTCCTCCCGTTCCCGACGGGTTAGACGGGTTCAGCTATTTCGTGTTCAGGCCGCTTCAGCGGTTTCGGGTGCAGTCGAGCTCTGCGGCAGCGCAAGGCCCAACACCGATTGTTCGGTTGCGGCGCCGCGCGCAAGCTCGCCGGAAATGCGGCCCTGGCGCATCACGACGATGCGGTCCGACACGCCCAGCACTTCCGGCAGTTCCGACGAGATCATCACGATCGCGCAGCCGCGCTCCGCGAGCTGATAGATCACGTTATAGATCTCGTGTTTCGCGCCGACGTCGATACCGCGCGTCGGTTCGTCGAGAATCACCACTTTCAGGTTCGGCTCCGCGAGCCAGCGCGACAGGATCGCTTTCTGCTGGTTGCCGCCGGACAGGAAGCGGATTTTCTGGCGACGTCCCGGCGTCTTGATCTTAAGCAGCTTGATGAAGCGGTCTGCCGTTTCGGCTTCCTTCTTGCGGTCGAGGAACATCCCCGCGCGCAGATAGTGGCGCCGGCAGCTGATGTTGATATTCTCCGAGACGCTCGCCATCGCGACGATGCCTTCCTCCTTGCGGTCCTCCGGACACAGCACGATGCCGTGGCGGATCGCCTCGCCGGCGCTGCGCACGCGGATCGGCTTGCCGTCGAGCATCAGTTCGCCGCCCTTCTTGTGATCGGCGCCGTACACGAGATGCATTAGCTCGCTACGGCCCGCGCCGACCAGACCGAAGAACCCGACGATCTCGCCGCTACGCACTTCGAAGCTCGCCGGTTCTGCAAGCGAATGCCCTTCGATCGCCTTCGCCGCGAAGCGTACTTCGCCGAGCGCGCGCGGCGAGTAGTTATAGATGTCCGAAATCTCGCGGCCGACCATCTCGCTGACGATCGTGTCGCGCTTCACGCCTTCGAGGCTCGGATGCGACGCGACCTTGCGGCCGTCGCGGAAAATCGTGCATGCGTCGCACAGCTGGTAGATCTCGTCCATCCGGTGCGAGATGTAGATCAGCGCGCGATTGTCCGCGCGCAGGTCGCGCACGAGCTTGAACAGCACTTCGGTTTCGCTGTGCGACAGCGAGCTGGTCGGTTCGTCGAGCGCGATCACGCGCGCATTACGCAGCAGCGCCTTGCAGATTTCGACCATCTGCCGCTGCGCGATCGACAGCTTGCGCAGCTTCGCATCCGGATCGAGCGCGACGCCCATCGCTGCGAGACGTTCGCGCACGAAGCGTTTCGCTTCGCGCTTGTTGACCCAGCCGAGCGCGTTCGGCAACTGGCCGAGCAGCAGATTTTCGGTGACGGTCAGATCCGGCACGTACTGCAGTTCCTGGTGAATCACCGCGATGCCGGCCCCGATCGAAGCTGCCGCGCTCGCAAAGCGCACCTCGTTGCCGTCGATGAGCACACGGCCCGAGTCCGGCTGATATTCGCCGCCGAGAATCTTCAGCAGCGTCGATTTGCCGGCGCCGTTTTCTCCCATCAAACCGTGCACTTGACCTTCATGCACATCGAACGACACACCGTCCAGCGCACGCACGCCTGGAAACACCTTCCCGATATCGTCAAAACGTAGCGTCGCAGACACTTCCGCCTCCATTTGCTTCTAAACGCAGCCCCACATGCAGCCGGCAGCGCCGCGCGAACTCACGCGCCGCGGCCGGCGGCCTGCTTCATCGCGCATATGTCGACCAGAGCTGGCGCTTTAGCTGTCGACTGGAGTTCGCGCTTTAGCGCGTTACTCCGGTCCCATGCAAAGCACTTACTCTGGTCCCACGCAGGGCGCAAACCCTGCTCACATGCGTGTACCCATTGCCTTACCCGACCCGCTTACTTCGAGGCGAGGCCCATCTTCTGGCGCACATCGGCGACGTTGTCGCGCGTCGCGAGCATGCCGGTCGTCAGCGTCAGCAGCGGCGGTTCCTTGCCTTGCGTGATCCAGTCGTACATCAGCGTCGAGGTTTCTTCGCCATGACGCTTCGGGCTGATGATCACGGTGCCGTAGAAGCCCGTCGGATTCGGCTTCTTGAACTCGTTCAACGCGGAGTCCGAACCGCCGATGCCGATACCGATCATGTTGTCGGCCTTGAAGCCGCGACCTTCGGCGGCACGCACGGCGCCGAGTACACCTTCGTCGTTCAGCGCGTAGGCAACCCAGTGCTTGAACTGCGGATTCTTCGTCAACGCGATGTTGGCCGCGTTAAACGCGTTTTCCGTGTCGGTCTTCGCCTGCGGCGCCGCAATCACGTTCGCCTTCGGGAAGCCCGCGGCGACCAGCGCGTCGGTCGCGCCGCTCGTGCGGTCGTGCGCGGTCGGCAACTGCTCGTAGGTCACGTCCATCGCGCCGACGTCCTTCATGTCCCAGCCGCGCTTCTTGATTTCCGCGGCCAGGCCGTCGCCCACCTGCTTACCGATGTTGTACGCCGAAATGCCCATGTGCGGCACGGATTCGATCGGCTTGCCCGCGCCGTCGACGAGACGGTCGTCGACCGTCATCATCTTCAGGCCGTCGGCCTTCGCTTTCGCGACGATGCCCGGTCCGAGCTTGACGTCGGGCGTGCAGATCACGAAGCCCTGCGCCTTCTGCGCGGCGAGATTGTCGATTGCGCTCATCACCTTTTCGCCGGACGGCGCGCCGATCTTCACGAGCGTGAAGCCCTTCTCCTTCGCGGCCATCTCGGCGAACTTCCATTCGTCCTGGAACCACGGTTCTTCGGGCTGCTTCACGAGGAAGCCGATCTTGACCTGGTCGGCCGCCTGCACGACCGGCGCGTTGAAGAGGACCCCAGTTGCCGCCGCTGCCAGCGTGAGGAAAATTCTACGTTTCATGATGCGTGTCTCCTGACTAATTGATAACGAGAAGGTATCGGCCGCGTCTTCTTTTTACCGGCCCGGCGCACGCGGCCCGTGCGCCCCGCCGGTTCACACTTTTCCTGCTCTCCTGCTCCACTGCTTCAAACCGCTGCGTCAGTCGTGGTACAGCGCCGAGCGCCCACCGTCGACGGTGATACAGCTTGCGTTGATGAACGGTGCCTCGTCGGACGCGAGGAACACCGCGGTCATCGCCACTTCGTCCGGCCGGCCGATGCGCTTCATCGGCTGCAAATCGAGCGTGGCCTGCCGTGCGGCGACCGGATCGTTCTGCGCACCCCACCAGTCGTGCGTCAACTGCGTTTCGACGTAGCCCGGCGCGATCGCGTTGACGCGCACATTGCGCGGCGCGTACTCGATGCCGAGCGCGCGCGTAAGGCCGAGCACGCCATGCTTCGCCACCGGATACGGAAAGCATCCGGGAATGATCTTGAACGCGTGCGTCGACGCGATGTTCACGATGCTGCCCGCGCCGCGCTCGACCATGCCGGGCAGCGCCGCGCGGCAGCCGTTCCACACGCCGTCGAGATCGACCGCGAAGCAGCGCCGCCAGTCGTCGTCGGTCATCGTCAGCGGGTCGCAGAATACGTTGATGCCCGCGTTGTTCACGAGCACGTCGAGCGGCCCGAACACACGCTCCGCTTCGCTCACCGCATGCCGCACCGAGTCCGACTGCGTGACGTCGGTCTGCACCGCGAGCGCACGCGCGCCCGGTTGAGCGGCGATCGCCTGTGCGGTCGTCTGTGCGCTGTCGAGATCGAGTTCAGCCAGCACGACCGCCGCACCCTCGCGCGCGAACGCGTGCGCGATCGCCGCGCCGATGCCGCGTCCCGCGCCGGTGATCAACGCGACCTTGCCGGCCAGCCGGTTCATTGCTTCGCTCCGGCCTGCGCGGCGTGTGCGATGCGTGCAGCGCGTAGTCCTTCGATGAATGCCTTCGCGTGCGCTTCGGTGGTTGCCGCGCTCTGGCCTGGCTTGAACAGCGCCGAGCCGAGTCCGAAACCATTCGCGCCCGCGGACAGGAACGGCCCCATGTTGTCCGGCGCAATCCCGCCGACTGGCACGAGCGGCACTTCCGCGGCGATCACCGCGCGCCACGCCTTCACGATGTGCGCGCCGAGCTGTTCGGCCGGAAACATCTTCAGTACGTCGGCGCCGGCCTTCAGTGCGAGAAACGCTTCGGTTGGCGTCGCGACGCCCGGCGCGCACGCCATCGCCTGCGACTTCGCCGCAGCGATCACATCGGCATCGCTGTGCGGCATCACGATCAGTTCGCCGCCCGCCGACTTCACGTCGTGCACGAAGCCCGGATGCAGCACCGTGCCCGCACCGACGATCGCATCGGCCGGCAGCGCGCGACGGATCGCGGCGATGCTGTCGAACGGCTGCGGCGAATTGAGCGGCACTTCGACGATGCGGAAACCCGCTTCGTACAGCGCACGGCCGTGGTCGGCCGCATCGGCCGGCGTCACACCGCGCAGGATCGCGATCAGCGGACACGCGTCGAAGGCGGCCATCAGACCCGCGTGCGGCAGGTAGGGTCCGGGCAGATTGATATGAGGTTGCATGTCGGTTCCTTATATGTCGTCGCGCGGGCGGCGTCAGCCGGCGCGCGCGGCCGGCGCCGCATCGCCCGCGGCGACGAGGCCCGCTTCGCTCGCCATGCGCCACAGTCCGCGTTCGGTCGCGTGCTTCACGAGCGTCGCGTCGTCGCAGCCGAACTGCGCGAGCGCGAGCCGGTAGCGTTCGCACAGCGCCTCGTTGCCGATCAGACGCAGCGGCCGGCCGGCGAGCGTGGTCTGCTGCTGCGCGAGCGCTGCTTCGAGGCCCGCGATCTCGTGGCCGATCAGCAGACCGGACAGATAGTCCGGTTGCCGGTCGCCGGCCAGCTGTCCCGTGAGGCCGAGCGTGCGCGTGCTGAAAACCGTCGCGAGCAGACCCGCCTCGCCGCGTTGCCGCGCGACGTTGACGCCGCGCAGGAACGCTTCGGTATCCGGGCGATCGGGCGTCGTCATCGTGCGGCCGAGAATCGTATGTTCGGACAGCGCCGCAAACACTTCGCCGGTCATGAACGTATGAAACCGCTCGATCCGGCCGCGCTGCACGACGACCCATTTCGCGTGCGTGCCGGGCAGACCGATCAACGCGGGGTCGGACATGGCATCGCCGGCGAGCGCGCCGAAAATCTGTGTCTCTTCGCCGCGCATCACGTTCGGCAGATCGCCCCGCTCCAGCACGCCGGGCACGATATGCACGACCGTGCCGCGCGCCGCCGCGACACGGACGATGCCGGCCGTGATCGCGTCGGCGTCGGCGGGCGCATTGACATACGGCGCCTCCACCCAGCCTTGCGCACTGCCGACCATGCCGGCCGCGATCACCGGCACGTCCGGCGCGAGATCGAGCCACGCGCCACAGACCGCGTCGAACGCGTCGTCGAAGCCGCCTTCGCGTGCGGGACGCGGCAGATTCATGATGCCCGCGCTCGATGCACGCGTGTCGATCACGTTGCCATGCGCGTCGAACAGATACGCGCGCAGCGACGTCGTGCCCCAGTCGAGCGCAATCAGCGCTGCGTCCGTCGTCCCCTGTACCGTCGCCTCTTGCGCGGGCGCGGTCGAAACCGGTCCGGTCATCGTTTGATCCTGCGCGTGACGGGCTGCGGCGCGCGCCAGCCAAGTTCTTCCGAGATCGCGCGCGCTTCGCGCTGCAGGACCGGGATCAGCTCGTCCATGCGTTCGAGCGGCATGTACGGAATCGTGCTCGCCACCGACACGGCCGCGACGACCGAACCCGACGCGTCGCGCACCGGCGCCGCGACGCAACGGATCGACGCTTCGTTTTCTTCGAGATCGAACGTGTAGCCGCCGGCCGCGTAGTTCGTCATGCGCTGCATGAAGGTGGGCGCGTCGGGGCGGTTGTCAGGCTTGAAGCTCACGCCCGCGAGCGCACGACGCGACGCGTCGAAGAGCCCTTGCCAGGTATCCGGCGTCAGGTCGAGCATCATCGCCTTGCCGATCCCCGTCGACGCGAGCGGCATCCGGTGACCGACGCGCGAGCGCATTTCGAGTCCACGTGTGCCGGGAATCTTGTCGATGTACAGCACGTCGTCGCCATCGCGCACGCCGAGGTGGATCGTGTCGAGCGTCTGTTCCGCGAGCGATTCGAGATGCGGACGTGCGACCGCCGTGAGCGGCATCTGTTCGAGCGCGATCGTGCCGAGTTCGATCAGCTTCGGGCCGAGCAGATAGCCGCCTTGCACCTGACGCAGATAGCGCGCCTGGACGAGGCTGCTCACGAGCCGGTGCGTGGTGCTGCGCGTCGTGCCAAGCGCAGCGCCGAACGTGCGCAGATCACGCACGCCCGCGGCGGCGGCTTCGAGGATCGCGAGGCCGCGCAGCAGGGTTTGCGTGCCGGCCTGTTGAGGCGTGATGTCGAGCAGCGTGCTCGGCAGGCCGATCGAATCGGCGGAATGGTCAGGGACGGTTTTCGGTGCGGGCGCGGAGTTCACGGCGCGTGAAGGCTCGCCGGGCTGGATACGCGCTTCCTGTCTTGAGATGAACGGCATGGCCGGATGTCTCCTTATATCTTGCTTTTGATTCAGAATTCAGTGGGTAGCAAGCCATTAATGGTTTGCCACCAAGCCGGTTGGCAGCCGTGGCGCAGCTTGTGTCTCCTGCGAGTTTCAAGCTCCGTCGACAG
>NZ_JBOIGG010000041.1:0-17592 GCF_050742655.1 Paraburkholderia sp. | reverse complement strand
GCTACGCGCGGAAAGGACCTGGTAACGTCTCGAGCGGCTTTCTTTGCCTCCTTTCTTTGCCGCGGCAAAGAAAGGAGGTGCCGCCCCGCACAGGGGCAACGCCTGCGCCGCGAGGCGCAAATTAGCCCCCCCCCACCAGGGCAAACAACAAAAACCACCCCCAATCCATAAGAAACAAAAAAAAATCGCCAGCCGACAGCGAGGGCACCGTCAACCAGCGAGAGAGAGAGAGAAACAAAAACAGAAAACCCAAACCAATACTCACTTCCTTTGCAAGGCAAACAACGTCCCGGCAATCAAGATAAAACCACCAACTATCACCTTCTGCCAGGTACTAGGCACCCCAACCAGAATCAACACGCTGTTGATCAGCGTAACCAGCACGACCCCAAGCAAAGTCCCGACAACCGTCCCCGTTCCACCGGTAATCCGCGCCCCACCGAGAATGACCGCCGCAATCACATCAAGCTCCGAACCCACAAGATCAAACGGATTCGCCAGCCGATTATTTGATACATGCAAAATCCCCGCGATACCCGCCAGCATCCCCGTGTACCCGAACACGAACAGATGAATCGCGCGCAGGTTATAACCCAGCCGCTCGGCAATCGCGAGACTGCCACCCATCGCATACACGCCGCGTCCCATCATCGTCCGGTTCAGCAGCCACCACGTGACGAACGCGGCCAGCACCAACGCGACCACGGACACGGGCAACACGGCGCGCAAGCCATCCGCGGTGTGATAGAAAAACAGCGGCACGCGGCCGAAGTGATCCATGCTGTGCGGAATATTCATAAAGAACGTCGTGCCGACGAAGGTCAGCAGGATCCCGCGATACAGGTACTGCGTGCCGATCGTCACGATCAGCGAAGGCGCCTTCAGCCGATGCACGAGCAGTCCGTTCAGCAGGCCGAGCAGCACGCCGCCGAGCGCGCCAAGCAACAGGATCAGCGCGAACGGCGCATCGGGCCACCACGCGAATACGGCCTTCGTGATCGAATACATCGTCAGTGCGCCGATCGCCGTGAACGATACGTCGATGCCGCCGGATGCAAGCACGACGAGCGTGCCGAGCGCGAACAGCGACATCGTCGTCGCGGAGTGCAGCAGGTCGAACAGCGTCGCGACCTGGAAGAAGCGCGGATTGATCGCACCGACGATCACGCACATCACGACGATCAACGCCGCCGTGAACCACTCCGGGTTACGCGCGAGCCTCGCCCGCAAGCTCGGCGGCTTTACCCGCGGCGCAACTTCAATGACGGTGGGTCGGCTCATGGTCGGGTCGGTGCGCGAATTCATGCTTGAAACGTCCTCGATTATGCCGCGTCCGACAGCAGCGCCCGATACAGCGCCGCTTCGTCCATCTGGTCCGCGCGGTACTCGTTCGCCACGCGCCCTTTCTTCATCAGCAGGATGCGGTCACTGTTCTGCAGCAGCTCCGGCAAGTCGTCGCTGATCAGGATGATGCCGATGCCACGCTGCGACAGCTGCTGCATGATGCGGTAAATGATGTCCTTCGACCCAACGTCGACGCCGACTGTCGGTCCGTGCAGGATCAGCACGTGTGGATCGATCGCGAGCCAGCGGCCGATCAGCACGCGCTGCTGGTTGCCGCCCGACAACGACTGCACCGGTTTGTCGACGCCCGGCGTCGCAATCTGCAGTTCGCTCACGGTCCGCTCGGCGAGTGCCTGTGCGCGCTTGCGGTCGATCTGGCCAAAGCGGTCGCGCAGGTCCGAGATCAGCGCGGTGATCACGTTGTCGCGGATCGGTTTGTCGAGGAAAAGTCCTTCGTTCAGGCGGTCTTCGGGCACGTAGCCGATCCGTTGACGGCGCGCGTCGGACGGCGTGCGCAACCGGATCGGCCGGCCTTCGAGCGCGACGGTGCCCGTCCGCGCCGGCGTAACGCCGGCAAGCGCGCGCGCCAGTTCGTTGCGGCCCGAATCGAGCAGTCCCGTCACGCCGAGAATCTCGCCGCGATGCAGTGCGAACGACACGTCGATGAACTGCCCCGCACGCGACAGCCCGCGCACGTCGAGCACGACGTCCTGGCCAAGGCCGCCGTCGCGATAACGTTCAGTCGACAGATGGCGGCCGGTCATCAATTCGCTGATCTGCGCCTTCGTGAAATCGGCGATCGGCCCCTGCGCCATTTTCTGGCCATCGCGCAGCACGATCACTTCGCCGCCGATCGCATAGCATTCGTCGAGCTTGTGGCTGACGAACAGCACCGTCACCCCCTGCGCGCGCAGATTCGCGAGCACGGCGATCAGGTTGTCGACTTCCTTCTGCGTGAGCGACGTGGTGGGCTCGTCCATGATGACGAAGCGCGCCTCGCTCGCAATCGCGCGCGCAATCGCGACCAGTTGCCGCGTCGCGAGCGGCAGCTGTTCGACCAGCGTGCCGAGGAACGCGCTGTCGCTGGGCAGGCCGACTGCCTGCAGTGCACGCGCCGCGGTCCGCTCGAGCGCGCGCCGGTCGAAGGTCCGTGTGAGCCGACCGCCGTGTTCCGCGAGCTCCGACGTCAGCGCGACGTTTTCGGCGACGCTCATGTTCGGCAGCAGCGACAGGTCCTGATACACCGTTTCGATGCCGGCCGCGAGCGCTTCCAGCGCAGTCAGCTTCGCGTGGCGCACGCCCTCGATCACGAGTTCGCCTTCATCGGGCGGCTGCGCGCCGGAGATGATCTTGATCAGTGTGCTCTTGCCGCAGCCGTTCTCGCCGAGCAGGTGATAGATCTGCCCGCGCTCGAACGACAGGCTCACGCCGCGCAGCGCATGCACGCCGGTGAACCGCTTGTGCACGCCGACCACCTGCAGGAACGGCGTGGAAGTTGTCTGTTGATTCGTCATGACACACCGCATTAAAAGCGCGCCGACACGGCCGGCGCGCCGTGACACTCGATCAGAACGGGTACTGCTTGTAATTCGACTTGTCGACGCTCACCCAGCCCTGGCCGCGCACGATGATGCCCTTGCCGGGGCCCTTCGCGACCGTGACCTTGTTGTAGCCGGGAATGCCGAGATCGGCGCCGTTCTCGACGGTCTTGCCGTCGAGCAGCATCTTCGCGATCTTGTTCATCGCGAGGCCGGCGAGCTTCGGATCCCAGAACGCGATGCCGTTTACCGCACCGCTCTCGAGGAACTTGCCCGCTTCAGTCGGCAGGCCGGTGCCGTACACGCAGATCTTGCCCTGCAGGCCGGCCTCTTCGACCGCCCGGCCGATCCCGATGATGTCGAGCGACGACGAGCCCTGGAAGCCCTTCAGGTCGGGATGCTTGCGCAACACTTCTTTCGCGACTTCGTAAGCGCGCTCGCCGTCGTTGTTGGTTTCGAGCTTCGGCTCGACGAGGTCCAGCTTCGGATACTTCGCCTTGGCGTTGTTGATGCCGCCGTCGGCCCACTGCACCTGCGAGCGGCTACCGAGCGAGCCGACCAGCACCGCCCACTTGCCTTCGTCATGCATGCACGACGCGAGCCGTTCGTTCAGCGCCGCACCGTATGCGGTGTTGTCGAACGCCTCGACGTCGACCATCGTGTTCTTCTCGTTGTCCGCCTCGTGCGTCACGACCTTGATGCCGCGGTCCATCGCCTTCTTCAGCGCGGGTTCGAGCGTCGGCGGATCGTATGGCACGACGGCGATCGCGCTGACCTTCTTCGCGATCAGATCCTCGATGATCTTCAGCTGCTGCGCGGCATCCGCGCGGCCCGGTCCGGTCTGGTAGGCCGCGACGCCCGGCGTTTCTTTCGCGAACTCCTTCACGCCGTCGTCCATCCGGTTGAACCAGCTGATGCCGGTCACCTTGACGACGGTCACGATGGTCTCGTTGGTCGCCGCGTGCGCCGCGACGATCACGCCCGCAGCAAGGGCGCCCGCCGCCACCGCGGCAGCCAGTCGAGTCAGTTTCATGCGATGTCTCCTTTGTTGTTAGATCGGATGTCGAAAAACGGAACTACGGAATTACGTTGCCCTGCCCGGGTCGCGCGGTACGCCGCTAACGCGCGAAGCCGAAGATCGCGCGTACCCGTTCGCCGCCCGCGAACGCGAGCGACAGCAGCAGCAGAAAACCCCACGTGCAGTCGCCGAAAAACTGCGACACGCCGAGCAGGTTGAACAGGCTCGACAGGAACTGCAGCACGGTCGCGGCGAAGAACACGCAGATGATGCGTCCATAGCCGCCCGCCGGATTCACGCCGCCCATCACCGCGATCAGGATCGCGATCAGCAGGTACGAGCTGCCGTAGTCCCATTTCGCGCTCGACGTATGCGACGTGCTGATCAGCCCCGCGAGCGACGCGAGCACGCCGCACATCGTGTACGTGAGGATCAGCATCCGTGCACGCGGAATGCCCGCATAGAACGCGGCCTTCGGATTCGTGCCCATCAGATAGAGGCGCAGGCCGAACGGACTGCGTTTGAGCAGCCAGCCCAAAACGATAATTGCCGCGACGAAGATCACGAACGAGATCGGTACCTGAAACACGGTGCCGTTGCCGATGTTCGACAGCGGATCGACATAGTCGACGTGCACCGATGCGCCGTTGCTCAACACCACCGCGAAGCCGGTGAACAGCAGCTGGGTGCCGAGCGTGCAGAGGATCGGCGTGAGGCGCAGCCACGCGATCACGACGCCGTTCAGCAGCCCGCCGATCACACCCATCACGACGACGATCACGCAGAACAGCGACGTGTACATCACCGGCGAATCGTCGCCGCTGACGAAATGTGGAACGACCAGCGCGGCGACTATACCGGACAGGTTCGCGAGCCCGACGCCGGACAGATCGATGCCGCCGTTGCCCGAAATCATCGACAGCATGATGCCGAGCGCGAGCAGACCGAGTTCGGGTAACTGGCCGCCCATCGACTGCAGGTTGTCGATCCCGACGAACTGGCCGCTCGACAGCCACGTCGCAATCAGCACGACGAGCGCGTTGACGATGAGCAGGAAATTCAGTTGCCGGTCGGCGAAGACCTTTCCGGCTGCGGGCAAGAACTTCATGATGACGGCCAGCTCCTTCAGACTGCGTGACGACAGCGGGACAGCATGACAGCGTGACTTGATGGCGGGACGACGGCGTGTGGCCCGCCTTGCTCAATGCCTGCTCAGTACCTCGTTGATCTCGTCGAGTGTCGGCATCGACGGTGCGGTGCCCGCGCGCGTCACCGAAATACCGGCCAGCGCGCAGCCGAAGCGCATCGCGTCGACCGGCTCCGCACCGCTTGCGAGCGCGGCTGCGAAGCCGCCGGTGAAGCCGTCGCCGGCCCCTGCCGTTTCGACCACACGGCCGCAGAGGAACGCCGGCACCAGCACCGACTGCTGCGCCGAATGCAGCAGCGCGCCCGCTTCACCGAGCGTCACGATGACCGCGCCGACGCCCTTCTTCAGCAACACGTCCGCGGCGCGGCGCGCATCGTCGACCGATTTGACCGGCACGCCGGTCAGCGTCGCCGCTTCGGTTTCGTTCGGCGTCAGGTAGTCGCACAACGGATAGATATCGTCGGGCAGCGGCATCGCGGGCGCGGGATTGAACACGGTCGTGACGCCGTGGCGTCGCGCGACTTCGAGGCCGCGGCGCGCAGCCTCGAGCGGCTGCTCGAGTTGCGTCACGAACACGCGCGAACCGGCGATGTCGGTTTCGATCGCATCGACGTCGCCCGCGTTCATCGTGCCCGCCGCACCGGACGCGACGATGATCGCGTTCATGCCGGTGGTGTCGTCGACGAAGATGTGCGCGGCTCCAGTCGACACGCCGTCCACCGTCGATGCGCGCGCGGTGATGCCTTCGGTGGCCCACGTCTTGCGCGCGATCTCACCGAACGCGTCGTTACCGATGCGCGTGCAGAACACGACGTCGGCGCCAGCGCGCGCGGCCGCGACCGCCTGATTCGAACCCTTGCCGCCGGGACCCATCTTGAACGCCGAACCGGCGATCGTCTCGCCGATCAGCGGCATGCGCTCCGCGCGAAACGTCAGATCCGTCACGTAGATGCCGAGAATGACGACCCGGCCGTGGCGTTCCGGCTGCGCGTTCATGACGCCTTCCCCGCTGGCGCATCGGGCGCGAGCAGCACGCCCTTCGCGAACACGAAGCAGCCGTAGCCGCGCGCCTCGCCGGTCGCGATCACGCAGTACGCGCGGCGCGCTCGCTCGTAGAACGCGAAGCGTTCGAGCGGTGCGAACGGCACGCTGCGACCCTCGGCGGCATTGACCTCAGTCTGGGCTTCGCGCTGCACGGCGGGAATCGTGTCTGGCTCGCCGACCACTTCCATGCGCAGCGCCGGATGCTCGACAAACGTATCGAGCGGCAGCACCGACAGCACCGCGCGGATCGCGCGCGCCGAATCGACACCGTCGAGTCGCAGCGGCTTGCCGAGCACCGTCGCGCGTGCGACGGAATCGGCGGGAAAATTCGCGTCGCAAATCACCAGTTCATCGCCGTGGCCCATCGCGCGCAGCGCGTGCAGCACATCGGCATTCAACAGCGGGTCCAGATTCTTCAGCACGTTATCTCCTCCGTATCGGTTGCGTGCCTGTGGTCCAGCGGATGTCGCGGGACCTCAGTCTCCGTACGGTATCCAGATATTTTTCACTTGCATAGCCTCGCGCAGCCACAGCGGGCCTTCGCTCGACCGGTCGAACCAGTCGAACTGCCGGCCATAGTCGACGAAGGTGCGTTTCAGGTTGCCGATCGATTCGCGTTCGACGAGCGCCGACTGCTCTTCGCTGCCGAAACACCACAGCGCGTCGACGTCGTCGTGCTTCGCGAGCGTCGCGAGCAACGCGCCGCGTTCGCCCGTGACGATATTCAGTGCGCCCGCAGGCACGTCGGAGGTTTCCGCGATCTGGTAGAAATCGGTGGCTGTGAGCGGACACGTCGTGCTCGGCAACACAACGACGCGATTGCCGAGCGCGAGCGCGGGTGCAACGAGCGACACGAACGACAGCAACGGCGCTTCGTCCGGACACGCGATGCCGATCACGCCGAGTGGCTCGTGCATCGCGAGCGCGACGCCGCGCAGCGGCGGTGTGTGCACCGCGCCGTCGAACTTGTCGGCCCACGCGCCATAAGTGAACAGTCGCGCGATCGACGCGTCGACTTCCGCGCGCGCCGCCGCTTCATCGACGCCCGTGCGCACGACCAGTTGTCGCGCGAATTCGGCCGAACGCACTGCGAGATTCTCGGCGAGGTAGTACAGCACCTGCGAGCGATTGTGCGCGGTCGCGTCGGACCATTTCTGCGCGGCGCGCGCCGCGGCGACCGCATTGCGGATGTCCTTACGATTACCGTCGCCGACTTCGCCCGCGAGCGTACCGTCGGCCGCGTACACCGGCAGCACGTAACCGCTGTCCGGCCGCACCTGCTTGCCGCCGATGAAGAGTTTCGCGGTGCGATCGACGGCAGCGAACGGCGCAACGTCGTCGGTGCCAAAGGCCTCGACCGCTTCGCGCACGGCGACGCCCCGCACCGGACGGCGCATCGCGAGATCAAGCCACGCACGCGGCTGCAGATATTCGTAGAGCCCTTCTCGGCCGCCCTCGCGTCCATAACCCGACTCGCGATAGCCGCCGAAGCCAGCCGCCGCGTCGAACAGATTGGTCGCGTTGACCCACACCACACCGCACGCGAGCCGCGGCGCGATGTCGAGCGCGCGGCCGATGGTCTCGCTCCAGACGCTCGCCGCGAGACCGTAGCGCGTGTTGTTCGCGAGCGCGATCGCTTCGTCGGGCGTGCGGAAACTCATCGTGACGAGCACCGGGCCGAAAATCTCTTCCTGCGCGAGCGTCGATGCCGGTGCGACGCCGGTGACCAGCGTCGGCGGATAGAAGCAGCCGTTCTGCGGCAAGCCGGTTTCGGGCGCCTGCCAGATCGTGCAGCCCTCGCGACGACCGGTTTCGACGAGACCGCGAATCCGTTCGAGCTGCACCGGATCGACGATCGCGCCGAGGTCGATGCTCTTGTCGAGCGACGAACCGACCCGCAGCGTCTGCATCCGGCGCTTCAGCTTGTCGATGAAGCGCGCCTCGATGCCTTCCTGCACCAGCAGCCGCGAACCCGCGCAGCACACCTGCCCCTGGTTGAACCAGATCGCGTCGACGACGCCTTCCACCGCGCCGTCGAGATCCGCGTCGTCGAACACGATGAACGGCGACTTGCCGCCCAGTTCGAGTGTCAGCGATTTACCCGAGCCCGCGGTGCGCGCACGGATCAGCCGCCCCACTTCGGTCGAGCCGGTGAACGCGATCTTGTCGATCCGCGGATGGTCGACGAGCAGCGCGCCCGTGCGGCCGTCACCGGTCACGACATTCAGTACGCCCTGCGGCAGACCCGCGCGCTGCGCGAGTTCGGCGAACAGCAGCGCGGTGAGCGGCGTGTATTCGGCGGGCTTCAGCACCACGCAATTGCCGGTGGCAATGGCGGGCGCGATCTTCCACGCGAGCATCAGCAGCGGAAAATTCCACGGCACGATCTGGCCGATCACGCCGAGCGGCGCCCAGCCTTCGAACTCGCTGTCCTGCAGTTGCGCCCAGCCCGCGTGATACAGAAAATGCCGCGCGACGAGCGGCACGTCGATGTCGCGCGTCTCGCGAATCGGCTTGCCGTTGTCGAGCGCTTCGAGCACCGCGAAGAGCCGGCTGTGCCGCTGCACCATCCGCGCGAGCGCATACAGATGCCGCGCGCGCCCCGCGCCGCCAAGCGCCTGCCATGCGGGCTGCGCCGCACGGGCGGCAGCAACCGCCGAGTCGACGTCGGTGGTATCGCCCTGCGCGACGCGCGCGAGCAGTTCGCCGCTCGCGGGCGCATGCGATTCGAAGCGCTCGCCGGCCGCGGGCGCACGCCACGCACCGCCGATGAAATGTCCGAACGTCGACTCGTGTTGCGCGAGCCACGCGCGCGCGGGTTGATCGTCCTCGGGCGCGGGACCGTAGTCCATCGAAGAAAAGTATTCGGCTACGCTCATGGGATCGGTCTGGTCAGGCAACGGGGTGACGGTTGAATGCGGAATAGCGGCCGCTCGCGTAATGCTCGAGCTGGCGTTCGATGTCGGCGAGCAGGCTCGACGCGCCGATCCGGAACAGCGCAGGTTCGAGCCACGCGCGGCCGAGTTCTTCCTTCATCAGGATCTGGTAGTTCAGCACCGACTTCGCGTTCGACACACCGCCCGCGGGCTTGAAGCCGATCTGCACGCCGGTGCGTTCGTGATACTCGCGGATCATCCGCACCATCACGAGCGACACGTCGAGCGTCGCGTTCACGCCTTCCTTGCCGGTCGAGGTCTTGATGAAGTCGGCGCCGGCCATCATGCACACCATCGATGCGCGCGCGATGTTCGACAGTGTGCGGATGTCGCCGGTGGCGAGAATCGTCTTCAGATGCGCGGCGCCGCACGCAGCGCGGAATTCGCTCACTTCGTCGTAGAGCGCCTGCCAGTTGCCGGTGAGCACGTGTTCGCGCGTGACGACGACGTCGATCTCGGCTGCGCCGTCGGCCACCGACGCCTCGATTTCCTTCAGCTTCAGCGGATGTGGAATCAGGCCGGCCGGAAAACCGGTCGACACTGCCGCGACCGGAATGCCGCTGCCCCGCAGCGCATCGACGGCCGCCGCGACGAAGCGGTGATAGACGCACACAGCGCCCGTCGTGATCGCATGCGGCGCGATGCCGAGCGCGTCGAGCAGATCGGCGCGCACCGGCTGACGTGCTTTCGCGCACAGGCGGCGCACGCGGCCTTCGGTGTCGTCGCCATTCAGCGTGGTGAGATCGATGCAGGTGATCGCCTTCAGCAGCCACGCTGCCTGGGCGTCCTTCTTGACGGTGCGCCGCGTGCCGAGCGTCGCGGTGCGGCGCTCGACGGCAGACTGATTGACGCGCAGACCGTCCAGCCAGCCGGCGTCGAACGGCATGCCGGGATTGCGCAGCGAATGCACGGCGGAACCGCGGTGCAGCGCGACAACCGAGGAAGACAGCGAGGGGGCTTCAAACATGAGACATCCGTGTTTTTCGTGCGGTGCACATCAAACGATGGTGGGTTGTTCCCATGCATGCTACATCGATTGATAGGATTGTCACAAGCTCCGTTACGATCATTTCCATGTGGATCGGCATGGACGTTTTCCCTGGTGTCTCTGGTGCGGCCGAGGTAGCGCCACCGCAGCCAGCCGACCGCCCCCAGCAACACGAGCGCCGCGCCGCCCAGCACGGGCTCGCGCCACGCGAGCCCGACGACGAAACCGAATGCACGGGTGCCGGCGAACAGCGCGAAACCCGCGATCGCGGTGCTCGCGCCGTCGAGTGACGAGGCGAGACGTTGTGATGTCACAGCGGTCGGCCGGGGTGCGGGCTCGGGCATGACTTTCTCCTTTATCAGATGCGTGAGAACGGGGCGTGGCACATCCGTGTCACGCCGGCGACGGGCTTTCGTCCAGAAAGCCGATCACCGTTTGCAGGCGGCCGTGCGCATCGACGGTGCCGAAGTCCGAGCCCTTGACGAACGGCGCGCCGGACGGGGTCGTCAGCGTCCACGAGAAGCGCAGCCGGTTCGCGTAGCCGTCGACGTCGGTGGTGCGCTCGAACGTGTGGCCGGGAAAGCGCTCGTGAACCGCGTGAATCATCGAGTCGATGCCGTCATGGCCAACGCCCGCGAGCAGCGGATCGACGTACGACGCGTCGGGTGCCCACGTCTGCGCAATCAGCGTACGGCGGCGGGCGGGATCGGTTTCGTTCCATGCGTCGAAGTAACGGTCGATCAGGTCGGTATGGGTGTTCATGACGAGCTCCTTGGTCCGGTTGCGTTGATTAGCTGGGCGGCGATGTTTTCGCTGCGCCCGGACTGAAGATTCGGCGACGCACGGCCGCTAGTCGATTACGTGACAGGTAATGGAATCGCGGCGCCCTTTAGCTATCATCGGCACCATGAACACGCTCTCTTTTTCTTCTGCGTCCTCTACCGGGCCAGGCCGCACCGTCGGCGATCTGCTACGTGAATGGCGGCAACGACGCCGGATGAGCCAGTTGCTGCTCGCGTCGGAAGCGGACATCTCGACGCGCCATCTGAGCTTCGTCGAATCGGGACGCTCGCTGCCGAGCCGCGAGATGGTGATGCACCTCGCCGAGCGGCTCGACGTGCCGCTGCGGGCGCGCAACGCGTTGCTCGTTGCGGCGGGCTACGCGCCGCTCTTTCGCGAGCGTCCGTTGACCGATCCGCAACTCGCTATCGCGCGCGAAGCGGTCGAACAGGTGCTCAAAGGACACGAGCCCTATCCCGCGCTCGCGGTGGATCGGCACTGGAACATCGTGTCGACCAACGGCGCGCTTGCGCCGCTGATCGCGAGCGCGAGTCCGGCGCTGCTGGAAGCGCCGGTGAATGCGCTACGGCTGTCGCTGCATCCCGAGGGCATCGCATCTGCGATCGTCAACTGGCATGCGTGGCGCGCGCATCTGCTCGCGCGGTTGCAGCGGCAGATCGACGTAAGCGGCGACGCGACGCTCGTCGCACTGCGCGACGAGCTGGCCGCCTACCCGGCACCGCCCGGCGCGGAACCGTTCGATCCCGCCGACGCATCGGGCGTCGAACAGATCGTCGTGCCGTTGCGGATCCGCACGGCTCTCGGCACGCTGTCGTTCTTCAGCACGACGACCGTGTTCGGCACGCCGGTCGACGTGACGCTGTCGGAACTCGCGATCGAGGCGTTCTTTCCCGCCGATGCGCAAACGGCGCAGGCATTGCACGCGGCATCCGCGAATCGCTAAGCGTTGCTTGCAGGACGCGCGTTGCCGCTACCATCCGAACAATCGACCTGCGAGGAGAACCCACGTGGCACGCGACATCATCGTCCGGCAACTCGGCATCGCCGATCTCGATGCGTACTTCCAGCTGCGGCTGCGCGGACTCGCCGAACATCCGGAGGCGTTTGGCAAGAGTTATGCGGAGGCGCTCGCGAGCGGCCCGGAGCAGTATCGCCCGACGCTCGAAGGCAGGACCGCGGACGAAGGCCGATTCATCCTCGGCGCGTCGCTGGAGGACTCAGGCGACGGCACGTTGCGCGAGGGTGCGCTCGTCGGCACGGTCGGGCTGATCCGCGAGCAGAACGAGCGTGGGCGGCACAAGGCATCGGTAGTTGCGATGTACGTCGCGTCGGAAGCGGCGGGCCGCGGTGTCGGACGCGCGTTGCTCGAAGCGCTGCTTGCGCGGGCCGCGCGCGTCGACGGGCTGCGCCAGGTGCAGCTGGTGGTGTCGAGCACGAATCTCGCCGCGCGCGGGCTGTACGAGTCGCTCGGCTTCGTCGCGTATGGACACGAGCGCGAATCGATGCGCGTCGGCGATACGTTCTACGACGCGGATCTGATGGCGTATTTTCTGTAGGTCCACCGCCGCGCGTCGAGGCAACGCACGGAATGACAGAGCAAGACTTGGGGTGTCATCGCGCGCGGGCTTCCGTACACTGAAATCGTCAATGAACGGAGAGCCCCGCGATGCCCCATCCCACACTGCAGGACACGCTGCCCGGACTCGAACCGGACGCAGGCAGCCGCGAGAAAACGCCGGCGGAGCGGCCGTCGATCGCGTCGACGGAATCGATCGGCGGGCGCGTCGACGCGCTCGACTGGCCACGCATCGACGGCAATCTCGACCAGCACGGTTGCGCACAGATCGCCGGACTGCTGACACCGCGCGAATGCCGTACGCTCGCCGCACTGTATCCGTACGACGCGCTGTTTCGCAGCCGCGTCGTGATGGCGCGCCATGGTTTCGGACGCGGCGAATATCGATACTTCGACTACCCGTTGCCCGACGCGATTGGCGCGTTACGCGACACGCTGTATCCGCATCTCGCGCCGGTCGCGAATCGCTGGAATGAGGCAATGGGAATCGACGTGCGCTACCCCACCGGGCACGCCGCGTTCCTGCGTCGCTGTCACGCGGCCGGCCAGCGACGTGCAACGCCGCTGATCCTGCAATATGGCGAAGACGACTACAACTGTCTGCATCAGGATCTGTATGGCGAGCACGTTTTTCCGCTGCAGGTCGCGATCCTGCTGTCGGCGCCTGGCGACGACTTCACCGGCGGCGAATTCGTGATCACGGAGCAGCGTCCGCGGACGCAGTCGCGTGCTGAAGTCGTGCCACTGAATCAGGGCGACGCGGTGATCTTCGCGGTGCATCATCGGCCGGTGCAGGGCACGCGCGGGCCGTATCGCGTCAATCTGCGCCACGGCGTGAGCCGGCTGCGCTCGGGGCAACGGCATACGCTCGGCGTGATTTTTCACGATGCGTTGTAGCGGGGTCTCGTCGGCAGCGACCTGCGCAGTAGCCGGATAACGCCGCTGTCCCGTTACGTTCGCCGAATGGGTACGACGTTGGGTATCGTGAGAGCCAATACCTCCGACGCCTCGCTCAGTGCCGCACGCTCCTCGGAACTGAGCCTGTCCGTCGTACCCGGCCACGCGGCCATCAGCCGGGCGAGCGCAGCCCGTGTGCGCAAGTGAACCGCGTGCTCCGAATCGACGGTGTTGCCGAGCTCGCACAACCGGTACAGCGCCTTGTTTCTCCCGGACTGCGTTCCGTGCTCGATCGCCGAAATCAGGATCGGCATCAGGGTGCTCCACCGGGGCGCGAGGTCGACGAACTCCGCTGTGACCGCGCACTCCCTCTTCTGAAAATTGCGTGACATCCAGGTGCCTCCGTTACACGTCGTCGGGAGTGACGCTTCGCGAGCGCATCTCCGCCGTGGCGTCGACACAAGCTTCAAGCGACGAGGCGGGCTCACCGTACCCGGCCGCACGAAGTGTTTTCACGGCCGGTCCAACCATCGACGTTCGCATCGCAGGCGGTCCGCTGTGACGGGGCGAAATGCTTTCATAGAGGACGTAGAGCAGCAGACAACCGCACGCAAAAACAGACGCGTAAAGCGCAACCCAGGCCATCCCGCCTGTGCGTTGCCGCCAGCGGAATTGCCGGTCATCGTCGAGTGGGGTGTCGAACGGAGCTCGTGTCAACCGCGGTGGTTCGGCTGCGGATTCCGTGCGCGGGATCGGCCCTCTGGCAATGACGTCGCGACGACGCGCATGGTCCGACATGCTATTGGACAGCGGGAAATCGATGCCGCTGCGAGCCACGGATGAATGTCGACGGGCATCGGGCCTTGCGAGGTGGAGAACGACGGTATCCTGCTGGCCGATGCGTCGTTCTGCGTCGGTGAAACGTGTTCTGACGGATGACGGATGCCGTGAAATGCGGGCAGCCATAGGCGGCCTCTCTCAAGATCTACCTTGGGTCAAATCGCGCTGGGTATTGACACACCTATCACGATGGCTTTAATTTCCCCGCCCCTGGTCCGAATCAAGCTTCTTGTTGCCGCTGGATTTTTCCGCTAGCCTGGCCTGCCGTAAAACGACAACCCGCTGCGCATTCCGCGATCGAAGATTCTGTTCCGCGCCTTGTTGAAGCCATTCATGCACATCCCGTGGAAGCCGGTACTGTGACCTGACAAGCGCATCCATTCTTCCTCGTCAGTCACTACGTGTTTTTGTCACTAGCCGTTAGTGCCTGCGTAGTGTCAAATGTCATCGTATGAAAGACGTCTATCACTCTCGATTGCGCTTGCCCAAACCGCTATGTCTTAAACCCGACGAGGCAACCTGGCGAGTCTCGCTGCCACCCAACCTCAAATGGGTTGCAGGACCGAGGCCGACCTTTTCTCCCTCGCCCATCAAACAGAACGCTCTGTCTGGTCATCGACATCACGATGCACTGCAGCCCGTGACGCACGCAAACCTATGAAACGCATGACTGACAACAACTACGACTACCATTGAAAGTATTCAATGGTAGTTGAATATTTGCAAGACAATTTTGGCAAACTACCCCGAGCCCGAGCAGGCTATCGGGGACCGTGACAAAAATGGGATCAGGCAAACAATGACAAATAAAGAGCGCGCCGGGCTCATGGTTGAACGCATCAGAAAGCTGATGCAGTCGAGGAACATTATTGATGCCGATCTCGCGCGCACGACCGGCATGTCGCCGGGCACACTCAGCCGGATTCTCTCCGGAGAAACAGCCGACCCGCGACTCAGCTCCCTGTCGGCAATTGCAGAAGCATTAGGCTCTACCGTAGGCTTCATCACCGGTAGCGAGCGCGCGTATCCGATTCCAGTTCTTGACTGGGAGCAGATCGTGCCGTTTGCAAATGGCCTCTTCAAAACCGATGGCCGCTCGCACTCGCTGACCGTGGATACCGCCCCGGCAGCCGGCACTTTTGCCGTGCGGACCACGTCGTCGATGGAGCCGCGATTCCGCGCCGGCTCATTGATCATCGTCGAACCCGCATCGCAGTATCGCGATGGCCAGATCGGCATCGTGTCGTTCAACGCGCGCGATGCGGTGGTTCGTCGATTCGCGAAGGATGGCGGTGCGATTTACCTCAAGCGCCTCGACCATGCCGGCGACCCGGCCGCCGTGCTGCTCGACGACGCCGTGCGTGTGCTCGGCGTCGTCACGGAGTCCCGGATGCAGGAAGGCGTCAATCCTTGAACGCGAAGGGATTGAAATTGGTATTGAAATCGTAGTAATCGATCTTGTCGATTTTTTTCAGCCAACCGGACACGTGGGTAGTGACAGGCAGCAGCGCGAGTTCGTAGATGGCCTTGACCGTAATCTGGAAAAGAATCATCGATACGATCACATGCATCGGCATCACGCCGTAGAACAGCAGCGTGCAGAAGATCGCGCTATCCACGGTAATCGCGAAGCCCGTGCTGAAGAGCACGCGTCCCCACAGATACTTCCCCGAGCTCGCTACCTTCAGCTTGGCCAGCAGGATCGTGTTGATAAATTCGCCGCAGAAGTACGCGGTCGTCGACGCGAAGAAGGTCCGCGAAAAGTTGCCCACGAGCAGGTCGTACCCGACAAGTGCAGCCTTGTTCTGCGACGCCCACTCTGGAGCGACCGGAAGAAGCGTGACCACCCACATCCCGATCACCAGCGCGAAGTTGACCGTCAGCCCGCCCCAGATCACGAGACGGCTTGTCCGGTACCCATAGACTTCGGTGACGAGCGTGCTGAAGATGTACGTCATGGGGAACACGACGAGGGCCGCGGGAAACTGCACGGCGTCGCCGAGACCACCGGGAAGCCAGCCCAGATGGATCTGTATGACGCGGAATCCCGTCACGTTGGAGATGACGATAAACGCCACGAACAGCATCGCCAGCATCAGCACGGAGCGGGTGAGCTGTTGCTTCTTCTTTGGAAAATATTCGATGGGGACCAGCCCGTCGGTATACATCGCGGCGTTCAGGAACGCGATGTGAGCAATATCCTCGGGTGAAAATTTCTCGAGCCATTGCCGTTGGTATAGATCTTCCGCAGGCATCTTGAAGGTGACGCCCGACTCGCTAACCTTGACCCGAACCATGATCTTCTTTTGAGCGTCGGTAGGCTCGATGACGGCATCTATCTGGTGCGTCGGTTTCTGCATTCTGGATTCTCCGGCGGGTAGCGTCATTGCCTGATGAGGCGATCGTTTGAAGCCACCTCGATGCGCTCCGACGTTCGTACGGGATTGATATCGATCCCCCCGCGCCGCGTGTACCTCGCACTTACCGAAAGTTTTTCTGGAGCGCATTGCCGCGTGATATCCAGAAAGATGCGCTCCACGCACTGTTCGTGAAACTCCTCGTGATTTCTGAACGAGACGATGTATCGGAGCAATCCTTCCCGGCTGATTCTGTCTCCTTCATAGGAGATGGAAACCGTTCCCCAATCCGGTTGGCCGGTGACGAGACAGTTCGATTTCAGCAGATTTGAATACAGCGTTTCGGATGTCCGTCCGGCCACTGTTGCAAGCACATCGGGCTTGACCTCGAACTCTTCGATCTCGATGTCCTGATTGTCCAGCGACTCGCCATGAAGCGCCTTCATGCCTGCGACCGCGGCGCCGTCCACGATCCGCAGACTGACCGTGACGGGTGCGCCCGCGCACTTCGACAGGTCCGACGTCACCGTTTCCCGCACGGCCTCCACGCTGTCGAATCGCGTGTTGTTGAGCGTGTTGAAGTACAGCTTCATCGACTTCGATTCAATCAGGTTCGGCGATTCGCAGGGGATCCGCAACTCGGCGATAGCGACCTGGGGCAGGCCTCGCCGGTTCAGCCAGGACACCTCATAGTGATTCCAGACGTCGAAGCCGAAGAACGGTAACGCTGCTGTTATTCCAAGCTCGTTTCTCTTTAGTTCGCGTGGAATCGCAAACAGTCGATCCGGGTTATATAAAGATTCGTACGTAGATTTCTTGCCCAACTCCATTCGTCATCCCCGTATAAGGTGTCCGTTGACTCAGCCCTGGCGGTCTCGACCAGAAGCGCTCCTGGGATGATAAAAGCATTGGCTGCCTCAGGTTGCCGCGAACCGCGCCATTCCCACCTATCAAACCAGATAGCTGACGTATCGGCATGCAACCCGATAGCGGCTGCGCGTCGGGCACTCCGTATACACCACGCGGATGATCGGCACGCTCGACGCGTTCGCCGGCAACGTGGTCGGCACACGTTTGCGCCCGACGTTCGACCTCGAGGTCGAACG
>NZ_JBOIGG010000040.1:0-18303 GCF_050742655.1 Paraburkholderia sp. | reverse complement strand
GCTCGCAGGCAAACCATTCTTCAAACTGGCTCCACGTCTGCGGATAGTCCTGCCCGGCAATCGGCGTATGCTGGTTCTCGCTCACGCCGCTATCATGGCTCAGGTGGAGCTAAATGGACAGCCCTTATATTTGTACAGTATATGCCCGACGACCGGAGCCCAATATGAACGACATCACCGATCACGACCTGGCCGCACGGCGCTTCCAGACCGCGGCGCGGGACCTCGAGCATATCGTCCGGCACGTCGCCGGGCGTTACATCGTGCGTGGCGTGCCGCTCACGTGGCGGCTGCTGCACGCGATCGAAGCGGAAGCGCTCGCCGATCTCGGGCTCGCGAGCCGGCACGACGAAGTCATGCTGAGCCTGTTTCAGCGGCCAGGCAACCTGCCTTATCCCGAAACCGACGATCCGGTGAACTTCGGTTCGTCGAATGCGCTGCCGGCCGTGTTCGCATTCGCCGTGTCGGCCTATGAAGAAGCGGAGCGCCGCGCGGCATCGCGGCGCGCGGCGGCGCAGAAGGCCGGATCGCCCGGCGCGAGACGCGGGCGGGCGTGGGGCGGTTAAGCGGCTGTGCAGCACGCCGGCACAACGGCCACCTCCTGGGAAGTCTCACCGCGAGCCAGCCCGTGTACCTACAATGACGCAACTAACTGGAATAGAGACATGTCTGCGTCCCATCCCTCGAACGACGATCTCTTTACGCAGGAGCGCGAAATCTGGCATCGCGATCCGCGCGCTGCGTTCGACGGATGGCTTGCCGCGCAACGCTTGCGACGGTCATCCGCCGACGTTTATCGAGCGCAGTGGGGAGCGTTCCTCGAGTGGGTCAATCTTCGCGGCAAAGATCTGATCTCCGTCGATACGACGACCATCGCAGAGTTCGCCGCCACGCTACCGGTTCGCAAACCCCAGCGTGTCAGATATCTACGGCTAATCGAACGGGTACTCGATCACGTTCGGAGGGTCGAACTCGCGTCGACCAATCCGGCGCGCTTCATTGCCCAGGACGGTGAAGCGCCATGGCGCGACGCGCCCGATAACGAACCCACCGGCTTTCTCAGTACGGAGGAACGGGCAGCGCTCGTCGCTCACCTGTTCTCATCGCTGGCGACGCTGTCCGCGGCGCAACGCTGGAGAGAGCGCCGGGACCGTGCGCTGACCGCACTGTTCCTCGGCGGAGGTTTGAAAACCGGTGAAGCAGCGACATTGGCGGTTAGTTGCGTCAATCCGGGCTCGCCGTGGGTAACGATCGAATCCCCGGATCCGCAACTCACGCGACGAACGCGGCTATCGCCGTTCGCCGTCCCCATCCTGGATGCGTGGCTAGCGGAGCGTCGAT
Organism: Paraburkholderia sp.; assembly: GCF_050742655.1. Lineage (GTDB taxonomy): Bacteria > Pseudomonadota > Gammaproteobacteria > Burkholderiales > Burkholderiaceae > Paraburkholderia. The sequence goes on along the minus strand of NZ_JBOIGG010000040.1, from coordinate 16,962 downwards.
TGTCGGAAGCGGTGGGAACACTTGTCTTCCCTGCCTCGGTGGCCGGGCGACCGATGCACAAAGCCACGATGCTGCGCGCGGTCGACGCGCAGGTCGAAGCGTCAGGTATTGCGGACGCTCGGGCAGCGCGGGCGAGTCCGCACACGTTGCGCAATTCGTTCGCCGCGGATCTTTTCGAGAGCGGGGTGGCGCCTGAACTAGTCGGTCAATGGCTGGGGTTCATTCAACCGGTTTCGGCAAACCGGTTGCATCGCGCATGGAAGAAATGGGCGGAAAAGCAGGAATCGGAAGATCAAGGTGGCGGAGAGCCGGAAACGACGTAGCGGCTCGAGACTCCAGTCGCGAATGCGGTCGCTCTGAATCCGCTCCCGCAAACGCTCACTTTTCGGGTCCCGAATTTCCTCACCTTTCGCGCGAATGCCCGCTAAATCGCCTATGGCGAGACGTCGGCAGGCGACGAGATGAACCGGTTAACCACTTCAAGGCGAGATGCGCCCGGTCCGGACGTATGCTCGCACTCCGGGCAGGACAGTTCGTACCGGTGATCGATCTGTGAGAGTTCCGGCTCACCCTCGGAACACTTGGGGCAGTGGGTCGGGAGCACGACGTAGCCATCGGCAGTCGTCCCGAGCACAGCAAGCTCTTCTGCACTGAGACGCCCCGCCGACGCCAAGGCGCACAACAGGTTCGCCACGGCGGGATCGGTGCCTTGCTGCGCGCGTAGCTGCATCAATTCCTTCGTCAGCCCATCGAGTTCGTCGGACTGTTCGCGTAACTGCGCGTCGAGTCGATCCCCACGGGCTTTTGCAGCCGCCAGTTGCTGGATGAAGTCGAATTCCTTTCGACTCGCGTCCCTGATCCCGGACTGGTAAGTCGTCGACATGGTGCGCAATGAGTCGAGCTCGACGAGCATCGGCTTAACACGCCGTTCCGCTTCGGCGATCGCGTCCTTGATCTGCTGGGCGTAATGTTCGGTGTTTTGACGCATTTCAACATGAAGTGCGTCTATCCGGTCACGGAGCGTCGCGTTGGCCGCCTGTTCAGTTTCCAGTTTTTTGCGAAGTGTCTCGTTTTCCGCGTCCAGTCGGCGGACGGTGCCCTGTAAGCCATCATGGTGGGCGGCGCCTTGTGTGCTGACGGTCGCCAGTTCGGCTTCAAGAACACGGACACGTTCCCACGCGGCATCGGCACGGCCCTCGGCCCGTTCGACCGCGGCCTCGGAGGCTTCCTGCCGAATTTCCGTTTCGCGGATGGACTGTTCCGCAGTAGCGAGGTGGGTTTGAATTTCTTCGCGCTCGTTATCCAGTGCGACACGAGCGTGCGCTACGGCTTCATCGAACAACGCGGCCAGAAGTTCGCCGGCTCGGGTTTCCAGTCCTTCCGGAATGGCTCCGGTGCCTACGCGGATTTGGGCGGTTGTCCGGATACGCTCCCAGAACGTATCAATGTCCTTTGGGATGTCGCTTGCGCTTCCTGTCTGAGTTAGATCTCGAACGGCCGCCATGGATGGGCGAATGCCCAGATCGAAGAACAGTCGTTTGCAGGCATGGAGCGACAGGTCTTGCCGACGCGCTCCACTTTCCCGCATGCGCCTGAGCTCTTCACGGATCGATTGTCGTTCCTGGTCTGCTGTCATTGGGTCTTCCGAGAGTCTTCCGAGCCGGCAAAGTGGAGCAATAATAACAAATTACGTATTATTTGCTACTGATTGGGGAAGTATTCCTGTTACTGTTGGCGCTGGTCAAGTTGAGGGGTTACAAATCTCGACCAGAAGTCGGTGCAGCGGGCAGTTTCGTGAAACAAAATGAAGAAATCTGGCTATCTTGTTGGTTTTTAAATGGTTTTCTGATTTTCTTCTGCTTTGTCACTGTTTCACGGAACGGGTCTCTAGTTTTTTCTTCCCTGAACGCTGCTTTGTTCTTGAGAGTAGTAAAAGTAAACACCCTTGAACCTTGTTAAAAACGTTAACGCCACGGCAAACCCTTACTGGATAAGGCTTTGCGAGATCAAAGGTGATGCTTTACAGGAGTGATGGTGAGTCCGTCCGGGGACCAGGAGTGATGGGATTCGGGGCGACAAGTGAGCCTCTCCGGGTACCGAGGTGAGCGGGTTCAGGGGCGCGTTGCCACCGCGAGTTTGCGAACGGTGAGTGATTTCGGGACCAGACGTCGCCGTTAGCCTTTAGCTGCTTCGTTGCTGGTCGAGCCGGCTTTGGACGGTAGGTGAGCTTTTTCGGGAGGTGGTTATGGGCTCTTTTGTGGCATCGATTCAGGGTGTTTCGCAGCCTGGGTGAGATTCTCCGGGAGAAATCGGACGTCGAAGGTGAGCGTATTCGGGTTGAACCTGCCTTGCAGGCCCGAAATCACGGCCTTCTGCCGGTTTAGGTGAGCTTTTTCGGGAGTGTTTGGCGCGGTGGGTACTTCTTGCGTATCGAATGACCTCCTCATTCGCGATGCCGCCACCGGATAGGTGAGTAAATTCGGGATCACAAGCTCGTAGCACGATGGATCTCCGGACCATGGCCTGAATCTCTGAAGTGAGGCTTTTCGGGACCTCATTCCGACGCCACCGAGGGGTACGGTGAGTCAATACGGGATCAAGTTTGCGATTACTTACCGCGAAAGCTTGTCAATCAGCCATCGGTGATGGCTAGAGTACGGCGTTCTCAATTCTCAAGGTGAGGCTTTGCAGGAGCTGTGCTCGATGGCCTGGCGGGAGCCGCATTACACCCTATGGTGAGAATTTACGGGATCATCCGAGTTCATATCGAGCATCGGTTTTGCGGCATAAGTCCCGGAAATGGCTAGGTATTTTTTTCGCCCTGCTGGAAGGTGAGGTTTTTCGGGAGCGGTGAGGTGTGGGTATGCAGCATTCGGCGGGAGGCTTAAAGGTGAGCGTTTTCGGGACCTTTGCAAGGCCAGTAGTCGTTGAAGGGCCGCTTATCCTTTGTCTCACGGGACGTCTGCCGTTGTTGAGGTGAGGGTTTGCGGGACCCACTCCGCCGGATGCGTCGTTGAACCTGAGTGCCTGGCGTGCCGACGATCAAGTCATCTCCGATCTCGAGGAACCCTCCAGAGGCGTTTTTGCGGTGCTTTCCGAAAGAACATGGCAAATTCTCCTTGCTGGTGCGCTCTAGCGCGTACCAGCCGATGAGGATGCAATTTTTTGCTCCCGACAATCTTGATTACCCGGGCCACAGGCATCGCAAATAATCGAGTACAGCTCGCCGTGGCTCGTCGCAGAATTACGACAGATCGTGAGGTGAGCCGTTACGGGACGATTCAGATCCCCTGGCGATTGCTGCCAAAAATACGCGTTCGGTCAAACTGTCGATCTATCAAGGAAGCCAGCAAAGCCACGAATTTCCTGAAGGTGAGGACTTTCGGGAGCCTCACGAGGTGAGCGGCGACTTGCAGCAGCACTTCACCAGAAATGGTGAGATCGACCCTATAGACGCCCATCACCCCAGCCGGTATTCTTTCGCAAAACCCTCTTCCTCGACCCGACTCATGGCCACGAAGCGCGCGAAGAAAACCGATGTGGTGAGCCCGAGTTCCGCTGAACTCCGCAAAGCCGTCGAGGCGATCGCCATCCAGCCGAAAAGTGGCAAGATCACGCTACTGACGCGCAAGCTCTTCAACGTACTGCTTGCGGTCGCCCAGCAGGCGGACGATTCGGGCGATACCTACCGGGCGCTGCTCTCCGATATCGTGGCGAACTCGGCGTTCGATTCGAACGACACCGCTCTCGTCAAAGAGCATCTGCGCCGCATGGTCTCGGTGCAGGTCGAATGGAGCACGGGCACGTCGAGCCAGAAGCCTGGCCGCAAATGGGGGATTTCCACCCTCATCGCCGACGCCGAAATCCTCGAGGACCCCGCCACGCGCCGGGTATGGGTTGAATTCTCATTTGCACCGAAGATCAAGAAGAAGCTGCTCGACCCCGTCCAGTATGCGCGGCTAAGCCTTCAGTTCCAGAGTCAGTTACGCAGTAGCGCCGGCCTTGCGCTTTACGAGATATGCGTTCGCTATCTGACCAACCCCAGTCATCTGACGATGCGCGAGTCGTGGGAATGGTGGCGCCCGATCCTCTCCGGAACCCCGGATACCGAAGCTGGCGACGAAGCCAAGCGGGAATACAAATATTTCAAGCGCGACTATTTGCGACCGGCGATCGCCGAGGTGAACGCTGTCACGAACATCTTTGTCGAGTTGATCGAGCACCGCGAGGGGCGTCGGGTGGCCGAGATCCAGTTCCGGGTCACCGAGCGCAAGCAGCCCATGCTCGCGCTCGACGAGCATCCGAACGTATTCGACAGTACGCTCGTCGACCGGATGGTCAAGATCGGTATTCCGCTGAAGGAAGCGCAGACGCTCTACGCCGACAGTGAAGAGAACCGGATTCGTGCCGCACTGCAAATGACCGAGCAACGCATGCGCAGTACCACGCTGCCGCCAGTGCGCAGCGCGCCAGCACTGTTCAAGGACGCGTTGAAGAAGGGCTATGCGCCGCCAGTCGAGGAGCTGCAGGCGACGGCGAGCGGCAAGACTCTGGCGGGCGTGCCGGCGAGCGATCTGAAGGCGCGTCTTCTTGGCGAATATTCGGCTCATCGCCGAAAAGAGGCCCATGCGCTTTACGACGAACAGGGCGAAACCGAACGTGAGCTCGCGCGGCAGTCTTTTGAAGAAGACGAATTGCCGACGCTGGGCGGCCACATGCGCGACGACTGGCGCCGGCGGGGCCTCGAGTCGAAGCTCGGCGAGACAGCGTTTTTTGACTGGTTGGCGCGCCGGACGTGGGGTGAGCCGACCGACGGCGATCTTCTCTCGTTCACGCTGAGTCAGTCCCGCGCGGCCTGAGGTGACTGGCCCCGGCAGCGTGTCGTATCGCTGCCGGCAGCACCGTGGTCTTCGTCGCTCAGGCTTTCTTCGATTGAAGAATCTGCTCGATCTGTTTGAGGATATCGTCGCGTTTTTCTCTCGATAGCCCACGCAGCTTGAGCTCAAGGCGGTCATCCCCGTACGACTTCAGGTCGCCTACCGAAATGCCCTCCATCTTGATCTCGAGCCGCTGCGCGTAGCGTTGGCGTCCTGCGGGTTTCGTGCTCTCGTGCGTACTGGCCCTGCCCTTCACGATATCCGCAACCTGCCGCGTGCTCAGATCATCCGACAGGATCTTGTTGATCAGGCGAAGCGTCGAATCGACTCCACGCGCCGAATGGTAGCGACCAACCTGATAAGCCATGTTCGAACCGAACCGGTCGGTTCTCACAACCATTTCGTGCATGACAGCTTCCGGCAGCTTGGCAATCGAGAGCGCCACGGCTACCGTCGATTCATCCAGGCCCAGATGTTCGGCCAGTTCTTTTTGACTTTGAAAATGTCCGTCGTCCAGAAAACGCTTCCAGACGACTGCGTTATCGAAGACCGTCTGTGAATCACGCTGAACGTTGAGGTCGTAGCCGAGTTTGTAGCTCTCGATGCCGATAGGCAAATCGACGACGATGGCCTTGACCGTTTCCCTGTTTGCTTCCTTAAGTGCACGTACCCGGCGTCCGCCGTCGCTGACGAAGTAGCTGTCGGGATTGTCGTAGTCGGGAATGACGTGAATGGCTTGCTGCTGTCCCTGTTTCGCGAGATTGACCGCGAGCTCCGCGATCGAGGATTTCAGGTAGAAATGCCGCGGATTGAAAGGGCTCGGCTTGATCGCCTTCAACGACAGATCGATAACCTGTCCTGGCCGATAACCATGTTCGATACGCCATGCACGATAGGCCGGCGATTCGTTCGCCGTTTCGACCGATTCGGCTTCGTTCGATGCGATCGAGACGACGGGGCTCACTGCCGGTTGGCTGGACCGTCCAGCAACCTCCCGGGTTTTCGTGGAATCCTGCTGCACGAGACCGTCGATCGCATTGAGTCGGTCGAGAGCCGTTCGTTTTTCGCTGCTCGTCGAATCCGGACGCGCCTGAAAGCCTTTAGCGAGTTGAGAGGGTTTCATTCAGGGTCCTTTATGCGCATAAATGTCAGGGGAGCAACGCAGCGATTTCGTCTGCGCACGCGCGAATTTCAAGACTGGCGAGCTTTGCGCCGCGATCGTTCATCTGCAGGACGGTTTGACCGAGCGCCATCGCCTGCTTATAGGCTTCGCGAGTTGGGATCTGCGTTTTGAGCAGCGGAAAGCCGAGTTCTTCCAGGGCGCGCTTCAGTTCGCGCGTGAGCATCCGTTTTTCTTCGGTCTTGTTCAGCAGGAAGACGGCACGAAGATCCTCGTTCATCACCTGCGCTTGCTGGATCAGTTTGACGAGACCGACGCTTGACCAATAGTCTGCGGGCGACGAGGAGGTTGGAATAATCGCGATCGTGGCTGCTAAAAGCACGACGCCCGAAACCTTCTCCGTGATCGACGGAGGGCAGTCGACCACGATCAGATCGTAATCCCCGATGAATTTCTTGATTTCCCGATGGATCTGCGCGCCAGCTTCGGACAGGTTGACGACAGGGAATGGAATGCCGGATTCACCGTCTGACGACGCGCTTGCCCAATGCACGAGGGTATTTTGTCCGTCCGCATCGACGACCAGCACGCGCTTGCCCTTTTCGTGGAACGCTGCCCCAAGGTGCATCGCAATCGTGCTCTTCCCGACCCCGCCTTTTTGTTGAGTTACTGCAATGATTTCGGCTGCCAATCGCCACCCCCTCTTCTAGAAGTTGATGAATTCTACCTTGTGAGTATTTGATTTCAATGACTTTCGTCGTATTCGCACGACGGATCGATAGATCGAGGGCGTTTTATGCGCATAAAGCTGCCGGCGAACGTCTCTGAGTGAGTCTCGACGATTTTTCGCGGCAGGTGGAGTCGGCTCATCGGGATAGCCCGTTGAGCATTCATTTGCGAACAGCCTGCGCCAAGCCTGCCTTATGCGCATAAACCGGTCAGCCGACAGTCTGCGCGACCGCAGGCGTAGGATTCGCGCACCTCACAGCCCGGGCGTGCGATGTACACCAGGGATACCCAAAACGAGCGCGTCAATTTTTTATTTGAATTATTGAGAGAGAAGCGCGAAAACATCCATCGTGATGGGTCACTGAAACCCCAACCCAACGAAGCAAACCTTAAAATCACAACAAGAAATCTGTCATCGCCCATCCTCACCGGAACCCCGCCTCCCGATGATCACCGTCTATCACAACCCACGCTGCTCGAAGTCGAGGAGCGCTTGCGAATTGATCGCGAGCACATTCAACACGGCAGGTGAACCCGTCGAAATCATCGAATACCTGAAACATCCGCTGACCGTGAGCCGCCTCAAGGAACTCGCCGGGATGATCGGTTGCGGGCCGCGTGGTTTGCTACGGGAGACCGAAGACGAATACAGGGATCTGCGGCTTGCCGATCTCGCATTGACCGACGACCAGATCTATCAGGCGATAGCCGACCATCCGGTCTTGATGCAGCGTCCGATCGTCGTGCGTGATGGGCGCGCTGTAATCGGGCGACCTCCGGAAAACATCAAAGCCTTATTCGACTAATCAAAAGTAGAGCGCAAAGCAGGGCTTCGGTCTTTCCACGCAGTTACATCACGGAACAAAAACAAAACCTCGGAAGCCGCGCGTACGCCGCCGAATCGCAACGCGTTTCACTGCGCGCAACGCCCCGAGCCCGCTACAATCTGCGGCGACCGTATTCAAGCGGCATTACCCAGGCGGCCCGCGTTCGCCACACGTCAACAACAAAGGGACACCGTGCATCTAACGACTTCTCTCGCCTCGTGGTCGCCCCACGACACCCGTCTGATTCTCTCGTGCGTGCTGGGGCTCGCGCTGATCATCGTCTTCATCAGCGTGTTGAAACTCGCGCCGTTCCTGTCGATTCTGGTCGGAACGTTCGCCGCGGGTTTCGCGGCCGGGCTGCCGCTCGAAGCGGTCGCGGGCGCGTTCAGCAAAGGGGCGGGCGCGCTGCTCGGCGACGTCGGCATCATCATCGCGCTCGGGGCGATGCTCGGCGCGTTGATGGCCGAGTCGGGCGCAGCCGACCGGCTCGTCTCTACCATCCTCGATCATTCGACGCCGCGTCTGCTGCCCTGGATGATGGCGCTCGTCGCGATCATCGTTGGGTTGCCGCTGTTTTTCGAAGTCGGTCTCGTGATGATGGTGCCGATCATCTTCGTGATGGCACGCCGTTCGCAGCAGCCGATTCTTCGGATCGCAATCCCCGCGCTCGCCGGCATGACGACGCTGCACGCGTTGCTGCCACCGCATCCGGGCCCATTGATCGCCGTGAGCGCACTGCACGCCGATCTCGGTATCACGCTCGGGCTGGGTCTCATCGTCGCGGTGCCGGCCGTCGTGCTCGCCGGGCCGGTGTATGGCATCTGGCTGTCGAAGCGGATGCACGTCACCGAGCCGGAAGAAATGGGCAAGCTCTTCACTGCCAAAGCGACGGACGGCACTTTGCCGGGATTTCTGATCTCGCTGATCACGATCCTGTTGCCGGTCGTGCTGATGCTTGGTCGCACCGTCGCGAAGCTGCTGCTCACGCCGGACACGCTGTTGTTCGACGCGCTCAACTTTCTCGGCGAGCCGCTGGTCGCGCTCGGTCTGACCGTGCTGTTCGCGATCGTCGCACTCGGGTGGTCGCGCGGAATGGCGCGCGATCGTGTCGGCGGGATCCTGCGTAAAAGCCTGCCGCCGATCGCCGCGCTGCTGCTGACGATCGGTGCCGGCGGCGGCCTCAAGCAGGCGCTCGTCGTCGCGGGCATCAGCACGACGGTCGGCAAGATCGCGGTGGGCTCGCATATGCCGTTGATCCTGCTTGCGTGGCTGATCGCCGTTGCACTGCGGCAGGCCACCGGCTCGGCGACCGTCGCAACGACGACGACCGCAGGCATCGTCGCGCCCGTGGTCGCGGGACTGAGCGCGACGCACAATTCGCTGATGGCGCTCGCGATCGGCGCCGGCTCGGTGTTCTTCTGCCACGTGAACGACGCGGGCTTCTGGATGGTGCGCGAGTATTTCGGCCTGCAGCTGAAGCAGACGGTCCTGGTGTGGTCCGTCCTGCAAACTATCGTTTCGGTTGTCGGGCTCGCGTTGACGCTCGTGCTGTGGGGCGTGCTGATCTGACGCGACGGTACGGCAGTAATTGAACGCACGATGGCACGGTCCGTCTGCGGGCGCGTTCTACACTAAGCCCCGCCACCCGCCGATAGAAGGAAGGAGTACACGATGCTGGAACTGAGACCGTCCTGCGAAGAATGCGGCAAGGCGCTGCCGCCGAACGCGTCTGACGCGATGATCTGCAGCTACGAATGCACGTTTTGCGAAGCCTGCGTATCGAACGTTCTACGCGACGTGTGCCCGAATTGCGGCGGCAACTTCCAGCATCGGCCGATCCGCCCGCGCGCGATGCTCGCGAAACATCCCGCGTCGACGGAGCCGCATCCGGCAGGCGTCAACGCCGAGGCGCATGCAGCGTTTAGCACACGCTACCGTGACATTCCGCCTGGCGAGCGCTAACTTCGGGACGCAGCGCCGCCCATCAGTCGTTCGAACCCGTCGCGCCCGAACCGGCGATCCCGCTCGCTTCGTGCGCGGCCGCACGCAGCAGTGCGATGTGCTTCCGGTAGTTGCGGCAGCCGCTGCACATCGGCAGATGGACGCGCACCGCGAGCCATTCGCCGGCGCTCAACGGCCGGTCTAGCGCGTCGGACAACAGCCGCGTGATGTTCTTACATTTCCCCATGGGCGTCCTCGCTGGAGAGGCCTTTTTCGGTCAGGCAGGTGCGCAATCGCAGACGCGCACGATAAATCAGCACGCTGCAGTGGTTCGCGGTCATCTCGAGCTCCTTGCAGATCTCGGTGGTATCGAGATCGAGAAACTCGCGCATCATGAAAACGCGCCCGATGTGCTCGGGCAGATGATCGAGGCACATCTCGAACAGCGTCCAGAACTGCTGCTGACGCAATGCGGTTTCGGGCGTCGGCCACGGGCGCGGTTTCGTTTCGCGCGACCAGTGGCCGTTTTCCTTGAACAGCTCGCGGTCGAGTAGCGCTTCGCCGTCCAGTTCCGTTTCGAGCGCCGACAGATTGATCGTCCGGCGCCGCACGCGCAGCGTGTCGACCAGCTTGTGACGCAGGATCCCAAACACCCATGTCTTGTGCTCCGATTGCGCGGCGAACCGGTCCGCCTGTACCCATGCCGCGGTGAGTGCTTCCTGAACCGCGTCTTCGGCCGCGGCGGCATCGCGCAGCTGCAGCCGCGCGAAACGGAACAGGTCGCGCCGCAACTGGCTCAGATACGCCGGGTCGTCGAATGCCGGCTGGGCGGCGGCCGTCATGCGAGCTTCGCCAGAAGATGGCAGCCCGACGACGGCTCCGAGCTACCGTCGATATGCCCATGCGGGCGTCCTGCGAATTCGATCGTGTTCATGTGTGGGTGAGTTGAGCCCGTCTTGGGTCCGTCACCCATTTTCCCGCACGTTGGCGCCGCCGCCTACCGCAATCGAACGGAATCGGCGCGACGCGTTCGCACGCATGCTTACACGGTTAGTCGCGCGACACGCGTTTTGATGACAGAGCCATTACGTTTTTCTGCACGAGTGCCCGTCGCGCCGTCCGCGGTCGGACGAGCATCCGGTCAGGACGACTTCCCGCTGCCGTCGATACCGCTGCCGGTCCGCCAGACCTGTTTGTCTTTTTCGGACAGCTGGCTGGCGCTGTGTTGTCCACCGCCATGTCGCCGCCCGGCTGCTCCGGAGCTTTCTGTTTCCGCTACGTGCGCGCCGCGATAGCTTCGTCGTGCGATTTGCCTGCGTGGTCGGATGTCATCGTGATCCTCCATAGTCCGAAATCCACTGATGCGGACCCGTGGAGGCCGGAGCCTGGCTTGATGGACAAGGACCGGCCATGACTTATCCACAAGGTTATTCAGCAAAACTGTGGATATCTTTTGCGACCGCGGGGTTATCCACCGGCGCGCCGCGATAGCTTTTCGAAAGCTGCCCGGTACGCCGGTTATGATGTGAAACCCCATTTCCGCGCTCCGCGCGCTTCAATATAAGGAACGATCATGACCCGCCACATTGCGGTTATCGTCGGCAGCCTGCGCCGCGATTCGACCAACCGGCAGCTCGCGAATGCGCTGATATCGCTGGCGCCCGAAGGTTTTTCGTTCGATATCGTGGATATCGGCTCCCTCCCGCTCTACAGCCAGGATTACGACGCTGATTTCCCCGAAGTCGCGCGGCAGTTCAAGCAGCGCATCGAGGCGGCCAACGGACTGCTGTTCGTCACGCCGGAGTACAACCGCTCGGTGCCCGGCGTGCTGAAGAACGCGCTCGACTGGGGCTCGCGTCCATGGGGCAAGAGCGTATGGGGCGGCAAGCCCGGTGCGGTGATCGGTACGTCGCCGGGCGCGGCCGGCACCGCGCTGTCGCAGCAGCATCTGCGCAACATACTCGCGTATCTCGACGTGCCGACGCTCGGGCAGCCGGAGATGTTCATCAAATACGACCCGTCGCGTATCGACGAAACCGGCAAGATCGTCAACGACGACACCCGCAAATTCCTGCAGGCATTCATCGACCGCTACGTCGGGTGGGTGGAGCGGCACAGAGAGTAAGCGAGTAAGCGAGTAAGCGGTAACGAGACACGAAGCGGCCTCCCGCCGCTTCGCGTTCACACGTGGTGATGGCCGGTGACGCGTTCCCAGCCGTGACGCACCGCGACCTTGAAGCGCTCCCAGCTGTTCGCGTCGCTGGATTCCCAATCGAGCCGCGCTTCAGGCTCGAACTCGTCCCACGATCGGTCGCGAAAACGCGCGTCGCGTGCGAGCGTCGCGCCGTAGCGGTACGCCGGCACGTAGTCCTCGTAGCGCGCGTTTTCGCTCGCGTACTGCTCGTCGTAGTGGCTGCGAAAATCCTCTTCGTATTCCATGAACTCGTCGGGCGTGCGCACGGGAGGCGGTACTGCATTGCGCATCGCGGCGGGTCGCGACTGGCCGCCCGTTTCCGTTTCAGCCAGGTCAGGACGCAGCACCGCACCGGAGCCCGGCGCAGCGCCCGCGGCGATCGCGCTTGCGGCTGCATCGTCGGTGGACGGTGCGTGCGGCAGCGGCTCATCGCCCCCGGGCGTCAGACCCGCCTGGTGAACCGACGGTGCCGCACCCATGCCAGCAGCTATTCCACCGATCCCACCGATTCCCAACTCATCGAGCACCGAGTGCTCGCGCCCCGCATCCGGATCCGCGAGCGATGCCTCCCAGCCGGGCGCCCGCTCACCGACATCGACCGCGCCGAGCTTCGTCAGCGTCTTGCTCGCGAGTTCCGCGTGCGATTCGCTGGCCGCGTTCACACACACGAGCACCGCACCGCGCCGTATGGCGTCGGTGTAACGCTGCGCGTTATCGGCACGCGAGCCCGACGCGAACAGGCTCGACAGAAAGCGCTCGATGTTCGCCAGCACGCTCGCACCGCTGGAAACACCGGGTTCGCCCGCCGCAGGTTCGGGGTTGGCCTGCAGTTCGACGTCGGTATGAGCGAAGCCCGTCCGCACGAGCGTGTCGCGTGCACTTTCCGCTTCGGCGTAGTTGTCGAACAGGCCGATCACTGTATGTCTCATGGCTGTCTCCCGGCAGTGAAATGCGGAGGCGCGACAGACGGCGCTTCCTTCCTGCCTGGTCCGCAAGCATCGTGCCGGTCGCATGGGTTCGCGCCCGCTGCGCCCGTGGGCCGGGCGCAGCGAGCCAGATCGACAGGGCCGGGAAAAACAGGGCAGCAAGTGCCAGACGCAATTTTTACAATGAATGCGCGCTGGGTGGTCCGGCCGTCGGCTTCACGTCTCAGGGGGTGTGCGCGTTTACGTCTCCGGATGCGCGTGCGCGAGATCGCGCTGGATCGTCTGAAGGATCTGGCCGAGCAGCGCGATATCGAATGGCTTCGACAGCACGCGCACGTCGACGTGACGCGCGCGATCGAGCTCTTCCGCGTAGCCGGTGACGAGAATCACCGGCAGCTTCGGTTCGAACGCCTGGACCGCTTCGGCGAGATCGATGCCGTTCATCGTGCCGGGCATATGGACGTCGGAGATCACGAGATCGAACGGCAATGGCTCGCCGGTGCGCGCCTGTTCTGCATGCGCGTCGTCGAACAGGCGCAGCGCGGTGTCGGCGTTGAACACCCACGTGACCTGGTGGCCCATCATCTGCAGCAGCGCTTCGGTGCCGGCCGCCACTTCGTCGTTGTCTTCGACGAGCAGGATGCGCAGACCATGTGGCGTCCCAGTCGTTTCGGTCGGCGTTTCGCCCGGACCTTCGAGCACAGGCGCGGCAGCGGCGCGCGGCAGATACAGCCGCACCGACGTCCCGGCGCCGATCGCGCTGTCGATCGCGGCGAGCCCGCCCGACCGTTCGCAGAACGCGAACACCTGCGGCAGACCGAGGCCCGTGCCCATGCCCTTCGGCTTGGTCGTATAGAGCGGTTCGAACGCGCGCGCGAGCACGTCAGGCGGCATGCCGACACCCGTGTCCTCGAGCGATAGCTGGACGAAATCGCCGATCAACGGGAAGCCGTCCTCATGGCGAAAGCTGATGTTCGCTGCGCGTACCGTGAAGCGGCCGCCATTCGGCGTCGCATCGCGCGCGTTCACCGCGATGTTGATCAGCGCGAGTTCGAGTTCCGCGACGTCGACCCGCATCGGCCACACGTCGACGCCGATGTCCATCACGAGCGACACCTTGGCGCCGAGCGACGCGCGCAGCAGTTCGCGGCACGACGGCAGCCAGCGCTCGATGGCCAGCGTTTCGTTGTGCAGCGGCTGCTTGCGCGCGACGCCGAGCAGTTGCCGCGTCAGCGACTGGCCGCTCCTCAGCGCACGCTCGACCGCCGACAGTTCGCGCTCGAGCCCCTGCACGCCGCGACGACGGACGATCTGCACGTTTGTCGAGACGATCATCAGCAGGTTGTTGAAGTCGTGCGCGACGCTGCCGACGAGATTGCCGAGCGCTTCCATCTTGCGCGACTGCCGGTACGCGGATTCGATCGAGCGCCGCATCGACGCTTCCGCCTGCCAGCGCTCCCACGCCTCCTCTTCGGCGGCGAGGCGCTTCAGCGACAGCCAGATCACGCACCACAGCACGATCGACGGCGTGAACATCGACAGGATCAGCACGCTCAGATGCCGGTACCACGCGGCCCAGATCGCCGACGTGCGATAGCCGCACGATACGTACACCGGATACGAGCCGACGCGCCGAAACGCGAGAATCAGGTTGTCGCCGTCGACCGTAGAGCGGGCGCGCACGACGCCCGCGCGGCGGCCTTCGGCGAGCGCTTCGGCGAACGGCGAGCGCGCTTCCACCTCGACGGGCTGGTGCAACTGCGGTGGGTAGTGCGCGAGGATCGCGCCGTCGCTGCGCAACAGGGACATCGTCATCGGCGAGTCGTTGCCGCCGAGCAGCTCGCGATAGAACGCGCTGAAGTAGCTGGGCCGCAGCGCCACCGAAACGACGCCGGCAAACGCACCGTTTTCGTCGCGGCGCACGACGCCCGTGTTGAACACCAGCTCGCCCGCGACATTACCGAGCATCACCTTCGACACGTGGTCGATCACCCGGCCAGCGCGAATGCCGGTGAAGTCCTCGCGATCGACGATCGAGACCGGCGGCGACGGATAGTAGCGGCTGCTGGCGAGCAGCGTGCCGTTGCTGCCGAAGATCGACACCGCGGCGACCTGCGGATAGCCGCCGCCCATCACGCGCAGCTTGTCGTGGATCACGGATTCGGCGGAGCGGATGCCGTTGTCGTCGAGATCCTGCACGAAGTCGACCACCCGCGCGTCGAGCGCTTCGTTCATGTCGAACACTTTCAGCGCGTGCTCTTCGGCGACGCGCACGGTGCGCAGCGTGATGTCGGTCGCGTCGGCTTCGCGCGCGTGCAGATCGCCGATCGCCATCGCCACGACGTACACGCATGGAAATATGACGGCCGCGACGAGCAGCGCGATCAGCGTCATGCGCCGGACGGCGAAATTGTGTTCGGGTACCGCCGGAAACGGGGCGTCGTCCTGTAGCGCAGGCGAAAAATGGCTCGGAGGAGGCGGTTCGGGCCGTTCAGGTGTCATCGTAGGTACCGCTGGAATTCGACAGAATTATGGCTGGATCTCATGTTAAGGCAACGACGGCGATATTCCAGCCGAAGCGTGCTGGTCAGCGCTGACCATTGCGCGCGAGGGGACCATTGCCACCGGATCGCGGCGACAAAAACAGCGACGAATCCGGAAGCGCAAACGTACACAAAAGTATAAACGACGACATTTACGCGATAGTCTAATTTAAATATTTCCTGGATAGACAATAATAAAGTCGTTTCCGTTCGTAGAAAGTTATTGGCGAGTTGCCTTTCCGCGCGTTTGCTTTGAAAATCTCTGCCACTCATAAAACAAAGCGTCCGCTACGTTCGGACGACTTTTGCCGCGAGGGCGCCGGACACCGCACGCACGTTGGCGTGACGCAGGGGCATTCGCGGAACCGCGCGCGGCGACAAGGACATGCAACGACCGTATTGCTGCGCAGAACCACCTACGGGGTAGGCTTCGAACATGCAGGTCATTGCCGTCGTCCATCGCACGCGCGTTTCACGCGCCGTGCGCCAGCAGCGCCATCAGTGCGCGCGCTCATCCGCGGCAGCATCGCTTGCTCTCCGCTGCAAACACCATTCCCGCGCAGACGTATCGGTTTTTCGTGCGCCGTTCCTTTAACGGCCGTTAAAGAAACGCCTGCCGACGTCGCTCACGCCCACGAACCCATTCCGTACTCGATCTGCCGCCCAGCCCATGTCTTTGCCCATTGTGATCGCCGACGATTCGCTGCTTGCCCGCAAGGTGCTCACGAGGGCACTGCCGCCGGAGTGGGACGTCGACATCGCCTACGCGACTAACGGCCGCGAAGCACTCGCGCTGTATCGCGAAGGCAAGGCGTCGGTGATGTTTCTCGATCTGACGATGCCCGACATGACCGGCTATCAGGTGCTCGAGGCGTTGCAGCACGAAGACCTGAACACGTTCGTGATCGTCGTGTCCGCCGACGTCCAGCCGATGGCGCAGGCACGCGTGCGTGCGCTCGGCGCGGCCGCGTTCATCGCGAAGCCGGTGACCCCCGAGGCGGTACTGCCCATCCTCAAGGAGTATGGGTTGTATGTCTGAGCCAGTCCTCACCGAAGATCAGCGCGATGCGCTGCAGGAGGTCGCCAATCTGGCGATGGGTCAGGCCGCGACGCGTCTCGCGCTGTTGCTCGATACGTTCATCGAACTGTCGGTGCCGCGCGTGCGTGTGGTCGCCGTGAGCGAGGCCGCCGACGCGCTGCGCGAGATGACGGGCATCGAGGAGCCGGTCTCCGCGGTGCGCCAGGGCTTCCGCTCGGACATCAAGGGCGAGGCGCTGGTGCTGTGCCGCAGCGGCAGCGTCGAGCAGCTGTGCGATCTCGTCAACGATCCGTACGCGCGCTCGGCATACGAGGCGACGACCCAGCAGGAACTGATCTTCGACGTGGCGAACGCGCTGACCGGCGCATGCGTGTCGTGCATTCTCGACCAGCTTGGCCGCACGCCGGTGTTCTCCGCGCCCGGCATGCTGGGCGAGTCGCTGATGCTCGACGAGGTGTTCCAGCCAGGCGTGCTCGCGTGGGAAGTCGCGTTGCTGGTTGAAGTGAATTTCGCGCTCGAAGACCAGAGTTTTCGCGCCCATCTGGTCATCCTGATGGCCGAGGACTCGATCCGCCATATGAATCGCGCGCTCGACGCGCTGTTGTCCAGCCTATGAACGTTTCTGCCGCTTCTTTGAGTGATCTCGTCGTCGAGCGCGTCGGCTTCGGTATTTTCGTGGTCGACCGCGACGCGAAGGTGCTGATGTGGAACCGCTTCATGCAGGATCACAGCGGCCTGCCTGCCGAACAGGTGGTCGGCCATTCGA
>NZ_JBOIGG010000039.1:0-19900 GCF_050742655.1 Paraburkholderia sp. | reverse complement strand
GAACAGGACCGTGAAACGACTCCACGCCGATGATAGTGCGGATTGCCCGTGTGAAAGTAGGTAATCGTCAGGCTCCCCAGCAGCAACACCCGCCCCCGCCCGCCCTCAGGCTCGCGGGGGCGTCGTGTTTGAAGGGGTAAGTGAGTATTCGATGACTTGTGGAGCAAAGCTTGCTCTTGACAGGGGGCTGTTGCTCCCCCATAATCATCAGTTCTCTGCGGAGGGGTGCCCGAGTGGCTAAAGGGGGCAGACTGTAAATCTGTTGGCTTACGCCTACGTTGGTTCGAATCCAACCTCCTCCACCAGAATGCGATCGCAGTTGTTGGGAATCGATGAATTCTTGCGGGTGTAGCTCAATGGTAGAGCAGAAGCCTTCCAAGCTTATGACGAGGGTTCGATTCCCTTCACCCGCTCCAGTGTCGAGATGTAGCGCCCATGTGGCTCAGTGGTAGAGCACTCCCTTGGTAAGGGAGAGGTCGGCAGTTCGATCCTGCCCATGGGCACCAGCGAAAGTAGCTAGTGATTGTTTGCGCCCGGCGCAACGTACGGAAATCCTCTAGGAGTCGAAAATGGCCAAGGGTAAATTTGAGCGGACGAAGCCGCACGTGAACGTGGGGACGATCGGACACGTTGACCACGGCAAGACCACGCTGACGGCGGCGATCACGACGGTGCTGACCGCGAAGTTCGGTGGAGAAGCGAAGGCGTACGACCAGATCGACGCGGCGCCGGAAGAAAAGGCGCGCGGCATCACGATCAACACGGCGCACGTGGAGTACGAAACGGCGAACCGCCACTACGCCCACGTGGACTGCCCGGGCCACGCCGACTACGTGAAGAACATGATCACGGGCGCCGCGCAGATGGACGGCGCGATCCTGGTGTGCTCGGCCGCAGACGGCCCGATGCCGCAAACGCGTGAGCACATCCTGCTGGCGCGTCAGGTCGGTGTGCCGTACATCATCGTGTTCCTGAACAAGTGCGACATGGTGGACGACGCGGAGCTGCTCGAGCTGGTGGAGATGGAAGTGCGTGAGCTGCTGTCGAAGTACGACTTCCCGGGCGACGACACGCCGATCATCAAGGGTTCGGCGAAGCTGGCGCTGGAAGGCGACAAGGGCGAGCTGGGCGAAGTGGCGATCATGAACCTGGCCGACGCGCTGGACACGTACATCCCGACGCCGGAGCGCGCGATCGACGGAGCGTTCCTGATGCCGGTGGAAGACGTGTTCTCGATCTCGGGTCGTGGCACGGTGGTGACGGGCCGGGTTGAGCGCGGAGTCGTGAAGGTCGGCGAGGAAATCGAGATCGTCGGGATCAAGCCGACGGTGAAGACGACGTGCACGGGCGTGGAAATGTTCCGCAAGCTGCTCGACCAGGGTCAGGCGGGCGACAACGTGGGTATCCTGCTGCGCGGCACGAAGCGTGAAGATGTGGAGCGTGGCCAGGTGCTGGCCAAGCCGGGTTCGATCAACCCGCACACGCACTTCACGGCAGAAGTGTACGTGCTGAGCAAGGATGAGGGCGGCCGTCATACGCCGTTCTTCAACAACTACCGTCCGCAGTTCTACTTCCGTACGACGGATGTGACGGGCTCGATCGAGCTGCCGAAGGACAAGGAAATGGTGATGCCGGGCGACAACGTGTCGATCACGGTGAAGCTGATCCACCCGATCGCGATGGAAGAAGGCCTGCGCTTCGCCATCCGTGAAGGTGGTCGTACCGTCGGCGCCGGTGTCGTCGCCAAGATCATCGAGTAAGCCAGCTAGTTCTCGTTGATCGGTTGTTTCGGGGTTGACGGTGTCGTCAGCCCCAAATGGTTTAGGGGTATAGCTCAACTGGCAGAGCGTCGGTCTCCAAAACCGAAGGTTGGGGGTTCGATTCCCTCTGCCCCTGCCAATATCGCGCCGCATGTGGTGCTCGTTTAGGGTGTTATGGCGAATCCTTCCGTCGAAACTGTAAATACCTCCGGCGACAAGCTGACGTTGACCGCGGGCGTATTGCTGGTCTTGGCCGGGTTCGTAGGGTTCTTCTGGCTGAGCGGCCAGGAGTGGTACGTCCGCGGTGCGGCCCTTGTGGTTGGGGTGATCGCGGGTGTGGCGGTCGGTCTTCTCTCCGCGCCCGGCAAGGGTTTCATCGCATTTGCCAAAGATTCGTACAAGGAAGTTCGCAAGGTTGTGTGGCCCACGCGTAAAGAGGCTACGCAAACAACCTTGGTCGTGTTCGGCTTTGTACTGGTCATGGCGATCATTCTCTGGATTAGCGATAAATCCATTGAATGGGCGATTTTCTCGGTGATTCTGGGTTGGAAATGATATGAGTGATACTCCGGCATCCCCGAGCGGTAAACGTTGGTACGTCGTGCACGCCTACTCCGGCATGGAGAAGAGCGTGCAACGCGCGCTTCAGGAGCGCATCGAACGTGCTGGCATGCAGGATAAGTTTGGCCAGATCCTCGTGCCGACTGAAGAGGTGGTCGAGGTTAAGGGCGGTCACAAATCGGTGACCGAGCGTCGTTTCTTCCCGGGCTATGTGCTCGTGGAAATGGAAATGACAGACGAAACGTGGCACCTCGTGAAGAACACGGCAAAGGTAACCGGTTTCGTGGGCGGCGCACGCAATCGTCCGAGTCCGATTTCCCCGAGGGAAGTCGAGAAGATCATGTCGCAGATGCAGGAAGGCGTGGAGAAGCCGCGTCCGAAAACCCTGTTCGAAGTCGGCGAGTTGGTCCGCGTGAAGGATGGTCCGTTCACGGACTTCAACGGCAGCGTCGAGGAAGTGAACTACGAGAAGTCGCGAGTCCGTGTTTCTGTGACGATTTTCGGCCGGGCAACACCGGTTGAGCTGGAATTTGGTCAGGTCGAAAAGCTGTGATCTGACTCATGTGGGTTGCGCCGAATGGCGCGATCCACTTTTCGCGCTTACGGTCCGCGTAATGGCCGTTGAGGAGCGCAAGTAGTCGATGTTTGCCGAAAGCGCGCTATCACTCACCTGAACGTTAACGCGTTCCAACGAGGTTTTCAACATGGCAAAGAAAATCATCGGCTTTATCAAGCTGCAGATTCCTGCAGGTAAAGCCAACCCGTCGCCGCCGGTCGGCCCGGCACTGGGCCAGCGCGGCCTGAACATCATGGAATTCTGCAAGGCGTTCAACGCACAGACGCAAGCGTTGGAACCGGGCCTGCCGACTCCGGTTGTCATCACCGCGTTCGCCGACAAGAGCTTCACGTTCATTCTGAAGACGCCGCCGGCAACGGTTCTGATCAAGAAGGCTGCGAAGGTCGACAAAGGCTCGAGCAAGCCGCACACCGACAAGGTCGGCAAGATTACGCGCGCGCAGGCCGAAGAGATCGCCAAGAGCAAAATGCCTGATCTCACTGCAGCTGATCTCGACGCAGCGGTCCGTACGATCGCTGGTAGCGCCCGTTCGATGGGCATCACCGTGGAGGGCGTGTAAATGGCCAAGCTTTCTAAGCGTCTGCAATCTTTTGCAAACCAGATCGACCGCGAGAAGCTGTATGCGATCGACGAAGCGCTCACGCTCGTGAAGAGCTGCGCGACCGCGAAGTTCGACGAATCGATCGACGTTGCCGTGCAACTCGGTATCGATGCAAAGAAGTCGGATCAAGTGGTGCGTGGTTCGGTGGTGCTGCCGGCCGGTACCGGCAAGTCGGTACGTGTCGCAGTGTTCGCGCAGGGCGAGAAGGCCGAGCAGGCTCGTGCCGCTGGCGCTGAAATCGTCGGTATGGAAGATCTAGCCGAACAGGTCAAGGCCGGTAACCTGAACTTCGACGTCGTGATCGCTTCGCCGGACACGATGCGTGTTGTTGGTACGCTGGGCCAGATCCTCGGTCCGCGCGGCCTGATGCCGAACCCGAAGGTCGGCACGGTGACGCCGGACGTCGCGACCGCCGTGAAGAACGCGAAGGCCGGTCAGGTGCAATTCCGTGTCGACAAGGGCGGGATTATCCACGCAACGATCGGCCGTGCATCGTTCGAACCGACCGCGCTGCGCAACAACCTGAACGCGCTGGTCGAAGCGCTGCAAAAGGCGAAGCCGGCGACGAGCAAGGGTGTGTACCTGCGCAAGATCGCACTGTCGAGCACGATGGGTGCCGGCGTGCGTGTCGATCAGGCATCGCTGGCCGCGCAGTAAGAAATTCGGCGTTCCGGTGAGAGCTGGAACGCTATTTAAGGGCTTTGGGCGGTCGTGAGGTGGCAGTTCGCATCGCACGGCCGGTTGTCAAAGACCGTTGGCGAGGACGCATCAGGTAGGTGTTCTCTTAATGCAAAGCCAACGCAGATGGCGAACCCGAAATGGTTTTGTAGTGCTGAAGCCGTTTGGTACCCGCAGCGATGCGGTTAGCAGGCGGTCGAAATGCTCCTGACTGGTCGGACGCCGTTGTTGAACGCGGTACGCAAGGCACCCGCTGAGCGTATCGAATCTGGAGTTAACCGTGCCACTCAATAAAGAAAGTAAGCAGGCCGTCGTCGCTGAGGTTGCCGCGCAAGTCGCGAAAGCCCAGACCGTCGTTCTGGCCGAATATCGTGGGATCACGGTTGGCGATCTGACCAAGCTGCGCGCGAAAGCGCGCGAGCAACAGGTGTATCTCCGTGTGTTGAAAAACACGCTGGCGCGTCGCGCTGTCGAAGGTACTCCGTTTGCTCCGCTGGCTGAGCAGATGACTGGTCCTCTGATCTACGGCATCTCGGAAGATGCAATTGCTGCTGCCAAGGTCGTCAACGACTTCGGCAAGGGCAATGACAAGTTGATCATCAAGGCCGGTTCCTACGAAGGCAAGGTGATGGACAAGGCGGGCGTGCAAGCGCTGGCCAGCATCCCGAGCCGCGAGGAACTGCTCTCCAAGCTGCTGTTCGTCATGCAGGCACCTGTTTCTGGCTTCGCTCGCGCTCTTGGCGCGCTCGCAGCAAAGAAAGGTGAAACCGAAGCTGCCTGAGTTTCAGGCAGTGCGTGACGCACGTCGGTTGAGCGTAATCGATCGCTGGCTGTATCCGAATTCAATTTAGGAGTATTTCAAATGGCAATCGCAAAAGAAGACATCCTCGAAGCCGTAGGCTCGATGTCGGTTCTGGAACTGAACGAGCTGGTCAAGGCGTTCGAAGAAAAGTTTGGCGTGTCGGCAGCTGCTGTTGCAGTGGCAGGCCCGGCAGGCGGCGGCGCAGCAGCCGTTGCTGAAGAGCAAACCGAATTCACGGTCAACCTGACGGAAATCGGCGCGAACAAGGTGTCGGTCATTAAGGCGGTTCGCGAACTGACGGGTCTTGGCCTGAAGGAAGCGAAGGATCTGGTCGACGGTGCACCGAAGCCTGTGAAGGAAGCGGTACCGAAGGCTGCTGCTGAAGAAGCGAAGAAGAAGCTCGAAGAAGCTGGCGCGAAAGCTGAAATCAAGTAAATTTCAGCAGGCTGCGCGAAGGCTGGCGGTTTTCCACCGCCGGCCTTTTTGTGCTTTCTGGGGACTACGTCTTTGCATTGCTGTTTCGGCAAGAACGTGCCTCCAAGAAGCCAAAGAGAACCGTCTTTCGGTAAGGTCGACCGGCGATTCTCTTTGTCTTCTGAAGCGACTGCAGAAGGCAAGTTTGGTCGGGCAGCGGGCAACACAGGCATCCGCTGCCGTCAGCCAGCGGTTGGTAGCGGCCAACCACCAAGCTTCTAGGCTCGTTCAAGCCATCGGACGGCCATCGGGTCTCAGTCGGTGAACACTCGGGTTGTCTCATCAAGGTACCCTGCCTCGACAACAATGCCCGCCGTGATTCGGAGATCGTATGCAATATTCCTTCACCGAGAAGAAGCGTATTCGCAAGAGTTTTGCGAAGCGCCCCATCGTTCACCAAGTACCTTTCCTGCTGGCTACCCAGCTTGAATCATTCAGCACGTTTCTGCAAGCAGACGTGCCCGCAGCACAACGCAAGCCCGAAGGCCTGCAGGCCGCGTTCACATCGGTTTTCCCGATCGTGTCGCACAACGGTTTCGCGCGTCTCGAATTCGTCAGCTACATGCTGTCGTCGCCGGCATTCAACATCAAGGAATGCCAGCAACGCGGCTTGACGTACTGCTCCGCACTGCGCGCGAAAGTGCGTCTCGTGCTGCTCGACAAGGAATCGCCGAGCAAGCCGGTCGTTAAGGAAGTGAAGGAACAGGAAGTGTACATGGGCGAAATTCCGCTCATGACGCCGACGGGTTCGTTCGTCATTAACGGCACGGAACGCGTGATCGTTTCGCAGCTGCACCGTTCGCCCGGCGTGTTCTTCGAACATGACAAGGGCAAGACGCACAGCTCGGGCAAGCTGCTGTTCTCCGCACGGATCATTCCGTACCGCGGCTCGTGGCTCGACTTCGAATTCGATCCGAAGGACGTGCTGTACTTCCGCGTCGACCGTCGCCGCAAGATGCCGGTCACGATCCTGCTGAAGGCGATCGGCCTCACGCCGGAACAGATCCTCGCGAACTTCTTCGTGTTCGACAACTTCACGCTGATGCCGGAAGGCGCGCAGATGGAGTTCGTGCCCGAGCGTCTGCGTGGTGAAGTCGCGCGTTTCGACATCACGGATCGTGACGGCAACGTCATCGTGCAGAAGGACAAGCGGATCAACGCGAAGCACATCCGCGACCTCGAAAACGCGAAGACGAAGTTCATCTCGGTTCCGGAAGACTATCTGCTCGGCCGTGTGCTCGCGAAGAACGTCGTCGACGGCGATACCGGCGAAGTGATCGCGAACGCGAACGACGAAATCACCGAGACCGCGCTCGAGAAGCTGCGCGAAGCGAAGATCAAGGACATCCAGACGCTCTATACGAACGATCTGGATCAAGGTCCGTACATCTCGTCGACGCTGCGCATCGACGAAACCGCGGACCGCATGGCCGCGCGTATCGCGATCTACCGGATGATGCGTCCGGGCGAACCGCCGACCGAAGAAGCGGTCGAGGCGCTGTTCAATCGTCTCTTCTACAGCGAAGACGCGTACGACCTGTCGAAGGTGGGCCGTATGAAGTTCAATCGTCGCGTAGGTCGCGACGAGATCATCGGACCGATGACGCTGCAGGACGACGACATCCTCGCGACGATCAAAATCCTCGTCGAGCTGCGTAACGGCAAGGGCGAAGTGGACGATATCGACCACTTGGGCAATCGTCGCGTGCGTTGTGTCGGCGAACTGGCAGAGAACCAGTTCCGCGCCGGTCTCGTGCGTGTCGAACGTGCTGTGAAGGAACGCCTCGGCCAGGCCGAAAGCGAAAACCTGATGCCGCACGACCTGATCAACTCGAAGCCGATTTCGTCGGCGATCCGCGAGTTCTTCGGTTCGTCGCAGCTGTCGCAGTTCATGGACCAGACCAACCCGCTGTCGGAAATCACCCACAAGCGCCGCGTGTCGGCACTTGGACCGGGCGGTCTGACGCGTGAACGCGCAGGCTTCGAAGTCCGCGACGTGCACCCGACCCACTACGGCCGTGTGTGCCCGATCGAAACGCCGGAAGGTCCGAACATCGGCCTGATCAACTCGCTCGCGCTGTACGCGCACCTGAACGAATACGGCTTCCTCGAAACGCCGTATCGCAAGGTGACGGACAGCAAGGTGACCGACCAGATCGACTACCTGTCGGCGATCGAAGAAGGCCGTTACGTGATCGCTCAGGCGAACGCGGCGGTTGCTGCTGATGGCACGCTGACCGACGAACTCGTGTCGTCGCGTGAAGCGGGCGAAACGCTGATGGTCACGCCGGACCGCATCCAGTACATGGACGTGGCGCCGTCGCAGATCGTGTCGGTGGCAGCTTCGCTGATTCCGTTCCTCGAGCACGATGACGCGAACCGCGCGTTGATGGGTTCGAACATGCAGCGTCAGGCGGTGCCGTGTCTGCGTCCGGAAAAGGCCGTGGTCGGTACGGGTATCGAGCGTACGGTGGCGGTCGACTCGGGTACGACGGTTCAGGCATTCCGCGGCGGTGTGGTCGATTACGTCGACGCAGGCCGTATGGTGATCCGCGTGAACGATGACGAAGCCGCTGCTGGCGACGTCGGCGTGGACATCTACAACCTGATCAAGTACACGCGTTCGAACCAGAACACGAACATCAACCAGCGTCCGATCGTGAAGGTCGGCGACATCGTGTCGCGTGGCGACGTGCTGGCTGACGGCGCATCGACCGATCTCGGCGAACTGGCGCTTGGCCAGAACATGCTGGTCGCGTTCATGCCGTGGAACGGCTACAACTTCGAAGACTCGATCCTGATCTCGGAGAAGGTGGTGGCCGACGACCGTTACACGTCGATCCACATCGAAGAACTGAACGTCGTGGCTCGCGACACGAAGCTCGGACCGGAAGAAATCACGCGCGACATTTCGAATCTCGCTGAAGTACAGCTTGGCCGTCTCGACGAGTCGGGCATCGTGTACATCGGCGCGGAAGTCGAAGCAGGCGACGTGCTGGTCGGCAAGGTGACGCCGAAGGGCGAAACCCAGCTGACGCCGGAAGAAAAGCTGCTGCGCGCGATCTTCGGCGAGAAGGCATCGGATGTGAAGGACACGTCGCTGCGCGTGCCGTCGGGCATGAGCGGTACCGTGATCGACGTGCAGGTGTTCACGCGCGAAGGCATCCAGCGCGACAAGCGCGCGCAACAGATCATCGACGATGAACTGAAGCGCTATCGCCTCGACCTGAACGACCAGTTGCGTATCGTGGAAGGCGACGCGTTCCAGCGTCTCGCGCGGATGCTCGTCGGCAAGGTCGCGAACGGCGGTCCGAAGAAGCTCGCGAAGGGTACGAAGATCGAACAAGCTTACCTGGAAGATCTCGACCACTACCACTGGTTCGACATCCGCCTCGCGGACGAAGAAGCAGCGGCGCAGCTCGAAGCGATCAAGGACTCGATCGAACAGAAGCGTCACCAGTTCGATCTCGCGTTCGAAGAGAAGCGCAAGAAGCTCACGCAGGGCGACGAATTGCCGCCGGGCGTGCTGAAGATGGTCAAGGTGTACCTGGCAGTGAAGCGCCGCCTGCAGCCTGGCGACAAGATGGCCGGCCGTCACGGTAACAAGGGCGTTGTGTCGAAGATCGTGCCGATCGAAGACATGCCGTACATGGCCGATGGCCGTCCGGCAGACGTCGTGTTGAATCCGCTCGGCGTGCCGTCGCGGATGAACGTGGGGCAGGTGCTCGAAGTGCATCTGGGTTGGGCCGCGAAGGGCCTCGGCTGGCGTATCGGCGAAATGCTGCAGCGTCAGGCGAAGATCGCCGAACTGCGCGAGTTCCTGACGAAGATCTACAACGAGTCGGGCCGCGCGGAAGAGATCGACACGTTCACGGACGATGAAATCGTCGAACTCGCCAAGAACCTGCGTGAAGGCGTGCCGTTCGCGACGCCGGTGTTCGACGGTGCGACGGAAGAAGAAATGTCCGGCATGCTGAACCTGGCGTTCCCGGACGACATCGCGCAGAACCTCGGCATGACGAAGTCGAAGAACCAGGTGCGTCTGTACGACGGCCGCACGGGTGAGGCATTCGAGCGATCGGTAACGGTCGGCTACATGCATTACCTGAAGCTGCATCACCTGGTCGACGACAAGATGCACGCTCGCTCCACGGGCCCGTACTCGCTCGTGACGCAGCAGCCGCTCGGCGGTAAGGCGCAGTTCGGTGGTCAGCGCTTCGGTGAAATGGAAGTGTGGGCGCTCGAAGCGTACGGCGCGTCGTACGTGCTGCAGGAAATGCTGACGGTGAAGTCGGACGATGTGACCGGCCGGACCAAGGTGTATGAGAACCTGGTCAAGGGCGATCACGTGATCGATGCAGGCATGCCGGAATCCTTCAACGTGCTGGTGAAGGAAATCCGCTCGCTCGGTATCGACATCGACCTCGACCGCAACTAATCGGACTACGGAGAGAAGGCAATGAAAGCTCTGCTCGATCTATTCAAGCAAGTCCAACAACCCGAAGTGTTTGACGCGATCAAGATCGGTCTGGCCTCGCCGGACAAGATCCGCTCGTGGTCGTTCGGCGAAGTGAAGAAGCCGGAAACGATCAACTACCGCACCTTCAAGCCGGAGCGGGATGGTCTGTTCTGCGCGAAGATCTTCGGGCCGATCAAGGACTACGAGTGCCTGTGCGGCAAGTACAAGCGCCTGAAGCACCGCGGCGTGATCTGCGAAAAGTGCGGCGTCGAAGTGACGCTCGCCAAGGTGCGCCGCGAGCGCATGGGTCACATCGAACTCGCGTCGCCCGTCGCGCACATCTGGTTCCTGAAGTCGCTGCCGTCGCGTCTGGGCATGGTGCTCGACATGACGCTGCGCGACATCGAGCGCGTGCTGTATTTCGAAGCCTACGTCGTGATCGACCCGGGCATGACGCCGCTGAAAGCGCGGCAGATCATGACCGAAGAGGATTACTACAACAAGGTCGAAGAGTACGGTGACGAATTCCGTGCCGAAATGGGCGCGGAAGGCGTGCGCGAACTGCTGCGTGCGATCAACATCGACGAACAGGTCGAGATGCTGCGCACCGAACTGAAGAACACTGGTTCGGAAGCGAAGATCAAGAAGTACGCGAAGCGCCTGAAGGTGCTCGAGGCCTTCCAGCGTTCGGGCATCAAGCCGGACTGGATGGTGCTCGAAGTGCTGCCGGTGCTGCCGCCGGAACTGCGTCCGCTCGTGCCGCTCGACGGCGGCCGTTTCGCGACGTCGGACCTGAACGACCTGTATCGCCGCGTGATCAACCGGAACAACCGGTTGAAGCGTCTGCTCGAACTGAAGGCGCCTGAAATCATCGTCCGCAACGAAAAGCGGATGCTGCAGGAAGCCGTCGATTCGCTGCTCGACAACGGTCGTCGCGGTAAGGCGATGACGGGCGCGAACAAGCGTCCGCTGAAGTCGCTCGCCGACATGATCAAGGGTAAGGGCGGTCGTTTCCGTCAGAACCTTTTGGGCAAGCGCGTCGACTACTCGGGCCGTTCGGTCATCGTGGTCGGCCCGACGCTCAAGCTGCATCAGTGCGGTCTGCCGAAGCTGATGGCGCTCGAACTGTTCAAGCCGTTCATCTTCAACAAGCTCGAAGTGATGGGTGTTGCTACCACCATCAAGGCTGCGAAGAAGGAAGTCGAGAACCAGACGCCGGTGGTGTGGGACATCCTCGAAGAGGTGATCCGCGAGCATCCGGTCATGCTGAACCGCGCGCCGACTCTTCACCGTCTCGGCATTCAGGCTTTCGAGCCGGTGCTGATCGAAGGTAAGGCAATCCAGCTGCATCCGCTGGTTTGCGCGGCGTTCAACGCCGACTTCGACGGTGACCAGATGGCTGTCCACGTTCCGCTGTCGCTCGAAGCGCAGATGGAAGCGCGCACGCTGATGCTGGCGTCGAACAACGTCCTGTTCCCGGCCAACGGCGATCCGTCGATCGTGCCGTCGCAGGATATCGTGCTCGGCCTGTACTACGCGACGCGTGAAGCGGTCAATGCGAAGGGCGAAGGCCTGTCGTTCACGGGCGTGTCGGAAGCGCTGCGCGCGTACGAGAACAAGGAAGTCGAACTCGCGTCGCGCGTCAACGTGCGGATCACCGAAATGGTCCGTAACGAAGACACGTCGGAAGGTGCTCCGCAGTTCGTGCCGAAGATCTCGCTGTATGCGACGACCGTCGGCCGCGCGATCCTGTCGGAAATCCTGCCGCCGGGCCTGCCGTTCTCGGTGCTGAACAAGCCGCTGAAGAAGAAGGAAATCTCGCGTCTGATCAACACCGCGTTCCGCAAGTGCGGTCTGCGCGAAACGGTGATTTTCGCCGACCAGTTGATGCAGTCGGGCTTCCGTCTGGCAACGCGCGCCGGTATTTCGATCTGCGTCGACGACATGCTCGTGCCGCCGCAGAAGGAAACCATCGTCGGCGACGCCGCGAAGAAGGTGAAGGAATACGACCGTCAGTACATGTCGGGTCTCGTCACGTCGCAAGAGCGCTACAACAACGTGGTCGACATCTGGTCGGCAACGTCGGAAGCGGTCGGTAAGGCGATGATGGAACAGCTGTCGACGGAACCGGTGGTCGATCGCGACGGCAACCAGACGCGTCAGGAGTCGTTCAACTCCATCTACATGATGGCCGACTCGGGCGCGCGCGGTTCGGCGGTTCAGATTCGCCAGCTGGCCGGTATGCGTGGCCTGATGGCGAAGCCGGACGGCTCGATCATCGAGACGCCGATTACGGCGAACTTCCGCGAAGGCCTCAACGTGTTGCAGTACTTCATCTCGACCCACGGTGCACGTAAGGGTCTGGCTGATACGGCACTGAAGACGGCAAACTCGGGTTACCTGACGCGACGTCTCGTCGACGTGACGCAGGATCTGGTGGTGGTCGAGGACGATTGCGGTACGTCGAACGGCGTCGCCATGAAGGCGTTGGTCGAAGGCGGTGAAGTCGTCGAAGCCCTGCGTGACCGTATCCTCGGTCGCGTGACGGTGGCTGACGTCGTCAATCCGGAATCGCAGGAAACGCTGTACGAAACGGGCACGCTGCTCGACGAAGATGCGGTCGAAGAAATCGAACGCCTCGGCATCGACGAAGTGCGCGTACGCACGCCGCTGACGTGCGAAACGCGTTACGGCTTGTGCGCAGCCTGCTACGGCCGGGATCTCGGCCGCGGCTCGTCGGTCAACGTCGGCGAAGCGGTCGGCGTGATCGCCGCGCAGTCGATCGGCGAACCGGGCACGCAGCTGACGATGCGGACGTTCCACATCGGCGGTGCAGCATCGCGTGCGGCAGTCGCTTCGTCGGTGGAAGCGAAGTCGAACGGTACGGTCCGTTTCACGTCGACGATGCGTTACGTCACGAATGCGAAGGGCGAGCAGATCGTCATCTCGCGTTCGGGCGAAGCGATGATCACCGACGATCACGGCCGTGAGCGCGAACGTCACAAGGTGCCGTACGGCGCGACGCTGCTGCAGCTGGACGGTGCGCAGATCAAGGCCGGTACGCAGCTCGCGACGTGGGATCCGATGACGCGCCCGATCATCACCGAGTACGGCGGTACGGTGAAGTTCGAAAACGTCGAGGAAGGCGTGACGGTAGCGAAGCAGATCGACGACGTGACGGGGCTTTCGACGCTCGTCGTGATCGACGTGAAGCGCCGCGGTTCGCAGGCTTCGAAGAGCGTGCGTCCGCAGGTGAAGCTGCTCGACGCGGCTGGTGAGGAAGTGAAGATCCCGAACACCGAGCATTCGGTGCAGATCGGCTTCCAGGTCGGCGCGCTGATTACCGTGAAGGACGGTCAGCAGGTGCAGGTCGGTGAAGTGCTCGCACGGATCCCGACCGAATCGCAGAAGACGCGTGACATTACCGGTGGTCTGCCACGTGTGGCCGAACTGTTCGAAGCACGTTCACCGAAGGACGCCGGCATTCTCGCGGAAGTCACGGGTACGACGTCGTTCGGTAAGGACACGAAGGGCAAGCAGCGTCTCGTTATCACGGACCTCGAAGGCGAACAGCACGAGTTCCTGATCGCGAAGGAAAAGCAGGTCCTGGTGCACGATGGTCAAGTCGTCAACAAGGGCGAAATGATCGTCGACGGGCCGGCCGATCCGCACGACATCCTGCGTCTGCAGGGCGTCGAGGCGCTGTCGCGCTACATCGTGGACGAAGTGCAGGACGTGTACCGTCTGCAGGGCGTGAAGATCAACGACAAGCACATTGAAGTGATCGTGCGTCAGATGCTGCGTCGTGTGCAGATTTCGGACAACGGCGATACGCGCTTCATTCCGGGCGAACAGGTCGAGCGGTCGGACATGCTCGACGAGAACGACCGGATGGTCGCGGAAGACAAGCGTCCGGCCACGTACGAAAACGTGCTGCTCGGTATCACGAAGGCGTCGCTGTCGACCGATTCGTTCATCTCCGCGGCGTCGTTCCAGGAAACGACTCGCGTGCTGACCGAAGCGGCGATCATGGGCAAGCGCGACGATCTGCGTGGGCTGAAGGAAAACGTGATCGTCGGTCGTCTGATTCCGGCTGGTACGGGTCTCGCGTTCCACAAGGCGCGCAAGACCAAGGAACTGTCCGACCGCGAGCGTTTCGATCAGATCGCGGCCGAAGAGGCCTTCGAATTCGGTACGCCGGAAACCCCGGCCGCCGAACAGCAGCACTCCGGCGAGTAAGACGCGGGGCGCAAGCCGCTTCCGTCTTCGAACCGCACGAGCCGCCCGGTTTCGACCGGGCGGCTTTTTTTTGCCGTTTTTTTGTCCTTCCCATCGGCCGATCGGTGAATGTTCGCGAGAAACGCGGGCACGCGGCGGATGCGTTGGTAAAATTCGTTTGTCCGGCCCGCCGTCTCTTCCCGATCTCAATGTCCCGTTCGCTCGAAATTCTCAACGAAGTCTTCGGTTATCCCGCGTTCCGCGGACAGCAGGGCGAGATCGTCGAGCACGTTGCATCGGGTGGCGATTCGCTCGTGCTGATGCCGACCGGCGGCGGCAAATCGCTGTGCTACCAGATTCC
Source organism: Paraburkholderia sp. (assembly GCF_050742655.1). Taxonomy (GTDB): domain Bacteria; phylum Pseudomonadota; class Gammaproteobacteria; order Burkholderiales; family Burkholderiaceae; genus Paraburkholderia. Next base: position 5,409 of record NZ_JBOIGG010000039.1, on the reverse strand, counting down.
ATCGCTGGTGCGCCGCGAAGCCGGGCTCGGTGCCGGCGTCGTCGTGTCGCCGTTGATCGCGTTGATGCAGGATCAGGTCGCGGCGTTGACTGAAGTTGGCGTGCGCGCTGCGTATCTGAACTCGACGCTGTCGGGCGCCGAAGCGGCCGCGACCGAGCGCGCGCTGCGCGACGGCGACATCGATCTGCTGTACGTCGCACCCGAACGACTGATGACACCACGTTTTCTCGAGCTGCTCGAGCGCACGCGCATCGGCCTGTTCGCGATCGACGAGGCGCACTGCGTGTCGCAGTGGGGGCACGATTTCCGGCCGGAATACATCCAGCTTTCCGTGCTGCACGAGCGGTTCCCGTCGGTGCCCCGCATCGCGCTGACCGCGACGGCCGACGCGATTACCCGCGAAGAGATCGTCCAGCGTCTCGCACTCGACGATGCGCGCATTTTCGTTTCGAGCTTCGATCGTCCGAACATCCGTTACCGGATCGTCGAAAAAGACAACGCACGGTCGCAGCTGCTCGATTTCATCCGCGCCGAGCACACGCGCGCGGATGGCACCACCGACGCGGGCGTGGTCTATTGCCTGTCGCGCCGCAAAGTCGAGGAGACCGCGGAATGGCTGAAAGCGCAGGGTGTCCGCGCGCTGCCGTATCACGCGGGCATGGAATTCGAGATCCGGCAGAAGCATCAGGAAATGTTCCAGCGCGAGGAAGGTGTCGTGATGTGCGCGACGATCGCGTTCGGGATGGGTATCGACAAACCCGACGTGCGGTTTGTCGCGCACCTCGATTTGCCGAAGAGCGTCGAAGGCTACTACCAGGAAACCGGTCGAGCCGGCCGCGACGGCATGCCGGCCAATGCGTGGATGACGTACGGTCTGGGCGATGTTGTCCAGCAGCGCAAGATGATCGACGAGTCCGAGGCTGATGATGCGCACAAACGCGTGCAGACCGGCAAGCTCGACGCGCTGCTAGGGCTGTGCGAAACCGCGTCGTGCCGGCGCGTGCGGTTGCTCGGCTACTTCGGCGAGTCGAGCGGGCCGTGCGGCAACTGCGATACCTGCCTTGAGCCGCCGGCGTCGTGGGATGCTACGCGCGAAGCGCAGATGGCGCTGTCGTGCGTGTTCCGCGCGCAGCGCGCGAGCGGTTTTCATTTCGGCGCGGGCCACCTGATCGACATTCTTCGCGGCAACAAGAGCGAGAAGGTTCTGCAGCGCGGCCACGAGAAGCTGAGCACGTTCGGCATCGGCGCGGCGCTGTCCGAGCCGGAGTGGCGAGCGGTGTTCCGGCAACTGGTGGCGTTCGGCTATCTGTCCATCGACCACGAGGGCTATGGGTCGCTGGTGCTGACCGCGGCCAGCAAGCCGGTGCTGAAGGGCGACCAGAACGTGACGCTGCGCCGTTACGTTAAGCCGACCCGCACACGGCAATCGTCGGGCCGCACGAGCGAACGGGCTGACCCGACGCTCGGCATGGGACCGCGCGAGCGCGCCCGCTGGGAGCGGCTGCGCGCCTGGCGCACCGAGACCGCGAAAAGCGACGGAGTGCCCGCCTACGTTATTTTCCACGACGCGACGCTGGCGGAAATTGCCCGCAACGGGCCCGATACTCTCGATGGTCTTCGCCACATCCCCGGGATGGGTGCCCGCAAGCTCGATCGCTTCGGCGCGGAGCTGCTCGAAGTCGTCTCCGCCGACTGACAGTCAAGTAAGAACACCGCATCGCCGCGAAACTCCCTTCCCTAGCCCCGCAACCTGTTGACTTGTTTGGTATTTCCAGAATATAGTGCTAGGTTCCGGATTTTGGCTTGCCTGCGCGCGCCTTTCGCGCGTGCGTTGTCATGTGCAGCAGCGGGATGCGGAAGCAAAAAGAAGCAAACAGGAAGTTCGGTGTTCATCGTTTCTGCTTTGCCCAGAAACGAATACATCGGTTTTGTTCAATTTCAGGAATAAACAATGCCAACCATCAATCAACTGGTTCGCAAAGGCCGCGCTTCAGAAACTGTGAAGAGCAAGAGCCCGGCCTTGCAGGACTGCCCCCAGCGTCGCGGCGTGTGCACCCGTGTGTACACCACGACGCCTAAGAAGCCGAACTCGGCGCTCCGTAAGGTCGCCAAGGTTCGTCTGACGAACGGCTTCGAAGTGATTTCGTATATCGGCGGTGAAGGCCACAACCTGCAGGAACACTCGGTTGTGCTGATCCGTGGCGGCCGGGTTAAGGATTTGCCGGGTGTGCGTTATCACATGGTTCGCGGCTCGCTGGATACCCAGGGCGTCAAGGACCGTAAGCAGGCTCGCTCGAAGTACGGTGCGAAGCGTGCGAAGGCCGGCAAGTAAGCAGCTGGTTTGCAGTCGTATCAGGTCGCCTGAAGAGGCGGTAATGGCGGTGGTGCCGGATTCACCGGTGCTGTCGAGTAAGTGGTCACCCGACCGGGCTGGTTAGTCGTAAAGATGAATCGGGTTAGTTGGTGACCGCGGGGCTGAAAGCAGCTCCAACTGAAAAGGTAAAGGAAGAAACATGCCGCGTCGTCGCGAAGTCCCCAAGCGGGAAGTGTTGCCGGATCCGAAGTTCGGTAACGTAGATGTAGCAAAATTCATGAACGTGCTGATGCTCTCGGGCAAGAAGTCGGTTGCCGAGCGCATCGTGTACGGCGCTTTCGAACAGATCCAGACCAAGGGTGGCAAGGACCCGCTGGAAGTGTTCACGGTGGCGCTCAACAACGTGAAGCCGGTCGTTGAAGTGAAGAGCCGTCGCGTTGGTGGTGCGAACTACCAGGTTCCGGTCGAAGTGCGTCCGTCGCGTCGTATGGCATTGGCGATGCGTTGGCTGCGTGAGGCTGCGAAGAAGCGTAGCGAGAAGTCCATGGCCCTGCGCCTGGCTGGTGAACTGTCCGAGGCCGCAGAAGGCCGCGGCGGCGCAATGAAGAAGCGCGACGAAGTCCACCGGATGGCAGAAGCCAACAAGGCGTTCTCGCATTTCCGTTTCTAAGCGTTCTGCCGGGGTCGTGCCAGACCCGGCGGTATAACGGAAAGAAATTCCGGGCGGGTGCGCTTCAAGGCGCCTCGCCCGTTTGTGTTAGGGCACGCTGGGTCGATATCCAGCGCGTCAATCCCCATAGAGGATCAAAGTGGCTCGCAAGACTCCTATCGAGCGCTACCGTAACATCGGTATTAGCGCTCACATCGACGCCGGCAAAACGACGACGACCGAGCGCATTCTGTTTTACACCGGCGTGAACCACAAGATTGGTGAAGTTCACGACGGCGCAGCAACCATGGACTGGATGGAGCAGGAACAGGAGCGCGGTATCACGATCACGTCCGCTGCTACCACTGCTTTCTGGAAGGGCATGGCGGGCGACCGCCCTGAACACCGTATCAACATCATCGACACCCCGGGTCACGTCGACTTCACGATTGAAGTCGAGCGCTCGATGCGCGTGCTCGACGGCGCGTGCATGGTCTACTGTGCTGTGGGCGGCGTGCAACCGCAGTCGGAAACGGTGTGGCGCCAGGCAAACAAGTACAAGGTTCCCCGTCTCGCGTTCATCAACAAGATGGACCGTACCGGTGCGAACTTCTTCAAGGTCTACGATCAGTTGAAGCTGCGTCTGAAGGCGAATCCGGTTCCGGTCGTGGTGCCTATCGGTGCGGAAGAAACGTTCACGGGCGTGGTCGATCTGCTGAAGATGAAGGCGATCATTTGGGACGAAGCGTCCCAAGGCACGAAGTTCTCGTACGAAGAAATTCCGGCGGAGCTCGTCGACACGTGCAATGAATGGCGTGAAAAGATGATCGAGGCTGCCGCTGAGTCGAGCGAAGAGCTGATGAACAAGTACCTCGAAGAAGGCGAACTGACGGAAGCTGAAATCGTCAAGGGCCTGCGCGACCGTACGATCGCTTGCGAAATCCAGCCGATGCTGTGCGGCACCGCGTTCAAGAACAAGGGCGTGCAACGGATGCTGGACGCCGTGCTCGACTTTCTGCCGTCGCCGATCGACATTCCGCCGGTTACGGGTGAACTCGAAAACGGTGAAAAGGCTGAGCGTCGCGCAGCTGACGACGAGAAGTTCTCGTCTCTCGCATTCAAGATCATGACCGACCCGTTTGTCGGCCAGTTGATCTTCTTCCGTGTGTACTCCGGCACGACGAAGTCGGGCGACACGCTGCTGAACGCGACCAAGGACAAGAAGGAACGTCTCGGTCGTATTCTGCTGATGCACGCGAACCAGCGTGAAGAAATCAAGGAAGTGCACGCGGGCGATATTGCTGCTGCAGTTGGTCTGAAAGATGCGACCACGGGTGACACGCTGTGCGATCCGCTGCACCCGATCGTGCTCGAGCGCATGATTTTCCCGGAGCCGGTGATTTCACAGGCTGTTGAGCCGAAGACGAAGCCCGACCAGGAAAAGATGGGTCTGGCGCTTAACCGCCTGGCTCAGGAAGATCCGTCGTTCCGTGTGCAAACGGACGAAGAGTCGGGTCAAACCATTATTTCGGGCATGGGCGAGCTCCACCTCGAAATTCTGGTCGACCGGATGAAGCGTGAATTCGGCGTCGAAGCTACCGTCGGCAAGCCGCAGGTGGCGTACCGTGAAACGATCCGCGGTAAGGCGGAAGACGTCGACGGCAAGTTCGTCAAGCAGTCGGGTGGTCGCGGCCAGTACGGTCACGCGGTCATCACGCTCGAGCCGAACGAACAGGGCAAGGGCTACGAGTTCCTCGACGAGATCAAGGGCGGCGTGATTCCGCGCGAGTACATCCCGGCTGTCGACAAGGGCATCCAGGAAACGCTGAAGAGCGGCGTGCTGGCCGGTTTCCCGGTTGTCGACGTGAAGGTGCATCTGACGTTCGGTTCGTACCACGACGTTGACTCGAACGAAAACGCGTTCCGCATGGCTGGTTCGATGGCGTTCAAGGAAGCGATGCGCAAGGCGAACCCGGTTATTCTCGAACCGATGATGGCTGTCGAAGTCGAAACGCCGGAAGACTACATGGGCAACGTCATGGGCGACCTGTCGGGTCGTCGCGGCATTGTTCAGGGCATGGAAGACATGATTGGCGGCGGCAAGATCGTCCGCGCAGAAGTGCCGTTGTCGGAAATGTTCGGTTACTCGACGTCGCTGCGTTCGCTCTCGCAAGGGCGCGCCACGTACACGATGGAGTTCAAGCATTACGCAGAAGCGCCGCGCAACGTATCCGAGGCGATCATCAACGCGAAGTCGAAGTAAATCTTTCGGCAGCATTCATCGATCAACTTTTTTGAAAGAAGAGAAACATGGCAAAAGGTAAATTTGAGCGGACGAAGCCGCACGTGAACGTGGGGACGATCGGACACGTTGACCACGGCAAGACCACGCTGACGGCGGCGATCACGACGGTGCTGACCGCGAAGTTCGGTGGAGAAGCGAAGG
>NZ_JBOIGG010000038.1:0-23078 GCF_050742655.1 Paraburkholderia sp. | reverse complement strand
GTCCAGATCGATCGTGTCCATGATCGATCATGGACACGATCTCACGTGATCTCCCCCTCACCATCGAGACTCTCATCATGCCTCACGCGTGCGCGAGATCGGCAACGGCCGTCGCGAGCCGCTTACGCGCCGGCGCCGCCTCATCGACTGACAGATTCAGCCTGGTTTCGAGCTCGTCATCGGCGAGCGGCTCGACGACCGCCCAGTCAAGTCCTGCCGTGCTGGCTCGCGCCGCGTAGGCCGAGATGGCGCCGACGCTGATACCGATCGCCCGGCTGATCTGGCGGTGCGACAGGCCGCACGCCCACTTCAGCCGCAGGACTTCTTTCAATTTGCGCATGCTCATCCGAGGTGCCGGCATCAGCCTGTCTCCCTTAAAAAGGGACAAGGCTAACGCCCGTCGTTGATGACATGCGCAACACCACCGCCGTGCCAGAATCGCGTTCGCGTTTCGGGCGCGTGATCACCTGTTTCGGTTCGGTGATCACTCATTCCGGGAACGTGATCACCTGTTTCGGCAAGATGATCACTCGTTTCGGAAACCGGTGATCAGCGATCACCTTCGACCGAAACGAGTGATCACCATCCTCCGGAACCACTGATCACGTTCAACCGAAATCGCTGATCACGTTCGCCGAAATACGCAGCCGACACTGCACGTTGCTATGTAGTAGCGCGTCTGCACCGTCGCGAGCAGCATTGCCCCGAACCTATTTCCGATGTCTCCCACGCCACTGGCGATGCCGCGACCACATCCTGTCGACGTGAACGCCGTTGTGTCTGTGTTCGTGCTCTTGACGCAGAACGGCTGCTGCTCGATCAATGTCACCGAGGGCAACGGCAATGATGCCTGGATGATGTTGGTGGTGCCGCTATCGATGCGGTACTGCAGTGCATCGGCGATGATCGGGGGATGTCGGACGATAGCTGCGGGCGAGCCCAGGCAGTGACGATGGCGCTCGAAGGAGGTGTTGTACCCCTACTAGAGTATGAAAATCCTGACGTTGGACTAATGTACCACCAGCCGCATTTCCGTTTTGAGGACACAAAGCGTGCCCTTTCGTAACTCAGGCGGCCGGTGCGCGCCCGTAGATATCTTCGAATCGGACGATATCGTCTTCACCGAGGTACTCGCCGCACTGGACCTCGATCAAGACCAGATTCATCACGCCTGGATTGATCAGACGGTGCTTGTGGCCGGCAGGGATATAGGTCGACTCGTTGGGTTGCAGTGAAATGAGCTGATCGCCGTTGACAATGTCCGCGCAGCCACTCACCACGATCCAGTGCTCGCTACGGTGATGGTGCATCTGCAGCGATAGTGATGCGCCCGGCTTCACGACGATGCGCTTCATCTTGAAGCGGTCACCTTCCTCAAGCACGGTATATGTGCCCCACGGGCGATGCACGGTACGGTGCAGGCGGTACGCGTCGTGATTCGCACTCTTGAGCTTCGCGACGATCTGCTTCACATCCTGCGCGCGGTCGCGGGCAGCGATCAGCAATGCATCCGCCGTATCCACCACGATCACGTCCTGGACCCCGACCATCCCGATCAGCCGACCGTCGCTGCGGACGAAGCAGTTATCAACGTCGTGCAACTCGGCTTCACCATGAATCCTGTTACCGCGCTCATCTGGTAGCGTCAATTCGCTGATCGATTGCCACGAGCCGATGTCGCTCCAGCCCATGTCGCACGGCACAACGTTCACGTTATCTGAGCGTTCCATGACCGCATAGTCGATGGAGATGTTCTCAGACTTGCTGAATTGCGTGTTGTCGAGTTCGATCGCGTAGCCGTCGTCAGACGTGCTTCGTTTGGCTTCGTTCACCGCACTGAGTGACGGTTCTGCAACGCCCGGTACATGAAGCGCCAGCTCGGCCAGCATGGTCTCGGCAGTAAAGCAGAACATGCCGGCGTTCCATAGGTGGCGGCCGTCTGCCACCAGTTCTTTGGCAACCTCCAGCTCAGGCTTTTCGACGAAGCGCACGACCTTGTGGACAGCTTGCGCGCCTGGCAGCGGCTGCGCTTCGAATTCAATGTAGCCGTAGCCGGTTTCCGGACCGGTCGGGCGAATCCCGAACGTGACGAGCCGACCTTCCTGTGCGGAACCCACGGCGTGCTGCACGGCTTCGCCAAAGGCGGCTTCATCTTCGATCAATTGATCGGCCGGCATCACCAACATGATGGCGTCCGGACCGTGCTGCTGGCGTACGACCTCTGCAGCTACCGCTATTGCCGCAGCGGTATTACGAGCTGTGGGTTCCAGAATGAACCCTAGCTGCGCGACATCAGTTTCCACCTCGACGCATTCGTCCTTCGTGAGGAAATAGGTCTCGCGATTCGTAACGATCACGACTTCATCTGCGTTCGCTATACGTGACGCTCGCAGAAACGTTTTCTGCAACAAGCTTTGCCCGTCCGCCAGCTTCAGCAACGGCTTCGGAAAGGCTTCGCGGGACACTGGCCACAGTCGGGTCCCCGCGCCTCCACAAATGATGACGGGAATGATCTTCATGGGATTGCTCGAAAATGTTGGACTAGGATGGCATGCAATCAACGATTTTAACGGAATTCCTGACCTCGGTCGCCGGGTGTCGCCTTAGGCACATATAGTGCTACGACCTCTGGGGGGCGGAAGACAACAGGCGTTCCGTGTCCGTAGGAGTATCGGTGCATGCTGTGACAGCAATTGCCATTGTAACGCTAGGAAAGACTCGATCGTCGACGTCGACAAATCGAGATGTTTAGCGGCGGCCCGGTGTTTCGAAAGCAGCGGCACAGAAGGAAATTTTGTTCGAATTCTTCAGGGCTGAGCAGGATTCCTGTGGATCACGGTAACAACGCATGATGCGAATCCGGATGCAATGCGGCGAGTCTTGACTGAACTCGAGTTGAGGGCGGCGGGTCAGGGGGCTTCCTGACCCGCGGAGCCGCAAGGGCCGTACGTTTGCGGCCAACGCTGCGCTTCCGTGGTGGGGGGATGATGGTATAGTGTCTCGCTATGGGCCGAAGAATGGATGCTACTCGTCAAAAAACTAGTAGTCGCAAGTGTGTGGACGAAGCTAGGAAAGCGCATCGCATCTGAGGAACTCCCCGCTTGCTACGGTTTCGTCGCTGAGTTTGTAGAATTCGCGAGCGTGCATAGCGGTGGCAGAAGCGACATCGGTTCTCATACGACGGGGTCACCAATGTGGCTTGGGACCGCAAGCAAACGTCTCAACTCAATTTCGCGTGCAACCTTGATCGTTCTGAAGTGGCCGTTTTCCGATTTTGTCCGTGACAGCTTGAGTCGATGGGTATCGGAAGTTAGCGGCGAAGTATTGATACATCACTCAACCGGATAGCAAATGACCGTTGCGATCATCACTGGCATCACTGGCCAAGACGGCGCTTATTTGGCGCAACTACTCCTCGATAAGGGCTATGAAGTATATGGCACCTATCGGCGGACCAGCTCCGTGAATTTTTGGCGGATCGAGGAAGTCGGGGTGGCAGACCATCCGGATCTGCATCTCGTCGAACACGATCTGACTGATCTCGGTTCTGGCATTCGTTTACTTCAGACAACGAAGGCCACAGAAATTTATAACCTGGCGGCCCAGAGTTTTGTCGGCGTGTCGTTTGATCAACCTGTCACCACCGCTTCGATTACTGGCGTCGGAGCGTTGAACCTTCTTGAGGCGATTCGTATCGTCAACCCGGAGATTCGCTTCTATCAGGCGAGTACTTCTGAAATGTTCGGGAAGGTGCAGGCAGTTCCTCAAATTGAAAGCACGCCATTCTATCCGCGGAGTCCGTACGGTGTGGCGAAACTCTACGCGCACTGGATGACTGTTAACTACCGCGAAAGCTATAACATTTTCGGCTGTAGCGGCATTTTGTTCAATCACGAGTCGCCGCTGCGCGGAAGGGAATTCGTGACGCGCAAGATTACCGATAGTCTTGCGAGGATTCGTCTGGGCAAGCTTGATTTGCTCGAACTGGGCAACCTTGATGCAAAGCGAGACTGGGGCTTCGCAAAAGAATATGTTGAAGGCATGTGGCGCATGCTTCAGGCCAGTAAGCCCGATACCTATGTGCTGGCAACCAACCGTACCGAAACTGTCCGCGACTTTGTCACGATGGCGGGTCGTGCGGCAGGCTTCGATATTGCGTGGCAGGGGCAAGACGATAAGGAAGTCGGGGTCGACTCCAAGTCCGGTAAAACGATTGTCCGGATCAATCCCAAGTTTCACCGGCCTGCCGAGGTTGATCTGCTAATTGGTGATCCGGCCAAGGCGCGTAACGAGCTAGGCTGGGAGCCCAGGACTACTCTCGAACAGTTGTGCCAGATGATGGTCGAGGCGGACATCCGCCGAAACCAGGCTGGCACCTCGTTCTGATATAGGCAATTTTCATTACCGGCGCAGACGGCTTCACCGACCGCTATCTCGCGAAAGAACTGATGCGCGACGGTCATGGAGTATGCGGATTGGCATGCAAGCCGATCCGAACGCTTCGTTGAGCTTGCGCGTCTGCGACCTGCTCAATCGTGAGGCGTTGACAGAACGGGTCGTCGCTTGCTAGCGCGTCGACAGAGCGTTTTATGAAGGCGCTCCCTAGTGCTTAAAACTCCAGCGCTTGTGCCCCACGTAGCTGGTAAATACAGGAACAACAACTCCAATCGCATGCGCGATATCTTGCGCGTGCCAACTGATCCCGAATCGCGGAAGAAGGTGATACGCGAGTCCGATACTCACGGCCCACGTCTGCAATACAGCTACCACGTTTACCAGCGTGAAGAAAAATACGGACTTCCCAGTCGATTGCTTGCTGTTCGTAAACACAAACAGTTTCGCGAGCACGAACGCCGTAATCATCCCCGTGATATAGGCGACGACAATGGCTGCCGAGTAAGGCATCCAGATGTTGTAGAGAATCCGGCTACTCCAGTTGACCGCTGCCGCAAACCCGCCAGTCAACAGAAACAGCAGGAAGCTTCTTGAGACAAAGGCGCTCTTGACTGCTGTGTGAACTCGCGTCATATCATCTTTGCCATCTTTCGCGACAGCCCGAGGCTCTCGGAAATTCCGCGATCCTCTGGATAGTAATATGACGTATCGGCGACGAGCAGGCCGTCGATTGGCAATTGAATCGGCGGCAGACGGTCCAGAAAGCCCGGTTCGCAGATCGGCTGTGCAAACCGGTACCGGCTCGCGCGCACATCAATGAAGTCATCTGGTTTCAGTTCCGGGTTGATCTTCGTCAGGTAGCGCTTCACTTTATCGACGAACACCGAATCTGCCTCTTGATACTTCGGATGCTCGCCTGGGATGTAGAACGGCACATAGACGATGTGATGATCCAGCGGTCGCAGGTTGGTGTACTCCACGATGCCTGGGATATCCATTTCGGGATCGTTTGTATTGAGCCAGAAGTTTTCGGTGACCGGTTTCTTTAGCTTTGCAATGACGCAAACGACGGCGACGTTTTTTACGCTGCGGAACGCGTCCAGGATGTTCTGCGGCAAATCGGGTATAACGCGCGGTACGTAGGGCAGTGGGATCGTGCTGATGACTTTGTCAAACGGCAACACCTGGCCACCGGCCTCGATCCCTGTCACCTTGCCGTTTTCGATCACTACCTTCTGCGCGGGCGTGCCGAGCCTGAATTCCCCGCCGTTCGCCTCGATGTAACGGCGCATGCCTTCGAGGAGAGTATCGGAACCACCCTCGAGATAGCCGAGTTTTTCGTGGAAGAGGTTGTAGCGCGAGCGGCCGATGCGACGGATGCGGCTCCAGATCCATGCCGCGGAGAGGTTGTACGCATAGTCGTAGAACTTGTAGTCGAACAATCGACGCCACAGCACTTCCCACGCCTCCTCGCCGATCCAGCGGCGGATCCAGCCGGTCGCCTCTACATGATCGAGGGGTTTCCAGTTGTTGCGTTTGGTGGAGAGAAATGCATGCAACCCATAGCGGAATTTCGCCTGCAGGCTAAGTCCCTTGAATTTCAGTAGCGCCATCGGGTTGCCCCATGGCTGCACACGACCCTGGTAAAAGTAACCCATCTTGGTTTCGCGCCACTGCATCTTTTCTTCGATGCCAAGTTCACGCAGTACTTCAAAGAATGCATGATCCGAGATCGCATGAAAGTGGTAGTAGCGTTCGATCGAAAGGCCACTGAAGTCGAAACAGGCAGCCATTCCGCCGACGCGATCGTCCGCTTCGAAAATGATGGGTTTGCGCCCATCCTTGACGAGTTGGTAAGCCGCGCCAAGACCCATCGGGCCTGCTCCTAAAACCGCAATACGTTCTGTGCTCATGGATTTTGTCCACTCAAAATTCGAGCGCGATATGGCTATAGGTTGGATCGTTGAAAGTTTCGTCCATTGCGCTTGCAAAGGGAGTGGCGTGTATCTTGAAGATACCCTCCCAGTCGATCACTTCAAACTCGTCACCCGCCGTCAAGGCGTTGAGTTGATCGGCGGTAAACGGCGGGTTCTTGTCGAACAACGCATAGATTTTCAGCAGCACATAGAAGAGGCTGTAGGGGATGCGAACAATCGCGCAGCGTGCATGCGTGGCACGCTTGATTTGCCTGATGATGTCGATATAGTCGACATGCTCGAGTCCCGTGATGTTGAATGCCTGCCCCTTGATGCGCGACTCGATGCAGCTGATGATCACATTGCAGAAGTCGCCCACATACAGCGGCTGGCGCATGTAGCGGCCACTACCGGGAATAGGGAATACCGGCACGCGATGCATGAAGCGTGACAGCCAGCCTAGATGCTTGCGATCGAACCAGCCAAACATTAACGTGGGCCGTAGCACAACGCATTCGATGCCAGACGCAAGTACGATTTCCTCTTGTTCGCGCTTGGTTTCTGTGTAGAAATCCTCACCGACCGAATTCACGACCGACGAACTGATGTGCACGGTATAGGGAATCTGATAGCGCTTGATTACGTCGAGTACATTGCGCGTCGAGACAATGTTGTTGCGGGTAAACGGTTCGAGGGTTGGCGCGCCTATCTGAGCCTGAAGCATGACGACGAGATCGGCACCGTCGAAGTATTGTGCCCACTCGCCTGGCTCGGCGAGATCGGCGTAGACCGCTGTCACATCCGGATGCACTCGACGTAATACGTCGAGATTGGCCTTGTGCTTGTCTAGAACTACGAGGTTGCGGTATCCACGCGCTTTCAGCCGCGCGACAAGATTCTGGCCGACCAGGCCGGCACCACCAGGAAGAAGAATGCGAGTCGGTTCCATATGTTTGTTCGGCGAATAGTGGTGTGCTTCTGCAATTCTGTATCGTTGCATGATACAGGCTGGCTCAACACATCCCATCGAGCTAGGTAGTCCATCGATCGTCTGCTTGCTATGGCGAACTTTTGGGGGATGCGAGCATTGTCTTTTCGTTCGTTACGGCAAGTGGCGAAAAATTACGCCACACAGCAATGATCGTCGTAGCCGCCGTAATTGCACCCAGGAGGAAGACGACGTAATTCCAGACGGTCTATATACTATTCGCTGACATTCACCCACCTCACAAAGACGCACGCTTGAACATCAACCTTGGTACAGATCGAATAATCAGCATGATGATCGACCAGAACCACGGCGTATAAAGCACGTCCTTGCGCTTCTCGACGGCATGGACAATATCGCTTCCCACCTTGTCTGCGGTCGCAACAAGCGGCCCAGGCAACGGCAAGCCCGTGGTCATTGGCGTGGCGACAAACCCCGGTTTGATCGTCAATACATGTACGCCGGCCTTAAAGAGCCGTGCATTCAGTCCTTCGCAGAACGCGGACAGCGCAGCCTTCGCACTACCGTAAAGATAGTTCGACGGTCGTCCGCGATCGCCCGCCACCGACGAGATCACCGCCAGCGTGCCGTGCTTTTGCGCCTCGAGCGCGTTGGCGATCGGCGTCAGCAGAGCAATCACTGAAACGGCATTCGTGTTGAATTCACGCACCGCAACCGCAGGGTCTGCCTGGCAGGCGATCTGATCGGGCAAAGTTCCGGGTGCGATCAGTACGACGTCCAGCGGGCCCAGCTCGCTTGTGCAACGCTGCAGCATGGCGGCGTGCTGATCGAGCTGGTCTATATCGAGCTGGTAACTCGCGGCGAGCTGTGCGCCGCGAGTAGTCAGATCTGACGCGACCTGCTCGAGCCGTTCACCGTTGCGGGCTACGAGAAAAAAACGCGCACCTTGCGTTGCCCATTGGCGGGCGCATGCAATGGCGATCGCCGATGTAGCGCCGACGATAAGAATATTTTTCATGTTTGAGTCGTCCGTTCCCAGAAGCGCGAAAGCATGGCCGGGTCGCGCAGCGCTTCAAGTTGTTGCCATTGAGGGTATGCCGCGCGAAAGTCGGCACCCGACATATGCGCATCCTTCGCGGGATAGATGCGGCCCCCTGCTTCACGCACGATTGCGTCGAGCTGCGAGAAGAGCCTCGCATTCAGCGCATCGCGCTGCGGGAAATCGAGTGCGAGGGACGTGCCTTCGCGTGGAAACGAGAGTAGTCCAGGTGAGCGCAAATCGCCGCACCGTTTCAATACTGCAAGAAACGAACCGGTCCCGCTGCGGGCGATTGCATCGAGAATCGCGCGCGTTGCGTCGCGCGCCACGCTCGGAGGTACTACGCATTGGTATTGCTGAAAGCCCGCCCTGCCGTAGATCCGGTTCCATTCCAGCAGACTGTCGAGCGGATAGAAATAGGCGTCGTAGCTGACCTGCGCCTGCGCTCTCGTACGTTGCTGTCGGCGATAGTAGAGTTCGTTGAAGACACTCAAAGTCGCGCGATTAAATACCGGCACGGGCAGCGTGAACGGAACGGTGCGTTTCTTGCGCTTCACCACCTCGAGCGGTCCGTCAGCCGCGTGGTCACCCACCATGAAGATGCCGCGTCCAAGCTGTGCACCGCTGCTCTGGCAGTCCACCCAGGCGACGCTGTATTCGTGCAGCGGGTCAAGCTCTTCCGACAATGCGAAGAACTCGTCGAGATTGGCGAAGCGGATGCTGGTCACATCGATCCTGCTTGACCGGATCGGTATCAACTGGATTTCCGCCCACAGAATAAGCCCGGTGAGTCCGAGCCCGCCTATGGTCGCCGAGAAGAATTCCTCATGCTCGTCGGGGGCACATTCGAATTGGGTGCCATCGCTGCGAAGCAACGCAAAGCGCCGCACGTGCCGGCCAAAGGTACCGCGCACGTGATGATTTTTCCCATGAACGTCGTTGGCGATCGCACCGCCTAGCGTTGCGTACTTGGTGCCCGGAGTGACGGGTAGCATCCAGCCGCGAGGAATGGCGACGTCGAGAATCTGACCAAGCGTAATGCCCGGCTCGGCGCGCAGCAAACCGTTTTGCCAGTCCGCAGCGATCAGACGATCGAGTGGCAACGTCTGCAATACATGACCCGACGCGGCGAGGCAACTATCGCCGTAGCTGCGGCCGTTGCCGAATGCCAATGTCGTCTGGTGCTCGCGGATTGTATTCAGCCACACGGCGGGCACCGCGTCCCGCCACGCAATGGTATGTACTTCCTGTGGCGCGTTTGGGTAGCGTCCCCACGACAGCACTGTACTCATTGCCTAGGTGGCCGCCCAGAAAACCGCACCGCACAGCGCGACGGTGAAAAGGCTGACGCGGTCCCGAGCAGCAAAGACGATTGGATCATCGTGCATCAGGCCGCGGTGAGCAATCATCCAGGTTCGACTGACCCAGTAGAGCAGTAGGGGGCAAGCGAGCCATATGACTTGCGGGTGACGATACAGACCGGCAGTCTTGGCGTCCTGGATGTACAGCGCCAGCACAAGTACCGCCAGATAGCCTGATGCGGTACCGAGCGACGAGATCAGCGGCAGATCGCTCGCAACGTAACCGCGCCCGCGCGTTTTCATAAGGCCGCGTTCTTTCATCAAATGCAGTTCGGCGTAGCGTTTGACGAGAGCGAGACTCAGGAAAATAAACATCGAGAAAGCCAGCAACCAGAACGTCAGGTGCGTTGCAACGGCCGCGGTTCCTGCGATGATCCGTATCGTGTAGAGCAGAGCCAGCACGACTACGTCCACCATCACCTGGCGCTTGAGGAATATCGAGTAGGCAAGCGTCAGCGTGTAGTACCCGAGCAACACGGCCGAAAAGCGCCACGGTAGCAACGCCCAGGCAATAGCAAATGCGCTTACGAGCAGAGCAGGGAACAGTGCGATTCCCCACGTAAGCGGCAACGCACCTGATGCGAGCGGTCGCCTGCGCTTGACCGGATGATGACGGTCGTCTTCGAGGTCGAGCAGATCGTTAAGAAGGTACACGCTGGAAGCGCAAAGACCAAACGCGAGAAACGCCAGCAGCGCGGCGATGGCAAGATCGGGGTGCGACAACCGGTGCCCGGCCAGTAAGGGCACGAAGATCAGTAGATTCTTTAACCATTGATGCAGTCGTAGTGATTTTGCCCATATTTTCAGCGTGGGCGGCCGCGACTCGATTACCCGCTCGACGTTGCCGATCTTGTGCGCTGCGCGCTCGACACCGTTACTGGGATTAACCACATAGGCGCGTTCAGCGGACTGCCAGACGACAACGTCGTCATGTGAGTTTCCCGCGTAGTCGAAGCCCTTTTCTCCGTACTCGGCCACGAGTGCCTCGCGCTTGTTGTGCGCGGACAGGTTCACGCTGTCGTGCGTGGCGAAGGTCCGATCGAACAGACCGAGGTGCGCAGCAATGGCTTGCGCATAACGTTCATGGCTTGCTGTGGCCAGCACCAGCGTGCGTCCGGCCTTGCGCTCCGCCTTCAGCCATTCGAGAACCGTGGCGTCATAAGGCAGTACGGTAACGTCTACATGTGTCGCATTGGCGAGGCGCGCCTTCAATCCAGGCTTGCCTTCCTGTGCGAGCCATAGCAGCGGCTCATAGAAGCGGTGTGGTGCCGCTTTCAGGAAGGCAAATCCAGATTCGATCAGAACGTCCGAGCGAATCAAGGTGCCATCGAGATCGACGACGAGGGGTCTGCTGCGCATTCGGTCAGCCCTGAGGGCGGTAACAATGAGCGACGCTCCGCCGCGAGCCAGGCCGGGGCACTGCGGCGTTCGGAAAGGTGAGAAGCGGCTGGGCGGCGCTACTTTACTATTTCATGATTAACCGCACAACACCTTACACGCGGAAGTCACTGATTTTGCGAGACAAGTTGCAGGACGCGAACGGTGGAGCAAATTAACGAGATGTACGAGCCGTAACAAAGGGCAAGCCCGGTTGCCGAACGCCCGATTTTTGAGCACACTCCCGTCTTGTTGCGGTCTCGCAACGCAAAGTGCCCTCATAAGGCACGCCATCCTAATCACATGATTGTTATCGCCGTGCCGCGGTCCGAAATCGAGGGTTTGTCTGTTTCCATAGTCGTTTATCGGCCGGACGTGGCTCGACTGATGAGCACGCTCGCCAGTTTCAGCGCCGCATGCGATGCGTTGCGCGCCTTGCATCCCGCATTTTCAGTCGAGCTCTACCTGATCGATAACGGTGATTTACCCGATATCGATGCTGCGCTTCAGGATTTGCGTGCTCACGACATCACGTGTTCGATCGTGACGGGGCACGGCAATGTAGGTTATGGGCGCGGGCACAATCTGGCGATCGCACAGACCGGGCATCGTTATCATCTGGTGCTTAACCCAGACATCGACCTCGATCGCGACGCGCTCGTACGAGCGCTGGATTTATTCGATTCGCACCCGGACGTGGGATTGATAAGCCCGCGCATCGGCGACGAGAAGGGCGGCTTGCAGTACCTGTGCCGCCGCTATCCGACACTGCTGGACCTGTTTGTCCGGGGATTTCTGCCGGCTGGTGTGCGTCGGTTCTTCGCGCGTCGTCTCGCACGGTATGAAATGCAGGACGTCATTAACGATCGCGACACGATATGGGATCCGCCGATCGTCAGCGGTTGCTTCATGCTGTTTCGGACGCGCGTGCTCACGAAACTGGAGGGCTTCGATGCCCGTTATTTTCTCTACTTCGAGGACTATGATCTGAGCCTGCGCACTCATGACGTCGCACGAGTAGTCTATGCACCCGTCGTGCGCGTCAGGCATCACGGCGGCGGAGCTGCCCGCAAGGGAGCCGCGCATATCAGGATGTTCCTCGCGTCGGCATACAAGTTTTTTAACCGGTTCGGATGGAAATGGTTATGAGCCATATCCTTGTGACCGGTGCCAACGGATTCGTAGGGCGTGCACTGAGTCGCACGCTGGTCGAAAACGGCCACGCTGTGACGGGTTTGGTGCGTCACGCAGGCGCTTGCGCAAGCGGGGTGCAGGAGTGGGTGGACGACAGCAAAGACTTCGAGGGTCTTCGCCGTGCATGGCCACATACGCTGCAGCCGGACTGTGTGGTGCATCTGGCGGCCCGCGTCCACATGCTGCATGACGTTGCGGCCGACCCGGATGCGTCGTTCCGCGCGACCAACGTCGAAGGCGCCTTGCGCATTGCTGAAGCGGCTCATCTGAACGGGGCACGACGCATGGTGTTCGTCAGCAGCATCAAGGCCGTGGCCGAAATCGACGTGGGACGTCCGCTTCGTGAGGATGATTCACCATTGCCACAGGATGCGTATGGCCGTTCGAAGCTGGAAGCGGAGCGAGCTCTGATTCGCTACGGAAACGAGACAGGTCTCGACGTTGTGATCGTCCGTCCGCCGCTGGTATATGGTCCGGAAGTCCGCGCGAATTTTTTGCGACTCCTGGATGCAGTATGGAAGGGCGTGCCGTTGCCGATCGCCGCAGTGCGCGCGAAGCGCAGTATTGTGTATGTGGATAACCTGGCTGATGCCCTGATGCGCTGCGCGACTGATCCGCGCGCGACCCGCCAGTGTTTTCATGTTGCCGATAGCGTCGATTGGACGGTGGCGGAACTGGCTCGGATGCTCGCCAGGCATTTGCAGAAGCCGGTTAGATTGCTGCCGGTGCCCGTGAGCTTGATGCGCACCGCCGGCCGGCTGACTCATCGTTCATCGCAGATCGACCGGTTGATTGGGAGTTTGCAGGTCGACACGGGCCGGATTGCCACCGTGCTGGGCTGGCAGCCGCCGTATTCGACCGACGATGGGCTTGCAGAAACGGCTCGCTGGTACCGGTCAATACATTGAGATTGTTCATGGCCACTGGAGCGCCTGTCGCGACTGTTCCACTGCTCGACGCAACGCTTGCAGCGCTAGGAGCGGGCTGTGCCTGTGCTCTGGTGCTATCGATTTTGCTGAAGACAGGCTTGGCCTGGCGTCTCGCAACCGACATTCCGAACGATCGCTCATTGCATAGCCGTCCCACTCCACGGGTGGGGGGATGGGGCATGGTGCCGGTCTCGGTCGTGGCCATCGTGCTGGTTGCACCGAGCCTGTGGTTCGCGGCCGCGGCTACCGCGTTTCTCGGAGCGGTCTCGCAGATCGACGATCGTCGCGGGCTTCCCGCCCGCGTGCGTTTCGCTGCGCACCTGATCGCGGTGGTGGGGCTGGTGGCGCTCTATCCGGCGGCGGTTCCGTGGTGGTTACTGGCCGCGTTGTCATTTTTGATGGTCTGGTTGGTCAATCTTTACAACTTTATGGACGGCGCGGACGGACTTGCCGGTGGTATGACGCTGTTCGGTTTTTCAGGTTATGCCATTGCCGCTCTGGTCAGTACGCACCCGCTTCCAGAACTAGCGTTGGCCGCGGCAGCGGTGGCGGGAGCTGCACTCGGTTTTCTATTATTCAATTTCCACCCTGCGCGCATTTTCCTCGGCGATGCGGGATCCATATCCGCGGGCTTTCTAGCCGGCGCATTGGGTTACTGGGGTTGGCTTCGCAACGTCTGGCCGATCTGGTTTCCAATGCTGGTTTTCTCACCATTTATTACGGATGCGTCGATCACTCTTACGAGGCGCTTGCTTCGTGGTGAGAAGTTTTGGCAAGCGCATCGGGAGCATTACTATCAACGCATGGTTCGATCCGGCATCGGTCACGCAGGGACCGCATGCGTCTGGTATGTCGTAATGATGATTGGCATAATGCTTGCTATTTATGCGCTGGGGCGTCCTTCCACAGTTCAGTGGGGTGTGGTCGCGATGTGGCTCGTCGTTTTATGTCTGATGGGCGTAGCAGTCGATGTCCGCTGGCGTCGTTTCCAGTCAATGCAGTCCGAACACTCCGAGGTATGACGCTGATGATTCGATCCAGAGCCTCGTGGCTGTCTTTCAGCGCTTTCCTTTTCGACCTCTGTGCCGTTGCGGCTGCATGGTTGATAGCGTATGTCATCCGTTTCAACGGCGCAGTGCCCATCGAATTCCGTATGGGAGCGATGCATTCGCTTCTATGGGTGCTGCCCGTCTACGCCGTGATGTTTCGTATCTACGGTCTATATCGCGGCATGTGGGTATTCGCGAGCTTGCCGGACCTGATGCGGATTTCCAAGGCCGTTGTGTCGGGCGCGCTGATCGCCATGGTCGTGTTGTTAATGGTCCAACCGAACCCAATCGTCCCCCGTTCTGTACTGGTCGTATCCCCGCTGCTCCTTTTTCTTGCAATGGGCGGTTCGCGGGCACTTTATCGTGCGGCCAAAGAGTTCTATCTGTACGGTGGCCTGGTTGCGCAGGGCAAACCGGTCATTGTTCTGGGAGCGGGTAGAGCCGGTGCGAGTCTTGCCAGGGAGCTCTCGCGTTCGAGCGAATGGCGGCTCGTCGGTCTGCTGGATGACGATGTGGCCAAGCATGGTCGCGAGATTTATGGCTATAAGGTTTTGGGGCCCATCAGCGATCTTCCGCTACTCGCGGAATCGATGAAGACCGAATACGCAATCATCGCGATCCCCTCTGCTACCGTCGAAGCGCAACGGCGCGTAGCGACGCTGTGCGTGCGCGCAGGCGTCCGGGCCATGGTGCTACCGGCATTGACCACGCTGACGCAGGGGCAAGCGTTTCTGTCCCGTGTGCGGCACATCGACCTGGAAGATTTGCTGGGTCGCGATCCGGTGAAAATCGATACGCCGCATGTCGAGGCGCTTCTGCACAATCGCGTGGTGATGGTGACCGGAGCCGGTGGTTCGATCGGTTCCGAACTGTGCCGTCAGATCCTGCGTTTTGAGCCCGCGCAGTTGATCGCGTTCGATCTTTCCGAGTACGCAATGTATCGGCTCACGGAGGAGTTGCACGAGCGTTTCCCGGGCGTGTCGGTGATTCCCGTCATCGGCGATGCCAAGGATTCGCTGTTGCTCGACCAGGTGTTGTCGCGTCACACACCGCATATTCTCTTTCACGCGGCTGCCTATAAGCACGTACCGTTGATGGAAGAGCAGAATGCGTGGCAGGCGGTGCGCAATAACGTGCTGGGTACCTACCGCGTAGCGCGCGCCGCGATTCGTCATAACGTCAGACACTTTGTGCTGATCTCGACGGACAAGGCGGTGAATCCCACGAACGTGATGGGCGCGAGTAAACGTCTGGCTGAGATGGCCTGTCAGGCGTTGCAGCAAACCAGCGCTCGTACTCAGTTCGAGACTGTTCGTTTCGGCAATGTGCTGGGTAGCGCAGGGAGCGTGATTCCCAAATTCCAGCAGCAGATCGCGAAGGGTGGGCCTGTCACGGTCACGCATCCCGAGATTACCCGGTTCTTCATGACTATCCCGGAAGCCTCGCAACTTGTGTTGCAGGCATCGAGCATGGGGCAGGGTGGAGAGATCTTTATTCTCGATATGGGCGAGCCCGTGAAAATCGTCGACCTCGCTCGAGACTTGATCAGGCTCTACGGGTTTGCGGAAGAACAGATCCGGATCGTGTTTACCGGCTTGAGGCCAGGCGAGAAACTGTACGAGGAGTTGCTCGCCGACGACGAGACGACGACGCGTACCCCGCACCCCAAACTCCGGATCGCACAGGCTCGAGGTGTGGCGGACAATCTGCTGGACGAGTTACTGCCTTGGTTGATGCAGCATCGGGTACCTGCTGACGACGAAGTGCGGCGTGATCTGCGGCGCTGGGTGCCGGAGTATCAGCCTACGCTGTCACCTGCACTCCAAAGCGTATCGACAGGAACGGGACTCGCTGCCCGCTGAGTGCTGGGGTGACTGCAGCGGAAACGCTTGCACGTCTACGTCACTCCCGCCCCTTCCTCACCACCAACCACCGCGGCGACTTAAACCGCACAATACTCACATAAAGCCACACATAAGTCGCCGCAAACACCACCACAAAACAAAACAGATGCACCGTATGCCGCCAGAACAGCGTCGCCGGAACCACGGCGATCAGACAAAGCAGCCACAAATACGGTGACGTCAGCGAATTGCGCCGCGTCAGTTCGCGCGCGGTCCGCACGCCCACCGCCCAGCGCATCAACCTCTTATAGACCAGCATGTGCAGGTGCACGCCGTCGGGGATGCCCGGCGACATCCCGCGGATAAACTTCTTCCGGTAGATCGAGAAGCACGTCTCGAAGATCGGGTACATGAACAGCAGCACCGGGTACCACGCCGACACGTCGCGATTGCGCATCACCAGCATGATCGACAGTTCGGCCAGCATGAAGCCGATGAAGTAGGCGCCGCCGTCGCCGA
The DNA here is from genome assembly GCF_050742655.1 of Paraburkholderia sp. Classification (GTDB taxonomy): domain Bacteria; phylum Pseudomonadota; class Gammaproteobacteria; order Burkholderiales; family Burkholderiaceae; genus Paraburkholderia. The sequence goes on along the minus strand of NZ_JBOIGG010000038.1, from coordinate 6,506 downwards.
GAAAGATCAGCCCCGCAGGGAAGTTCCAGATGAAGAAGCCCATCACGGCCCCCATCATGATCAGCGACGCGGACAGCACGATCGGATCGGACACCTGGAACGCCACGTAGGCAAGCGACGCGAACATCATGAACGCGACCATCGACGCGAGCCCGTTGAAGCCGTCGATGATGTTGATCGCATTGGCCAGCGCCGCGACCGCGAGCACGGTTACCGTGCACGAAATGACCGCATACGTGAGCAGGAAATCGAGCGGCGGCACGCTGATACGCGTCACCGCGATGCCGAGCACGAAGTAAGCGAGGGCCGCGGCGCCCATCGTGCAGATGAGCCGCGCGAGCGGCGACACGCGCTTCGTCAGGTCTTCCGCGAGGCCCGATGCGAACGCGGGCATGCCGCACGCGATCAGCCCGAGAATCCCGCCGGACACGGCCGGATAGGCGCGATGCAACTGCACGGCCGACACGACAAGCCCGACGAGTATCCCCGTACCGCCGATACGCGGCACCGGCCGTACGTGGAATTTTTGTACGCCGGCCAGATCGGTGTCGGTCGAAAACTTTTCGTGCAGATGCGCATAGCGCACGATCAGCAGCGTGACCACCAGCGAAACGATGAATCCGAGCGCAAAGCTAAGCATAGAGTGGCCGGCCAGAAAGCAAACGCATGATTATACAAACGAATCCTGTCGGTTCCGCCGGGTGCCAGGTGCGGCAGGCCGCGCCGGCTGTGGCTGTCTCATGGATATCCCCTATCCATCGGCATCGTGCCGGCGCCGATATCCTGCTGAGGGACGCCGTGCCGGCGGGCCCGCACACGCCATCGAGAACGGACGGAACCATCATGCTCAATAACGTCACCATCCGCGGAGGGTTGACCCTGATCATCTGCATCTTCGTTGCGTTTCTTCTGACGGTGATCGGGGTCGGTTACGGCGCGCTGAAGCACACCAGCGACGGTCTGCGCGAACTGCAGCGCAGTTCGGCTGGGCTCGCGTCGCTGAAGGCCAGCTCGGAGAAACTGCTGCAGGTGCGGCTCTCGCTCGGCAGCTACGAGACGCTCTTCAGCGTCGGCAAGGAGACGGACGGTCTGCTGGCCGCCGCGCACAAGGTGCTGGTCGACTCGAACAACGATTTTCGCGCGTATGCAGCGGGTCCGTTCGCGAGCGACGACGAGCGCAAGCTCGCGCAGGCGGTATCGCAGGCGCGCGCCGCGCTGGTCGATCAGGCGATCGAGCCCGAGCACAAGGCGCTCATCGACAACGATTTCAACACGTTCCGCACGATCCAGGGCGAGACCGCGGATCGCTACTACAAGATCTATGCGAAAGCGATCGATTCGCTCGAGCGTCTGCAGATGGAGAACCAGCGCCGCGGCGCCGACGACGTCGAACAGCGCTTCCGGATGTCGGTCATGCTGTTCGCGGGCATCGGCGCACTGGCGATCGTGATCGGCGTAGCCGCGCGCATGGCGCTGTCGGTCGCGTTGATCCGTCCGGTGAAGCAGACGATCTCGCATTTCGAACACATCGCGGCCGGCGATCTGACGATCGTGGTCGGCGAGCGTTCGCGCAACGAGATGGGACAGCTGCTCGGCGCGCTGACGCGGATGCGCGATGGTCTCGTGGACACGGTCGCCAAAGTGCGCGGCAGCTCAAGTGCGATCGCGCACGGCGTGAAGGAGATCGCGGCGGGTAACCTCGATCTGTCGCGCCGCACGGAGCAGCAGGCAGCGGCGCTCGAGCGAACGGCGGCGAGCATCGAGGAACTGTCGTCGACGGTGAAGCAGAACGCCGACAACGCGAAGGAGGCGAACCGCCTCGCTCGCGGCGCGCTCGAGACGGTCACGCGTGGCGGCGAGGTCGTGCAGCGCGTGACGCAGACGATGGACGGCATCACCGAATCGTCGCGCAAGGTCACGGAGATCACGGGGATGATCGAAGGCATCGCGTTCCAGACCAACATCCTGGCGCTGAACGCGGCCGTCGAAGCGGCGCGTGCCGGTGAGCAGGGGCGCGGCTTCGCGGTGGTCGCAAGCGAAGTGCGCAGTCTTGCGCAGCGCTCGGCGACGGCGGCGAAGGAGATCAAGGAGCTGCTCGGGCATTCAGCGGCACAGGTCCAGCAGGGCGCATCGCTCGTCGTGCAGGCGGGCGGCACGATGAAGGACGCGATGCAGGCGGTGGAACGCGTCACGCGCATCATGGGCGAGATCGAAGCGGCGGCGCGCGAGCAGAGCTCGGGCATCGAGCAGGTTAATCAGGCGATCGCGCAGATCGATGAGGTGACGCAGAACAACGTCGCGCTCGTCGAGGAAGCGGCGGCCGCGGCGAAGTCGCTTGATGAGCAGGCGGAGGCGCTGCGGGAGGCAGTGGCCGTGTTCAGGATCAGCGAGGGGCGCAGCGAAGGGGCCGACGGTGCGACCGCCAGCGTGCATCGCGATGTTGGTGTTGAAAGCATCACACCAATGGTTGCGCTAGCACTTTCCTGATTAGCCGGTCGGCGTTTGCGCCGACCGTTCAGGCGTAGGCCGCCTGCGCGCAATTCGAGTGAGCAGCTTTGATCACGAGTCACGTCGCGTGTAGGCGCAGATGCTCAATGATCCATGCGGTTGCCGAGAAGCCTCTTGACTTTGGGGGGTAGTCCTCAACTTTCGCGTCATCATTGCCGCTGTGATGAGGTCCGCAGAGGCTCGACTCTCGTTTTTCCTCGACGATCGAATACAGCGTGGCTAATCGTACCAAGATCCAATCACAATCCAACTAGCACGCGATGTTGCGCTTGGTGATCTACGCTTTGTTCGCCGCCATGCAGCTCAACTAGTGCTTCCACCAGAACCTTCTGATAGCGCGACAAAAGAATATCCAGTTGCCAGGCGATTCCTGCCTCCTCTGCCATACGAGCTACGAGCTGCTGGTAACTATCGATGCCGTATATTCTTCCTTTTATCGGGATGATGACCTCTGGTACGCAGCCTTGCTGTTCATCATAAATCTCGATGAATCTGAGGCGCTGGAGATCGCGCAATGCTCCCATGACCTGTCCCGAGGGTTCGTCGAGGATACTGGTCAGGTCGCGCCTTGTTATTCCTGGCGCGCTACAAATGATCTCCAGCGTGCGCGTCGCGAACGAGGGCGTTTGCAACGCACGTCCTAGAGTTGCTGTGCGGCAGTTTTCATACACAGTTAAAAAGCGTTGGAATCTGACAAGCGGGTTTGTTTTCGACATGTGTTTGCGAATCACCTGTACCGATGCTCGGCGACCACGCAAGGAGCAGTCACCGCCGGAGTTGGCGCCGCGACTATCAACAAGCGGGACGTCGTGAGGGCGCACCTCAAGGATAGACAAAGTGACTGGCAAATTCAACCATATTGGAATCTTTAATTCCAATATGGGCGTTCATCGGAAATGGAATAGATACCATCATTACGTCCTATGCCTACTCGATCCAGTCCATCTGTTGACGATGTTCAGGACGCAGTTCTTGCGACTCGCGTAGGTTCGGCTATTGCCGAACAACGACGTGCTCGTGGGCTGACGCAGGCCGGGTTGGCTGAAATGATTAACTTGGAGCAGGAGGCGATTAGTCGCTGGGAACGCGGTTCGCGTGTGCCGACACTCTATCGCCTGCAACAACTGAGTGACGCCTTGGGGTGTTCGGTTGACCAGTTATTGAGGCGTGGTTCTCGGTACATCGATGACCAGGTAGCTACCATCTCGGAGTCACTCCAGGGCCTCGGTGACGATGAGCGCGAATTGGTGGTTGACTTTGTTCATCAATTTGCAGATTTGTTGCGCTCCAGAAAGCATGTCCGTGGGCGGAGTCGTAAATAGGGCCATAGCATTATTTTTATACGTGACTCAATGAGCAAACGATGCGAACTGGGGCCAATAACCGGGGGTTTGTCAAATCGAGCGAAGACGTCAATTACTTGATATCTCCGAAAGGGCGCTTCGTTGGATTTCTTCATGAATTGGGTCCGGTCGAGTTGCTGATCATTCGGTTGCAATTCGCGTGTTGCCCAATGGATCGCCCGTCCTGCTTCGACGGTCCAGTTTGATCGACAAAAGCGGGACGGCGTTGCTGCGTTGCGCAGCTATGCAACGGGCCCAATTTCTTGATACCGCTCGTCTTTCGCCGCTCACGCTAGTTTGGCGCCGTGTGGTGATAACTCAGGTCAATGCGATGTCCTGTGTGAGTACTGGCCGTACTCGCAGTCGTGTTTTGCGGGTCGCTTGCCGTGGTACGTTGATGCTGGGCGCTACGGGACTTGTTATTGCCTTGGGCACAGAATCGATGTGCGATGCTTCGGCAGTAAACTGATTTGATCCAGAGGTATCGACTATCACCGTGACCTAGATAGCTGCTGAGGAGACGTAGAGTCTTCTGATGATCTATACCTTCATCAAGTAATTCCAGTGCTTTTTCGCAGGCATATGTGTATCGGAGTGCATGTGATGAGCATTCGCCAATCATTCCGGTGCATCTATAAAGCGTAATCAGGCGCATCCTCGCTTTTTTTAAATCCCCGGTTGCGCAAAGGAATCGAAAGCTTCGGTCAGCGCAGTAGGTATAAGCGTCGCTTACCGCGGAGCGAGTTTCCTCTGCCCGCTCTTTCAATACGGAGATTTCCCTGTATCGGCCATTTTTTGCTCCCCTTGTGACAGGCAACAAGGCGTTGGTTCGTTGCGATTGCAAGCGCTCGAGCCAGTCGCCGAGATTCGGCCCGCACATTAAGGCTTCTTGGCTGCGAAGCCCAAGAAGATACTGCAGGCGCACGATGTGATAGAAGCCGGTGTCTTTCCTCCGTGCGCGTGGCCATAGCATCTTGAGTTCGTCAGCAGTGTAGGGCCTCTTTTTTCCGATTCGTGATCTGTGTGGAACTCCTAGTTCCTTGTTGCTTACGCCTTCGATGTCGACTCCCGCATGACGCAGGATGACTCGGATGGCAGCTAACGTATTGTGCAGGTGTCCGATACCAGTTTCCTTTCCTAAATGCATCGCCACGAATGGAAAGAGCAATTTCTCGTCAATTTCCTTGATGCGCCTCGGTAGTTGCTGTCTTTTTTGCAGAAAATCGAAAAACGTCGATGCAAGCTTGTAGCGCTGGGTTTGATTGCGGATACTGCCTCCTGCGCGTCGACTGATGATCGATGCCTCATGAACGAGTTTTGCCTTAATACCCATCGTTTCCTCTGCCGGTTTGACCTCTTGACAACGCTCATAGGGGGCCCGACGCGATGCGCGCGCGTGTTTACGCAACAGCGTCCTTTCAAGGGGCGCACAATGATCTGGGCAGGATCGTGTGCGATGAGTCGAACGGAGAAGAAGGTGGCGTTGAGGTTGCGAACCACGCAGGGCGCGGCTATACCTTCATTTCAAGCGGGATAACGAAACGATGGTGTCGTTCATGGTTGCCGGCGACGGCAGTAGTAATTGCCAGCCGCAGGATGTGGGGGCTGTGGGCGCCGAAATGGTGTGGGGGGAGCGGTGCCATTGCTGGCCTGCTACCCGAAGGGGCAGGATGGGAGAAGGGAGTATATGGCCACAGAGCGCGTGACCGTGACAGGGCCAAAATGGCTTGGAATTGTGGCCTTCACACGATTGGAGAATAGCTACCGCTAGCACGCCTGAAGACGCGGGCTAGCGAGACAACTATGTGTTTGAAGAAAATGCACAGATCCAATTAGGACGTGTCAGCCGTTCGAGATAAAATACATTCTCCCGTCATGCTAGCGCATGACGCACGGAACACATCTAAATAAACGCCGCAGGCTAGACTGACGTAACACCTAACCAGAGGGTCTCGAAGTCGATGCTGGAGACCAGCAGTAAACGTCGCTAGTACATCACGTATTGACAGGAAGCGCAAGTGCTCGCGCCGTTGCCTCGTCGCGAGGGGCATTCGGCAGATCGGCTCCTTACCAGCATCTATGCAAACATACACAAATGTCTTTGGTCCTTCTTCCGAGGGTATCGATCGATTAATGCCGTCGATGTCTATCTTTATCATGCCAGCGATTTCTTTGGCTATTGCGATTCATGACTAGCCCTAGGGCACAGAGAATCAGGGCAATAACTAAAGCGAATATGCTAAATCCCATTTTTTCTTCCGGATTGAGACGCTCGATAGGTGCATTTGCTTTGAGCTTATACAAACGAATGAACTACGTCATCTATGACTGCAGTATTGATGATGCATGGATCATAGCTGAACGCGATCGAGCGGTTGCGCCCCTGCCGTTTCGCGCTGTACAGCGCCGCGTCGGCTTCGTTGATCAGCACCTCGTAGGCGGGCACGCCCGTGCGGGCCGCCGCGCCGCCGACGCTCGCGGTGACCGGCACGCTCACGCCCTGCACGTCGACCGGGGTATCGCCGATGGTGTGGCGGATTTTCTCGGCGACCCGCATCGCATCGTCGAGCGGCGTGCACGGCAGCAGCAGCGCGAACTCCTCGCCGCCGAACCGGCCGAACGTGTCCTGAACCCGCACCACCTCCGCGACCCGCT
>NZ_JBOIGG010000037.1:0-25461 GCF_050742655.1 Paraburkholderia sp. | reverse complement strand
AGCGGGTCGCGGAGGTGGTGCGGGTTCAGGACACGTTCGGCCGGTTCGGCGGCGAGGAGTTCGCGCTGCTGCTGCCGTGCACGCCGCTCGACGATGCGATGCGGGTCGCCGAGAAAATCCGCCACACGATCGGCGATACCCCGGTCGACGTGCAGGGCGTGAGCGTGCCGGTCACCGCGAGCGTCGGCGGCGCGGCGGCCCGCACGGGCGTGCCCGCGTACGAGGTGCTGATCAACGAAGCCGACGCGGCGCTGTACAGCGCGAAACGGCAGGGGCGCAACCGCTCGATCGCGTTCAGCTAGACAACCCGCCTGCCGCCTGTCCGTACAGGAGCGCCCGGATCGGCTCCCAAACTGCGGCAGCTAACAAACATTGGTATACTTTTCGCCGCTTCCGGCCTCCTGGCCGGCTTTATGTTGTTTGCTTGTTTGCGGTTGTCTGTTTGCGTGTCCGCGCGCGCGGACGGCTTGCCCTGCGGGTAGGCATGACTTCTTCATCGCCCTTGGGCGCCTCAGCGGAGATCGTCTTGGCCGTTTCCAATCTCGTCGTGGACGATACACAAACCGATGCGGCTGCCGCGACTTCTGGCAGCTCGTTTTATCTCGCGATGCGCATCCTTCCGGCCGCGCAGCGCGACGCGATGTACCAGGTATATGCGTTCTGCCGCGCCGTCGACGACATCGCCGACGGCGATCTGCCGCGCGCCGAGCGCGCCGCGGCGCTCGAGCACTGGCGCGCCGACATCGACGACTGCTACGCCGGCGCGCCGCGCCCGTCGCTGGCCGCGCTGACGCGGCACATTCACACGTTCCATCTGCAGCGCGAAGACTTCCACGCGATGATCGACGGCATGGCGATGGACGCCGCCGAAGACATCTGCGCACCCGACGAAGCCACGCTCGACCTGTACTGCGATCGCGTCGCGAGCGCGGCGGGACGGCTATCGGTGAGGATATTCGGGATGCAGGAACAACCCGGTCACGACCTCGCCCATCACCTCGGCCGCGCGCTGCAACTGACGAACATCCTGCGCGACATCGACGAGGACGCCGGCATCAACCGCTGCTATCTGCCGCGCGAACTGCTCGCACGCGAAGGCATCGCCGTGTCGAGTCCCAGTACGATCGCCGACGATCCGGCGCTGCCGCGCGTCTGCGCACCGATCGCCGAGCGCGCGAAGGAACATTTCGCCGCCGCCGACGCGATCATGGACGCAGCGCCGCGTGCGCACGTCCGCGCGCCGCGCATCATGTCCGGCGTGTACCGCTGCCTGCTCGACCGCACGCTGGACCGCGGCTTCGACATTCCGCGCACGAAAGTCAGCAAGCCGCGCGCGCGGCTGCTGTGGATCGTCGCCCGTTACGCGTTCTTCTGATGGCGCGGCTCGTTCATGTGATCGGCGCCGGGCTCGCCGGCCTGGCCGCCTCCGTACAACTGCAGCGGCGCGGCGCGCGGGTCGTGCTGCACGAGGCCGCCGCGCAGGCGGGTGGCCGTTGTCGCTCGTACTACGACCGCACGCTCGGCGCGACGATCGACAACGGCAATCACCTCGTGCTGTCGGGCAATCACGCGACGCTGAGCTACGCGCGCGCGATCGGCGCTGTCGATGAACTCGTCGGTCCCGCGCAGCCCGAATTCCCGTTCATGGATCTGGCGACGAAAGCGCGCTGGACCGTGCGGCTCTCGCCGGGTCGCGCGCCGCTGTGGATCTTCGACACCGACGCGCGCGTGCCGGGCACCCGCGCAACCGACTATCTGTCGCTTGCGCCACTGCTGCTCGCGAAACCCGGCCGCACGATGGCGCAGACGATGCGCTGCCACGGCGTGCTGTGGGACCGCCTGCTGCGGCCGCTGTTTCTCGCGGTGCTCAACGTCGAGCCCCGTGACGGCACGGCGGCGCTGGCCGGCGCGGTCGTGCGCGAGACGCTCGCCGCGGGTGGTCAGGCGTGCCGGCCGCTCGTCGCGCGCAATGGGCTGGCGAGCGCCTTCATCGATCCTGCGCTGCGTCTGCTGCAGCACGGCGGCGCGGAGATCCGTCTTGGTTCGCGGCTGAAGTCGATCGCTTTCGAAGATACGGGCCGTGTCGCTGCGCTCGATTTCGGCGACGCCACTGAAGAACTGGCGAACGGCGACGGCGTCGTGCTCGCGGTGCCGCCGAACATCGCGCAGACGCTCGTGCCGGGCGTGCAGACGCCTGAGCGCTTTACCGCGATCGTCAACGCGCATTTCGCGGTCGAGGCGCCGCCGGGACATCCGCCGATCCTCGGTCTGGTGAACTCCACCGCCGAATGGCTGTTCGCGTTCGACGGCCGTCTGTCCGTGACGATCAGCGGCGCCGACCGTCTGCTCGACACGCCGCGCGAAGAACTCGCGAAGACGATCTGGGCCGAGGTCGCGCAGGCGGCGAACCTGCCGGTCGAGCCGATGCCGACGTGGCAGGTCGTGATCGAAAAGCGCGCGACCTTCGCGGCGCTGCCAGAAGAGGAGATGCGTCGCCCCGCCACGCGCACGCGCTGGAATAACCTTGTGCTCGCAGGCGACTGGACGGCCACCGGTCTGCCCGCGACGATCGAGGGCGCCATCCGCTCTGGCCAGAAGGCCGCGGACACCCTGCTGAACGAACCGATGGAACGCCGATGAACGATCTTTCCCTCGCCCCGACCGCTGAAACTGCTGCGCTCGACGCAGCCGTCGAGCGCGCAACCGGTGCGATCCTCGACGACCAGCGTCCCGACGGCCACTGGGTCTACGAACTCGAAGCCGATGCGACGATTCCGGCCGAGTACGTGCTGCTCGGGCATTACCTCGGCGAGACGCCGAACGTCGAACTCGAACAGAAGATCGCGCGTTACCTCCGCCGTATCCAGCTGCCGAATGGCGGCTGGCCGCTCTTCACCGACGGCGCGCTCGACGTCAGCGCGAGCGTGAAGGCGTATTTCGCGCTGAAGATGATCGGCGACGCCGAGGATGCCGGGCACATGCGGCGCGCGCGCGAGGCGATCCTGTCGCACGGCGGCGCCGAAGCGTCGAACGTGTTCACGCGCATCCTGCTCGCGCTGTTCGGTGTGGTGTCGTGGTACGCGGTACCGATGATGCCGGTCGAGATCATGTTGCTGCCGAAGTGGTTTCCGTTCCACCTGTCGAAAGTGTCGTACTGGGCGCGCACGGTGATCGTGCCGCTGCTCGTGCTGAACGCGAAGCGGCCGGTCGCGCGCAATCCTCTCGGCGTGCGCATCGACGAGCTGTTCCGTTCGGCGCCGGTTACGACCGGCCTGCTGCCGAAGGCGGCGCATCAGAGCACCGGCTGGTTCGTGTTCTTCCGCGCGGTCGACGGCGTGCTGCGTTTCGTCGACGGGCTGTTTCCGAAGTACACGCGCCAGCGTTCGATCGACGCGGCCGTCGCGTTCGTCGACGAGCGGCTGAACGGCGAGGACGGCCTCGGCGCGATTTATCCGGCGATGGCCAACGCCGTGATGATGTACGACGTGCTCGGCTATCCGGCCGATCATCCGAAACGCGCGCTCGCGCGTCGCGCGCTCGAGAAACTGCTCGTGATCGGCGACGACGAAGCGTATTGCCAGCCGTGCCTGTCGCCGGTGTGGGACACGTCGCTCGTCGCGCACGCGCTGCTCGAAACCGGCGATGCCCGCGCCCAGGAAGCCGTGCTGCGCGGGCTGGAATGGCTGCGTCCGCTGCAGATCCTCGACCTGCGCGGCGACTGGATCTCGCGCCGTCCCGACACGCGTCCCGGCGGCTGGGCGTTCCAGTACGCGAACCCGCACTATCCCGACGTCGACGACACCGCCGTGGTCGCGATGGCGATGCATCGCGCGGCGGCGCTCACCGGATCGAACGTCGATCGCGAGGCGATTGCACGGGCACGCGAATGGGTCGTCGGCATGCAGAGCAGCGACGGCGGGTGGGGTGCGTTCGAGCCCGAGAACACGCAGTACTACCTGAACAACATTCCGTTCTCCGATCACGGTGCATTGCTCGATCCGCCGACCGCCGACGTGTCCGGCCGCTGCCTGTCGATGCTCGCGCAGCTCGGCGAAATGCCGGCCGACAGCGAGCCGGCACAGCGCGCGCTCGACTACGTGCTGAAAGAGCAGGAGTCCGACGGCAGCTGGTACGGCCGCTGGGGGATGAACTACGTCTACGGCACGTGGAGCGCGCTGTGCTCGCTGAACGCGGCCGGCATCGCGCACGACGATCCGCGGATGCGGCGCGCGTCGCAATGGCTCGTGTCGATCCAGAATGATGACGGCGGCTGGGGCGAAGACGGCACCAGCTACAAGCTCGACTATCGCGGCTACGAACGCGCGCCGAGTGTCCCGTCACAGACCGCGTGGGCGCTGATGGGCCTGATGGCGACCGGCGACGTCGAGCATCCGGCCGTAGCACGTGGCATCGACTACCTGCTGCGCGAGCAGTGCGAGCACGGGCTGTGGGACGAAACGCGCTTCACCGCGACGGGCTTCCCGCGCGTGTTCTATCTGCGCTACCACGGCTATCGCAAGTTCTTCCCGCTGTGGGCGCTCGCGCGCTATCGCCAGCTGAAGCGCGACGGCGTCACGCGCGTCGCGGTCGGGGTGTGACCGCGAACACGCAGCGTCCGGCCGCCGGCGGCAGCGTGCTGCCCGTCATCGCGGTGACCGGCATGGCGTTCGAGGCGCGTATCGCGCGTGGCCCCGGTGTCGATGCGGTGTACGCGGCACGTTCCGATCTGCTCGAGCGTGCATTGAGCGAAGCGGTAGCGCGTGGCTGCGCGGGCATCGTCAGCTTTGGCACCGCGGGCGGTCTCGATCCGTCGCTCGCGCCGGGTACGCTGATCGTCGCCGATGCCGTCGAAGGGCCGTTCGGCCGCCTCGTGACCGATCCTCTGTGGAGCGAACACATCGCCGCCGCGCTGGCCGCGACGCCGCTCGGCGCGCGGCTGCGCCGCGGACTGCAGGCGGCTGTGACCACACCGCTCGTCGGTGCCGCCGACAAGGCGGTGCTGCATCGCTCGTCCGGCGCGCTTGCGGTCGATATGGAATCGCACCTGGCCGGCGCAATCGCCGCCGCTCACGGGGTGCCGTTCGCGGTGTGCCGCGCGGTTGTCGATCCGGCGTGGCGCACGCTGCCGCCCGCCGCGACCGCGGGTCTGCGCGACGACGGCAGCACCGCGATCGCGCCGATCCTGCGTGAACTGATCCGCCAGCCGTCGCAGCTCGGCGCGTTGATCCGCCTCGCCGTCGATGCGCACGCCGCGAAGACGTCGCTGAGCGAGGCGCGCCATGCGCTGGAGCGGGACGGCGCACTCCGGCCTCGGTGAGGCGTCACCAGGGCAACCGGCGTTGCGCGGATCAGGTCGAGGCTTGCTCAAAGAGGTAATTTCAAAGTACATGGTCACGTCGTCACCGCGCTGTATTCGCGATGTCGAGCGCGTCGGTGTCAGCGCCGGCGGCGTCGAATGGTTCGTCCGCCGCTGCGTTGCGCTCGCTCTTCGGCATCCAGCGCGACGTATCGGTGCGACGTTCGCATTCATCGGGTCCCATGCAAGCTGATTGCAGTGCTGCAGGTTCGCGGTGAGCACGCTCCGCACCTACGCCGGTCGGAATCGGTGCGCCGCGCTTCAATGTTCGATGAACTCGCGTGCAAGCTTGCGCGCCGCGTTGGCGAACATGAGGATGTCCACACCCGTCGCGACGAAGGTGCATCCGAGTTCCAGATAGTGGCGCGCGAGCGCGGGATCGGACGTGAGGGTGCCGACCGCCTTGCCTGACTTCACGATCGTGCGCATCGCCGCTTCGATGGCCTGCTGTACCTCCGGATGCCCCGGCTTGCCGCGATGTCCCATCGATGCGGCCAGATCGGCCGGCCCGATGAAGACACCGTCTACGCCGTCCACTTCGCAGATCGCTTCGAGATTGCGCAGCGCGGTGACCGTCTCGGCCTGTACGAGCAGGCAGACCTCGCTGTCCGCGACGTCCAGATAGTCGGTGCGCGAACTCCAGCGCGACGCACGTCCTACTGCACTGCCCACGCCGCGGATGCCGTGCGGCGGATAACGCACAGCGGCGACGCACGCACGCGCCTGATCGGCGGTGTCGATCATCGGCACGAGCAGGTTGCGTGCGCCGATATCGAGAAGGCGCTTGAGCAGCGCCGGATCGCCGTTGACGGGCCGCACCACCGCTTCGGCCGGATACGGCGCGACCGCCTGCAATTGCGCGAGAATGGTCCGCACGTCGTTCGGTGCGTGCTCGCCATCGATGAGCAGCCACTGGAAGCCCGCCGTCGCGCTGACTTCAGCGAGATAGGAATCGGCCATGGAGAGCCAGAAGCCGATCTGTTGCCGCCCGTCGGCGAGCGCGTTCTTGAAGGGATTAAGCACGGACGTTACGTTCGACATGGCTGCGCGCCTCTGCGGAGTGTTGATCAAGTTGAATGGGCTCGACCCGTCCGAGCAGGAAGAGATAGTTGACGATGGCGATGACGATCAGCGCCGACGAGAACAGCAGCGCCGGAACGAACGAGCCGGTCGCGCCGACGATCGCGCCCGTCACGATGGGACCCACGACGCCGCCCATGTTCGACACGGTGTTCTGAATGCCGGCGACACGCGACACCATGCCGGGTGGCGCGACATCGCCCGGCAGTGCCCATACCTGCGAAGCCGCGATGGTCGTGCCCGACTTCGCGACGCACAGCAACACGACGGCGACGAGCGCGGACTGCGCGAATGCCGCGAACCCGATGCTCGACGCCATCACGAGTCCGATCACGAGGAAGAGCTTGCGTGTGGCCGTGAGCGACAGCCGGCCGGATGCATGGATGCGGTCCGACGCCCAGCCGCCCAGCACCTCGAAGACCATCGAGCACACGAGCGGCAGCGACGCCATGAAGCCCATCTCCATCAAGCTCATGCCGCGCTCCTTGACAAGATAGGTCGGCAGCCACGTGATGAAGAAGTATGAGTTGTAGTTGATCATGAAAAAGCCGATGCACATCGCCCAAACGTTGCGATGGCGGAACAGCGCGTACCACGGCACCGTCGGCGCCGGCTCGTCGTTGCCTCGCCTGTCGGTGCCTGCGCGGATATGCGAAAGCTCGCCTGCGTTGACGCGCTTGTGCTCGGCCGGCGAGTTCTTGAACACGACTATCCAGACGAGGCACCACGCGAGTCCGAGCGCTCCCGAGATCGCGAAGGTCAGTTTCCAGTTGAATACCGCGAGCATCCACGCGACGAGCGGTAATCCCACGGCGCCGCCGAACTTGGAACCGCTATCGAAGATGCCCGCCACGGTGGCGCGCTCGGTGGGCGGAAACCAGCGCGAGGCGATGCCCGCATTGCTCGGATAAGCACCCGCTTCGCCGATGCCCAGCATCACGCGAAGCGCGACGAGCGATTTGAAGCCGCTCGCCAAACCCGTGGCGGCCGTCGCGAGCGACCACCACAGCACCGCACCGCCGAGCACGATCTTTTGCCCGAAGCGGTCGGCGAGGGCGCCTGCGGGCAGTTGCAGCAGCGCGTACGACCAGAAGAACGCCGACATCACGATGCCCATTTCAATCGAGCTCAGATGAAATTCGGCTTGCAGACGAGGCGCCGCCGCGGACAGCACCGTGCGGTCGATATAGTTGATGGCGATGGCCGACCACATGAGGCCGGCAACGAGCCAGCGCACCTTGCTGCGCGGCGCTTGCTGCGAAGCGTGATTCAAGCTTTGTCTCCGGTTTATTTATCGTCGGTGTGGGTCGCTCTTTCTTCAGCTGACGATACCCATGTGCCATGGCACGAACTCGTGATCGCCGAGCCCGAGCAGTTCGCTGCGCGTGCGTGCCCCCGAAGCCGCGCTGAGAATGTGTTCGAAGATGTCCTGCCCCATCTCTTCGACAGATCGTTCGCCGTCGAGAATCAGTCCGCAATTGATGTCCATGTCGTCACGCAGGCGCTGGAACATCGGCGTGTTGCTCGCGAGCTTGATGGTCGGTGCGGGCTTCGAGCCGAACATCGAGCCGCGTCCGGTCGTGAAGCAGATCAGGTTGGCGCCGCTCGCAATCTGGCCCGTGACGGCGACCGGATCGTAGCCTGGCGAATCCATGAAGACGAAGCCGCTTCTATCGATGGGCTCGGCGTATTCGTAGACGGCCTGGAGCGGCGTGGTGCCGCCTTTCATCGCGGAGCCGAGCGACTTCTCGAAGATGTTGGCGAGCCCGCCTTGCTGATTGCCCGGCCCGACCACGCCATTGAACTGGCCGTTGTGTCCGCGGGTATAGCGCTCCCACCAGGCGAGCCGGTCCAGCAATTTCTGGCCGACCTCGGGGGTGACGGCGCGACGTGTCAGCATGTATTCGACGCCATGGATTTCCGGTGTCTCGGAGAGGATCGCGGTGCCGCCGTGACGCACGAGCAGATCCATCGCCGCGCCTAACGCCGGGTTCGCGGTGATGCCCGAGAATCCGTCCGAGCCGCCGCATTCCAGACCGATCTTGAGATGGCTCGCCGGTACCGCGCGGCGCTTCACGTCGTTCGCGGCGGGCAGCATGCGCCTGATCGCGGCGATACCGGCCTCGATGGTCGCGCGCGTGCCGCCTTCGTCCTGCATGACGAGCGCGTGCACGGACTCGCCTGTCTGAAGCGCCTGCGATTCGAGCAGCGCGCTCACCTGATTGCGCTCGCAGCCGAGGCCCACGATCAGCACGCCCGCAAGGTTCGGATGACGCGCATAACCGGCAAGGGTCCGCCGCAACACATCGAAATGCTCGCTCGGGGAGGACATGCCGCAGCCGCTGGTCTGCGCGAAGGCCACGACGCCGTCCACATTCGGATACGGCGCGAGCCGCTCCGGCGTGAACCATGCCGCAATATTCTTGATGACCGTCGACGAGCAATTGACCGACGCG
This sequence comes from Paraburkholderia sp., assembly GCF_050742655.1. Taxonomy (GTDB): domain Bacteria; phylum Pseudomonadota; class Gammaproteobacteria; order Burkholderiales; family Burkholderiaceae; genus Paraburkholderia. Next base: position 16,569 of record NZ_JBOIGG010000037.1, on the reverse strand, counting down.
AGGATGCCGACGAAGTTGCGCGTCGCCACGCGCCCGTCGTTACGGACGATGCCGTCGAAAGTCGCTCGCTCGCTTTCCGGCACGTAGGCGACTGGACGCACATCGCGGCAAAAGCCCGGATCGCGTTCGAAATCGACGAGCTCCACGTTGTGTGTGTGGACGTGCTCTCCCGCTTCGATGTCCCGCGCGGCGAGCCCGATGATCGTGTCGTATTTCCGGATCGGCATGCCACGGGCGATGCGCTCCGCGGCCACCTTGTGGCCTGCGGGAACCTGCGCGCGCAGGCGCACGACTGATGCGGCGGTCTGAACCTGCTGACCGATCGATAGCGGTTCCCGCGCGATCAATACGTTGTCTGCCGCTTTGAGCCGGATCAGCGGCCCGACGGACAAGGTTGTTTCCAACGTTGTCATCTCCTGGTTTTGTTTTCCTGCGGGGCTAAAAGCTGATGTTACCGCTATATGTTACCGCTAACTATAACGCTCATGCTAGTATCGTTTCGAGAGAAATGCCAGAAAATTTAATTCGCACCTGAACCACCCATCGTGCCCAAACCGCTCCTTCCGCCTGCCTCGTTCGACGTCCGAAAGCCCAGCGCGCGTCCTCGCAAGAGCACGGGCCGCGTGACGCTCGAAGATCTCGCCGAGCGGGTCGGCGTGACAAAAATGACGGTCTCGCGCGCGCTCAACTCGCCCGAGCTTGTTTCGGTCGACACCTTGCAACGCGTGCGGGAAGCCGTTCGTCAGACGGGCTATACGCCGGACCTGATTGCGGGGTCGCTGGCGTCGACGCGCAGTCGTCTGGTCGTTGCGTTGATCCCTGCGATGGCGGGGAGCGTGTTTCAGGAGACCGTCGAAGTCCTGACCACCGAACTGGCGGCCGCCGGTTACCAGCTGTTGATCGGGCAGAGCGGATACGATGAGTCGCGCGAGGACGTGCTACTGGATGCGGTAATCGGTCGGCGCCCGGCGGGGATCGTCCTGACGGGCGTGGCGCATTCTGAAAGCGCCAGGCTGAAGCTACGGGCGTCAGGCATTCCAGTCGTCGAAACCTGGGATCTGACGACGGACCCGATCGACATGCTGGTCGGTTTCTCGCACGAGAAAGTGGGCCGCGCGGCCGCGGAGTTTCTGCGCGAGCGCGGCGCAACGCGGCCCGCCGTGCTTACGCCAAGCGACCGCCGCGCGCATGCACGCACGGAAGCATTTCTGAAGGCATGGCGGAATGCGGACTCGATTCCTGTCGTGACATTGCAATCGCCCGCACACCTGGGCGATGGACGGCGGGCGCTCGCCTCGCTGCTCGACGGTCACGCCGTACCCGATGCCGTGTTTTGCGGGGCGGACACGATCGCGCTCGGTGTTCTGATGGAAGCGCACGCGCGCAAGATCGACGTGCCGCGACAACTGCGCGTGATCGGCTACGGCGATCTCAATTTCGCGAGGGAGACGACGCCCGCGTTATCGACCGTGCGTGTCGACGGCACGAAGATCGGTTCTCTCGCGGCCGCGATGTTGATGGATCGTATCGAGAAGCGCGGCTCGCTTGAGCGCACGGTCGATGTCGGGTTCAGCATCGTCGAGCGGGAGAGCGCGTGACGAACTCGCCGTGCGCATGGCTCGTTAGCTGGTCGCCCGGTCGTTCAACCTGAAACCGCCGGACGACGCGTCGCGTTAAGGTGCAGCCGGTGCCGATGCGGGTACCGGGCTACTCGCCGCGTCGCCGGGATCGGTGTAGTCCGGCACGTTGCCTTTGCCACCGTTATCGCCAGAAGGCGAACTCGCCCCCGCTGCGGGTTTCGCGGCGGGCTCGCTGGCACTTTCACCCGGATCCGCGTAGTTGGGCACGCCGGTCGCCCCAGTTGCCGCCGCACCCGAAGCTGGCGCGTCCGGATCGCCGTAATCCGGCAGCGGAGCCGGGGATGTGCCGTTGTGCCGCAGACGCGCTTGACGCTGCTGCGTAACCGCGTCGCGAACGAACGAATATTTGTCGAGCGCGGCCTGCTGCAGCAGATCCGATGCCCCGAGCAGGTCGGAGCGTTTGCTCACGAACTGCGCGACATACAGCGGATTGCGCAGCGCCGGCTCCATGTAGTTCAGCGGATTGAACCGCACGTCGACTGCGAGACCGATACTGTCGCGGACCGAACTCGGGCCGAACAGCGGCAGTACCAGATACGGGCCGGCCGGCACGCCCCAGTGGCCCAGCGTCAAGCCGAAGTCCTGGTCGTGCTTCGGCAGGCCGGCGGGGGTCGCCCAGTCGAGCAGGCCGCCGAGGCCGAACGTCGAGTTGAACGCGAAGCGCATGATGTCTTCGGTCGCGTCGGTGATGTTCAGCTGCAGCAGGTTGTTCGCCGCATTGCCGAGATCGCCGAGGTTCGAGAAGAAGTTGCTGATCGCCGTGCGGATCGGCTCAGGCGTCACTTTCTCGTAGCCCTTCGCGACCGGGACGGCGATGTTCGTGTCGATCGCGTCGTTGACCTTGAAGATGGCACGGTTAACCGGTTCGAACGGGTCGCCTGGCTTGCGGTTGGGGCCCGTCGCGCAGCCTGTGACGAGGCTTGCGGCGAGCAGTGCCAGTGCGGCGTTTTGCATCTTCATCCGTCAATCCCTTGCAATTTTTTCGTGGCGCGCTTCGCGCGCGGTTTGCCCATCAGCACCGGCTGGAAGACGACCGCACCGATCAGCGTGCAGAGCAGCGACAGCGCCAGCAATCGTCCCATACTCGACGTACCGGGGTGGTGCGACAGCCACAGGCTGCCGAACGCGGTCGCCGTGGTCGCCGCGCTGAACATCACGGCGTGCGTGAGGCTCGACTGCAGCAGGCCGGTCTGGCCGCTGCGCCATGCCATCACGAAGTAAATCTTGAACGCCACCCCGACGCCGAGCATCAGTGGCAGCGCGATGATATTCGCGAAGTTGAGAGGCATGCCGAAAACCACGCACAGTTCGAGTGTCACGATCGCCGAAACCAGCAGCGGAATCAGCGTGCGCAGCACGTCGCCGAAGCGCCGCAGCGTGAGCCACAGCAGGATCGTGATCGACAGCACCGACCAGCAGGCGGCCTGCAGGAACGCCTTGATGATCGTGTCGGCGGAATGCAGGATCGAGATCGGCCCGCCGATCGCGCCGGGCTCCGCCGCTTTCACCGCATGCGCGAAGCGGCGCAGGACGGTGTCGTCGCCGGGATCGGCGCCGGGCGCGATCTTCGGCGATATGTCGACGAGCGCGTGGCCGTCGGGCGCGATCCAGTCGCGAGCGAGCGTGGGTGGCAGCGTCTCGCGTGTGATCGTCGTGGGCTGCAGCAGCGCGGCCAGTTGCGCGAGCGCGAGCTTAAGCGGCTCGGACATCGCTTTTTCGGCGCGGTCGCGGGTGGCGACATCGGCGGCGGCGAGCTTTGTCAGCGTCGCGGAGAGGTGTTGCGCTTCGGCGGCGCCGGGGCCGGGGTGGTCGTCCGCGGCGAGCGATAGCTGGTTCGCCGCGCGTTTGAGCGCCGCGACGCGTATCGCGTCGGTCGCGGCCGGCGCGGGCGTTTGCGTGAGCGCGGGCAGCAGCAGCTGCGCGGCGTTGTCGATCAACGCGATCTTCTGCGGCTGGTCGGATGGGATGAAGGTGGCGAGCGTCGTGACGCGACCGACCTCGGGTAGCGCGGACAGATGCGCGGTGATCCGGTCCGCGTCCGCGAGCGACGGCGCGAGCACGTACACGTCGTTGACGGCGGCTTCGGGCGAATCCTTCAGCGACAGCAGCGTCGCCATCGATTCAGTATGTGGGTCTTTCAGATGCAGCGGGTTGAAGTCGAAGCGCAGATGCGTGAGCAGCGGCAGGGCGCCAATCACGACGACCAGCGTGCCGATCAGCACGGGCTTGCGATGCCGGTCGAGGAAATCGTCGACCGGCGCGAGCTGCCGGAAGCCGGGCGAGGCCGGCTCGCCGCGCGGATTGAACACCTTGATCAGCGCGGGCAGCAGCGTCATGTTGGTCACATACGCGACGAACATCCCGACGCCCGCGATCTTGCCGAGCTCCGACACGCCACGGTACGCGGTCGGCAGAAACGAAAAGAAGCTCTCCGCTACTGCGATTGCCGCGAGCGTCAACGGCACGCCGATGCTGTGCGCGGTGTGGATCAGCGCGGCCGGCAACCGGTCGTCGAGATGGCGCTCCTCGCGGTACTTCACACCGAACTGCACACCGAAGTCGACCCCGAGCCCGACGAACAGCACCATGAACGCGACCGAGATCATGTTCAGCGCGTCGACCATCATCAGGCCGAGCGCGGCAGTGATCGCGAGCCCGACGAACAGCGTGATGAAGACCGCGACGATCAGCTTGCCCGAGCGCAGCGCGAGCCACAGGATCACCAGCACAACAAAAGCCGTCACGATGCCGTTCAGTGCGGCGCCGTCCTGGACCGACGCGAACTCTTCGTCGGCGAGCGGCTGTTCGCCGGTCAGGCGGACCTGCGCGCCGTAGCGCCTCGCCAGATCGAGTGATACGGCGGTCGCGCGGATCGCCGCCGACGCGCGCGCGCCTGGTTCGAGCGCGCCGTAATCGACGACCGGCTGCACCGTGATGAACGCGCGGGCGGGATTCGTCTGCACATCCTTGTCGACCAGCGCGCGCCACGAGAACGCCGCCGGCTGGCCGGCCAGCACACGATCGAGCGTGGTTGCGCTTTGCGACAGCAGATGGCTCATGTCGGGGAGCTTCACCTGACCGATCTGCAGCGGCAGCAGCAGCGTGGTGTTGAGCGTGCCGGCCAGTCCGGTCAGGCTCGGATCGTGCGCGAGGGTATTGATCAGCGGACGCGCCTGAACCAGTTGCGACGTGGTCGATTCGACGTCTTTCAACGACGGGAACAGCATGCCGTCGTGCTCGAAGAACGGGCCGCCGGCCGGCTGCGAAACTGCGACGAATTCACGCGGGTCATGGCGCAATGCGGCGGTCAGCGCGTTGGCCGCCGCATCCGCGAATTCCGGCGCCTGCGCCTCGACCACGACCAGCACGGTCTGGCCGCGCTGCGGGAAGGCCGTGTCCATCGCGTCGCCGAGCGCGGACCAGGTCTTGTCCGTGTCGATCAGCCGGCTGATGTCGGTATTGATCTTGAAGTGATGGGCGACGTAATAGCCGCTTGCGACGGCGAGAGCCAGCGAAAGGGCAATGACCTGCAGCGGATAGCGCACCGAGGTGGCGACGAGACGGACGATCGAGGACTTGAGCATTAGGCGAAAGAAGCCTGGTCACGGACAGCGTGGTTGTCAGGAGGGCACAAGTATACCGATGCGGCACCCAAGGCCGGCGCTGTCGGCCGCGAGCGCCCGCAGGCAAAGCCGGTATACTGGATTGCGCCGGCGGCCCGAGGTCGTCCGGCGTCTTTTTTCCTGTTCTGGCGAGCGTATGAAACGTTATTTCCCTGCATTTCTGGTTGCGGCGCTGATTTCCACGAGCGCCTTCGCGCAAAGCGCACCCGATGCCATTGTGAAGAGCGCCGTCGAAGGCACGGTCACTGCGATGAAGGCGGACCCGCAGGCGCGCGGCGGCGACATGGCGAAGATCACCGAGGTGGTCGAAACGCACTTCGTCCCGGCCACCGATTTCCAGCGCACCACGCGGATCGCGATCGGTAAAGCCTGGACCACGGCCACGCCCGACCAGCAGAAGCAGCTGTACGAGCAGTTCCAGCTGCTGCTGGTGCGCACTTATGCTGCTTCGCTGGCCCAGTTGCGCGACCAGGACGTGAAATTCCGCTTCATGCCAACCAACGTGCCCGCCGCCGCGAAAGACACGGTCGTCCAGTCGCACGTGATCAGCAACGGCGGCGACGATGCAATCGACTATCGCCTGTCGAAGACCCCGACCGGCTGGAAGGTCTACGACATCAACATGATGGGCGCGTGGCTGATTCAGGTGTATCAGACGCAATTCGCGGACCAGATTTCGAAAGGCGGCATCGACGGCCTGATCAAGTTCCTGACCGCGCACAACGCGCGCAACGCCGGCTGACGGCCGTATGTTTGACTGGGCCGACGATCAGGCCCGGTCCGGTCAAACAAAAAGAGCGCGACGGCTAGAGCCGCTGCGCTCTTTTTTATCGGCTGCGCGAAAAACCTATGCTTCGGCTTCGCGCGCGGCGAGCGGCTGCGTCAGCTTCAGCGGCAGCTTGAATTCGACCTTCTCTTCGCGGCCGGCCATCGTCGTCACATCGACCGGGCCGAGTGCACGCAGCGCGTCGATCACGTGCTTGACCATTTCCTCCGGTGCCGACGCGCCCGCCGTGATGCCGACCGTCTGCGCGTTCGCAAACCACTCCGGCTTCACTTCCGAACCGTCCGCGACGAGGTAGCTCGGCACGCCGGTCTCACCGCCGATCTCGCGCAGCCGGTTCGAGTTCGAGCTGTTCGTCGCGCCGACCACCAGCAGCACGTCGACCTGCGCGCTCAGCTCGCGCACCGCCGCCTGGCGGTTCTGCGTCGCGTAGCAGATGTCGCGGGTATCCGGACCGACGATGTTGGAGAAGCGGGTGAGCAGCGCATCGATGATGCCGCGCGTGTCGTCGACCGACAGCGTGGTCTGCGTGACGTACGCGAGCGGCGTATCGAGCGGCAGGTCGAGTGTCGCGACTTCGGCCTCGCTCTGTACCAGGATGACCTTGCCGGGAATCTGGCCGATCGTTCCTTCGACTTCCGGGTGGCCCGCGTGGCCGATCAGGATCAGCGTGCGGCCGGCCGACACGTATTGCCGTCCCTGCACGTGGACCTTCGTGACGAGCGGGCAGGTTGCGTCGAGCACGTCGAGGCCGCGCTGTTCGGCCGCGCGCTCGACGGTCTGTGCGACGCCGTGCGCGCTGAAGATTGCGACCGCGCCTTCGGGCACCTCGTCGAGCTCTTCGACGAAGCGCGCGCCCTTGCGCCGCAGATTGTCGACGACGTGACGGTTGTGAACGATTTCGTGGCGCACGTACACGGGTGCGCCGTGTTGCAACAGCGCGCGATCGACGATTTCGATGGCGCGGACCACACCCGCGCAAAAGCCGCGGGGCTGGGCAAGGATGACTCGCATAGGCTGGCGAACTCCGACTGACGCGGATTTCGAAGAAGCCGGCAAGCTGGCTTTCTCGCCGCGATCATCTATTAATTAATTGACGTCCTGGCGCCGGCGTAGCGACCGGCTGCCCAAAACCAAACGCGCATTCTAACGCTATCGGGGCCGCTTTGCTTTTGCGGCACGGGTATCCGCGCGATGGCCGAACGTCGTCGTCGGGACATGCACCGGGCGTCTGGAACCCTTAAACTAGAGGGTCCTGCGGCATTTTCTTACGGCCGCATTACTGATTGGATTTGAGGCTCGCTGGATGGAAGTCGATCACTACGAAAACTTTCCGGTTGCAAGCGTGTTGCTGCCGAAGGCGTTGCGGGCACCGGTCGGTGTGATCTATCACGTTGCACGCACCGCCGACGACATCGCCGACGAAGGCGACTGGAGCCCGGCCGAGCGCCACACACGGCTCGCCGATTTCCGCGCCGGGCTCGATGCGGTCGCGGCCGGCCGTGCCGCGCCGGTTCATCCGCTGCTGTTCGAGAAGCTGGCCGGCGTGGTCGCGCAATACGGGTTGCCGCTGCAGCCGTTCTACGATCTGGTCTCGGCATTCGACCAGGACATCGACACCACCCGCTACGCGGAATGGCCCGCGCTGCTCGACTACTGCCGGCGTTCGGCGAACCCGGTCGGGCATCTGATGCTGCATCTGTTCGACGCGGCGACACCGCAAAATCTCGCCGATTCCGACGCGATCTGCACGGCGCTGCAGCTGATCAACTTCTGGCAGGACGTCGCGATCGACTGGGAGAAGGGCCGTGTGTACCTGCCGCAAGCGGATCTCGCGCGCTTCAAGGTGACCGAGGCACAGATTTCGCAGGGTATCGTCGACGATGCGTGGCGCGCGCTGATGGCCCACGAGGTCGCCTATGCGCGCGCGATGATCGTACGCGGCGCGCCGCTCGCGTTGCGCATGCCGGGGCGCTTCGGCCTCGAGCTGTGCAGCATCGTGCATGGCGGCTTGCGGATTCTCGAGCGCATCGAAAAAGCTGGCTACGACGTCTTCCGCCATCGCCCGACGCTCGGCGCGTTCGACTGGTGCGTCGTCGCCGTGCGCACGATCGCGATGCGGCTGTCGCGCCGCGTCGGCGTGCGCGCACCTTCGGTCGAGGGCAGCGCATGACGATGGTCCTTTTCGCGCTGTCGTGTCTGTCGCTGGTGATCTGGTGTGTGCTGCTGCTCGCGCGCGGCGGTTTCTGGCGTGCCCGCCCCGCGCCCGCGCTCGTCGTGCCGCCGCGCGACGCATGGCCGGCGGTCGCCGCGGTCGTGCCCGCGCGTAACGAGGCGGACGTGATTACGCAGGCGGTCGCGTCGCTGCTGTCGCAGGATTACGCGGGACCATTTCATGTCGTCGTCGTCGACGATCACAGCACCGATGGCACCGCCGACGCGGCTCGCGCGGTCGCGCTGCAGCTGCAGTGCCCCGACCGCCTGACCGTGCTCACCGCGAAGCCGTTGCCGCAGGGCTGGTCGGGCAAGGTGTGGGCGCAGTCGCAGGGCATCGAAGCGGTGCGTACGCTCGGCCTTCCCGCCGATTTCCTGCTGCTCACCGACGCCGACATCGGCCATCCCGCCGACGCCGTCACGCAACTGGTCGCGCGCGCCGACGACGAGAAGCGCGACCTCGTCTCGCTGATGGTTCGGCTGCGCTGCGATTCGTTCTGGGAAAAGGCGTTGATTCCCGCGTTCGTATTTTTCTTCGCGAAGCTGTATCCGTTCGCGTGGGTGAACAACCCGCGCAATCGAACGGCCGCGGCGGCCGGCGGCTGCATGCTCGTGCGGCGCACGGCGCTCGAGGAAGCGGGTGGCATCGAGTCGATCCGCGCCGAACTGATCGACGATTGCAGCCTGGCGGCGCGCATCAAGCATCGCGGCAGCGGACAGCATCCGATCCGTCTCGACGTCGCCGCGCGCAGCGTGTCGCTGCGTCCGTACGACAGCTGGCGCGACATCTGGAACATGATCGCGCGCACCGCGTTCACGCAGCTGCGCTATTCGGCGCTGCTGCTCGCGGGCACGCTCGCCGGCATGGCGATCATCTACCTCGTGCCGCCCGTCGCCGCGCTGCTGCTCGGGCCGACTGGCTGGCCGGCATGGCTCGCGTGGGCCGCGATGTGCTGCGCGTATGCGCCGATGCTGCGCTACTACGGCCGCTCGCCGCTGTGGGCGCCGTTCCTGCCGCTCGTCGCGCTGTTCTACGTGGGTGCGACGTTCGCTTCGGCCGTGCGTTACTGGCGCGGCAAGGGCGGTCAGTGGAAGGCGCGCGTGCAGGCGCCCGTGCAGGAACGTTGACGGAGCCCCGCCGATGAACCGCCTGTTCCGCACCTTCGCTGTCATCCTCGCGCTGGGCTTCGTTCACGGCGCACAGGCGGACGAAAAGGACAAAGCGGACAGAGCGGACAGCCAGCGCGTGTCCAGCTATCTGATGAAGAAGTTCGGCGTCGCGAAGGACAAGGCCGAGCAGATCGCGAAGGCGGTGAACGAGGCATCGGAGAAATACGCGTTGCCGCCCGCACTGTTGCTCGCGATCATCTCGATCGAATCGCGCTTCAAGGAAAAAGCGAAGGGGACGAACGGCGCGACCGGTCTGATGCAGGTCGTGCCAGCCGCGCACCGCAATCTGCTGAAGAACGTGAAGGATCTGACGCAGCCCGACACGAACATCGAAGTGGGTTCGGCGATTCTCTACGGCTACCGGCGTTCGGCCGGCGGCGATATGAACGCGGCGCTGAAGTCGTATGGCGGCTCGCAGGCGTACGCCTCGAAAGTGAGCAAGCGCGTGGAAGCGTTCGAGGGGATCGTCGGCGATGAGCCATCTTCGGATGCGACGCAGTCCGTGCTACCGGCCGCGATGTCCGACGCCGTGCAGCCCGGTGCATGCGACATGCGCTGGACCGATTTCTGTATCGGACCGGTGGTCTGGCAACACGCCGCTGTTACCACGCGCGGGCTGCCCGGCGCGATCGGTGCGGCGAATCTGCCTGGCGGTCTGATGCCTGTGCCGTGACGGGCACTGAGCGTGCCGCGCTTAGCGTTGCGTGAGCATCATGTACAGCTCGACCACCACATCGGGCGAGAACGTGAACGGCACCCAGCCGTGACCCGTATGACGCATCACCAGCAGACGATCGCCGTTCGACTGCTTCTGCACGGCCATCACCGGATTCTTCGTCGACACGAAGCGCCAGCCCGGCGGCAGGTTTGCCGGCGGCTCGGGTTGCATCGACGCACGCGCGTTCGCGAGTTCTTCGATCAGCTGACCGACTTGCGCGGGATGTAGCGATACGGTTTGTCCGCCGATGGTCACCGTGATTTCGTCGCGTGTCGGGCGGCCGACTTGCAGCGTCGGTTTCTCTTCGACCGCCCCAGGTTCGACAGCGGCCGGCGGCGCGGGCTCGGGTTCGTGCAGCGGTGCGGCAGCGGCCTCGACAAGTTGATCGACGCCTGCTGCGAGCGCGCCGATCTGTTCTTCTAGATTCATGCGTTGGTTCTCGGGTAGGACCCGCGATTTTACCCGCTGCGCTATCGCCGACGCTGTAACAAAATGCTTACCGCTTCTGTCAGGCGAGATACCCCGCTTCCCTGAACCAGTCGAGCGCATCGCTCAAGCCCTCGCGATACGGCCGCGCGCGATAGCCGAGTTCGCGCTCCGCTTTCGTCGACGAAAAGTACATCTTGTTCTTCGACATCCGCAGCGCGTCGACGGTGACGAACGGTTCGCGCTTCGTGAATTTCGCGACCGCCTCTGCGCCGAGTGCGAGCGGATAGAGTGGCCAGCACGGCAGCGCGAGCGTCGGTGCCTTGCGGTTAGTGAGTGCGGCGATGTCGGCGAGCATCGTTTGCAGCGGTAGATTCTCGCCGCCGAGGATATAGCGCTCGCCGATCTTGCCGCGCTCGAGCGCGAGGAAGTGGCCCGCGGCAACGTCGTCCACGTGCACGAGATTCAGGCCCGTATCGACGAACGCGGGAATCTTGCCGAGCGCCGCCTCGACGATGATGCGGCCGGTCGGCGTCGGCTTCACGTCGCGCGGACCGATGGGCGTCGACGGGTTGACGATCACCGCGGGCAGGCCGTTCTCGGCGATCATCCGTTCGACCGCGCGCTCGGCGCGCACCTTGCTGCGCTTGTAGACGCCGATCGCGCGTTCGGGCGTGAGCGGCGACGTTTCGTCGGCGGAGGCGCCCGAGCTTGTTACCTTCAGCGTCGCGACGCTGCTCGTGTAGACGATGCGCTCGACGCCTTCCTTCAGCGCCGCGCGCATCGTCGCTTCGGCGCCTTCGAGATTCGCGCGCTCGATCTCGAGCGGATCGGGGGCCCACAGGCGATAGTCGGCGGCGACGTGCAGCAGATAGCGCACGCCGCGCAGCGCGGTACGCATCGATGCTTCGTCGCGCATGTCGCCGACGACGACTTCGGCATCGAGCGCTTCGACGTTGCGGCGTGGACTCGTCCCGCGCACGAGCACGCGTACGGCAAAGCCTTTTTGCTGCGCGATGCGCGCGACCGCCGAGCCGACGAAGCCCGAGGCGCCAGTGATGAGCACGAGGTCGCGAGTCTGATCGGTCATTCAGTTTCCGGATGGCGTGGAAATCGTCGGATTGTACGTGGCCCGTGCGGCCCGTGTCGCTTCGCACGCGCAGACCTGCCGCGACACGTCTAGAATGCCGGCTTGAAAGTTTGACTAGGAGAGGCAGTCATGACAGGCCCGGATCTGGATTCACGGATCGAAACGTATTACGTGCGCGTGCGCGGGCTCGTGCAGGGCGTCGGTTTTCGCCACGCGACCGTGCGCCAGGCCCACGCGCTCGGCATTCGCGGCTGGGTCGCCAATCTCGAGGACGGCTCGGTCGAAGCGATGCTGCAGGGCACCGCCAATCAGGTGGACCGGATGCTGTCGTGGCTGCGCCGCGGACCGCCGTCCGCGCGCGTCACCGACGTGAGTGGCGAAGAGCGCGCGACCGAAAAACGCTTCGAGCGTTTCGAGCAGCATTGAATGCGGCAAGGCCCACGGCGTGAACGTCGCGGGCCTTGCCGTTCGATCAGATCATGCGTGCAGCTTCAGCGCGCGATCAGCAGGCTTTCCGCAAACCCCCAGTCTCGTTCCAGCCACTGACGGCGGCACGCGAATCCCGCGTCGTGCGCCATCGCGTCGACTTCTTCGACGCGGTACTTGTGGCTGCTCTCGGTCCAGATCGTTTCATCGGCTTCGAGCGTGACCGTGAGTTGCGCCGCGCGCACCTGCGCGGTCACGCGACGCGTCGCGCGCAGATGCATCTCGATGCTGCGTGCGTCGGGATTAAAACGCGCGACGTGCTCGAACGCATCGAGCGGAAAATCGCCGCCCAGCTCGCGGTTGATGCGCGCGAGCAGATTCAGGTCGAACGCGGCAGTGACGCCGATCGGGTCGTCGTACGCGGCGAGCAGCACCGGCACCGGCTTGTCGAGATCGGTGCCGAGCAGCAGCGCGTCGCCGGGCGCGAGCATGGTGCGAATGTCGCGCAGGAAACGCGTCGCGGCGAGGCGGCTGAAGTTGCCGATCGTGCTACCGAGAAACAGCACGAGCAACTGTTCGCCGGGCGTGCGCTTCTTGCTCACTTCCGCGAGACCCGCGAGATAGTCGCGCTCGTAGCCGACGATCGAAATGCGCTCGATGTCGCCGAGCTCGCGGCGGCACAACTGGAGCGCGGTGCGCGAAATTTCAATCGGATGGTAGGAAGTCGGGCGCTTTTTACACAGTGCTTCGAGAATTCGCCGTGTTTTGCGTCCGCTGCCGCTGCCGAGTTCGGCAACGGTGACGTCATGCGGCAACTGCTCGACGATCTCGGCGGCGTGCGTTGCCATCAGACGTTCTTCGGCGCGCGTCACGCCGTATTCGGGCAAGGCGGTGATGACTTCGAACAGCGCGGATCCCACTTCGTCGTACAGATACTTCGATGGCAGCTCCTTCTGCGGGGAGTGCGTGAGACCGGCACGCACCTCGGCCGCGAAGGCGGCGGTGTTGGCAGTGCTTGTGGATAGATCGGGCGACAGGGCGGGCTGGGTCATGCGTTCTCCTGGATCGGGGCGGGCGGACAGGCGAGGCGGCTGTCCAGTGATTCTGCGACTTTCGTGCGACAGCGGTGAGACGGGCGGTCGCGGCGGATGGGCGCGTACGGGCGGGCGCAGCGCAGGAATGACTTCAGGCCGGTGGCCGCATCGGCGGCCTTCGGGCGAACTGGAGGTGAAGCAAAAAACGCGCTTGGCCGGCGGACGGCGACGCGCATCGCGGGCGTGAAGTTACGTTTTAGCTCATTACGCGCGGATCTGCACGGCCAAGTATGCAACGGTTTGCGTCGCCGCGTTTGCGTTGCAGCATTCACTCGCTTCGCACGGCGGAACGGCGCGCCTGTCTCCGTGCGAATCCGTCTGTGATCCGGCAAGACGGCGCACGCGTACGCCGCCGTTCACCGCGATTACGTCGCCCGCGCGAGCCCCATTCCAGATGCGTGCGCGCACCGGCGCGTCACCGCCCGTGATGCGCGGGCGTGGCGGCCTCGTCGATGCGGGTCGGTCCAACCCGCGCTTCGATCGCTTCGCGCAGCGACGGACGCCAGCCGAGACCGAACAGCGCCTCGGCGAACACGAACAGCGGCCCGATCAGCAGGCCGATCACATCGTCGATGAAAGCCGGCTTACGATGTTCATACGCCATGTGGCCGACGAACTGAAGGATCCAGCCGACGACGAACAGCCCGACGCCTGTCGCGAGCCACGTCAGCGTTGGCATGCCGGCGAGCCACTGGCCGAAGGCGACGCACAGCGCGGAGAAGATCGCCATCATGACGCCGAGCGGCACGTCGAGCACGAGGTAATAGACGGTCGCGCCGACGAAGAGCACCCATGCCGGCGATAGCGCGACGGTTCCCGCGCCGATCGGCCAGACCGGCCGGCTGAGCAGCACGGCGAGGGCGAGCACGATCATCGGAATGCCGATGAAATGGGTGGCGATATTGCGGCGGTCGCGGTGATACGCCGCATATTGGGTGAGTTGTTCGGTCAGCGTTCTCATGAGTGCCGCTCCTGGTCCAAAGACATCATAATCGCGGGCATCGGGACTTCACACCTTCGGCTAGCCGACAATCCGGCAGGAAATCGTTAGATGACTTCACGTGCCACGCCGTCCGGGCCCTACGAGGGCGCTTCGCTGATTGCCGCGCTCGATCGCAGCGCGTGGTTCCGCGCCGCGCCCGACGCGCTGCGCACAGAGCTGGCCGGAGTCGGCCGCATCGAGCGGTTCGCGGCCGGCGAGCGGCTCTTCATGCGCAACGATCCCGACGATGGCCTCTATTGCGTGCTCGACGGACTGGTGCGGATCGGCGCGGCGAGTTTCGCGGGCAAGGAAGCGCTGCTGGCCGTGATCGAGCCGGTCAACTGGTTCGGCGAGATTACGCTGTTCGACGGCCGCGCGCGAACGCACGATGCGTATGCGGAGCGCGAATCGGTGCTGTTTCATGTACCGCGCGCGGCGCTCGCCGCGCTGCTCGAACGTACGCCGGCCTGGTGGCACGCATTCGGCCTGCTGCTCACGCAGAAGCTGCGGCTTGCTTTCGATGCGATCGAAGAGGCCGCGCTGCTGCCGGCCGCGCAGCGCGTGGCGCGGCGTCTGCTGCTGATGGCAGGTGGTCTCGACAAGGCAGACACGCTGCGGCGCGTGCTGAAGGTGCCGCAGGAAGACCTCGCAATGATGCTCGCGCTGTCGCGGCAAACCACGAATCAGATCCTGCGGCAGTTCGAAATGCAGGGCGCGCTGCAGCTGCGCTATGCGGAGATCGAGATCGTCGATGCGAGCAAGCTTGCGGAGCTGGCGGATCCGCCGGCCCGATAGAATTTTCGCTCGTTACTTGAATGGATTATCGACGACGCCGGGTTTCGCATCGGGTTCGTCGTTGATACGTGCGAGCAGATTCGGCTGCGCCTGCAATGCCGCGACCACGCTGTCGAGCGCCTGCTTCAGCGCGAGCGCGGCGTCGAGTCCACGCCGGTCCTTCGCGATTTCAAGCGTGCCGCTGACGACGATGCGCGTCGTACCGTTAGAGACGGTGAGCGCGTCGCCCTGGATGCTCAGCACGTCCGCGTCGTTCGCATAGGCTTTAAACACCTTTCAGTCCTCCGGGTCGCTGGTCCTTCAACGCTTCCGGAATGCCCGGAAAGCGGATGCCGCTCGCCGCCTCGAGCTCGTGCACCGAGCGGATGTCGTAGCGGTTCGTCGACACGTTGTCCGCGACGATCGCGAACGCAAGCGAGCGCGACGGCAGATAGACGACCTTGAACAGCTGGGTCGGCACGAGCACGCGCGTCGGTCCGATGGTCTGCAACTGCTCGCCATTGAACATCGGCCCGGTGACGACCCACGCCTCGTCGTATTTCGTCGCGAGACGGCGCACCGCGGTTTCGATGCGTGACCACAGGCGCTGATTGTTCACGCGATCCTGCGGCACGATGTTCGCAAGCGAGAACGATTGTGCCATTCCTTCGGGTGTCCAGCGATTGCCGGCCGGACTCATATGGCCGCGATCGAAGCCGCTGCGTTTGTAGTCCGCGAGCGTCGCGCCTTCACCGTCAGGCAGTCGCGCATCCTCGAAGAAGCGGTTGGTGCGCACCATGTCGTGTGCGGTCTCGATGTGATCGCGGGTCAGGTGTTCGGCGGACCACAGTGGTCCGTGCGTGATACCCGAATGCATGACGGCGAAGTCCGCGTAGCACAGCATGCGCGTCTTTGGCGTCATCTTCGGGTTGGTGAGAACGGGCCACTGCGCGTTCGGCGTGAACTGCGTGCAGGCCGGCGCCGCTGTTGCCGTAGTCGCGGCCGCATGCGCGGCGATGGCGATCAGCAGCGAAATAATCCACTTCTTCATGGGCGTGTCGTCGATGAACGGGGCGCAAGTATGCGTTGCCCGTTATCGCTCGCGCAAGTGTCGTGTGCCGTTGCGCGCATGTGCCGTGGATGTCTTCGAGCCTTGATTCCAGCCCGCCCGGGCGCTCGTGACCCCCTCCACTTCCCGCGCAAGATTTGCGCCCTGACTTTACCGTTTGGTTAACACGTCGAGGTTTTTATTCAATAGACGGTGCGAAAAGCCGGTGAGACGATGCAAGCATCGAAAGCAGTCGCATGACAGGTGTGGTCCTACGGGGGCTCGTCGAGCGGTTGAGGTACAGTCCCCGATGCGGTTTCCGGCCGTCAGGGCCGTCGGGTTTCGCCTCGCTGCGCGGCCTCGACGCTTTGATGAACACTAATAGAGATCGACGCCGGAGTACGGCGCTAAAGCGCCAACTCCGGCATGGGACCAGAGTAAGCGCTAAAGCGCTAACTCTGGTCGACAGCAACTATCTTGAGACGAGCAATGTCACGCGTCATGGAAGTCCGACTGCCAGGGAGTGTTGGAGCGAACCATTGCGTTAAGCGTGATGAGCAGTTTGCGCATGCAGGCGACA
>NZ_JBOIGG010000036.1:0-26709 GCF_050742655.1 Paraburkholderia sp. | reverse complement strand
ACGTTGCTGTTCGTCGTGCTCAACCCAGTCGACAGGCTGCTGATGCCCGTCGAGGTCGATGTGGACAACGAGCTTACGCCGGTCGACAGAGAGCTGATACCAGTTGACGTGGAACTCGACAGGCTCGTGACATTGCTGTTCGTCGTGCTCAAACCCGTCGACAGGCTGCTGATGCCCGTCGAGGCCGACGTGGACAGCGAGCTCACGCCGGTCGACAGAGAGCTGATGCCGGTCGAGGTGGAGCTCGAGAGGCTCGTGACATTGCTATTCGTCGTGCTCAAACCCGTCGACAGGCTGCTGATGCCCGTCGAGGCCGACGTGGACAGCGAGCTCACGCCAGTCGACAGAGAGCTGATACCAGTTGACGTGGAACTCGACAGGCTCGTCACGTTGCTGTTCGTCGTGCTCAAGCCGGTCGACAGGCTGCTGATGCCCGTCGAGGTCGATGTGGACAGCGAGCTTACGCCGGTCGACAGAGAGCTGATGCCGGTCGAGGTAGAGCTCGAGAGGCTCGTGACGTTGCTGTTGGTCGTGCTCAGGCCGGTCGACAGGCTGCTGATACCCGTCGAGGTCGACGTGGACAGCGAGCTCACGCCAGTCGACAGAGAGCTGATTCCCGTCGAGGTAGAGCTCGACAGGCTCGTGACGTTGCTGTTCGTCGTGCTCAAGCCGGTCGACAGGCTGCTGATACCCGTCGAGGTCGAAGTCGACAGTGAGCTGATGCCGGTCGAGGTGGAGCTCGAGAGGCTCGTGACATTGCTATTCGTCGTGCTCAAACCCGTCGACAAGCTGCTGATGCCAGTCGAGGCCGACGTGGACAGCGAGCTCACGCCAGTCGACAGAGAGCTGATTCCCGTCGAGGTAGAGCTCGACAGGCTCGTCACATTGCTGTTCGTCGTGCTCAAGCCGGTCGAAAGGCTGCTGATACCGGTCGAGGTCGACGTGGACAGCGAACTGATCCCGGTCGACGTGGAACTCGACAGGCTCGTGACGTTGCTGTTGGTCGTGCTCAACCCAGTCGACAGGCTACTGATGCCCGTCGAGGTCGAAGTCGACAGAGAGCTGATGCCGGTCGAGGTGGAGCTCGAGAGGCTCGTGACATTGCTATTCGTCGTGCTCAAGCCCGTCGACAAGCTGCTGATACCCGTCGAGGTCGACGTGGACAGCGAGCTGATCCCGGTCGACGTGGAACTCGACAGGCTCGTGACGTTGCTGTTGGTCGTGCTCAACCCAGTCGACAGGCTACTGATGCCCGTCGAGGTGGAAGTCGACAGTGAGCTAATGCCGGTCGAGGTGGAAGTCGACAAACTCGTCACGTTGCTGTTCGTCGTGCTCAACCCGGTCGACAGACTGCTGATGCCCGTCGAAGTCGATGTGGACAGCGAGCTTACGCCGGTCGACAGTGAGCTGATACCCGTCGAGGTAGAGCTCGACAGGCTCGTCACGTTGCTGTTGGTCGTGCTCAGACCCGTCGACAGGCTGCTAATGCCAGTCGAGGTCGACGTGGACAGCGAGCTTACACCGGTCGACAGAGAGCTGATTCCCGTCGATGTCGAGCTCGACAGGCTCGTGACGTTGCTGTTGGTCGTGCTCAAGCCGGTCGACAGGCTACTGATACCCGTCGAGGTCGACGTGGACAGCGAACTCACGCCGGTCGACAGCGAGCTGATGCCGGTCGAGGTGGAACTCGACAAACTCGTCACGTTGCTGTTGGTCGTGCTCAGGCCGGTCGATAGGCTGCTGATCCCGGTCGACGTGGAACTCGACAGGCTCGTGACGTTGCTGTTCGTGGTACTCAAACCGGTCGACAGGCTACTGATACCCGTCGAGGCCGACGTCGACAGCGAGCTCACGCCAGTCGACAACGAGCTGATGCCAGTTGACGCGGAACTCGACAGGCTCGTGACGTTGCTGTTGGTCGTGCTCAGCCCGGTCGACAGGCTGCTGATGCCCGTCGAGGTCGACGTCGACAGTGAGCTGATGCCGGTCGAGGTGGAACTCGACAGGCTCGTAACGTTGCTATTGGTCGTGCTCAGACCGGTCGACAGACTGCTGATGCCCGTCGAAGTCGAGGTCGACAGCGAACTCACACCCGTCGACAGCGAACTGATGCCAGTGGAGGCCGACGTGGACAGCGAACTCACCCCAGTCGACAACGAACTGATGCCCGTCGACGCGGAACTCGACAAGCTCGTCACATTGCTGTTGGTCGTGCTCAACCCAGTCGACAGGCTACTGATACCAGTGGAGGTCGACGTCGACAGCGAATTGATCGCCGTGTTGGTCGCGAACAATTGCGAGCCGTTGACCGCATCGGTGCTCGACTGCGTCACCTGACCTGCGGCCACGTTCGTCACCTGCCGTTCGGCGCCCACGGCGCCCACGGACACCACGCCCACCGGACTCGGCCCCGCGTAGTTGTACGTCTGGCCGCCGATGGTGCCTGTCGCCGTCGGGTTCGACGGCGCGGTCTTCGCGTTGCTGCCCAGCGCCACGCTGTTTGCATCGCTGGCCGTTGCGCCGTTGCCGATCGCGACGGCATTCGTCACGCTCGCGTTCGCTGCGTTGCCCGCCGCCACGCTACCCGCGCCCGCCGCGCTCGCGTTCGTGCCCATCGCGAGCGAGTTCAGGCCGGTCGCGCCGTCGTTGTTGTAGTTGCCCTGCTGCGTGCCGCCGTCGTTCACACTGTAGTAGTGCGTGCGTGTGGCCGATACCACCGTCGACAGGCTCGACACATTGCTGCTCGTCGTGCTCAGACCAGTCGACAGCGAGGTGATCCCGGTCGACGCCGAACTGGACAGGCTCGTCACGTTGCTATTCGTCGTGCTGAGGCCGGTCGAGAGGCTGGTGACACTGCTGCCCGTCGTGCTCAATCCCGTCGACAGACTGCTGATGCCAGTCGAGGTCGACGTGGACAGGGAGCTAATACCGGTCGATGCGGAGCTCGACAGGCTCGTCACGTTGCTATTCGTCGTGCTGAGCCCCGTTGACAAGCTGGTTACGCTGCTGCCCGTCGTGCTCAATCCCGTCGACAGGCTGCTGATGCCAGTCGAAGCCGACGTCGACAGCGAGCTGATGCCCGTCGATGCGGAACTCGACAGGCTCGTTACATTGCTGTTGGTCGTGCTCAGGCCAGTCGACAGGCTGGTCACGCTGCTACCCGTCGTGCTCAAGCCAGTGGAAAGACTGCTGATGCCGGTCGAGGTCGACGTAGACAGCGAGCTAATGCCCGTCGATGTGGAGCTCGACAGGCTCGTGACGTTGCTGTTCGTCGTGCTCAGGCCAGTCGACAAGCTGGTGACACTGCTGCCCGTCGTGCTCAAGCCAGTGGAAAGACTGCTGATGCCGGTCGAGGTCGACGTAGACAGCGAGCTAATGCCCGTCGATGTGGAGCTCGACAGGCTCGTGACGTTGCTGTTGGTTGTGCTCAGCCCCGTTGACAAGCTGGTGACGCTGCTGCCCGTCGTGCTTAAGCCGGTGGAAAGGCTGCTGATGCCGGTCGAGGCCGACGTCGACAACGAGCTGATGCCCGTCGATGCGGAACTCGACAGGCTCGTTACATTGCTGTTGGTCGTGCTCAGGCCGGTCGACAGGCTGGTCACGCTGCTACCCGTCGTGCTCAATCCCGTCGACAGCGAGCTGATGCCAGTCGAAGCTGATGTGGACAGTGAGATCACGCCAGTCGACAGAGAGCTGATCCCGGTCGACGTGGAGCTCGACAGACTTGTTACGTTGCTATTCGTCGTGCTCAATCCGGTGGAAAGGCCGCTGATCCCAGTCGACGTCGACGTCGACAACGAGCTGATGCCCGTCGACGCGGAACTCGACAGGCTCGTTACATTGCTGTTGGTCGTGCTCAGGCCAGTCGACAGGCTGCCGACGTTGCTATTCGTCGTGCTCAATCCGGTGGAAAGGCTGCTGATCCCGGTCGACGTCGACGTCGACAACGAGCTGATGCCCGTCGACAGGCTGGTCACACTGCTACCCGTCGTGCTCAATCCCGTCGACAGGCTGCTGATCCCGGTCGATGCCGACGTGGACAACGAGCTGATACCCGTCGACGCGGAGCTCGACAGGCTCGTCACATTGCTGTTCGTCGTGCTGAGGCCGGTCGAAAGACTCGCCTCCCGGCTAACTGCGGTGCTGAGTCCCGTCGATGTGGAACTCGACAGACTCGTCACGTTGCTGTTCGTCGTGCTCAGCCCGGTCGACAGCGAAGAGATGCCCGTCGATGCCGACGTCGACACGCTGGAGATGCTGCTCGTCGTGGTGCTCATGCCGGTGCTCAATTGAGCAACCGTCACGGCGTCCTGCGGCGCGGAGCCGTCCGCCACGTTGGTGATCCGGCGCAGCGCCGTCGCGCTGCCCACCGAGACTTCCGACTGCGGCGCCGTAGTGCCGGTCAGATAACCCGTGCCCGTCGGCACTCCCGTACCGGTAGTGGAACCGGCACCGATCGCCACGCTGTTCGCGTACTGCGCCTTGGAGCCCGCGCCGAAGCTGATGGCGTTCGACGCCGATGCCGCAGCACCGTCGCCAAAGGCCAGCGCACCGGCGGCGGCCGCCGTGGAGCTGTTCCCCAACGCGACCGATCCCTGGCCGATCGCCGCGTTCGAATTGCCGATGGCGACCACGCCGCTCGCCGCGGTCGTGCCGGCCGCGTTACCTGCTGCCGTGTTGTTCGCCCCCAAGGTCACAGCACCCGTGCCGTTGGACACATTGGGGTCGCCGATAGCGACCGCGCCGTTGCCACTCACTGTTTGCTGGCTACCGATCGCGACCGCACCGGTGCCACTCGTCACGCTCGACTGATAGCCGATCGCCGTGGCGCCCGTGCCCGCCGCTGCGGCGACAACGCTCGTATCGCCAAGCGCCACCGTTGAGGCCGCCGCAGCCGTTGCATTGGCCCCGATCGCCGTCGAACGTGTCGCGGAGGCTGTCGACCCCGACCCAGCCGCAACTGAAGTAGTGCCGCTCGCTACAGCCTGCGTCCCGAGAGCGGACGAGTTCGTTCCGCTCGCCGCGGCACCGTTACCAATCGCTGAAGCGTTATTTCCTGTCGCAGTGGCCAGATTGCCGATTGCCGTCGAGTTACCGACACCCCCTCCATTGGCAAGGGCGTTCTGCCCGATGGCGATGCTTGCCCCGTTAGATGCCGTTGCGGCGGACCCAATGGCGATAGCAAACGCTCCGCTCGCGACAGTCGCAGCGGTCGGCGCACTACCGATCGCCAGCGAATAGTTTCCCGAATTGCTCGTGCTCAGCGTCGCCGCGCTACCGATACGCATCGCGCCTGTGCCGACGCCGCTCGCCCCACCGAGCCCGAGGTTGCCGCTATTGACATACAGCTCGCCGCCAAGCGTCAGCGAAGTGGATCCGACGGAGCTGCTCGGCCCGTAGAACAGAACCCGGTTCGTCTGCGTGGACTTGTCGGTCGTAATGCACTGACTCGACGCCGCGCCGCCGAGCTGCGTGTTGGTCGGGAGGGCGGTGATGGTAAGTGTGCCGCCAAGAACGGCAGATGTGTTCGCGGCCGGCGCGGTCGAACCGTTGTAGTTGCCCATCGGCGAATAGCCCGTACCGTCGTACGTCCACATACACCCGCCATCGGTACCGTCATTGACGAAAATACCGTAGCCGGCGTGCGCGGGCTTCGCGGCGAAGAGCATCGCCAGCAGAACGCCCATCGCGATCAGCGGCCGGCTCAGCGCGAAGCGCGCGTCCGTGTCGATCGCGATCGCCGACGCGCCCGCACCCATCGTCGCGGTTACTGCCGACCGGTTCGGCTTGCCCCGCGCGGAGTCGATTTCCGAAGCGGCAACCCATGCGCCCAGTGCTTCATTCCAAATAGTTCTGTATGTCTTATTCATTTGAATCGCCCCTCCGACAGGACTTATGCACTGCGGCAAGTTTTAAACGCCCGCTCGAAACATTCTTTTCAAAAAAGCAAAGAACCATGCACCCCGATTAAAGTGTCCGAATTTTATCGAGATGCATTTTTTCAAATTGTCAAACAATGAAAGATGAACCCATGCAAAATGCAAAGAAATGTTAGGCGAGATAGCGCAATGGCATCTGAGGCCCTCTCTATAGGGAAGACGAGTTATACGGACTTTACAGGATTCGTCTGCACAAAAAGGTCCTTAAATATCCTCAGACCTTAAAGTAAATCATTGTCAGAAAATATTTCACATTTAATTCAGAGTAGGTAAAAAATATAGATTCCCGATATTTGAAATCGATTTTATTGGTGAACGTACCATTTAGTTCATGCAAATCCAGGCATAAACCCTGATCAATTCCGGTGTGTCCATCCGCTGCCCAACAAACAATTCCGGTTCTATTTCAGACAATCCGACTGTTTGACCTTCCTTAAACCTTGCGGGCGGAAAAGGACGTTATGGTGTTATCTGGCGAGCGGAGCGCACACGACGCACCTCCGCCGTTCACCGCGCAGCGCAAGCGCCTGGCAGCAGCGAGAGGTTCAAAGGAATGCAACGTGAAGAACATCGGTAGTGCGTTGAGCATCCGCAGCGGTGGCGTTGCGATGAATGTCGGGGAATCGCATCGGCAAAACGATCGGGCGCTAGCCGCACGTGTCCGTCAAGGCCTGCAGGACGGCGAGTTTCGCGTCGCGTTCCAGCCAGTCATCCATGCACAGACGTCGCGTCTGTCCGGCGTCGAGTGCCTGCTTCGCTGGCAGCATCCCGACTACGGGCTGCTGCTGCCCGGCAGCTTCATTCAGGCGCTCGACGATCCGCACACCGCACGGGCCGCGAGCCGCTTCGTCCTGGAATCGGCATGCCAGCAGTTACGCGCGATCCAGGAGGCGGGCCATCCGCTACCGCGCGTGTCAGTCAACATTCACCCGGCACAGCTTCTCGACGAAGACCTGTGCCCTGCCATCCAGGCACTGACCGAACACTACGGCGTCGATCCGTCGCTGCTCGAACTCGAACTGGTCGAGACCGCGGATGCGTCGAAGCTGCTCTGCATCGGTGAGATCACGCGCTCGCTGCGTGAACTCGGCGTGCGCATCGCGATCGACGGCTTCGGCTCGGGTTACGCGTCGCTCGCGGTTCTAAGCTCCGCGCAGATCGACACGATCAAGCTGGCGCGCGAATTTCTCGTGAAGGTTCCGACGTCCCATCGCGCGTGCACCGTGATGTCCTGCGTGCTCGACATGCTCGACAAGCTCGCGATCAAGGTCGTCATCGAAGGCGTCGAGACCGAAGCGCAGTTGCGCTGGCTGAGCCGGCGCGCCGAAGTTCACGCGCAGGGCTATCACATCGCGCGGCCGCAGACGAAGTTCTCAGCCGCGATCGCACTGAGCTGAGCCGGTTCCGCAGTCCGTCTAGCAGCGAGCCTCGATCAAAATGAGGTAGACAGTCGTCGGAAATGCCATAGACTCTCGGTCAAAAGACCATGTATCGAGCGCCCTAATGAGAATCGCAATACTTGACGACGATGCGGAACTGGCTGCCCTCACCCGCGATACGCTGACCGCCGCCGGCCACGCGTGCCACACCTTCCAGCAGGGGCAGACGCTGATGCGTCAGCTCCGACGCGAGAGCTTCGATCTGCTGGTGCTCGACTGGAACGTCCCCGATCTGTCGGGCGAGGCCGTGCTCCAGTGGGTCAGGCAGAATCTGTCCGAACGTTTGCCGGTGCTGTTCGTCAGCAGCCGCGCGCGCGAATCGGACATCGTGACGATGCTCAACGCAGGCGCCGACGACTACGTCGTCAAGCCGGTCTCCGCCGGCGTGCTGACCGCGCGCGTCGCGTCGCTGCTGCGGCGCTCGTATCAGCTGAATCCCGCGGCAACGAAGGAAACGTTCGGCGGCATCGAATTCGACCTCAAACAGAAGCAGGTCACGGTGGGCGGTCAGCCGGTCAACGTCACGCAAAAGGAATTCGATCTCGCGCTGCTGCTGTTCCAGCACTTGAGCCGGCCGCTGTCGCGTGCGCACATCCTCGATGCCGTGTGGAAGCAGACCGCCGACATCCCGTCGCGCACGCTCGACACGCACATCGCGATGGTTCGTACAAAGCTCGGGCTACGCCCTGAGAGCGGCTATCGCCTGACGCCGATCTACGGCTACGGATATCGCCTCGAGACTGTCGGCCAGGACGACGCCGGCACGCCCGCATAACGTACTCCCGCGCGCTCCCGAAAACTCTCACCTTAGAACGAAAGAGACACGCACGACCTGCCGGTGAATGATCGGCCGGTATGGCGACAAGCTGATAAAGCGCAGTAGCGCCGCCTGCACCACCCATCGCCGGAGTAGCCTTTTCGTTGCCGCGACAGGACCCGCCGAAGCGCATGAAAACCGCGCGTCGGCGGCATAAAGACAGGTACACTCGTGCGGTCGAATCGGCGCAGGTTCGTGCGCGCCCGCCGACCGGTTCTCGCAAAAAATCGCATGCCTTTTCCGGGCGCCCCACTCTCGATGCTCCATTCATCCGACTGCCGTCCCGGTCGCCGCGCGCGATCGCTTCGCATGCCGATCGCCACTGCGCGCACCGTGGTTTGCGCAGCGGCCTGCACGACGATGTTCATCGGTATCCCCGCTTCGCACGCGCAGACCCCGACGCTGTCGCCCGATGCGAACACCGCCGCGATCGTGCCAGCCGATGCCGCGCGTGCGCTGCTTGCGAAACCGCAGCCCGACCCGGTCGCGGCGCTCGCGTTGCTGTCGCTCGATTGCCCGATGGGCTCGGGGGCAACCGACCCCGCATGCGTCGACAGCTATCTGCTGAGCCTGCAGGCCAATGCGGAGATCGACGGGCATCGCGATGCGAACCGTCTGCCGCCCGAGTGGTACGGCGACGCGGCGCCCGGTCGCATCGCGATGCGCGACGCGCAGTGGCTGACGTGGCTGGGGCCGCTCGCCGCCGCCGCGCCGTTCGATCCTTACCGGCTCGCCGCGCTGCGCTACTTCGAGGAAGCCGGCGACTTCGCCGCGGCGCAAAGCGCGTTGAAGCCGTTTCAGCAGCGGCGCGACACGCTGCCCGCCACCGATCAGGCGAAGCTGCGCTACCTGGACGTGCAGTTGTGGCTCGCGACGAGCCGCGACCGCGACGCGTCGAACGGCCTGCGCGCCATCGAACAGATCGACGGCACCGTCGACCCGGCGGTACTCGAGTACGCGGCGCGTCTGTGGTTCGTGCGCGCGCCGGCCGAACTCGATGCGTGGCGCGCACAATTGCCGGCACCATGGCCGCCGCTGCTCGACTGGCGTGCCGCGCCACCGGTTGCCGGTGGGTCCGCGCAAGTCGTGCTCGCCGCGCTGCCGGCCAGCCACGCCGCTTCGCCGTACGCGTCCGACAGCGACTTCGCTGCGGCCACTGGCAAGCTGCGGCTCTTCGTCGGCGAGCGGATGTCGGACTGGCCGTTCGCCACCGACGCCGCGTCGCAGTTGCTGACCGCGCGGCCACATGCGGCACTCGACGCCACCCAATGGTGGGACGTGCAGAATCTCGTGTGGCACGCGATCCGCACGGCGCTGCCCGCGCTGCCGGACGACACAGCCGCGCTCGCCGCCCTCGCAGGCGATACGCACGCGCAGGAAGCGCTGCTCGTCGTGAAGACTGCGGACCATCGCGCGCCCGGCAACAGCTTGCTCGAACGGCAAATCCAGTTGCAGCTCGCCGAGCGCGCCCCCACCGGTGCCGCGCGCGCGACCGCGCTGCTCGCCGCCGAACAGGGCAACGGCGACGCGACCCGAATCTACCGGCTCGCCGATCACGATCCCGCGATGTTCGAAGGCCTGAGTACGAGCAACTGGCCACCGCAATTGCTGCTCGTCGCCGTGCAGTCGTACGAAGCGGGCACCGACGACACGCAGCGCGCGCATCACCGGATGCTCGGGCGCCGCTATTCCGACGCGATTCCCGATCTGTCGATCGACGGCACGACATCGAGCTTTCCGCACAGCGAGTTCGACACGCAGCACAACCGCATCGACGCGCTGCTGCAACTCGACGAGCCGCGCGAAGCGAGCCGCATCGCGCTGCGCGACCTGCAGCAGATCCACGCGCATCCCGATCTGAACGAAAACTGGACCGCTAGCGCGCTCGCCGACGTGGTCCACGTGATCCGCTATTTCGACCGCTACGGCGGCGACGACGACGCACGCGTGCTCGCGTGCGCGGCCCGGCCGCTTGCCGGTGGCAGCGGCACAAACAAAGGCAGCAAGGATGAATCGAGCCGCGCGATACTCGATCGCGCGCGAGGCTGCGCGGCGCAATAGCCTTTCCGCTGTAACCCGATCCCTCTCCCGAGCGAATACCGAATGGAGGCCGTCGCCATCCAGGCCCGGTTCTACCCCATTCGTCGGCGAACGTCCGGCACGGAGAAGTGAAATGAAAACGCAGGACCTCGTGTCGCGGCTCGCCGACAATCTTTCGCCGGTCGAACGCGGTGTCGTCGAGAAGCGCTTCAGCCATGCACTCGTCATCGGGATGACGGCCAGCGCCGGTCTGCTCGCGCTGCTCTACGGCGTGCGCGGCGACATGCCCAACCCGCTCGCGATGCCGCTCTTCTGGGCGAAGCTCGCGTTCCCGCTCGCCGTCGTCGCAGGTGCATTGAAGCTTGCGGGACGGCTCGCGCGGCCCGGCGCGCGCGCGGCGTTCGCGTGGACCGCGGTCGCGGCGCCGGTGCTCGCGGTGTGGATCGCGAGTGCGTTGATCATCTGGGCGACGCCGCACGGTTATCGTCTGCAGCTGATGCTCGGCAGCACGTGGCGCAGCTGCACGCTGAGCATCATGCTGCTGTCGCTGCCGACCTTCGCCACCGTCATGTACGCGATGAAAAGCCTCGCACCAACGCGTCTCGTGCTCGCGGGCGCAAGCGTCGGCATGCTGGCGGGCGCGCAGGCGGCGCTCGTCTACGCGTTCTATTGCATGGAAATGGCGGTGCCGTTCTGGGGCATCTGGTACGCGCTCGCGATGCTCGCCACGACGGCGGCCGGCGCGTTGCTTGGCCCGAAGTTGCTGCGCTGGTAAATGATTGCAAATGTCCTGCGCCGCGTTGAACGGCGCCTTACCGTGTCGACAAAAAAGGCCCGCTGTCCGGCGTCAACTGCGACGACGAACAGCGGGCAACTCACGCCGCAACTTCGCTGTGAAATCGTTACTGCATGGCGGGGCTCATATCGCGCTTACTTGATTCCCAGCTTGCGATCGAGGGACACGACGCCGCCGCCGCGTGCAATCAGATACAGCATCAGCCCGGCCCACGACAGATGCGTCGGCCATGCGTCCGGGTACACGAAGATCTCGATGACGAGCGTCATGCCGAACAGCGCGAGCGCCGCGCCGCGCGTGAAAAGCCCGAGCACCAGCAGCACCGGAAAGAAGTGTTCCGAATATGCGGCGACATGCGCTGCGATCTCCGGCGGCACGAACGGCAACTTGTAGTCGGTGCGAAACAGCGAGTAGGTACTGGCGGTCAGCGTCAGAAAGCCGGTGACCTTCGTGCGTCCGGACATGAAGAAGATCGCGGCGATCGCGAATCGCGATACCAGCGCGAGAAACGAATGCCCGATCAACGCCGACGCCCGGTCGGCAGCGGCATTCCAGCACGTGCGCAAGCGGGCGAATGGGCCCGGCATCGGCATCGAAGTGGTTTCCATTGAAAGCGCTCACTGGTTATGAATTGGAGTTGAAGTCCGGGCGATGCGGTGCAGCCCCGACAATTGCGCCGATCGCGCCGACCGCGAGCAGCGTCGACAGCAGCATGCCGAAATCGATGTCCGGTTCCGCGACGAGCGCCTGCTGCGCAGCCGGTTCGAGCGGCAGGCCGGCTGCGCACGCATCGAGAAACGCGTAGCCGCCCGCCGACAGCGACTGCCAGATCACCTGGCCGGCGGGACGCAGCAACAGCGCGCCCTCGCCTTGCCATGCGAGGTCGTCGGGTATGTCGACCGCTTCGCGGTTCGCGCGCCAGATCGTGTACGCGGGCTGTCCGTCGCACCAGAGCCAGCGGGCCGCCGCATGCGGACGCAGCACCGCGCGCTCCAGTTGCACGGGTTCCCATACGGTGATCGCGGCGGTGTCCGCGAGCGTGTCGTCGGCCGCGACGTGCGCCTCGGTCCACAAACGATCGAGTCGCGCGACGTCCGGCAGGTACGGCAGCTCGCGCGCCGGTTCGAAGCGTTCGAGAAACGCGGCAAAACCCGCGCCGTAGTGCAGCAGACGCGCATCGTCGGGCGGCGACGCCTGCACGTACACCGCGGCGGCCGCACGAAACCATTCATCGCCGACAAGCCGCGCGACCGTCGGAAAATTCGCGTGCAGCGCATCGATGCAGCCTTTGAACACCGTGTTGCGATACACGGAAAAGCCGGGTTGATCGACGAGTGCATTCACGCGCGCGTCGTTCGTCACTGCACCGTATAGCGCGCCGACGAAGGCGTCCTGAAACGCGGATAACGACGGCGCGTTCATATGTGCACCTCGACCGGCGTAGTGACGATGCTGTGCAGCGGATGCTCAACAGCATGCGCGGCATCGAGCATCGATTGCGCACGTGCACGCTCGTCGAGCAACACATCGAACGCGGGGATGTTGTCGTCGCGCTCGATCAGCGTGGGACGCGTGCCGATCCGCTCGACGACGTACCGGTACAGCGCCCACACGTCGTCGTCGACCGCGGCGTCGTGAGAATCGATCAGCAGCGGACGAGTCGTGCCCGCATCCACGCTATGGCCAGCCAGATGAATTTCCATCACCGCGGCGGCCGGCACGGCGTCGAGATACGACGCTGCATCGAAGCCGACGTTGTGCGCGCTGATGTGCACGTTGTTCACGTCGAGCAGCAGGCCGCAGCCGGTACGTCGCACGAGTTCGGTCAGGAAATCGATCTCGCTCCAGTCGTGGCCGTCGATGGTCAGATAGTGCGTGGGATTCTCGATCGCGATGCGGCGTCCGAACGCATCCTGTGTCTGCGCGATGTTATCCGCGATGCGCGCAAGCGCAGCTTGCGTGCGCGGAAACGGCAGCAGATCCGGATGATATTGATCGCGCCAGACGGACCACGCGAGGTGTTCGGAAACGAGCGCAGGTTCGATGCGCTCGATCAGCGCTGCCAGACGGCGCAGATGATCGGCGTCGGGTGCGCGGTCAGCGGCAAGCGACAGCGACACGCCGTGCAGCGACAGCGGATGCCGCGCGCGAATCGCCTCGAGCGACGCGAGCCGCGGACCGCCCGCGACCATGTAGTTTTCCGGATGAACTTCGAACCACAGCCCGCGTTGTGTCGCGCGGTGGGCTTCGTCGTAGTGATGCGGCTTCAGGCCGACGCCTGCGCCAAGGTCCGTGAACGTATCCATGATCGTGGGCGCGATGCGGTGCTTACGATTCGATCGCCGTCAGCGAGCCTGCGCCCTTTGGCGTCTTGATCGACGTGCAGGTGCCGGCCGGGACGTTCTTCCACGAGTTGCCTTGATAGTCCATCTTCGCGGTGCCCGCGCAGGTCGTGCCCGCACCTGCCTTGCAGTCGTTGTGGCCGGCGAGCGACACGCCGTAGCACTTTTCGACGGCGCCGCCGGCGGCCTGGGTCTGGGCAAATGCACCCGAAGCGAGCGAGGCGAGAACGAGTGCGGCAGCGGACAGTTTGATCGTGTTCATTTGAGGTCCTGTTGTATTGACGGATAGCAAGGTGAGCAGATCGTCGTTGCGTTGTCGTGAGCGATTTGCTGGTTAGTTCGTCGCTGTCTATCCTGTGATTACAGCGACCCGAAAATTTCTGCGGGACGATCGGGAACGCGCGATC
Organism: Paraburkholderia sp.; assembly: GCF_050742655.1. Lineage (GTDB taxonomy): Bacteria > Pseudomonadota > Gammaproteobacteria > Burkholderiales > Burkholderiaceae > Paraburkholderia. The sequence continues at coordinate 12,929 of NZ_JBOIGG010000036.1, read as the reverse complement.
AGCCGTTCACGAAATGCGGAATTTCGTTCGCGGCGCGGGCGTGGGCCAGTTCGGCTTTCACATCCGCACGCGACACGTTCGACATGTCGTGCATCGACTGTTGCAGTACCGGGTATTCGTTATGCGAGAACGCGAGTTCGCCGGCTGCACGGGCGCGTGCCAGTTCGGCGCGAACCTCCGCACGGGAAACCGTTGAAGCAGTGGAAGTAGCGGGCGACATCCCGACGTCGTAGCGTGCGTCGGCGAAAGCGGGGGTCGCGACAGCAGCAACGGCGGCGGCAGCGAACAAGGCGGCAAAGGTCAGTTTCATGATCGACTCCAGTCAGAACGTGCATCGGTAGAAGGAAAGTGGCGGCACGCCGCACTGCATTGCGTGTCTGACGGTGAATTCGCCACGACGGCCGTGCCGGTTACAGCGGCCGACCGTAAAATAAATTTCGCGCGCGGTGTAACCGGCGCCCTCTGTGCAACGAACTCCCATAAACCTATCCATCGAGGCGGCGCCGCTGTCTCGTCCGCAGGAGCCATTCGATGAAACCGTTCTTTTCCGGCAAGATCCTGGCCGGCGCGCTGCTGTCGTGCGCCGTGCTGTCCGGCACCGCGTTCGCCGACGAAGTGCCGTTCACGCAGACCCGTTTCGATCACGCGATCGCGGCGGGCGAACCCACTGTCGTCTACCTGCACGCGACGTGGTGCCCGACCTGCCGCGTGCAGAAGCCGATCGTCGACCGGCTCTCGGCCGAGCCGTCGCTGAAGCCGGTGACGATCTTCGTCGCCGACTTCGATACCGAAACCGCACTCAAGCGCGCGCTGAAAATCACGCAGCAGTCGACCTTCGTCGTGTTCAAACAGGGCCATGAAGTGGCACGCTCGACCGGGCAGACGCAGGAGCAGGCTATCCGCGCGACCTTCGACAAGGCACTGTGATGGACTTCGGGCTCGCGACCTACGGGCTCGGCTTCGGCGCGGGCGTCGTGTCGGTGCTGTCGCCGTGCGTGCTGCCGCTGCTGCCGATCCTCGCCGCATCCGCGCTGTCGAAGCATCGGCTCGGCGCGGCGGCGCTCGCACTCGGCCTGGGGTTGTCGTTCGCGGCGGTCGGACTGTTTCTCGCGACGCTCGGCGCGTCGATCGGCCTCGACGCGGACATGCTGCGGCGTCTCGCCGCCGCGTTGATGGTCGCGTTCGGCCTCGTAATGGTGTCGGGCCGGCTGCAGGAGCGTTTTGCGCGGCTGAGCGCACAGGTCGGCGCGACCGGTCAGCAGGCCCTCGACCACGTGAGCGGCGACGGCCTCGCCGGTCAGTTGCTGATAGGTCTGTTGCTGGGTTTCGTGTGGAGTCCGTGCGTCGGGCCGACGCTCGGTGCCGCGACCACGCTCGCCGCGCAGGGCGAACATCTCGGCCAGATCGCGCTGCTGATGATCGTCTTCGGGTTCGGTGCGGGGTTGCCGCTGCTGCTGCTGGGCGTCGTGTCGCGTGCGTCGATGCTGCGCCTGCGCGGCACGCTCGCGACGTTCGGCCAGCGCTCGCGCTGGGTGCTCGGCGCGCTGTTCGTGGTGCTGGGCGGCGTCGTGCTGACGGGCTTCGACCGGCAGATCGAGACGGCCGCGCTCGCGGTGAGTCCCGCATGGCTGACTACGTTCACGACGTCGCTTTGACCTCTGGGGACGCGACCGCCGGACGCACTTCAGGCTTCGCGAAAATATCGCGCGCACGGGCTGTAAGAACCGGCCCGCTGCGCCGACTAATGGTCACTTCCGCAACCCTATGGCGTCCGAACGCCATCTCCGCGATGACCCACCGCACCGATCCTGGCCTTTCACGGCCTGTCGAAGAACGCCTCCGGGCGCTGCTTGTCCGTGCACTGGACGGCGACCAGGCGGCCTATCACGCATTCCTCGCCGACCTGACCGGCCACCTGCGCGCGTTCCTGCGCAAGCGGCTCTTTCATTTGCATGACGAAATCGAGGATATCGTTCAGGAGATCCTGCTCGCCGTGCACAATGGCCGTCACACGTATCGTCCCGACGAGCCGCTGACCGCCTGGGTGCACGCGATCGCGCGCTACAAGCTCACCGATTTCCTGCGCGCCCGGTCGCGCCGCGAGGCGCTACACGATCCGCTCGACGACGAGTCCGAGCTGTTCGCCGCGTCCGATACCGAGCCCGCCGACGCGAAGCGCGACCTCGAAAAGCTGCTCGATCATCTGCCCGAACGGCAGCGGTTGCCGATCGTGCATGTGAAACTGCAGGGGCTGTCGGTCGCGGAGACCGCACAGCTCACCGGCCTCACCGAATCAGCGATCAAGGTCGGCGTGCATCGGGGGCTGAAAGCCCTGGCGTTGAAGATCAAAGGAGCCACCGCATGAAAACCGACGCGCTTATTTCGCTGCTCGCGACGGGCGCCACTCCTGTCAAGCGGCATGCGGTGAGCCGGCGACTCGCGCCGGCACTGCTCATCGGCGCACTCGGCGCTGCGCTGATTGCGGTGTTCGGTTACGGCGTTCGCCCCGACATCGGCACGATGCTCGTGACGCCGCTGTTCTGGGCCAAGCTGGCATTGCCGTTCTGCCTCGCCGTCGCCGCGCTCGTGCTGACCGCGCAGCTATCGCGGCCGGGCGTCGCCGTGGGGCGCGCATGGGCGGGCGTCGCGGCACCGGTCGCGGCGGTCTGGCTCGCGGCACTCGTCTTGCTGTGGCTCGCCCCAGCCGATTCGCGCGCGGCACTGGTGTTCGGCCATACGTGGCACTCGTGCCCGTTCAATATCGCGCTGCTGTCGGTGCCGGGCTGTATCGCAACGTTCGCCGCGATGCGCGGCCTCGCGCCGACGCGGCTACGGCTCGCGGGTGCGGCGGCGGGACTGCTGTCGGGATCGGTTGCGACCATCGCGTACTGCCTGCACTGCCCGGAGATGGCAGTGTCGTTCTGGGCGGTCTGGTATGTGCTCGGTATCGGGCTGCCGACCGTGGCCGGCGCGCTCGCGGGGCCGCGGCTGCTGCGCTGGTGAAAAGCGCGGTTGGCCAAGATGCACCGACGCGGCCGGCGCATGTCCGGCCGCGTCGCGTGTGAGCCTGCGCTTACTTCGTCGCGGCGACCTGGCCGCGGATTTCGCCGCCGGGGTTCTTCGCCGTGTGCACGTTGAAGTACCAGTTACCGGCCAGCAGACCCTTTTCCTGCGCGTCGGTCAGCGTCGCGTGGCCCTTGATCGGGCTCGGCAGATCGGCGGCGGCGATCGGGATCACCACGCCCGCATTCTTGCCGACCGGGGCCGGGCCGTGGAAGTGCGCCATCGTCGCCGGGCCGCTCAAGCCCGAGTAGTCGACCGTCCATTGCAGTTCCTTCGACGACGTGTCGTACATGCCGGTCAGCTGGCCGTGACCGTCGCTGGCCTTCGGCGGGACTTCAGCGGCGGAGGTCAGATTGGCGCTCACGTTCAGCATGTCGGCCATGGCGATGAGCGGCGAGGCGAGACCAATGGTCAGGGCGAGTGCGGAGAGAGTCAGGTTCAGTTTCACGATGATTTCCGTTGTTGGGTTCGGGGGAGCAGGTCGCAAATCGGTAGCGCGATCGCTGCCTGTTTTCAGAACGTACACCTTCCGGGAATTATTCCATCGCGTTTTCGTTGCGTGGTTCGGCGTATGGCTTCTGGTTAGTGCAGTGCGGAACTGTAAGCGCCGCATGCCGCGCTGCGGCGCACCACACGGCGGGTTGGCCGAAGTCCGCGTTACCGCGCAATGCACGGTCCGAACTGCGCACCCAGCGCTTGTCTCGCCCGCAATACATGGCTCATCGCCGTCGTGACCGGGACGTTCAGCACGCAGGCGGCCTCGTCGTAGCTCAGGCCTTCGACTTCGATCAGCAGTAGCGCAACGCGCTGCACATCCGGCAGGCAATCGACCGCGTCGACGATCGATGGGTAGCGCAGTTGTGTGGCCGTATCGTGACGACGGTTATCGCGCATCGCGTGCCCGTGCCGTTCACTGCGCCAGATCGCGTGCATCTCGCACAGTAGACCGACCCACGGCGGTACGTCCGATCGCACGCGCCGCGGCCGCTCGAGTGTCCGTGTGCACGCGCGCTGCACGATGCGCTCGGCGGCACGCCGGTCGCCGCAAAGTCGCAGCGCGAATGCCCACAGCCGCGGCAGCATCGCGACGAGCTGCGCGGGCAAGTCGTCTCCGCCCGATGTCGACGCACGCGTTTGAGCGTGCGGTGTCCCGGTATCGAATCGTGCAGCCATGCACGGCTCCGTCGAATGGAATGTGGCGCTGCGGCACGATTGCCGCATTTGCACTCGCACACGATGTGAATCGCGAAACGGACAAGCACCGGCACCGCGCTCGCGTGCAGGCCGGTAGCGTAGCCGCAGAGCACGTCACACGCATTTGATAATTCCGATCCGCTTGATAGCGATAAATCATCGCGCGGCGTCATGCTTCATTCACACATCACTCCACGCAATAATCCAACCCCGTCTTTTCGTTAATTCCTTTCGAAAATGCAATGCGAATTGACAATGTCATTTCCCATCCTGTTTACGGCTGACAATTAAAGCGTGCTATCTGGTTAATTTCAAAATTCGATTGGCTGCTCAATACCGATTTCAATACTATTCGCTGCGTATCTAGCGCCCCCTAGCCACACCCCACAGTCTGCAGGAGACGATCATGGCGAACACCGCCAGACATTCACTCAAGTATCTTCCCGCGGCGCTTGCCGTCGCGCTTGCTTCAACGTCGTTCGCCGCCGACCTCACGCGCGACGCCGGCGCTCCGATCGGCGACAACCAGAACTCGCAGACAGCAGGCCCGAGCGGCCCGGTGCTGTTGCAGGATTCGAATCTGACCGAGAAACTTCAGCGCTTCGATCGCGAACGCATCCCCGAGCGTGTCGTGCATGCGCGCGGCACCGGTGCGTTCGGCGAGTTCGTCGAGGACGCCAATATTTCGGATCTGACGAAGGCGCAGGTTTTCACGCCAGGCGCGCATACCCCTGTATTCGTGCGGTTCTCGACGGTGATGGGTTATCGCGGATCGCCCGAGCAGGCCCGCGACCCGCGCGGCTTCGCGACGAAGTTCTACACGCAGCAGGGCAACTGGGATCTGGTCGGCATCAACTGGCCGATCTTCTTCATTCGCGACGCGATCAAGTTCCCCGACTTCGTTCATGCGAACAAGCCGAGTGCGGTGACCGGCGTGCAGGACGCGAATCTCGCATTCGACTTCTTCTCGCACACGCCCGAAGCGACGAACATGCTGACCCATCTGTACACCGACGAAGGGATGCCGGACTCGTACCGGCACATGGATGGATTCGGCGTACACGCGTTCAAGCTCGTGAATGCAAAAGGCGAAGTGCATTATGTGAAATTCCATTGGAAAAGCGTCCAGGGAATTCACGGCATCCGGCCTCAGGACATTCCGGGATCGATCGGAAAAGACTGGAATCTGATGTCGAACGATCTCTATACTGCATTGAAGAACGGTGACTATCCGAAATGGGATATGTATATCCAGGTGCTCAATCCCAGCGATCTCGGCAAATTCGACTATGACGCGCTCGACGACACGAAGATCTGGTCGTCGGTGCCCGAGCGCAAGATCGGCACGTTGACGCTCAACCGCGTTCCGGACAACTACTTCCAGAGCACCGAGGAATCCGCGTTCGCGCCGTCGCGGATGGTGCCGGGCATCGAGCCCTCGGAAGACCGGATGCTGCAGGGCCGCCTGTTCTCGTACGCCGATACGCAGATGTACCGGCTCGGACCGAACTACAACGAGCTGCCGATCAACCGGCCGCTCGTCACCGTCACGAACAACAATCAGGACGGTCTGATGAATTTCGGCGACCGAAAAGGCGACGTGAATTACGAGCCGTCGGGTATCGCGGAGCTCGCGCAGGATCCGCAATACAAGCCGGTGCAGACGCCGCTGTCGGGCACGACGCAGCAGCAGGCGATCCACAAGACGCTCAACTTCCGGCAGGCCGGCGAGTACTACCGGTCGTTGTCCTCGCAGGGCAAGGGCGATCTCGTCACCGCGCTCGCCGGGGATCTGAACCACGTCACGAACGACGGCAACAAGTACACGATGCTGTCGTATTTCTATAAGGCCGACGAGGACTACGGCAAGCGCCTCGCGAGCGCCACGCATGCGGACGTTTCGCGCGTCGCGGCGCAGGCTGCGAAGCTAGTCGACTGACGTACGCCGCGCGACGGCTCCGGTTCATGCCGTCGCGCGGCGTCTGCGTGGTTCCCTCGTCACGAGTGCGGGCCATATGCATATGGCTCGCCGTTTCTTTACCGTAGGTTCATCATGCGATCCGTTCCCCGACTGAAATGCGCGGCGGCATGCGCTGTTGCATGCATCGCGTTCGCCGCGGGATGCAGTTCGACACCCCCGCTCGTCGTGCCGACCCGCGACGCAGTGAGCGCCAATCTCCATCAGTACGACGACGAATGGTTCGCCGCGGCACGTCTCGGCCGCGTCGACATCCTCAAGGCGCTGATCGATGCCGGCTATCCGCTCGACAGCCAGACGGACGCCGGCTATACCGCACTGATCCTGTCCGCCTATGACAGCCAGCCGGCCGCGCTCGACTTCCTGATCGGAGCGGGCGCGAACGCGTGTATTGGCGACCGGCACGGCAACACGGCGCTGATGGGCGCGCTTTTCAAGGGCGAAACGGCGATCGCGCGACGCCTGATGGCGACGTCGTGCAACATCGATCAAATGAACAATGCAGGCGAAACGGCGCTGTCGTTCGCGGCGCTGTTCGGACGCCTCGCGCTGCTGCCCGAACTGGTCGCGCACGGCGCGAATCCCGATCACACCGATGCGCACGGCGGCACAGCGCTGCAGATGGCCGACGCGCAGGGCAACCGCGCCGCGGCGGAAGCGTTGCGCAAGATTGGCGCGACGCGCTAGAAGCGCACCTTCAGCTGGAAGCCGATCGTGAACGGCAGGTCGTCGGAAGGGATCGGCGGAATCACGATGAAGTTCGCGCCGATGTTCTTGTATTCGACCATCACGATCGGCGCAGCCACCGGGCCGATCGTGTGATTACGGCCGAGGCCCCAGTTGCCGTAGTTGTAGCCGGAGATGATGCCGCCCATCGCCGCGAGCCGCACGTAGCCCCAATGCAGGAATTCCGGCGCCCAGACACCGCCGCCGTACCACGACGGCCGGCGCAGCGAATTGCGAAACCCACCGGCGGTCACCGCCCATTGCCCATTGAGCCAGCATTCGACACCGAGGCCAGGGTTGAACTGCTCGAAGTGTTTGTTCGGGTCGGGATTGATGTGATACGAGCCGAGCATCGCGTCGACCCATACGCCGCCCTGACACCACTCGGCCGCGCGCGTGGCCGGCGCAGCGGTCAAACCGGCGACGAGCGCCGCTAGCGCGAATCCGCGCGTCGTTGTCTTTGTCGTCTGCCAAACACGCATGTCTTCTCCGTCACCGGTCGCGCGCCGGTGTCATGATGGTTCCGCCGAGGTTGTCGGGTTGCGCCCGTCGCACTGTACCTGAACATATCGAGAGGCAGTGGAGGTGCTGCTCAGAACCGCGGGCACGCGAACTGCGGGACGCCGGACGCGGTGCCGCCAGGGGGAAGCACAATAGCGAAGGCCGATGACAGAGGGGTGAAGCTCAGCGACGAAGCGCGTACCTGCGGCTTTCATGCGGTACGCGCATCAGTGTGCCTAGAGACCGAGATCGGACAGGCCCGGATGATCGTCGGGACGGCGGCCGAGCGGCCAGCGGTACAGACGGTCGGCTTCGCGGATCGGCAGGTCGTTGATGCTCGCGTGACGGCGCGCCATCAGGCCGTGCTCGTCGAACTCCCAGTTCTCGTTGCCGTACGAGCGAAACCAGTTGTTCGAATCGTCGTGCCACTCGTACGCGAAACGCACCGCGATGCGATTCTCGCCGAACGCCCACAACTCCTTGATCAGCCGGTAGTCGAGTTCCTTCGCCCATTTGCGGCTCAGCAGGCCGACGATTTCCGCGCGCCCGGTGACGAACTCCGAGCGGTTGCGCCACACGCTCTGCGGCGTGTACGCGAGCGACACGCGCTCCGGATCGCGGGTGTTCCAGCCGTCTTCGGCGGCCCGGACTTTCTGGATCGCCGTTTCGCGTGTGAACGGCGGAACGGGCGGACGGGTTTCGATCGAATCGCTCATGGTTCTTCCTCAGGGTGAGGGTCGCTTGCGCGACCGGTAGTCGGGTGTGGGGGGTTCGGTGGTCAGGTCGTGGATCGGCGGGGCGTGGTGTAACTGTCGAGCAGCCGCTCGGCTGCGGCGCGTGCATCGAGCGCCGTGTCGGCCTCGCCGCTGACGAGCGCGACGCCGATTGCGCCGTCGATCAGGATCAGCCACTGACGGGACAGGCGCGCCGCAAGCCGCGTGCTCTCGCCACTCGATGCGATGTATTCGTCGCACACCGAACGCACGAATCGCAGCAAACGCTCCTTGTGCTCCCGCGCGACGATCCGGATCGGGTCGTCGGCCGTGGCGATTTCGCCAGATGCATTCAGAAATGCGCAGCCGTGAAAGTCGTCGGACACGAACCATTCACGCAGCACGTCGAACATGCCGATAAGCTGCGCGCGCGGCGTTCTGCCGTGCCGCACCGTCCCTGCGATGAACCAGTTCATCCAGCGTTCGTCGCGCCGCTCCAGCGCAGCCGCGACGAGTGCGTCCTTCGATTCGAAGTGCGTGTAGAAACTTTTTCGCGCGGTGCCGGACTGCCGCACGATCGCGTCCACGCCGGTCGCGTGGATGCCGCCCGCGTAGATCAGCGCTTCGGCCGCGTCGAGCAGACGCTCGCGTGCACCGGCGGTCGTCGAGGAATCGGAAGAGGTCGTCATGTGACGTAAGGTAGAACGATCATTCCACCCTGTCAACATTTTCGTCGCAGCCGTGCACGTCTTGGGCCGTGCCGGGCGGCACACGCGATCACTCGACTTCGGTTATCGTGAGGTCGATCGCGTCACGGACCCTTCGCCATGAAAAGAATCGTTGCCCGCGCGGCTTTCGCGCGTACGTTTTCAACCGTCTTCGCTGCCGCCACGCTGACGCTCGCGGCCGCGTGCACACCACTGCAGGTGGTCACGCACTCGGTCAGCCCGACCGAAGCGCGCGTACCCGTAGGGCAGTACACGCTCGATCCACACCACTGGAGCGTGATTTTCGACGTCGACCATCTGAAGTATTCGCGCTTCACGATGCGCTTCGATCGTGTGAATGCGCAGCTGGACTGGAATCCGGGCGGGCTCGACAAGAGCCATGTGGACGTGACGATCGACGCAGACAGCGTCGATACGAACGTGCCGATTCTCGACCGGCTCGTCAAAAGCGACAGCATGTTCGACGTCGCGCGCTATCCGCAGATGCGTTTCGTCAGCACGCGCTTCGAACGTACTGGCGATGCACACGGCACGTTGACCGGCGATCTGACGATTCGCGGCGTCACGCAGCCGGTCACGCTCGACGTGACGTTCAACGGCTTCGCGCCCGACCCGCTGACCAGGCAGGACACGCTCGGGTTTTCAGCGGAAGGCCGCTTCAGCCGCGCGAAGTTCGGACTGGCAACGTGGTACCCGGCCGTCGGCGACGACGTGCACGTGCGTATTCAGGCCGAGTTCGTGCGACCGCCCGCCGGTTAACGTTCGACGTTCGACGGGCGGCCGTGTAGAGAGGATGTTACGCAGCGGTCCAGTCGAGAATGACCTTGCCGCTTTCGCCCGACAGCATCGTCGCGAAGGCTTTTTCGTAATCGGCGACGGCGAAGCGGTGCGTGAGGATCGGCGAGAGGTCGAGTCCGCTTTGCAGCATCGCGACCATCTTGTACCAGGTCTCGAACATCTCGCGACCGTAAATACCCTTGATTTCGAGGCCCTTGAAGATCACCTGGGTCCAGTCGATCGCGGTCTGCGCGGGCGGAATGCCGAGCAATGCAATCTTGCCGCCGTGATTCATCGCTTCGAGCATTCCGGTGAACGCACTCGGCACGCCTGACATCTCGAGCCCGACGTCGAAGCCTTCGGTCATGTGCAGATCGGCCATCACGTCGCGCAGCGTTTCGCGCGACACGTTCACCGCGCGCGTCGCGCCCATCTTGCGCGCGAGTTCGAGGCGATAGTGGTTGATGTCAGTGATCACGACGTTGCGCGCGCCGACATGCTTCGCGATCGCAACGGCCATGATGCCGATCGGACCAGCACCGGTGATCAGCACGTCTTCGCCGACGAGGTTGAACGACAGCGCAGTGTGCGTCGCGTTGCCGAACGGATCGAAGATCGCGGCGAGATCGTCGGAGATGTCCGACGGAATCTTGAATGCGTTGAAGGCGGGAATCACCAGATATTCGGCGAATGCACCCTCGCGATTCACGCCGACACCGACCGTGTTGCGGCACAGATGACGGCGCCCCGCGCGACAGTTGCGACAGAAGCCACACGTGATGTGCCCTTCGCCTGACACGCGGTCGCCGATTGCGAAACCGCGCACCTCCTGGCCCATCTCGACGATCTCGCCGACGTATTCGTGGCCGACGTGCATCGGCACCGGAATCGTCTTTTGCGCCCAGTCGTCCCACTTCCAGATATGGATGTCGGTGCCGCAGATCGCCGTGCGCTTGATGCGGATCATCACGTCGTTATGGCCGACCTCGGGTTTCTTCACCTGGGTCAACGTGAGTCCTGGGCCGCGTTCGAGTTTCGCAAGTGCTTTCATCGTGATTCCTGATCTTTAGCTCATTTTCAGATTACGCCGAGCGAGCGGCCGACGCGGGCGAACGCATCGACAGCGCGATCGATCTGTTCGGGCGTGTGCGCGGCGCTCATCTGCGTGCGGATGCGCGCGCGGCCCTTGGGCACGACCGGGTACGAAAAGCCGATCACGTAGACCCCTTCGTGCAGCAGCGCGTCGGCCATTCGCGATGCGAGCGTCGCGTCACCGAGCATCACGGGAATGATCGGATGCTCGCCGGGGACGAGCGAGAATCCCAGTGCGCTCATCGCGTGGCGAAAACGTGCTCCGTTTGCGCGCACGCGTTCGCGCAGCTGCGCGCCTTCGTCGCTTGCGAGCAGATCCAGTACTTTCAACGATGCCGCGGCGATGCTCGGTGCGAGCGTGTTCGAAAACAGATACGGGCGCGAACGCTGACGCAGCAACTCGATGACTTCGCGACGAGCCGCGACGTAGCCGCCCGATGCGCCGCCGAGCGCCTTGCCGAGCGTGCCCGTGATGATGTCGACGCGCGACAGCACGCCGCAATGTTCGGGCGTTCCACGACCGTGTTCACCGATGAAGCCGACCGCATGCGAGTCGTCGACCATCACAAGTGCACCGTAGCGGTCCGCGAGATCGCAGATGCCGGCGAGATCCGCGATGATGCCATCCATCGAAAACACGCCGTCGGTCGCGATCAGCTTGAAGCGCGCGCCGGCCGCATCGGCTTCGCGCAGCTTCGCTTCGAGGTCGGCGAGATCGTTGTTGCGGTAACGATAACGCTTCGCTTTCGACAGACGCACGCCATCGATGATGCTCGCGTGATTCAGTTCGTCGCTGATGATCGCGTCGGATTCGTCGAGCAGGGTTTCGAACAGACCGCCGTTTGCATCGAAGCAGCTCGAGTACAGGATGCAGTCGTCGGTCTGCAGAAAAGCGGCGATGGCGCTTTCCAGTTCCTTGTGCACGGTCTGCGTGCCGCAGATAAAACGCACCGACGCCATGCCGAAGCCGTCGTGATCGAGGCCGGCTTTGGCCGCTTCGATCAGGCGCGCATCGTTAGCGAGGCCCAGGTAGTTGTTCGCGCAGAAATTCAGCACACCGTCGCCGGCGGCCAGACGGATTTCCGCCGACTGCGGACTGGCGATCACGCGTTCGGTCTTGTGGAAACCGTCTGCACGGATCTGGTCGAGCGTCCCGCGCAGATGAGCGAGGTAGGTGTCACGCATGAATCGGGCTCCTGGGGTCGTCCGGACTATGTGCGGCCGGGCTGTGTGCTGTTATAGTCGGTTTTCGGTTTGATCGAATATTTTCGATTTTCCGAACACAAGTTCGGGATATCGAACAACTCTAAACGATAGGTCTTTAAATGGCAAGTTCGGCGACCCGTCGTCAGGCCGCGCCCGCTCCGTCCATTTCGCCCGCTTCCGCGCCTGCTGCACCGCCGCGTGTCGGCGAGCAGATCCAGCGTTTGCGCAGCGAACGCCGCATGACGCTCGACGAGCTGTCGCGCACGGCGGGCGTATCGAAATCGATGTTGTCGGAGATCGAACGCGACAAGGCCAATCCGACGATCGCAGTCGCGTGGCGCCTGACCAACGCGCTCGGCGTCAGCCTCGATTCGCTGTTTGCCCAGCAGAAAGCACCCGACGCGATCGAGGTATCCGGTCCGCACGACATCCCCACGTTGAATGGTCACGACGCGCGATATCAGTTGCGCGTCTGGGGGCCGATCGAACTGGCGGGACGCTTCGAGTGGTACGAGCTGACGCTGCAGCCCGGGGGCGCGCTGGTGTCGAATGCGCACGAACCCGGCACCCGCGAGCATCTGACCGTGCTGCACGGTTCGATCGAGGTCGAAGCCGCCGGCGAAACCCGGCGGTTGAAAACCGCCGACACCGCGCGCTATGTCGCGGACGAAGCGCACGCGATTCGCAATGCCGGCAAAGGAGAAGCGAAAGCACTGCTCGTCGTGATTCATGGCTGAGACCCATGAGGAGCGGTCGAACACGCCGGCTGCAGACAGGGTCCGTTAGCCGACCGGCCGAGGTTGCGGCAATCACTGTATATTTGTAAGGGCTATCCACTTAGCACCACTATTCCATATTGTGGGAATCTGGTGCGGTCGGTGCGTCATGCTTTCGGGCAACATCACGGTACGTGACCGGTTCGCATATAACCGCCTGCTCAAGCAGACGATA
>NZ_JBOIGG010000035.1:0-31588 GCF_050742655.1 Paraburkholderia sp. | reverse complement strand
TATGCAACCGTGTTGTCGCTACGCGCGTTCGGCAGATAGGAATCGAGCGAGCCGCTGCCGTAGATGTCCGGACCGAGCACGTCGGAATCGATCATCGCCCAGTAGGTCATCGTGTACACGCGGCCGAACGACAGCTGTCCATACGGGCTTGCGATACCGACCCACGCCTGGCGGCCGAATAGCCGGCCGCCCTGGTTGACGTCGCCGCCGCGCGTGTTGAAGCCGTTCTCGAGGTTGAACACCGCCTTGTAGCCACCGCCCAGGTCTTCGCTGCCGCGCAGGCCCCAGCGCGACGGTATTTCGCCGGTGATGCCCGGCATGCGCACGACCCCGTTGCCCGCCGCATTCGCATGCGACACGTATTCGACGCCGGTATCGAGAATGCCGTACAAGGTCACGCTGCTCTGGGCATACGCAGATGCACTGACCAGACCGAGTGCGCCTATCAGGACTGTTGAAAGTTTCATGGATCTCCACCTCCTGTTCGAGTTTTTCTAATGTTCGCCATACGATCAAAATTTCGATCAACGAACTTCTTATGACATGGCGGGGATACTAGTGAACGGAGGTTCGCGGCACATATGCGGGACAACCCGTAAATCAAGGCACGGGCGTGTGGGCCATCAGCCCGGAGCCGCGTCGGGCAAGACTTCCCGGGCACTATCTCGGATCTGCATAGTGCGTATCTGCTGGAGGGAGAGCGGAACGACAGGGAGAGGCAGGCTTGATGTGCTGCCCGCTTCGAAAGTTTGGGTGCTATCCAGCGAGCATCGATCACGCCGGGGTTTGAATATTTGCGAGGAAGAGACCATACGGTCATCGGCACCGGCATAGGGGCGTTGCCCCCGCCATGCCTGTTTCGATCTGGCGATCGGACTCGCCGCCGCCGATACGTTACCCCGGGCCACCCCGAGGTAACGCTCCCGATCAGATGCCCGTCAACCCCTGCAGACTGATCTTCGACTGCGTGTTCGCCGGCTGCTCGCCGAGCCTGGTCAACGCGCCGCTGCTACCGATCGAGTAGGCGACGATCTTGTCGTCACCGGCATAGTCCTGATACAGGAATTTGCCGTCCGGGCTGATCCACGAATCGTTCGCGAAACTCGACGTCGACACGGTCGACGTCGCCGGCTCGCTCGCCGCTGCAGCATTGACGAGCGCGAGCTTGCCGCTGCCGTCGATCGAGAACAGCGACACGGTGCCGCTGCCGTTGCCGATATACGCGAACCGGTTGTCGGGCGTCAGCGACACCCAGCACGGTGCCGCCTGCCCCGTCACCGCGAGCGGCCCGCTCAACGCCGTGAAACTGCCGCTCGATGCGAGCGAGTACGAGCTCGCGGTCACGCCTGCCGCATCCGACACCACGAACGTCGTCGACATCGCGCCGGTACCGAAACGGCCGCCGAACGGCCCCGTGCCGACCGACGTCGTCGCGACGGAGGTGCCGAGCGTCCCGTCCGCGTTGATCGGGAACGCGAGCAGCGTGTTGGCGGGTTGAACCGGCGTCAGCGTGCGCAGGAACCCGATGACCACGACGAACTTTCCGTCCGGACTCACCGAAACCTCCGTCGGCAGCGCGTCCTGCTGCACAACGGGGTACTGACCGATCTGCGTCAGCTTGCCGTCGTTGCCGACCCGATACGCACCGAGTTCCGACGCGCCCTGCTGATGCGTCACATACAGCACGCCGTTGAGGTAAGCGAGCGACGTCGGACGCGTGCCGCCCGTCGGCGACACCGCGAGCAGACTCAGGTTGCCCGACGCCTTGTCGATCGACAGCACGCTGACCGTGTTGTCGCCGGCGTTCGCGACGAAGAGGCGCGTGCCGTCCTGCGACACGATCACGCTGTTGTTGCCGGTCAGCGCATCCGGCGCCACCGCTCCGCCCATGAAGTAGTTGACGCCGTTGGTGCCCTTGCCGCCCGTCGCCACCGTGGCCTGCGCAGTGAGCGTGCCATCGGCGTTGCGCATGAAATGCAGGACCTCGTTGGTCGTGTCGTTGGTCTGTGCGAACAGTTGCGGGGCGGCCGTGTTGTTGCTGGGGGTGTGAACGTCGCCGCCGCACGCCGCCAGCAACGCGGACAGGACAGTAGCGGACAGATATGTTGCGGCGGACGATCGGAAGCGGAGAGGAGTAAGAGTATTCATGGTGGCTCCGGCACGAAGAGGAACAAGGGGAAAAGACAAGCCGAACCGCGACCCTCGCGAGGCGGGTCGGCCGATGGGACATCGAAGGGGTAATTCGGCGGAACCGGCCGGGCGGTTACAGCGGGGAGAAAATTTTTCTGCTCGACCGGCGACGAACCTGGTGCTCGCGTGCGGGACACGCGGGTCGGTCCGGCAAAGCGTGACGTCTAGCGCTGCCGCGAAGCCGGACCGTGAGCGGTCGACGGCACCCAAACGAAGATCCTGCGGCGCGGCGGCGTCAAGCTCGAGCTACCGCACGCCGCGGTCTTGCCGGTCCCTGAGGGGAAATGCGAAGCGGCCATGCACCGACGCGTGCAGGGGCTGACCTGAGGCGATATGGAACGCAGCCTCGCTGCGCTTACGGATTCAGAACGCGGACCGGCAACACAGCCGCGTCCACCAACCGGTCAATGCACGGCCGCCGCATCGCTGGCTGCCTGCGTAGTCTGGCCACCCGCGGCCGCGCGTTCGATTGCGTCGGGCGTATCGGATGACGCGGACGACGCCGATGACGCGGCCGGCACGCTCGCTGCCGCGGGCGCGGCGAGCGTCGGGATCGCCACGGCGGCAGCGGCAGCCGCAGCGGCCGTGACAGGCGTTGCCGGCACGACCGCCGGCAATGACGGTTTGGGTGCGACGGGCACCGCAGCCGGCGCCGGCGCCACCGGCACGTCGCCGCCCGGCAACGGACGGGCATCGACCTTCTCCGTCGATACCGGTCCCGCACGCACGACTGTCTGTAGATAGTGATCGACGAGCGCAAAGAAGCGCTCGTAGAACTTGCCCGACGGAATCGTCTCGCTCGACACCTTGACCATCGCGTCGTTGTTCGAGCGGATCGGCAGCGACAGCGACCCGAGGATGCTCAGCCCGACGCTCGCCGACGTATCGCTCTTCTTCATCGCATAGCCGTTCTGCACCGCGTTCACGTAGACGACGCTCGTATTGGTCTGCTCGACACCCGGCGTACACACCACATGAAATTCGACGACGATGTGCGAATCGCTGGTGGGCTGGAAATTCTTCGTACCGTCGACGGTGTCGTTGCGCGTCATCGTCGTCATGTAGCCCTGGCTCAGCAACGCGCGGCGCGCGCCCTCGCAGGTATCCGCGGTACTCGCGTTGAAGCCGCGTGCGTACGGACTCGATCCCGTGTCGAACAGCTCCTGCTGGAAGGCCGGCGGCTTAGTACCGGCGCAGGCGCCGAGCAGGAGCAATGCGGCGGTCGCGGCGAGTCCGGCGGCGCGGCGCGCGGCCAGGAAAACGGAAAATACGGAAGACGAGGCGGACATGATTCGGGACACTGCGTAACGAACGAACAGGCTAACGGACTAGCGGCCAGCCGACAAACTTCGGGACGCGCTTCGGCCTGGAGTGCGTGCATTGTAGCGGTTGCCGACCTCATCGACGCTTCGCTGCACGCGAAGAGGCTACGCGAGCCATCAGCGAATACGTTGAGATGTTCCATAACCGGCAACGCATGCAGGCTCGTCCCGATTACCTGTCACCTGCGGCATTCACGTAGCGACACGCTCTGAATCAGGTCGCGGCCGGGTCCGTCGGCGCTCACGCGTTCCGATCGACCTCAGGTTCGATGTCGCTTCCCGCATAGATGATCCGTGTTCCGTTACCCGTGAGCCATCTTGCGAATTCTTCGCTCAAGCCTTCGTCAGTGACAAGAAAATCGATCCGGTCCATTGCACCGAACGCTGCGAATTCCCGCCTCCCAAATTTCTTCGAATCCGCGAGGAGGTAGACCGTTTTGGCGGCGTCAATCATCGCTCGCTTGACATGCAGATCGATGAAGTCGGGATAGGAAATGCCCGACTCCATCGATACTCCCCCGGCGGCGAGGAAGAGCTTGTCGACAAACATCCCTTCAAAAAAGGTCGATGCTTTCTCGCCCGATACCGCGATCGTCTCCGGCTTGAACTCCCCGCCCGTCAACATCACCCGATTGGTCGGCTCCGCACCGAGGAGGATTGCAATATTGAGCGCGTTGGTCACGATACGCAGGTTTTGCCGGTCGAGCAGATTCATGGCGAGCTCGGTTGTCGTCGCACCGCAATCCAGAATGATGGACTCGCCGTTTTCGATGAAGCTCGCCGCCCTGCGCCCAATTAGCGCCTTTTCGGGGCTCGTCGGCAGAATGTTGGCGCTGTCATAGCCTCGTCGAACGGATTCCGGCGCCTCCGTCTTCAACCGGACATTGCCATGGACGCGCTCAACGCGGCCATGCCGCTGTAGCTCATCGACATCTTTTCGAATAGTTGGCATGGAAACGCCAAATTCACTGGAAAGCTCCGAAAGCTTGACCAGCTTGGCCGCCCGTACCCTTTCGAAGATCTGTTCTGTTCTGGTCCGTTGGTCCATTTTTTTCCCTGCGAAGCGCCTTTGTGCCCCGCCACGTAAGTACCTATTGTGCCTGAAACAGGCTGAATGTGGTCCATCCTGGGGTTTTCCCGTTTCTCGTGCATTTCCCTTTGACTTTCTATAGAAATATAAAGAAACTAAATACCAAGAAAACAGGAAGCTCTGGAGCCGAAAATGGAAAATCCCTTCAAGCAGTCCGGTGAGCTGCTACATCGGCGGGCGCAGGAAATACGCAAGAAAATCTGTGTGATGAATTTCACCGCGAAGAGCGGCCACACGGGCGGCGACATGTCCGAGGCGGACATTCTCGCAGCACTTTATTTCCATGTGCTTCGTTACCAGGTCCAGGCCGACCGGACAGTCAAATGGCATGACGAATTCATTCTTAGCAAGGGCCACGGTGTGGGGGGACTCTACGCGTGCTTCGCGGAGCTAGGGTGGTTAGAGGACGATGAGCTGCTCACCTACCTGAAGGACGATTCCCGGCTCCCGGGTCATCCGGTCAGGCAGAAGCTGCCCACCTGGGTGACGGTCAACACTGGCGGACTGGGGCATGGTTTTCCTATCGCCGCGGGGCTCGCAATGGCGAAGCAACGCCACGCCGACACCACCGCAGCATCGGCCGGACGAGTTTTCGTTCTCACGGGCGATGGCGAACTGGAAGAAGGCTCCAATTGGGAGGCAGCGATGGCTGCCGCCCACTTCGAGCTGTCGAACCTGGTCGTGATCGTCGACCGGAACCGGCTGCAACTGGCGGACTTCACGCACAACATCATGGACATGGACCCGCTCGATGAAAAATTCAGGTCTTTCGGATTCGAGGTTCATGACGTCAATGGAAACAAATCTGACAGCGTTTGGAAATTAATAGAAAGCCTCGACTGCGACAACGGGAAGCCGAAGGTGGTAATCGCGCACACGATCAAGGGCAGGGGCGTGTCTTTCATGGAGAACGTACCGGCATGGCATCACAAGTTCCCGGACGAGAACCAGCTGAAGCAGGCTTTGGAGGAACTGGATCATGCGTGAGGACGCTGACTTGCGTGACGGTGCGGTAAGCGCACTCGGACAACTGACGGCTGAAGGTCGGGACATTATGGTGATGGTCGCCGACTCCACGTCGACCGCGAGGATCGCCCCATTTCTCGACACCTATCCGAACCGGGTGATTAACGTCGGCATTGCCGAGCAGAACATGGTCGGCATGGCTGCAGGACTGGCGCTTGGCGGGCACATTGTCTTTACGGCGAATGCAGCGCCCTTCCTGGTCGCTCGTGCGAACGAACAGGTCAAGAACGACATCTGCTATAGCCGGACCAACGTGAAGATGCTGGGTCTCAACGCCGGCGTTGCATACGGTCCACTTGCGTCGACGCACCATGCGATCGACGACATTTCCATCATGAGCGGGTTTGGCAACGTTCAGATCTTCGCGCCATGCGACGCGATCGAGGCTGCGCAGATTGTCCGTTACGCGGCGAGCGTCGATGGTCCGGTCTATATCCGCCTGGATAACGCGAAGCTTCCGGTCCTCCATGACGCGAACCACGTCTTCGAGCCGGGCAAACCCGATGTGTTACGGCGTGGCGTGCCGGGAGCCGGGTCAGACGGCAGACGTGTGGCGATCGTGGCGCTCGGCTCGGTGGTCGGTGAAGCATTCGCTGGTTGCCAGGCGCTCGAGACCCAGGGGATCGCGCCGACGCTCATCAATCTCTCATCCATCCGTCCGCTCGATACGGATGCTCTCGTTGGCATCCTGACCGCACACGACATCATCGTAACGGTCGAAGAGCACTCGCTTCACGGTGGCATTGGCGCGTTGATCGCGATGCAGCTTGCGCGTCGCGGCGTTGCGCGACGCTTGACCACGCTCGGCGTGACCGAAGGCGAATTCGCGCATTACGGCACGCGTCCCGGCATTCGCAGGCACTACGGCATCGATGCCGCGGGAATCGAACAGGCAGTCCTTGCGCAAATCGCCGCATCCGCCACATCCGCCGCGATCGCATAAGCAGCAGACTGGCAACAGCATTCGGAATATTCAGGAGATGAACATGGCAACCCAGTACGACATGTCGCTACGGCACGGTGTCGATTTCGATTTTCGGCTCGACGGGCAGATCGCGGTGGTGACCGGGGGGCTTGGCGGGATCGCGATGGCCACGAACACAGTGTTGATCGGCAAGGGCGCGCGCGTCGCGGTTCTCTATCCGCGCTTCGAACAGGATCGGGTCGCCGCAGCCATCGAGACGCTCGGTGCCGGGCATGCGGCTGCCTTTCCATGTGATGTCGGCGATGAGTCAGATGTCGCCGCTGCAATGGAAGCGGCGGTTGCGCATTTCGGTGACCTGCACTTGCTGGTCAACGCGGCAGGCACCATCACGCTCACCGCGGCTGAGGACATCACTCTCGAAGAATGGCGTCGTCAGATCGACGTGAACCTGACGGGGCCTTTTCTCTGCTCAAAACATTTCGCGCGGCATGTATTCGCGCGAGGCCATCGGGCGAAGATCATCAACATCGCGTCCCAGGCCGCGACGGTCGCGATCGACAAACATTGCGCCTATACGTCGGCCAAGGCGGGCCTGATCGGCATGACGAAGACGCTCGCGAAAGAGTGGAGCCGGCGCGGTATTACGGTCAATACGGTTTCTCCGACCGTCGTACTGACGCCGATGGGCGCAGCTGCATGGGACGGTGAGAAAGGTGAACGCATGAAGGATCTGATTCCCGTCGGTCGGTTCGCCTACACAGACGAAATCGCAGCGGCGATTCTCTTTCTCGCGTCGAACGGCTCGGACATGATCAACGGGGCGGACCTGATGATCGACGGCGGCTACACGATCTACTGATCGCCATGACGCAATGTGCCCAACGAGGTGCGCCATAGCAACAAACGGGAGACGACTCGTGAGCAAATCCATCGGAAACAGCACCCGTGCGCCTGAACGACAGGCGACCAGGGGACAGGCCATCGTACGGCCAACCCGCCACGGCTGGACAGCCGTGCTGCTGGAACAGGGGCCTCTGATCAGCCTTGTACTACTGTGTGTGGTCATGTCGGTGATGACGCCGTCCTTTCTGTCCGTGCGCAATCTGCTAAACGTACTCGATCAGATTACGGTGCTCGGCATCATGGCCCTCGGCATGACCGCGGTAATCGTGATTGGCGGCATCGACCTGTCGGTTGGATCGGTACTGGCGCTGGGCATGATGGTGATGGGGTGGCTCGCGAACAGCGCCGGTATCCCCCTGGTCGCGGCAATTCCGATCAGCATCGTTGCGTGCGCGGCATGCGGCCTGGCATCGGGACTGCTCGTCGTCTCGGTGCGACTGCCGGCATTTATCGCCACGCTTGCGATGATGTCCGTGGCACGCGGCATCGCGAACATCATCACCGACGGTGAACAGATCGTGGGATATCCGGACTGGTTCACCTCCCTGTCGATTGTCAGGCATTTCGGCTTTCTGTCTGCCACGGTCGGCCTGTTCGTTGTACTGGTGATCATGGGCTTTGTCGTGCTCAAGTACCGCGTGGTCGGGCGGAGTCTCTACGCAATCGGCGGCAGCGCCGAGGTCGCGCGCCTGGCGGGTATCAAGGTGCGCACCACCACGGTCGCCGTCTACGCTTTGTGCGGCGCGCTCGCCGGCCTCGCCGCCGTCGTGCTTGCAAGCCGTCTCGACTCGTCGCAGCCGAGTGCCGGCACCGGCTATGAACTCGATACGATCGCGGCCGTTGTGATTGGCGGCGCAAGCCTTGCCGGCGGCGTCGGCTCGATTGGGGGCACGGTAGTCGGTGTGCTGACGATCGGCGTGCTGAGAAACGGCCTGAATCTGATTGGCGTATCGCCGTTCGTGCAGCAGATCGTAATTGGTGCCGTCATCGTCCTGGCTGTCGGCGCAGACACGCTGCGCCGTCGTAACGCGACCTGATCGATGTGCGGCCAGCCTTCTACCCGCGCACGATTCCTCAGCTCTAAAAACAACTGGAGACTTTCATGAATCGACGTTTTGCTTCTTCCTCGCTGCTTGCTCTCGCCGCATCGTTGGGTTTTGCGCTCGCAAGTCCGAATGCATTTGCCGAAACGCCAAAAACGATTGGCCTCGCTGTCGCCAATCTGCAGGCGGATTTCTTCAATCAGATCAAGCAATCCGTTGTCGCTTATGCAAAGACAAAGGGCGTCAACGTCATCACCGTCGATGCAAAAGGCGACGCGGCCACCCAGGTCAACCAGATTCAAGACCTGCTGACGCGCAAAATCGACGCGCTGATCTACATTCCGGCCGGGGCCACTGCGGCGGGCGTGCCGGTGAGAGCGGCGAAGTCCGCAGGCGTACCGGTCATCGCGGTCGACCGAAACGCCCCCGATGCGCCGGGTGACACGTTCATCGCGACCGACAGCGTCAAGGCGGCAGAGGAGCTCGGCGACTGGATCGTCAAGCAGACCGGCGGTCACGCAACCGTCGCCGAGCTGCAAGGGCAGCTCGGCACGACACCTGAGCTGGCACGCGAGAAGGGTTTCACGGCCGCGATCTCGAAGGCGCCCGGCATCAAGGTCGTCGCCCGGCAGCCTGCTGAATGGGCGCAGGACAAGGGCTTCGCCGTCGCTCAGGACATGCTGCAGAAGAATCCGGACATCAACGTAATCTTCGGGCACGCCGACGCGATGGCGCTCGGCGCGGCGCAAGCGGTCAAGATCGCGAACGTTGGGCACAAGGTGCTGATTGCCGGTTTCGACGGCGACACGGCGGGTCTCAAGGCCGTGCGCGACGGCGTGATCGCTGTGACGATGACGCAGCAGACGCAGCTGATGGGGCGCATGGCCGTCGATTCCGCGCTCGACCTGCTCGCCGGCAAGAAGATCCCCGCCGAACAATTGCTGCCCGCGACCCTGACTACGAAAGCGAACGTCGGTCCGTTCATTGCAAACCATCCGTAACAGCCCGATGGTATGGCGGGGTGCGTGCCGCACCCCCGCACTCGCACCTGGTTTGCACGGAGGCACGATGAATTCGAACGATGTGGCCGTCGGCCACAATGTGATGGACGCGGAACGTATCCCGCACCAGGGGTTGATCATACGTGGCGTCGCAAAGAGCTTTAACCAGAACGTCGTGCTTGACGGCATCAATCTCGATGTGCGGCCTGGTACGGTGGTGGCATTGCTCGGCGAAAACGGCGCGGGTAAGTCAACGCTATCGTCGATCATCGCCGGCGCACTGCAGCCCGACGAGGACGCGTGCATGTTCTGGAGCGGCAAGCCATATGCACCAGAGTCGCCGCGGGACGCACTTGCATGCGGTATCGGGTTGATCCACCAGGAAACGCGGCTTCTGCCGGATCTGTCCATCGCTGAAAACGTATTTGTGGGTCGACTTCCGATGAAGCATGGAAAGGTCGATCGCCAGCAGATGGCCCGGCGGGCAGAGGAGCAATTGCATCGTCTCGGGCTGGATGTACCGGCTACCCGACTCGTACGTACGTTACGGGTCGCCGCGCAGCAACAGGTGGAAATCGCGAAGGCGCTGACGCTCGATGCACGCCTGTTGATTCTCGACGAGCCGACCGCAGCACTCGGAGGCGCCGAGACCGATCGCCTGTTCGAGCAGATTTCGATGCTGAAGGCGCAAGGGATGTCGTTTATCTATATCAGCCATCGTCTGGAGGAGATCGCCCGGATCGCCGATCGCATCGTCGTATTGCGCGATGGGCGGCTCATTGCGGATCACGACAGCGCGGCCGTGCCCGTCAATACGCTGATCGAACAGATGGTCGGAAGAAACGTCGAGCGGCTGTTTCCGGATTTCAAGCCACCCCGCGCGAATACGATGCTCGACGTGAAGTCGCTGACGTCAGCGCAAGATGACTTCCGCGATATTTCCTTTTCGGTGCATGCAGGTGAAGTCTTTGGCATTGCGGGCATCGTCGGCGCGGGACGCACGGAACTCGTGCGCTCGATCGCGGGCGTAGACGCGACTTCAGGCGGCAGCGTTGCGGTCGACGGGCAGACACTTCGGCTAGATGGTCCATCTGATGCGATCCACGCCGGGGTCGTTCTCGTACCCGAGGATCGCAAAGCGCATGGCGTGGTGCTCGAGCATTCGATTGAGGACAACTTTGCCTATGGAAACCTCGACCGCTTCAGCCAGCGAGGCTGGCTGAAGCCGCGGCGAGTGCGTGAACTCGCGAACGAACTGATCGAGCGACTAGGCGTGAAAGGACGCCCCCAGCAGCGAGCGGGTGCGCTATCGGGCGGAAACCAGCAAAAGGTCGTGCTCGCCAAGTGGCTGGCTCGCGACCCCAAGGTGGTCATTCTCGACGAGCCGACTCGGGGAATCGATGTAGGCGCGCGTGCGGCGATCTATGAGGTGATTGCCGGACTTGCGGCTCGCGGCGTTGCAGTGGTTGTCGTGAGCTCGGATCTCGAAGAGGTGCTGGGACTTTCTCATCGCGTGATGGTCCTTGCGCGCGGCGAGTGCCAGGGCGTGCTTCCTCGTAGCGAAGCGGACAGTGTGCGCGTGATGGAGCTGGCAACCGCCTGATCGTGGTCTTCTGGAACAGAGCGTCCGAAAACGGAAGCTCCGGTGCTTTTAAATGGGTGTCCTGAAATGTATTACGTTTTGGCTATCGATCAGGGAACGAGCGGAACGAAGGCATTGATCTTCGACGAGCAAGGATCGGTCTGCGCGAGGGGATTCGAGCTGCTTCAATGCACTCATCTCCGCCCTGGGTTTGTCGAGCAGGACCCGAATGCGCTTTACGGTTCCGTGTTGCGTGCCGTACAACAGTGCCTGCAGCACTTCAGTGGCGACGCTGCCCGCATCGCCGGCGTGGCGATTTCGAGTCAGCGCGAAACCGTCGTACTGTGGCATCAGGACGGTACACCGGTCGTGCCGGCCATCTCGTGGCAATGCCAACGCTCACTCGGTATCTGCAAGCGCCTGCGTGAAAACGGGATGGCGCCTCGCATCGCCGCGCGAACGGGGCTGCTGCTCGATCCATACTTTTCCGCATCAAAGCTCATCTGGCTTCATGAAAACGATGCGAAGGCGCGCCAGGCGATTGATGCGGGTCGTGCGTACTTCGGGACGGTCGATAGCTGGCTGCTGTTCCGGATGACGCACGGCGCAGCGTACCTAACCGATTACACGAACGCGTCACGGACGATGCTGTTCAATCTCGAGACGCTTGAATGGGATCGCGAGTTGCTGGCAGATTTCGGCCTGCAAAGCTTGCGGCTACCGGAACTCAGGCCCTCGTCGGCGGATTTCGGGGTGACCGATTTCGACGGGATACTCGATCGCCCGGTGCCGATCGTCTCGATGATCGGCGACTCGCACGCGGCTGCCTTGGGCGAAGGATGCCTCAGTCCCGGTGTTGCGAAGGCGACCATGGGGACGGGTTCGTCAATCATGATGAACGTGGGCAACAAACCTCAGGCGGCGGATCACGGACTCGTGTCGACCTTGTGCTTTGCCACGAAACACCGCGTGGACTACGCACTGGAGGGGATCGTCATCAGTGCGGGTTCGACTCCCTCGTTCCTCAAGGAGAAGCTGCGCCTCGTGAAGGATTTCGCCGAGGCGGAGCAGGCATTTACGGACTACGACAACGGCGGTGTATTCCTGATTCCGGCGTTTTCCGGTATCGGTTGTCCGCACTGGAAGTATCCCGGCGGCGCACAGATCGTGGGGCTGAATTTTTCGACGTCCTGGCAAAACGTCGCGCGTGCAGCATACGAGTCCATCGTCTATCAGATCAAGGACGTGATTGCCGTCATGGAGCAGGCCGCGAACGTGCCGCTTCGCGAACTGTTCCTCGACGGTGGACTGGTTCAGCGACCGTTCCTGCTTCAATACCTTGCCGACACGCTGAACCGTCCGGTAAGTACGCTCGCGCTGAGCGAGATATCGGCCGCTGGCGCCGCGGCGCTCGCCGCACTGACGCTCGGGTCGATAAGCTCTCTCGACGCATACCGCGAAACACGCGTCGTAGCACGACGCGTAGAACCGGGAAGCGGTATCGAAGCCGCTG
Organism: Paraburkholderia sp.; assembly: GCF_050742655.1. Taxonomy (GTDB): domain Bacteria; phylum Pseudomonadota; class Gammaproteobacteria; order Burkholderiales; family Burkholderiaceae; genus Paraburkholderia. The sequence continues at coordinate 18,993 of NZ_JBOIGG010000035.1, read as the reverse complement.
CACGAAACCACGAGCAGTGGCTGCAATGGATTGAGCGGCTCTAGAGTTAACGGTTAACGAGGAATGAGAAAATGGTCTGTCAACAGCGTTTCGCCAACAAGGTGGTGGTGGTCACCGGCGGCAGCCGGGGCATCGGGCTTGGCATCGCCACACGCTTCGCTGAGGAAGGTGCGAAGGTTTGCGTGTCAGCCAACGAAAAGGCTGTCCACGACGCGGCGGCGCAACTGCTCGACGCTGGATTCGATGCGATCGGCGTCGAGGCCGACGTTACCAGCAAGGAGCAGGTCATTGCGCTCTACGACGAGGTCGCGGCCAGGCTCGGTGAGGTCGACGTTTCCGTCCAGAACGCGGGCGTCATCACCATTGCCAGACTGCCCGATCTCACGGAACAGGAATGGGACAAGGTACTCGCAGTCAATACGAAGGGCGTCTTCCTGTGCTGTCAGGAGGCGGCTACCCGGATGCTTCGTTCAGGCAAGGCCGGCCGGTTGATCAACACGGCGTCTGGCCAGGCGAGGCAAGGTTTTGTCTATACGCCGCACTACGCAGCCAGCAAGTTTGGTGTTCTCGGTATCACGCAGAGTCTGGCAAAAGAGCTGGCGCCTACTGGCATCACGGTGAACGCTTTTTGCCCCGGGATTATCACCACGGACATGTGGTCCTACAACGACGAAGCCTGGGGCAAGTTGCTGGGCGATTACAAGCCGGGCGAACTGATGACGGAGTGGGTCAACAATATTCCGATGAAGCGGGCGGGCACCGATAAAGATGTGGCTGGACTGGTGGCCTTCCTTGCTTCTGACGATGCGTCGTATATCACGGGTCAGACGGTCAACGTCGACGGTGGCATGTTTATGTCCTGACGGGCAATGCATGCGGCAGCGAGGCGGTTGCCCGCTGCTGCGCAAGCGTCATCTCGCGGAGTTACTGCGGCACCAGCGAGGAAAGTTTGAGCACGGTATCCGCACACGCACGGGCTGCTTCTTCCCCCTTGACAACGAAGTGGTCCATGAAGAACTTGATATGTTCTTCGCCGTGGTGAAAGTGGTGCGGCGTTAGCACCGCGGAGAAGACAGGTATGCCTGTTTCCAGTTGAACCTGCATCAACCCGCTGATGACAGCCTGAGCGACGAATTCATGGCGGTAAATACCGCCGTCGACGACGAGACCTGCTGCGACGATGCCGGCGTAACGACCGCTCTGCGCAAGCCGTTTCGCGTGAAGAGGAATCTCGAATGCACCTGGCACTTCGAAAAGATCGATGTCGTCGGTGCTGTAGCCGCATTCCTTGATGGCATCAAGGAAAGAGGTCTTACACCGGTCAACGATGTCGCGATGCCAGCATGCCTGAACGAAGGCGATACGTGGGCAACCGCTGCTGGAAAGCAAATCTGTTGGTGCCTGAAAGGAGAGCGATCTGTTCATGGATTTCAGCCTGTTTGTGTGAACAGGGCGAAGGACGGCCGTTTCCCGCATGCGCAGGAACACCGACCGTCCTGTTCTCTTTCATCCGGACTATACCGTCGGCCCCGGAATCCAACCGGGTCTGCTGACCTCTGTGATCGCCGCAAAAAGATGGCGAAAACAGAGCGCTCGCGGGCTACGCCTGGTTCAGACGATTACCGCCGGTGGGGAATTGCACCCCGCCCCGAGAACGTGTTCTTGACGAACGGTGCCTACGTTACCACGAATTTGACCAACTTACGGGCGGGCGAAAACCCGTTCTGTGATGACTGATTCGGGTACACGAAAAATGCCGCGCGAGCTTGTCTTGGGGAAACTGGAAGAGGCACGGCGCGATCGGTAGCAATGCCCCCTCGCTCGGTACAATTCGACGCTACGCCGGCCAAAACCAGGCGACCGTTGATGTGAGGGTATGCATACCGGCGCTATACCTTTGAAACCGCTCACGACAAGGTTATCAACAGAAAATGTGCGCAAGCCTGTGGATATCCTGGCTACGACGCCGCCAACTCCATGATCCGATGGAGATTCATCTGATTGACCGCCGACGTGCGCCCGTGTCAGCGGCAGCCCACACTCACTTCGCCTTCACACACATCGCCCGCACCGCCGCCCACTGCTCCGGAGTAAGCGCACTATCCCCAAGCGCGGAACCCTGGTTCTGCGCCTCGCGCTCCGCGGTGCGCGGGTGGTCGGACAGAAAGGCAGGCGGATCGTCACCGCCACGCCCTCGGTGCTCGAGCATCACGAAGAACGAGGCGAGCCCGTCGCTGCGCAGCCCGCTGCCCTGCAGATACGCAACGCCGTCCGCATCGGCGGCGCGTTCCATGTCGCGGCTGAACGACAGCCGCGCGAGATGTCCCGCCCACGACGACACATCGACGAACCCCACGTTCACGCCGACCGCCGTGCTCAGCAGCCCGATGCCCGCGCTGCGAAACAGCGCACGCAGCGGATCACGATGCGCGATATGCGCGGTTTCGTGCGCCATCACGCCGGCCAGTTGATCCGCGCTGCCCACGTGGTCGATCAATCCGCGCATCACGATCATCCGCGCGCCCGGCAACGTCAGCGCATTGACGCGCGCATCGTCGATCACGACGAGTTGCACCGGCTGCCCGATGCCCGCCGTTCGCGCGAGACGCGCTTCGAGTGTTTCGAGTGCCTGTTGCCCCGCGCGGCCGCTGCACACGCGCCGGCCGCGCAGCAGCGGCGCCTCGACAGCGCTGCCCAGCCGGCTCTCGAGCTTCGCTGGCACGAGCGCTGCAGCGAACGCGGGCACGCGTTCGATCAGCACGAACGCCACCGCGAACGCGAGGATCCCGAACGCGGTCCACGCGAGCCAGCCGAGCGCGTGGCCACGCGAGCGCTCGATCAGTTCGGGTGGCAGCGTCGCGTAGTCTGTCAGCACACGACCTGCTTCGCCGCGGCACGACAGCGCGACGGCTCCGTCCGGGTCGGGCTCGCCGACTTCGATGCGCGCGAGCGGCCAGCGAACGAACTCGCCTGTCCCACCCGCTTCGCTCAACGCTCCGGTAACGACCAGTGCCGCGTCGTCCCACACGAGCGTCGCGGCATGGGCCGCGGCGCTGTGTCCGTCGTAGTAGCGGGTCGCACCCACGGCGGTTAGAACCCCGCGCCGTGATCGAGCAGGTTCAGCATGCCCTCGCCGGTGCGCGGCGGCTGCTGGTCATTCTGGCCGAGCGACTGCGGATCGACGTGTCCTTCCACGAGCAGCGTGTTCGACACGAACTGCAGCAGGCGATGCAGCGCAATCGGGAAGCCTAGTCCGAGCGTGAACACGACGATCGCGAGATTGCCCGCCACGATGCCAAGCAGGCGCTTGCCGGTGATGCTCGTACCGAAGCGCAGCTGCGAGCCGAGCGTCGTGTTGCCGAGAATGTGCTGGCTGACCTGTGCGAGGTAATAGCAACGCAGCAACAGCGCACCGACGATGAACAACACATAGAAAATGATCAGCGAAATCGTGAGGTGCGGCGAGCCCGGCGCACCGTGGCGAAATGCGTCAGGATTCGAGATCACCGGACGCAGGAACAGCCAGCCGGTCACCGCGAACCACACGACCATCCCGACGAACGTCACGAAAAACGTTTTGTACAGCGTGCCCGCGCGGCCCTGAAAACGGAACGGCTCGCTGCCGAAGCTGCTCGCGTTGATGCGGCGCTCCGCGAGCCGCACGGTGGTCCACGGCGCGAGTTGCCCGAGCGTGAAGACGATACCGAGGCCATACAGCAGCACGTGCCAGCCATACTGGAGCATCGAGCCGGTCATGCCACCGCGAATGCCGCACCACAACGTACGGCTCAACCGGTAGCGCTGCGCGCTGAAAAAGGCACCGCCCGCGAACACGATGATCAGCACATACAGCGCGAAGAGCGGCAGCAACGACAGGATCAGGCTACCGGTAAGCGCATGCAGCACGTAGCCGAGGATCTCCGCGACGATGATCGAGCCGATCAGCACGCCAAGCGCGAGCAGGAACCCCTTGAACAGTTCGCCGCCCGTGCCGGTGTATTCGAAGCGTTCGTCCTGAAAGCGCATCCGCGACCACACGTAGCGCCGCATCGCGGTCGTCGCCCAGAAGCGATAGATGCCGAGCGTGACGATCGTCAGCAGCAGGTTCTTCAGGAAGATGCCGTACAGCTCGCCGACGTTGCCGTCGTAGGTGAGCAATGGCCGTTGTCCGACGTTCTGGTCCATGGTGTTTCCCCTGTTCGATTGCCGTTCTTCTGCGTGCGGAGTGCACGCGCTTTTCAGGTACTGCCTGCTGCAATCTTCCCTACCCCCAGCACGCCGCTCAGGGCAGCACGAACTTCTTCACGAGCGTCAATTCGCCCGCGGCGCGCATCGGCACGCGGATCGTTTCGCTCTTTTCGTTCGGCGTGTTCTCGTCGGTGATGATCGTGATCTGCGCGACCGTCATGTCGCTGCCGCTGTTGCCGGCGCCGAAGTAGTTCACGTAGACGAGGTACGTGCCGTGCAGCGGCGCGGGCGAAGAATAGATCTCGGGACCGTAGCCCGTCGTCACGTCGACGTCGAGCGCGCCGCCGTTAGGCGCGACGCGGTCGCCGTAGAACGTGTGCACGCCGTCCGGCGACACGATGTGCAGGTCGAGGTCGGTGCCATCGGTGTCCCACGCGAGCACGACGCGCAGCCGCGTCTGCGTTTTGCCGGAGTACGAGTCGTAGAACTGCACGCGACGGCTCGTGCCGTCTTTTGTGCGCAGCTCGACGCTGTTGCTGCCGCCGCCGAACGCATACGGCCGCGAGAAACTGCCGTCTTCCTCGATGCGCTGCGGCAGCGGCGTGCCGTTGACGACGAGCGTCGCCACCGACGTCTTGCCCGGTTTCTTCGGCGCACCGCGGATATGCCCCGCGATCATCGCTCTCACCGACTGCCCTTCGGGCGTCGTCACGGCGACGGCCGGATAGTGGACGTCCTGCGTGTAGCGCGCGTTGTCACCGGCGGTGTTGCGCCAGCCGTTCACCGGCGCGCTGAACTCCACGTCGGTCGCATGCGCGGCCTGCATGCCCATAGCCAAAGCGCACAACACGAGCGACACCATCAGCGCGCCCCGTGAAGAGACCGCGTGCCGTCGCGTGGCGCAGAGGTTCGTGCTGGCGTTCATCGTCGCTGGTCCTGGTCGCGGTTAAAGTCGTTCGCTCTTCACGAGCTGAAGGTCGCCGATCTTGCGCAGCGGCACGACCATCGTTTCCCGCCGCTCGTCCGGCGTGTTTTCGTTGAATACAAGCGTGAGGCGCGCGGTGATGACGTCGCGGTCGTGCGCTGCCGAATCAAAGTTATAGCCGGTCGAATCGAAGTTGCCCCAGTAGTTCAGGAAGAACAGCCACGTGCCGTGCTCAGGTGCCGCCGACGAAAAGATACCGGGCCCCGCACCGTCGACCGAATCGACATCGAACCCGCTGCCATCCTCCAGCGTGGGGTTCGCGAAGAACGCGTGCAGACCGTCCGGTGTGATCACGTGCAGATCGACCTGCGCATGCGGATCGTCCCACGTGACGATCGCGCGCAGCTTCGCCTGCGGCTTGCTGGTGTCGGCTTCGTAGAACTGCATGCGCTGATGTTTGCTGCCATCGGCCGACACGATCTCGATGCTGTTCGAGCCCGCACCGAATGCCCACGGCCGCGCGAAGCGCCCATCGTCGTCGGTGTAGAGCGGCGTCGGGTTGCCGTTGACGACGAGCGTTGGCGGCTTGCGCGCGTGCTTGTCGACGTGCTTTAGCTGCCCTTCGATCAGCGTGCGGAAACGCTGCGAGCCGCGATCGACCGGTGGCCGCGGATAAGCGGCAACGAAGCGTTCGCCTTCGTTCGTGAGGCCGCTGTGACGCCAGCCGTTGAACGCGCCCGTGAGATCGGCGAGCGGCGCCTGCTGCGCTTGATGCGCTTCTTGCGCTTCTTGCGCGGACGCGGCCAGCGGCACGAGCAATGCGCTCAGCACGAACATCGCAACACGTGACGAATGAAGAATGCAGTTCATTGGATCGGAGCCTCCGAACGGATCAGCTCGCGCGCCGTGTGCTCGACGAACGCTTCGTCGAGCCCGCGCGGATGATGCTGGAACGCAAGGTGAATGTATTCGTGCGCAAGCGCGATCCGGTCGTCCTCGCTGCGCAACTGGTGGATGTACACGCGATTGCGCTGCGCGTCCGCATACGGACGCCCTTCGCGCACCGCGCACACCGCGGGCAGGTCCGGAGTCTCGTAGCCCGCGGCGTTGTCGAGCCGGCGTGCCCAGTCGGATGCATTGCGCTGCAGCCATTCGCGCGCGCCGGCCACCGGCTCGCAGTCGCCGGCGAGCGGGCTTTCGAACGACGTCAGCGTCGCCTGCGGCCACGTGCGCGCGAGGATTGCATCGAACCCGAGACCACGCTGCGCAGCGGCCTTCGCGTCGAGCCAGCTCATCTGGCCGGCCGCGGCCTTGTCGTGATGATATTGGACCGGTACGCCGGTCAGCACCAGCGCGTCGGTCAGATCTGCGGCACGGCGTGCATTCGCGCCTGCCGGCCTTGCAAGGACCCGTTGCGTGCTGCTGCTGTCGTCGATCCGGAAGCAACCCCGATCGCGGCCCGCATGCTGGACGACGTAGCTGCGTGCCGCGACGGCCAGCGCCTTCGCGGCCTCGGGCGCCTGCGTATCGCCTTCGCGCTCGACCACGCGCGCGACGTAATCATTCATCCCGAAGCGTCCGATGATCTGCGGCGCCGTGCCCGTGTCACGTTCGAGCAGCAGTTCGCCGCGGCTCTCAATACGCAGCCAGTTGCCGTTCGCAAAGCCCACGCGATAGGCACCTGCCAGCGGCCCGGCCGGTGCCGGTTCGCTGCCCTTCTCGGGCAGCACGTCGCGGATCGGATAGCGCGTGAAGAAATCGACGACGACGCACGCGCCGTCGTCGGGCACGATCGTCTGCGCGAGCAACGGCGCGAGGCGCGGCGCCGCCGCGGCCAGCACACGTGCGCTGCCGCCGGGTCCGCCGAGCCATACCGGCGTGCCGTCCGCGAGCCAGCCCGCCGCGCCGCCGATCGACGTGCCCGGCCGCGCCGGGTCCGGCATCGTCCATGTCTTGGCGCGCAGCAGGCTGCCGTACAGCGCGACGGTGCCTTCGCCGCGCCCACTTGTGAGCACCGACACCAGCGTGCTCGCGGCGGCCTCGCGCGGACGCGCCGGCACGGCCTGCAGCGCGGCCAGCAGATCGGCGACCGCGACGCGATGCGCGGGCGTCATCGCGCGCAAATCGCGCAACCACGCGGGCGCGCCGGCCGCGGTCCAGTAGCGGCGCCAGCCGGCCGCATCGAGCCGCAGACGCGCCGGCTCGAAGAACAGTCCGCATGACTGCACGAGCGCGTGCTCGCGATCGATATGGCCGCCCGTCATGCAGCAATAAACTTCTTCGGGATCGCCGCCGGTGCACGCGTAGTCCGGCGTCACGATCCCGCGATCGACGAGGTACGCGTACACGAACAGTTTCCACACGCTGCCGAGCGGCGTATCCACCGTCTGGGGCAGCGGTTGCGCGGCCTGTGCATCGAGCGTGCTGTCGGCTGCGCCCTGGCTATCCGCGCGCCAGTATTGCGCGCGGCCGTCGCGCAGCCACGCGAACTGCAACGGCTCGGCCTGCTCGCGTGTCGCTGCGCGCGATGCGGGGTTCGCGGCATTTGCATGCGTCGTTGCGGGCGTGTTCGCGAATGCACCGGTCACCAGCGCAGCACACGTCAGTGCTGCGGCCAGCACACGCACGCCCCCCGCCCGCCTCGGACGGGCGGCCAGAAAACGTGCGTCGCGCGGAGCCGGATTCATCGCTGTCTCGCTCAACCGATCCGCAGCGTGACGAGCCGGTCGCTGCGCCCGCCCTCGAACGCCTTCGCGTCCGGCTGATACATACGGAAGTAGCGCGCCGGCGGCACGACGAACGTGCCCGGCAAACCAAAGCGCACCAGTTGCCGCAACGCGACGCGACGATCGAGCAACGGCACCGGCTGGTGATAGTTCAGCTCGCCCATCTCGTAGGTCACCGCGCGCTGGAATGGCTGTGGACCGCTGCCGCCTTCGGTCGTGCCCGGCAACCCTTCGATGCTGATACCCCAGCTCGTCGCTTCCACTTCGCCGCCCGGCGGCAGCGGCACTTCGAGCAGACCGTACTGGTACGCGGCGTTCTCGGGCGGCGTCAGCGTCACTTCGTCGACGTAGAGCGCGTTACTGTCGAGTGCATCGCCTGGCTTCACGGCCTCGGCTTTGAACGTGAAGCGGGCCGCCTCGTTCTGCTTGTCGGCCTTTTTATCGGTTGTCGTGTCCTCAGCATTCGACGGCACCAGCTTGTACAGCTTGCGTTCGACGGTGACCGGCAGACGACTCGTGTCGGCCGCGCGGCTGCGATACGACACAAGCGCCGTGACGTCCGGCCGCACCGTGCCGACATCGACGGACTGCGGCACCCCGGTGCCGGCCCACTTCCATACCGGCGCGCCGGTCGGCGTCGTGTCGCGCTTCCATCCTGCGCCCTGCAGTTCGGGCAACGGTGCCGTGTCGGTGTCGCCACCGAGTGCCTTGCGCAGCCATAGCAGCGTCAACGCGCGATCGAAGGTCGGGTACGACGCGCTGCTTTTCGTGAGCAGCGCGGGCACGTCGACCGGCGCGGCGCCTTCGGTGCCTCCGCCTCCGCTCATCAGCAACAGACTCTGCACGAGCGGCGCGGGATCGCCCGCGAGTGCACCGCGTGCGGTCGCGACCGCCGCATCGAAACCATCCGGCAGCGACACGCCCGTGCCGCGCGCCATCGACGCAACCAGCACCAGCGCGACCTGATTGCCGCGCGCGGTATCGGCCTGCGAGAAGACCACGCTGTCCGATGCACCGAACGACTCGTTGCTCGCCTTGCCCGGCGCAGCCTGCGCCTGCAGCAGTTGCTGTGCGACACCCGACAGCGGCGTTGCGACCGGCAGCCCCATCTGCTGCATGAACCACAGCGCAAGCGCGCGATGCAGCAGCGGTTCCTTTGCGCCGGCGTCGCGATAGACGTCCATCGCGTGCTGCCAGTTGTCGGCGGGCAGCGAGATCGACAGGCTGCGGCTTGCGAGCCAGTCCGCGTAGTACGCGTACGCGGTCATCAGCGCGCTGCCGCCCGTCGTGTCGCCCCACCAGCCGAACGTGCCACCAACGCCCGCGAGCAGCGCGAGCCGTTGACGCTGGTTGCGCAACTGCGCTTCGATGCCCTGCGTGGCGCTGGCGTTCGTATTGCTGCCGCGGGCGATCGCATCGTGCGCGAGCGACAGCGGAATCAGCCGGCTCGACGTCTGCTCGGCGCAGCCGTACGGATAGTCGATCAGATCGTCGGCGACGCGCGTGAACTGGCTGGCGGCACTCGTCATCAGCCGCACGCTGATGTCCTGCGCGTCGGCGGCGAGATTCAGCGGCTTGCCCGCCGCATCGAGCGCGACCGGCGTCTGATGCAGATCGAGCCAGCCGCTTGCATCGAGCGCAATCGACGTCTGCAGACTGTCGACGTCCTTACCGCCCTGGCGCAGCGTCGCGGTGATCACACCCGGCTTCAACGCCGAAACGGGCAGCTTCAGATAGTTCGCGCCGCGCTTCAGCGTGACCTTTCGGCTCACCGACAGCCCGCCGCCATCGACGATCCAGTCGGCGTCGACGTCCGCATCGGTCTGGTTGAACGCGAGCATGTCGAGCGACGGCTTGTCGTTCGCGCGGAAATGCGCGGGGCCGCTCCACTTCAGATACAGCGCCTTGTCGGAACGCACGTAGGCCGTGCGCTGACCGACCATCCCGTCGGCCGACACCGCGCGCACGGTGATGCGCCAGCGCGCCAGCGCGTCGGGCATCTTGAACGTCATCCGCACGTGGCCGCTTGCGTCGGTCTTCAGTTCCGGTTCCCACGCGGCCGTGTCCTGATCGTCGCGGCGCGGCCGTTCCAGCACCTTCACGCCGCGCTCGTTGTAGGTTCCGCGTTGCGGTCCGCCCGGCGCCCCGCGCAACGACGACAGCGCGAGATCGTAGGTGATGAACGACAGGCTCGACGACGTGCGCACGTTATTGCGCCGCGGGTGATAGAAGAAGTCGACGATGCTCGGCGCGATTTCCGGCTGCAGCACGTAGACCATTTCGTCGACGACGCTGACCGTCAGATCGGCGGGCAGCGGCTTGCCGTTCATCGCGCTCGTGAGGTCGAGCGTCACGGTATCGCCGGGTCCATACACCGGTTTATCGCTTTTTACGTCGAGATCGATGGTCGGTTGCGCAACGACGATCCCCGCGTTCTGGAACACGTATTCGCCATTCAGCACGTACAGCACCGAGAACGTCATGTTCGGCGCGAACTCGGGGCCGACCTTGATGCGCGCCTTCCATTGCGACGGCGCGACGCGCTGCAGATCCACCCAGTCGCCGCTCGCCGACAGCAGCGCGCGGCGCTCGACCTTGTCGCGTTCGAGCGTCAGCAGCGCATCGGCGACCGGCTGCGGGAACGTGATCAGCGCTTCGGCCGTATCGCCGATCTTGTAGCGGTCGCGATCGAACACGATCTCGACGCTGCCCGGTATCGCCTTCACGCCGTCGCCCGCGACCCAGTGGCTCGTCGCGCCGAGCAGATTGCCCGCGTCGTCTTTCACCGACAGCATGTACGAACCCGGCTCGTCGAACTGCACCGGAACGGTCTGCGCGCCGCCCGCCTTCGCGTTCGCGATCTTGCCTTCGCCATGCGTCTGCGATTCGAGGCGCACCCACTCCCACTTTGCCGGCGCGTGCGAGTTCTGGTCGACCGTGCCGAGCGCCTGCAGCGTGAAGTCGACGCGCTCCTTCGGCTGCGAGAACGACTTTGCCGCGAACAGACGATACGGCGTCACGCCGCGCGCGATCAGCACTTCGCGCGTGACGCGCACGCGGTACGCGGCGCCGTCGCGTGCGAACAGCGTCAGCGCGTAACGGCTCGGTTCCTTCGCGGCGGGCAGCGTGAGGCTCGCATTGCCGTCGCTGTCGGTCGTCAGTTCCTGCTGTTCGAGCTTGACCGGGAACAGGCCCGCGTAACGCAGTTCGCCGTCGACGATCGTCACCTGCTGCGCGCGCAGCGTCACCGATATCTTGCTGTCCTTCACCGGCTTGCCGTCGGGATAACGCAGCTGGACCTTGCCGTGCAGTGCCTCGCCGGTTGCGTAGTCGGCCTTGTCCATCGACAGGTTGACGTCGAAGTGCGGTTTCACGTATTCGGCGACGCGGAACGCGCTGCCATACATATCGCCGTTGTAGTCGAAGCGCAGCGTGTAGCCGCCGGCGGGCGCGTCGGCGGGAATCGTGAAGGTGGCCTGCGCGCCGGTGTCGGACGCGAAGTGCGTGGTCGATGTCGAGATCGGCGAGCCGCTCGGGTCCAGCACGTCGAGCTTGATGTCGGCTGCGGCGGGCGCGGACGACTGCGTCGCGTTCTGGAACGTACGGCCGATGAACTTCACGTACACACGATCGCCGGGACGATACATCGGGCGATCGGTGACCGCATAGATCTTCGTGTTGTAGATCTCGCTGTCATAGTAAAAATTCTCCGATACGAAGACGCCGCCCGCCGGATCGCTGCCGATCACATAGCTGCGTTCGGGGCTCACATGTTCGAGCGACAGCGCGCCGTCGCCACCGGTAGTGCCGCTTTGCAGCACGCCGACGCCATCGGTCCAGCTGATCGCGGTATTCGGCACCGGCTTGCCGTCCGTGCGCCGCGCGGTCCACACGAGCAGACCGCCCGACGACGCCTTCACCACCGCGACCGTGTCCGACACGAACAGCAGCGTATGCGCGCGATAGTTGCCGATGATCGCCTCGACGAGGTACAGCCCCGGCCGCAGCTTGCCGACCGGAATCATCACGTTGCCCGAACTCGCCTCGATGAAGTTGCTGCTGCCCGCGAGATCGACGCCCTTCGGCGGCTCGATCGTCTTCGCGTCCCAGATCGGATAGCGGAACCGCGCGACGAGGTCATAGCCCTTCAGCGGTGCGAACTGACTGTTCTGCGCGAACTGCGTCGGCTGGCCGGGTTGCTCGCCGAGCTTGAACTGCGGCGCCGCTTCGGTCGCCTTGCTGCGCGTCGCGAACGACAGCACCCGCTGCCACGCGCGACGCGCTTCGGTGAACCACCGGTCCCACAGATACGCGAGCGTGTTCGCGAGTCCTTCGCCCTGGTAGTTCGGCGCAAGGTTCAGCCGATGCAGGTTCTTCTGCGCCTTGAGGAATTCGAGCGGCTTCGGCACGCGATACACGACGATGTCCGCGCCGCCATAACCGGCAAGCTGGTCCTTGAACTCGCGGCCCGGCGCTTCGAGCCGGACCTGCGCGAGCTGGTCGCTGCCGAAGCTCGCGTCGGACAGCAGGAAGAACGGCTGGCCGTCGATCTTCTGCGTTTCAAAACCGCTCGGCGCGGCCGGCTGCAACGTGGGGTTCTGCGCAATGTTCGTGTCGTCGCTGGAGGCTGCGTCGTCGTCGGCGAACGCGGGCGCGGTGCCGATCGTCAACGCGAGCGCGAGGACGGACACGAGCAGCGCGCCGAACGCGCGCAGACGTGACACATGCGAAACACGCGAACATGAGAGGTCGACGGAATCGTTATGACGGGTCATGGTGTCAGAAAGGCCAGGCGGAACACACCCACGAAATTCGGATTGCCGTCGAGCGGCTGCCAGCGGGAGTCTTTCCATTGCATCAGATCGGAAACGGCGACCGCGCGCAGACCGGTATCGGTCGGCGTGACGGTGCCTGTGTGATAAGCGATGTAGCGGTCGAGCCAGATCATCAGATGCTGGTCGTCGCCCTGGTCGAAGAACAGCAGGTCGCCGGGCAGCGCCTGGTTCACATCCTTCGCGATGAAACGGCTGTTGCGCTGGATCAGCGCGATCGCCGACGCATACGGCCCGGTACTGCCGTCGATCCGCGTCCAGCGATTGGCAAGCGCGCGCTGCCCGGGCGACAGCTGCAGCTCCGGCGGCAGGCTGCCCGCATCGAGGCTGCCGCTCATCCCGTTCGCGCGCAGCCAGCGCGCGTCGTGCTGTTTTAGTGCCTCGCCGGCCGCAAAGCGCACGAGGCCCGCGCAATCGCGCTGAGTCCAGCGCGGCGTCGGACCGCGACGCATCTGCTGATCGACGATCCGCACGAACCACGCGCGAAATGCATTTGATTGCGCGGCGGATAGCGCGTCGGGTTCGGGCGCGACAGTTGTGGGCATCAGCGCGAATGCGCGTGGCGCGAAGCACATGACGCACGCGGCGGCGAGCCACACACGGCGACGGTTAACCGCTCCCGGCCTGGTGGTATCGGCGAGGCTGCGTGAGGCGCAACGCGGGCGCATCTCAATCGCTCCCGACGCCGGGCTGGTCCCATGCCGCGCGCGCGGCCGCGGTGCCGTCTGCTGCAGCCGCTGCGGCGGCACCGCTGCGATCGAACCACCAGTCGACCGGCACCCAGCCCGCCGACGTCGGCAAGGTCTGCGGCAGTGTCAGCGATACCGGCGGGTACGCGGCGAGCGCGCGGAGCTTCGGTACGAGGTGTGTGCGCGCGGCGTTGCGGAAGATCGACTCCTGATCGGCAGGGAGTGCCGAAGCAGCTTCGCGTTCGATCAGCGATGCGGCGGCCGCGGGTGTCAGCGTGACGACGGTGCGCGGCACGCGCGGCGCGGCGAGCGTATCGGCGAGCGCCGGATAGCGCTTGTCGAGGACCGCGAGCGTGTCGTCGACGAGCCGTGCATCCGGCGAGAAGATCACATAGCCGTGCGCGAGCGCGAGCGTAACCGGGAAGTAGCGTTGCGCGGACAGTTGCGCCGAGAACGGTGCCTTCGCCGCGGACGCGGTGCCCGAGCGCGCGCTGACCGGCCGCTGCCACACGGTGACGTCGGCCGACGGCGTGCGCGTCGTGACCGGCAGCCTGCGATAGGGATCGGCGTTGTCGCTGGCTTTAGGCGCGTGTGCCTCGTACGCGCCGATCACTTCACCGAACGTCTTGCCGAGCGTCGCCTTGAGCGCGTCGCCAGCGCCCGCCTTCACGTGCGCGACGAATACCGGCGCGACCAGCGTCGACTTCGCGTACCAGCAGACGGCAGCCGGGCCGTCGAGCGCCGCGCCGATCTGCGCGGCGCCGTCCGTGCCTTCCTTGCCTTCATCCACGACCTTGCCAAGCAGATCGCCGGCGCCCTTCCAGTCGGCCGGCAGACTCGCGCACGCGGCCGGCCCGGCGGGCAGCGCGTGCCAGAGGTTCGTGCCGTCCCACTGTTGCGGCAGGCGCGCTGGATCGATCAGCGCGGCGGTCTGCCACGTGGCCGGCGCATTGCCGACCGTGGCGAAGTCGAAGCGCAACGCCTCGATGCCCGAGAAGAACGTCTGATAGCCGAACGACAGATAGTTGGCCGACACGACGAGACGGTGTCCCTTCGGCTGATCCGACGCGTCGTCGAGCCGGAACGCGTGGGCCGCGTCGTCGTGCCCCGACGACAGCAGATCGTCGATCACGTTCGCGCGCTCGCGTACCGGCGAGCCGTCGGAACCAAGCAGCACGCCGGGCGCCGACAGCACGACGAGCCGGTCGTCCTTCGTCGCGAACAGCAGCGTGCGCCCGACCGCCAGCTTCAACGCGTACACCGGCACGCCGCCCGACAGCTTCGCGACCTGGCTCAGCTGCGTATCGCTTGCGGCGACATTGCCGAATCCTTGCAGCAGTTTCGCGAGGCCGTTGCGGCGCATCGACATCACCCAGTAACCGAGCCGCCCGTCCGGCGAACGCCACAGCAGCACATGCGCGGGCTCGTCGAAAATACGGCGGATCAGTTCGTCGCGAAAATCGAGTTGATGTTCGAACGCGAGACGGCGCAATGCGCCTTCGGCGGAAAGACGGGTATCGGTGGATTCGTAATAATCGACGAAATCCTGAGTGAGCACGTCGCGCAGCAACGGCACACGCAGCATATCGCGCGGCAGCCGGGATAATGCTTCGCTGTCGATCAGTGCGTCGGGATGATGAATGTCGAGAACGATCTCGCTGGTATTGACTTTCCCATGACCGCCGAATGGCCGCCATACCGCCTGAATGACGATACCGGCAACGATCAGAAGCCCCAGAAGACCCACGCCGAGAACGGCGATTTTCTTTCGCGACATCTTCATCTGATTTTGGCTGTTAATTCTTTTGCGGTGTGCCGCACGGCACGGCGCCTGCGGCATGGATGGCGATACGCCGGCCGGCGGTGAATGTCCCGATCGAGGCGATGATAACCGATATTGTTTTCGGTAAACCAGCGCGATGCATTACTTAACAGCGACTCCCGCGGTCAGCTTTTAACGTAAAACGAAAAACGGTCACATAAATTCAATATCCACGTAATTCGACGGGTGTGCTTCTTTCGATGCAGTACGAAAACCGTCAACCAGAAGGCGCAATGCAGCGGGTTTAACGGAAATGTCGAATTGGCGGGATTGTGCTGATCTTCAAAGTGCCTGATACGCTCTGGCGTCAGGCAGCACGACCGGACCCAATGATTGTCACCCCCCACGCAGGCCGCGTTCAGGGTTTCTACGACAGCATGAACGAATACCCGAGCGTGCCGTCGCTGGGCCCTTCGTCGTCTGCTCCCTCGGTCCCACCGACCGAGGCATATAGAGCCATCGCGGCGACATTGGTTCGATCGGTCAGCACCCACGCGACTGTGCAGTGATGCGCCTTGCCGACCTCGAACAGCGATCTCAAGACGGCCTTACCCAAACCGCGACGCCGGTACTCCGGCGCGACTGCGACCTCGTTGATCCACAGCTGTGGCGGTTTGTCCGGGTGGACATAGTGGATCGCTGATGCGAAGCCCACAACTAACCCATCATCGATGGCAACAGCCAGATGATGTCGAGCGTCTCCAAGAAACTCCGCGGTGAGATCCGCGTCGATCGGATTGTCGAACACTTCTGCTGCCACGTTCATGAGAACGCTCTCATCACCGCGTTCCAGCACCTTGATCTCGAGCGCCATAGACGGACCTCGATGGTCAGACCCGGGCTACAACACCCGACATCAAGAATAGTACGGTGTGACCGGGTTGGGTAAGGCAATAGTTCATGGGAAGCCGTTCGCGATATCTTGACCGCTAACGCCGGTTCGGAGCGCGGCACGCTCCAGTCATTGCGTCGTGAGTTTCTGGAACCACGCGAACGCACTACAGGTTCTTGAAGAGCCCCTGCAGTTGCCCATATGGCATGCTCCCTTCCGACATCGATTCCGACCGGCCGCTTTCGAGGAAATCGCGCGCGAGCCGTTCAGCCTGCCCCCACAGCATCTGCGGAATGCCGGAACCGGCGCTCAGGCGTCGCACACCGAGCGCACCGAGTTCGGACGCGGCCGGCAGACCCGGCCATGCCATCACGTTGACCGGCAGATCGACTGCTTCGACGACCGCCTTGATCGCCGCGGATTCGAACAGCCCGGGAACGAACAGACCGTCGGTACCGGCCGATCGATACAGCGCCCCGCGCGACAGCGTCTCGCCGAGTCTGGCCGGCACGTCGACCAGGCCGGCGAGATAAACATCGGTTCGCGCATTGACGAAGACATCTCGCCCGCTTTTCGACGCCGCGTTTTTGATCGCTTCGATCTTCGCGGCGAGCAGGTCCGGCGCATCCGGGCCGTCCTCGATATTGACGCCGGACACGCCGACGTCGATGAGCCGCGCGACCACGTCGGCGACCGCATACGCATCGTCCGAGTAACCGTTCTCGATATCGACGGACAGCGGCACCTTCAGCACCCGCACCATATTCGCTGCAACGTCGATCGCGCGGTCGACCGGCAGCACGCGGCTGTCGGGATACCCCATGGCCCACGCGACGCCCGCACTGGTCGTCGCGATCGCCGGTGCGCCGAGACTCTCGAAGAGTCTGGCGCTGCCTGCGTCCCATGCGTTCGGCAGACGAAGCGGCACAGTATTGACGTGTAGCTGGCGAAACTTTTGCGTGAGTTCAGACATGGGCGTCTCCGATGAATGTGGGCTGAAATCTAACCTTTCCGCGTGTGTAACTCCTGCAGCACCTTCTCGACCGCGGCGACCGAACGCGCGACATCCTGCGGACCGGTTTGCCAGTTGCACACCGACACCCGCATGCAGCGCTTACCGCGCCACGTCGTATTGCTGAACAGCGCCTCACCGCTTGCGAGTACCGCGGCTGTCACGGCGTCGGTCCATCCGTCGTGATCGCGTTCGGTCGCAGCGGGCCGCGGGTCGAGAAAACGCACGAGGCCCTGGTTGATCGTCGGTTCCCACACCAGTTCCGCGCCGGCAAGCGCGCCGATGCCGGTCGCGATTCGATGTGCGGCATCGCAGCAGCGGTCGATCAGCGCAGCCACGCCTTCGCGGCCGAGCTGCCGGAGCGCCGCATAGGTCGCGACACCGCGCCCGCGACGCGACCAGTCCGGGTTCCAGTCCTTCTGCTCGCGGACATCGTCGTTGTGCGTGATGTAGCTCGCTTCGTACGACATCGCATTGCGATGCGCCTGCGGATGCGCGACGAACGCAAAGCCGCTGTCGTAAGGCACGTTGAGCCACTTGTGGCCGTCGGTGGTCCATGAGTCGGCTAGTTCGACGCCGGTGAGCCGATGCCGATGCTGCGCACTCGCATTGGCCCACAAACCGAACGCGCCGTCGACGTGAACCCACGCGTCGTAGCGATGCGCGAGCGGGATCAGATCGGCGAAACGATCGTATGCGCCGATGTTCAGATCGCCGGCCTGCAGCAGCACGATCGTGAGTGCGTGGGGATCGGCCTGCAGCGCTGTTTCGAGTGTCGCTGGATCGAGTTGCCCGTCGTCGTTCACCGGCAGACCAGTGACGGCCGCGGTGCCGATGCCCAGCAAGCGCGTGGCGCGCGTGATGCTGCCGTGGTACTGATCGCTGCTGAGAATGCGCAGCTTCGGCGCGCCGAACAAGCCGTCGCGTTCGACCTGCCAGCCGCGTCGCGCGAGCAGTGCGTTGCGCGCCGCCGCGAGCGCAGTGACGTGCGCCATCTGGGCGCCGGTCGTCAGCGCAAAACTGGCGTCGGCCGGCAAGCCGAGCAAGTCCTTCAGCCAGCCGCCGCACACCTCTTCGATCACGGCTTCCGCCGGCCCGCAGGAGTACGACGCGGCATTCTGATCCCACGCGCTGGTCAGCCAGTCCGCGGCGAGCGCGGCAGGCAGCGAGCCGCCGATCACCCAGCCGAAAAATCGCCCGCCTGCACTGCCCAGGATGCCGCCGGCCGCATCGGCAACGAGGTCGTCGATGACCTGCTCCGCGGGCAGGCTCTCGCGGTTCAGCGGCTTCGCGAGACGCTCGCGCAACGTGTGCAGGCTGGCCTCGGCGGCGACCGGGCTATGCGCGAGATTCTCCAGATGCGCAAGCGAATGGCTCAGCGCACGTTCGAGCACAGGGCGAAAGACAGAGGCGTCGTTCATGGATATTTACCGGGCAGGGACGACTGGAATCGGACGCCCAGTGTAGCCAGGATCGACCGCGTTGACTGGCCGGATTCGGACATGAGTGTTGGGGTACTGCGTGTGAAATACGCGATTCTTTACATCCATGCGCGGGCGTGCGAGGTCGCATTCCGGGATCGATTCATGGTGAAACTTCGGCAGAAGACATGAAAAAGGCCGCGCGAGTGAACTGCACCCCAAAAGTTGGACACCGATCCAACCTTTGGGGTGTTTTTCATGGCGAAGTACAGTGAGCAGTTAAAGCTGAAAGTAGTGAAGCAGTATCTGGGCGGCGCCGGTGGGACGCGGGCGCTTGCCGAGCGACACGGTATGAGTCGCTCGGTTGTGCAGCGCTGGGTGATGGCCTATGAGCAGCATGGCCATAATGGCTTGCGCAAGAAATGGGAACGCCAGTATCATGTTGGCGGTATCGACGCACTGACGCCCCGTCCTCGAGGGCGACGCCCCAAAACAATGACCCGACCCGATCCCGACAAGCCGACCGAAGTCAGTGCGCCGGATGAG
>NZ_JBOIGG010000034.1:0-34568 GCF_050742655.1 Paraburkholderia sp. | reverse complement strand
ATCGTGTCCATGATCGATCATGGACACGATCTCACGTGATCTCCCCCTCACCATCGAGACTCTCATCATGCCTCACGCGTGCGCGAGATCGGCAACGGCCGTCGCGAGCCGCTTACGGTGCGGGAGCTTCTGATCGCTTCGCACATCAAGCCCTGGCGCGAGTCTGACAACGAGGAGCGGCTAGACGGAATGAACGGGTTGCTGCTCGCTACCCACGCCGATCGCCTGTTCGACCGATACCTCATGAGCTTCAGGGAGGTGCGAGGTGACTTCGTCTGCACGCTCCATGCGCGTGTGCGCGCGGACGCAAAGAAGCTCGGCGTGTTTGAGGGAATGCGGCTCGCAACCGGTCAACTCAGTCTCTGCGATGAGCCGCGCTTCAGGAAGTACATGGCGGGGCATTTTTCACGTCATCTGGAACTCCTCGCGCAGCACAAAACCACTGGACACACATAGCAAGCCGAACCTATACAACGGGTACCAATAGGTGCGACCGCAGCGTTCGACGAGCAGCTGCAATCCAACGAACTTGGGGGGCGAGCAAGGTAAGCGCAATTTCCTATCAGAAGCCCCGCGGTTATGGTGTTCCGTTCACTCATGCCCCAAGCGCTATAAGCGATCTGCTACTTGAGACCCCGTGAGCCAAACGCCAGATCGAACTGCCGGGCTCGCCGCACTTCGTCGCTATGCAGATAGGTCGACTTATCTGTCCATGTCTATATAAGGTGTCATCCCGTCTATCAAATTTCCCCTACCTCCACATACGTGACAGGCGCCGCCGGGACCGCGTTCGCAGGATTCTCGCGATGGACCGACCCTCACCGACCGATCGGGATGCCTGTCGGCTCGATCCACCCGAGCCGGTAAGCCAGAAGCAGACACAGGAATAACGTGATCGATACGCCGACACGCGCGGCGAGCGACCACACCATCCGCTTTGTTGTGCCGCGGTCGTGATTCATGAAATACAGCGCTGAAACCATGCTTCCGATGATCAGGACAAAGGCAACAGCAACGAAGATTTTCAGCATGATCAATGGTGTTCCAAAGGACGTATATCAGCTTGGACGAGTGTAGTCAGCTTCTCCCGCTCGACGGCAACACTTCCTGTCCCGGACGACGGCCAGTCGAGCGCCACGCCGTCCGCCAGTGACTCGCGAACAAGCGCCTGATAGTCCCAGCTACTTAGCCTCCCCGTCTTCAGCGCGGAAGCTATGTCATGTCTTAAGGCTGGCGGGAAGCTTGCATAGGCGCTCGACAATGCCACGTATTGCCTCGCGTCGATCTCAGTAGACGACGGAATCGACATCCAGATGACGACGCCAACGATGGCTGTCAGTGGTACCGCGGTATAGCTAAGGACAAACTTGATGGGTGTCATGAGAAACGGAGCGACGCGGACAAGCACAACGCGTTTGATAAAAAACGACTCTACGTCTGTGATCAGCCGCGGGATGGCCCTACCCACCGGCGCCCACATCCGTATGTCGACCACTGAATGCCCAGGCAAGCACGATGACCAGAAAGACCGCGCAGGAACTCCATTGCGTCATGATGGACGACCAGACCAATTCCGGATCGGTCGCGATGACGTGGTAGCCAGCAGAGGTCAACGTAGCGCCAGGCGCGAGCTGCTGTGCCCGTTCGGCGATCCACCACTTCGTTGAGAGCAGGATCGACGCCCAGCCGCTGCCGATCAGAACCCAGTCCATCAAGTTCATGTGGGATGATCGCGTCGGACCATCAGCGACATTCTGCGCGAATCGCCGAAGCGACACGCATTCGACGAGGCCGACCAGTATCACAAACCACGCCGGGTACCGGAGGCCAACCGCAATCAGAAAACAGAACAGCGTGAGAAGTTGCGGCCACGCCAGGCGCACTAGTGCCAGGCCAGTATTCCGGCGCTCACTGGATCGTTCTGGCATGGTGTCCGTCCTTGATGGTGCCCACTCCGGATGGTGGTTCGATTTGAGGCGGCATTGTTTTCATCCTGTTCGCGCGTTGTCTACTGATGCTCTGCGCCGTTGCCGCGCCGGATGCACGCACTACGGATGCCTCTCAGCAGGTCGACCGGACGCGGCGGGCACCCCGGGATCGTCACATCCACGGGCAGGAGCGTCGCAATTGGTCCGCACACCGCGTAACTGTCCTTGAAGATCCCGCCCGTGCATGCGCACTCGCCGGCCGCCACCACGAGTTTCGGATGTGGCGTCGCGTCATACGCATGCCGCACCGCCTCCCGCATGTTCAGCGCAAGCGGTCCCGTGATCAGCAGCATGTCTGCATGGCGTGGACTGGCAACAAATTTGATGCCGAGGCCTTCGAGGTTGTAGTAGGGATTGTTCAGCGCGTGAATTTCCAGTTCGCAGCCGTTGCAAGATCCGGCATCGATGTGACGGATGCAGAGTGCCCGCCCGAGAATGTCGAGGAGATCCTGCCGGATCTGCTGCGCTTCGGTGTGCCACGCATCGTCACCCGTCGGCGCAGGTTCGCCCGGAAAACCGGTTCGCGCATACTGTTTGATGAGTTGCCACATTATAGATCGTGTCCCGCGTAATTCAGGTTGAACGACTTGTTGATCAATGGAAAATCCGGAACGATGTTGCCGATGATTGCGTGTTCGAGCGCCGGCCAGTTCTGCCATGACGGATCATGGCAATGGCAGCGCGATACGGTTCCTTCCGCTCCCACTTCAAGCGCGACGAATACGTCACCGCGCCAGCCCTCGATCCAGCCTAACCCACGGCAGGGCGAATCATCATGTTCGATCCGCGTAATGACATCGCCGCCTGGCAGATCGTTCAGGAGGACCCGGATCAACCGGATGGACTCGTAGATTTCATTGAAGCGGACAGCGACCCGGGCCGCCACGTCACCCCGATCATCGCGGACCATCTGAACCTGAACCTCGTGGTATGGGGCGTAGGGGTGGTCCACCCGTACGTCGATTTGCCGACCGCTGGCTCGCCCGACCAGTCCGCACACACCGAAGTGTTCCGCCACCTTCGCGGAGAGTATGCCCGCGCCGGCGAAGCGATCCTGCAGCCCCGAGTGATCGTCGTAAATGCGATGCATAACACGAACCTGTGCGTCAACCTGGTCGCACTGAGTGAGCATCGCCGTGACGAGATGTACGTCAACCTCCGTTGCGACACCACCGGGCACAATGCGGTCCATCAGATAGCGATGCCCGAAGACCCGGTCGTTCAGCCGGAGCCAGTCTTCCTTGATGCGGGAGAATTGCGCAAGGCCATACCCGAATCCGGCATCGTTACCCAGTGCCCCAAGATCGCCCAGATGGTTGGCAATGCGCTCGCGTTCGAGCAGCAGCGCGCGTAGCCACCGCGCGCGTGGCGGAATGTGTACATCCAGTGCCCGTTCGACCGCCATGCAGTACGCCCATGAGAAAGCGACGGTCGTATCCCCGGCGATCCGTCCTGCCAGCCGATGTCCGAGCAGCAGGGGCGTCTGCTCGAACAGCCGTTCAATGCCCCTGTGTGCGTAACCCAGCCGTTCCTCGAGCCTCAGCACTTTTTCACCGACGACCGAAAAGCGGAAGTGTCCCGGTTCGATCACGCCTGCGTGGATAGGCCCGACGGCGATCTCGTGGACACCGTCTCCGGCGACCTGCACAAACGGATAGTCCTGCTCCCGGGACTCGAATCGTGTCGTTCCGGAGGACTGCTTTTGCAGCGGATGATAGTCGGCGGGCCAGTTGCCGTGATTCAGCCACGGCCGCGTATCCCCGGCGCCGATCGCACGCAGCCCAAGCAGATCCTGAACGGCCCGTTGCATACGCGTTGCGCAGGGAAAGACTGCCGATAAACCGGGATATTCGCCGCCGCCGTCGTGCCCCTTGTCAACCGGCAACTGAAGCCACAGGATGCCGTCTTCCAGCGCGTAGGCTGCGGAGATCGTGAATGCGCTCGCAGCCTCTTCGGCACCCCACAGGGAGATCAGCCGCCCGCCCGCCTCGCGCACCGTGCCGGCGGTGTGGGTCCACGTGGCGGAATCGGTTCGCGCCAGAAAAGCTGAAGACCTGCCGGCAAATGCAGACAGGCGGACCTGATCAGGAAACCCGAATGCCTCGATGCGCATGCGTCACCCCGCGATCATGGCCGCCGCCTGCCGATACCACGTCGCAAGATACGGCGGAATGTAGAGTCCCAGCATCAACCCGATGCCGAGATGGACGAACACCGGCAGCAACGCCGGTGGGTGTTCAAGCGCCCTGGCCGTTGTCTCGCCGAACACCATCCCCTGCACGCACACAAAGATGGCCGCAAACGCCACGGCAAGCGCCAGCAGCAGGAAGGGCGTCGCCCACGGGAGTTTGCTCATCGCGGTCGTCAGGATCAGGAACTCGCTCGCGAACACGCCGAATGGCGGCATACCCACGATCGCCAGCGCCCCGAGCATCATGCCCCACGCAACGGTTGGGTTCACGCGCAGCAAACCGCGGATGCCGTCGATCGCCTGGGTGCCCGCCTTCTGGGCGGCATGTCCAACGGTAAAGAAAATGGCCGACTTGACGAGTGAATGAACCGTCATGTGCAGCAGACCCGCAAAGGTCGCGGTGGGACCGCCAAGGCCGAAGGCGAACGTCATCAGGCCCATGTGCTCGATCGACGAATACGAAAAGAGCCGCTTGACGTCTTTCTGACGGAACAGCGAAAAGGTTGCGACCAGCACCGAGATCAGACCGAAGCCGACCAGCAGATGCCCCGGCAAGCCGTTCTGGAGCGCGCCATCGGCCAGCACCTTGCAGCGTAGCACCGCATAGAGCGCAACGTTCAGCAGCAGGCCAGAGAGTACGGCAGAAATGGGCGTGGGGCCTTCGGCATGCGCGTCGGGCAGCCAGTTGTGCATCGGTACGAGGCCGACCTTGGTGCCGTAGCCGATCAGCAGGAACACGAACGCGAGCGAGATGATGGTCGGGTCGAGACTGCCCTTGACCGCGTTCAGACTGGTCCAGAGCAGCGCATCGCTGCCAGCGAGCTCACGGCTCGCAGCGAGATAGAGCAGGATCGTGCCGAATAGCGCCTGCGCGATGCCGACGCCGCAGAGGATGAAGTACTTCCATGCGGCTTCGAGGCTCGCCGCCGTGCGATATACGCTGACCAGCAATACCGTCGCGAGCGTGGCGGCTTCCATGGCGACCCACAAAATGCCCATGTTGTTGGTAAGCAGCGCGAGCAGCATCGCAAAGATGAACAGCTGGTACATGCTGTGATACAGGCGCATGCGAGGGCCGGTCATCTTGCCGCGGTCGCGCTCGATCCGCATGTAGGGCCTTGAAAAGATGGAGGTGGTCCAGCCAACAAAGGCCGTCAGTGCGACCAGAAACACGTTGAGCGGATCGACGAAAAAAAGCTTGCCCAGTGCGAAGGCCGGTCCGTGTGCCACGGTTTGCGCGGCAAGCAGCATGGCGGCGACAAAGGTCAGGAAACTGAACCCGACGTTGAGATCCGCCGCGACATGGTGCTGGCCGGCGAGCGCAAGACAGCCGCCCGCCAGAAGCGGAATGCTGAAAACCAGCAGCAGTACCCAGGCCTCAGTCATCTTTGAGTTTTTCAAGGTGATGAATGTCCAGACTGTCGAACTGCTCACGGATCTGGAACATGAATACGCCAAGGATCAGAATCCCCACCAGCACGTCGAGTCCGACGCCGAGTTCCACGATCATCGGCATGCCGTTCGTCGCGGCCGCCGCGGCGAAGAAGAGCCCGTTTTCCATCGACAGGAAGCCGATCACCTGCGGTATCGCTTTCGCGCGCGTGATCATCATCATGAACGACAGCAGCACGCAGGCGAGCGCAATGCCGAGCGTGCCGCGCGCGACCGACGAGGCGAGCTGGCTGATCGGCGTGGCCACGTTGAACGCGATGATCACGAGCACGATGCCCACCAGCAGGGTCGCTGGAATATTGAGCAACGGCTCGACGTCCGTTTTCACGTTGAGCCGCTGGACCAGCCTGTAAAGGATCCACGGAATCAGCCCGACCTTGAGCACCAGGGTCAGTCCGGCGGAGATATAGAGGTGTATGTCGGCTGTGACGAATCCCAGGATCAGGTTGGCCGACACGAGTGTGAGGCCCTGCAGCGTGTAGAGGTGGATCAGGGACAGGATCCGGCGCTGGCTGAGCATGGCAAACGACAGCAGCAGCAGGATGGCAGCCAGAAAGTTGACGATCTGCGTCGCGTAGCCGTACATTCACGCCCCCAGCAGGAAGTGGACAAGCATCCCGATGACGGCCAGCAGAAAAGCTGTCGCGAGAAATTCAGGCACGCGGAAAATGCGCATCTTCGCGTTGCTCGTCTCGACGACCGCGAGCACCGCGCCACCCACGAGCAACTTGACGAACAGCGCCGGTATCGCGAGCAGCAGCGCCAGCGGATTGCCCGCCTCGGCAATCCCCCACGGGATGAACAGTGCAAGGCCGATGCAGGAGTACGCGAACAGTTTGAGGCTCGCGGCCCACTCCATCAGCGCGAGATGCCGCCCGGAATACTCGAGGATCAGCGCCTCGTGGATCATCGTCAGTTCAAGATGCGTGGTCGGGTTGTCGACCGGCAGACGCGCGTTCTCGGCGAGCGACACCATCGTGAACGCAATTCCCGCGAACGCGAGGCTCGGATAGATCACCAGCTCGCGATGGCTGAGCGTCGCGACGATGCTGGTCAGCAAGGTGGATCGCGTAATCAGTGACGCCGAAAAGAGCACCATCAGCAAGGCCGGCTCCGCAAGGAAGCCCACCAGCATTTCGCGGCGCGCGCCCAGCGTGCCGAACGCCGTGCCGATGTCCATCGCGGCCAGCGAGATCATCACGCGGGCCAGCGCGAAGAGGCCTACCAGGGCGATTGCATCGGCGGCCGGTGACAGTGGCAGGTCGGTAGAGAGTGTCGGCACGATCGCGCTGGCGAGCGTCATGCACGCCCAGACAACATAGGGTGCCCCGCGGAACAGGGGGCTGGCGTGGCTGGCGACAACCGACTCCTTGTTGAAGAGCTTGTGAAGCATCCTGTACGGCTGCCAGAGGCTCGGCGCGCGGCGGTTCTGCAACCGGGCGTGGCACATGTTGACCCAACCCGTCAGCAGGGGCGCTGCTGCCAGCGCGAGCACGATTTCAAGCCCCTGGGAGAGCAATCCGGAGAGTGTGATCATCGTCTGACCAGCATCAGCAGCACGATCAGCACGAGGAAGCTATGCATCAGATAGAGGGCGATGCGGCCGGTTTGCAGTAGCCCGGCCAGTGCCGCGACGCGCCTGACCAGCCGCTCGATCGGTTCATAGATCAGGGCCCAGGCACGATCCGTCACGGTCACGCTATACATAGGTTGCGTGTCAAATGGAGAGGGAAGTCGCCGTTCGATCCTGAACAGGGGCGCGAAGATTTCGCGGATCGGCTGGCCGAATCCTTCGGCCGTGTCCTGCATCCGTGCATTGATGAAGGGATAGCCACAGGCCCACGGTGCGGCTCGCCTCAGGCGCCCGTGGTAGAGCAGGCGGACCAGCAGCCACGCGAGCCCGCAACAGGCAAGGAAGAACAGCAGGAAAACCGCCGGCATGTAGCTGGCCCGCTCGACGCTGGTGGGTGCGAGCAGCAGCCAGCCATTCCTTGCCACCGCGGGTCCGATGCCTGCACCCACCAGCATCTGTGTCACGCGATCCAGAACGACCACGAACTGCACCGGTAACAGGCCGAGTAGCACGCATATCGCTGCCAGCCACACGAACCCGGTCCGTTCCCACGGGCTCGCGTCACGTGCTTCGCGAAGCTTCGTCTCGCGAGGCTGACCCAGAAAGACGATGCCGAAGAACTTGACCATCGTGTAACCCGCGAGCGCGGCTACCAGTGCGATCAGGGCGGCGACGAGCGGAACTACCATATTCAGGAAGGGGTCGGGTAAGCCCGGCGTGAACAGGAAGCTCTGCAGCAGCAGCCATTCGGAGACAAAACCGCTCAACGGCGGCAGGCCTGCACTGGCCAGCGCGCCTACGAGCGCCGCCCAGGCGGTCCAGGGCATGAAGCGGATCAGGCCGCCCAGGCGTCCGAGATTGCGCTCGCCCGTCGCGTGCAGCACTGAACCCGTTCCGAGGAACAGCAGGCTCTTGAACGTTGCATGGCTGGCGATCTGGTAGAGCAGCGCCGTCAACGACAACGCTGCCAGCGCGTTCATGCCGTACGCGCGAAACAGGATCGCCAGTCCCATGCTGACAAACATCAGGCCGATGTTGTCGATCGATGAGTACGCAAGCAGCCGCTTCATGTCCGTCTGGATGGCGCTGAACACGACCCCGAACAGGGCGGTAAATAGTCCGAGCATCAGCATCAGCACGCCCCACCATGCAATCTGCACATGCAGCAGGTCGAACACCGCGCGCAGCACGCCGTACAGGCCGGCTTTCAGGACGAAGCCGCTCATCAGGGCCGATACGGGCGACGGCGCAGCGGGATGCGCCTCGGGCAGCCATACGTGCAAAGGGAAGATGCCGGCCTTGGTGCCGAAGCCGAACAGCGCCAGCAGGAATGCGATGGATGCCCAGAACGCGTCCAGATGCTGCTGGCGCATGCTGGCGAACGTGTAGTCGCCGGTATTGGCCTGCAGCAGGCCAAAACACAGCAGCAATGCCAGCGCGCCGACGTGAGAGATCAGGAAGTAGAGCCAGGCGGCCCGGCGAATTTCGGCAATGCGGTGATTGGTCATCACGAGGAAGGTGGCCGACAGCGTCATCGTTTCCCACGCAACCATGAAGCAATAGGCGTCATCCGCCAGCAGCACCACCGCCATGCTTGCGAGACACACGTGATATTCGAAGCACAGCAATCCGGGTGGGGTGCCTTCGCCCTTGCGGAAATACCCGGCGGAGAACGCGCTCACCCCCGTGCTTACCACGCCGAGGACAGAGAGGAAATACGCGGACAGACCATCGAGCCGCAGATGGAACGGCAGACCGGGCAATCCCAGCGGCAGAATGACTTCCTGGGGACCTGCGAAAACACCCGTCAGACCCAGCCCGCACAGAAGCAGACCGAATACCGCGCCGGACGGAAACAGTCCATGCGCCACTACGCGTGTGCGATGCAGGTTCGCGAGTCCCAGGACTCCAACGACCAGCCAGCCCGCGACCACCATCAGCACGTAATGGACAACCAGCAAATGTTCCATCGATGGCGTCTCCGGTGCCGTCAGTCCTGCTGAACGGCCAGTGTGCCGGACGAAGGGTATCCCGAGACCGGCTCTACCCGGTGCTGACGTTCCATTTTTTTGACATACCGGCACAGGTCGAGACCCATCGCCGCCGTGATGGCTTCGGCGCGGTCATAGAGGTCGCGCCATCCCGGTACGGTCCCCTGCTTGACACCGATGGCAATCGTATTGCCTTCGCGTCGCGCCACGGTGCGGAACAGTTTTCCGTCGCACGCACGACGTATCCGGCTGAGGTAAGTGGCGAGCTGTGAGTCGCTGTTCAGCAGGTTGGCCACGAGGACGCCTCCGTCACGCAGCGCGGCATGGCAGCAGTCGTAAAAGGACTGGCTCGACAGGCTGGCAGGCAGGCCAAATGCGTCGAAACCGTCGAGCAGGATCACATCCGCGACACCGACCCTGTCCGGTAGA
The DNA here is from genome assembly GCF_050742655.1 of Paraburkholderia sp. Classification (GTDB taxonomy): domain Bacteria; phylum Pseudomonadota; class Gammaproteobacteria; order Burkholderiales; family Burkholderiaceae; genus Paraburkholderia. Next base: position 24,944 of record NZ_JBOIGG010000034.1, on the reverse strand, counting down.
TATTCCGCTGCATCGGCGTGCACGATCTGGAATCTTTCCGAATCAGGCGGAATGACAAACCACTCGCGTAACGCGATTACTCTCTCGTCGATTTCAACCGTGGTCACCCGTGCCAACGGGAACTTGTGAAAGCAGTATTTGGACAGTGATCCTCCGCCCAGTCCCACGATCAGGATATCCCTAGGATCGGAGTGGAAGAGCTGGAACGACATCATGGCCCGGGTATACGACAGATCGAGCTCGAGCGGATCACTCATGCGCATCGAGCTCTGTATGTCGAAGGTGTCGAAACACAGTGACCGCGTACGCAGCCCCTCGCGTATCACAGGCTCCCCGAAAATCTTGCCCCATCGCTCCGCCAGAGCATGTCTGAACTGATTGTGATCGGCCGACAAGTCAATGTTCTCCTGAAACTGCGAAGATCAGGTGCCGCGAACCGGATTCATGCAGCGACCGGGCTGTCGTGTCAACCTGAACGTCAATGGACCCTGCGATACAGACGTGCAAGCGGGCGATGGACCCAGGTCCGGGCACCTTTCGAACCGTGACACCGCGTGTGCGAGCGCGCGCGTCGCGCTATCGAACAGAGCGTCCGGCTCGAGCATGACAGCCGCTTCAGCGAGACGCCCTTGCGTGATGGAAATGGCGATCACCAGCGCGACGGTATGGAAGCTTGCGTGCGCCAGCTTCAGTTGCTGAAGCTCGGGAGCGTTGTCCCACCGGGCGCCATTTTCATGAATCCAGCGCCCGAGTGCACAGCACCGCTCGTTGGCGAACGCGGACGTGACGAGCCGCACACGCTTGTGCATCCCGTTACGCAACGAGGCGCCAGCTAACCGGTGCTCCTCAAGAGAGCCGTCAAACGGCATGACACTTCTCCTCAATACGGCGCGCCAGGCGATCGGCATCTGACGGTTGCCGGACTTTGCCCCGCCACCGCCACGAACCGCCCATGCATTGTTGCTTCCGAGTGCGCATACGGCATCCCTGCGCGTCACTGACCTCCTGGAGGTTTCTCCGGGAGCATCAAGTTACCAGATCATGATAATTTCGTTATCATCCTAGCAGAGTTATTGATCCGATTCCACGCGTGATGATCCGTCGTCATGCGCGGAGAACGTGCCGCGTTCGTTCGTGGCATTGCGGATATGGGCTTCAACCTGCACGTGAGGTACAAACCCTGCCTGCGGAGTCGGCGCCAGCTTTTGTCGAAGCGCGCCCGGACGGACCAACACACGAGTCGATACCTGATGCCCGCACACTATTTCCGGACCTTGACCGGAAAGGATCGCAGTACTGGAGCCGACAGGCAGCTTGGCTTCTCGCTCGCGTTTGTCGCTGGCGCAACCAACGCTGGCGGTTTCCTCGCGGTGAGGCAATACACGTCCCATATGAGTGGCGTGGTATCGGCAATTGCCGACCAGACAGCGCTGGGCGACCTCTCACTGGTCCTGGCGGGCGCCGGATCGCTGATTTCGTTCATGCTGGGTGCAGCCTGTTCCGCGGTGCTTGTCAACTGGGGGCGGAGGCGGAGGCTGAACAGTCAATACGCTTCGCCGCTGCTGATCGAAGCGCTTCTGCTCCTGTGTTTCGGGCTGCTCGGTAGCCATCTGGCGCTGTGGGAGGCCCTGTTCGTGCCCGCAACGGTCGTGCTGCTGTGCTTCATCATGGGGTTGCAGAACGCGATGATCACCAAGCTGTCGGGCGCGGAAATCCGTACCACCCACATGACCGGCATCGTGACAGATATCAGCATCGAGCTCGGCAAGCTTTTTTACTGGAATTCGTCCCGTGTCGACTTCGCAGAGCCGTTTGTGCTGGCGAATCGGACGAAGCTGAAAGTTCACGGGATGATGCTGGCCATGTTCTTCGTCGGTGGCGTGACAGGAGCGATAGGATTCAAGCACATTGGATACGCTTCGACGGTGCCTCTTGCGGGCGTGCTGATTGTGCTGGCCATCGTTCCTCTTATCGACGATCTGCGCGCGCAGGTCTATCGGCTTGATCGTTAGGCATCGGGTACAAGCCGCGCGGCAGAAGAGGGGTCCGGCCTGGTATGCGCCGTCAGCTCACTCGAAGCGAGTCACCTCGATTATTGCCGCCCACATGCTTCCGCACGCTGCGACTCCGGGGTCCGCTACTCATTGCAGCGCGACCCACAACCTCCAGGGTCGCTCACATGCGCGTGGCAGGGCCGGCAAACAGACCTGCTGGCGCCTCTCCAGAATGAGTCGAATCAAAACATGATAATGAAATTATCATTGACTTGGGTTGTTATGGTAATAATATGGCGGCTATGGGCAAGAATCCCGTTGATCATGTTGCACGCCGGGCGTGCGTGAAGCGAGGTGTATGCTCCGGCGCGTCAGGGAGGTCGAACGTGATCAATGCAAGTGTTCCGCTGCTGTCTCACGACTACACGCACCGGTATCTGAGGGACGTGATGGGTTACCGCGGACTGGTCGTCATCGGTGTGGGCAGGGCGGGCGAACGTGGATTCCAGATGCTGTACCGGTTTTCTGATATCTGCGACCGTCTGGAGGGATGCGGGGTCAATGTCATCTTCGTCTACCAGAAGGAATCGGCCCGGCATGTTCAGGACGCGACCTCGCTGTTCGGAGCTCGATACAGACAAAGGCCATGTCTGTTTCTTGACGACGATGGCCAGTTCTTTGTCGGTCCACCACATCCGAAATCGCTTCGCGCGGTGTATCTGGATCGGGATCTACGGTGGCTCAACACGGCCGAAATTGCGCTGCGGGACGAAATGTGGGACCCGTTGCTGCGTGCTTTCTTTGCCCAGGTCGTTGCGAGCGCGATGCACTGAGTGCGACTACCCAGGGCCATGGAGCCCGGTGTCACTGGTTACGTACAAAGGGAAGTCAGATTGGTCGAGGCATTGATTCAGGTTGGCGGGCGATGGGGTTTAAACGGGCACGAGTCGGCAAGGCTTGCGGTTAGTGCTGCGCGTTTTGCGAGTGACATCGTCTGTATGGCGAACGGTCGGTCGGTCAACGCCAAGAACGTCATGTCGGTCATGTCCCTTCGGGCCAGTCCTGGTACGCCCATGCGCATTCTGGCGACAGGCCCCGACGAAATCGCTGCGATTGAAGCGCTTTCGGCCATCCTGCGTACGCAGGAATCCTGTTGACCGGCCGAGGCGAAAGACAGCGCGCGCGCCTGCCGATCGCCCCCCGCACCGACCCGCTCTCGATCACATACATGAAAAGAACGAAGAAAGCCTGCAAGCCGCTGGTCATCGAGAATGATCAGGTGGTTTCCCTGTACTTTGATGCGCGCGGGGTACAAAGCACGATGTTGAGGCGCGATCCCTATGCCCTTGCACTGGGTTACACGCGGACCATGATGGGTTTCCTGCTGTTCCAGCCATTCCCGCGACGCATTTCGATGATCGGTCTGGGTGGCGGGTCGCTGGCGAAGTACTGTTACCGCCATTTGCCGGACACCGCCATTACCGCGATCGAAATCAATCCGGAGGTAATCGCGTTGCGTAACCAGTTTTACGTACCGCGCGACGATGATCGCTTCAGGGTGGTTTGTGCGGATGGTGCGCAATACGTCACCGCTCCAGATTACCGGCCCGACGTGCTGCTGGTCGACGGTTTCAACGCCGATGGTCTGCCCGCCGAGCTGGGTAGCCGGACGTTCTACGAAGCCTGTCGTCGCCGGTTAAGTGATGACGGCGTGCTGGTGGCCAATCTGGTGACGGACGAACCGGGCTTCCATCGCTACCTGCGCGCGCTGAGGGAGGTCTTCGCCAACGCGGTGACTCTGGCGCCATCGGAAGGCAGCGAGCACAACGTCACGGTTTTTGCCTGGAAAGGAACGGAAGAGCTTCCGTCCTTCACGACGATGCTCGACCGGGCGCGCGAACTCGGGCCTCGACACGCGGTGAATCTTCATGCGACGGCCACCCGGATTGAGTACGGCAAGCGGTTTAACTGGAATCGCTATGGGCAGGCGTGTTGAGACGTCTTCGTCTGCGATGCGTCAACCACGACACCAGAGCGATCCCGCATTTTTGAACAGACGCACGATCGAGGAAACATGATGACAGCAGGAAGCGATAACGAAAGCAGCACCTTGACCCATGCAGCCATCTGGGCGCTTGAGCGTCTGGCTGGACAGCGGTATGGGCGCGACGCGCCCGCCCTGAACTGGTCGGTCGCGCAGGAACTGCGTAGCGCGGGACTTGTCTCGGTCCCAGCGAACGGGCGGGGTGCCGTGTCGATTACCCCGGCTGGCCAGAACTACCTGCGTGCCAGGGCGGTACGCTAGCGCCGGGCAGCCGCCTGACGCCCGAAATGCTTCTCAGCCTCTCATGGGCTGCGCTTGGGGAGCGATTCAGGAATTGACGGCGCGTTGTGCGCCTGTGGCGTCACGCTGATGACCCGGTTCGTGCGATGTATTATAATCCGATTAACATATCTGGATGTCGCTCCCACCATGGAAACGAAAAGCGCCCGACTCACGATTCTGATCGACCCTGTGAAGAAGGAGGCGTTCGAGCAGCTGTGCGCAGCGCAGGATCTGACGCCCTCACAGGTGGTGCGACAGCTGGTTCGCGGATACCTTGAGCAGCACGGTGTCACCTACCGGACGAAGAACGTCATCGGCGCGCGTCCTCGTCGAAAAACTGCGTGACCTATAGCTGTTTCAGGTCAGTGATGTGATCCCGCGCGCGCGGCGTCGTCGCCCGCCCACTGCCGGAATGTAGCCGGATTCTTGCTCTTCCAGGTTGCATCCTTTGCTGTGCGGCACAGCCCTGGCATGCCGCGTGCACCCGATGCTGCCAGCGCAACTTTGCTTCCGGCACGTCCACGGCGCAATGAGTGCGCTGCTCACTCGTCAACGCCCCCCGGAGGATGTTCCCAGTAGTGCCTGGCGGATCGTCCGATTCCTCACGGGACTCGCACCAGGCCATATAGCGCCTCTCCGCCCGCGTCCCCATGTCTGCGGCCGCGCGTGCAGCGCTTCCGATCCGGTTGCACAGACCTGGTGTCACTCAGTCGTTTCGGCAACCAGCCGGTTTCTGCCCGGATGCCCAATCCGAAGCGAGCTTCGCACCCTGCTTCAGGCGACGCGCGGCTGCGCGCAGGTTCAGGGGATGTGTCGTTGTCAGGTCGCTTGCGCGCGCGAGCAGCGTATCCCGGGAGGGAAGCCCTGGTGCACCCTTCCAGGCAAACAGCGTGTAGTTGCAACTGTCCTCGGCCATGAAAATGGAAAGCGATTTCTCGAACACTGATCGCACCTCTTCCAGGTAGTATGGAATATGAGGATCGTCGGCGACGAAGTTGGCGACCAGTATTCCATCGTCTGCAAGCCGCGCACGGCAAGCCGAGTAAAAAGCGGCGTTACCTAGTTGCGCAGGCATACCGTGAGCCAGAAAGCCGTCCACCAGAATCACGTCCGGGCGCGCATCGTGACCTTTGACGTATTCCGCCCCATCCGCACAGACCACTTCGAATCGCTCGCTATCAGGTGGAATATGAAATGCGTCACGCAGCGCGATTACGGCCGGGTCAATTTCGACAACGACAACTTTGGTATCCGGGAGATGTCGGTAGCAGTACTTCGCAAGCGACCCACCGCCCAGGCCGATCATGGAGATTCGGACGGGCGCCGACCGCAGCAGCAGAAACCCCATCATGGTCCGTGTGTAACCCAGCACCAGCTTGTCGGGGTCAAGCCGCGACATGAAACTCTGCGTAGCCAGCAGATCGAAGTGCAGCGAAAGACCATGCTGGGTTTCCAGCACTACCGGCACACCATTTGCCGATGGTCCGGCGAGAAAATTCATATAGGCGTCGAAGGACGCGCGCGAGTGGTCCATGCATCTGCCTGGAGGACGTTCCTGTTTCGTTCTTCTACTCGCCGGCCGCACGGCGAAATTCTTTTCGACGACGCCTTCGCACCTGATCGCCGTTCCTCACACACCCCGGTTCCAGCCCGCACGAACGGGCTGGCAGATCATGTCGTTGGGAACATTGACCTGTGACAGGACGGCTACCCTTCGGGTCACGCATCGCCCCGACGGAGAGGCGGCGGACGATGTGAATTATATTATCATATGATGCGCTTTTGACCCGCCTGACATCCAGAGGTGTCCCGTCACCGCGTTGATTGACAAAGAGAATAGGGAAACCTTTGGAGCGCACCTCATCGATTTGTGCCTGTAGCGGCCTCGCCCATCCGCAATCGGCCAGAAGACATCTGGATATGTGCCGGATCAGTCACGAAACCGGCAGCGCAAGTTACGGCGAAAACGGCTGCTCACCGCCCTTGGCGGAGCTTATACAGGGGGCGCGCTCAGGATCTTCCTGGCGCCGGCGAGCCTCCCCTCACATTCTGATCGGGGTTAATCATGTCATTCGCACGTATTGCCGGAACAGGTAGTTTTCTGCCCCCGAACGTTATTTCGAACGCGGATCTGGTGTCCCGACTTGCCAGTAAGGGCATCGAAACGAGTGATGACTGGATCTTTTCGCGCAGCGGCATCCAGTCCCGACGGTTTGCTGACGGACAGACGCAAACGAGTGATCTCGCCGCAGCGGCCGCGTCTCGCGCCCTGTCTGCAGCAGAAATCGGCGCGGATGCCATCGACCTGATTGTTGTAGCCACCACGACACCTGATGCGGTCTTTCCGGCTACCGCCTGCCTCGTCCAGCGGAAACTCGGAATACGAAACGGCTGTGCGGCTTTCGACATTCAGGCGGTCTGCGGTGGCTTCATCTATGCCCTCACGGTTGCAGACGCATTGATACGGGCCACGTCCGTCAAGACGGCACTCGTCATCGGAGCGGAGACTTTTTCGAGACTCCTTGATTTCGAGGATCGCAGTTCCTGCGTCCTGTTTGGCGATGGGGCGGGCGCCGTGATTCTGAGATCGTCCGAGGAACCGGGGATACTCGGGGCGGCTTTGCATGCTGACGGACAGCACGCGGAAATCCTCAAGGTGTCCGGCAGGATTGCGGATGGAGGTGTGCTGGGCGACCCGTTTGTACGTATGGATGGGCCGGCCGTGTTCAAACTGGCGGTCGGTGCGCTCGAGGCGGTGAGCCAGGAGGTCGGAGCGCAGTGCGGGCTGGAGATGTCAGACTTTAAGTGGGTGGTGCCCCATCAGGCGAACATCCGGATCATGGAAGCCACGGCGCGCAAACTGGGCATCCCTGCGGATCGCGTGGTCTCCACCATCCGTGAGCATGGCAACACGTCTGCTGCTTCCATCCCCATCGCCCTGGATCAGGCTTGTCGGGACGGCCGGATCCGTCGCGGTGACAAGGTGTTGATGCATGCCGTAGGTGCTGGCGTAACATGGGGTGCCCTGGCAATGCAGGCCTAGCGATGCCGTTTGTGAGCGTCTGGCCGGCCAGTATCATTATTTCGAAACGGATAGCTCGCCTGGCGATGATAGGGAGCAACATGCCATACACGCTGATCCTGCGGAGTACAAGACATCGGCGATCGTGCCTCTTGCCTCAATTTCCACGCCGAGCTACGCAGCATCAGCCATCATCATGCACCGGAACGGTAAGCGCGAAACATTCGGCGTTCTCGATCATTTCGCACTCGCGAGGAGGTATGCACGTTTGCCGTTGAATAGGCTAAAGCACATATGGACGGTCGCTGACACCCGAGGCCGCCGTTTTCCTTTCGGCAAGTCGCCACCGATCGTTTCCGCTCAATCTACTTGATGTCTGGCAGACTGCAGCGGAACTCGGTTCGCCACACCACCTGACTCAGTCAGGTAAGTGAGTATCGAAAGTAATCCGAAGATATCTGCTGCCCAGAAAACCAAAGGAGCGCTCTGGGTCGTGTGTCGCCGATCGGCGACAGGCAGAGGTCGGCCATAAACGGCCTTTGATGGGAATATTGTTAACGACCGCTCCTGACACAAAGCGGCCGTTATCAAGTTGACTTCGAATCAATACTCCGAATGCAGGCGTTCGCACACCATGCAGCTCGCGGTAGCGCCGGATGACAACTAGTATCCGCCGGTTCCGCTCTTCTCCTTTACGTCGACATTACCGCTGTAACTCGTCAGTAGTTTGTGCGCCGCCATGCTAAGGAGGCTAACGTCCGTGCCTACAGCGACGAACGTTGCGCCGGCTGCCAGATACTCCCTCGCATAGGCCTCGTCAGGCGCGAGCACGCCAGCCGCCTTGCCGGCTCGCCTGACCACATCGATGCCGTTACGAATCGCCTCTCGGACCGGTTCGGCACCTCCTTTACCTAACAGTCCCATAGAAGCACTCAGGTCTGCTGGACCGAAAAACACACCGTCAACGCCTTCAACGTCCGCGATCGCGGCGAGATGACTCAGCCCAGTGATCGTCTCTACCTGAACCAGCACGCAAAGTTCATCCCCAGCATGTTCCAGATAGCCAGGAACGCGATTCCAGCGCGACGCCCGAGCAAGCGCCGCCCCCACGCCACGCACGCCGAGTGGCGGGTACCGTGTCGCTGCAACAGCCTCGCGTGCCTGCTCGACCGTATCGATCATCGGCAACAGCAAGGTCTGCGCTCCAATGTCCAGCATCTGCTTGATGATGGCCGTGTCGCTGCGCACTGGACGCACTACGGGATGAGAGCGATACGGTGCCACCGCCTGCAACTGCGCGAGTGTGCTCCGCAGATCGTTGGGTGCGTGCTCGTTGTCGACCAGAAGCCAATCGAAGCCCACTGCCGCTAGCGATTCCGTGACATATGGGTCGGCAAATGCTGCCCAAAGACCAAATTGCGGTGTGCCTTCTGAAAGGGCGCGTTTAAAAGTATTCGTTGGGAGATTCATGCTCATCCTCGTAAACCAGACGTGTGAGCGACCGACGCGTTCCAGGCGCAAAACAGAGCGCGAACGGCGTGGACGTACTAGCCTGATTATCTTGTGTTCGCCCCCCGGTGAGCGCGACACGAGCCTTGCCAAGAACTTTTCCGCACGATAATGTCCAGCCAGCGGAAATTTTTCTGATATGTCCGGCAGCATGCGAAGCCTGCCTCGCGAGATGCCGGGTTCGAGGGCAAAGCATCGCCGTCGTGCGACTGCCATCACCAGACGGACACGAATCTTGAAGCGACCATCGCGCCAAACCACCAACAACGACGCCCCCTCCGTCAACGCAAAGACAACGGATGAAGAGCCTGGCAGCGTGCGCGTGATTTCCCGCGCGTTCCAGGTGTTACGCATCCTCGCGCTAGGCGGTGAGCACGGTGTACGACTCACCGAAGTCGTCGCCTATTCGGGGCTGAGCCATCCCACTGTGCATCGTATTTTGCAGACGTTGATTGCCGAGGGCGTCGGCGAACAGGACCCCGCTACACGGCGTTATCGCGTAGGGCCAGAAATCAGCCTGCTGGGGTTGAGCCGGCCCGCGCATTTTCCAGTGCGCACCGCGGCCGATCCCTATCTCACGGAGTTGGCGAATGAACTGGGCGACACGACATTCCTCACGATTCGCGCGGGCTGGGATTCGGTGGCCATCGATCGAAAGACCGGCTCGTATCCGATCAAAGTTCTTGCCATCGACGTTGGCATGCGGCGTCCGCTCGGCGTCAGCATTGCAGGCGTGATGCTACTTGCGACGCTGCAGCCCGAGGAGGCGGACCACATCTGCAGTATGAATGCGGGGCGGTTGCCTGCCGAGGCGCCGACCATGGAAACAATCCGCGCGCGGATCGATGCCGCGCGGCGCAACGGCTATGCGTACTCAGGCGACGGCGTCCTGAAGGGTACCCGGGCACTGTCCATCCCAGTGCTCGATGCAGACGGTGAAGCGATCGCCGTCATCGCCGTCGCGGCGATGGCCGAGCGGCTCGCCGAGCCGGAATTACCGCGCATCGTCAAAGCCATGCGCAGCAAGGCCGCGTTCATCACGAAGCGTTTGACGGAGATGCAACGCCCGGCTCGCTCCCGCTCACGCTGACGAACGACGGACGGCTGATCGTCCGCGCTTCGGCGCAAAAAAATCCACAGAGTGGACATTCAAGCGGTTTCGCTGTGGCTCACGATTCCCCTCCATGGAATCATGAAGTCACATTGATTGACGCAAGCAAAGTTGAAGCGTGACAAGCCGCCGCAAGGGTGGCCGATCGCGACATTCACGGCTGCGTCGGAGGAGACCCGCATGAATGACACCGCCACCGCCACCGCCTTGTACGCGCCCGCGCAACGGCTGGCCATCATCGTGTCCTGCATGCTGGGCTTCGCACTCGATCTATACGACGTGCTGATCATGCCGTACCTTATGCCGTCGATCCAGCGTTCGATGCACATCGAACTTGGCGAAGTCGCCAGCATCACCACTATGACGCTCATCGGGTCGGTTATCGGCGGCGGCGCGTTCGGTTGGCTCGGTGACCGGATCGGTCGCAAATCTGCACTGCAATGGACTCTGGTCGTCTTCGCGCTCGCCTCGGTCGGTTCCGCGTTTGCATGGAATTTCCTTTCCCTTGTCGTCCTGCGACTGATCGTCGGAATCGGGCTGGGAGGCGAATGGGGAGCGGGCATGGTGCTCTTCAACGGAACATGGAACCCGCAACGGCGCGGCCTGGACACGGCGCTCATCCAGGGTTCGGCGACGATCGCGGCAGCGGGCGCGTCGGTAGTGGGGCTCTGGGCAGTCGGCACTTTCAGCGTCGACTGGGGGTGGCGTATCGGTCTGCTAACCGGCGGAGCACCGGTCATTCTTGCCGTGCTGATCCGATTCTGTATGCCTGAGTCGCGTGCATGGCAGCAATACGATCGCACGCGACGGGCTGGCTTGTCGGAGCCACGCGGCAACACTTTCGCTGGCATGTTCAGCGGCCGCCTGCGCTTCATCTCGATTGCTGCTGCGCTATGGCTCACAGCCTACATGTTCTGCTACTACGCAATCGTCATATTCGTGCCGAGCCTGATGCTAAAGGTACTCGACACTCCAGTCGACGTGGTGCGGACGGCGACCGTGACGGCGGTATTTGTCGGCAGCATTAGCTACATCGCAATGGGTTGGCTCAACGACCGGCTGGGCCGCCGCGTCGGCGCCATCGTGCCAGATGTGTGCTGGCTGATCGCTCTCGGCATTCTGTTCGTTGCGCCCGATGCGCGTTATGCCGGTTCATATTGAAGTGGCCGATCTTCTGGCTGCCGATCGTCTTTGCAATGGGCAGCAGCGCACTCGGCGTGGTCGGCGCATGGCTTTCCGAACTGTATCCGATCGAAGTGCGTGCTACTGCGGTATCGACCATCTATATGTTCGGCCGCGCTGCTGGCAGTTTGGCGCCGATTCTCGTGCCAGTGGCTTCCACCTTTTTCAATCACAGCCTGCCGCGCGGAATGCTGATCGCGCTGCCGGCAGCCACCGTCTTCCTCATCTTGTCTTTCGCGTTGCCCGAGACGCGCGGACGCCGTCTCACGGCCGGCGCAGAGGCAGCGGCGTCGAACAGCAAGCCGATCGCGAACGACGGGTCGCTTTCGCATATCGGCCATCGTCATTAGAACGGGTTATTTATTTCTTCGACTCTCAGGAACTGGTTATGAAACTGCTTCGCTTCACCTTGCGCACCGGCGACGCCATGCCTCGTATCGGCGTGCTGCTCGACGACGGCATCGCTGAACTGAAGGGCGTCTCGACGCTCGACGCGCTGCTTGCCGCGCCGGATGCGCTTGCGCTCGCACGTCGCGAAATCGATGCAGCCGAGGCAGCGCATCTGTCGCTCGACAATGTTCAACTGCTCACGCCGCTCACTGCGCCGGAAAAGATCTGGTGCATTGGCGTGAACTACAAAGAGCGTAACGAGGAGTACAAAGACAACTCCGACTTGCCGCGTTATCCGAGTCTTTTCGTGCGTAACGTCGGCTCCTTTGTCGGTCACGACCAACCGCTGATTCGCCCGCGCGTATCTGAACAACTCGATTACGAAGGCGAACTCGTCCTGGTGATCGGCAAGGCAGGGCGACATATTCCGCGTGAGCGCGCGTTCGAGCACATTGCAGGCATGACGCTCGCCAACGAAGGTTCGGTGCGCGACTGGCTCAAGCACGGCAAATTCAACGTCACGCAGGGCAAGAACTTCGACTCCTCGGGCAGTCTCGGCCCGTGGATCGTGACCGCCGACGAATGCGATCCGCGCGCCGAACACGCCATTCGCACGCGCGTGAATGGCGAACTGCGCCAGGAAGATACCACCGCGCGCCTGATGTTCCCGTTCGATGCGTTGATCGAATATCTCAGCACGTTTGCGACGCTCAAGCCAGGCGACATGATTCTGACGGGCACGCCGACCGGTACCGGATGGCGCCAGAATCCGCCGGCCTGGCTCGCGCCGGGCGACATCGTGGAAATCGAGTCGCAAACCATCGGTACGCTGCGCAACGGCATTGCCCAGGAGGCCTGACATGTTCGCACCCGAATTGATCCATCGTCTCGCGCAATCTCTCGAAGACGGAGAGCGTAGCCGCGAACCCGTCGATATTTTCTCGATCGCACATCCGAACATCACGATCGAAGACGCGTATGCCATCCAGGCCGAATGGATGCGCATCAAACGCGAGAATGGGCGGAAGGTCGTGGGCCACAAGATTGGCCTGACTTCGAAAGCCATGCAGGACGCAGTCGGCATCGATGAGCCCGATTTTGGCGTGTTGCTCGACGACATGGTGGAGTACGACGGCGCTTCGATCGATACGTCGCGTTTCCGCTCGCCGCGCATCGAAGTCGAACTGGCATTCATTCTCGGCAAGCCGCTGTCCGGTCCGGACTGCACGTTGCTCGATGTACTCGACGCCACGCGATATGTCGTCCCGGCGCTGGAAATCCTCGACGCCCGCTTGCATCGCGTCGATCCGGCAACGGGCAAGGGTCGCAAAGTCATGGACACGATCTCCGATAACGCGGCCAATGCGGCGCTCGTGCTGGGCGCGCGCCCGTTCCGTGTTCACGACTTCGATCTGCGCTGGATTTCCGCTCTGTTGTATTGCAACGGGCGAATCACGGAAACCGGTGTTGCAGCCGGTGTACTCGGGCATCCGGCGCTGGGCGTGGCATGGCTCGCCAATCGCCTTTCGGGGTATGGCGAAAGTCTTGCCGCTGGCGAGATCGTGCTCGCAGGTTCGTTCACGCGAATGATCGATGTGAAAGCAGGAGACGTGATCCATGCAGACTACGGTCCATGCGGCTCGATCTCGTGCCGTTTCGTTTGACGAGGGGGAAGAATAATGGCTCGTCGTAAAAGCATTTATCTGGCTGGATTCAAACACAAGAATCCGATTCCGAACGCGTGCGTGATCGACGGACTTCTGATGTCGGGCGTCGTTCTCGGCGTCGATCCGGCGACGGGCGATATGCCCGCCACGTTCGAAGCGCAATGCGCGAACATGTTCGGTCACGTGCGCGCGATCGTCGAAGCGGCCGGAGGAACGCCTGTCGATATCATCAAGATGACGGTCTGGTTGCGCGATCCCTCGCAGCGCCAGCCTGTGAATGACGAATGGCTCAAGCTCTTCCCCGACCATGACGATCGGCCCGCGCGTCACGCGTTGCCGTTGACTGCGGAAGGTCCGTCGCTCGTGCAATGCGATGTGACGGCCGTGTTGCCCCGTTAACTTAGCTGGACGATTTGGGAATTCTTGTCATGGCCGATTATCTTCCGTTCGATCCCGACCCGCGCACTCCGTCGAAAATGCCGCCGCCGCTGGCGTGTGACAGTCAGTTTCACGTATTCGGTCCTTCCGAACGTTACCCGGTACTGCCCGGCGCCGCGTACGAAATGCCGAATGCGACGATCGACGTGGCGCTGCGCCTTCATTCCATCCTTGGCTTTACGCGCGGTGTGATCGTGCAGGCAACGACGTATGGCGCCGATCATCAGATCGTGCTCGACGGACTGGCGGCGGCCGGCCCGAACTATCGCGGCTGTGCGAATGCCGTCGTACTGAAGGAGCGCGATGACGCATACATCGCAAAACTGCATGATGCAGGGGTGCACGGTGCGCGCTTCTCACGCGCAGGCCTTGGGCCTTCGATGGATGCCAAAGACATCGAACGTGCCTTGGCACGTGTGAAAGAACTTGGCTGGTATGTGAGAGTGCAACCGGAGCCAGGCGGCATTGCATCGACGATCGAGCCGTTCCGTCACTTGAGCGTTCCGCTCGTGATCGACCACATGGGACGCCCGAATCCGGAAGCCGGTGACGCTGATCCGTCGCTCAAGGTTGTCCTCGAAATGCTCTCCGAGGGCAACACGTGGACGATGCTTTCACTTGGCGAGAAGATCACGAAGGCAGGCCGTCCATGGGACGACGTGCTGCCGATCGCGCACAAACTGGTGGAAGCCGCCTCGAATCGATGCATCTATGGAACGGACTGGCCGCATCCGGTGTCGCCCAAACAACCGCCGAATGATGCCGATCTGCTCGAATTGCTTTATCGCTACGTTCCTGACGAGGCGATTCTGAAGCGCGTGCTGGTTGATAATCCCGCAGAACTGTTCGGATTTTGATAGATTTTTCGCCCAGCGTTCCCGTTAGGCGAACCAAGGAAGACAACATGATCATCGATTGCCACGGCCACTTTACGACTGTGCCTGCATCGTTTAAGAACTGGCGCGCGAAGCAGGTCGAACATGCGAACGATCCGGCCAACGCACCGTCGCGCGATGCCGCCTTTGTTAGCGATGACGAGATTCGTGAGGCCATTGGCAATGGTCAACTCAAGTTGCAACGCGAGCGCGGCAGCGACCTCACTTTGTTCTCGCCGATCGCGGGTCTGATGAGCCATCATCTGGGCAACGAGCGCACCAGCATCGAATGGGCCGAACTTTCAAACGATCTCGTTCATCGTGTGACGGAACTCTATCCGGACAATTTCGCGCCGGTTTGCCAGTTACCGCAATCGCCGGGTGTAGTGCCGGGCAATTCGGTTGCGGAGTTGCGTCGATGCGTCGAGGAACTTGGCTTCGTGGGCTGTAACCTGAACCCTGATCCCAGCGGCGGTTACTGGACCGGCAAGCCCGTGACCGATCGTGAGTGGTATCCGCTTTACGAAGCGCTCGTCGATCTCGACGTGCCGGCGATGATCCACGTGGCAGCGTCATGCAATCCCTGCTTTCACGGTACAGGCGCGCACTATCTAAACGCCGATACTTCGGTATTCATGCAGATACTGCAATCCGATCTGTTCACGGATTTCCCTTCGTTGCGCATCGTCATTCCGCACGGTGGCGGCGCAGTGCCTTATCACTGGGGGCGTTATCGGGGGATGTCGCTGGAAATGCGGGAGCGCCCGCTCGAAGGCCTGCTCAACAATATTTTCTTCGACTCTTGCGTGTATCACCAGCCGGGGGTCGAACTGCTGACCAAAGTCATTCCGGCGGGAAACGTGCTGTTCGGCTCGGAGATGATTGGCGCGGTGCGCGGGAAGGACCCCGCTACAGGGCAATACTTCGACGACACGAAGCGCTATCTCGATGCTTGCGAAGCATTGACCGACGAAGATCGCTTCAAGATTTTCGAGGGGAACGTGCGTCGTGTTTATCCGCGCCTGGATCGGCGCCTGAAAGCCCAGGGCAAATGAAACGGAAGTGCTATGACTCAAGTTATAGATATTCACCCGCACATCATTTCCGACGACGAAACTCGTTACCCGCCGACGCCTTTATTCGGTAAGCGCTCGGAGTGGTCGAAGGAGCGTCCGACCACGGCGGAAACGCTGATCGAAGCCATGGATCAGGCGGGAATCGCCAGGGCCGCGGTGGTGCATTCATCGACGACCTACGGTTTTGACAACCGCTACGTCGTGGAGGGATGCGCGAAATATCCAGAGCGGCTCGTCGCAGTCGGTTCTGTCGATGTTCTGCAACCGGATGCGCCCGCAACGATACGCCGGTGGATCGAGCGCGGGCTCGTCGGGCTGCGGCTATTCACCGGTGGCAGCACGAAAGCGTTCGATCCCAGTGTTCTGGAGGACCCGCATTCGTTTCCTGCCTGGGGACTCTGTGCTGAACTGAAGTTGCCGATGTGCATCACCACAGGCGTTGTGGGACTGCCCCAGGTCAAAGCGCTCGCGAGGCGGTTTCCGGACGTTGCGATCGTGATCGATCACATGGCGCGTCCCGACCTCAAGGATGGTGCGCCGTACAGCAATGCGGAGAGTTTTTTTGAGCTTGCGTCTTTCGCGAACATCTATCTGAAGCTGACGCCGAAAAACTGTGAAGACGCGAGAAGCGGGTTGGCTACGCCGGAGACGTTCTTCCCGAAACTCGTGGAGACATTTGGCGCACAGCGGCTCGCATGGGGGTCCAATTTTCCGACCTCGCCTGGAACGCTCGCTGAGATTCTCGGCGTCATGCGCACGAGCCTCGGAAGTCTCAGTGCCGAAGATCAGGATTGGATACTCGGAAAAACTGCACAACGTCTGTACCCCACCCTTCTTTGATGCCATGTCGCGCGGTGTGCCGCGCGCCTGGACTGCAACCAGAATCAGGAGAACCTTTCATGAGTGATGCGCGCCTGAACAGCATCATCCGTGCTTTCGAATCGGGCAAGCCGGCACTGACCGCCTTCGCCAAACTCGACAAGCAAACGGCCATCGAAATGAGCGACGCGCCTTATGACGGCATCGTGTTCGAGATGGAACACAATCCGTATGACGTCTCGGCGCTCGGCGATGCGCTTCAATACATGTTGAATCGGAAGGAGATTGCCGCTTCCGGATCGATCACGCCACGTGTGACACCGATCGCGCGGATTCCCTCTAACGGCGTTGAAATGAACCAGGCATTCGCCAAGCAGGTTCTCGATCGCGGCTGTTATGGCGTCGTGTGGCCTCATGTATCGACCGTCGAGCAGGCATACAACGCAGTGGCATCGTGCCGTTATGCAAGGCCGAAGAATGCACTGCTGTACGAGCCGAAGGGCGTCAGGGGGGATGGTCCAGGCACAGCCGCACGCTACTGGGGCTTGAGTATGGCTGACTACTATGCAAAGGCCGACGTATGGCCGCTGGCGCCGCACGGTGAGATTCTCGTTGGCCTGATGTGCGAAAGCGTGGAGGCGATCGAGAATCTCGACGACATCCTCGCGAATGTGCCGGGCATCGGCTTTATCCTGATCGGTGAAGGCGACTTGACCCAGCAGCTTGGCTATGCGCGTCAGTACGAGCATCCCGAAGTACTCGGCGCAATGAGCAAGATCGTCGAGACTTGTCGCAAACACGGCGTAATGGTGGGGCATCCGCATGTGACGGCGAAGAATCACCAGCGAGTCCTGCAGGAAGGGTATCGATTCCTGATGTCGGCGCCGTCGCGTAGTTACGGCATCGTCAATGAAACACGCGAAATGGCCGGCTATTGATATGTCGACGACCCAAGCCAAACCGCCGACCTTGCGGGTGAATCTGGACAATCATCCCGTCACGCGAGCGATGAGAGATGGTGGGGTGACGTCGGATATCGTCAAGCTGGATTATTGCGGTCCGTCACCCGCGCACAACGGCTTCAAGGCGATGTTGTGCGAGAACGCGTTCGACGCCGGTGAATTGGCGATCGTGACTTTCCTTCAGGCGAAGGCGTTCGGTAAGCCCTATGTGTTGCTACCAGCACCGATTCTCGGTCGGTTGCAGCACCATTGCGCGGTGTACAACTCGGCGTTTGGAGAACTTCATCCGAAAGATATCGAGGGCAAGAAGGTCGGCGTGCGTTCGTACGCGCAGACCACTGGCCTGTGGGTTCGCGGAATCCTGAGGCATGAATACGAGGTGGATCTCGACAAGGTGACGTGGACGACACTCGAAGACGGGCATCTCGCCGAGTATGTCGAACCGGCGTATTGCGAACGTCTGCCAAGAGGCACCTCGATCGCTCAGCGAATGCTCGACGGCGAACTGGCTGCTGCTCTGCTCGGAGCACCGGACATGCCGAAGGATGCGCGTGTGCGTACGCTCATTCCAGATGCTCAGATCGCGGCGAAAGACTGGTTCGCGCGAGAGAACGTGGTACCCATCAACCATATGTTCGTCGTGCGTGAGGACCTCTCGAAACGGCACCCGGAAATCGTGCGAGATGTATACCGAATGATCGTCGAGAGTCGCGAGCAGGCGGAGGGTTTGCCAGACATATTTCCGCCAATCGGGCTGGAAGCAAATCGGAAAGGCCTTCAGCTCGCCATCGACTGGGCTTTCGAGCAGCAGATCATTCCCCACAAATTGAGCGTTGACCAACTGTTCGATGATGTGACTGGAAGTCTTGGTTGAGCGACGGATGTCGATGTCTGTGAAGATGGCTTGACCCGATCGGATCGAGCATCGAGAAAATATAGTTGTACTACAAAATAAAATTTGAATTGGAGACGATGATGCGTGTGGAGACGATCGGAGAAGTTCTTTTGCTGACTGCGTTGGGATCGATAGCCGGGGCCGCCCGCGCGCAGGGTAGTGTCACTCTGTCTGGTGTCCTTGACGGCGGTATCCGGTACACCGATTCGAGCGCAGGGACGACTTATTCAACGAACAACAGAGGATGGTACAGCTCGAACCGGGTGGTCTTCATTGGCTCGGAGCAGTTGGGCGCGGGCTGGTTTACCTTCTTCAGGCTGGAAACAGGCTTTTACCTTGCCAGTGGTGCGCTGGACAACACAACCAGCCAGTTGTTTAACCGGGCTTCTTATATCGGCGTTGGAGGCCCGTATGGGAAGGTCGTCATCGGTCGGCAATTTACGATCGCGCACGATGTCACGTACGACTACGATCCCTTCAACCTTCTGTATCCGACATTGATTCCGGTGTCGGGTGCATCGGCGGGGTTTCGGTTAAGCAACGACGTGAAGTATGTCGGAAGCGTGGGTGGCTTGACGCTTAGCGCAGACAACTCGTTTGGTGGAGTCGCCGGGCAGTTCAACGATGCATCGGCGCGTAGCGTGGGTTTGCAGTACAAGTGGAACTGGTTGAAAGTGGGAGGCGCTTACGCATACCGTTCGCTTCAGGTGGGTACGGCCAAAACCTATCAACCGGACAACTATTACACATTGGGTGCTGAGCTGACGTTCGGGCCTGTGCGTTTTGCTGGCGGATACATGAACGATAACCAGGTGCAGACGCAACCGACTGCCGATATCCGAACGCTCAACTATTGGGGTGGCGCTACCTATGACCTGAGTCCGAGCGTGCGTCTGGGCGCGGCATATTACATTACCGATTTGCCGAATCAGAGCGGAAAGCGGAGTATCGGAATCGGGAGCATCACTTATGCGTTGTCCAAGACGACCCTGCTTTACGCCGAAGTCGACTACACCAAGTATGGCGGAAGCTACGTGACCAACGCATCATTGAATACCCAGAAAATCCCGCATCAGATCGGCGCAGCGGTTGGTATCAATCACTCATTCTGAGCGTCGGCAACGCCTTGAAAAAGCGTGGATGCAAAAAAGGTGGATGCGTTGACTTGCAGATTGAAGAGCGTTGCATTGAGTTGGGAGTTTGTATGAACAGGAACATTGAGATGACCGGAGCAAATGGCTTAAGTCGTTCGTCGGCGGAAAGGCCGTGGGCTATTCTTGTTTTGCTTACCGTAGGCTGGTTGATCTCATTTATCGATCGCACGAGTCTGTCGTCGGCACTGGCCGACAAGAGCTTCGTCCACGAATTTGCGCTTTCGAGTGTTGAGCGAGGATGGTTGGGTTCTGCGGTTTTCTGGTCGTATGCGGCGTTGCAGCTACCGATGGGATGGGTTGTCGATCGGTATGGCGTCAAATGGCCGTATGCCATCTGTTTTGCGCTCTGGTGTCTCGCTGCAGCGGCCACGGGTCTGTCCGATAGCCTGACTTCGCTGATCGTGGTGCGTCTGCTCATCGGTGCGAGCGAAGCCATTGTCCTTCCCGCGAGCTATCGCTACATTGCGAACCACTTTGATGAATCGCGCAAGGGCTCTGCAACCGGTATCTTTTCGATGGGCGGTAAGGTCGGGCCAGCGATTGGCGCGGCTGCCGCAGCCTGGCTGATCGTCGCCTATTCCTGGAAAGCCATGTTCGTGATTACAGGGATGCTAGGCATGATCTGGCTCATTCCCTGGCTGATCGTTGTCAATAATGATTTCCCTTCACGTGAGCAACTCGCAGCGGCAAAGCGTCGTGCGCTCAGCGTTCCGCTGCGCAATTTGTTGGTGAGTCCCGTGGTGTGGGGCGGATTTATCATGACGTTCAGCTACAGCTACTTCGTTTTCTATTGCGCGACCTGGATGCCGTCGTATCTGGTAGAGCAACGCGGGCTTACGCTGATGAGATCGGGCTTGTACACATTTGCGAGTTTCATCTGCGTTGCGTTCGTTGCGGTAATGGCAGGGTGGGCTGCGGATCGCATCATTGCACGGGGGCGAGATGCATTGGTTGTTCGCAAGGCTTTTATCGTTGCGGGATCGATTGGCGGGATGACGATCCTGTTCGGCGCATATGCGAAGTCGCAGGAAATGGCGCTGTTCTGGAACGTGGCTTCGCTGTCGCTCGTAGGGCTGACCACTGCAAACAATCTGGCCCTGTCGAAGTTGACGCTGATTCCGAAACCCGCGATCGGTCTGAACACCGGGCTGTTGACCGTTTCCACGAGTCTTGCTGGTGGCGTGTCCGCCAGCCTGTGTGGCTGGCTGCTACATATTGGTGGGAGCTATACGCTTCCCATGGTGTCCGTCTGCGTGTTCCTGGCTTTAGGGGCAGTGAGTGCCGTTGGCCTGATGCGGCGCGAGTGGGCTCCAAAGGTCAACGACGAAACACCTGCGTGAGCGGCCACCACAAACGAGTTGCCGGAGTGATCTACAAGGACGATACCTTTATGCCTCTTACTGGCCAAATGCTAATCGGCGGTGCTGCGGTGCGCGGCACCGAGGGTTCGCAACGCGCGTTCAATCCAGCCGCGAACATGGAAATACCGGAGCCGGATTTCGGCATGGGTGGCACGGTTGAAGTGGAGCGTGCCGTATCACTGGCCGCAGATGCCTTCGATATTTACAGGAGCGTTCCACTTGCTACACGTGCGGCGTTTCTCGAAACGATTGCCAGCAACATTTTGCAGATTGGCGATGAACTCATCGAGCGGGCCCATGCGGAGAGTGGCTTGCCGAAGCAGCGTCTGCAGGGTGAGCGTGGACGAACCGTCGATCAGTTGCGGCTCTTCGCCAAGGTCGTGCGCGACGGGAGGTTTCTCAGCGCGACGATCGATCACGCTCAGCCCAAACGTCAACCGGTGCCACGCGTGGACCTTCGCATGGCGAAAATGCCGCTTGGCCCTGTCGCACTGTTTGGCGCAAGCAACTTCCCACTCGCATTCTCGGTTGCAGGAAGCGATACGGCGTCTGCACTCGCGGCTGGTGCGCCCGTGATCGTGAAGGCACACGGTGCGCATCTCGGAACATCGGAACTCGTCGGACGCGCAATCCAGAAAGCAGTCAGAGAGATGTCTCTGCCGGAAGGTGTTTTCTCGCTTCTGTTTGGGGCTAGCCGGCAATTGGGCGAAGCGCTGGTATCACATCCAGCCATCAAGGCGGTGGCTTCACCGGCTCCCGACAAGGCGGGCTGGCGCTAACTCGCATCGCCAACGCTCGACCCGAACCCATTCCCGTGTACGCCGAGATGAGCAGTATCAATCCGATTTCCTTTTGCCGGGCGCGCTTGCGAGCCGGGCTGAGGCAATTGGTAAGGGCTTCGCCGATTCTCTCGCATTTGTGGGCGGGGCAGTTCTGCACAAACCCCGGACTTGTCATCGCAATCGAAGGACCAGACCTCGAACGGTTCATCGAGTCAACGACAGAAGCGCTCGCAACCAAGCCAGCGCAGACGATGTTGACGCCGGGTATTTTCGACGCTTTCCGTGCTGGAACAGAAATGACGAATTCTGTTCAAGGCGTGACCCGGGTGGCGCAAAGTGAAATTGCTGGAACAAAGCCGAACTATGCGGAGGCGGTGCTCTACGTTACCGATGCGCGGCGCCTGCTAGCTTCGCCGGATCTCCAGAATGAAATGTTCGGCCCGACTTCGATTGTCGTTCGTGCGCGTGATTTTGATGAAATGCTGAAAGTCGCTGACCATGTCGAGGGACAGCTTACTGTCACGCTTCAGATCGACGCAGTTGATCACCCTGATGCGCAGCGACTGCTACCGGTACTCGAGCGCAAAGCCGGATGCATATTGGTGAATGGTTTCCCGACTGGCGTGGAAGTCTGTCACGCGGTGGTTCACGATGGCCCGTTCCCCTCGACGTCAAATTCCATGTTCACGTCGGTGGGAGCATCGGCGATTGACCGCTTCATTCGACCGGTCTGCTATCAGGACTTGCCGGATTCGTCGCTCCCGCCCGCACTGCAGGAATCAAATCCGTTGGAGCCCTGGCGTGTTGTGGATGGCGAGGTGAATGCACCATCGAATTCGCTGGATACGGTTGCTTAGAACGCAAACCGCGCTACGACCTGTAGCGCGTAACGAAAGACCGAGCGCCGCCTCACTCGTGATGTGTCCCGGCGTTCGACGTCTCCAGATTGTGCGTCGCGCTTCTGGCAGGTACGCATTACTTTCCAGATTCAACCGTACCGTTCGATGCCGGTCCATACGCTGTATTTGTCTCCGCCTGCTGCTGTGCGGCCTTGGCTTCCGCGCGTTGCAGAGTAATCGGATAGAGCGACTCATTCGTGTAGGGGTTGTAGCCGGCCTTCTCGAGTTGTATCAGGCTTGCGTGAACTTTAGCACGAGTAACGGGCTGGGGCGCGTTCGACTGTGCTTGTGCGAGTGCAGGGGCGACAAGTGCGGCGATGACGAGGGTTGCGTTGATGAGTGTTTGCATGTTGAGCCTTGCAGGGACGTTGTTAGCCGCGAAATCAACTCTGCAGCGATGAGACCAGTTTAAGGGTTATCCTTATAAGGATAAACACCTATATCGCACTAAATCAGATTGATTTCCACAGGGTGGACAAATCGTCTTTCGGCTTGGATAGCTTGGGGAGAAGCACGACCCGGGCAAGAGTGTTTTTTGACTAAGGCGACTGCTTGATTGGATCGATCTTTCTGGCAATCGGCGCGGCATCAACTTGTCGCCATGCGCTGGCGTTTCTCGGACGCATTCGTGGAAGGCATTATGAGGGTGTCCGCTGGCAACGCGAACCGAATAAGAACCAAATACTAAGCAGCGGTCGATTGTTGTCACTCATTGTTTTTAAGTTGAAGTGAATGCACATGAGGGTCTGCTCAGAGCCGCAAAGCGGTCGTTGCGGATGAGCGCGTCGATGTCCGCACGGGGTCGCGACAGAAGAAGTTCGCAGCACCGGCGTCACGCACACCGGCGAACTTCCGGCCCAGCTAATAGCCGCAGTTCGTGCGCCATGCGCCGGGTCACACCTTCTTGACGAATTCCGATTTCAGGCTCATGGCGCCAAAGCCATCGATCTTGCAATCGATATCGTGGTCACTGTCCACCAGCCTGATATTCTTTACCTTGGTGCCCATCTTGATCACGCCAGCTGAACCTTTCAGCTTCAAGTCTTTGATGACAGTAACGGTATCTCCATCCTGCAAGACATTTCCAGCTGAATCGCGATAAACCCTGTCAGCTGTTTCGGTTGGCACGGTTGCCTGCGCCGACCATTCATGTGCGCACTCCGGGCAAATGTAGACGCCCGCATCTTCGTACGTGAACCCGGAATTGCATTTCGGACAGGAGGGTAATGCGTTCATGTGTAATCCCTGGCGCCTGACAGGAGGCAAAAAAGCAAAAAAAGTATAACGTGGTCCGGTCACTTGCTTACGGCTGGAGCGCGCGTCAGTTACCAGTCGAAACCTGTGGCGTAGTTTGCAGCAAGTTGACGCGCGGTCAGGGATTTTGCGTCGCGCGATTCGCGAGCTGCCCGGCGAACCGGCTGATGTTTTTCTGTTAGGCCCCTTCGCTGATGTTGCACACAAGAGCCGCGCCCAGGCCCGTCCCACATCACTCGCTCAATCGCCCGATACTCTACGAAAAATATCTCACGCAGTAACCGACGGTAAAATGCAAAGGAATCCCGACGACACCGACATGCACTGCCGTTTACAGGACGTCGTGGGAAATACTGGGCATGCAGGCGAAGTCGATGCCGAAATGCGCTGGTCACCAGCGCCTGCTCCCGACGGTTGACACGTCATGTTGTGCGGGAGGGTGGGTACGCGGCACCCGCATCGGCGACGACCAGCGCCGTCATGTTGACGATGGCACGCACCGTCGCCGACGCCGTCAGCACGTGCACCGGCTTCGCTGCGCCGAGCAGCATCGGGCCGATCGCGATGTTGTTGCCGGCCGCGGTCTTCAGCAGGTTGTACGAAATGTTCGCGGAGTCGATGTTCGGCAGCACGAGCAGGTTCGCGTCGCCTTCCAGCGTCGATTCCGGCAGCACTTCGCGGCGCAGGTTCGCGTCGAGCGCGACGTCGCCATGCATTTCGCCGTCCACTTGCAGGTCCGGCGCGTGCTCGCGCAGCAACGCGAGCGTGTCGCGCATCTTTTGCGCGGACGGCGCGTGGCTCGTGCCGAAGTTCGAATGCGACACCAGCGCGATCTTCGGCTCGATGCCGAAACGGCGCACTTCTTCCGCGGCCATCATGGTGATTTCGCAGAGCTGCTCGGGCGTCGGATCGACGTTCACGTGTGTGTCGACGAGGAAGATCTGCCGGCCCGGCAGCACCAATGCGTTCATCGCGGCGTACACGCTGCAGCCGTCGCGCTTGCCGATCACCTGATCGATGAAGTGCAGATGACGATGCGTCGTGCTGATCGTGCCGCAGATCATCCCGTCGGCCTCGCCCTTCTTCACCATCATCGAGCCGATCAGCGTCGTACGGCGGCGCATTTCGAGCTTTGCCATCTGCTCGCTGATGCCCTTGCGCGCCATCATCTTGTGATACGTCTGCCAGAAATCGCGATAGCGCTCGTCGTGATCGGTGTTGACGACCG
>NZ_JBOIGG010000033.1:0-39232 GCF_050742655.1 Paraburkholderia sp. | reverse complement strand
GTCATCGTGCTGTCCTCGAACTCCCAGGTTCTAAATCAGATCGAATTTCTTTCTGGGAGTTCTACGAATCCCCGATCGCAAGCGAATCCTTGATGCTTCCGGCTTCGCTACGTTTTGCAGGGCCGACGATTTAGTGTCGTGGCCCGATATTTCGCGCGCTAAGTGCCGACCAACAGCTACACGCAGTTCGTCCTGTCCAGGAAGAACAGATCGAAAATCCAACGCTGCCCACTCCGTCGAGGGCAAACGCCAGTCCTGTCACAGTCGCAGTCAGGTCAGGCTCGAAGTCAGATGGGAGTCCCACGTAGCCCGATGACCGTGCCACGCGATCGGGATGCCGCCGTCCGTCATCGATGTATCGTCTTCCTCGATCACGTTCGGCGATACGTCGGAATGCCGCAGGCACGATACCTTATGGCCCTGCGCGCTACGAAACGACCGACGTAACGCCTCGCGCTGGAACCATGAAGCAGGGTCCCATGGAGTCCGATCGCCTTGCGTATACATGTGCGTATATACAGGCTCTTATTTTATATTTTCTCATTTATAATCAATGTCTTGGATATAATATTCGAGTCCTCTCCTGGCACCAGAAAGATAGATTCAGGTTATCTGCTGGATGAAGTTCATGGAAAAGCCCGCCTTGCGGGCTTTTTGCTTTTGGGACGCCTGGAAAATGCTCGCGTCCCACGCCAGGCCGGCGTCGAATGAGTACGTTTTCGAACTCCAGCAAACTTCCTCACGGCGCAGTCTCTTGAACACCGTCGTTCGCCCGGGATTGTCGGGGCCTTGCGTGCGCGTGCCATACTACTTCCGTGACTTCAGCACATTTCGCACGAGGCCCAGTCGTGTACGGTCCGGGATCCGGAGCGTACACGATCGGGAATTCAGGGGGAACCTGACGATGAAGCGCCAACCATCAGATCGCCGTCACGGCTTTCTGCACGACCTGAAGTGGATAGTCATCCTCTGGTGCGTCGGAGTCGGCGCCACCGCAATCCTTGTCCTTCCATTCCATTTTCTTGTAGCAACGATGATGCGGAAATAGCCGCGTTATCTCTGCTGGCGACCAGCGTGTGCCCGGAGTCGACGAGACAGACCTGGCTTCGTTGGCCTCGCGGATGATTTCTACGCCTCGAGGCACAAGGTTCGTGAATCCGGATAGCGCGCCAGGTGACACGCCGATACTTCGCCGTCACCCTCAGTGGTAACCGGCATCCCCTTCCCGCACCTTGCCCCGGAATACCCGATACTGCATGACGTTGTAGACGAGAATGACCGGCAGCACGATCAGGGTGCCCACAAGTGCGAACAACTGGCTCGAGTGACTCGACGAGGCTTCCCAGATTGTCAGGGACGGCGGAACGATGTTCGGCCAGATGCTGATGAGCAAACCGCTGTAGCCGAGGAAGCACAGCGCGAGGGTGAGAAGGAAAGGCGCCGCTTCATGCCGCAATCGCAGCGAGCGGAAGATGCCACACACACATCCGACGACAAGGATCGGCACCGGCACGAACCAGCCGAGATTGCCGCTTCCGAACCATCGATGTGCAACGGCCGGCAAACCGACCACCGTCCATAGACTGACGATGGCCATCACCCCGAGCAGGACGCTCACGAGTGGCCGCATCACCTCGCGAATCTTGCGCTGCAACTCGCCATCTGTCTTCAGGATGAGCCATCCACAGCCGAGCGTCGCATACGTGAAGAGCACGCCGATCCCGCAAAACAGGCTGAACGGCGAGAACCAGTCGAACGGATCGCCGGCGAACCGGCCATCGACGATCTTGATGCCTTGCAGCAGCGACCCCAGCACGATGCCCTGGCAGAGCCCCGCGAGCGCAGAGCCGCCGATGAAGGCGAGGTCCCACGCGTGCTGGGTCCTGACCGCCTTGGCACGCAGTTCGAAGGCCGCCCCGCGGAAGATCAGGCCGATGACCATCAGGATCAGCGGCATGTAGTTCGCTGGCAGCAGCGTCGAATAGGCCCCTGGAAATGCCCCGTAAAGCCCGGCGCCACCCAGCACCAGGAACGTTTCGTTACCGTCCCAGACCGGCGCGATGGTATTGACCATCACTTGCCGGTCGCCTTTCTCTTCGAAGAATGGAAACAGCAGCCCGATGCCGAGATCGAACCCGTCCAGCATCACGTAGATGAAAACGCCGAGGCCGATGATCGCGGCCCACACAACAGGGAGATCGATTTGCACGGCGTCACTCTCCTTCCAGTGCGTCGAGCGGCCGGTTACGCAAGACCGGATGCCTGCCGGACTCGCGGTGCTCGATATGCTCTTCCGGTCCCTGCCGCATCATCTTCATCATGTAGTAGAAACCCATGCCGAACACCAGGAAATAGACCAGCACGAAGATCAGCAAGGACACGCCCGCTTGCTGCGAACCGATCGGTGAAACAGAGTCCGCGGTACGCAGGACACCGTAGACCGTCCAGGGTTGGCGGCCGACCTCCGTCGTTATCCAGCCCGCCAATAGCGCCACGATTCCCGAAGGCCCCATCCATAGAACGAAACGCTGATACCACCGGGTCTCGTAAAGACGGCCGCGCACTCTCAACAGCAATCCAAGCAGCGCAGTCAATAGCATCAACATGCCGAGACCCGCCATGATCCGGAACGTCCAGAACACGATCGGCGAATACGGGCGGTCCTGGGGAGGAAAGTCCTTCAGGCCGCGGATTTCTCCATCCCAGCTATGCGTCAGGATGAGGCTGCCCAGATGCGGTATCTGGATCGTGTAACGCGTCACTTCTGCGTTCATGTCGGGCAGACCGACCAGGTTCAGCGCGGTGCCGCCGTGCTCGGTTTCCCACAGGCCTTCGATTGCCGCGATCTTGGCCGGCTGATATTGACGTGTGTTGAGGCCATGCGCATCGCCAACGACGATCTGTATCGGTGTCAGGAAAAGCAGAATCCACAGCGCCATCGAAAAACTACGCTTGACCGGTTTGTCGCGCCGGCCCTTCAACAGATGCCACGCGCCGCAAGCCGCAACGATGAACCCCGCGACGATGAACGCGGCAATGGTCATATGCGCGAGGCGATACGGAAACGACGGGTTGAAAATCACTTTCATCCAGTCGACCGGTACGATCCGGCCATGCTCAATGGCGAATCCTTGCGGCGTCTGCATGAAGCTATTCGATGCGAGGATCCAGAAAGTGGAAATGAGCGTGCCCGCCGCAACCATGAGCGTTGCAAAGAAGTGTGCGCGTGGACTGACGCGTTGCCAGCCAAACAGCATGACGCCGAGAAAGCCAGCCTCGAGAAAGAATGCTGTCAGCACTTCATAGGTCAGGAGCGGTCCCGTGATGTTGCCGGCGAAGCTGGAAAATCCGCTCCAGTTGGTGCCGAACTCGTAGGCCATCACCACACCCGAGACCACGCCCATTCCGAAGCCGACCGCGAAGATCTTCGACCAGAACAGAAACATGTCCTTGTAGGCAACGTCGCCGGTCAGCAGAAAACGCCATTCCAGCACAGCGAGGAAACTGGCCATGCCGATGCTGATCGCGGGAAAAATAATATGAAACGAAACCGTGAACGCAAACTGCAACCTGGCGAGGTGGAGCGCATCGAAGATTTGCATGTCAGTCAATTACTCCGTGAGATCACCGCTGGACAGACTAGCGCGCTCTGCCAGAATTAAACCCCCGTTGAGCGGACGACACGAACCGGTACGGACTTGTATGACGGCGTGCCGCTTTCCTTGTCAATGTAGTCGAGCGGCACCAGAACATTTGCTTCCGGGTAGTAAGCACCGACCGAACCTGGCGCGATGTCGTAGGCGATCGCCGTGATCTTCGCGAGGCGAAGTTGCCGGCCAGGCACGGCCGTCTCGATGTCGACCAGATCCCCATGTTCGAGTCCGCATGCGGCGAGATCGGCCTCGTTCATGAACAGCACGTCACGCCGGCCGAATACACCCCGGTAACGATCGTCGAGCGCATAGATGGTGGTGTTGTACTGGTCATGGCTGCGCAGTGTCACGAGGCGCAGTACGTCGTCGCCATCCACTTGTGCGTCTTCCTTCACGCCGTGGTACACCGAGAACATCGCCTTGCCGGTCGGCGTCGGGAAAACGCGCTCGGTCGGCGGCAGCGGCATGCGGAAGCCGCCCGGCACGCGGATGCGTGTGTTGTAACTCTCGAAGCCCGGAATCGTCTTTTCGATCAGGTCGCGGA
This sequence comes from Paraburkholderia sp., assembly GCF_050742655.1. Classification (GTDB taxonomy): domain Bacteria; phylum Pseudomonadota; class Gammaproteobacteria; order Burkholderiales; family Burkholderiaceae; genus Paraburkholderia. The sequence goes on along the minus strand of NZ_JBOIGG010000033.1, from coordinate 35,035 downwards.
TCCTGTCGTAATCGGCGATCAGCTCCATCCAGTTGACCTTGCTGTCCGGGAGTGTCGCATGGGCGATGCCGGCCACGATTGCAGGCTCCGAGCGCAGAAACCCGGACGCGGGCGTGAGCTTGCCGGCCGACGCGTGGACCATCGACATCGAATCCTCGACGGTGATCGACTGGCCCATGCCGTTCTGCATGTCGAGTTCGGTGCGGCCGATCACCGGCAGGATGTATGTTTCCTTCGCGACCAGCAGGTGCGAGCGATTCAGCTTGGTGCCGAGATGCACACTCAGATCGAGTGCCTTCATCGCCGGAAAGCACTGGTCCGAATCCGGCAGCGCGACCGCGAAGTTGCCCCCGAGGCACAGCAGCGCCTTCGACTTGCCCGCGATCATCGCCTGCATGGCCGCGACTGCGTCATGGCCATGCTCCGCGGGTGGCTTGAAGCCGAATACCTCTTCGATCTTCGCGAGGAATGCTGCCGACGGTTTCTCGGTGATGCCAACCGTGCGGTTGCCTTGCACGTTCGAGTGGCCGCGCAGCGGGCAGATACCGCCACCTTCCCTGCCCATGTTGCCGCGCAACAGCAGCAGGTCGCAGATCAGGCGAACGTTCGCGGTGCCCTTGTTGTGCTGCGTGACGCCCATTCCGTAAGTGATGATCGTCGACTTCGCTTTCGCGTACGCGCCGGCGACGCCCGCGAGCGCCTCGCGGGTCAGGCCGCTTTCCGCTTCGATGTCTTGCCAGGAGGTGGCCTCGATATCCGCGACGAGCGCGTCGATGCCTTCCGTATACGTGTCGATGAACTCGCGGTCGAGCACGTCGCCGCGCTCGGCATCGAGCGCGAGCACCGCCTTGATCACGCCCTTGAGCGCGGCCGCGTCGCCGCCCGCTTTCAACTGCATGTAGGTCGACGCGATTCGCGTTGAGCCGAAGGTCGCCATCTGTAGCATGGCCTGCGGATCCTGGAAGCGTTCCAGCGCGCGCTCGCGAAGCGGATTGAACACGATGATCGGGACACCGCGACGCGAAGCTTCCCACAGCGTGCCCATCATCCGCGGGTGGTTGGTGCCCGGGTTGTGGCCGATCGAGATGATCAGGTCAGTCTTGTCGAAGTCGTCGAGCGACACCGTGCCCTTGCCGATGCCAATCGATTGCGGCAAGCCGACGCTGGTCGGTTCGTGGCACATGTTCGAACAATCCGGGAAATTGTTCGAGCCGTATTCCCGTGCGAACAATTGATAGAGATAGGCGGCCTCGTTCGAGGCCCGGCCGGACGTATAGAACTCGACCTGGTCGGGCGCCAACCCGCGCAGGATTTCACCGATGCGGCCGAACGCTGCCTCCCATTCGACGGCCCGGAACGTGTCCGTGGCACGATCATAGACGAGCGGATGCGTGAGCCGGCCCATATCCTCCAGTTCGAAATCCGATCGTTCCAGCAGCGACGACACCGTGTTGGCCGCGAAGAACTCCGGGTGTACCCGTTTGGTCGTGGCTTCCCAGGTGACCGCTTTGGCACCGTTTTCGCAGAACTGGAAGGTGGACCTGTGCTCCTTGTCCGGCCACGCGCAACCCGGACAATCGAAGCCGTCAGGCTGATTGGTCCGCAGCAACGTGAGTGGAGCCTTGATGCTCTCCATTTGCAGCCGGATGGCTTGCGATGTCGCTTTGAGCGCCCCCCAACCACCAGCCGGGTCGTCATATTCCCGAATACCAGGCACTTCGCGTCGATTCGTCATGTGTGGCTCCATGAACTGCCCCAGGAGACCTGGAGACTGTCCTGCCTGGGGTTACGCCGTGTCACGGCGTAAGGTCTGGATATGGCTCAGTCCAGGATCGATAAGGATTTCCGCTCGCCATTCTGAACAACGGTCACACGGGCAACGGCGGGACGGGCGTTACAGAGTTCGCAAAGGGCGGGCATCGGGAGTCACCTTTATCAGTTAGCGCATCCAGCTTCATCAAAGGTTATAGACGCGTTCGTGTGAATTGCGAAGGCTCGGAATCTGCCACGCGTCATATCCGAGGGCCGTGCATGCGGATGGATGCTTCGCTGCTCAGTGCTATCGACGCCTGCATGGCTGTGTCAGCACGGTTCGCGTGGCCGCACCGTAAGTTGTGGCGCGGGATCTCCCCCTGTCTGCTTTCGGCGAGTGATGCCCGGGACTCCAGACCTGCTCATTGCCACGGCGAACGAGGTGGCCTCATGGACGTCGATCCAGGGCGTCGCCGATGAAGGGCGTTCGGCGCCCTGCTGTTTACTTGCCAGCCTCGCGGCGCCCCTGCTCCTCAACGGTGTAGATAGCCTCCGGCATGGCCTCGAGCCGGGCTTTGGGTATCGGGTCGCCACTTTCGTCGGAGAGGCCGTAGGTGCCTTCATCGATTTTCTGGAGCGCGCGCTGGATATCGCCAATGCGCTGGTCGTTCACATTGCGAAGCGACTGGTTGATCTCGTCCTGTGCCATACCCTGCGCATCGTCCTCGAACTCCCTGGCCTCATCGCCATGCTGCTCCTGGGAAGTGCGCTCGTCCTCGATGGTATTTTCCTCGCCGCCCAGCAGTTCACGGCGCAGCGCCTCGAGACGTGTGCGCTGCTGCGCGATGAACGCATCACTCAAGTCACCCTGTTGATCCGGCATAGCTCTCTCCCTTACCTTGAAGTGCTCTATTCGCTCCAGTCGGCATAGCTTCGGCAGCTATGCAGCCCACTCCTGAAATGCACGGTCATTGGCCTCTAGCTCCTTCAGATTAATGTAGAAATCGACTTCCTGCATGTCGAACACCTCATGCAAGTTCAGGTTTCAATGGATAGCCATGGGTGAAACGCCGCCGCCTCACGGCATTCACGTGCAATTTCCCTGTGCTGCAATGCTGCACGATGGCGCATGATTGAGCCGCCGTTACGAACGTTAAAGGAGAACCCGATGTCAGCCAACACTACCTCTTATGGAGAGTTTGAGATCGTCGTATTTCCTGAGACCAACGAACTCGGCGCCTGGGTCGCGAGTGTCAGCCTGAAAAACAGCGAGGGAAAGGTGCTCTATCTTCGTCCCATGACCATTCAACCCGAATGGCTGACTGAAGAAGAAGCGATTAGAGACGCGGTCGAATGGGGTCGCCGGTTCATCGATCGCGAGTTCAACACGCCGCCGTCACGCTCATGGGTCACCGAACGTGCCCGTGCGGAAGTCTGGTTCCGTGACGCGGAAGAAAAGGCGCACGGCCCTGACATCAGCACCTGAATCCCGCACCGCCCAGGATCCGGCCACTGTCCTGTGAGCCGCAACGATCGTCTCCAATGTCCCTCCGGTGATCAGCGACGTGGCGAGGCCTACCCTGGCCAGTGCGATTTTTCGCATAGATTTCGCATAGACACTGACCTGTAACTTACTGAAATTATTGTCGCAGCGACGTCGCATCGTGATGTCACGACAGCGCACGTCCATACGATATTTTCATCTCAAAAATGATGTTCAAGGAGGAACTCATGCAGACGCGGGCATTCCGGCTTTTCACACTCGTCGGCCTACTAATGATGACGACACTCATTGGCGCGTGTGGTGCCGACATCTCGTCAGACCCGCCGAAGGCAGCGTGCGGTAACACCACCATCGCCACGGCTCGCATGAGCTGCCCGCCGGGCTCCGTCCCGCCCGCATCCTGATATTCGAATTCAGCCTGGAACCCACGCATGAGCCCCAAAACCCGTCGCGATTTTTTGAAGCTGTCAGCCGGACTGGCCGGTGCGACAGCCGCCACCACCCTGTTTCCCGAATCGATCCGCAAGGCGCTGGCAATCGAGCCGAATTCAGTCACCGGTACGATCCAGGATGTCCAGCACATCGTCGTCTTCATGCAGGAGAACCGTTCGTTCGACCATTACCTCGGTCATCTGAGTGGCGTGCGCGGCTATAACGACCGCTTCCCCGTCACATTACCGAATGGCCAACCGGTATGGTTCCAGCCGCGCCAGGAGGACCCGACGAAAGTGATCGCACCGTTTCGATACGACACGACCAATCCGGATGTCAACGCGCAATGTATCGGTGGCCTGCCTCACACGTGGAGCACGACACACGGTGCGATCGACAACGGCCGCGCCGATAGGTGGGCGATACAGAAGACCAACATGACGATGGGCTATCACGTGCGCGCGGACATTCCGTTCCACTACGCGCTCGCCGATGCCTTCACGGTCTGCGATCACTATTTCTGTTCGATTCCGGGCAACACCCATCCGAACCGCATGTACCTGATGACCGGCATGGTCGATCCGAAGGCAACGGGCGGCGGCCCGCTGCTCGACAACACCGACTTCATCGACAACCAGTTCGACAGCATCAAGCTGCAGCCTTTCAACTGGACCACGTATCCCGAGCGCCTGGAAGCGGCCGGTATCTCCTGGCAGATCTACCAGCAGGGTACCGGGTTTGACAATTTCACCGGCAACTACGGTACGAACATGCTGGCCAGTTTCCAGAATTTCGTGAACGCGCCGACCGGCTCGTCGCTGTACAACCGTGGGATGAGTACGCGTACGCTCACGCAACTGAAGGCCGACGTACAGGCCAATGCGTTACCGCAAGTGTCGTGGCTGCTGCCGCCCGCGGCCTATTCGGAACATCCGAAGTTCACGCCGCTCTACGGAGCCAACTACATCTCGACGATCCTCGATGCGCTGACGTCGAATCCCGACGTCTGGAGCAAGACCGTCCTCTTCATCATGTACGACGAGAACGACGGCCTGTTCGATCATATGGTGCCGCCGCAGGCGCCGACATTGCCCGGCTCAGGTCTAAGCACCGCCGACATCTCGCTCGAGCGCCACGATGTCGTCACCGCGACGCAGGCGAGCACCTACACCGCCGACAACCTGCCGTACGGCCTCGGGCCGCGCGTGCCGATGACGGTCGTGTCGCCGTGGTCGAAGGGAGGCTTCGTCTGCTCGCAGGTGTTCGATCACACCTCGGTGCTGCAATTCATCGAAAAAAGGTTCGGCGTGATCGAAAGCAACATCTCGCCGTGGCGCCGTGCGATCTGCGGCGATCTCACATCGGCGCTGGACTTCTCCAGGTCGGACCCTGCTGTGCCGGCGCTACCGAACACCCAGTCCTATGTCGCCCAGGCGGACCTGCAGTGCGCGCGCTCAACTGCGCAAGGCGCGCCTGCCAGTACCGCCCAGCAGGTCGTCACCGCTCAGGAGTCCGGGACGCGGCCCGCGCGCGCACTGCCCTACGAACTGCATGTGAACGGTCAGCTGCAGGCGCAAGGGTATGCGCTGACGTTTGCCAATACCAGCACACAGGGTGCGCATTTCTGGGTGTACACCGGCGACCCGACTGCGATGCCGCGCCGCTACACCGTTGAAGCCGGCAAGCAGCTAACCGATACGTGGGCCTTCGATTCGACCGGCAATTACATGGTCAACGTCTACGGGTCGAACGGTTATTTCCGGCGCTTCTCGGGTTCGTCGAGTGCGGATGCCAATGCGAAACCCGAGGTCGTGACCTGCTACGACGTCGCCAACGGCGATGTTTATCTCACGCTCGCCAACGCAGGCGCGGCAGCGCTGACGATCACCGCGACCGACCTCGCATACGGTCAGCCGGCGCGCACGCTAAGCGTGCCGCCGGGCAAGACCGTAGAAGCGCACTGGGACCTGTCGTGTAGCAGCCAGTGGTACGACCTGCAGTTAACCATCGCAGGGAACGCAAACTGGGTGCGTCGCATCGCAGGACATGTCGAAACAGGGAGGACCAGTATTACCGACCCGGCCGCAATCGCGCCGGTGACAAAGCCGATTTAGGTCTTTGGGGGCTACCGGAATCCCCTCTGGGAGATCAATCTTCGGGTTTCAGTTCAATTGACTGACGTGTACTATTTTTTGCTCTGCCGGCATGTTTCTGCGATTCGACGCGTTCCGCGATCCCGGTGACCGCCTGCTTGAGGAACTGCAGGAACATGCCCAACCGCGCAGGTGGCAGACTAGAAGTTCGGTTTTCCCGAACCTTCACTTCCAGATTCCCTGATTTTTCCGATCGGTCCCATCGCGGACACTGAGTGCTCTTCAACACTGCGGAGTACCTCCGCGAACGGAATCCATCATGCGAACCTATTCCCGCAACAGCCCGCAAGCCGCCGCGCGCATCGTCGCGCTCGTCCTGATCGCGGACGGCCACGTCGACCGATGTGAGGATGCGGTGCTCGAGAAACTCCACATCGACCGCGAGCTTGGTCTCGCGCCCGCCGAGTTCGCCCAGATTATCCAGAGTCTGTGCGAAGACCGCTCGATTGCACACACGCCGTCCATGCCAGTGGCCGCGCATGCCGACAGCGCGACCCTCGACAGACTACTGGCAGAAATCGACAACCCCGTCCTGCGCCGCAAGACCATCCGTCTGTGCGTTGCAGTCGCGGCCGCAGACGACTTTCTGGCCGACGGCGAAATCGCAACGCTCGCGGCCATACTGACCGCATGGGCACCGCAACCGAAGCCCGCCATGCCATCGCGAACCGCGTGGTCGCACACCCAGCACACTCAGGCTCGTGCAGCGGCCACCACCCGTGAAGCGAGCGCGTGATGCTGGCCTCGCCGCGAACGAATCGCATGGACCTCTTCGGACACGCCATTCGCGTCGGGACGACTATGACGAACGCGATCGCCGCCATGAAAGCAGCCATAGGTACGACGATAGTCGTTCGGGGCATCGTGGGTACAGGAAGAAGCGCTCGTTGTTCGACATGTTCGACTTCGATTGATGTCGGTCGCGGTCAAAGGTGCGTCGGCGTAGCGAAGGATTGCTACGCTGACGCCCTCTTCGGCACAGGCCGCAGACTGTCGAGGGCAAGTGCACACGTGCAAACGCAGCCGCAATGCGAGATCAGAAATGTTGAGTCATAGCGATCCGGTAAACCATCTGATTGCCCGTCGACGACAGATCGTCGGCTCCCACGATATGTGCTGCATCGAGATCCGTCCCGGTCTTGCCGTTTGTATGCTGCCACGCGCCTTCGACATAGATCACCGTTCGCTTGCTAAGGCTGTAGTTCAGCATCAGCGACACCTGGTGCCAGTTGGGGCTGCTGCCGCTCGCGGCGTCCTTCAGCGTTCCATGCGTGAAGGTATAGGCACCGATCAGCGACAAAGCAGGCTGGAAGAAATACTGGGCATTCACTTCCACGTTGTCGAACTTGAACGATTTCCAGTTGCGCGTGCCGATGTCCGGCGCGTAGCTCACGGCCGTCGGATCGTAGACGTCGGTGTGCGAATACGCGAGCGCCACGTTCGATCCATCGCCGAAGGTCCACTTCACGCCGGCATCGATGTTCTGTTGCGACGCCGCCGTGAACACCGCATCGCTGCCGACTGCACCGGATGCTGTCGTCCCGACGCCAGTCTGTTTCGAATACGCGAGCACGGCTGAAAACGGGCCGGCCGCGTAGGTACCGCCCGCGCTATACGCACGATTGGCCCCGAAGTTCGTCGCATTGCTCAGACCGATGACCGCCTCTGCCTGGAAACCGTGCAGCGTCGGCGACAGGTACTTCACCGAGTTGTTGAAACGATAGTCGTAGTCGGCGTTATCGTTGTCGAATGGATGCGCAGCGAAATCGCCGATCGTGTTGCCAGCGGCAGTATAGGAACTCCACATGTCGACGGGCGCATCGTACTGACGCCCGAGCGTCACCGTGCCGAGCCGTTGCGAAGACAGCTCCACGAATGCCTGACGACCAAACAGTCGGCCACCCTCGTTGAGCGCGCCGTTGTTCAGATTGACGCCATTTTCTAGCGTGAAAATGGCGCTCAGTCCACCGCCGAGATCTTCTGTGCCTTTCAGTCCAAAACTCGTCTCCGACGTATCGCCGCTCACCATCGAAAATGCGTGATGTCCCGCGGCATTCGACGTGAAGTTCAATCCTTCGTCGAGCACCCCGTATAACGTCACGCTACTCTGCGCGTGGGCCTGCACCGCGAAAACGGTGGCGCCGAACATCGCGGCTTTGGCAAGGCAGGATTTCATTCCGTCAACTCCCTATCTATTAGTTTTACCCATCCAGGTAGCCGGTTTCTGGAGAGATCGCCGACATGAAACAGGTTGAGCGTGCGGCAGCACCGACCCGATGACCCCGTACGAAAGTCCAGCACCGCGATTCGTTGGGTCTCCCTGTTTGAGGCGCAGTATTTGCACCCAATATTCACGACTCAATTTCGCAAACGCCTTTTATCTGGCGCAGTTCGACGCACGCGTTGCGTCACTGCAGCGGCGTGCCGAACGGTTGCGTTCCATGGTGGGGATACGGACGAAAAAAAGCGCATCGGTCGTGCGACCGATGCGCTGGTTCAAACCGATCTACGCGGATCTAATCAATACGGTGCGATGAATACACGGATAGCCGGCTTTCAACCGCCAGGCGCAATCACCACGTCGATACCCGCGTCGCGCAGCGAAGCAAGTCGTTCTTCCGGCGCGTCGTGCTCCACAACCACGGTGCCGACCTGCTCGCTGGAAGCCACCGCATAGCGCGCGATGCTCGAGAGCTTTTCGCTCGTGACGGCGAGCGACACATGACCGCTGCGCGCGATCGCGGCGCGCTTGAACTCCGCGTCGTCGAACTCGAATACGCTTAAGCCCTCGCGGGCATCGAGCGCGCAGACGCCGAGAAAGCACTGATCGAAGTACATCTGCTGCAACTGCTGCACAGCCGTGACACCTAACGCGCCGCCCGTCGCCGGATTGATGCGACCGCCCAGCAAGATCACTTCTTTCGATGCCATCAACACCTGAGCGATGGCCGGAGAATTGGTCGCGACGGTCAAGGCGAGATTGGGATCGATCAAGCGCGCGATCGCCAGGTTCGTGGTCCCGGCATCGAGAAAGACACACTGGCCAGCGCGCATTAACGCGGCCCCGCCACGTCCCAGCGCGTCTTTTGCGTCGGTGTTCTCGACGGAGCGCCGCGCGATATCCCCACCTGCGGGCGACACGACCACGGCTCCACCGTACACGCGCTTGCAGACTCCTGCGGCCACAAGATCACCGAGATCGCGGCGGATGGTGTGTTCCGACACGCCGAATTCCTCGGCCAGTTCGACGGCCAGAACACGGCCGCGCTCGGCCAGTCTTGCACGGATGCGCTGTTGCCGCTCCTCCGGAAACGCTGTTTGAGTGAGCATTGACGCCTCCTGTAAACGAGCTATACTGATCAATATCGAGCAATATATTGCATTAAATTCAGCCTGATCGCAATGCCGCAGATTCCGTGCGGCAGCGCTCGACGCACAGCCCGGCCGGCTTTGCAGACCTCCTGTTCCGTCAATCACCGCCAAAGGATTTGCCGTGTCGAACGATTTAAGCCGCGATGCCTATGCCGTGCTACTGCCCGCTTTCGCCGGGCTCACCTTCGATGACCCTACCCGTCGTTTCCTCGATTCGGGCGGCGTGTCGGTGTTGCTGGGCGAATCACGCGAAGAGTACGTCAACCGGAGCATGAGCGCGGCGCGGCGTCAGGCTGAGAGCGCGCAGCAATTCCGCCGTCTTGCCGATGAAGCGGCCGCGCGCGCCGGCCAGCCACCCCTCGTCGCTGTCGATCAGGAACTGGGCGGCATTCTACGGCTTCACACGCTAGTGCCGCCGCTTCCCAGCGCAGAAGAAGTACACCTTCTTGAAACGAGCAATATCGAGCATCATTGCCGGGTGATGGCGGCCGCCGCGCGTGCGCTCGGCGTCAACCTGTTCCTCGCGCCGATCGTCGATGTCGTCACCGGTCCGAACCCGTGGCTACATGGCCGCGCGCTCGGCGCGAATCCGCAGGAAGTGAGCCGCATTGCATGCGCGTACGTGCGCGGCGTGCAAGCCGCTAGCGTGGCCGCTACGGCCAAACATTTTCCCGGCCACGCCGTCACGGAGAACGATCCGGCACTGCTCGAAGCACACGTGCCGGACGTGCCGCACGCGCTTCAGACGGGACTCGATGTGTTCAAGGACGTGATCGCGAGCGATGTCAAAGCCGTGATGACCGGACCCGCGCTAATCCCCACACTCGACACACTAGAGTCCGCCTCGACCTCGAGAGCCGTGCTCGATCTGCTGCGCAACCAGCTCGGCTTCAACGGTCTTGTAATCAGCGACGATCTTGACGCGCCGTCCATCCTGCGTGGCCGGCGTGTCGAAGACACAGCTGTCGCCGCACTCGCGGCGGGCGCGCACCTGCTGCTGGTATCGAGCGAAGCCGGGCTCGACAGCATCGCGGCGGCGATCGTCGACGCAGTCGAACGTGGCGTTCTCGATCACGCGCACGTGACCGAAGCCGCACGCAAAGTGCGCGCCCTCGCCCGCGAGCTCCATGTCGAGCCCGCGAACGCACGCTAACCCTCACACGTCTTTTCCATGAACGATCTTTCGATTCAGGCGCACGGCGTGCTGTTTCCCGTGCTGACCCAACTGCATCTCGGTGAACCCGTCGAGCGTTTTCTCGACAACGGCGGCAAGAGCCTGCTCTTCGGCGAAGACGCCGATGAGTACGTCAGCGGGCAGATGAACGCGGCGCGGCTGAAACATGAAACGCTCGACCGCTGGCACGCATTGATCGACTCCGCTACGCGGCGCGCAGGTCCGCTGCTGACCGCGGCCGATGCCGATATCTCTGCGGTTCATCGTCTGCAAGGTGTGGCTCCCGCGTTGCCCAGCGCGGTGCAGGCGGCCGCGATGAGCGCCGATGAACTCGAGACGCTGTGCCTGCGAACCGCACGCGTCATCAAGGACGCCGGCATCAATCTCGTGCTGTCGCCGACCGCGGACATCGTCACCGGTCCGAATGTGTGGCTCGCAGGCCGCACGCTTGCCGACGATCCCGAGAGCGCCGCGCGCATCGTCCGCGCGTACGTGAGCGGTGTGCGCCGCGCAGGCGTCGCGACGACGCTCAAGCATTTCCCCGGGCATCCGGAACTGTCGCGCCATCCCGCCAGCGAGGAAGCCGAAGTGAGCTTGCCGCTCGACCGGTTGCGCGCGTTGTGGGCGCCGTTCAAGGCGGGCATCGAAGCGGGTGCCGAAGCGGTGATGATGGGCCCGGCTATTTTCAATGCGGTGCAACCGTCGGTCGCCGCATCGATCTCGCCGGACCTGATCGCACTGCTGCGTGGCGAGCTGAATTTTCGTGGGCTCGTGATGACCTGCGATCTCGATCACAAAGCGACGTTGCGTGATGCGACGCCGGGCGATGCGGCCGTGGTCGCATTGAACGCCGGTGCAGATCTGTTGCTGCTCTCGCCACGCTCGGTGCCGGCGATCGCGCAGATCGTCGCGGCGATCGTGATCGCGGTCGAGACCGGCCGTCTGCCGGCCGCACGTCTCGCGGCGGCCGCGGCGGCGGTGATCCGGCGCACCGGGACCCGGAATCCGGGTCTCAGCACCAGCCTCAACGCCAGCGGCAGCTAAGCGAAAAAGCGCGATGAAGCATCGCGACATGGCAACCCGCTCTTAAAGGCGGTCTGCCCTCACCCTATTCGCGTGGAGCCCCATGCAAGCCGTCACTACCCTCGCCGACCACCACGCGCTGCAGCGCCGTCAGATCGCAACCCGCGTGGTGTTCTTCATCGCCGGTTTCGGCAAGGCCGCCTGGGCGCCGCTCGTGCCGTTTGCGAAGGCACGACTCGGCGTCGACGACGGAACACTCGGCCTGCTGCTGTTATGCCTGGGCGCGGGCTCGATCGTGAGCATGCCGTTCACCGGCGCGCTCGCCGGCCGCATCGGATGCCGGACCGTGATTGTATTGTCCGCGCTGTTGCTGTGCGTGGGCCTGCCGTTACTCGCATCGGTCGACGGCATGCCGTGGTTCGTCGTTACGCTGATCGTGTTCGGCGCGGCGGCCGGCTCCATCGACGTCGCGATGAACATTCACGCGATTGCCGTCGAGCGGCAAGGCAACCGCCCCGTGATGTCCGGCTTTCACGGTCTCTACAGTGTCGGCGGCATGGCCGGCGCGGCAGGAGCGACCGCGCTGCTCGGGCTCGGCGCGACGCCGTTCGTGGAAACGCTATGCGTGGCCGGCGCGATGTTCGTAGCTTTGCTGTATGCGTTCCCGAATCTGCTTGCCGACGGCGAGGCAACCAGCGGCCCCGTGTTCGTGCGACCGCACGGCATCGTGCTGCTGATCGGCGCGCTCGCCTTCAGCGTGTTCCTGACCGAGGGCGCGGTCCTCGACTGGAGCGGCGTTTTTCTGACCTCCATTCGCGGCATGGCGCCATCGTATGCAGGTCTCGGCTACGCGGCTTTCGCGTTGACGATGACGCTCGGTCGCCTCTCGGGCGATCGTATCGTCCAGCGATTCGGCAATCTGCGCGTGATCGGTCTCGGCGCACTGTGTGCCGCGCTCGGCTTCGGCATCGCCACCCTCGCACCGTCCTGGCCGTTCACGCTGTTCGGCTATGCGCTGGTCGGCGCGGGCTGCTCGAACATCGCACCGGTGCTGTTCACCAGTGCCGGAAGGCAAACGCTAATGCCGCATCAACTCGCGGTCTCGGCAATCACGACGCTCGGTTACGCGGGCATTCTCGCGGGACCCGCGGCCATCGGTTTCATCTCGCATATGACCAGTCTGACGACTGCATTTCTTTGCGTCACCGTGTTGCTGCTCGGCGTGTCGGCAAGCGCGCGTTTTCTGCGGGTCTAGTTTCTCCTCCCTTGCCCCAAGCATCGCGACTTACATCGGCGGCTTGACGCCGTTCTTCTCGACCACCACGCTGGCTGCGCTGATTTGCCCATGGTCGCTGGGGACCGCGATCACGAACACCGCGGCGCCCGGCTTGAGATCGGCAGCGGTCGCCGGGGCGAACGTGACCACCGGCGCGGACTTCGGCACCGAGACGATAAACGTCTTGTCGCCATAGCTCACGTTGAGGTCGCGGGCGTCGGGTTTCCCGGTCACCGACGTTACCGACGTGACCGTGGCAGCCGTCATGGTGCCTCCGGGCGTCAGGTCCCACGCGTAGTGCCCTTCTCCGGTGCCGCGGCGCTCCTCCCGATACACCATGACCTCCGCGGCCTCCACGCCACTTACCGTCGACGTTCCGGCCGCGCCGACATAGGCGCCAGGCTTGATCGCAGCGACATCGAAGGGCTTGACTGCGGCGAACCGGGTCCGGTCTCCCACCACCAGTTTCAGATGCGTGCCCTCGCGGGTCAACACCGTGAACGCGTGGCCGTCGACCGATTCAATCTGGCCTCGAACATGCGTTGCCGCGAAGAACTGATTGATCTGCCGGGCAATATCGACGTGGTCTTCCTCCAGCGCGAAGTGACCTGTGTCGTAGTAGTGAACAGACGCATCGGGCACTTCCTGTTTCACCGCTTCAGCGCCTGCCGCGAGAAAGATCGGATCGTTCTTGCCCCACACGACGAGTGTCCGCGGCTGATAAGTGCGCAGGTAAGACTGCCACGCCGGAAACAAGGCCACGTTGGTCGGAATGTTGAGTTGCAGGTCGGTCATGATCCGACGGCTATCGGGATTCGCGAGCGCGACCGCATCGTTCGTCCATGCATCGGGATTGAGCGCCGCGGGATTGCGCGCGCCATGCTGATAGAGCAGCAGCGCAGTCGCGAGCGATACGTGGCTTTCGGCCAACGCGCGCTTCTCCGGCGTGATCTCGCCTGAGATCGCGTCGTCACGCTTGCGCCGCGCGGGATCGACGCCTGCTTCGGAGATGATCGCATTCTGAAAAATGAGTCCGGAGATCCAGTCCGGATGATCCACGGCCATGCGCATACCCACGGGTCCGCCGAAGTCGGTCATATAAACGATGAGATGCGGATCGCCGAGACTTGCGACAAATTTTTCGATGATCGTCGTCACGTTGTCGAACGTGGGGGTGAACTTGTCTGCCGGAGGGGCATCGCTATAGCCCATGCCTGGATAGTCGGGGGCCACGACGTGGAAGTTGTCGGATATCAACGGGATCAGGTCCCTGAACTCGTGAGACGACGACGGAAAGCCGTGAAGCAGCAGCAGAGTCGGCTTCGATTTATCGCCCGCTTCTCTGTAGAAAATCTTGATGCCGTCGACGGTGGCGTAGTGGTACGACGCCTCGGCCGCCTGCGCACCGGCGCCGGAAAAGCCAAGCACCGATGCCGTAAGAACGCACACGGCAAGTCGCAAGAATCTGGCGTGCAACATGAACGATTTCCTTCTGGGTGAGTGGTATCGAGCGGGCGAAACGCAAGCCGCTCATTTATTCAACGGTAAGTTGGGCACCTTCAGAATCTCGCCGCGAGATCCTCCACCGGACGTGTCGTAGACCGCGGTCACGAAGACCGACTTGCCGTCGAGAGAGATGGCCAGATTGCTGTGGTGCGACGCAGGTAATTCGACCATTCGAATCAACCGGCCCTCCGATGAGAAAACGGCAAAGCCGCCGCCCCGATACAGCGCGACGTATACGTTTCCATAGCGGTCCATGCGCACGCCATCCGGTGTGAACGTCTGCGCTCCCGTACCCGCGAGCGCCTCGTCCAGCTTGATGAATTCTTTCCGGTCGCTCAGCGCGCCGTCCGCGGCGATGGCGTAACTCAACAGCCTGCTCGCCTGACTTTCGGCCAGATACAGGCGTTTCCCGTCGAGCGAGACAACGAGCCCGTTCGAGTAACGGATGTTCGACGCCACCTCTCGCACACGACGATCGGCGCCGCGGTAGTACACCTTGCCGGGCACCGTGTCGGATCCCGATGCCGTAAAGTACACGCCGCCCTTCTGGTCGGCGGAAAGATCGTTGGGATTGACGAACGGCTGCCCCTTGTCGTCCGACCGGATTGTGCCGATCAGTCGTCCGTCGAGCGCGATCTCGGCGATCGTGCCGCTGTCGTAACACGCAACCAGCAGATTGCTGCCGGTCTGAACGAGACCGTTCGCGCCGCAGCCGTCCTGATGCCACACCTTCTGGACTGCGCCGTCTGCCAGACGGAGCACATCCGAAGATCCGTAGTCGACGAAGACCAGCGTATTGCCAACGAACACCGTGCCCTCAGGAAACTGCAGGCCCGTCGCGACCGTCTCGACTTTGGCGGGTTCGGCGGCACTCGCGTGACCGACCGCAACGAGCAGTACCAGCACGCTCGTCGCGTGACGACAAAACGCTCGCAAAATCGATCGCCATCGCGCAAGCGACTGGGTCGTAAAGATTGAACGGATCATTGAATCGGTATTCCTCATGTCGAGGCTGCAAGCATGCAACCACGCATGGCTCCTGTAAAATTGATCCTTCAAGTCAGAAGCATTGATGCTGTCAATGGGGTGCCGTCATGCGATTCAACAAACTCGACCTGAACCAGCTGGTCGTCCTCGACGCGTTACTGGACACCCGCAGCGTGACCAAGGCCGCCCAGCGACTGTTTCTCGGCCAGTCCGCGACGAGTTCCGCGATGGCACGGTTGCGCGAATACTTCGACGATGAGTTACTGGTCAGAGTGGGCAAGACGCTGGTATTGACGCCGCGAGCCGAGGATCTGCGACGCCAGGTCCGCGACGTGTTGCAGCAGATCCAGGCCATGACGCATGGCAATTCGACCTTCGATCCGACCACGTCGGGCCGGAAGATCGTGATCGAAACATCGGACTACGTCATCAGCGTGTTTCTTGGGGAAGTTCTGAGGCGCGCGTCTCTAGAAGCGCCGCACATGCAGTTCAGCGTGCGTACCGCGGCAACACTGGGCGTCGTCCACCTGGAAAACGGCGAAATCGATCTGCTGATCACCCCGGACTTTCGTGCCGGACGAACGCAGCCGACCGAACCCCTGTTCGACGATTCGTGGTCATGCCTGACATGGGCGGAAAACGACCGGATCGGAGACACGCTCACGTTGAGCCAGTACCTCGAGTTGGGTCACGTGATCATGGAGTGGTCCGGCGGCGCGATCGTCACGTCGGACAGTCATGCCGCGGCGGCTCTCGGCTATGTCCGTCGCGCCGAAGTGACTGCGGAAACATTCCGGGTCGTTCCGCAGTTCCTGATCGGAACGCGCCGCATCGCGACGCTGCAGACCCGTCTGGCGACGATGCTACAGCGCGGCTCACCGTCGCTGACCGTCCTTCCTTGCCCCTTCCCCATTCCGAAGCTGGTCGAAGTCGTCCAGTACAACCGGCACCAGGAGCGCGACCCGGCGCTGCTGTGGTTCAGGCAGTTGATGCGGGACGTGGCGGCCGTCAACGACGAGGCGCACGTGACTGACGCGCATGCGTGAGTGTGATCAACGCGCGTATCGGCACGCGTTATCGGCACCGTCGCTGCGTGCTATGTTAGCGGACCACCCGATGCCCCCATGCAACGCCTATGAGATCGTCCAGCGAAAATCTCTCCAGCGGTATCAGCGTATTTGCTGCCGTCGTCGATTCGGGGACGTTCGCCGCCGCCTCCGAGCAGGTGGGTATGTCGCCACCTGGAGTGAGCCGCGCCATCGCCCGGCTCGAAAAGCGGCTGAAAATACGACTCTTCAATCGAACGACCCGCGCCGTTTCGCTGACTGAAGAAGGCCGGCGGTTCTATGAGCAGGTCATGCCGCATCTACGAGGCATGGAGGAAGCGGCCGCAGCCGCGACGGGTGGCGTCGGAACGGTACGCGGGAAGCTGCGGATCAATCTCGATCCGGTCTTTTCCCGACTCGTTTTAGGCCACAAGCTCGACGAATTCATGGATGCGCATCCTGAACTTCAACTCGAGTTCATTGCGAGAGATCAACTCGGCGACCTCGTCATGGACGGCTTCGACCTGGCCTTGCGATTCGGCGAACCGCATCCCTCGAGTCTGGTGGCGCGAAAGCTTCTGGACACCCCGGTCGTCACGGTTGCCGCGCCCTCCTATCTCGCTCGCCGGGGGCGTCCCACGGAACCCCAGGCGCTGGGTCGCGGTGAGCACAGGTGCCTCGAATTCCGCAACCCGGACACCGGGAAGCCGTATCCGTGGGAGTTTCATCGCAAGCGCAAAAAACTCGTTGTCGAGACGAACGGACGGTTGACGGTGAATGAACCGAGCGCGCTCGTCGACGCCTGCGTGGCCGGCTCCGGCATCGCGCAAATGCTTCTGCTCGTAGCCGGGCCATTGATCCGGGAGGGGCTGCTCGTCAACCTGTTTCCCGACTGGTCGGAGGAACGCTTCCCGCTCTACGCGTACCATCCGTCCCGGCATCACATGCCGACCAGGGCGAGGGTGTTCCTCGACTTTGTCGTCGCCTTGACGAGTACGGATTTGTAGATCGAAGCAGGATGCTGTCGGGACTAAAGGCGCCTACTGATAGCTGACCATCACCGTAACGGGCTCAGGCCGATGCGACTCCACTCGCGGGTCTATCGACAACGTAAGCGTGCCTTCGTTCTGCTTCAGGTAGTAGTCACGCGACTTTTGCCACGCGATCTGATGGCCTTTCGTGTCCACGAATCGCGTGACGACGTCACTGCGTGCGTCTGGACCGATGCTCACCGGTCCCGTGTCGTTCGCATAGAACGACACCGTGGCGGCCGGCTTGTCGGCGGCGAGTGTCGAGAATTTCACCGCGATCGCGTTGCCGGAAGTGCTCGTTGCCCCGACGAGCGACGAAGACACGCTCGACAAAGACGAAGCGTCGATGGAGTAAGGCGGCGCGACGATACGGCCATAGAACCGTATTTCCGACTCCGAACCGGAGGACGCCGCGTACGCGGAAACCTGAAGGCCGATTGATAACGCGATCGTCGAGAGTGCGACAAAACGCACTCGCCCTATCCGCCTGCCATGGTCTTTCATGACCACTCCGGTTGTTCAATATGACGACGAGAACACTGTTAATTTAGGTTAACGACGACAGAAGAACAATCTTTAGTCCGGGTGGTGCGATTTTGAGGTGCCGCTCGGTCTCCGCCTATTTCCGCTTGTTGCTCACGGCTACTGGTAACTCATCGTGAAGGTAGCCAGCCCCTTCACCGTCCCAGGCGTGACCGTTCCAGTCGAAATGTACTGCGCGGTCAGCGGAATGCTGGTGGTGCTGGCCGACGCGCCGACCAGCCACTGGTTCGTGTTGCCGGCTACCGCGGAGTCCGGTCCGTAGCTGACCGGCGATCCACCACTCTTCAGCACGCGTAGCTTCACGCCGGCCGCGGTCGAACCGCTCGCAAGCGTCAGGTTGCTGGTCGTATTACCGGGACTGGTCGCGTCGGTCAGCGTGACATAGACGTTGGCACCGGACTGGCAGGACAAACCGATGCTGAAGCTCTGGTTGCCGGCTGTCGTGCCCACCGTGCCCAGCACGCTGGCATTGACCGACGGCAGCGTCACGCTGACCGACGGCGTGGTCACGGTGCAAGTCGTCGCGACGATCGACGTGTTGTTGACCGAAATGGTCACGAGCGCCGGCGATGTCACGTTGATCGGGATGTTGTGACTGACCAGCGTGAACAGCTGCGGAATGTTGATCGCGCCGCCGCTCGTCACCTGCGCCGCGGTTTTGACCAGCTGATAGGTGAACGTGAAGGACCCGGTGAATGCCGTCGTGTTCGTGATCGGCGCACCGAAATCGTCCCAGCGGCCCACGCCCAGCGCCGACATGACCTTGTTGCTGTAGGTGACGTCGATCACCTTGATGCCGATCCCCGCGATGCCCGTATTCCAGACTCCCGCTACCGCGCTGACAGTCAGTTGGGGGTAATACTGGATGTACCAGCCGTTGTTGTACGGCGGCACCGTGCCCGGATTCGACGGGCAGTTGACCGACACCGTCGACGATTGCATCGAACCAATCGGGGTGCCGACCAGCGTGTCGCGCGGCACGGTGATGGTCCCGAAGCTGATCGCCGCGGAGCCGGTGATCGTGCATTGCAGCGCCGCGTTCGCAGGCGCACTGGCGCCCAGACCGAGCAGGCCGGCGACGCTCAACGTGGCGAGTGCCAGCCAGCGACGCGGCGTGACGCGTGGCAGAAAAGAAGTCATCGCAGGTTTCCTCCGGCGGGCATTGCCGCCGTTGTGTCGTTCGATGGATGGCTTGCATCCGAGGGGCTGCACACCGCGTCGAGGTGCGCATACGCACCCTTGTAGTCACCCTTCGGCGGCAGGCGATAGTCGAACCGGCACAGCTCGTCGGCGGCATCGCCCCACTTGACGGTCAGCGAGCCCTGATCGGCCACGCCGCGCACGAAGATCCGGCTGTTCTGGCCGATCGCTCCGACGTTCGCGTCCTTCGCGTCGTACACGCTGGCGCCGAACGGCAACAACGCGCCGTTGGGCAAATGCGCGGAGATCACGGCGGCCCGTCCGCTAACCGTACCGAAGCGGATCATCACGACCGAGTTCGCGCGCGGCGCAACCTGCTGGCTGGTCGAGCGGAATTCGACGTCGAGCGGGATCCCCTTCGGATCGATCTCGACGGTGTTGAGGCTATACGGCGTCAAATACGGAATCACCGCGTAACCGCTGCCGTCGATCCGCACGCCCGACGAGTTCGTGATGCGTGCGCCCTTCGCGTCTTTCGCTTCGACCACGCCAATCGTATCGCCGAGATCGTTCGCGAACGTCACGCCGCCCGGATGCGCGACGATCGCGCCGGTGATGCCACCCGACAGTTGCGAGAACCCGGAGCCGCCGCTCGCGCTCGCGGCGAGCGTCGCGTACGGGCTGCGGTACTGGCCGTTCGCGCCGCCGGTGGTCGAGCCCGGCGCGTGACCCGCGGTCACACCGTAAGTGAATTCGTTGTCCACGCCGGCGGAGCCGTTCAGCATCGCCTGCTCAGACGAGCCGCCCTGGTTGCTGTGCGTAAAGTTCGTCGACAGGGTTGGCGCGTGCTGTCCGTTGCCGAGCGGGATCGACACGCTTGCGAAGATCTGGTTATTCATCTGCCCGGTGAGGCCGTCGCGCTGCCGCGACAGCGACACGTTGTAGCTGAAGTTGGTGCCGAACGCACGCAGCACGTTGTTGTAGCCGATCTGGAACTGCGTCGTGGTGCCGGCGCGATTCCAGTAATCGAGTGTCGAGCCGACCACGTACGCATTACCCCAGCCGTTGCCGAAACTCTGGTTCATCGTCAGCTGGACCTGGTTGCGCTGGCGATCGACCGCGCTCGGATCCTGGCCGTCAGCGACGCGGTCGCGTGCGAGCATCGCGTCGCGCAGCGCCCAGAAACCGCTCGACGAATAGCGATAGGCGGCCACCGTGAAATTCGTGTTCGTGGTCGGGACCAGCTTGCTGTAGCTGATCCGTACGCTCTGGCCGGTGGTGTCCGTCAGGCCTCGAATGCTGGCACGCGCTTCGGTCAAGTCGACCGCCACCGCGCCCAGCGGCGTGTTGACCGCCGCGCCGATCAATCCCGCCAGATAACCCTGCGCGACGATCGTTCCCGCGTAGCCGGTCACGATGTTGTTGAAGCCGTGCTGCACGGTGCCCTGCAGCAGGTTGCTGTGCTCGTTGACCTGCGCATCGCGGAACTGGCCGACGGCGACATTGAAGCGCGTAATGCCCGGGCGCAGCAGCTGCGCAACCGATGCGTACGGGACCGAAAAACTGTGCTGACTGCCGTCGGCCTCCGTCACCGTCACGAGCAGGTTGCCGCCGTAACCGGTCGCATAGAGATCGTTGATCTCGAACGCACCCGGCGCGACGTTGGTTTCGTAGAGCTTGTTGCCGTTCTGCGTGACCGTCACGCGCGCATTGCTCGTCGCGATCCCGCGGATCAGCGGCGCGTAGCCGCGCAGCGAATCGGGCAGCATGCGATCGTCGCTCGCGAGTTCGACGCCGCGGATACCGATGCTGTCGAACACGGCGCCATCGGTGAACGCGTCGCCGATCGTCAGCTGGCTGCGGATCGACGGCAGATCGTGCTGCAGATAGGTCGCGATGTCCTGGTAGGAACGTGGCCCGTTCGACTGCCAGGTGATCGCCGAGTTTTGCCGGAAATGCCAGTTGCCGAAGTTGATTCCGCCGTTCAGTCCCAGGTAGGTCTGCGTGTTCGCCGAGCCTGAACCGCTCACATGGAACGAGTTGAGGTTGTAGCCGAGGGTTGCCGAGGTGACGCCCTCGTCCCAGAACTCCGGGCTCACGTAACCCTGCGGATTGCGCAGCAACGCGACCTGCGGAATGCTCAGATCGAGCCGCAGGTCCGACATATCGAACGACTGCGACGCCCCGTCGACCAGGTCGGCCACGTTCGCGCACTCGCCGGCCTGAGCCTTCGCGAGTTCGTCGTGTCCTTTCGCCGACAGCGTCGAAAAATTCAGACCGAGTCGCTCGATCAGCGTCCTGTCGAAACACGGTGTGGCGCTGGCACTCCCCGGCTGCGCGACAAAACGCACCGCGGTGTGGCCGACCCAGTTGCCGTTCACATAGAGATCGATCGTATATTCGCCCGGCAACACCGGATTGCCGTGCTCGAAGCGCGACACGTCGACGCTCTGCCCTTTGGGCCGCATCAGGAACTGGTCGTTGAACTGCACGTCGGCGAGCGTCGTCGCGCCGGAATTGGCCGCTGCAAACGCCGGCATCGCGCTCCACGCCGCCATCGCGCCGAGGATGACGGCGTGGCTGCGGCGGAGCGCGAACCGGTTCGTGGTACGCGGTCGAGGACACTGTTCTCGGGTACGCATGGCGTCTGCTTGCTGGTCTCGTCGCGCTGGCCGGCTGCGCGTGCGGTTAAAGTGGGTCCCGCTCCGGCCGGTTGGCTGAGGGCGTGACCTGTTTTTTGTCGTGAGTCGAAGCGAGGTGTTCTGCTGTCGGCGCTACGGTTTCACTCGCGCTTCGTATTTGCCCGTCGTACCCGCGCCGTAGTCGTTGATGAACGTGTAATCGACGCGTTGCGGCGCGCTATCAGGAGGTGCCGCGGAGCCGATATCGAAGTCCATCGTGGCGTCCGGATCGACCATGCCGCCCTTGTCGTTCTGCCACGTCGACGTGCCGTCGGTTGCAACGAGCTTGCTAAACGTCACGTGATACGCCGTCGGATTAGTGGCTTCGAGCACGTAGCTTCCGGTGTCCTTGTGCACGAACTTCCAGGTGACCTTCGAGGCTGCGTCGTTCGCATCTCCGGACAGGCCAGCCGGACGGAAAAACACCTTGATGCGCGAGCGGAATGCGAGTTGCAGCGAATTGGGCGTACCGGATGTCGTGCTTGCCGCGGCACGCGGCGGTACTTCGAGCACGTTGAGCCAGAACAGCGATTCCCTGTCCTGCGGCATCGCTTCCTGCGTGTAGATCAGACGCAGACTCTGCCCTTTCTTCGGATCGAGACGAAACAGCGGCGGCGACAGTGTGAACGGCACCTTCGATTCTTCCGGCATCGCGTTCGGATTGCCCGTGTCGAGCCACGCCTGGACCAGCGCCGGCGCATTGCCTTCGTTACTGAGTTTGATGGTGACTTCGCGTTCCTGCGCGGGATAGATCACACGCGTTCCGCTGATCACGACACCCGCGTGCGCACCGTTCGCACCCAGCGACAATGCGAAAACCAGCATCGCCGCACGCCATCTTTTTTGCGCCGTCATTTCGCAATCCGTGATTCCGTGGCGAATATCTCGTTCGCCTTGATATTTTTGCAACCGGCACCGCGAAGGGTGCCGGTTGCCACCCCGTAACGTCGTCTGTTACTGATAGACGATCGAATACATGACGGTCGTGTTGACCGTACCTGCCGTCGAAGCACCGCCCGTTGCGACGTATTGCGCGAAGTACTTGAGCGTCGCCGCGCCGCTAGCCAGCGCAACGGCCTTCGAGTTCTGCGACGCTTGCGCCGCACCCAGCGTGACCACGCTGCTGTCGCCGTTGAGCAGGCCGACTTCGACGTTGGTCGCCGTACCCGACGCGTTGACCAGTTGACCGGTCGTCGTGTCGACAGTCGCGCCCGGCTCGAAGTACGTCGAAACGTTGCCCGAGTTCGGCGTGCAGTTCGAGAGCGCGATATTGAACGGCGTACGGCCTGCGGTCGTGCCCGCGGTGGCCAGTGCCGAGGTCGACACGGTCGGCAGCGTGACCGTGAAGTTCTTGCCGCCGCCGTTGCCGCTGATCGTGCAGGTCTGGCTGGTGATCTGGCCGGTAAACGTGATGGTGCCGTCCGCAGCTTGCGAAGCGACCGGCATGGCCGTTACTGCGGCGATTGCAGTAAGGATGCCGAAGCGTGTGAATTTCATGACTATTCCCGTTGATGAGTGGTGCTCGATATTGAAAGCGTATATGGCCGACTCTGTGATGAGCGTCGCACCGCACCGATTCAGCCACGACGCATTGTCCGGGACGGGATAATTTCGAACCTTTAACAAATGCAATATTTTCTTCGCGATGCTTTAAATAACGTCAAACCTCGCGGCTGCGGGCTGAACCCGCTATTAAACCCGCGCTCCGATTTCATTCCTGGATATGAGGAAATGACGACCGTTATCACCGCGCGACCGGCATGGTGCCGTGCGAAGACCTGTGCCTGAACCCCTCAGGCAGCAGGCTCATTTGACTATTTTTAAAACTTAACAAAGCTTATTTGACATTGATTATGAGATTGAAAAACAGTAAAAAAATATAGTCGACCACGGGTTAACCAGGCCGCTTTGGCGGTCGCATTGAGTTCAGGCCGAGCGTGGCTTTCGAGTCCCCTTGAGCGAGCAAAAAGGAGCGTGGTATGTATCAGAAGAAAGATTTGCCCGCCCGGCTAGCCGCTAGCGACGTGATTTCTTCGCAGGCTGGTGAAGCACTTGCCGGCGCGAACCTGATCGATAGAGTCATGAAGGGATTGAAGACCGACGAATTTCGTGTCGCCTTCCAGCCTATTGTTCACGCGCAGACCGGCACGTTGTCCGGGGTGGAATGCCTGCTGAGATGGTCGCATCCGGACTATGGCGTCCTTCTGCCCGGAAGCTTCCGCCATGCATTCGACAACGTCGATGTCGCGCGCGAAACCAGCTACTTCGTTCTCGAGACCGTGTGCCAGCAACTGGCGAACTTGCGGAAGTCCGGCATCGATGCACCGGCTCACGTCGCGGTCAACATCCAGCCTTCGCAACTGGTCGACGATGCGCTTAGCGAAAAGATAAAAGCGATCACGGATAAACACGCGGTCGATCCGTGTCTGCTCGAACTCGAACTGATCGAAACAGAGGATGTCGCGAAGATACTGGCCGTGCACGAGTTCACACGATCGCTCAGACGACTCGGCGTGCGCCTCGCGATCGACGACTTCGGTACCGGCTTTTCATCGCTAACGACGCTCGACCGGATGCATATCGATACCGTCAAGCTCACGCGTGAATTCCTGCAGGGCATACCCGCGTCGCCACTCGCGTGTACGGTCGTGAGTACGATACTGGATCTGTTTGCGCGTCTTGGGATTGCCGCGGTCGCGGAAGGCGTGGAGACTCGCGAGCAATTGCGCTGGCTGGCGCAACGCCCCGAGATCCTCGTGCAGGGGTATTACATTGCGCCGCCGAGAGCGACCTTGCCCGAGGCGCTACAGGGCCAGCGGTCTTTTACGCGGCGCCCTTCCGTCAGTCCACGAGGACAGCGCTGACACGCTGCCGGAGAATCTGGTGAACACGACCGTGTAGCTGATACTGGTCGCGGCCAGCACGCGCTGCGCGGCACTGCAGGTCGATACGCGTTCGGCCATGATCAGCGCGCACTCCCGTTTGCCGTCGCCGCCGCCATCAGCGACTTGAACCCCACCCATCCCCAGTACACGCGATGATGCGTGATGAGTCCGTCCGCGACGTCCATCACCTCGACGAGATCGACCTGATCGCCCTGCGGCGTCTCGCGCGGATATTCCCAGGTCAGTTGCCGGCCATTCGAAAAGAACGTGCCTGTTCTATACCAGCGACCGAGACTGCTTTGCAGTTTGCGTAGCCCCGCGTCGAAGAAATCTCGAATCTCTGGTTTGCCGCGAAGCATGCCGTCCGACTTCTCGGGCAAGGTCACGACGATCAACGGTGTTTCGAGAATGGCGTCTTCCGCATAGAGCGCCATCAAGCCTTCGAGATCACGGGCAACGACCGCCCTATGCCATTGCTCATAAATGTTGAGAATCTGCGGATCGGTATTTGCGTTCATGGGCTCGTGCGTTCAGGAGGAAATTGCCCCCAGCTTAGCGGTGCAACTTCCCCTGACGTTTCGACGCGGATCGAAGTGAAACTGCAGCCCGCGTCACGCCCCTTCCGCACGCACGAGCTGGTAGCGAACATAGCCGTCCGCGTCGGCCCGAGCATCCGGCGCGCAACGCATGCCGAGCTTTTCGGCGACGCGCCGCGAAGCGGCATTGCGTTCGGCGATGCCCGCGACGACTTCCGTCAATCCCACCGTGTCGAACGCATGATGTACGACCGCGAGCGCAGCCTCGCTCGCAATCCCGCGTCCCCATGTGTCGCGTACAAGACGCCAGCCGATCTCGACGTCAGGCCCCACCGCATCCTCCGGAATCAGTAGCACCCAGCCGACGAATCGCTCGGGCGCATGCCGCTCGAAAATCGACCAGTAGCCGAGCCCTGTCGGCCACGCATGCGTCGTTCGTTCCTCGACGAACCGACGATGCGCGACCGGGTCGTGCCACGGCCCGGGAATGTGGCGCGTCACGTCCGGGTCACGGTCCATCGCGATGCACGCCTCAACCTGATCGAGGGTCCGCGGACGCAACAGCAGCCGTGCGGTGTCCAGATGCGGCAGCATCGCTGCAGTCTCCTTTAACTGACATTACTAAATTCAAACAAAAATCTATCCTCATTAATACATATATTACATTTACCTAACTTTAAACAAAAATCAAACAGGTCCCGACCAGGGATTACTACCGATAAAACGCATTCATCCATGCGTTCGCTTAACGGTCGGCGTACACTCGCTTCAAACTCAAACGGGGTAAGGCGCAGCCGCCAAACGCGGCCCGCCGCTCATCACACGATGGAACCGGAGACTCAGGAGAACAATCAATGAGCTGGACTCGAGAACAACGAAACGTAACGATCGCGGCCTATCTGGGCTGGACACTCGATGCATTCGATTTCTTTCTGATGGTTTTCGTTCTGAAAGACATCGCGGGAGAATTCGGCACGGACATCAAGTCTGTCGCTTTTGGGATCATGCTGACGCTGGCGATGCGTCCAGTGGGCGCATTGATCTTCGGCTGGCTCGCCGACAAGTATGGCCGCCGTCCGACGCTGATGGTCAACATCGCGTGCTTCTCGCTACTTGAACTGCTGTCGGGCTTTTCGCCGAACCTCACCACTCTGCTCGTGCTGCGCGCGCTGTTCGGCATCGCGATGGGCGGCGAATGGGGCGTCGGCGGCGCACTGACGATGGAGACCGTGCCGACCAAAGCGCGCGGCTTCGTTTCGGGGCTGCTGCAGGCCGGTTACCCCAGCGGCTTTCTGCTTGCCTCGCTCGTCTTCGGGCTTTTCTACCAGTACATCGGCTGGCGCGGCATGTTCTTCGTCGGCGTAATACCCGCCCTGCTCGTGCTGTATGTGCGGGCGCACGTGCCGGAATCTCCCGCGTTCAAGACGCTCGAGAAGAAGCAGCGTCCGGGTCTCATCAAGACGCTGAGGCAGAACGTGAAGCTGTCGCTGTACGCGATCGTCCTGATGACCGCGTTCAACTTCTTCTCGCACGGCTCGCAGGATCTTTATCCGACCTTCCTGCGGGTCCAGCGTCATTTCGATGCGCATACCGTGTCGTGGATCGCGGTCACGCTGAACATCGGCGCGATCGTCGGCGGTCTGTTCTTCGGCTCGCTGTCGGAGAAGATCGGCCGCAAGCGCGCGATCTGTATCGCCGCGCTGATCGCGCTGCCCGTGCTGCCGCTGTGGGCGTTTTCGAGCACACCGTTCCTGCTCGCGACCGGCGCGTTCCTGTTGCAGATCTCCGTGCAGGGCGCATGGGGTGTGATTCCGGTCCACCTGAACGAAATCTCGCCGGACGAAATCCGTGCGACGTTCCCAGGCCTCGTCTACCAGCTCGGCAACCTGATCGCATCGGTCAACGGGCCGCTGCAGGCGGGCATCGCTGAAGCGCACGGCAACGACTACGCGACCGTGATGGCGACCGTGATCGGCATCGTCGCGGTGGTGATCGCCATCTTGATCTGGTTTAGTCGTGAACGCCGCGGCATAGATATGACACAATCAGCAGAACAGGTCGTGGCGGCAGTCCATTAGCCGCGACCGGAAGTGAAAAGCCGGCGGGCACGACCCGCCGGACAACATTGCCAGCACGCCATACGAGGCCGTTCCGACTGATTGTCGGAACGGCCTTTTTCGTCTGCGGTCCGGAGTGCGTGCACGACAACGTGCCGCCCGATTTTTAGAGGAGTCTATCCACACACAACGCTTGCCCGCACGACCCTATCCTTTTTATCCTGAAAAAAACGGCTGTTTCAAATATCTATTTGAATCGCTTGTTTGCGGCCGGGCGACCGGCATTGGGAGACGCAACATGGCAGTTCGCACAACGGGCCGGCCCGCCGGCGACACGAAATCAAGAATCCTCGACGCCGCTGAAGCGCTCTTCATCGAGTGCGGCTATGAGGCTATGTCGCTGCGGCAGATCACCTCGCGCGCCGAGGTCAATCTCGCCGCGGTCAACTATCACTTCGGCAACAAGGAAGCGCTGATTCACGCGATGCTCTCGCGCCGGCTCGACCGGCTCAACGAGGAACGGCTGAAGCTGCTCGAGCGCTTCGACGCGATGCTCGGCTCACGTCTGACCTGCGAGCACGTGCTCGGCGCGATGTTTATCCCCGCGCTGCGGCTCTCACGTGAACCGCGGGTCGGTGGCAAGGCGTTCCTGCGTCTGCTGGGACGCGCGTACACGGACCCGTCGTCGTTCATCCGCGATTTTCTGGGTGCGCATTACGCGTCGGTGGCTGTGCGGTTCTTCGATGCGTTCCAGCGCGCGCTGCCGCATCTGCCGCGCGAAGAACTCGGCTGGCGCCTGCACTTCGCGATCGGTGCGCTGTCGGGCGTACTTGCCGGCACCGACACGGAAAGCCTCATCTCCGAGTTCTCGCAGGGCAAGAACATGAACGACCTGCAACTGATCGCGCGGCTCGCATCGCTGATGGTTGCGGCACTGAAGGCGCCGCAACCTGACGCAAGCCAGCTCGCCGCGTTCGCGGCCGTGCTCGGCGATGCAGCCGACGGCTCGCCGGACAGCGCCTCCGACGGCACCAGCACGCTCGCGTGCCCGATCGCGGCGGCTGCGATCGCGCAGACGGCCGTGCCGGTCGAACGCAGCAGTAGCGGTAACAGCAGCAGTGCACCGGCCGAAGGCGTGACCGCACAGGTCGTGCACGGCGCCGCGTGAAACCGCGAGCGGGCAACGCCGGCGCACGATCCCTGCGGCGTTGCTCGTGCCCGGCCGGATGAGCGGCCGCGCGATCTAGCGGTAGAGCCTGCGCAACGCCGTTCGCGGCAACGCGCAGGCAACTGATGTGCCGCTGATCGCGCCGGCCGCGCCGTCGAGGCCGGCCTGAACCAGACGACGGGCTTCGCGCCCGTCACAGCAGAAGAACACGCGCGCCGTCCGTCGTGGGGATACGCTCGCCCGCAGAAACAGAGACAGGAACAGAGGGAGGAATCGTCATGACGTGGTTCATCGTTGCGCTCGTGGTCGTCGGTGCGGCGCTCGTCTATCGCCGGGCACGCGCATCGTGGTGGCTTACCTTCATGATCGTCTGGGTCGCGGCCGCGCATCTGGCCGGCGCCCTCGCGCTGGGCACGACGCTCCTCGCGATCGTCTTCGTACTGCCCGCGCTCGTGCTCACGGTCAAACCGCTTCGCCGCGCCTGGCTGTCGCGTCGCGTGCTCGACACGTTCCGCAAGATCCTGCCGGAGATGTCGCCGACCGAACGCGATGCGATCGAAGCCGGCACGGTGTGGTGGGACGCCGCGCTGTTCTCCGGCAGACCCCATTGGGACACGCTGCTCGCGCACGGTCCGGTTACGCTCACGGCCGAGGAACAAGCGTTTCTCGACAACGAGACCGAGCGTCTGTGCGATCTCGCGAACGACTGGGAAACCACCACGGTGTGGCAGGACCTGTCGCCGCAGGCGTGGCAGTACGTCAAGGACAAAGGCTTTCTCGGGATGATCATTCCGAAGCAGTACGGCGGCAAGCAGTTCTCCGCGTACGCGCATTCGCAGGTCATCATGAAGCTCGCGACGCGCTGCTCCGCCGCGGCCGTATCGGTCATGGTGCCGAACTCGCTCGGTCCAGCCGAGCTGCTGATGCACTACGGCACCGACGAACAGAAGAACTACTACCTGCCCCGCCTTGCGCGCGGCGAAGAGATTCCGTGCTTCGCGCTGACGAACCCGTACGCGGGTTCCGATGCGGCCGCGATTCCGGATGTCGGTGTCGTCTGCAAGGGCACATTCGACGGTCGCGAGACGCTCGGTTTTCGTGTGACCTGGGACAAGCGCTACATCACGCTCGGGCCGATCGCGACGGTGCTCGGTCTCGCGTTCCGCGTGCACGACCCCGATCATCTGCTCGGCAACGACGACGAGCCCGGCATCACCTGCGCGCTGATTCCGACGCGTCATCCGGGCGTGAACATCGGCCGGCGCCACTGGCCGCTGAACGCAGTGTTCCAGAACGGCCCGAACTCGGGCAAGGACGTTTTCATTCCGCTCGACTGGGTGATCGGCGGACGCGCGCAGGTCGGCAACGGCTGGCGCATGCTGATGGAATGCCTCGCGGCGGGCCGCGCGATCTCGCTGCCGTCGTCGAACGTCGGGATGGCGAAGATCGCAGTGCGCGGCACCGGCGCATATGCCGCAGTGCGACGCCAGTTCCGCACCGCCATCGGCAAGTTCGAGGGCGTGCAGGAAGCGCTCGGCCGCATGGGCGGCAACCTCTACGTAATGGATGCCGCGCGTCGTCTGTCCGCGCACGCGGTCGATCTCGGCGAAAAGCCTTCGGTGATCTCCGCGATTGCGAAATACCACATCACCGAACGCGCGCGGAAGGTCATCAACGACGGCATGGACGTCGCCGCCGGCAAAGGCATCTGCATGGGCCCGTCGAACTTCCTCGCGCGTGCGTACCAGCAGGTGCCGATCGCGATCACGGTCGAAGGCGCGAACATCCTCACGCGCTGCCTGATCATCTTCGGCCAGGGTGCGATCCGCTGCCATCCATTCGTGCTGAAAGAGATGGCCGCCACGCGCGAACCCGACCACGCGAAGGCGTTGATCGATTTCGACGAAGCGTTCTTCGGTCATGTTGCATTCACGTTGTCGAACGTCGTGCGCAGCTTTGTCGACGGCGTGACGGGTGGCCTCCTGATCGCAAAGCCGCAGCGCGCGTATGCACCGCTCGCGCACTACTACCGCGCGGCGAGCCGACTCTCCACCGCGTTCGCCTTGCTCGCCGATGTGTCGATGTTCGTGCTCGGCGGCGATCTGAAACGGCGTGAGCGAATCTCGGGCCGGCTCGGCGACGTGCTGTCGCAGCTCTATCTGATCTCCGCGACGCTGAAGCGCTTCGAGGACGAAGGCCGCCAGGAAGCGGATCTGCCACTCGTGCGCTGGGGCGTCGAGGATTCGTTGTATCAGGCGCAGCACGCGCTCGACGGCGTGCTCGCGAATTACCCGAACCGCATCGCGGCGATGCTCGTGCGTGTGCTCGCCTTCCCGTTCGGCCTGCCGCATCGTGAGCCGTCCGACCTGCTCGGCACCGAGATCGCCGAACTGATGCAGACGCCCGGCGCCGCACGTGACCGGCTGCTCGCCGATTCGTACATCCCGCCGGTCGAAGTCGATGCACTCGGCTACGGCGAGCTGGTGTTCGCGCTGAACCCGCGCGTCACGCAGATCGACCAGAAGCTGCGCGAGGCGGTCAAGCGTGGCGAGATCGAGCCAATGCCGCAGAGTCTCCCCGATCTCGCCGGCTGGACCGAAACCGCCTTGCAGCGCGGCCTCATCGATGCGGACGAGCGCAAGACGCTCGACGACTACGCGCATTACGGCGCGATGGTCGTGAAGGTCGACGACTTCGATCAGGACTTCGGCCTGCTCGGCGATCTGCAGCGCCGCAAGGAAGCGCTCGACAAAGCAATGCAGCTTGCCGCATGAGTCGCCCACCGTGCACACTGACGTGATTGAACCTCGCCGGCGGAACAACGGACGATGAACGACTCCTACCTGAATTTCGTCAACTCGCCGCTCGGCGCGCGCCTCGCGCGCTCGCTCGGGTTGCCGAAACCCGAAGTGCTGCGCCGCTACCGCGAAGACGCGCCCGAATACGATGGCCTCGTCGCGGTCGGCGCCGGTACCGCGCCGCAGTTGCTCGATGCGCTCGCCGATGTGGTCGCGAGTACCGGCTTTACGAGCGTCGCGCACGAAAGTGCCGGGCTGTGGGTGCCACTCGCGAACCGCCACGGCTTGATGACCGGCCGGTTCGAGCCGGCCGAGCGCGGCTCTTCGGCACGCGTCGCGGCGCTCGTGTTCGATGCAAGCGGCATCGACGACAGCGTACGGCTCGATGCGCTCTATCAGTTCTTTCACGACACGTTGCGCTCGCTCGGCAAATGCGGCCGCATCGTCGTGCTCGGACGCACGCCCGAAACCTGCGACGATCCGCGCAGCCACACCGCGCAACGCGCGCTCGAAGGGTTGACGCGTTCGCTAGGCAAGGAAGCACGGCGCGGTATCACGTCGAACCTGATCTACGTCGCGCCGCATGCCGCGCATCGTCTGGAAGGGACGTTGCGCTTCTTTCTGTCGCCGCGCTCCGCATACGTGTCGGGTCAGGTGGTGCGGATCGAAGCGGACCCAACGAGAAAAGACGATGCAACGCCCGCGTCGTCCGACTGGACCCAGCCGCTCGCCGGACGACGCGCGCTCGTCACCGGCGCCGCGCGCGGCATCGGCGCGGCGATCGCGAACGTGCTCGCCGCACAGGGTGCACACGTAATCGGCATCGACATCCCGTCCGCGCACGATGCGCTCGCCTCGACGATGCGTCCGCTCGGCGGCACCGCGCTCACGTTCGACATCGCCGCGCCCGACGCGCCCGCGCAGATCGCCGCGGCGCTCGACGAGAACGGTGTCGACATCGTCGTGCACAACGCGGGCATCACGAAGGACAAGACCATCGCGAAGATGAGCGAGGCCGCGTGGCACAGCGTGATCGACATCAATCTCGGTGCGCAGGAGCGCATCGACGATGCGCTGCTTGCGGCCGGGACGCTGCGCGACGGTGGCCGGATCGTGTGCGTGTCGTCGATCAGCGGCATCGCGGGCAATCTCGGCCAGACCAACTATGCGGCGTCGAAGGCCGGCGTGATCGGTCGCGTGCAGAGCATGGCGCCGCGTCTGCGCGAGCGGCGCATCACGATCAACGCGGTCGCGCCGGGCTTCATCGAAACGCAGATGACCGCGAAGATTCCGCTCGCGATCCGCGAAGCCGGTCGCCGGATGAACTCGATGAGCCAGGGCGGCCAGCCAGTCGATGTCGCGCAGACCATCGCGTGGCTCGCGCAACCCGCGTCGGCGAGCGTCACCGGACAGGTCGTGCGTGTATGCGGCCAGAGCCTGATCGGAGCGTGACGATGAGCGAACCCTTCGGCGAGCCGGGCTACGACACCGGGCAACGCACGGAGCGCGCGAAGACGGTCGTCGTCGAGCGTCTCGCGCCGCCTGCGCAGCGCTATGCGCGCGCGCTGTCCGGCCTCTTCAAGCGCGGCCGCGCGACGCAGTTGCCTGCATTGCGTCTCGTGCGCCCCGCGGTGCCGCTCGAGTCCGCAGAGATCGAACGCTATGCGCGCGTGTGCGGCTTCATCCCCGAGCACGGGATGCCGCTCACCTACCCGCATCTGCTCGCGTTTCCGCTGCATCTGCAACTGCTGACCGATCCGGCGTTTCCATGGCCCGCGCTCGGGCTCGTGCATCTCGCGAACAGCGTGCGTCTGCGGCGACCGCTCGCGGCCGGCGACGTGCTGCGCGTCGAAGTCGAATGCGGCGCGCTGCTGCAGCACGACAAGGGCCAGGCGTTCGTGCTGCATTCGCGTCTGTATCGGCGAGGCGAAGCGGTGTGGGACGGCGACAGCGTGTACCTGAAGCGCGGCATTCCCGCGCGCGGCACCGCGCTCGCACCGCTCGAACTCGACCGCGACACGCTTGCGCGCCACGCGCGCTGGCAACTGCCCGCGCAATTGGGCCGCGACTACGCGCGCGTGTCCGGCGACTACAACCCGATTCACCTGACCGCGCTGTCCGCGAAGGCGTTCGGTTTTCCGCGCGCGATCGCGCACGGCATGTGGTCGCTCGCACGCGCGGCCGCAGCACTGCAACCGCCGAAACCGCTCGCCGAAGCGTCGCTCGCCGCCGAATTCAAGCTACCGATGCTGCTGCCCGGCGAAGCATCGCTATGGAGCGCCGCGCCGTCGCTCGTCGAGCGCGAGTTCGAAGCACGCGACAAGGCCGGCGAAAAACCGCATCTGCGTGGCCGTTTTCAATGGGTGCTGCAATGAAGATGCTGCAATGAGCGATAACAATCTCGAGGAGCCCAGCATGTCCCTCCCGCCTCCCGCCGTGCGGCGCGTCGCCATCGTCGGCGGCAACCGGATTCCGTTCGCGCGCTCGAATACCGCGTACGCGACCGCGTCGAATCAGGACATGCTGACGTTCACGCTGCAAGGCCTGATCGATCGCTTCAACCTGCACGGCGAACGGCTCGGCGAAGTCGCGACCGGCGCCGTCATCAAGCACTCGCGCGACTACAACCTCGCCCGCGAATCCGTGCTGTCGACTACGCTCGCGAAGGAAACCCCCGCGTACGACGTGCAGCAGGCCTGCGGCACCGGACTCGAAGCGGCGATCCTCGTCGCGAACAAGATCGCGCTCGGGCAGATCGAAGCAGGCATCGCAGGCGGCGTCGATACGACGTCCGATGCACCGATCGGCGTGAACGAACGGATGCGCAAGATTCTGCTCCAGGCGAACCGCGGCAAGACGACCGGCCAGCGTGTCGGTGCGCTGTCGCAACTGCGGCCTGGCATGTTCTTCAAGCCGCTGCTGCCACGCATCAGCGAGCCGCGCACGGGGCTGTCGATGGGCGAGCACTGCGAGCTGATGGCCAAGCGCTGGAGCATCTCGCGCGAGGCCCAGGACGTGCTCGCATACGACAGCCATCGCAAGCTGTCGGAAGCGTATGCGCGCGGCTTCCTGAACGACCTGATGACGCCGTATCGCGGCGTCGCGCGCGATAACAACCTGCGCAGCGATCTCACGCTCGAAAAACTCGCCGGCCTCAAGCCCGCGTTCGATCGCGATGCCGGCACGCTCACGGCAGGCAACTCGACGCCGCTCACCGACGGTGCATCGGCCGTGCTGCTCGCCAGCGAGGAATGGGCCGCGGCGCGCGGCCTGCCGGTGCTCGCGTACCTGAGCGCGTCGGAGACCGCGGCCGTCGACTACTTCGACAAAAAAGAAGGCCTGCTGATGGCACCTGCGTACGCGGTGCCGCGGATGCTCGCGCGCGCCGGGCTCACGCTGCAGGACTTCGATCTGTACGAGATTCACGAGGCGTTCGCTGCGCAGGTGCTGTGCACGCTCGAAGCATGGCAGGACGACGAGTACTGTCGCACCGCGCTCGGCCTGCCTAGCCCGCTCGGCCCGATCGATCGCGCGAAGCTGAACGTGAACGGCGGCTCGCTCGCAACCGGCCATCCGTTCGCGGCGACTGGCGGACGGATCGTCGCGGGGCTCGCGAAGATGCTTGTGCAACTCGACAAACCGGCCGGCACCGCGCGCGGGTTGATCTCGATCTGCGCGGCGGGCGGCCAGGGCGTTGTTGCGATACTCGAACGTTAGCGCCCGAATGTCCGCGCCGCGGTGGATCGTACCGTCAGAGTACGCGCGGCAACCGGCAGTCACGTCGTACAACATGATCGCAACTTCGTTGCATGGGACCGCAGTAAGTGCTGAAGCACCAACTGCCGTCGACAGCAACTATCTTGAGACGAGCAATGTCACGCGTCATGGAAGTCCGACTGCCAGGGAGTGTTGGAGCGAACCATTGCGTTAAGCGTGATGAGCAGTTTGCGCATGCAGGCGACAAGGGCGAC
>NZ_JBOIGG010000032.1:0-40080 GCF_050742655.1 Paraburkholderia sp. | reverse complement strand
CCGCGCCTCGGTGCGTCGCGTGCTGTACGTCGCGGCGCTCGTGGCCACGCGTTTTAATCCGGCCATCGAACTTTGCTACTCGCGTCTGCTGGCCGCTGGCAAACCCAAAAAGGTCGCCCTTGTCGCCCGCATGCGCAAACTGCTCATCACGCTTAACGCAATGGTTCGCTCCAACACTCCCTGGCAGTCGGACTTCCATGACGCGTGACATTGCTCGTCTCAAGATAGTTGCTGTCGACGGCAGTTGGCGCTTTAGCGCCTACTGCCGTCCCATGCAGCTAGCTGTCGACGGCAGTTGGCGCTTTAGCGCTTACTGCCGTCCCATGCAGCTAGCTGCCATTTTCTTTCGATTGCGGCCTTGCCTGTCTTCGGATCAATCGTGCATCAGCGGCGCGCAAACACCAGATAAAACCCTGCACCAAGCAGCGCACCGATAAACCACGAGAAGTTCGCCAGACCATTCAGCCCCGGCACCATCACACAAGCCACCGCAATCACCGCCGCCGGCAGCAGCGCCGCAACCGCCTTGTAGTTCACGCCGCCGCGATACCAGTACGAGCCGGATTCGGACACCGTGTACAGATCGTCGAGGACGATCTTCTGCCGCTTCACGAGGTAGTAGTCGACGATCAGCACGCCGTACAGCGGACCGATGAAACTGCCGAGCACGTCGAGCGTGTAGTGGATCACCGCGGGGTTGTTGAACAGGTTCCACGGCGTGATGAAAATCGACGCGACCGCCGCGAGCATGCCACCCGCGCGCCAGCTGATGAGCCGCGGCGCGACGTTCGAAAAGTCGAACGCCGGCGACACGAAGTTCGCCACGATGTTGATGCCGATCGTCGCGATCGTGAATGTCAGCGCACCGAGAATCACTGCGGTCGGGTAGTCGATGCGGCCGACCGTTTCGACCGGATCGGTGATCAGTTCGCCGAACACCGGCAGCGTCGCCGCCGTCGTCACAACGGTGACGAGCGAGAACGCGAGGAAGTTAACCGGCAGTCCCCAGAAGTTGCCGCGCTGCACGCTGCGAAAGCTCTTGCCGTAGCGCGAGAAATCGCCGAAGTTCAGCATCGGTCCCGAGAAGTACGACACCACCAGCGAAATCGCGGTGATCATCACCGGTACGACTTCGAGCCCGTGATACTTCACACCGCCGAGATTGATCCCGATGTTGCGCCAGCCCGCGCGCCACACCATGTAGCCGGAGAGCACGAACATCACGACGTACACCGCTGGGCCTGCGAAGTCGATGAACTTCTTGATCGTCTCCATGCCGTTCCAGAACACCAGCGCCTGCAGCACCCACAGCACCATGAAGCCGACCCAGCCGATCGTCGACAGACCCATCATGCCGTGCCGATGCACGTCCGCATACGGCAGCAGTTGCGGGAAAAATTTCAGCACGACGATCACGAGCGCACTCGACGCGAGATAGGTCTGTATGCCATACCACGCGACCGCGATCAACCCGCGAATCACCGCCGGAATGTTCGCGCCGAGCACACCGAAAGTCGCGCGGCAGGCGACCGGATACGGCACGCCATTCTGCTGACTCGGCCGCGCGATCAGATTGCACAGCACGTTGACGATCGAGATGCCGACGAGCAGCGCGATCAGCACCTGCCAGCTCGTCAGGCCGAGCGCGAACAGGCTGCCCGCGAACACATAGCCGCCGACGCTGTGCACGTCCGACATCCAGAACGCGAAGATGTTGTAGGCGCCCCAGGTCTGATGACGCAACGGCGCGAGATCTTTGTTATACAAACGTTCGCTGTAGCCCGCGGGCATCGGCGAACCGGGCGACGTGCCTTCGTCGAATGCCGGCATCGCGGCGTTGGCGGGATTACCCGGTGCTGCACTGAACTGAGCCATGACTCCTCCTTGAGATGGGGACCGTCGATTGCGAACGAGTTGCAAACGCGAAATACAGATACGAGATGCGGACCCAAAGGACTGCATCCCCCATGCCAGCGAGCGCGGCCGGTACTACGGCCACCCGTGCCCAGCCGGACCCGGTGCTACGTCGCGTGTATTGATGCGCACGCCGTAGCGCCTGCGGGCCGTCCGGGCGCGGGTTCGCGCCGATGTGGGTTCGCGAGTATCCGGCGTGGAGTTAGCCTCCTGAAGCGCCGGGTACAGGCGAGCCACGGCACGCACGGTCGCGCGCGTCAACGCGCGCCGCGCGAGCGGAGGTCGGTCAGTTCGAATTCAGTGCGGCGCGCACCACGCATGAGCGCGTGCGCGCGGGGTGCTTCAGATTGGCGCGGCTATTTCGTCACTCGTGCCGCTGCTTGTTCCGCTGATGTTGCCGGTGCTTATTTGCTGAAAACTTCGCTCAGATCGACGGCGCCGCGCGCCGGACGATCCAGCATCTTCAACTCGACGCTTTGCAGGTGGCGCGCCATCAGCGTGGCTGCGTCCTGCGCATGGCCGGCGTCGAGCGCGGCCAGAATCGCTTCGTGGTCTTCGCACGAGCACGGACTGCGGCCGATCGATTCGTACAGCGCCGAAATCAGCGTCGAACGCGCAACCAGTCCGTTCAGGCATTCGCACAGCACCGCGTTGCCGGTGAGCGCGGCGAGCGCCGTATGAAACTCGCCGGACAGACGGATCCACGTCGAGAAATCGTGGGTCTCGAACGCCTTGCGCTCGCGACCGATCATCCCGGCGATGCCCTTCAATCTGCGCGTGCCGTGTCCGGCACAGATCCGCTCGACCACGGCGAGCTCGATGATCCGGCGCATCTCGAACACCTCGTGCACTTCCTGCAGCGACGGACTCGCGACGAACGCGCCGCGATTCGGTTCGAGATCGACGAGCCGGTCGGTCGCAAGCAGCGCGAGTGCCTGCCGAACCGGCCCGCGCTTGACGCCGAATACTTCGCATAGCTGCGCTTCGGTCAGCTTCGCGCCAGGCGCGAGCCGATGCTCGAGGATCGCCGCGCGAATCCGTTCGGCCAGCGCTTCGGGCCGTTTGCCCGCGGAAGAAACCGTGCTTGTGTCCGCCATGATGTGCATTCCGTTATGGAGAGGATCTTAGAGTGGACATTAAGATTGTCAACAATTTCGTGTGGCATGACGAAGGGATTGAGCGGCCTCCACCGCTTGCATGCAGGCTCTTTCCTTTGTTGCTCAGGGAATATCCTGGGTCGTGTCGCATAAGCTGCGCAGCTTCACTTTATTTTTTGTTGACAATCTGTTTTTGGATTGCGACGTGCGTCGCTTCCGCGAACGTGCTCGGGCTTGGCCGTTAGTTGCGCAAGTGGGGACGCGGCGACGCGAGCGCATGGCGTTGATGCTGGTCGCGGAAAGCAGGAAGAAAACAGAAAAGCCGCCCGGTGCGCGAGCTCAGCTCAGATGCGGGTAATTCGACAGCGTCAGCTTGAAGCCGTGTGTATCGGCGACGAGATGCGCGTCCGCGCCGAACGGCAGCGTGAGCATGTCCGTGATATGGCCGAACGGCAGCCCGGTAATCACTGGAATGCCGATCACCGACCTCACCTGTTCGATCATCGCGTGCAGGTCGTAGCCGTTGTCGTAGTCGAACGCGCGGGTGCCGGAGAAATCGCCGAGCAGCACCGCCTGCTGCCGCGCGAGAATGCCCGACAGATGCAGTTGATAGATCATCCGTTCGACGCGGAACGGCTGTTCGTTGACGTCTTCGAGAAACAGGATGCCGCCCTCCACCGGCGGCATGTACGGCGTGCCGACGAGCGCCGACAGCACCGCGAGATTGCCGCCCCACAGCATCCCCGTGACGTCGGCGGACTGCGTCTGATGCGCGGTGCTCGTGACGGTGAAGGTCGGCTGTGTGATGGCCTGCCAGAAGTGATGCATCGTGTACTCGCTGACCGTCTCCGCGCCGAAATCGCCCAGCAGCATCGGGCCGCCGAAGGTCTTCACGCCGGCACGCGCGAACAGCGCAAGCTGGACCGCGGTGAAGTCGCTATGGCCGACGAGCGCAATCGGCTGATCGCGCAGGCGGCGCTGCAGTCCGTCGTAGTCGAGCCCGTGCAGGATGCGCACGGCGCCATAGCCGCCGCGCACCGCGAGCACGATGTCCGGTAGTGGACGCGATGTATCGGCGAGCCGGTTCAGTTCGGCTGCGCGTTCGCCGTCGGTGCCCGCGAAACGCTGGTAACGGCGCTTCGTCGACGCGACGCCTTCGACTCGATGTCCCTGCGCGTGCAGTCGATGCAGCGCGCGATGCAGCACTTCCGGGTCGTGCGGGTAGCCGGACGGCGCGATCAACTCGATGGTGCGGTGGCGGTGGGCAGTCATGGGTAGCGACGATGCAAAAGATCAGTTGATGGGGTCGTCGTCCGGCGGCGGAACAGCGGTGCTTTCGGGCGCGGGTACGGGCGTGGCCACTGCCGATGCTCGTGCGGCGCGGCTCGCGCGTCTGCGCTCGGCGAAGAACGCACTCAACGCCGCGCCGCATTCGTCTTCGAGCACGCCGCCGATCACCTCGGTGTGATGATTCAGCTGCGGATTCGCGAACGCATCGACGACGCTGCCGCATGCGCCCGTCTTCGGATCGCGCGCGCCGAACACGACGCGTGCGATGCGCGCATGCATGATCGCGCCGGCGCACATCAGGCACGGCTCCAGCGTCACGTAGAGTTCGCAGCCAGGCAGACGATAGTTCTTGAGCGCCAGCGCCGCGGCTCGTAGCGCTGCCATTTCCGCGTGCGCGGATGGATCGTGCGCGCCGATCGGATGATTGAAGCCCGTTGCGATCACGTCGTCGCCACGCACCAGCACCGCGCCGACCGGCACTTCGCCGACGGCGCGCGCCTGATCGGCGGCGGCCTGTGCGAGCGCCATGAAGCGGCGGTCGCGCTCGGTCGTATCGGCTGTGGAGGGAGTCATCGGTGTCGGTGACACGTCGGCGGGTGCAGTCATGGCGGCCGCCGAATGCGCAACGGACGGATCGGGCGGGTTCACGCGCCGTTCGCTTCGCCGCCGCCGCGGACTTCAGCGACGTTGGACGTGGCACGATCCGGAGTGCTTTCGGCCGAGGTCTGGGTTGAGATCGACACACGCTCCGACAGCCGTTCAGCGATACGCCGGCAGTATTCGCGCGGCAGCACCATCGGTCCGCCGCGCAGCGATTCGAGCGCCATGTCAAACGCGAGCATCCGGGCCTGCAACCGGCAACGGGCAGCGGCATCGCCGGTAGCGGCCAGTTCGTCGCGCAGATCGCGCAGCGCGCGCAACTGTTCGACGGCGGGCGGCACGAAACCAGCGTTCTTCAGGATACGGTTCGCGACGCGGACCTCTTCCGGGACCATCAGGTCGTCGTCGAGGGCGAGCGGCGCACCGGCCCCGGGCAGGTCGTCGAACGCGCCGCGCGAAACCGCGGCGGCAATACGCTGTTCAACCAGTGCATCAAGCAATTTCATCGTTCATCCACTACATGGCGGCCCCGGCATTTTATCAGGGAGCCACTGGGTGGGGCCGCGGGATGCGGAAACGGTGGGTCGTCTCCTTCCGGAATCCTGCGGGAAGCCGCTAAACTGGTCCATGACGGGTCGCTTCCCTGGTTCGGGCCGCCGCGTACAAGGAGGATCGATGAAACGGTTTTACCGCCCCGCTCTGATGATCGCCGCGCTCTCCATCGCGCTGCTGCTACCGGGCTGCGGCCTGTTCTGCGGCGGCGCGGGCGGTAGCGGCGGTGGCTTTGCGGGTGGCTGCGCTACGGGTGTGCGGTTTTAGCGCTGGGGCCTGCGAGGCCCTCGGACAATCGCGCCGGCGACGGCTGCCGCGAGTTCTCCATGCGGTCCGGCACGCCTTTCAAGCCACCCCATCAGATTCGCCACCCCGCAGCGGCCATCGCCCCAGCACCTCGTGCCGCGACTCCCCGAGCACGCTGTGAACCAGCAGAAATTCGCGCACCGGCCAGCCGATGGTCTGCACGGCCTGCCGCTGCACCGGCAACGAGTCGTACAGCAGCGTCACGTGTGGCGTGAAGCTCGTGCCCCGGCCCGCGATCGGCCGGCCGTTCGCGCCGCGATAGCCGCCGAGATGAGCGGCGAGCGTCCGCTGGAACGCGGCCAGCGCTGCGACGCCCTGCGCCGAGGCTGCGCCCCGCAGCACGAGCGGCTTCTTGCCCGCGCGGCGAGCGAAATATTCGACCCGGTCGAACTCGACGTCGAACGGTACGGAATCGACGCTCGACGCGATGACGCTGAGCGCATCGACGAACTTCTGCGGCAAGCCCACATGATCGCCGAGCCAGAACAGCGTGATATGCAGACGGTCGCGCGCGATCGGCCGTGCGGTCAGACCCGCGCCTTCGCGAAGCCGCGCGACGAGCGCCTCGATCCGCGTGGCTGCGTGTTCATCGGGGCGGATTGCGAAGAACAGCCGGTCGGTCGGGACCGGCAGATGATCGAATCCTTCGAGCATCAATTGTGTCGTCACGACTGCTCCTCGTGTGCATCGCCCCGCTCGGCGCCCGGTCTGTGCCTGGGCATCGCTCTCACGAGCGCGCTCATCTGCACGCCGCCCGGCACGGCGAGATCGTCGAGCACCGAGAAGTGCGCGCGACCATGCAGCGGCAGCCACGTCGCCGTCTCCCTTCGCTCGACACACGCGGCCGCGTAGTCGCGCGAATGACGCACGAGCTCCGGCAGTTCGTCGGCACCGACCGACACCGTCATCGGCACACCGCGACCGATGTGACGCAGCGGACTGTACGCGTCGATTTCAGCAGGCGTCAGTTGCAGCGCGTCGTTCAGCCACGACAGCGCGATCGGTTCGAGATCGACGAGCGCACTGATCGGCAGCGCATACGTCACGGCCGGATGCGCGCGATACAGCGCCGCCAGTTGACCGCCCGCGGAATGACCCGCGAGACACACGGGTTGCCCGGCAAAACCGGTCTCGTCGCGCGCGGCGGCAAGATGATCGAGCAGCATGCCGATCTCCGCGACGATCTGCATCATCGTAGCCGCGGGCGCGAGCGTGTATTCGGCCAGCACGACATTGAAGCCGCAGCCAAGCGGACCGCTCGCGACGAATGCGAAGTCCTCCTTCACGCAGTTCTGCCAGTAGCCGCCGTGGATAAAGACGAACGTCGGCGCATCGGGTACGCCGCACGGCAGCCAGTCGAAGCGCTGCCGCGGCCCGTCTCCGTACGCGACGTCGCGCTGTCCCGGCACGCGCTCATATAGCGCTTCGCTCTGCGCGCGAAACCGCGTCATCGTGCCGGGGAAATCGGCGGCGGCCTTCACGTTGTTGTAGGCGATGTCGAGTGCCGCTCGGTCCATCCCGCGATACAGCACCGTCATGGTTAGCTCCTTTGTCTCTGTCTTGTCGTCAGGCCGCCGGTTGCGCGGCGATGCGTTCGCGCAGCGCGATCGCGATCCGCTCGACGACGTCGCGCCAGTCGCCGTGACGGGTCTGCCGGAACAAACGCACATTCGGGTACCACGGCGAATCATCCCGATCCCGCAACCAGCGCCAGTCGGTCCAGTGCTTCGACAGCATCACCCAGCATGGCTTGCCGAGCGCGCCGGCGAGGTGGGCAACGGCCGTATCCACACAGACGACGAGATCGAGTTCGCTGACGATCGCCGCCGTGTCGGCGAAATCGGCGATGTCCGGGCCGAGCCGCACGAGTGGCAGATGCGTGCCGGCCAGCATCACCTCGTTTGGCGACTCATCCTTCTGCAGGCTCACGAACGTCGCGCCCGGCACCCACCATAACGGCGCGAGCGTCGCGAGACCCGGCAGCGAACGCACGCCGTCATGCTGATGCCCGGCGAAGCCGCGCCACACGAGACCAACCCGCAGTCGATGCTGCGGCCCGCGCGCAGGCAGACGGTTGCGCCAGCGCCCGAGCCGCTCCGGCAACACGCGCAGGTACGGCCGTTGCGCGGGAATCGTGTCGACGGTCGTGCCGCAATGAAGCGGCAGGCTCATCAGGAACGACCAGTAATCGTGCGGCGCCACCGCCGACGGCACCGTCGCGATCTCGTCGACGCCGTCGAGCGTCGCGAACAGTGGCTTGAGTGGCGCGGGGCAGATCAGCGTGATCCGCGCGGCGCCGCGCGCTTTCAGCAGCGGAACGTAGCGTGCGAACTGGATGTAGTCGCCGTTGCCCTGCTCCGGCCAGATCGCGAGCGATTTACCGTGCAGCGGCTCGCCGCGCCACTGCGTATACGCGGGCCTCGGGACGTCCGGGCGTAACTGCGGATGATTGCGAAACTCGCCGTGCGGCCAGCCCTCCGCGTAACGCCCCTGCTTCAGCAGCAGGATCGCGAGATTCCAGTGGGCGTCGGCGAATGTGGGGTTGCGCGCGATCACGTCGCGGTATGCAGCCTCCGCTTCGCGCAGACGACCCATCGCGCTCAGCGCCGTGCCGAGATTGTTCGCCGCATCGGCGTGCGTGGGGTCGACCGCGAGTGCGCGTGTGAACGCCGGCGCGGCCTCATCGAAACGATCAGCGCGCAGCAGCCGCAAGCCGAGGTTGTAGAGCGCATGAACGTGGTGCGGGTCGATCTCCAGCGCGCGAAGATAAGCAGCCTCCGCTTCGCCGTGACGTCCCATCTCCGAGAGCGTCATAGCGAGATTGTTCAGCGCATCCGGTGAGCGCGGATCGATGTCGAGCGCGCGGCGAAACGCTGCTTCGGCGTCGGCCGGACGCTTCATTCCCATCAGCGCGGTGCCGAGACGATGGTGCGCGAGGAAGTAGTACGGATCGAGTTCGAGCGCACGGCGCGACAGCGCCTCGGCCTCTTCGTGACGCGCCTGATCGAGGAACACATTGGCGAGATTGCACAGAAAGACCGGGTTCTCGTAGTACGACAGCGCTTCGCGAATCAGCGCTTCAGCTCGCGCGGTGTCGCCACGCAAGCTATGGATCAGTCCGAGCAGATGCAATGCATCGGCGTGCCGAGGTTCGTGTTCGAGCACCTGACGATAGCCATCCTCGGCCTCCTTCAGACGGCCAGCCTGATGTGCGTCGAACGCGGACTGGAAGAGAGACATGAGGCGACCTGCGACGGGACGGACGGACGGGCAGGCGTCAGGATAACCGGTTATTGCAGCGCCTTC
Source organism: Paraburkholderia sp. (assembly GCF_050742655.1). Taxonomy (GTDB): domain Bacteria; phylum Pseudomonadota; class Gammaproteobacteria; order Burkholderiales; family Burkholderiaceae; genus Paraburkholderia. The sequence goes on along the minus strand of NZ_JBOIGG010000032.1, from coordinate 31,015 downwards.
GACACAGTGTCTACCGCGCCAGCAAAAACGCCCCTTCCATCGCATCCATCTTGCTGCTCCTGATTCCAAGTGACTGCGCAATGACTCGCCACTGCGAAACAATCTGCTTCTGGTGTTCTATGAGCTTGTCGGCTTCTTTAGCGGCAACCCTGAAGTAAGGAGCGACCGATTTCGCCAGATCCAGATCCATCGCGTTGTCCGCCTCACTGATATTGAGCTTCAGCCCATGAGCGTGCGGCGTCGGGTTCATATCGAACGCCGGCGAGAGCTGCCAGCCTTTACCAGGCTCGAACAGAAAGCCGTGATTGCGCAAATGATCGTCAGTATTGGAAACCAGAAGATTGAACACCATGCGCGACCACAGTTCACGTAGGTCAACATCAGTCCTGGCACCGTCAGTCATCAATACCCGGGCGATTTCCAGATAGCTGACGCCAGTCGATGCATCGTCACCATCCTGATGTCCCGTCAGATTCATAGCCGAAGCGAAGTGCAAACGGTGGCCCAACGGCGTGCGGTCGAAGCGCCTGACCAAAAACGTATGATGCTGGCTACCGAATCGCCGCACCAATGCATCGGGCACGATAAGACCGCAAGCCTTGGCCAGGGTATGCAGCACCATTTCCCAGGCACCAACGTCATGCTCGTCCCTGATACTGGGGAACTTGGCTATCCATAGGCGACCCGCCGGATCGACAACACTCGCCTTGGGACGAGCGCCGCCCAGCGAGCCGCCCGGTGCAATGAGCATGTTGAGCCATTCATCAGCCTGGGGCGCGGTGTTGTGCTCGTCGCGCTCCAGCGCGAGGCTCGCAGCCTCCAATGCACGCAATTGCACAAACGGCGGCGCCGCGACGTCGTGTCGATCATCCAGAAACGCGCCTTCATCATTGCGCCGAAAACGCAACGCGCCGGCCCGGTAGGTGTCATGTACGCCGAGCAGGTAGTCAGACTCATGGAGTCGGGCGTGGGGATCAGCCGAGCCAGTGCGTTGTGCGCGTTCAAGGCTCCTGCGCATGAGCAGGCGCCCCCATCGGTCGGGGCTGGCATCTGCGAAGACACCAAAGGTGTCGTGGCCTTGCGCGGGATATTGTCTGCCTGAGTACCATCCCAGCCGGGGGTCGAGCTTGAGGCCGGTCATGTCCGGCAACCTCAACACATCCGTATCGAACGCAAACTCGAAGATTTCCCGCGCAGCCGTACGATGGGTATAAAGCTGTCCGAGCCTTAGCGGTACGGACAAACCATGCCAGTCACCGTAGACCGCAATGAATTCGCCGCTCATTTTCCGCGGCCTCTCTTTCCCGGTTCAGGCTGCTTGATGAGGGATGCCAGATTGTCCGCGCTAACGAAGCTATCGTCCGCGTTCCAGTTTGTTGAAACAGAGGACTCTCGCGTGTCTGCGGTGCGCGTTATCGGTGCTGGGTCGTCGTACCGCACCGACGGATCACGTCCCTTGACGCGACGGGAACGCTGCGACAGCGCGGCATCCTGAAGCTCTCTGCCCTGGGCATCGACCTTCAGCAACAAGTCCAGGTCTTGCTCAGCGCCTAAAACCTGCATGACAGCCAGGTAAGCGCCAACCGTGACACCGGAATTGCCTCTTTCCAGGTTGCGCAGCGTAACCGCGGTCATCCCTGCACGCTCCGCAACCTGCTTTCCAGTCAGACGCCTTCGTAACCGCGCCAGGCGCAAACGCTCCCCGAACTGCTGCAATCGTAGCTCGGTAGCAGGAAGCAGAGGGGAGATTTTTTTAGCCATAAAGGTAATATTACTACCTTAATCGCCAAAAAAGGAAAGAATAATATCTCTTTACTCCCACTCGATTGTCAATCGGTGACCGGAACCCTTGTGTAGGCGGGCATTCCGTCCGGTCAGGTAGCGACGATACCGCCAGCGGTACCGAAAAATCCAGTCGGCAGTTGTCAGCTTTGGACAGAATGCATCGGAGTATTCCACACACGTTTTCGTTCAAACATCGCGAACATTGGGCATCCGAATACGACTTCTGCGACGATACCGTCATTGATGCCGTCAGCCACATTCCAAGGCGATCCTGGCGAAGCTTGAAGAAGCCATACTTCAGTCGCGCTGTCGAACAGGGAGCATAAAATGCGTGACGCAACCGTGGTGAGCGAGGCGTAGTGACCGCTCGACAGGAACATGCGGCGCAACCGCGCCGCGAAGGCGCCCCAAGCATCAGGCGACGCGATCGATCCAAGTCGGGGCGCAATTGTGTACGCACCCACGACGCACCGTCGCCTAATCGCACTGTCACGAGTTCAAGGGCAGGTATGTACGACTTCCAGACTCTCATATTTCCCCTCGGCGGAGCGGCTCTTCTTCTACCGGCGAGTCACGTTTACCGCTTCATACGCAGTATTAAACAAAACCTGACGTAGGTCGCGATTGCAACTCCGAGGGCTGTCCTTGGATGAGCATTGCTACCAGCATGGTGGACATCCAGAGGATGCCAGACTCTTCAACGACCTAGTTCCATTAGGAACTCGTCGACAAGGGCAAACAGGTAATCCGCAGGGTCGTCATCATCGTCGCGGAGCTCGAGCATCTTGAAAATGTCGGTATCGTTGACGTGAATGAGCAGCTTCTCGCCGTCTCGCATGGCACCTCTTGATGCTTCAATGGCATTGCCGTTCGGTCCAAGCCTTGAAAAAATGATAGCAACAGACCTGAACGCTTCCTTGAAGAGATATTTCTCTGTCGAATACACCTGGTTCTGCCCAATTTTTCCGGCGTAATTTTTCAGCTCGAACACCATGTATCGAGTGCGGCACTCCTTCAGCACGAAGTCCCAGAATGCCGTTCCTCCTCTCACTCGGCAAACCAGGTCAAAGATGTGTAGTCCATCTGCGTTGCGCTTCTGTGTTCGATGCGTTTTCCAATCCAAGCCCTCCTGGAACAGATACTCGAAAATCCGCGTGCCAAGGTCTTCGAACTTGCTCGCGGTCGCCTTACCTTTTGCAAGAGCGTGCAACTCTCCACATAGGTCACGACCTGTCGTGCGAGGGGGCGAATGTGGCTTATTCGTCGCGACTGTGACGAGTGAGAGCAATCTGTCCAGCAGCGGAGCAGCCAATCTTTGCCTCTGCAGCGATTCTTCAATTGGGGCCGCAGGTGCTTCCCGAAGCATTGGCAGAAGTTGCTCGAGCTGGCCGGCCAAATCTGGGAAGTCCTCAGCCCACTTACGTAATGTCAATGCGTCAGCTACGAATACCCCGTACTTGGCAGCAAGAGCGTCAATGTGGACTGCGTCAACAATGGATGAGACCACAAGTATCGCGCCGCGATACTGTCGATGGGCAGCGACGAACGCACTCAATCTCGCCGCGGCATCGTTAATGATGCTTTTGATGGCGCTAACCGTTCGGAAATACTTGACCTCAATCGCTACGAGCATCTGCTCATACTCGATTGTGAAGTCCAGTGGGTCTCGTCCGCCAAATTCTTTCACCGGGAATTCGAAGCGGCTGAGCAAGTCTCCAATCCAACGCTCAAAACGCTCAGCGTCGGACCAGTAGATTCTGTTCTGATTGCCGTCCATTTTGTTTGTGCCTTCGTTCTTTTATGAAATCGGCGTCCGACCGGGGGCCTCTCACCAGCCATCGATACAATTTAAGCATCTGAGTCGCCGCCAGCTTACAGCCGCTATCTTACGTCGGATGGATCGTAGACCGAGACGGAGTCCGTTACTTGCTTCGCAAGAAGCGATCGTTGAGGAGAGGCGAGCATGAATAGCGGCTGAGAGTTAAAAGTACGTCGCCGGCTTCCGTCAGACTCACCATTCGTGACCACCCAAAGGCGAAGGTCCGAAACCCGCAGCCGTAAGCAGCCATTCGACTCCCTCATAGGTTCTACGTCGATGGCGACGCCGCAAGGATACCTGTCGTCGAAACATAAAAACCGCCAACACCGCCCCGCTCGCGCCTTTTCCGCCGATAGCGCGGGCTTATGAGGAGGCGACATCAACACCGGGCGAACGACGGCGCGCACAAAGTCGCGTTCGGCTTTGCCTAGCTCGCGCTAAGCGGCCGGCCAGTGATCGCGCTACTGATCGCACCAGAAGCACGATCAGATAGAAAGCGGACATTTCGACAGATCGCGTGCGAAGTAATATTGATAGCTACCTGCCTTGAGAGCGCTGTTTATCTCCGCCACGGTTTCTTCAACAATATCTCCGTCCGGGACGGCCCCGACGAGGGACAATACCGGAGACAGTGGAATGAAAGTCTTGATTTTCAGCGTCGGAACGTCCGGCACAATGAACTCGCCGGATAGCGCATGAACGACTCCCCATCCGCTGAGCGCAGCGGCAAGATCGCGCGTGTAACCACTGACACGCAATCGCAGTTGCCCCCCGTTGATCTGCCGAGCAGGTATCTTTCCCCCTTTTCTCACGAACAGCCGCTCCGTGCTCTCCAGATGCTCCTCGTGAGCCTTCGTAATGTCGTATCCAGGAACACCGAACAATCGAAGTTCCTGCACAGCTAGGCCCCGGAAGTGCGTCCGCATGAACCAAAGCGCAAACATGGCATCGATCGCGGGCTTATGTTCCGGCGCTATCGTGTTGACCTGGCCTTCAACGATCGGTTGGACTACCTCCTGGAACCCGTTCTCGATCTGCGTCATGGCCGCTTCGGTCTGTTGGTCCCATGCACGCCGCGCGCAAAACAGGATGTCCTCTGGCACAGCAGGGCGCTCCTTGACCCTGATCATGTCGAACACGGTCACGCGCCCGCTCTGGTCGGCAAACCGCTGAATACTGCGCACAGGAAAGACATGCTGCTTGAGCGTTAGCCGCTTGGGGTTCTCTGGCAGCGTTTTTTCAGGCTTGCTCCATTTTTCCGGCGCTTGCAGCGGTGGGAGCGACGTCGATGCCTGCGCGAGCATCGCAGCCATTACCGCAGCTGCGTACCGGCCCGAGTTCGGATCGTCGTCATCAACAGCGACTCTGATTACCGCCATGTCTTCCTCCCTAGGGAGCGCATTAAACTCTCTTATGACGCGGCAGAAAGAGCCGGTCTGGTTCGAGCGTCGAATGCTAAGCCGGACTGCTGAGCATGCGAACCAGTATTTCCGCCCATTTGAGAGAATCGAAAACGAGCGGCTTCAGGATTGGCTTTGTACCGTGCACGTCCCCCATCTTCGAGCGTAGGGTCTGCATCACGTAGGCGCCCTGGTTCAGAGCACCCTTCAGGTTTTGGGCGAATGGTTTCGTGTCTGCGACATCCCAACCGAGAGCGCCGAGCTGGTTCTCCGTCTCGACGATGATTCCGCGGGCTTTCAAAGCGCAGTTGCATCGCTCCTGGAATGACGCATCCTCGGGATCGCCGAGACCCGCCGCTTCATAAATCGATGACGTCGCGGCATCGACGGCGCCACAGGCAGCCGAGATTGCTCCACTTAAATCGCCATCCCGAAAGCGTTGCGCCGCCTTCAACAGATCCGCGCGAGGCTCTTCGGGCATTTCGGCCAGATCGGCGGTGTCAAACAGGCCCACAGGAATGAGTGCGTTATCGACCCACAGCCAGCCTAACCTTCCGAGATATTCATCAAGATCGAAGCGAACTTCCGGCTTCTGCTTAACGATCTCCTCTGCGGCAATTGCCAGAAAACGCCGACGCCTGTCTTCGTCCATCTCGGCGTAGACCTGGTCGATTCCCGCCAGCAGTGCGCCCTTCGTAGGTCTCTTGCTGGTTCGGTCCGGCATAAGTTTCTCGTCGATGTGCGCGATCCGCGTGGTGTCGAGTCCCGCGAGGCCGACGAGCTGCTTGATATCGTGGAAGTAAAAGGTACCGAGACATGCCCGGATCGCCCCCCATGCGCCACTAAGTGTGGTCATTTGCTTTGTTCCCCCGATCTTTTCTGTCATCCCGTGTGATACAAAACAACATAACTCCTGGCACGCGTCCAGAACTCTGGCGTGGGATTTTATATTGTATCTACATCAATATCTGGCATCACCCAAACACCATCCCAAAACCGCTCGTCGTCCGGCCACCTTCCGTTTTCGACGGGATCGGGAGTTCCCGCCGGTCCATCCCATATGCAACTCGACTGCCTCTTGCGCCATACGCTGCAACTCGGTCAGCGTGTGGGAGCCCGAGGGAAGCGGCCGGGAAAATCCGGGAACGTCAGGTCATAGGACTGCCTTGGATGATGGCGCATGTACAACTGTTACTTGGCGGTCGTTGAGAAGGGCTTTCGTCCAGCGGCCCAACCGGGTCGGCAAGCTACCTTCCTCGCCGAAGAAAAAAAGCGAACAGAATCGGCCGCGCCTAGAGACAACGCACGATAGATGACGATTGAGGGTCGTCATCCCCAGTAACGTTGCCGTCCAAATTCGCGCAGGTGGTATAGCGTCTCAATGCCACCAATGTGGGCATACTCAAACGGCTGCCGGTGCAGATCGGTCAGGTCAACGGTGATGCGGGCATTGTTGTCCAAGCGGTCGATCAGGTATGCATCCTTCCAATACCCACGCTTCGTCGTTTCAAAGAGAGCGGGTATCCATTGGGCCAGAAAATTACTGAACAAGTTATACGCGCCGCGATCTCATCACTTCCCCCTGTTATAACGATGCCAGATTCGCATCGGCACCCCATTTCAGGAATATAGCTACCAACGTCGCCAGTACAGCGTTTCGTTGGCACGCGCAGCATTTCCAAGTGTCGCAGAGCCCTCATTGCCGGATGGCAGTCGACCATCATCTAACCCGCATGAACGCCCATACAATTTTGGAACGGGTTATGCGGACCTCCGTGCGCATCGGGCATCGCGGGCGGTATCACAATATTTGGCGAACCTCACGGGTTGCGATCGCCAATGATGTAAGGGGCCACCGAACCGCCCTAGGGATTTCCCCATTCTTTGCAGCAGGAACGCCTTCGGAAATCATTGCCAGACTATTTATAATAGGTATTAGCTTGGGCGGACGCCCAGCTGCCAGCCTTGGGGTGCAGGGATTTCAGAGGACCGGGCGGCCAACCCTCCGGAGAAAGGGAAAGTATGAATAACATCCGCGCCATCGATATGATGCTGATCGATGATCTGTTCGACATGGGCGGCGGCTACGTCCTGAACTTTACTGATCGCACCTTCACTCAATTTTTCGCAAGCGAACTGGGTGTCAATATCGACGACCCGCGCTACGCGCAGGGAGGAAATTCAAAGGCAAAGCGCCTTCGCTTCTTCCTCCAGAAGGTCGACAAGTCGACCGTCATCCGGACACTCGATGCGCTCTGGGAATACAGAGAGGCTTTTCGCGCCCGCTCCAAAGAGCCAGAGAATATTGAAGACGCCGGACAAAAGCTGCGATCACTCATTACTCGGCTGGGGGGACGCCCGGACAACGCTCCGCCGGCTCCACTGGCCAGCACCATCTTCGACAAGGGAAAGATTGCCCAGATCAAGGGCAACCTCCTGAGCATTACGTCTCTGGAACCTCATGCACGCGGTTACGCATTCGAGAAGTTCCTCCGGGATCTGTTCGATGCTTATGGATTGGCGCCCCAAGATCCATTCCGCCTCCGGGGTGAGCAGATCGACGGGAGCTTCCAGTTCGGCAATGAAACCTATTTGGTCGAAGCGAAATGGCACGGTAAGCCTATAGGTGTCAACGAGCTTCATGTTTTTCACGGAAAAATCGAGCAAAAGGCCGCTTGGACCCGTGGCCTCTTTGTTAGCAATAGCGGCTTCACTGCGGAAGGACTCGCTGCCTTCGGCCGTGGCAAACGTGTGATTTGCATGGATGGCTACGACATCTACGAGATGCTCAACCGCGAAATTTCGCTTGAAGAGGTTCTAACCCGCAAGGTCCGTGGCGCCGCGGAGAGCGGTGCACCCTTCCTGCGCGTACGCGACCTCTTTCCAAACTGAGCGAGAAAGGAGCAAGCGTGGTTCAGTTCAACGATTGGTGCGATTCCGCCGACACTCCCTTGGGGAATCACTATGTCCGGGTGATGACCAGCAGGGCGGTAGACGTTCCCACTGGCATCCAGCTGACCGCGGCCGCCCTGCCTGGTCATTACGCAGCGGAAGAGCGCGTGGCCCGCGCACTGGCGCGTCTGGGGAAGGTCCAAGCTGCCAGGATGGTGACTGACCTGCTGCCCCAGACGCCACAAATCAGGTCCGGTGACCTTGGTGAAATCTATGCGACGGAATGGATCAACTCCCAGACCGGTTATCGCGCTCCCATAAAGCGGCTTCGCTGGAAAGATCATCGTGACATGGCGATGCGCGGTGACGACGTCATCGGCATGATTCTGGATCCCGAAACCCGACGTCTTCGCTTCCTGAAAACGGAGGCCAAGAGCCGGATCGACTTGCGTGCGCAAACCCTGATAGAAGCGCGAGCCGGCCTCGACAAGGACGGCGGACTTCCATCCGCTCACGCGCTTTCCTTCATATCAGCCAGGCTGCTTGAGCTCGGGGATCTCCCCTTGGCCGACGCGATTGACGACGCGCTGCTCCGACACGGGATTCCCATCGAAAGCGTGCGCCACCTGTTATTCACCTTTTCGGGTAACGCGCCACAAGCGCTACTGGAGCAGTCGCTTCAGGCGTATCCCGGTCCAATTACGCAATTGGGCATCGGCCTCCATGTCGCTGGACACGCCGCTTTTATCGGCGCGGTCTACGGACAAGTGATCGCCAATGCCAACTAACCCTGGCGCAATCGGGCAAGCCATCACCGAAGCCGCTGCCACCGGGTTCCGAGGACGGTTGATCGCGCGCGGCCAGGCACGCTCGATGATCTGGCAGGACGGGATCCTGCCAGCCGACGCGCCAGCCTTTTCGCCCCAGCTCAGCTTCGACCTTCACAGCTACGGCTATGCCCTCCTCAACCTCGGCCTGCGCCTCCTGGAAATGGGCGGCGATCCGAGTCAGGCTCGCCTAGCCTTTGAGCAAGCGGCGACCGCCCTCGAGGCCGTCATGGCGAAAGGCAACGCCCAGGAAGTGGATCGAGACTTTCACTTCGTCATGGCGGCCGCCAGCTACCATCTTGCCCACCTGTCGGCCCGCGCTTATTCGTTGCTCGCAATAGTCGCAGTCGACGAAAACTTTTCGCCGATCGAACGAGTTCTCGCGCTCCTCATGCGGCGAGACATCACCACGCTCCGGGCACACATCTACACCTTTCGTCTTGAAGGCCGAGGTTCAGACGCTCGGATAGCGGGTCTTTTTCAGGAACGCGTTGGACAGGAAAACGTTGTGGACGACACGCAACGCGACGGCCACAACTTTCTGTTCGAGGGCCTCGATCTCGCTCTGACGGACGCCTTCTTCGGCGCACTTGCCCAGTTCCTTGTCGCTCTGGAGCGCGGTGAGCGGCAACTCGTCGACCGTGCCATCGGCATACTTCGAGAAAGCCTGAGCATCTGTGAGGAGCTCAATCTTCTACCGCAGTGGTGGTCGCACCGCGTCGCGATCCATCTTCTGTCTGATCTCTGGTCGAACAGCTTTCACGAGAAGTTACCACTGCACCCTATCGGCGGCGCGGCACCCGATTGGACGAGCCTCCGGGAGCTATTCATCGCGTCGCTCGGATGCCGCCCGAAAGCCGAGGTGGATCTCTGGCCCTCCCAAATCATAGCCGCCGCCCGCTCCGTGGACCAGACCGACGATCTCGTCGTGTCGCTCCCGACCAGCGCAGGGAAAACGCGCATCGCTGAACTCTGTATTCTTCGCTGCTTGGCCGCGAACCGCCGGGTCGTATTTATCACCCCGCTTCGCGCCCTGTCGGCACAGACTGAGACCACCCTGCAGCGCACTTTCGGCCCGCTCGGCAAAACCATCTCAGCACTCTACGGCAGCATCGGAGTTTCTGGATTCGACGAAGACGCAATACGCGAAAGAAATATCGTAGTCGCGACGCCCGAGAAACTCGACTTCGCCCTACGGAACGACCCGTCCCTGCTCGACGACGTCGGCCTGCTTGTGTTTGATGAAGGACATATGATTGGCCCTAGCGAGCGCGAAGTTCGCTACGAGGTTCAGATCCAGCGCCTTCTTCGCCGGCCAGATGCCGATCAGCGTCGGATTGTGTGCCTGTCGGCCATCCTGCCCGATGGCGACCAGTTGGAGGATTTCTCCGCATGGCTGCGCCGCGACCATCCTGGTGGCGCGATCAAGCAGGACTGGCGCCCTACCCGGCTACGCTTTGGCGAAGTGACCTGGAACTCTCCCTCCGCGCGCCTGAACCTTCGTGTTGGCGAGGAGCGCCCTTTCGTTCCCCGCTTCCTGACCGGCACAGCGCCGCCGCTCTTTGTCAGGCCCAAGAAGCTGCGCACGCGCCTGTTCCCGGACGATCAGCGAGAGCTGAGCCTCGCCACCGCTTGGCGGCTTGTCGACGACGGACAGACCGTCCTTATCTATTGCCCTGAACGGCGAAGCGTCGAACCGTTCGCCGAGGTGATCGTCGACCTCCATGAACGGGGCGCGCTGCGATCCTTGCTTAGCGTCGACGCTGCTGTACTGCAAACGGCCATCGCGCTCGGCGAGGAATGGCTCAGCGCCGATAGCGACCTTTTAAAGTGCCTCCGACTGGGCGTGGCACTCCACCATGGCGCGCTGCCCACGGCCTATCGCAAGGAAGTCGAGCGGCTTCTACGCGATGGCGTCCTGAAGGTCACGATCTCGTCGCCGACACTCGCCCAAGGGCTCAACCTCTCGGCAACCGTCATCATCATTCACTCGCTCTACCGCAGTGGCGAGCGGATCAAAGTTTCAGAATTCAAAAACGTCATAGGTCGCGCCGGACGTGCCTATGTCGATGTCGAGGGCTTAATACTCTTTCCGATTTTCGAGGACGTACGGAACAAGAAGCATGGCGAATGGGTAGAACTGATTGAAGATCTCGGCGCACGCGAGATGGAGAGCGGTCTTATTCAGCTTATCCTAGCCTTGCTCATGCGTATGCATGCACGCGTCGGGGGTGACCTCAATCACCTGATGGACTACGTCGTCAACAACGCCGATGCATGGACCTTTCCCGAGGTCGTCGGCGAAAGGATCGACAAGCGAGAGCGCGCCTTGAAGGAATGGGAACGCAATCTCCCGACCCTCGATACCGCAATACTCGGCCTTATCGGCGACGTGGACGTCCCCGACAACGGCATAGAGGCCGCACTGGATGCAATCCTGCAGTCGTCACTGTGGCAGAGACGGCTATTGCGCTCGAACGACGCCTCCCGGCAAGCCTATCGAGCTGCGCTCCTGACCCGCAGCCGGTACATCTGGGCCTGTTCGACGTCAGTCTCCCGCCGAGGTTATTTTCTCGCCGGTCTTGGCCTTGAGGCGGGTCGCGCCCTCGATGCGGTGGCGCCCGAGGTCAATCTCCTGCTTGTCCAGGCTAATGCCTCACTCCTCGCGTCCGACGTTGAAGCAGCCATCCAGGCAATCACAGCGCTCGCCGAACGCGTCTTTAACTTTTATCCTTTCACGCCCGACCCATTTCCGAACAACTGGCGGGAAATTTTGCGCTGCTGGCTGTTGGGGCAGCCGCTCGCCGGACTCGTCGCCGGACAGGAAGGCGACACGCTCCAGTTCATCGAAGGTGGCCTCGTCTACCGCCTGCCGTGGGCGATGGAAGCGGTGCGGGTACGCGCGGTTGCGAACGGTGACGTAGTCGGCGACTTCGGGCTAACGCTAGATGACTATGAACTCGGCCTGGCTGTACCTGCAGTGGAAACCGGGACGATGAATCGCTCCGCCTCAATCCTGATTCAAGCCGGTTTCAACTCACGGCTCGCCGCCATCAAGGCGGTCAATGACACAGCTGCGACATTCGCCACTGGCTGGGAACTCCGTGCCTGGCTGCGATCGGCGGTCGTTATGGCTTTCTCCGCTCAACCCGATTGGCCGACCCCGGAAACCAGAGCTCTGTGGCTCGGTTTCACGCGGGATTTTGCCCCTCCCGATGGCCGGACATGGGGTGAGCGCCGGTACCGGGCACAAGTCCAATGGCAGGGGCTTCCGCCGCCCCCCGGGGCGCCCATGACGCTCTATCATTCGAATGGGCAACCGGTCGTGCTCTCAGCCGAAGGACTGTTGCGAGGTGTCCTCAACCATCCGCTCAATTCCAACCGCCGCGGCCTCGTTCGCGCCACCGTGGCGCTAGAGGCTGGTCATCTCGACGTGAGCTATCTCGGCCCTGATGATCTATGGATAGTTTGAAGCACGCCCGCTGTTAATTCCGAAAGAACAGTTTTCACTTCCACTCAAGAATAACGACAATCCCTGATGAACGAGCAAACGACTTACGTTCAAAACTGACAAAGAAGACCGCGGGTCCTGCCTTCTGTATTCAAGGGGGAGGCGCGCGAGGAGCGTGGGAGGCCGGAGTACTCGCGGGACTCCTAACGGCTGGCCCTAACACCACTCCCACTTCGATATGGGGTACCAGTGCCGGAGCCCTGAATGCACTGCGGACCCGAGACCCTGCAATTCAAGCCGAACCGAGCAAACTTCTTGGCTATTGGGGGTGCGGCGTATTCGCGGTCCATGATGCGCCGGACGTTCCTGCGCCAGCGAGCGTAGGTCGGCCGGCGGTCTTCGTCGTTTCGTTCGAAGACGAGCGCACAACCTTGCTAGAAATCTGCATCCTCCACCCATGCAAGGTGAACAATTTCATCGCCTCGCAGCGCGTACCATTCGTGCGGGGTAGGCTTGAAAAAGCTGATCGCTTCAAGCAACGCATTCGTCGAGGAACGGCCATTAGATTGCGCCTTCGACGCGGCGTCCGGCACGTCCATATCGCAATCACGCTCGGCCGCGTCAAGCCTCGAACTCGCGAGAGTACGTGCTTTTTCAGAAAAAACATCAGGGTGCGCGAGGACAACGCGCTCGAACACAAGGTGCCCGAAGCCTGCGGCCATGAGACGCCCATATCCTTGGCTCTTGCCCGGCTTTGACACTGTGTCGCTGGCAAACCGGATCAGATCCGACTTGCGCTCGCGGACCGCGCAGATCGAATAATTTGGCCGGTTGCTGGTCATCCAAAGCGCAGCCAGCCCGGCAACGACGTCCGACTCTACTGACTGCAAGGTGGCGGGCTCCCGGTCGATGGCATGGAGGACCTTCGTCGCATACAGCGCTAGTTCGCGATCGTGAAACGCAACCTCAATGTCTGGCGTCAGCAATTGGGCTGCCGTCGCGTTCTTCCGCATCACCTCCACTTCTTCAAGAGATGTCAAACGATGGATACGTTCGATGGTTTCCATAGTCCTTGTAAAAAGCAGATGTTCACTATTTTCCGCGCGCAAAAAGCGCGTCATTGGGCTCGAAGCATAAGAAGATGCACCCATGACGAACTTGTAATGCCGCGCGAGCCTGAGTTAGATGAGCAGGTGCAATTTCTGAGATCCGTCGCATCGGTTATCGGGGATCTTCGAGCCTCTCCGCACCAGCAGTCTGCCCACACACCTGATCAGACACGTCGCCCTTCCCCCACGAAAAATCGGAGCATCGCGCAATGAAATGATGCCTACGATTTCCCGGCGGGCCGGATAGGGGGACGAATCCGACCGAGCTCGGCCCGGCCCGTGTCCATACCGGATAACCCGACGAGCTGTGTCGGTGGATTCATTCTGTCAAGGCCTCCACGAATTATTACCAGGTCACAGTTCCGGGTGGTCTGACCAGCACGTTGAATCGTGAGTCTTGCACCCCTTGGCCCAAGCTTGGTTTCGTCGAAAGCGGTCACGTTACCCGACAGGATCTCGAGTCTGGGAAAGCATTCATCAAATTCCGGGAGGAGTGTCTTGAACAGCAGCACAAGAAAGCGGTTCAGGGCATAGGCCTTGGTGAAATAGCCCTGCTGGGTGACGATGGTTACGCGCTTGACATCAGTGCGAATGATGGGTCGCAAGGCGTCCAGCAAGGCGACACGTTCCTGAGCGACCAGTTCGTGGATGATATGGCCGAACGTTTTGTCCAGCGATTTGAATATTCCTAGCTGATGTGTCCAGACAGCGCCGCCCGTCGTATAGCCGTCAGCCGCAGCAATCCCCGACAGCGCCTCCTTAAGGTTTGCAGAACGTTTCAGTCGTGGCTGATTCGCCAGCATGGCGTTCCAGATGGCGAGAGGGTGCGGCGTTGACTGTTGCACAAGACACCGCAACGCATCCTGCATTGCTCCATCACCAGAGCCAAGAATACCGACCGATGGCGGCCTCTTGAAGCCTATCCGGTCCCTGTGGATCTGGTCTGGTCCCCAGAAAGGGGTGTGCTGAAAATCCTCCGATGGCTCCATTCCATCCGCATAAAATTTACTTTCACCAGCGAAGCCGACTGCATAGATCACATAGCTGAATATGAATTTATGCCCAGCCAGAACGCCGTCCTCGCTCGCCAATTCGACTTTCGGAAGCCTGAACCGCCGAAGAGAAACGCCGTGAATACTCACCTTGTGATCAAGCGTTGCTCGCAGCTTGATCTTAGTCTGGTCATCCAGCGTGGTTTGGGTCGCAAGCAGAAAGCGACGCTGCATCGGTAGATCATTCACGTAATCATCAAAATTCTGCTTCCAGCTCGCGAGGTCATTCGCCATACCCGCACCAAACCTTGAGCCGAAAGTGCGAATCAACACCGGCTTGCCGAGTTTGAGTTTCAGAGCAGGCTTCGAAGCTGTCTCGTCATCGAGCAGTCTTGGTCTATCCAGAGGATAGCTGTGCACTGAGTGATTGGGATGTGGCCACTCATACATTGCCGGGCTGACGTAGCGGGGAGCTTTGCTTGCAAGCACGCCACCAGGCGCCACCCTGCCTTTTTCAATGAGGAAAAAACTAACGTTGTGAGCCTGTGCCTCCCTTGCCGCCGCCAGACCCGCCGCACCAGCCCCGCAGATCAGCAACTGGAACTCCGAGTCGTCCTCAGCAGCACCCGGTTTAACCAGGCCCATCTGTACGAGGGTACGCACCAGCATCTGCGCGCGCACGATCTGGTCGCGCAGACTGATATTGGAGAAACGATAGCTGACGTCAAACTGGCGCGGAGCAATCTTGAATGCGAGCAGAGGCAGCGCATCCGTAGGGCTTTTTAGCTTTGCCATCAAGTCTGATCGAGTAAAGAGTTGAAGATGTCGCGATCGATGCTGAGCAGCACGGGATGATCGAGAAGTTCGCCCGTGCCTCCTGCTCCGGCGCCATCGCCCACGCCACCCTCACCGCCCCCTCCCGTACCATCACCGCCGCCAGAAGCGCCTCCACCTCCCGTGTTATCGCCGCCCCCTCGGTCCCTACCGCCTCGCAGGTCAGCCCAAGGGCGGCCACCTTCCTCAGCGTCCTCTCCAAGATAGGAGCTTGCAGCAGCGTCATCCGCGCGCACTGGAACACGTCCATCGCTTTCTACTATTGGTTCAAACTCTGGATCATCCGCCTGGTCGTAGAACTCCCAGATTCGCTCATAGGTCAGGTCTTTCACCGCTGCGTTATAAAGCTCAACGACACCGTATTTGCCTACGCACAGGATGATGAGTGCAGCGGCTTTGTTACTGTAAAGATATCTTCTTGAAGGTATGCCATTCGAAAAATCGTCATCAAAAAAAACGTCGATGACGACCCCGCGACCGCTACCGTTTTCGCGGTACCGGCGCGATCCAACGAACATGAAAGGTGCATCACGGAAGTGGCTGACCTCGTACAGTTTGCCTGCGAGCACGCGCGCGATGACGAGTCGCTCGGATGAGGAAAACCTCCCGGCGGGGGTCAAAGCCAACCGGAGCAGATCATCCGCGTAAGGATTTCGGTCTGGATCGAATCTGAAGATCATGCGCTCGCTTCCACTGGTAATCGACCCACTGCGTCGCCGCTTGCGCGGTTTAACTTTCCGTTGAGTCGCGATTGTATGCGGGAAAATCGGGCGGCTCCACTACCCGATCCATCAAGGAGGGGATGTTCTCAGGTGAAAACTCGTGACACCCCAGGGTACTCTCAAACACAAAGTGCCCACTGTCTGGTCAACAGACGGGCCAAAGCCTGTCCGTGAAGTTTGGGCGATTCAATTAGTTTCGACAAGCAATTGGCTGCGAGTCGGTCCGATCACCTCCCGCCACATCGAATCGCAATCAGGTAGATTAAATCTAGAGAATCTCTTTAACTAACCAGAAAAGAACCATAAAGCCTACGGCTATCCCGAACAGGGATGCCACAAAGAAAACTATAAGTCCATTGGCATTGGCTCGTGGCGTCCCCATACCTCGCACCGCCGAGAGCAGGAATGTCTTGGAGGACTGGCAAGCCCGGAACAGTCCCGCGGCAAATACCATAAACACGAGCGTACTTTGAGTTGCGACGGTACAGTACAATATAACCGATTGCGGCATAAAATAGGTTGAAAACCACCCACGCGATGTCACGTATATGGTCGTTTCCAGATGAAACAGATCGATCGATGATCTAATATATTCGATTGGGGAATATGCCACAATCGGCATTGGATCGTGGGGCGCAACCTGCATATAGAGCCTCACCATATCCTCAACCCTAAACAGAAAAACAACAACCGTGAACAGAAAAAAACAGATCGCAAGGTTGATCAGGTACGAAATCAGAAATCTTGCAGAGAAAATCCCACTCGTATTGAGCCTGCGAAGCGAAAATTTCGTTAACTGGATTGCAATCAAATCCGTTAATATGCATGCTAGTATTCCCTGCCTGTAGAAGTCAGAAAGTGCCTGACGAACCACGACAGGCAACGGACCCAGTGTGTGCGTCGGATTTTGCAACAGATAGATCCACGCAATCCATATGGCAAAAAATGCCATCGACATGCAGATTGTATAGATGGGGATGGACAATATCTGTCGGCGCGCCATGTAACGGGAGCCGAAGAAGCGCTCAAAGATACTCGACCAGGTATTGACCGCGAACTGTATTTTTTTTTGGCCAAAATCTTTCGCCTGTAGACCTTTGATTGTCTTCAGGCGCTCTTCCCGATTGGCGAGGCCAATACCAGCGAATACCCCGGCACCGCCGGCCAGAAGACCGAGAGGAACAGACACAACGGCAATAAGATCGGTAAGCGTCATATCGAGATAAGATCAAAACAATTTACCCATGCCTTTGTATGCCCCCGCGGCATCGAATTGGCAGAGATTTGTATAGACGTCAAACTGGCGCCAGCACCAGAGTTCTTAATGCGATCCCCCGCGTGCTTAGTTGATCAATTTGGTGATGTCGAGCCGCTCAACGGTCTTCGCTAGTGGCACCGATTGGCGAGGAAATTCGCGCCTTAATCGCCGTGAAAGATCGCCAACGGCGTCATGACGATCGAGTGCATGCTGAATCAGCAACGACGCAACCTGGCGCGCCTGTGCCTTGGAGCCGGGCATACGATTGTTTTCCCGTCCGCGCAGCGCGTTGCGCCAGCCGCGCCCAGCCTTCTCGATATCGATCTCGTCCAGTACCCGCGTTAGCCCGCCCGGCCCGACCTCTGCGAGGACACGTAAAAACAATAAGCCATCATTGTAGGAAGTCGGACTGTCCTGCGACAGCGCCGCTCCCATCCCGCCATAGTGCGGTTCGAGTAAAGCCGGAACCAAAGATGGTTCCGATTGCGCGAACCGAGCCAGGACCAGAGCACCCAGTGTCCAATCGACATGAGTCCGACGGCAGAGTGCGATGCGCTTGCCCTCGGCGATATGGCGCAGCGCGCTCGCCGGGGCAAGCGCAGCAAGAACCGTCGACATGGTGACGATGCGTACCTTGTTACGCTCAATCAAAGCTTCAATCGCAGGGCGCGCCGCAGGGAGGATGTATGCCACGCCTAGCAGCATTCGTGCGTCACCGATCTCGTCCGCCCAATCTGCGCCAATTGCCTGGTCGATCATGTCCCAATCGAGCGCCAGCACGGTCGCCTCGAACTGCTTTGGCGAGGCGTTGTGCATGAAGCTGAGCAGTCCCGCAGCAGACTGGAAGCTACGGTGCGTGCTGCGCGATAATTTGATGGCGAGATCCTGCGGCGACCAGCAAGCGCAGATCCTGCGCCCGACCTGTCGCATTCGCCGTGAGGGCGCCAGCTTGCCGACGAAGATGTGGAGCGGGTCGTAGAGCCGCAACGCATTCCACACAATGTCGTTGAGCTCATGAAAGGATTCTTGAGGATCTGTACGCAGCCGGTCAGCGATAGCAGGGATTAGAACTTCGACCAGTGGAAACCCGAAATCCGGTTCGAAATAGCAGAAATGTTCGCAAATTTCGGCCGCGACCGACAAGTAGGCATGCTGCGGCCAAGTCGAAACCGTACGACGGCATGCGTCGCGATCGACATGTTCTAGATAGCGTTCCTTCCAAGCATCATCCTTGCCCGTACGCATCGTGGAAACGAGGTGGGCGATCTCACCTGCATGTAACGGGTCCGCGGTACTTATCGCCCGTGCCAGTATGCCTGGGTCAACCAACGCAACGATACTTTTTCCGAGCGCTTCATCGGTGTTGTGAATATGATTAATGACCCGGCCAATCGCATAGCACGCACCTTCCGGTGCGATTTGAATCCACTCCGCTAGAATATTTTTGTGGCCGGCAAACTCCCCCATCTCCTCGGGCAGATAGCCATACAGATTGCTGAGCACCCAGCAGGCATCGCGGATGTCAGGTGGTGCGGTCGCTGCCCAACAGCGCGCGAGGGCCGGCGCAAGCCATGCTGACTGCACGAGCCAACGCCACCAGCCGGATTCACCCGCGATCGACAATTCACTGAGCAGAAGGCTTAGTCCCGCGAGCGGCGTCTCCTTGTCGCAAAATACTGCCTCAAGCATACGCGCAACAATTTGACGCTCTTCCGCTGACTGCCCCTCGAGAATGCGTTTAAGCAGAACGCTGGCCAAGCGCTGGTGCGGACACCTAAGGTCGTCAGCGCTCACAAGAAACCGCTGAGAAACCAACCAGGTGGTTGCGGTGTCAATATCGAGGATTGGCATCGCGTCCCCGACGAGCCGCATCAATACTTCCCGTGAGCAGCGGGCGTCGCGGGTACCGAGCTGGCGAATAGCCGCGGCGGCAAGCACGATGTCCGCTCCCGCTGCACGCGCAGAACTTGCCAACGCACTCGCCCGTCGCCATCCGCCTCCGAGTATGAAGCAGAATTGCCAGGGATAGAGCGCCTGTTCTGCAGCGTGTTCGAGACGCTGGTCGAATGACTCCTCGCCTAGACGATCGCCAACCCGATCGTCCGCGCGGCGAACGGCGGCAAGCGTAGTGTCTGGCACCGCTCGCAACCCATCTGCGATAACGCGGACCGCACGCTTTGCATCAAGCTGGATGGTACCTGGCGCCCCAGCCCTGTCTCCGAAAGTCGTATGCGCGCTGAGCACCCACCGCGACGAAGTTGCGCGTTCCTCCAACTCACGCAGCATCGCTGGGCGGGCCAAATGCGCGTCATCGATGATATAAAGCGTTGGGTCTGGGTTCTCGACGAATAGCGGAATTCCTTCCAAAGGATTAAGCAATCGCAAGATTCGCCAACCGCGATCATGTGCAAGCCGTGCAGCCTGAAGCATGCAGATCGACTTGCCAGCCCCAGGAACGCCGGCGACCCGCGCAGAACCTGCCCGCTCCAGGTCGGCAATCAAAACGGCCACCTCCGGAAGAACTGGACAAGCGGCGACATCTGCCGGACCTAGCGGACGGCCCATTAGCGCGGGGCCAAGGTCACGTGCTGTTTCGAAGCGAACCTCAGACCATGCAGAGATGTCAACATTCGGCGATGCTCCTCGTGGCGCGATCGCCAACAGCCTCCTCCGAAATTGTTCAAGCTCGGCCGCGCTTGGTAGCGCCCGCAGCGCCGCCATGATCTTCGCCAAATCACCTGCGTGCTCGGGATAGAATTCTTCGACCACGGCTTGATGACCGGATAGTAGCGCCTGGATGGTTTCCCAACCTATCGCGACTACTGGGAAACGCCCTTCCTTCTCACGCTGTTCCGACACGATCCGCGCGTGTTCCTGAAGAGGTCCATCAATCGGCGCTGTGGTGGCAAACGTCCAATGTCCAAGTGAGGGCTTGAACTTCTCGGCTTTGGCGAGCTCGGAATCGAACTCGACAATTGTTGCCTTTGCGCCATAGCCCTCGCTCTTTCCCTTGCATTGGACGCCGACAGTCCTACCTGGCGCAGCCTCGGACGTCCCGTAGACGTCAACGCCATGTTGCTTCTGGCCCGTCCGACCGTTCTTTTGCGTGAGAGGCGATTTCCAGACTGCCGCAAACAACGCACGTGTGAGATCTTCGAACTTCTCCCACGACTTTGGCGGTGCAACCTGCTTGTCAATAAAGTCCATTAATCGTCAGATTGATCCGCGTAGATAGGCAATCAGCATTTGACAGCCATATTGTCTCGTGGGCATGGTCATGCCAAACCCTCCAGTTCCTCAAGTCCGAGAACTGCGTCGGCGGGGAAGATATCTGTTCTTTCGATGGCATTACGGGCTTGTTCGACATCCGGCACGAAGATCACCACGGCCAGGTCTTTGACTGCACGCGAACAGCAAACGTAAAAAAGCCGGCGCGTACGATCCAACACGGACTCTGCGCCTGACGCAATGTTCTCGTCATCCTTTTCGGATAGCTGAACCAAGCCAAAGTATTTCCCGTAGGAAAAGTGGCTGTGTGCTCCTTCTTCATCATCCAGAACCACCAGTACCCGCTCAAATTGAGCCCCCTTGACACCCTGTTGCGTGGCAAAGGGCGACTCTTCTTCGATGTACTTCCGGTATCCCCACAGCTCAATGGCCTCACAGGCAAGAAAGGCGACGATATGTTGGAATTCGCTGCTGCCGTCATCCAGGGGGTCTGGCATCAGATAGGTAGTGAACCGTTCATCAAGCCGCAACATCTCTCTGTCGCGAACGAGTCTCAACACCGCCCCTATCGACGCGCGCGCTCCGTCCTGAAGGAGGGCAACAAGTGCGTCGACTCCCTCCTGAAGCTGACGAAGGACGCCTTGTGCCTCTTGCTGCTGGATTCGATCCGCTTCGAGCTGAGGACGGCTTTGTCACGTTGCCGCTCAGAGGAACAAGATCGGCAGGCGGTACCATCCTCAGCAAACAATGGACGGAGCTTGGGCGATACCGGTGAAAAGACGCCACGCGTCGAATCGCGCGGCGAGTTGCTTGCGATAGAGCGAGGCGCGCAGCAGATGACGCTTGAGCGCGAAGTGTTGCCGGATCGGACCGAAGCACGAGAGGAACGATTGCGTGCGCTCAGGCAGACGAAACCCACGCATGCGCCGCTCGCGTTCACGCGTGGGCTGGTGGCTGTTTTCGGCGCGATTGTTGCTGCGCGCACAGGCCTTGACGAACACGTGCTTCACGTTCGCCAGCTCAGGGACCTCCGCTTTCGCGGCCGGGTAACTGCGCAGCTGGTCGGTGACGATCTTTTTCGGAGCCTCGGCACAGGCCGCCAGTACCCGCTTGAAGAAGCGCTTCGCGGCCGCCTTGGCGCGCCGTTTCTGCAAGAGGATGTCGAGTTCCACGCCGCGTTCATCGACGGCTCGCCAGAGCAGCCAGGGTTCGCCGCGCAACGACACGAACATCTCGTCGAGATGCCACGTGGAACCCGGCTTGCGACGGTCAGTCCTGAGCCGATGCGCGAAGCCGGCGCCAAACTTCTCGCACCACCGGCGGATCGTTTCGTGGCTAACGGTCACACCGCGCTCGAACAGCAGCTCCTCGATGTCGCGCAGGCTGAGCTGAAAGCGAAAATACCAGCGAACGGCGTAGCTGATGATCGACGCCGGGAACCGGTGACCGTGGTAGAGCGATTTCGTCTTCTTCATAGCGTTATCCTAACCGACGGCTTCGCTAACGTGACAATGCCCACGCTGTTCATGCGCTAGACACTTTTCAATCCAGTCGGAGTTGAAACCAGCTTCATGCAGATGAGTACTTGCCGTGCGCCGCAGGTCATGCACGGTGAACGGCTCAAACGCGTCGCCTCTGGCGCAAATCAGCTTCACCGTACTATCGATGACTCGGTTCAACGTGGCCGCACTGATCGGCGACGCTGTTTCATACCGTCCGGGGTGCAGATACTGACTTGACCCGAAGCAGGTTTTGAACACGACGAGAATCTCCAGCGCCTGCTCACTTAGGTATACGTGATGAGGGCGCCTGGCCTTCATGCGCTCTTTCGGGATAGTCCAAGTCGCGGTCTCGAAATTCACCTCATCCCACACGGCATCGATGAACTCCGATTTGCGCACCAACGTCAGCAGCATAAATTTGATGGCAAGCCGCAACGTCGGCGTCGTTGACGTCAGCTCCAACGCGTTAAAGAAGATGTATATCTCCTCCGGACTCAGCGCCCTATCGCGTGCCTTAAACGTCGCTATGGCGCTTGGACGGATAGCCGCCGCTGGATTGTCTACCTTGATACCCCGAGCCCCAACAAATCGGAAGACCTGCAACACGATTTCCCGCGCGTGGACCGCTTGAGCAACTGCCCCCCGCTCCTTGATTTTCTCGCAGCGCGCCATCAATCGCACGGGTGTGATCTCTTCCAATTTCAGCCGACCAAATTCGGACGCGAGATTGCGCTCATACACCGATTTACGCATCGAACGCGTGGAATCCGCAAGGGCGGTCTCCGCAAAGTATTTCTCTGCCCATTTTCCAAATGTCAGCGCTTCGGCCGCCTCGACCCGTTTCTCGACTTTCGCACGTGACGGACTGTGTCCACGCTGGATCGCTCCGTAGGCGTGGTCGCGAAGTAGCCTGGCTTCCGGGAGGCTGATCTTCATTCCAAATCCGAGCTCGTCCGGCTTCCGCGGCTTTCGTGCAGACAGTGATGGATCGTACCGGCCTATAACCAAGGTTTCACGGCGACCGTTCACTCGGTAGTCGTACCGGAAGCTCACCGCACCCGACGGCATCACCGCCACATATAGCCCCTGCTGATCGGCGACCTTATAGATTTTCTCAGCGGGCTTCAACGCTCGCAACTGCATATCTGTGAGCATAAGAACTCCTCGAACGTATACCGTCAGCCGATACCGTCAGACCGACGTGACGGTATCGGATAACGCCGTCCGAGGGGGAAATCGCGATACCGTCAGCGATACCAACATTTCCTCCGGGCACTGTCCGGATCATAACGGATCGCAATGGACAGTAACCCACTGTTTTTTAAAGGAAAAACAGTAAAAACCGGCACTCCCGGAACGACTTGGGAGCAGTCTAAATCATTCCCACTCAATCGTCGCTGGCGGCTTCCCCGAAATGTCGTACACCACCCGATTGATCCCGCGCACTTCATTGATGATCCGGTTCGAAACCTGCCCGAGCAGTTCATGCGGCAGATGGGCCCAATGCGCAGTCATGAAGTCGAGCGTCTGCACCGCACGCAGCGCAACGACATACTCATAGGTCCGTCCATCGCCCATCACGCCGACGCTCTTCACCGGCAGGAACACCGCGAACGCCTGGCTCGTCAGGTCGTACCAGGACTTGCCGGTCGCTTCGTCAATGGTCGTGCGCAGCGTCTCGATGAAAATCGCGTCCGCGCGGCGCAGCAGGTCGGCGAAATCGCGCTTCACCTCGCCGAGGATCCGCACGCCGAGACCCGGGCCCGGGAACGGATGGCGATACACCATCGCGGGCGGCAGGCCGAGCTTCACGCCCAGCTCGCGCACTTCGTCCTTGAACAGTTCGCGCAGCGGCTCGAGCAGCTTCAGGTTCAGCGTCTCGGGCAACCCGCCGACGTTGTGATGGCTCTTGATCGTCTGCGTGGCCTTCTTGCCCTTGCCCGCCGATTCGATCACGTCCGGATAGATCGTGCCCTGCGCGAGCCACTTCGCGTCGGTCAGCTTGCCGGCCTCCGTCTGGAACACTTCGACGAATTCCGCGCCGATGATCTTGCGCTTCGCTTCGGGATCGGTCACGCCGGCGAGCTTCGACAGGAACGCGTCGCTCGCGTCGACGTGGATCACCTTGACGCCGAGGTGGTCGGCGAAAGTCGCCATCACCTGCTCGGCTTCGTTCAGTCGCAAGAGGCCATGATCGACGAACACGCAGGTCAGCTGATCGCCGATCGCACGGTGCAGCAGCGCCGCGGCCACCGACGAATCGACGCCGCCCGACAACCCCAGAATGACGTGCTCGCTGCCAACCTGCTCGCGAATCTTCGCCACTGCCTCGTCGACGTAATGGCCCATCTCCCAATCCGGCTGCGCGTCGCAGATCTTCAGCACGAAGCGCTCGAGCATCGCGCGGCCTTGCGCGGTGTGGGTCACTTCCGGGTGCCATTGCACCCCGTAGAAGCGGCGCGTTTCGTCGGCCATCGCGGCGATCGGACACGATTCGGTCGATGCCATCAGCTGGAAGCCCTGTGGCATTTCGAGCACCTTGTCGCCGTGGCTCATCCACACTTTCAGCATGCCGTGGCCTTCGGCGGTACGGAAATCCTCGATGCCTTCGAGGAAGCTCGTGTGGTTGCGCGCCCGCACTTCCGCATAGCCGAACTCGCGCAGATGGCCGTTGTCGACCTTGCCGCCGAGCTGTTCGGCCATCGTCTGCATCCCGTAGCAGATGCCGAACACCGGCACGCCGAGATCGAACACGGCCTGCGGCGCGCGCGGCGTGTCCGTTTCAGTGACCGAGCTCGGGCCGCCCGACAGGATCACGCCCTTCGGCGCGAAGTCGCGGATGAACGCGTCGTCGACGTCGTACGGATGAATCTCCGAGTACACGTGCGCTTCGCGGATACGGCGCGCGATCAGTTGGGTAACTTGCGAGCCGAAGTCGAGGATCAGGATCTTGTCATGCATGGCAGCGGACGGAGTCAGAGTGAGCAAAGAGGGAATGCCGCGCGATGCGCCGCGGCATCAAGATGAGTAGCGATAGCCTCGCAGCGCCGGCAGAATGCGCGGCGCGTGCGGACGAAAACCGGGTGCTTCGGCGAGCGGTATCGGAGCGGTGCGCGTCAGCCATGAAACGGAGGCCGCGGCGAACCGGCCGCCTCGGCCGTCGCATCGCGTGTGGCAGCGCTGCCGCCTGTGGTCGTGTCGCTGGCCGTCGAACCGGTTGCGAGACTGGGCTCGACCGGTTGTCCGGTCGCCGGGCTCACCGGTCGCGTTGCATCTACGACAGGCTCTGCGCGATAGCCCGGAGAGCGGTCACGCTCGCCCGCGCCACGCGTTTTCGCGGCCTGCCGCTCGCGTTCGGCCACGGCTGCATCGGCGAGGCGTGTACGTTCGAGTCGCCGCACTGCGCCCGCAAGCCGGACACCACCGAGCCCGATCACCAGCAGCACCACGCCGGCCAGCACCGACACCAACTGGCCGAAGCCCGTCAGCGACGGCGTATGCAACCCGAGCAGCCATACCAGCATCAGCACGCCGGTCAGCCAGTTCACGTGGCCGACCACCTTCGCCGCAGTCGCGGTCAGCGCGCCGTCGATCGACGCATGAAACGCGAGCCATGCGAGTCCGATCAACGCGACGCCGAACGCCTGGCCAACGAGGGCCGGCTGCACCTGTACCAGTTGTAGCGCGTTGTATAGCGAAGCCCAGGGGGTCAGCAGGAACAGCAACCCGAAGCCGAGCAGCAGCAACGCATCGATGATCAGCACTACGCGCAGCAGAGGTTTCATCGGCGATCAGTCCACGTGGTAGTTGGGTGCTTCCTTCGTGATCTGCACGTCGTGCACGTGCGACTCCCGCATGCCCGCCGCAGTGATCTGGACGAACGCGGCCTTCTCGTGCAACTCGTCGATCGTGCGGCAACCGCAGTAGCCCATGCTCGCGCGCACGCCACCGATCAGCTGGAACAGGATCGCGCCGACCGAGCCCTTGTACGCGACGCGGCCCTCGATGCCTTCCGGCACGAGCTTGTCGATGTTCGCGGAGTTGTCCTGGAAGTAGCGGTCCGCCGCGCCGTCCTTCATCGCGCCGACCGAGCCCATGCCGCGGTACGACTTGTACTGGCGGCCCTGGTAAAGGAACACGTCGCCCGGCGACTCTTCGGTGCCGGCGAACATGCTGCCCATCATCACCGAGTTCGCGCCCGCCGCGAGCGCCTTGCTGACGTCGCCCGAGAAACGCACGCCGCCGTCCGCGACGACCGGCACGCCCGAACCCTTCAGCGCATCCGAAACGTTCGCGATCGCGCTGATCTGCGGAACGCCGACGCCGGCGACGATCCGCGTCGTGCAGATCGAGCCCGGGCCGATACCGACCTTCACGCCGTCCGCACCGTATTCGACGAGCGCTTTCGCGGCTTCAGGGGTAGCGATGTTGCCGCCGATCACCTCGACGTGCGGGAAATTCTTCTTCACCCACCGGACGCGCTCGAGCACGCCCTTGCTGTGTCCATGCGCAGTATCGACGACGATCACGTCGACACCGGCCTGCACGAGCAGCGACACGCGCTCTTCGTTATCTTCGCCGACACCGACTGCGGCGCCTGCGCGCAGCTTGCCGTGTTCGTCCTTGCACGCGTCCGGGTGTTCGGTCTGCTTCGTGATGTCCTTCACGGTCATCAGGCCGCGCAGTTCGAATGCGTCGTTGATCACGAGCACGCGTTCGAGGCGGTGGCTATGCATCAGCGCCTTCGCTTCGGCGAGCGGCGTGCCTTCCTTCACGGTCACGAGACGCTCACGCGGCGTCATGATGTTGCGCACCGGCTCGTCCAGACGCTCTTCGAAGCGCAGATCGCGGTTGGTGACGATGCCGATCAGTTGCGCGCGTTCGACGACCGGAAAACCCGAAATGCCATGCTGTTGCGACAGTGCGATCACGTCGCGCACTTTCATCTGCGGCGGCACCGTGATCGGATCGCGCACGACGCCCGATTCGAAGCGCTTGACCTTCGCGACTTCGCGAGCCTGCTCGGCCGGCGTGAGATTCTTATGGATGATGCCGACGCCACCCATCTGTGCCATCGCGATCGCGAGGCGTGCTTCCGTGACGGTGTCCATCGCGGCGGACACGAGCGGCATGTTCAGGGAGATATTGCGGGTCAGCCGGGTTTTGAGGCTGGTGTCGCGCGGCAGGACATCAGAGAAGGCCGGGACGAGGAGCACGTCATCGAACGTGAGTGCTTTCTGGATCAGACGCATGGCAAATCCTATAGGCGCAAAACCGGATTATACGCGATACCTCCCCGGTTTTCACTGCACGAACAGCAGCTTAGCGATTTTTTGCGGCCGCGCGACAGTCCGATTTCGCTTCTCCGTTCGAGCCCGGTTCGATCCGGTTTCGTTTGCATCCGGCGCGTTCGGCTGCCGAAAATCGGTGTCGCGGACCGAAAGGGACAGAGTCGGAACGGCACTTCAAGCAGCGGTTGTGCAGGATCGAACAAGACCGTTTTACGCGTTCCCGACTAACCTGCGCGTCATCGACAGGTTTCATTGCGGAGCAGTTCATGCAGCGAGGGGTCGCCTACGGCGTCATGGCCGGTGCGTTATGGGGGATGGTGTTTCTGGTGCCACGGCTGCTGGCCGATTTTTCGCCGCTGCTGCTGTCCGCCGGACGCTACACGATGTACGGCATCGTCTCGCTGGTCGCGGCGCTGCCCGCTGCCCGCTCGCTGCTGCGCCGGCTCACGCGCGAGGATCTCGGTGCGCTCGTGCGGCTCGCGCTGGTCGGCAACCTGCTCTACTACGTGCTCGTGACCTTTGCCGTGCATCTGATCGGCATCGCGCCGGCGTCACTGATCGTCGGCGTGCTGCCGGTCACCGTGACGCTGCTGGGTCGCGACGACCACGGCGCAGTGCCCCTCACGCGACTCGTATGGCCACTCGCGATGGTGGTGGCCGGTATCGTCTGTATCAACGTCGACGTCTTCACGACCGCTCATCAGAGCGATGCCAGCGTGCTCGCGAAACTCGCGGGGGTTGTCTGCGCGGTTGGCGCCCTCATCTGCTGGACATGGTTTGCGGTCGCGAACGCGCGTTATATGCGGCGGCTCGCGCACTTCGACGGCAACGAGTGGTCAATGCTGTGGGGCGTCGTGACCGGCGCGCTTGGGGTCGTTCTATGGCTGGCGCTGGGGCTCGGCGTGGCGCTGCTGCCCGCCGGCACGGTACAGCCCGAACTCGCGGCCGGCCGCTGGCAGGTGTTCTGGCTGATGAACCTGGCGCTCGCGATCGGCGCTTCGTGGGTCGGCAACGGGCTGTGGAACGCGGCGTCGAAACACTTGCCGCTTACGTTGTCCGGTCAGTTGATCGTGTTCGAAACGCTGTTCGCGCTGCTGTACGCGTTCATCTTCGATCATCGCTGGCCGCGTCCGCTCGAGGCGGCGGCGATCGTGCTGCTGGTCGCGGGAGTGAGCTGGTCGGTGCGGCAGCATGCGAACGGCGGGTCTGGTAAGCCGCCGCGTCGGTCGATCGAAGAAGAAGCGCAGGCTCAGGCGCACTGAAACACCGTGCTGGTGTGGACTAGCGCGAATCCTTCGGCAACCACTTGCGCCCTTCGATCGATCCTTCGCGGCGCGTCTTGTCGACCCGCCGCTGGCGCGCGGTCTTCGGATCGACGATCAGCGGACGGTAGATCTCGACGCGATCGTGATCGGCGAGCACGGCGTCCAGCGGCTTCAGCTTGCCGAACACGCCGACCTTCTGTTTCGTCAGATCGATGTCCGGATGCCGTTGCAGCACACCGCTCGCGACGATCGCCTGTTCCACCGTCGAACCCGCCGGCAACGTGACTGGCAGTAGCGTCTGCCGGTCGGGCAGCGCGTAGCAGACCTCGATCGACAGCAGCGCGCTCATGCCTTGCCGTACCGCTGGTCGGCACGCTTCACAAACGACTCGACGAAGGTGTTCGCGATATGGCTGAACACCGGGCCGATGATCTTTTCGAGGATGATGTTCTTGAATTCGTAGTGCAGCGCGAATTCGATCTTGCACGCGTCGGCGCGCAGCGGCGTGAAGCGCCAATAGCCGGTAAACTTGCGGAACGGACCGTCGGCGAATTCCATGTCGATCCGCGAGGGGCGCTGCTGCGTGTTGCGGGTCGCGAAGTGCTGCCGGATGCCTTTGAAGTTGATGTCGATCTTCGCCTCCATGCCGTTTTCGTCCTGACGGCGGATCTCGACCCCGCCGCACCACGGAAGGAAATTGGGGTAGTCGGCGACGTCGGTGACGAGGTCGAACATCTGTTCCGCCGAATGGCGAATCAACACGGTTTTCTGGACATCTGCCATAAATTGAACAGCACGTGGCGAGGTAGGCTGGCCAAGCGGGCCTTTTACGGACTCCGCTTTGCTAAAATCGTAATTTTAAACGAGTTGGGCACTTTCCATTAATGAGCATCATCGACAACAGAAAGGCGTTCTTCGACTATTTCATCGAGGACCGCTACGAAGCGGGACTCGTGCTCGAAGGGTGGGAGGTCAAAGCCCTGCGCGCCGGCCGCGGCCAGATCAAGGAAGGCTACGTCGTGATTCGCGACGGCCAGCTGTACCTGATCGGCGCGCACATCAGCCCGCTGCCCGAGGCATCGACCCACATCAACCCCGACCCGGTCCGCACGCGCAAGCTGCTGCTGCATGGGGAAGAGATCAGCAGGCTGATCGGCAAGGTCGAGCAGCGTGGCTACACGCTCGTGCCGCTGAACTTCCACTACAAGGGCGGTCGCGTCAAATGCGAAATCGGTCTCGCGAAGGGCAAGAAGATGCATGACAAGCGTGACACCGAGAAGAAGCGCGACTGGGAACGCGAAAAGGCGCGTCTGATGC
This sequence comes from Paraburkholderia sp., assembly GCF_050742655.1. GTDB lineage: Bacteria > Pseudomonadota > Gammaproteobacteria > Burkholderiales > Burkholderiaceae > Paraburkholderia. The sequence continues at coordinate 1,323 of NZ_JBOIGG010000032.1, read as the reverse complement.
GCACGCCGACATGAGCCGGCGTTTGCCGCGACACTCCGTCGCACCGCGTATGAAGAAACGGGCCCACCTGGGCCCGTTTCATTTGTGGACGCTGAAGTGTAGTTGAACCGCTCAACGCGTCTCGGTCGTCTTGCTGCGGTTCACGATGGTCAGCGCGGACGCGATCATCGTGCTCATGTCCGCGAGGTTGCCGGGGACGATCAGCGTGTTGCCCTGCTTCGCCAGATTGGCGAACGCATTGACGTACTGCTCGGCCACCTTCAGGTTCACCGCCTCCATGCCGCCCTGCGACTGGATCGCCGCGGCGATCTTCTGGATTGCCTGCGCGTTTGCCTCGGCCACTGCAAGAATCGCCGACGCCTGACCCTGCGCCTGATTGATCGCGGCCTGCCGCTCGCCTTCGGATTTCTGGATCGAGGCTTCGCGGCCACCCGACGCGATATTGATCTGCTCCTGCTTGCGCCCTTCCGACGCCGCGATCAGCGCGCGCTTCTCGCGCTCGGCGGTAATCTGCGCCTGCATCGCGTGGAGAATTTCCTTCGGCGGAGTGAGATCCTTGATCTCGTAGCGCAGCACTTTCACGCCCCAGTTCGTCGCGGCCTGATCAAGCGACGACACGATGCTGTGATTGATGAAATCGCGCTCCTCGAACGTCTTGTCGAGTTCGAGCTTGCCGATCACCGAACGCAGCGTGGTCTGCGACAGCTGCGTGATCGCGAACACGAAGTTGCTCGATCCGTACGACGCCTTCATCGGATCGGTCACCTGGAAGTACAGCACGCCGTCCACCTGTAGCTGCGTGTTGTCGCGCGTGATACAGACCTGGCTCGGCACCTCGAGCGGAATTTCCTTCAACACGTGCTTGTATGCAATGCGATCGACGAACGGCAGCACGATGTTCAGGCCCGGCGTCAACGTCGCGTGGTAGCGGCCGAGCCGTTCGAGCACCCATGCGTGCTGCTGCGGCACGATCTTGATGGTCTTCATGATGATCGTGACGACGATGATCAGCAGGATGACGCCGACGATGGTCAGGTTCATTCGAGTCCTTTGCAGTGTGTGGTGTGGTTCCGGTCGACGACTGGCATGACTACGCGTGCGCCGGCTGCCGGTGCGCCGCGACGATCAGACGGTTGCCGCGCAGCGCGGTGATTTCGTAGAGCCGCGCGTCCTCGGGCTCGCCCGGCGCGAGTTCGACGTCCCATTGCGCGCCGCGGTAGCTTGCGCGTGCACGTCCGTCCTGCCATTCGGCGACGGTCAACGTCGAGCCGATGTCGAGATTCACGTCCGGGCTCGTGGCCGCGTCGACGCGCGCGCGTCGAC
>NZ_JBOIGG010000031.1:0-40722 GCF_050742655.1 Paraburkholderia sp. | reverse complement strand
GTCGAGTTCCACGTCAACTGGTATCAGCTCTCTGTCGACCGGCGTAAGCTCGTTGTCCACATCGACCTCGACGGGCATCAGCAGCCTGTCGACTGGGTTGAGCACGACGAACAGCAACGTCACGAGCCTGTCGAGTTCCACGTCAACTGGTATCAGCTCTCTGTCGACTGGCGTGAGCTCGCTGTCCACGTCGACCTCGACAGGCATTAGCAGCCTGTCGACGGGTCTGAGCACGACCAACAGCAACGTGACGAGCCTGTCGAGCTCTACCTCGACGGGCATCAGCTCTCTGTCCACGTCGACCTCGACCGGCATCAACAGCCTGTCGACCGGTTTGAGCACGACCAACAGCAACGTGACGAGCCTCTCGAGCTCTACCTCGACGGGCATCAGCTCTCTGTCCACGTCGACCTCGACCGGCATCAACAGCCTGTCGACCGGTTTGAGCACGACCAATAGCAACGTGACGAGCCTGTCGAGCTCGACCTCAACGGGAATCAGCTCTCTGTCGACATCCACCTCGACCGGCATCAGCAGCCTGTCGACCGGCCTGAGCACGACCAACAGCAATGTGACGAGCCTGTCGAGCTCCACCTCGACAGGCATCAGCTCATTGTCGACTTCGACCTCCACGGGCATTAGCTCTCTGTCGACTGGCGTGAGCTCGCTGTCCACGTCGACCTCGACTGGCATTAGCAGCCTGTCGACGGGTCTGAGCACGACCAACAGCAACGTGACGAGCCTCTCGAGCTCTACCTCGACGGGCATCAGCTCTCTGTCCACGTCGACCTCGACCGGCATCAACAGCCTGTCGACCGGTTTGAGCACGACCAACAGCAACGTCACAAGTCTGTCGAGTTCTGCGTCGACGGGTATCAGTTCGCTGTCGACCTCGACTTCCACGGGCATCAACTCTCTGTCGACTGGCGTGAGCTCGCTGTCCACGTCGACTTCGACGGGCATCAGCAGCCTGTCGACCGGCCTGAGTACCACGAACAGCAATGTGACGAGCCTTTCGAGCTCCACCTCGACCGGCATCAGCTCGCTGTCGACTTCGACCTCGACCGGCATCAGCAGCCTGTCGACCGGTTTGAGTACCACGAACAGCAACGTCACGAGCCTGTCGAGTTCCACGTCGACCGGGATCAGCTCGCTGTCCACGTCGACCTCGACGGGGATCAGTAGCCTGTCGACCGGTTTGAGCACGACTAACAGCAATGTGACGAGCCTGTCGAGCTCGACATCGACGGGAATCAGCTCTCTGTCGACATCCACCTCGACCGGCATCAACAGCCTGTCGACCGGCTTGAGCACGACGAACAGCAACGTCACAAGCCTGTCGAGTTCCACGTCCACGGGTATCAGTTCGCTGTCGACGGGTGTGAGTTCGTTGTCGACCGGCCTGAGCACGACCAACAGCAACGTCACAAGCCTGTCGAGCTCGACATCAACAGGCATCAATTCACTGTCGACAGGCGTGAGTTCGTTGTCGACGGGCCTGACTTCATTGTCCACGTCGACGTCGACCGGGATCAGCAGCCTCTCGACCGGCATCACGAGTCTCTCGACGGGCATCACGAGCCTGTCGACCGGGATTACCAGCCTGTCGACTGGCCTGAGCACAACCAATAACAACGTGACGAGCCTCTCGAGTTCGACCTCGACGGGCATCAGTTCACTGTCGACTGGCTTGAGCACAGCGATCTCGTCCTCGCGCACGCATTACTACAGCGTGAACGACGGCGGTACGCAGCAGGCCAACTACAACAACGACGGCGCGACCGGCGTCAACGCGCTGGCCGCGGGTACCGCGGCACTCGCGTCGGGTGCCAGCAGCGTGGCAGTGGGTGACGGTGCGAACGCGACGGCCGACGGCGCGGTCGCACTCGGTCAGGCCAGCACCGCGTCGGTCAGCAACGGGGTGGCGATCGGCAACGGCGCGGCCGTATCGATAGCCAACTCGGTTGCCCTGGGGGCGGGTTCGACGGTCACGACGGCAGCGGTGCCGGTCTCATCGGTCTCGTTCGGGTCGATGACGCTCGGCCAGTTCGCCGGCGCGTCGCCGGTGGGGGTGGTCAGCTTCGGTTCGCCGGGCAACGAACGGCAGCTCACCAACGTCGCAGCCGGCCAGATCTCGGCGACCAGCACCGACGCGATCAACGGCAGTCAGCTGTTCAGCGTGGCCAGCCAGCTGAGCACGTCGCTCGGCGAGATCTCGTCGCTGTCGACGGGACTGAGCACGGTCAACAGCAACCTGGGCAGTCTGTCGACCTCGACGTCGACCGGCCTGGGCAGTTTGTCGACGTCGACCTCGACGGGTATCAGCAGTCTGTCGACGGGCTTGAGCACGACGGCGTCGACGCTGAATCCGGGCAACCCGAACCACAATCAGAACGGCGGCGACACGACGACGCAGGGCCGCGGATTCAACAACACGACGACGACCACGGTCGACTCGTCGAGCTGCGGCTCGGCCAACGGCGCCGACACGACTGTGTCAGGCACCTGTGCGCAGGCCGGCACGGTCGCCGGGGTGAACGGCGCGACCACGACGACGGTCGCGAACGGTGCCACGGCGATCGGTTCGCAGTCGCTTGCCCAGGACACGAACACGACGGCGATCGGCTTCCGGGCGACCGCGCAGGGCCAGGGTTCGACGGCGATGGGCTTCCAGTCGCAGGCAACGGGCACGCAGTCGACGGCGCTCGGCTCGAACTCGGTGGCGAGCGGCGCGAACTCGGTGGCGCTCGGCTCGGGCTCGGTGGCGAACGAGGCGAACACGGTGTCGGTGGGTTCGGCCGGCAGCGAGCGGCGCGTCACGAACGTCGCGCCGGGCGTGAACCCGACCGACGCGGTGAATCTGTCGCAGTTGCAAGGCGTGCAGAACAACGTCAACAACGTGGCGCGCTACGCGTACTCGGGGGTGGCGATGGCCGGTGCGCTCGCCGGTCTGCCGCAGGTCGAGGCGGGCAAGACGTTCATGCTCGGCGCCGGTCTCGGCAACTACGGCGGCTACACGGCACTGGCGGTCGGCGGCAGCGCGCGGGTCACGCAGAACACGATCGTCAAGTTCGGCGTGAGTACCTCGAGCGGCGAGCGCGTGCTGTTCAACGCCGGCGTGGGATATTCGTGGTAGGCCCCGGGCGGTAGCGTCGGAGCGCCTCTGACGATATGATTGCCGTACCCCTCGCGGACCGCTGTCGTACAGCGGTCCGCGCTACTTCTGCTCCACGGCCCCATGCGCATCGGAATCTCCGTCATCAGTCATCAAGGCCAGAATATCTGGCAGAACGGTCTCGGTCAGAACGTCGTGTTCCTGGCCCGGCTGTTCCAGCGGCTGCCGTTCGTGCGCGCTGTCTCGCTGATCGACGTCGGCGACCAGGGGGCGATGCCCGAGCAGGTCGATACGGCGACGCTCGGTCTCACGCTGATGTCGCAGCGCGAAGCGACCGACGAGGTCGACGTCATTATCGAAATGTCCGGCGCGCTCGATGTTCAATGGCTCGATCTGATGCGCGCCCGCGGCAGGAAGGTCGTCTATTACTGCTGCGGTCATCCGTTCGCGGGCCTCGCGGAACCGCCGGTGTTCGACAAGCCGAGCCACTTCTCGCGCGCGGACCGCTGCGATGAAATCTGGGTGCTGCCCGAGTACCGGATGTTCGCCAGCTTTCAGCGCACGCTGCATCGCTGCGTGGTACATGAGGTGCCTTATCTGTGGCATCCGCAGTTCATCCGGCAACGCATCGCCGAGGTCGAGGGGCAGGGTTTTCGCTTCGGCTGGGCGGCTGCTTGCGAACAGCGGGTAGCGGATGCGCGCACGGGGTTACGTGTGGCTATCTTCGAGCCGAACATCTCGGTGGCGAAGACGTCGATGATCTCGATGCTCGCCTGCGACGAAGCGTATCGCGCGGACCGTTCGAGCATCGACGCGATGCACGTGCTCAACACGCTGCACATGGCAAACCACCCCACGATGCTGCATCTCGCCAATTCGCTCGATCTCGTGCGCGAGCACAAAGCCACGTTCCATGGTCGGCACGATATCGTCGGGTTCATGGTGCAGCACGCGGATGCCGTCGTGTCGCATCAGTGGACCAACGACCAGAACTACAGCTACATGGATACGCTGACCGGCGACTATCCGCTCGTGCACAACTCCGAATGGCTGCGCGACTTCGGCGCGGGCTACTACTATCCTGAGTTCGACGCGGTGCAGGGTGGTGCGCAGTTGCGGCATGCGGCAGCCAGTCACGATGCGAATCTCGCGGACTATCGCAGCGGCTCGCAGCGCGTGTTCGACGCGGTCGACCCGTTCGCCGCACACAATCTGCAGGGCTACGCGGAGCGGCTGCTGGATCTGTGCCGCGACACACCGTTCGTCGACGGGCGGCAATCATCATGAACACGACCCGTCTGAACGTCGGCGTCTCGATCTACGTGCGCAAAGGCACGCAGTCGCTGTGGGAAAACGGTATTTTTCAGAACTGCATCTACCTAGTGATGCTGTTGAAGCGCATGCCGCGTGTCGGCAATGTGTTTCTGGTCGCCGGCGGTGACGGCAGCACCGAGGACGCGCAGAACTTTCTCGGCGATGCACCGGCACCGGTGATCGACATGAACACGGCGATGGACAGTCTCGACCTGATGATCGAGATGAGCGCGCAGCTGGGCCGCGAATGGATCGTCGCGTTCCGCGAGCGCGGCGGCAAGGTCGTGACGATGCGCGTCGGCAACGACTACGTGATCGACATCGAACGGATGGTGTTCGACAAGCCGCACGGGCTGCTCATTTCGGGCGCGCCGTACGACGAGATCTGGACGCTGACGCAGTACGAAAAGACGGCCGCGCAGTACTACCGCAGCGCGATGCGCGCGAGCGTGCGGATCGTGCCGCATCTGTGGAGTCCCGCGATGCTGGAGCGCGAGGTCGCGGCGCTGCCCGAGGGCATGAGCTTCGGTTACCGGCCGGGGCGTCGGCGCTGGCGCGCGGGCATCTTCGAGCCGAACATCTGCATGGTCAAGACGGGCTTGATTCCGATGCTGTGCTGCGAAGTCGCGCATCGCGCCGATCCGGACCTGCTCGAACGCGTGTGGGCGTACAACACGTTCCACCTGAAAGAGCACGTGACCTTCAACGGCTTCGCGCGCAGTCTGAACATCGTGCAGCATGGCCTCACGTCGTTCGAAGGGCGCTTTCCGTTCGTGCGCGTCGTGTCGAGCGATGTCGACGTGGTCGTCTCGCATCACTGGGAAAACGCGCAGAACTACGTGTATTACGAGGCACTGTACGGCGGCTATCCGCTGATCCACAATTCGCATCTGCTCGGCGATTGTGGGTATCGCTATCAAGACTTCGACTGCGAAGAGGGCGGTGCGGCTTTGCGTCGCGCGTTCGCGGAGCACGATGCGGGGCTCGATGCATACCGGCAGTCGGCGAAGGCATATCTGCGGCGCCTCGATCCCGAAAACGAAGGCAACGTACGCGCGTACGCGGATGCGATCGACGCGCTCTATGTGCAATCAACGTGAGTCGCGAGCCATGAACTCCGGGTTTTCCTCGTTTCGTTTTCGTCTTTCGATCGTGGCCGCATTCGGTGCACTACTGGCCGCCACGCCGGGTAGCAGCGTATTCGCGCAAAGTATTCTCGCCGCGCCGACGCCGGCCGGTCCGTTGAACTCGATGGCCGCGGCGATCAACAACATTGGCGTCAAGCAATGCCGGTCGCAATTGACCGCGCTGTCGACGCTCGGCGTCCAGGGCACGTCTACCAACGATCTGCTGCTCGACTGGGATCACAAGCGCGTGAACACGAGCCCGATCTTTTCGCTGATCGGGTTGGAGTATCCGTCGAACGCAGCGGCGGCGATGTCGGTGACGGCAGTGCCGGAACCGGACGGCTCGTGTTCGGTGTCGGCGGAGCGGATTTCGGTCGCGCCGGTTGCGTGCAAGACCATCGCCGGGCAGGAACTGCAGGGCTATCGCGCGACATCGCTACTCGGTCATATGACGGTGTACACGGACGGCAAGGACGCCGGCTCGTCGGTCTCGCTGATCGATTCGCCGCCGGGCTGTCTTGTGATCCGGCGCTATGTCGCGTTTTCGAAGGCGGCGGCGCGCTGATTCGGCCGTCGTGCACGTGTCCCACACGATGAAGCAGCACCAACCGTGAGAGAACAGATGAAAATCGGAACCCTGACGAAGACCGCCGCCACGCTGCTGCTGATGTCGGTCGCGACGCTCGCGATGGCCGCGCCCGGCGCGTCTGCCGACGAACTGCTGCGCGATGCGGACGCGGTGCTGCAGCAGATCGACGCGGCGCATGAGGGGGCGCTGTGGGACAACGCCGCGCCATTCGTCAAGACGAAGATCCAGAAACCGCTGTTCGTTACGCAGTTACAGCAGGCGCGGCAGTCGCTCGGCACCATTGCTACGCGCGGCTGGGCGTCCGTCATGCGGCTGCAGTATACGAACAACCATGACGTTCCAGACGGTCTGTACGCGAACGTCGACTACGCATCGCACACGGCGGACGGCCAGACCGTGTTCGAGCTCGTCAGCTTCCGGCTGGAGTCCGACAGTCAATGGCACCTGACGGGCTATAACGTGCGCCGGACCCAGCAGCTCAATCCGGCCGTCCAGCAGAGCGTCCCGAAACCATGAGCGGACTGCGCGTCGGCATCACGATCGGGTTGCACCACGAAGCGGAAACGCTGTGGAACAACGGCATCAAGCAGAACGCGGTGTTTCTCGCCGAGGCGCTGCGACATTGCCCGAGTGTCGGGTCGACGGTGCTCGTCAACACGACGCAGATTCCGGTCACCGATAAACTTCCGTGGGACTTGACCCGCTGGCCCACGCAGACCTTCGACGACGCGAAAGACTCGCTCGACGTGCTGATCGAACTGGGCGGCCAGATCGATGGCGCGCAGACCGCGTATCTGAAGCAGCGCGGCGTGCGGCTCGTGTCGTACTGCTGCGGGTTCGAATACGTGCACGCGATGGAGTCGGTGCTGTTCCGCAAGCCGCTGTGGGGCGAGAACCTGTTCATCAACCAGCACTACGACGACATCTGGATGATTCCGCAGGTCGATCGCATCAGCCGCTCGTATTTCGAGGTGCTGCGCCGGTTGCCCGCGCGGGTCGCGCCGTTTATCTGGAGCCCGATGTTCGTCGATGCGCGTAGCAAGGACTTGCCGGAGAACGGCCGGTATCGGCCGCGCGGCGGTCCGAAGCGGCTGTCCGTCATCGAGCCGAACATCAACATCGTGAAGTTCTGCCTGTACCCGACGCTGATCGCGGATCTCGCGTACCGCGCGCGGCCCGACGACATCGAGATTCTGCAGGTTACGAACGCCGAGCAGATCGCGCGCGAGAGCCTCGAGTTCATCTCGCTGATGAACCAGCTCGACATCGTGCGGGCACACAAGGCGGTGTTCCTGGGGCGGCACGACACGCCGGAATTTCTGTCGAGCAACACCGACATCGTGATTTCGCACCAGCTCGAGAATCCGCTGAACTACATTTATCTCGAAGCCTGCTGGCAGGGGTATGCGCTGGTGCACAACGCGTCGCTGTGTCCGGATCTCGGTTACTACTATCCGGATAACGACGCGACGAAGGGCGCGCAGCAGGTGCTGACCGCGCTCGATCAGCACGACGCGCATGCATCGTGGTATCGCGAGACGCAGCGCACGATGATTGCGCGTTATCTGCCGGATCATCCGCAGCTGGTCGCCACGTACGATGCGCTGCTCGAAGACCTGGTGCGCCGGCCGCTTCGCTAGCAGGCAGTTTTCATGCGGTAAGCGCGACGTTCACATCACACCTTGATAAGTGAATTCAACCATGCTGTTTGGCCGCATTGCTGGACTCCTCGAGCAGGGCGATTTACTCGGCGCGGCGCGAGACATTTCGCAATGGCGTCGCGAGCAGCCGGACGATGCCGGTGCGCTGACGCTCGCGGCCCGCTTGCTGCGGCTGCGCGGACGCTACGCGCAGGCGGTGGCGACGCTCGAACCGTCGCTTGCCGCGGTCGATCGATTTGCGCCGGCGCTGGTGGAGATGGCGCGCTCGACGCGCGCGCTTGGCCAGCACGCGGTCGCGTTGCAATGGTTCGAGCGGGCCTGGCAAGCGAGATTGATGCACACGAATCGCAGCGACGCCGTCGCAGCCGGCAGCAATGCGGACGATAAAGGCAACAGCGAGCGCGGCTGGCCGTCGGAATGGGTCGAAGTGCTCGTGCAACTGGAACGGCACAAGGAGGTGATAGCGATCGCCGAAGCGTGGTGCGCGGCCGACAGCGAACACGCGCAGCCGTGGTTCGTGCTGGGACTTGCGCAACAGCGCATCGGCGAACTGGACGCGGCATTCGACGCGTACAGCCACGCGACGCGGATCGATCCCGATGTGCCGATGCTGCGTAACAACCTCGGCGCGCTGTACAACCAGATGAAGGATCCCGCGACCGGGCGCCGCCTCGTGCTGGATGTGCTCAATCGCGATCCGGAGAACGCGCTTGCGTGGGTCAACCTGTCGAGCGCATGTCTGTCGCTGCGCGAACCGGACGACGCGCTGATCACCGCCGAGCGCGCGTGCGTGCTGGCGCCGTCGTATGCGGAGGCGCACGGCGCGCGCGCGAGCGCGCTGAAGGAACTGCAGGGCTGGGACGACGCGCTCGCCGCGGTGATCCGTTGCGCGGAACTCACGCCGCATTCGCCGCGCGTGCAGTGGTCGGTGGCGATGCTGCAACTGGTGCGGGGCGATTACGTGAACGGCCTCGTGAATCACGAGGCGCGCTGGCAGGGATCGATCGAACTGTCGAGGACGCCGGCGTTCCATCCCGAGCGGCGCTGGCGCGGAGAGGATCTTGCCGGCAAGCGGCTGTTCGTGTGGGGCGAGCAGGGGTTCGGCGACGCGATCCAGCTCGTGCGCTTCATCCCGCCGCTCGCCGAGCGCGTGAAGGCGGCGGGCGGCACGCTCGTGTATCACACCTTCAATGGCCTGCAGTCGCTGTTCGCGCATAGTCTCGCGCGCTACGGCGTACAGCCCGTCGCGGGTTTGAGCGTCGATCCGGCTAGCTTCGATTTTCATATTCCGATCGGCAGTCTGCCGCTCATGTTCGGCGTGACGCCCGATACGCTGCCGGCCGCCGCTGGCTATCTGGAAGCGGACTCCGCGCCAGTCGAGCGGTGGCGCGCGAAGCTCGGGCCGTCCCGTGCGCTGCGCGTCGGCCTCGTGTGGAGCGGCAGCCTTGGGCATCAGCGCAATCCGCTGCGCTCGGTCGATCCCGAGCAGTATGCGCACGCGTTCGGCGGCATCGCGGACGTGGAGTTCCACAGCTTGCAGGTCGGTCACAGCGATGGCGTCACGCGGATGCGCGAACAGGGGCTCGCGGTCAACGATCCCACGCCCGACCTCGTATCGTTCGATGAAACCGCCGCACTGATTCGCAACCTCGATCTGGTGATCACGGTGTGCACGTCGGTCGCGCATCTGGGTGGCGCGCTCGGCGTGACGACGTGGCTGCTGCTCGACGTCAATCCGCACTGGGTGTGGATGCTCGAGCGTCGCGACAGTCCGTGGTACAGCAGCATGAAGCTGTTTCGCCAGCGCGACTATCGCGACTGGTCGCCGGTGATGGGCGAATTGCACGACGCGTTGGCGCAGCTCGCGGCCCGGCGTTCGGGCAGCCACTGAATCCGGATTGGCGCCTGTTTGTGTTTGAAGAGCATGTTTAACGCAATCGCGACGCGATTGCTTTTACGGGCATCGCCATTGTGCGAGGCGCTGCCGCGGAATTACCATTACCGACGGGCGCGCCGCGCGACCGGGGCACGAGATTCACCACGACAAAGAGCCGAGCCATGTCTACTGATGACACCTCAGACGTCTTCCTCAAAATCTATCGCGAGCAAGGCTGGCTTTCCGCCGAGAGCGTGTCCGGCTGGGGGTCGGAATTGCGCAACACCGAGCAGATCATCCGCGAGCTGCCGGGGTTTCTGCGGCGTTTCGGGATTACGTCGATGCTCGACGTGCCGTGCGGCGATTTCAACTGGATGCGGCACGTCGACCTCGAAGGCATCGACTACACCGGCGCCGACATCGTGCCCGATCTGATCGCCGCCAACCAGGCCACCTACGGTTCGCCGCACCGGCGCTTCCTGCATCTCGATCTGCTGGCCGATCCGCTGCCGGATTGCGAGTTGATCCTCTGTCGCGACTGCCTGTTCCACTTTTCGCATGCGGACGTGTTCCGCGCGTTCGAGACTTTCGCGAACAGCCGCGCGCGCTATCTGCTCACGACCACGTTCACGTGCCGCACCTACCCGCGCAACGCCGATATCGCGACGGGACAGTGGACGCCGATCAACCTCGAAATGGTGCCGTACAATTTGCCGCCGCCGCGTGCGCTGCTAATCGAAGGCAGTCAGGAGAGCATCATCTACGGGCCCAACAATCTGACCGTGCCGCAGTACGACCGCTGTCTGGGGTTGTGGGAGATCGACAGCATCTGCGCACGGCTTCGGCAACGCTACGTACAGGCGGGACACGCGTCATGATCGTTCTGAGTCACTTCCGCCGGACGGCACCGGCCAGCCTCCACAATCATCGGTATTACGCGCGCAGGCTTGGATACCGGCACGACTACAACGACGCGACCGCCGTGACCGACCGGCGGCCGTTGTGCCTGCTCTACAAATACGAATGGCTGTTGCACACGCTGCGCCGCGCGGCAGAAGGCGAGAGCGTGCTGCTGCTGAGCGAGGACGCGGCGATCGTTCGCGTGATACCGCTGGAACGGGTGCTCGGAGATCGCAACTGGTTGCTCGCCCGCACGTCCGGTCACGTGCTGCCGCAGATCGACGTGCAGATCTGGCGCAACACGCCGGCGGGACGCGCGGCGGTCGAAGCGGTCGTGCGGCGTTGCCGGCTGGGCGGCGAACCGGTCGACTCCGAGGCCGCGCTGTTCGAAGGGCTGGAGACGGTTCACTACCAGAGTCTGATCGACGGTGTTTGCCCGGTGATGGGCGCGGGCTACAACTACGACCCGGTGTGGAGCCGCGTGCCGACCTTCTCGATAAGCATCGACGATGCGCCCGAAATGCCATCGAACAAAGGCGTGACGCCGAGATTTCGCGACATACTCGTCACGCACGTGAACGGGCATCTCGCGTCTGGTCTGCCGCTGTTCGACTTCCCCGTCTACGAGGCACCCGACAGCGCCGAGCGCAGTACGTACGGGCCGTTCGGATCGCGCATCGCGCTGACCACGCTCTATACGTCCAACATCGACTCATATGGCCGGATCGCGGAACGCAATTTCCGGCGCTACTGCGAGGCGCACGGCTACACGCTGTACGTTCATCGTGACATACCGAAGGAAGTCGGCCTGGAGGCGAGCGGCAACTGGTTCAAGCCGTGGCTGCTGCACGCGTACCTGCAGCATCACGAGTGGGTATTCTGGATCGATGCCGATGTGCTGATCGCCGATCTGGATCAGCCGCTCGAACCCCTGCTGGACAACCGGGACTGGTTGCTCGCCCGTGACGTCGGGCAATGGGCGTTCAACTCGGGCGTCATGGGATTTCGGCGCACCGAGCGCAACAACGCGATGCTGGGCGATCTGATGGCGGATATTGCGGGTGTCGTGGACCGGTCGTCCGTGTATGCGAGCAACGGCGACCAGATGTACTTCATCGAAGCGATGAATCGTGCCGGACTGCTGGACGATGCGCCCGTGCTGGATTCGACGGTCTTCAATACGCCGTGGACGCTGCGTCGACCCGACAGCTTCATCGTTCACTACTACGGCATGTGGACGGAAATGCGGGCGCTGATGATGGCGCACGACGACGCGCTGCTCGACTAGCGGCGCGCCGCCCTCGCCGCCCATCGGCGGCGAGACTTCAACGGGTTAGCGGATGACGATCGTGACGCGCCGGTTCTTCGCGCGTCCTTCTGGCGTGGCGTTCGACGCGACCGGATTGTCCGGGCCCAGGCCGCGAGCAGTGAACGCCGCGGACTTCATCCCGTGATCCTTCAGATAGGCGACCACCGTGTTGGCGCGGCGTTGCGACAGCGCCATATTGTGTGCACGCGTGCCGCGCGAATCCGTGTAGCCGTTCACCGTGACTTCCTCGAAGGTCGTGTCCTTGTTCGCGGCGAGCAGCGCATCGAGCTTTTCAATACCGGCCGGTGCGAGGTTCGCCCGATCGGTCATGAAGTTTGCTTCGCCGTTGAGTTCGAGGTTCATCGGGGCAGCGCTCGCCGCCGGTTCCGATGTCGCGGCCGGTTCGGCCGCGGTTTGCACCGCGCCGCACTGGAAGGTGAACGTGCGGGGATCGCTCGTAGCCCCGGCGGCGCGGATAGTGTCGACCGATTCGACTACACGCACAGGCTGGTCGCCGCAGATGCGCTGCGCGGCTTTCATGCAGGCCTTCGAGCTCTCGAAAATGCCGCCGCACTCGACTCGATACGCTTTCTCATGGCCGGGAACATCGACCGAGTAAGCGTTGAACGTCGGTCCGGATGTGGCGGAGCAGCCTGCCAGCGCAGCGGAGAAGGCGAGTCCGCAGAGGGCGATTTTTCTCATGTCGGCAATCCAGGAGTGTGTGTATGAGTCGGCCCGGCGATGGGCGATTTCTGGAACAGGCGGGCGATCGGTTAGCACAGCGACCACGCAAGCTCACTGCAACGCGGCCCGAATACTCCGGCCAATACAGCTTAGCGTTTCGCTCGGGATTGCCAATGAATGTTAGGCGAGATTGACACGAAATGCGCATAAATGGCGGATCTCGCTACATCAGAAAAAAATGCGCGTCCCGTAGTCGGGGGTTCGGGGATGCGCATATCAAGGAGGAAGTGCGCCTCAACGGTGAAACTCGATAAGCCGTTGAAGCGACTTGAGTTTAGAGGAGCAGAGGACTTGCACTGTGAATAAATGTGTGTTCAGGCCAACGGCTGGACTCGTCCGAATGGACATCTGCTGCTATACCGAAAAAATGAATGCGGTGCGCATGCTTATCATTATTTAACAGTCTTCGAGCGGGGCTTCCAGGAGAATGCATTCATGGAAGGTGTTACACGCGTTGGCTGGACACGGTTATCCGATCGCTTGCCTGGTGTGGCCAGGTGTAAGAAGAAAACATCGATCGGCGTGTCTTACGGGGAGCCATGCGGGGGAGCCAGGCGGAAGGCGGCTTGTCATGCCCATGCCGCGTCCGCAGTGTTGCGCGGTAGGTCTGCCGCATAGATAGAACGAGTCAGCCGTCGGGAACCGCATCAATATGAGAATTTGTATCCTTGATAACGATGTACAGATCCTCGACACGATCAGCGACGTACTGGGTACGGCGGGTCACGTGTGTCACCGGTTCACGGAAGGGCGGACGCTCGTCAAGCATCTGCAGCGGCAGTCGGCCGATCTTCTGATAATCGAATGGGCATTGCCCGATATGTCCGGCGAAGAAGTGCTGAAATGGGTTCGCAAGCACTTGCCGCCCAGCGTGCTCGTCCTGTTTCTCACAACCCGGCGGCGCGATACCGATATCGTCTCGATCTTCGACGGCGGCGCCGACGACTGCGTCGTCAAGCCCGTATCGCCGAGTGTGTTCGCCGCGCGCGTCGAATCGCTGTTGCGACGCAAGCAGATGCGGGTCATGGTACCCGGTACGATCACGTTCGGACCATATACGTTTCATACCGGCGGCGCGGTGACGATGAACGGCAACCGGCTGCTTCTGACACGCAAGGAGCGCGATCTCGCGCTGATGCTGTTCCAGCACCTGAACCAGCCCGTCTCGCGCGATCATCTGCTCGAAGTGGTATGGAAATCGGATGTGCGGTTCGAATCGAGGACCGTCGACACGCATATTTCCGTATTGAGAAAAAAAATGCAGTTGCAGCCCGAAACGGGCTTCAAGATCACGACCATCTATGGTTACGGCTATCGCCTCGAATCGATCGACGAGATCGGCGCGATTAACGAATAACGCGTAACCTCTTCCTTCACTCATCCCAAAGCTGGACGTGCGCGCTTCGCGGAGCCTGTGCAGCCGATACATGCTCGACCTCGTCGTCGATCAGGTACGGTTGCGGCTGGAGCGGTGGTGGGGCCGTATGTTTTTCGACATGCATGTCGACTGCCGTGTGCGGCGTATTGCGCCGGCGCGATTGCTTTAACCGTGCATGCTTTTTCATAGGCACCCGTCAGTCAGTCTGGTCGCTCTTATGCGTAATCGCGTTGGCTGCGCAATACAGAAGCTCAGTCTAACTTAGGGTCTTGGCCGCAGACTTTTAACTATTGTAAAAGCCATGCAATTTGAGTTGTGCCAAATCTCAAAATTAAATAAGGTCATGGGCGAAAAGTCAGATCGATCTCGAAATTGACGACGGTATACGGACGTCAACTACGTCTTTCCGGTTTCCCCCGGGGGTCTACAACCGTGCAGCGGATCGCAAGCGGTTGCAGCAGACACGAACAATGCAATGAAAACGACGAGACACGTCCTGGTTCTCACGGCTGGACCGCAGCCCGAATGGATGCCCGACCTCGAATCTCAATTCTGGTCCGTCACGTCCTCCCTCCCCACACATGAACTTCGCAGAACGCTGCGTGCGAGCGACCTCGCGTGCGTGGTCATCGATTTCTCGCACGGCTTCGATGTCAGCGCGCGCATGGCGCTCGAACGATTGCTCGCGTTGCCGCACGTTGGTGCAGTGGGTCTGCTAGGCCCTGATCAGCTGGCCGATCCTGTCGTGCGCACCCTCGCGGTCGATCATTGCTTCGATGTGTTGTCGGTGCCGTTCTCGCCGGTTCAGCTTACGCTGTCGATCGCATCTGCATTCGACATGCTGAAGTCGCGGATGCGCGAGCTTGACCCCGACGGTAACGAGCTGCAGCGTACCGGGTTGAAGGGCGGGCATCAGGTGCACGTCGAAGGCAGCATGGTCGGTTCGTGCGAGGCGATGATCTCGCTCTTCCGGTCGATACGCAAAGTCGCGCGAACCGACGCACCGGTGTTCATCTCCGGAGAGTCGGGCACTGGCAAGGAGTTGACCGCACAGGCTATCCACGAACGCTCGGAGCGCCGCGGGCGGCCGTTCGTCGCCATCAATTGCGGCGCGATTCCGCCGCACCTGCTGCAATCGGAACTGTTCGGCTACGAACGCGGCGCGTTCACCGGGGCGAACCAGCGCAAGATCGGCCGCGTCGAGCAGGCGATGGGCGGTACGCTGTTCCTCGACGAAATCGGCGATCTGCCGTTCGAAAGCCAGGCGAGCTTGCTACGATTCCTGCAGGAAAAGACCATCGAGCGCATCGGCGGCCATCAGCCGATCGACGTCGACGTGCGGATCGTCGCGGCGACGCACGTCGATATGCCCGAGGCAATCGCGAGCGGCCGGTTCCGCGAGGACCTGTTCCATCGGCTGTGCGTGCTTCATCTCGACGAACCGCCGTTGCGCGTGCGCGGAATGGACATAGAACTGCTTGCGAGACGTGCGCTCGACCGCCATCGTTCGGATTCGCAGCGCAGGGTGCGCGGCTTTGCACCCGATGCGATCACCGCGCTCTACTGTTACGGCTGGCCCGGCAACGTGCGCGAGTTGATCAACCGGGTGAGGCGCGCGATCGTGATGTCGGAGCATCCGTTCATCACCGCCGACGATCTCGATCTCGGCGAATACACGCAGAGCCGCACGGTGTCACTGGCCGAGGCCCGCGAAGATGCGGACCGCGAGATCATCGAGCGGGCATTGTTGAGAAACCACGGCAGCTTGAGCAAGGCGGCGGGCGATCTGCGCATCTCGCGCGTGACGCTGTCGAGACTGCTGCGTACCCGCGGCATCGATGTCATGGCGTTCCGGTCGTCGCGCAATAGCGGATGAGTCAAAGAAGGCGCCGGCGCGGCGCCTGAAAGAAGAAGAGGAGGGGGACGACGAACGCGGCCCCGGCAAACAGAAGAAAGACAGGCCGCGATACCTGACTCAACGTGCACTCAGGGACGCGACGGCCAGTCGACCATCAACGCCTGCACCGGGTGCGGCTGGCTCGCGATCTTGCGGCTGCGCACGCCATAGTCGGTGCAGAGGGTATCGGTGCCGAACAACTCGGTCGCGACTGTGGCCAGTACACCGTTTTCCTGCCAGCGCAGGAAATGTCGATGACAGGTCTGATGCACCGGATACGTGTTCGGCATCGCGCTCCACGGCTTGCGATGATGCAGCACCCAGAGGATGCCGTTGACGACCTGACGGATATCCGCATGCGGACGGCCGCGGCGTGGCCCGGTCGATTTCATTTCCGGAAGCAGGCGCGCGACGCGCATCCATTCGTCTTCCGTGAGGTCGCGGAATGGAGGTTCCGGGCGGACAGGATTCGGTAACAATGGTTTTGACGACATTCGCAGGCGGAAAAAAGCACACAGAAGAACGCACACATTGGGATGCACTTCGGGCGGGAAGCGCTGGTGCGACGGGGCTGGGTGCACACGGTAGCGTGCCGCTCTAGGCTACCGCGAATGCCGGTGAGAAAATGTCAATCATTGACAAATGAAGGACAGGTCTCGTCTCGATTGGCGCGCGACTGGCCACGTCCCGCGCGCATCGCTGCGTATCGCATTAACGAATCCCGAAGTACCGATTCGGAAATCGCGACTTCGCGTGGGGCGGCATTCGGGTTCATAGTGGAGTCCACAAGCTCATCTATCCGGAGACACCGCCGTGTCCGACACCACCGCGACGCTCGATGCGTGGCTCGACAGATCCGAGACGCAACGCGACACCGTGACGGCATTTCCACTCGCCGCATTGAGTGCGACGCTGGACCGCGCGCCCGAACTAAAAGAGGTGCCGCCGCTGTGGCACTGGCTGTATTTCCTGCCGGTTTCGCCGCTCGCCGAAGCCGGCGCGGACGGCCATCCGAAGCGCGGCGGTTTCCTGCCACCGGTGCCGCTGCCGCGCAGAATGTGGGCGGGCGGGCGGTTCACGTTTCATGCGCCGCTGAAGGCCGGCGACGAGGCGCGCCGCGTGTCGACGATCGTCAATATCGAGGACAAAACGGGCCGCACTGGCCGGCTCGTGTTCGTCACCGTGCGGCATGAGATCGACGTGAATGGCGAACTGCGTATCGACGAAGAGCAGGACCTCGTGTATCGCGAGGCGTCTTCGGACATTGCCGGCGAACCGCGCAAGGAGCCCGCGAAAGCGCCGCTCGACCACGCGTTCTCACGCACGATCGAGACGGATCCGGTGCTGCTGTTCCGTTACTCCGCGCTGACCTTCAACGGGCACCGCATCCACTACGACCATCCGTATGTGACGCAGCAGGAAGGCTATCCTGGCCTTATCGTGCATGGTCCGTTGATCGCGACGCTGCTCGTCGATCTGGTGCGTCGCGAGCTGCCCGGTGCGACGCTCGCGACGTTCTCGTTCCGCGCGCTGCGACCCACCTTCGTGCCGAATCCGTTCACCGTCTGCGGCAAGCCGTCGGTGGACGGCACGAGCATCGAACTGTGGGCGAAAGACCACGACGGCTATCTGACGATGCGTGCGTCGGCGACGCTCGCCTGATCCTCTCTTCTCCCACCATGCAAACCAGTCATTCGGACCAGTACCAGGACATTCGCGAAGCGGTTCGCGATCTCTGCCAGCAGTTCTCCGGCGAATATTTCCGCAAGATCGACGAGTCGCGCGGTTACCCCGAAGCGTTTGTCGATGCGCTCACACAGGCCGGCTGGCTCGCCGCGCTGATCCCGCAGGAGTATGGCGGCTCGGGCCTCGGTCTCACCGAAGCGTCGGTCATCATGGAGGAGATCAATCGTGCCGGCGGCAATTCCGGTGCGTGCCACGGCCAGATGTACAACATGGGCACGCTGCTGCGCCATGGTTCTACCGCACAGAAAGAGCGCTATCTGCCGAAGATCGCGAGCGGAGAATTGCGTCTGCAGTCGATGGGCGTGACCGAGCCCACCACCGGCACCGACACGACGAAGATCAAGACCACCGCCGAGCGTCGCGGCGACCGCTACGTGATCAACGGACAGAAGGTATGGATCTCGCGCGTGCAGCATTCGGACCTGATGATCCTGCTCGCGCGCACCACGCCGCTCGCCGACGTCAAGCGCAAGTCCGAAGGCATGTCGATTTTCCTGGTCGATCTGCGCGAAGCGGTCGGCCACGGCATGACCGTGCAGCCCATCCCGAACATGGTCAATCACGAGACCAACGAACTCTTCTTCGACAACCTCGAAATCCCCGCTGAAAACCTGATCGGCGAAGAAGGGCAGGGCTTCAAATATATCCTCGACGGCCTGAACGCCGAGCGCACGCTGATCGCCGCCGAATGCATCGGCGACGGCTACTGGTTCATCGACAAGGTCAGCGCGTACGCGAAAGAGCGCGTCGTCTTCGGCCGGCCGATCGGGCAGAACCAGGGCGTGCAGTTTCCGATCGCACGCGCGTTCGTCAACGTCGAAGCGGCGAGCCTGATGCGCTTCGAAGCCGCGCAACGTTTCGATGCGCACGAGCCATGCGGTGCACAGGCGAACATGGCGAAGCTGCTGGCGGCGGACGCGTCATGGGAGGCGGCGAACGCGTGCCTGCAGTTTCACGGCGGCTTCGGCTTCGCGTGCGAATACGACGTCGAGCGCAAGTTCCGCGAAACGCGGCTCTATCAGGTCGCGCCGATCTCGACGAACCTGATCCTCGCGTACGTGGCCGAGCATATCCTCGGTCTGCCGCGTTCGTTCTGAGAGTGACATCATGAGACCGCTCGACGGCATCAAGGTCATCACGCTCGAACACGCGATCGCCGCGCCTTTCTGCACGCGGCAACTGGCCGACATGGGGGCGCGCGTCATCAAGGTGGAACGGCCGGGAACGGGCGATTTCGCGCGCGGCTACGACGCGCGCGTGCACGGCCTCGCATCGCATTTCGTGTGGGTGAACCGCTCGAAGGAAAGCCTCACGCTCGACGTCAAGCACGCGGACGCGGCACACATTCTCGACGCGCTCGTCGCCGATGCCGACGTGCTCGTGCAGAATCTCGCGCCGGGTGCGGCCGAGCGGCTCGGACTCAGCTACGCGGCATTGCGCGAGCGCCATCCGCGGTTGATCGTCTGCGACATTTCCGGCTACGGCGCCGACGGTCCGTACCGCGACAAGAAAGCCTACGACCTGCTGATCCAGAGCGAATCTGGCTTCCTGTCGATCACCGGTTCGCCGGACGCGCCCGCGAAGGCCGGCTGTTCGATCGCCGATATCGCGGCAGGGATGTATGCGTATTCGAGCATCCTCAACGCGCTGCTGCTACGCGGACGTACCGGCGAGGGTTGCCGGATCGATGTGTCGATGCTCGAGAGCATGGTCGAGTGGATGGGCTATCCGCTGTACTACGCGATCGACGGCCAGAGTCCGCCCGCGCAGTCGGGTGCCGCGCACGCCACCATCTACCCGTACGGTCCGTTTCCCGCCGGTGACGGCAAGACCGTGATGCTCGGCCTGCAGAACGAGCGCGAATGGAAGCTCTTCTGCGAACAGGTGCTCGAAGACCCGACGCTCGCCGTCGATCCGCGCTTCGATGCAAATCCGAAACGCTCCGCGGCTCGTGACGCGCTGCGCGACATCATCGTCGCGGCGTTCTCGACGTTGAGTGCTGCGGAGGTGATCGCGCGTCTCGACCGCGCGGGCGTCGCGAACGCGCAGGTCAACACGCTGCACGACGTGTGGGCGCATCCGCAATTGCAGGCGCGCGAGCGCTGGCGCACGGTCGACACGCCAGCGGGCCCGGTACCCGCACCACTGCCGGTGGGCGTGCCCGATACCGTCGAGCCGCGGATGGACGCGGTGCCCGCGCTCGGCGAACAAACCGATGCGATTCTCGGCGAGCTCGGCTACACGCATGCGCAGATCGATGCGCTGCGTGCGGCCGGCGCCATCTGAACCTTCTGGAGATCCAGCGATGACCGACAGCACCGATCATCCGAGTCGCGCCCTCGCGACCTTCGCGGCCGAACTGCGCTTCGATGCGATTCCGTCGCATGTGGTCGAGCGCACCGTGAACCTGTACGTGGACTGGCTCGGCTCGACGCTCGCGGGCAAGGGCGCGCGGCCGGTCGAGAGCATCGCGCGGTTCGCGCGCGCGGCGGGTACTGGTGCTACGACAGGCCTTGCGGAAGTGCTGATCGACCGCACGCGCGCCACGCCGTATTTCGCCGCGATGGTCAACGCGGCCGCATCGCATTTCGTCGAGCAGGACGACGTGCACAACGGTTCCGTGTTCCATCCGGCGGCCGTCGTGTTTCCGGTCGCGCTCGCGCTCGCGCAGGCCACCCGCGCGTCTGGCCGCGAGTTCATCGCGGCAGCGGTGGCGGGCTACGAAGTCGGCATCCGCATCGGCGAATTTCTTGGGCGCTCGCACTACAAGGTCTTCCATACGACCGGCACCGTCGGCACGGTCGCGGCCGCCGCGACCGCGGGCCGGCTGCTCGGTCTCGCGCCGGACCGGATGCTCGACGCGTTCGGCTCCGCGGGCACGCAGGCGAGTGGCCTGTGGGAGTTCCTGCGCGACGCCGCCGACTCGAAGCAGCTGCACACCGCGATGGCGGCGGCGAACGGCCTGATGGCCGCGACGCTCGCGGCCGACGGCTTCAAGGGCGCGACGCACATCCTCGAAGGTGCGCAGGGGATGGCCGCGGGCATGTCGACGGATGCGGACCCGGCGCGCCTCGTCGACCGGCTCGGCGAGCGCTGGGCGACGGTCGAAACCTCGTTCAAGTATCACGCCGCGTGCCGGCACACGCATCCGGCCGCCGATGCATTGCTCGCCGTGCTCGTCGAGCATGCGCTCGACGCGCACGACATCGTCAGCGTGACGGCACGCGTGCATCAGGGCGCACTCGACGTGCTGGGTCCCGTGCAAACGCCATCCACTGTGCATCAGGCGAAGTTCAACATGGGTACGGTGCTGGGCCTCGTCGCGTATCGCGGCCGCGCGGGCGTGAACGATTTCGAGCGCGACTTCTCGGCCGCCGACATCGTCGCGTTCCGCGACAAGGTGACGATGACGCTCGACGACGAAGTCGATCGTGCGTATCCGGTGCGCTGGATCGGCAAGGTGAGCGTGCTGACGCGCGATGGTCGCGAACTGCATGGCCGCGTCGACGAGCCGAAGGGCGATCCGGGCAACACGCTGTCGCGCGGTGAGATCGATGCGAAATTCCGGCAGCTTGCGGCCTTCTCGGGCGCGGCGACGGAAGCTGAAGCGTCGCGGCTGCTCGACGCCGCATGGAACGTCGTGTCGGCGCCGCGTCTCGGACCACTGTTCGACGGCGTCCCACAGGCTGCGGCTGAAGCCGACGTACCCGCGACGGCGGCCGCATGACCGCGCGCTCGTACCTGTTCGTGCCGGGCAACCGGCCCGAACGCTTCGAGAAAGCTCGCGCGGCCGGTGCCGACGCAGTGATCCTCGATCTCGAGGACGCGGTGCCGCCCGATGCCAAGCCCGCCGCGCGCGCCGCCGTGCTCGCGCACGTCGATGCCACGCGGCCCGAGTTCGTGCGGATCAACTCGGCGGACACGCCGTGGTTCGCCGACGACGTCGCCGCGCTCGCCGGTCATCCGGGCGTCGCGGGCATCGTGCTGCCGAAAGCGGAATCGCGCGACCAGATAGGCGCGGTTGCAGCCCATGCGCACGCGCAACTCGCGGTGCTGCCGATCGTCGAAACCGCGGTCGGCATCGCGGGTATCGCGGCGCTGTGCGAAGCGCCGAAAGTGCCGCGCGTGCTGTTCGGCACGCTCGATTTCCAGATCGATCTGAACCTCGAAGGCGACGGCGACGAACTGCTGTTCTTCCGTTCGCAGATCGTGCTCGCGTCGCGTCTCGCGGGCATCGATGCGCCGGTCGACGGCGTGTCGACCGCGCTCGACGACCCGGTCGCGATCGAATTCGAAGCGCGCCGCGCGCGGCGTCTCGGTTTCGGTGGCAAGCTGTGCATCCACCCGAAGCAGATCGACGCGGTGCATCGCGCGTACGCGTGGACCGACGACGAAAAGGCGTGGGCCGCACGCGTGCTCGCAGCCGTGCACGCGAGCGGGGGCTCGGCTGTCGCAGTGGACGGCAAAATGGTCGACATGCCGGTGATTCTCAAGGCACAGCGCATCACAGGTCGCTGACGGTTCACGTCTCAACCGCGCCGCAACCCATCCGCCACCCCTCGATCCGATCTTCCCTGCTGGCCGATCCGCACTCGGTTAATATCGATGATCGCCGCTTCGCCGCGGCATCCTGCAACATCGATTCCGCTGCAATCCGGACCGCCATGCATGTCGATTTCATCGACCTGACGCTCGTCGTCACCCTTGCCGACACGAAGAACCTCGCGCGCGCCGCCGAGCGATGCCATCTGTCGCCGCCGGCCGCGAGCACCCGCGTGAAGAACCTCGAAGAGAATCTCGGCTTTCGACTGCTGTACCGCACGAGCCAGGGGATGACGCTCACGCCGGCGGGCGAATCGTTCGTGCGTCACGCGCGGCTCGTACTGGAGCGCGTCGAGCATCTTGCAGCCGACATGCAGGATTTCGGCGAGGGCATCAAGGGGCACGTGCGGATCTGGGCGAACACGACTGCGATCAGCGAATTTCTGCCCACCGTGCTGAGCCAGTTCCTGCGCGATCATCAGGACGTGAACGTCGAGCTGCGCGAAGTGCTGAGCGGCGAGATCGTCAAGGGCGTCGCGGACGGCGCGACCGATATCGGCATCGTCGCCGGCAATGTGGATGCGGGCCACCTCGAAATGCTGCCGTATCGCGACGACCGGCTGGTGCTCGTCGCGTCGCCGGATCATCCGCTCGCGCAGCGCGCGTCGGTCGATTTCGCGGAAACGCTCGACGACGATTTCATCGGCCTACCGACGTCGAGCGCGATCCATTCGTTCATCACGATCGCCGCGAACGGGCTCGGCCGCCGCATCAAGCTGCGCATCCAGGTGGGCAATTTCGAAGCCGCGTGCCGGATGATCGCCGCAGGCGTCGGGATTGGCATCGTGCCGGAATCCGTCGCGCGGCGGCACACGCAGACGATGCGCATCGCGATCGTCCGGCTGAACGACGCGTGGTCGGAGCGCAAGCTGAAAATCTGCGTGCGCAGCCTCGCCGATCTGCCACAGTTTTCCCGCACGCTGATCGACATGCTGGTGAGCGACGCCGGCTGACGGGCGCTCTCCACAAGTGCGACAGGCCGTTCGCACAGATCGAACGAGCCGTTCCAAAAAAGCAAATTCCGCTCGGCTTTCGACGGGCGCAAGCTTCCGGTACAAACCATTCCTCGACACCGTTCTGTCGCTTTCCAACGCCCCACCAGAGGGCATGCGCTTCGGACGGTCCCGTCGATAGAACCAACCGGAGACACACTTGGCTAACCTGGCTATCGTCAACTCGGGCGCCCGCCTCGACCGGCTGCCAGTCAGCCGCTTTCACTGGAAAATTCTCGGGCTGATCGGCGCGGGCGCGTTCCTCGACGCGTTCGACATCTACCTCGCCAACGGCTCGCTCGCCGCGATGGTGAAAAGCGGCTTCACCGATCTGCGGCTCGGTTCGTTCTTCATTGCGGCGACGTTCCTCGGGATGATGATCGGCGCCGGGCTGTCCGGCTATCTCGGCGACCGGTTCGGCCGGCGCTACTCGTATCAGGCGAATCTCGCGATCTTCGGTCTCGCGTCGCTTGCCGCGTGCTTCGCGCCGAACATCTACTGGCTGATCCTGCTGCGCTTCGCGATGGGCGTCGGGCTCGGCGCGGAACTGGTGGTCGCCGCGGGCACGCTGTGCGAATTCGTGCCGCCCGCGTCGCGCGGACGCTGGACGTCGCTGCTCGCGCTGATCGTCAATTCGGGGCTGCTCGGCGCGACCGCGATCGGCTACTGGGTGATTCCGCATCTGGGCTGGCGCTACATGTTCGCGATCGCGGGCATCGGCGCGCTGATCGTGTGGGTGCTGCGGCACCGGATGCCCGAATCGCCTCGCTGGCTCGAAACGGTCGGTCGGCTCGAAGAAGCCGAAGCGACCGTGTCCGCGATCGAACGTGAGGTGGCCGCGCGCGTCGGTACGCTGCCGCCGGTCGCTCAGGTGGTCAGTCACGAGGCGCCGCATGCGCCGTTCTCGGCGCTGTTCGCGCGCGGCATGCGGAGCCGCACGCTCGTCGCGGCGCTGACCTGCATGGCGATCAACATGTCGCTGTATGGCTTCGTCGCGTGGCTGCCGACGTTCTTCGTGAAGGAAGGGCTCACCATCGTGCAGTCGTTGGGTTTCGTGCTGTTGATGTCGTTCGGCGCGCCGGCCGGGGCCGTGCTCGGCTACTTCGCCGCGGACCGCATCGGCCGGCGCAACGGGCTCGTGCTGTTCTCGGCGGTCACGATTGCGCTCGGTTATGTGTACGTGCAGATGCGCGCGCCCGCAGCGATCTCGATCGTCGGCTTCACGCTCGTCACCGCGATCTACACGGTCTGCACGCTCGGTCTGTTCATCTACATTCCCGAGCTTTTCCCGACCACGCACCGGCTGCGCGGCACGGGTCTCGCGGGCACCTGCGGACGCGCCGCGTCGATGTCGACGCCCTATGTCGCGATCGTGCTGTACACGCATTTCGGCGTGACTGGCGTCGTGACGATGGTGAGCGCCGTGCTCGCGCTGCTCGGCGTCGCGGTTCTTGCGTTAAGGATCGAGACCAGCCAGCTGACGCTTGAAGCGATCTCACCAGGGATTGGCGAGCAGGATGGTGTGGGTGCGCGCCTCGCGGCAGGTGAGCCGACTGTGGCGCATTAAGCGGCAACTCAACTCGGGCAGCTATCGCTTCTGGAGACCTCGACCACGCCTGGTTTTCAGGCGCGGTCGAGGTTTTTTATTTGTAGATCTCCCTGAAATTGACCTGACTTGGGGGAAGCACGCCGGCAGATCGAGGAAACGAGCGTTCCCCGAGAATCAGCTCACGCCAGCGGGCTGGATGAGCTGATTCATCAAGGGATGAGCTTATTTGAGCTGATTCTGGGCTGATTGAGCCAATTTGAGCTAATATGGGCTGATCTTGAATCGACCAGAGCGTGTGTGATGCCCATGAAGGATGACATCCTTGCCGTGCTAGGCCGGAACAGCGCACAAGGAAACCCTTGGGTCAGTTCCACGGAGCTTGCCGGCCAGCTTTCGGCCAGCTGGTCTACCGTCAAGCGGTACCTCGATCCCCTGGTTCAAGGCGGCGAGGTCCTTCGGGAGGGGAAGGCGCGCGCGACGCGCTACCGCATAGCCGCGGCGACGCCTGTTGCTCCGGCAGTCCCCATCTCCTCGATGTCCGGCGCGGGGCCTGTCTGGTCGACGGAAAGTCAGAAGCTACGGAACGGGCTGTCCCGTCCACTGGCTGCTCGCGACATCGTGACTTACGAGCGTGGCTTCGTGGACGACTACGTGCCGAACCAGAGTTCGCTGCTACCGGAGACACTCGCGACGACGCTGGCCGAGGAGGGGCGCATGAAGGGTCAGCAGCCGGCTGCCACCTACGCACGCAAGGTGCTGGAACCGTTGCTTCTCGACCTGTCCTGGTCGTCTTCGCGCCTCGAGGGCAATCGCTACTCGCTGCTGGCCACCGAAGAGCTGTTCAAAAGCGGCGCCACCGGCGGTGACATGGATGCCGTCATGCTGCTTAACCACAAGGCGGCCATCGAATTCCTCGTGGACGCGGTGCCCGAGTACGGACTGATTACCGCCCTCATCCGTAACCTGCATGCCGTCCTGATGCGCGACCTTCTCGCCGATGCCAGCGGGCTGGGCAGCATTCGCCAGAAGGTCGTCAACATCAGCGACACCGCATACATTCCGACACAAGTGCCCTCGCTGCTCGAGCAGATGTTCGAACACATCGTCGCGAAAGCACGGCAGATCAAGAATCCCGTGGAGTCAGCGTTTTTCCTGTGGGTGAACCTGGCGTACCTGCAGCCGTTCGAGGACGGTAACAAACGGACGAGCCGTCTGTCGGCCAACATTCCGCTGATGCTCTACAACTGCGCGCCGCTGTCGTTTCTGGATGTCAATGCCGAGGACTACGCCTTCGCCATGATGGGCGTCTACGAACATCGGGATGTGGCCCTGGCGGTCGACCTGTTCGAGTGGTCGTATCGACGCTCGATCAGAAAGTACGCCGTCACGCTCGAAGCGATGGGTGTTCCGGATCCCGTGCGACTGCAGTTTCGCGAAGCCCTGAACGAAGCGATCGGCAGCATTGTGCGTGACCGCAAGACGCTCGACGAAGCGGTCGCGGCCTTGTTCTTGCCTGAGGATCAGGTCGGCGCGTTCCAGCCACTGCTTGACGCCGAGCTACGCACGCTGGGCCTGCACAATTGCGCGCGCTACCGGTTGACACTGGGACAGACTCGCCAATGGATCGAGGCAGGACGGCCGCAATAGCCTGCAGGCTCGTCGCGCACCGGCTTGAACGCGTGCCTCGCGCTCTGCAAACGAGTGAGCTACAACGAAAAAACCCTGAACGCACTCTGCGTCCAGGGTTCATGCGATGCAAGGCAAACACACTACCGAAACCAGCGGCGCGAAACGCCGCCATCACATCACACCGCAGTCGTCACCGGCGCAACTGCCGCCGGATCGCTGATACTCGGCCGGCCGTTCTCGACGTGACCCGCGATGCGGCGCGAGAAGCTCGCGTCGTCGTGGCTCGTCACCGTCAGGTCGTACCAGTGATGGCTCGACGCCAGCACCCACGGTTCCTCGATATGCGCGCCAGCCGGCACCAGCACCGGCCGCGGGCGTGCGCCATATGCGTTGTCCGTGACCGTCAGACGCGCGATGCCGCCGCCCTTGTTGCTGAACTTCAGGAACACGTTGCCGTTCGCGACGTCGTATTGCACCTTGATTTCCGGTACCGGCGCGCCGTGGTGGCCGAACAGGCCGTTGCCTTGCGATGCCGTCGACGGCGTCGCATTGCCCGCGAACTTGCGCACGAAACCGTTCGGACCGAACACTTCGAACGCGTACACGCCGTTGGTCGTCGTCAGGTCGTACATGTCGCTGAGCGACTTGCCCGCTTCGACCGTATAGCGCCACGGACCGTCGGTGCGGTTCGTCCCGTACACGTAGAAGTGCGCACCCTGATTGCCGGTGTTGCCGAAGTCGATCGTGAACGTGTTCTCCTTCAGATCCGCGTGGCCGTTCACGTGCAGCTCGTACGGCAATGCGCGCGCGAAGCGGATGCCCGGCTCCTGCGCATCGATCTGCCCAGGCGTCGGCGTGGCCGGCACGGTCGGCGGCGGCAGCGTCGAGCACTGGTTGTCGGCCATGCTCATGTAGTTGCTCGTGTCGGGCAGCGGCGGCAACTTCGCATCCGGCGTACGGAAGTCGAACGCGGTCGTCAGATCGCCGCACACCGCACGGCGCCACGGCGTGATGTTCAGTTCCTGCACGCCGAAACGCGCCTCGATGAAGCGGATCACGGACGTATGGTCGAACAACTGCGAGCATACGAAGCCGCCCTTGCTCCACGGCGACACGATCGTCATCGGCACGCGCGGTCCGAGGCCATACGGCAGGTTGTCGACCGTATAGGTACCCCCGCGTCCCGCCGGGTTGATCACGTTGTGGATCTCGCCGTCGACGCTTACCGTCGACTTGCCCTGCGTGCTATTTGCCGGCGGTTGCGGCGGCACGAGGTGATCGAAGAAGCCGTCGTTCTCGTCGTACATGATGAGCAGTACGGTCTTGCTCCACACCTCGGGGTTCGACGTCAGCGCGTCGAGAATCTGCGACGTGTATTCGGCGCCGTAGGCCGGCGTGTACTTCGGGTGCTCCGAGTACGCGGCCGGCGGGCACAGCCACGACACCTGCGGCAGATTGTTCGCGAGCACGTCGTTCTTAAGATCGGCGATCGTGCGAACCGTCTGCGCACGCTCATACAACGCGGAGCCCGGCTGCGCGTTGATGAAGTTAGCGAAATTCTGCAGGACGTTCGTGCCGTAGTTGCCGTTCAGCGGATCGGCACCCGTCAGGCCCTGCTGATAGACCTGCCACGAGACGCCCGCGGCCTGCAAGCGTTCCGGATACGTCGTCCACGACAGCAACTGATACTTCGGCGGGCCGTCGTTGTCGACGTAGTCGTTGTTGTCGAGCAGCGGACCGCCCATCGTGCCGGTCGGATCGACCATGCCGGTCATCAGGTACGAACGGTTCGGGTGCGTCGGGCCGGGCAGCGAACAGAAGTAGTTGTCGCACACGGTGAACGCATCGGCGAGCGCGTAGTGGAACGGGATGTCGCTACGCAGGTGGTAGCCCATCGTCATGTCGGTCTTGTACTGCGGCCACTGGTTGTGCGCACCGTTGTTGATCGCGTAATGCGTCGGGTACCAGTTGTGGTCGAGATCGCCGATGCACTGTGCGCTCGTGGTCTGCGTGTTCAGATGGAACGGCAGCACGGGCTTCGTCGGATCTTCCTTCGACGGCTGGTACCACACGGGCTTGCCGCCCGGCAGCGGAATCGGGAAGCGGTCGTTGTAACCACGGACTCCGCGCATGTGGCCGAGGTAGTGGTCGAACGACCGGTTCTCCTGCATGAACACCACGATGTGCTCGATATCGTGGATCGTGCCTGTGCGGGAGTTGGCGGGTATGGCAAGCGCGTTGCGGATCGACTCCGGCAACGCGGTCATCGCGGCAGCGGCACCCGCCGACGATGCTACGGTTTGAAGGAAACGGCGACGGCTATTCGAGGTCATTGCTAATCACCTTCTTCTCGGGGGGAAAGGGCGCGCGGCGGACGCGCACGGTTGATGTCAGTGGCTCTCGTCTCCTGGTGCGACGTGCATGACCGGCGCGATCTGCCGGCTGTCGGCGGCGAGGCTCGCTTCTACGCTCGCGACGGGGTTGTCCGCGACGTAGTCGGGCCATGCAGGAAGTGCTGACGAGCTGGCGGCCTGGCCGGGTGATGGTGCGGCGTCTGCAACGGTCGCGGCGGCACCCGCGGACGGTTGAGGCGTAGGCGTCGCACCCGGGCCTGGCTGGATGACTGCGGCATTTGCGGCGAAGCTGTTCGCGACGTCGTGTGCGGGGGCGGTTGATGCGTTGCTGCGCGCATCGCCGGATGCGGCTTCGTCAGGGCCGCAGGCGGTCAAGGCAAAAGCGGTAAGCGTCGCGAGCGCGGCGGCAGCCGCGCGCGAAAGGGCGTCTCCGTTCATCGGGGCATCCGGTTGATATCGAGTGTTACCGAGGCGGTCGGCTGTGTGCGGATGCAGTCTCCACTCTGTTGAAGAAGAAATTGTGAAACGTTTGCGCGTGCCTGGAGATCGCGATATTTCTTTTTAAATTCGAAAGGAAATGGAAAGGTAATGAGAGAAAAGG
Source organism: Paraburkholderia sp. (assembly GCF_050742655.1). Taxonomy (GTDB): domain Bacteria; phylum Pseudomonadota; class Gammaproteobacteria; order Burkholderiales; family Burkholderiaceae; genus Paraburkholderia. Next base: position 11,339 of record NZ_JBOIGG010000031.1, on the reverse strand, counting down.
TATGGCTACATGGGGTCTCGCACGTTGCGAAACACGCGCAGAACGCCTCCGGAAACACGACGTAAAAGCGCACGCGAAACCACCTCGCCTGAACGATTGCGCGTCGCGTGGCATCATCGATGTTCCTGGCCGGGTCGCACGGCGTGTGTGTGCAGCTGCGGTCCCCGATGCGCACGCCGGACTCCTTTGGCGCGGCGGTCTTTCAGTGCAACGATGTTGCATGGGACCCGAGTAAGCGCTAAAGCGCTAACTCGGGTCGACACAAGAGAGGACGGAACATGACTGATGCAATCTATGACATCCCGGTGCGCTCGATCGACGGCGCCGACCTGACGCTCGGCCAGTTCAAGGGCAAGGCGCTGCTGGTCGTGAACGTCGCGTCGAAGTGCGGGCTCACACCGCAATACGAAGGGCTCGAGGCGCTGTACGAACAGAAGCGCGCGGCGGGTCTCGAAGTGCTCGCGTTTCCGGCGAACGACTTCAAAGGCCAGGAGCCCGGCAGCGATGAAGAGATCAAGGATTTCTGCAGCACGAAATACGACGTGACGTTCCCGCTGTTCTCGAAGATCACGGTGGTCGGCGAACAGCAGCATCCGCTGTATCGCGCGCTGACCGCCGCGCAGCCGGCCGCGTCCGGCGACGGTCCGTTCCGCGAACGGCTGAAGGGCTATGGCATTGCGCCGAACCCGGTGCCGGACGTGCTGTGGAACTTCGAGAAATTCCTCGTGAGCCGCGACGGCCGCGTGGTCGGGCGCTTCGCACCGGACGTCACCGCCGACGATCCGCGTCTGCTCGAAGCGATCGACGCGCAACTGGCAAGCTGAGCGAACGCGTGTTTGCCACCTGTATGTCCAACCACGGATTCTTCGATGAGCGATGACGTATCGGTGGTGGAAGCGCTGATGTCGCGCCGTTCGGTGCGCGCATTTCTGCCCGACCCGGTGGACGAGGCGACGCTGCGGCGCATCTTCGAATGCGCGCGGCGTGCGCCGTCCGGCAGCAACATCCAGCCATGGAAAGCGTACGTGCTGACCGGCGAGAGCCGCGACGCGCTGTCGCGCAAGATTCTCGCCGCGATCGACGATCCCGACGTCGACGGCGAGCACGAAGAGGAATACGCGTACTACCCGCGTACGTGGCATTCACCGTATCTCGAGCGGCGCCGCTCGCTCGGCTGGGCGCTGTATTCGCTGCTCGGCATCGAGCGCGGCAACAAGACGCGCATGAAGGTGCAGCACGAGCGCAACTTCAGTTTCTTCGGCGCGCCGGTCGGCATCATGTTCACGATCGGACGGCAGATGGAACAGGGCTCGTGGCTCGACTACGGAATGTTCCTGCAGAACGTGATGCTGATGGCCCGTGCGTTCGGGCTCGATACGTGCCCGCAGGCCGCATTCAACCGCTATCACCGGATCGTCGCCGAGCATCTGCAGTGGCCGGCCGACGAGATGCTCGTCTGCGGGATGAGTCTCGGCTATGCCGATCCGTCGCAACCGGAAAACGGACTGATCAGCGAGCGCGAGAGCGTCGATGACTTCGTCCGCTTCGTCGGAGCGGTCGATCGATGACGCGCCTTGAAACGCCTATCGGTGCTGCGCGCCTTCAGGACGAATGGCTCGAAGCCGATGGCCGCGGCGGTTTCGCGTCGGGCACCGTCGGCATCGCGCGCACCCGCCGTTATCACGCGTTGCTTTGTGTGCAGACGCCCGCGGGCCGCGTCGTGCTCGCGAACGGCGTCGAAGCGTGGCTCGACGTGGACGGCCAGCGCGTCCCACTCACGATGCAACGCTATGCACCCGACGTCGTCTATCCAGATCTTGCCGCGAACCTGCTCGGCTTCGATACCGAACCGTGGCCGACGTGGCGCATCCGTGTCGATGCGGACACGACGGTCGTCGCCGAGGTTTTCGTCGCGAAGGAGAGCGGCGAGACCGTGCTGCGCTGGCGGGTCGATACAGCGAGCGCCGCTGTTCGAACGCTGCGGCTCGAACTACGCGTGCTGCTGTCGGGTCGCGACTATCACGCGCTGCATCACGAGAATCCCGCATTCGATTTCACCGCGCACACCGACGGCGAACAGGTCGCTTGGAAACCGTACGGCGGCCTGCCCGCGATCGTCGCGTCGACCAACGGCACGTATGCGCATGCGCCGGACTGGTATCGCAACTTCTGCTATCCGCGCGAACGCGAACGCGGCCTCGATTTCACCGAAGACCTCGCGACGCCCGGCGTATTCTCGTTCGACCTCGCTGCCGGACCTGCGACGATGATCCTGCGGGCGGAGTCGACAGGCACGCAGACGCAAACGTACTCCGCAGCCCAACGTGCCGACACACTCGCCGCCGCCGAACGCGCACGGCGCGCAGCCGCAGGCTCGCGTCTGCAGCGTTCCGCCGCCGCGTACGTGATCGCACGCGGCGACGGCCGCACGATCGTCGCGGGTTACCCATGGTTCACTGACTGGGGCCGCGACACGTTCATCGCGATGCGCGGGCTGCTGCTCGCGACGGGTCGCTACAACGAAGCGGAATCGATCCTGCTCGAATGGGTCGGCACGCTGTCGGAGGGTATGCTGCCGAACCGTTTTCCGGACGGCAACAGCGCACTGGAATACAACTCGGTCGATGCGTCGCTGTGGTTCGTGGTCGCGGTACACGACTATCTGGCGACAGGCGCGGCATCCGATGCGACGCGCCGTCGCCTGCAGGACACCGTCGACGCAATCCTCACGGGCTATACAAGAGGCACGCGCTTCGGCATCGCCGTCGCGGACGACGGCCTGCTGCGCGCCGGCGTGCCAGGTGTGCAGCTGACGTGGATGGACGCGAAGGTCGGCGACTGGGTCGTCACGCCGCGCATCGGCAAGCCGGTCGAAGTGCAGGCGCTGTGGGTCAACGCGCTGCGTATCGCGTCCGCGTGGAATCCCGCGTGGCAGACACCTGCCGCGCGCGCGACGGATGCATTCATCCAGCGCTTCGTCGATCCGGCGGGCGGCGGTCTGTTCGACGTCGTCGATGTCGATCACGTGGCGGGCACCGTGGATCGTGCGCTGCGCCCGAACCAGATTTTTGCCGTGGGCGGCCTGCCGTTTGCGTTACTCGAAGGCGCGGTGGCACGCGCGGTCGTCGACCAGGTCCACGCGCATCTGCTGACGCCGCTCGGGCTGCGCACGCTCGCGCCGTCCGATCCCGCGTATCGCGGTCGCTATACGGGCGACCCCCGCGCGCGCGATGGCGCGTATCACCAGGGCACCGTATGGCCGTGGCTGCTCGGGCCGTTCGTCGAGGCATGGCTGCGTGTGCACGGCATGAGCGACGTGAGTCGCGCCGAAGTGCGCGAGGGTTTTCTCGCGCCGCTGTACGCGCATCTCGACGAGGCCGGGCTCGATCACGTGTCCGAAGTCGCGGACGGCGACGCGCCGCACACACCGGGCGGCACGCCGTTCCAGGCGTGGTCGCTTGGCGAACTGCTGCGGATCGAGCGGCTGCTTGCCGGGGGGTAGCACGCACTCGCGGCGCGTTTATAGCGCACTGCACAAAGGCGCAGGCACGTGCAAACCGCGCTACGATGTGGGTCCCGATGCCCAGGGGCAAGCCAGGTAAAAGGATCTTCATGCCACCGCTGCGCGCCGCCAATCTGCTCGACACCATCGAAGGCTCCCGCCTGCATTCGCACGAATGCGCGCGCTGGCAGCGCTGGGGACCGTACCTCAGCGAGCGGCAGTGGGGTACCGTGCGCGAGGACTACAGCGAGAACGGCACCGCGTGGGACTACTTCCCGCACGATCACGCGCGCAGCCGCGCGTATCGTTGGGGAGAGGACGGCATCGCCGGCTTCGGCGACGACACGCTCAGTTGGTGCGTGTCGCTCGCGCTGTGGAACCGGCACGATCCGATCCTGAAGGAACGCCTGTTCGGCCTGACGAACGCACAGGGCAATCACGGCGAAGACGTGAAGGAGCTGTACTTCTACGTCGACGGCACGCCGACTCATTCGTACATGCGGATGCTCTACAAGTACCCGCACGCGGCGTTCCCCTACGACGACCTGATCCGGGAGAACGCGCGCCGCGGCGCCGACATGCCCGAGTACGAGATTCTCGACACCGGCGTGTTCGACGACGACCGCTATTTCGACGTGCAGGTCGAATACGCGAAGCACACGCCCGAAGACATCGTGATGCGCGTGACGGTGGAAAACCGCGCCGACGCGGCCGCATCGATCGACGTGCTGCCGCAGATCTGGGCGCGCAACAAGTGGTCGTGGAAGGGCGGTCAGGAGAAGCCGTCGCTGACGATAAACCGTTCGAAGCGCGGCGACATCGAGCTGACCGGACGTCAGGCGGGACACGAGACCATCGTCGTGACCGCGTGGACCGGTACCCCCGGCATGCCCGCACCCGACTGGCGCTTCTGCGAGAACGAGACCAACGTACGGCGCCACTTCGGCATGCAAGGCGAAGGGCCGTTCAAGGACGGTTTCAACGACTGGCTCGTCGACGGCGACGCGAACGCGGTGCGTAGCGACACCGGCACGCGGGCCGCCGCGCACGTGCCACTCGAACTCGGTCCGCATGGTCGTGCGGTCGTCTATCTGCGCTGGCGGCCGGACTCGACACAGGACGGCGATCCGCTCGACGTCGATGCACTGTTCGCGCAACGTATCGCCGAGGCCGATGCGTTCTACGCGGCGTTGCAGCACGAGATTCCGAATCCCGACGCGCGGCTCGTGCAGCGCCAGGCGCTCGCGGGCATGCTGTGGTCGAAGCAGTACTACCAGTTCGACGTGCAGCGCTGGCTCGACGGCGACCAGGCGCAACCGGCGCCGCCGGCCGGCCGCAAGCGCGGTCGCAACGCGGACTGGCGGCATCTGTGCAACGCGGACATCGTGTCGATGCCGGACAAGTGGGAGTACCCGTGGTACGCGTCATGGGACCTCGCGTTTCATGCGGCCGCGTTCGCGCTGATCGATCCCGCGTTTGCGAAGCGCCAGTTGCTGCTGCTCGTAAAGGACCGCTACCAGCATCCGAACGGACAGCTGCCGGCGTACGAATGGGCGCTCGGCGACGCGAATCCGCCGGTGCACGCGTGGGCCGCATGGCGCGTGTACGAGATCGACCGCGCGCTGACCGGCAAGGCCGATCGCGATTTCCTCGAACTCGTGTTCCACAAGCTGCTGCTGAATTTCTCGTGGTGGGTGAACCGCAAGGATGCCGACGGCCACAATATTTTCCAGGGCGGTTTTCTCGGGCTCGACAACATCGGTATCTTCGACCGTTCGTCGCCGCTGCCGACCGGCGGCCACATCGACCAGTCCGACGGCACCGCGTGGATGGCGGCGTATGCGCTCGACCTGATGCGGATCGCACTCGAACTTGCGGTGGCGAATCACGTGTTCGTCGACATCGGCGTGAAGTTCTTCGAGCACTTCCTGTACATCGCCGAAGCGGTCAGCTGCGATGACGATTGCGAAACCGGCCTGTGGGACAGCGCCGACGAATTCTTCTACGACAAGCTGCGGCTGCCCGACGGCACGAGCATTCCGATGCGCATCCGCTCGATCGTCGGTCTGATTCCGATGTTCGCGGTGCACGTGCTCGAACATCGGCTGCACGGCGATCTGCCTGGCTTGCGCGACCGGCTCGTGTGGTTCCTCGAGCATCGTCCGGATCTGGCGCGCCTCGTGTCGCGCTGGAACGAGCCAGGGAAGGGCAACAGCCTGCTGCTGTCGCTGCTGCGCGGCCATCGGATGAAGGCGCTGCTGCGCCGCACGCTCGATGAAACCGAGTTCCTGTCCGATCACGGCGTGCGCGCGCTGTCGCGCGTGCATCGCGACGCGCCGTTCGAGTTCCACCACAACGGCCAGAGCTTCAGCGTGAAATACCTGCCGGCCGAATCGGATTCGCGTGTGTTCGGCGGCAATTCGAACTGGCGCGGACCGGTGTGGATGCCGGTCAACTACCTGCTGATCGAATCGCTGTACGAATTCCACCGCTATTACGGTGACGATTTCCGCATCGAGTACCCGACCGGCTCGGGACAGAAGTTCTCATTGAGCGAAATCGCCGACGAACTCGCGCGCCGCGTCACGACGCTGTTCCTGCGCAACAAGGATGGGATGCGGCCGGTGATGGCCGCGTACCCGCTGCTCGAAGCGGACCCGCGTTCGCAGGATCTCGTGCTGTTCCACGAATACTTTCACGGCGATAACGGCCGCGGCGTCGGTGCATCGCATCAGACCGGCTGGAGCGGGCTCGTCGCGCTGCTGTTGCAGCCCCGTGCAGTAGGCGTGTCCGGCAGCATGCCGGCCACGGCCGGTGCGGATATGGCGGAGATGAAGTAGCCGCAAGGGCTGGGCGCAGCGTGAAGGAACGTCGGCGCCTCCGCGATGCGGATTGTTTTGAACTGTCCGGGTTCGGGTGCTGTCTTTCCTGTACCGCTTCGTTCGACTCTTCTTCAGGCGCAACCCATGACGACTACCCCGAACGCAACCGCTTCTTCCGCATCCGCTCCGGCACCCGCCGGACGGCATCCTGCGCCGCCGTGCACGCTCGTGATCTTCGGCGCCGGTGGCGACCTCACCAAACGTCTGCTGATGCCCGCGCTGTACAACCTGTCGGTGGATGGGCTGCTCGACCCCGGCATGAAGATCGTCGGCGTGAATCACGGCGAACAGGAAACCGCCGCCTGGCGCGACGACCTGAAACGCTCGCTCGACCAGTTCGCCGCCGACAAAGCCAGCACGTTCCATGCGGGCAAGCTCGACGACGATGCGTGGAACCGCATCGCGCAGCGGCTGCAGTACATGGGCGGCGAGTTCGAAACGGACGATACGTTCGCGAAGCTGAAGCAGCAGCTCGATAGCGCAGGTGGCGGCAATGTCGTCTTCTATCTCGCGGTGAGCTCGCGCTTCTTCGAGCCGATCGTCGAGCGGCTTGGCAAGGTCGGCCTGCTGAAGGAAAGCGACGGCGCGTTCCGGCGCCTCGTGATCGAAAAGCCGTTCGGCACCGATCTCGCGTCGGCGCGCGAACTGAACGCGCACATCCTGACGTATGCGCAGGAATCGCAGATCTACCGCATCGATCACTTTCTCGGCAAGGACACCGTGCAGAGCATTCTCGCGGTGCGTTTCGCGAACGCGCTGCTCGAACCGGTGTGGCGGCGCGAGTACATCGATCACGTGCAGATCACCGCGGCCGAGACGATCGGCGTCGAGGGGCGCGGCAAGTTCTACGAGCAGACCGGCGCGTTCCGCGACATGCTGCCGAACCATCTGTTCCAGCTGCTCGGCATGGTCGCGATGGAGCCGCCGAATTCGTTCGACGCCGAAAACGTGCGCAACAAGAAGGCCGAGATTTTCGATGCGATGAAGCCGCTGCATCCGGACGACGTCGTGTTCGGCCAGTATGAAAAAGGGCCGGCGGGCGTGGGGTATCGCGAGGAACCGGATGTCGAGAAAGGCAGCACGACGGAGACCTATGCGGCGGCGCGCGTGTTCGTCGACAACTGGCGCTGGGCCGGCGTGCCGTTCTATCTGCGCACCGGCAAGCGGCTCACCACTCGGCGCACGGAAATCGCGGTGCAGCTGAAGCCCGTGCCGTTCCGGCTCTTTCGCGACACGCCGGTCGATGCATTGACGCCGAACGTGATGACGCTGCGCATCGATCCCGCGCACGGCACGAGCTTCGACTTCAACGTGAAGGTGCCGGGACCCGTGATGCAGATCGGCGCGGTGCAATCGTCGTTCGACTATTCGAACTTCTTCGCGGAACGCGCGAACGTCGGCTACGAAACGCTGCTGTACGACTGCATGCTCGGCGATGAGACGCTGTTCCAGCGCGCGGACAGCATCGAGACGAGCTGGGCCGTGGTCGAGGATGTGCTGCATCCGAAGGGTGGGGCGGTGCCTGTGCATGGCTATCCGGCGGGTAGCGCAGGTCCGGCGGAAAGCGATGCGCTGCTCGCGCGCAATGGCCACGCGTGGCGGTCGCTCGAGCAGGAGCCTGCGGCTGCTGCAAAGAAGCAGGATTCGAAGTAGTGAACCGGGTGTACGAACGATTTCAACCGACAGGGGGCATAGCGTGACGACTCGCAAGACCACTTCCACGTCCGGCGCCAAGGGGCGCGCGACGGCTAAGGCTGCCAGGACCGTCAAAACGGTCCGCGCGGTGAAGGCCGTGAAATCCGCCAAGCCTGTCGCGAAGAAAGCGACCCGCGCAGCCAGCACACGCGGCCGCAAGACCGAGCACATTCTCGCCGTCGACGTCGGCGGCACCGGGCTCAAGGCGTCGATCATCGATGCGCACGGCAAGATGCTGACCGAACGCGTGCGCGTCGCGACGCCGCATCCATGCACACCGGGACAACTCGTCGATGCGCTCGTCGCGCTGGTGCAGCCCATCATCGCGACGTACCCGCCGACGCAGATCTCGATCGGCTTTCCGGGCTTCGTGCGTAACAACCGCGTGCTGACGGCGCCGAATATCGGCGTCGAAGGCTGGCACGACATTCCGCTCGCGTCCGCGTTTGCCGCGCGCCTCGGCGATCTGCCGGTGCGGATGATCAACGATGCGGAGATGCAGGGGTTTGCGGCAATCGAAGGTCACGGGATCGAGTTCGTGCTGACGCTCGGCACCGGCGTGGGCACCGCGATCTTTCGCGACGGCGAACTGATGCCGCACCTGGAGCTTGCGCATCATCCGGTCAGCAAGGGCCGCGCATACGATCAGTACATCGGCGACGCCGCGCGCAAGAAAGCCGGCAGCAAGCAGTGGAATCGTCGCGTCGGGAAGATCATCGAGATCCTCTCGTCGCTCGTGAATTACGACAAGCTGTGGATCGGCGGCGGCAACGCGGCGCGACTCACGTTCAAGCTGCCGCCGAACGTTGCAGTCGTGTCGAACGATGCGGGCATCGAGGGCGGCGCGAAGCTGTGGCATCCGCGTTCGCTGCGCGAGACGCGGCAGTTGCCCGATGCGAATGCGCGGACCGGGGCGTTTGGTTGATGAACTAGCGAGACCGGCCTGGACGCACGCGGCGCGCCCCCTGCGGCGCGTATTTGACTTCGAACGTCACGGCGTGCGGATTCCACCTTCTCTTCGTTACCTGGTCGACTCTCTTTGACGACGCCGCACACGTCCCGTGTGTGCGGCGATTTCATTCATCTCATCCCGGCATTGATATCACCGCTGCTTCGTCGCGCGTCAGCGAGGCCGGCAGGACTCGATTTATCGAGACGCGTTTTGTTGTCTGATTATTCACAAATATTCACGCTTTGATTATCGGCATCTCGCGAAACTGGTGATGCCGGAAGAGACATATTAATTCACAAAGCATCATCGGAATATCGATACCCTTACGCTTCCGATGATGAGATCTTTGGCGAAATCTATGTGATCGATGCGTCCCACTTTGCTCTGCCGCGAACAGCATTCGAAATCTACCGTGTGACGTACTACCAGTACGTCGACGGGTGCATGGAATTTCAATAGAGCAGCCACTTCGATTCGCTCGCCGGGAAACTGGGATTCCCAGGTGTCGCCGCGAGCGCCGGTTGAAAAACTCATTTAAACGGATGCCATTTTGGGTGGGATCGGTCACGTCGATAAGGCGAATCCCGATCTCCACGGCACGCGGTTTCTCTTGAAGAGCTGGCTAAAAAGATACCTCTGATCCATACAAGTCAGGGGCAAAGGGTTTTTCTCGTTTAAATAAAATAAGGATGACTAATGACAAAGTTTAATTCGCATTTGAAGATTTTTATGATTTCGATCGCCATCGGGATTGCAGGGTGTGCGTCGAATAAGCCGCATGAACCGAAAGCAGCCGAAGCGACCGAAGCGGCGCCGCAACTACCGGTGTTTCCGCAGCGCTCGTCAGCGACGCTGCCGGAGGGGCAATTTGTAGACATCGGCAATCTGCGCAACATGGCGGTCGGGCTGTCGAAGGATCAGGTGCATTACCTGATCGGCGTGCCCCATTTTCATGAGGGCGTCTTTGGCGTTCATGAATGGAACTACCTGTTGAATTTCCGCCACGCCGGCGAAGTCGTGACCTGCCAATACCAGGTCAAGTTCGACAAGAAGATGAAGGTAGAGGCGACCTATTGGCAGGAAGCTTCATGTGCGGATCTGGTTAATCCGCCTGCGCCGCCGGTTGCGAATCCCAAACTTCAGGCTGAACCTGTTGCGACGACGGTCAATCACGTTTCGCTGCGTAGCGATGCGTTGTTTGCTTTCGGCGGAGCCAGTATGAAAACGGTGTCCGACGAAGGGATAAACGAATTGAACGACACGATCGCGCAGTTGAAGCAGGTCAACAAGATCGGGTCGATTGATATCGTCGGACATACCGACCGTATCGGGTCAGCCGCAGCGAGCCGGCGATTATCGGTACAGCGTGCCAATGCCATTCGCGATTATCTCGTGAAGCACGGCATTGACCGAGAAATTATTCATACGCGTGGAGTGGGAGCAAGCGAGTCAGTTTCGCATTGCCCCGGTGGGCGGAGTCCGGCAGTGATCGATTGTTTGAAATCGGATCGTCGGGTTGAGATTTTCATTAAATCGATCAATTGATATTTGAGTGCCGGAGTTTTTGAAATGAATCGTAAAAAGATGTCGCCGCTTCTTGTGGCGTTGCTGGCTTCTTCGTTGAATGTTGCTTATGGGCAAACTCTCCCCGGTGCTATCGGACCCGGACATCCGTTTGTAAATAGGAGTAGCGATGTCGCATGTAACCGTGCCGGAGATACGTGGACAGGCCCGGGCGGTATTGGACCTTTTACTCAGGGGACTGGAGCGGATCCACGGGGACATGGAAGGTGTCTGGACCCCACAACCGGGGCGGAACTCCAGCAGGACGCGAGTGGAGCCTTCCCTCCTCCGTCCGCTGCTTCAGCTCCACAGGGCGGCGGTGCGTCGGGCAATGGCGCCTCGACGAACAACGGCGGCGCATCGGGCGTCAACGCGAACACCACGAACGGTACGGCCTCGGGTGCGAACTCGAACTCGGTCGGTGGCACCGCGAGCGGTGAGAACGCGAAGACCACGAACGGCACGGCGTCAGGTGCAAACTCGAACTCGATCGGTGGCACCGCGAGCGGTGAGAACGCGAAGACCACGAACGGTACGGCCTCGGGTGCAAACTCGAACTCGATCGATGGTACGGCGAGCGGTAACAACGCGAAGACCACGAACGGTACGGCGTCGGGCGCAAACTCGAACTCGGTCGGTGGCACCGCGAGCGGTAACAACGCGAAGACCACGAACGGTACGGCGTCGGGCGCAAACTCGAACTCGGTCAATGGCACCGCGAGCGGTAGCAACGCGAACACCACGA
>NZ_JBOIGG010000030.1:0-44067 GCF_050742655.1 Paraburkholderia sp. | reverse complement strand
CGTCGCGTCACCATGTGCCTGCGAAGGTGCGGACATTTCTCGACTTCATTGCGTCGCTCGCGGCGTCGGACGGAAAACCGGCGGGCCGAAAGGCGCGTGAAGCAGCGCGCTAACGCCGTTGCCGTGCCGTCGCGGTACGCGACGGCACGGCGTGGACTTACGAGACCAGTTCCTTCAGCACCGCATCGAGCGACACCGTGCCGGTGCGATGCTCGATACCGGGGCCGCCTTCGAAGTCGATCCAGCCTTCGTTGAAACCGTCGACCATCCGGATGCGCGGCAGCGGATGGCGCATGCCCTGCGAACGGAACAACGCCTCCCACGTATCGCGCGGCACGGGCTCCATTTGAACCGGCTTGCCGAGCGCCGACGAGAAGCCCTTCGCGATATCGTTCGCCGAGTAGCGCCGCGGACCTTCGAGTTCGACGATGCGCTGACCGGTCCACGACTCGCGCAACAGGTCCGCCGCGGTGCGTCCGATGTCCGCGGTCGCAATCATCGGAATCCGATGATCGAGCGGCTGCAGGAAACTCGGGATCGTCCCTGCGCGCGCCGCATCGACGTCCCACGTCGCGTTCTCCATGAACCACGCCGCGCGCAGCATGCACACCGGTACCGCGAGCGTGCGCAGCATGGTTTCGGTCATCTGCGAGTTGTTCAGGAGATTCGGCTCCGTCACGTGTGCGCCAACGGTGGAAAGAAAGACGATCTTGCCGGGTTGCGCGGCTTCCACGGCACGCTTCACCGATATGCAATTGCGCTGGGTCTGCGGAAAGCCGGGTTCCGGATCGAAGTTCGACGGCGTCATCAGAAAGACGCCGTCCGCGCCGCGAAATGCGGCGGCCAGCGCATCGGTGTCACCGATCTCCGCGACCGCGATCTCGCAGCCGAGCTTCGCCCACTCATCGCCCTTCGCCGCGTCGCGCACGATGGCCCGAACCGGCAGACCCGCTGCAAGCAGCGAGCGTGCAACGACACCGCCGACCTTGCCGGTAATTCCTGTTATCGCGTACATCGACTTCTCCTTCAATATTGATGGGGCCATTTAACGATGGCCGCGCCAGAGAGATAAAGGGCCTGGCGGTCAGGAATCAAATGACGTCGCGTCATCAATGTCAGGCCGCGAGGCGGATCGCATCCCGTGTGTTATCGCGTGTGTTCGCTACGGTGAGATGGCCGATGCACGGGCAAGACTGTTCAATCTGGCAACCGCGGCGAATGCGCGTATCGACGGGAGAAGATCCACGGCCAGCACCGGTTAGATATCGGATGAGGCGTCTGTGCGTCGACAGGCGAGCAGCCGATGCTACGCAGCCGCGCGGCATCGGCGGTTGCACTCATCAGTGGTGGGCGAACAGCGCGCCGGCGTTCGCGGTCGTGGAGATGACCGCACGGCCGCCTGCGTCAGACATACCGGCGGTCACACCGCCAACCGCGGTTGCAGCTGCGGACTGCGCGGCAGCAACCTTCGCTTCGGCGGCCTGAATGTCGCTCGGGTAGTAGCGGTCGTTCGCGCCCGGCCGATAACCGGCCGCTTCCAGACGCGCGAGATCGGCACGCACTTCCGCACGCGTGAGGGTCGAGCCGGACGTTTGCGCATGGGCGGCAAATGGAGCGGCGAGAGAAAGCGCAAGAGCAGCGGTGACGAACCACGATGTTTGACGGGTTTTCATGATGAATCTCCTTCCGGTTAATGAACGGGCGAATGCTGCGTTCGGAATGGATTCTCGGTAAAAACCCGTCAAACTGAAATGATATGAGTGTCATCTCATTGATGCTATTGAAGCATCGTGGCTCTACTGGTTTGGCTTCTTCATTGTTGCTCTCGACGTCGACGTCGAGTGCTCGCTGTGGTCGGAATCCATCACGCAGCGACTGTCGTGTTCGACATTGCGGCAACGCAGCAAAATCGACACGCCCTGCCCGGACAATCTGAACCTCTACGACGCGCTCGCCGTGGTCGATCGGGATCCGCACCCTCGGTTCGACTTTGAGCCGATCGACAAAATGGTCCGACAACAGATCGGGCTCGAGACGACACGCCGATCGCTGGGCGCAAGCGCTTCAGCGAAATGGAAGAGCGAATCCGCCAGGAGATTGAGAAGACCGCGCGCTAACACTGATTCATATGACGGTAGTGTGGCATCGAGCTACGCGACGGCCTGATCGTCGACCCGCAGTTCAGCAACCGCGTGCGGTCAGCCACGCCGCGCGATACAGGCGGAGCAACTGGGCCGGGAAGCACGTACTGCGGGCCTGCAAATGAAATGGGGAGTGACGTGGAGTTCGATCGCGGATCGCCGGGTTTTACCGATGGCGACTGATGACGCACGAAAGCACGTCAACGCAGACAGGGAATCGTTCGTTAAGAAAGAGATCGGCGACTGAGATTTCGAGCATGCAGCCCGCGGCAGGATCTACGAATTTTATTTGAACGGCTTTGAATTAATGCAGCGCTGTGCCGTTAAAGCAACAGAGGACTGGTGAAAGCAACATGACGGCTTCGCAGCGCTGGTGCAAATCGGCGGTCGAGGCAGATAATCGGTTTGCACAGGAGAATTATCATGGATACCAAACCGCCGAGAGTCCCGAGCCCGGACAAGGTTTTCAGTCCGGACCCGGAACCCGCAGGCGTCGAATTCCTCGGGGCCGAATTGCCGGAACACGTTCGCGCGTTTCTCGACGAACAACGCAAGACGTGCGAGCAAAAGTAAGCACCAGTCGCGACGTCGTGACCGCCACAGCTTCGATGCTGCGTTGCGGTAATTCGCGTCTGCACGCGCCCCTGGAATTGCGCACGCGGGTTATCGCCTGCTGACCGCCAGAAGCTCATCGCTCTGGCGTACGGGCCTGGGCGCGCGTTGCCTCTGCGTCGTCTTCTCTCCCCTCGTTTTACCTGACCGGCGCACGCTCCTTAGGCGCTTCGTCTATCCTTCTGCTTTCCCGGTCGACCCAGCACCGACACCCATTTCGCTTCCGATGAAAACTTCGCATTGCTTCCGTGCGCTCGGCTGTACGCTCGCGCTCTTCCCCGCTCTTGCGTTTGTACCGGCGCCGGCTCGCGCGGCCGACGGCGACGTCGCGCTGACCAACCTCATCGCGCTCGCGTCGCAGCGGCTCGCGCTGGCCGAACCGGTCGCGCGCTGGAAGTGGGCGAATCATCAGCCAATTACCGACACGCCTCGCGAAACCGCACTGCTCAAAGTCGTGGAAAAACGCGCAGTGGCGGCGAACGTCGATCCGGCATTTGCGCATGCGTTTTTCCAGGACCAGATCGACGCGAGCAAGGATGTCCAGAACGATCTGTTCAAGACATGGCAGGCGACGCGGCCGCCCGAAGGCCCGGCACCCGATCTCGCAAGCACGACGCGGCCGCAGCTGGACGCGTTGACGGTGTCGCTTATCGCGGGGCTCGCGCGCGTGCAGCCATTGCGCACCGCGCCTGATTGTCCGACGCAGGTCGCGGATGGCATCTCGAACTGGAAATCGCTGACACGCTACGACGCCGCGTATTCGCGCGCACTCGTGCGAGCGCTCGGTCACGTGTGCGAATCGGGAGGGGTCGGCGCGACCGGCTAACGCACGATCGATGGAGGATGCGAGGAAGCGCCGGCGGTTACTTACGCCGCCGCCGAAGCTGCGCCTGTCATCGACGGCTCGGATGCAGCAAGCGGCATCACGCGCAGGCCGCGTGCGAGATGAGTCTGCAGGATCCGGTACGTCGACAGCTCGAACGTTCCTGCCGGGCTCGAAGACCACAGACCAGTGGCTTCTGTGAGCGAAGGCGCGCCGCCGACGTAGCGCCACCGATCGACGACATGAAAGGTGCGCTGCCGCTGCGCATCGTCCCGCTCTTCGAAGACGATCGCGCCGTCGTACGGCCATGGCGCGTCGACCGGATCACCCCTGGCGCTTCTCGGCCGCCGGTTATGCATGGGCTGGAGTGTCGCGATCCATTGTGCCTCGGCCAGCAGCGCGCCGACCTCTCCGCCCGTCGCCCGCCATTCGACTCGCCGGATCTGCTGCGCAATGCGCATCTCCCGCGACGATCGACGCTCGCCCGTCAAATGCGAGCGCAGCCGCTGACGCAAGCGCACGCTCCTGCCGACGTAAAGCGGCACGTCGTCGTCGCCATAAAACACATAGACGCCGCAGCCAGCCGGCGCGGCATCGAGATGATCCTCGGTGATGTCGCCGGCGAGACGATAGCGCTGCATCGTGCGATCGATCTGCGCGCGTAATGTTTCAACCGGGACCAGCGTATGAAGACGCTGCCAGAATTGCCACAACAGATCAGCATCGGCGAGCGCGCGGTGACGATCGGAGGCAACCAGTCCGTGCCGCGCGGTCAACGCATCGAGTCCGTGCCGCTTTTCGGCGGGGAACAGCGCCCGCGACAATCGCACAGTGCAAAGCACGTCCGGATTGAACGCGAAGCCCGCGCGCGCGAACTCGCTGCGCAGGAAGCCGCGGTCGAAGCCGGCGTTGTGCGCGACGAACAGCTTGCCGTTCAGGCGATCGAAAAGCGCGGGGGCGATGACGTCGAAAGCAGGGGCGCCACGCACCATGGCGTCGTTGATCCCGGTGAGTTGCTGGATGAACGGCGGAATGGACTGCCGTGGGTCGACCAGCGTGCTCCAGCGCGAAAGTCCATTCGGCCCGATTTCGACCACCCCGACTTCAGTAATACGGTCTGCGCCCGCGGAGCCGCCCGTCGTTTCGAGATCGACGAAGACGATCGGCGTATCGGTCGCAAGATTCGGCGGGACAGGCTCGGACATAAAGAATTCGAAAAGTGGTGTTCGCGCAGTATGCCATCAGTGGGCAGCGGGACGAGGTGGTGGCGGATTCGGCAGCAGGTGCGGACGTTGCCCGGAGCCGCAAGCGCGTTTTACCCCGCGTGCCGCCTCCAGAAACCGATATTCGATTACCGGTTTTCAAAATCGGTTAATCGCTGCACAAAATAAAAAAAGCCTCCAGAAAGGAGGCTTCCAATATGCCGCAGCTGACTCACGCGGCTAAAGGCATTTACAGCGGCTGAATGTTCGCAGCCTGCTTGCCCTTGGGGCCCGTCTTGACTTCGAACGAGACGCGCTGATTTTCCTTCAGCGATTTAAAGCCTTCCGAGCGAATTTCCGAGAAATGCGCAAACAGATCTTCGCCGCCTGCATCCGATGTAATGAAGCCAAAGCCCTTAGCATCGTTGAACCATTTGACGATACCGGTTTCCATGTTCCAGTTTCCTTCAAGATTTAATAAAAGCGGGCAATGCCCTCAAGCCGATCCACGATGCCCAACCTCTGTTGCCGGAGGCACGCATCGGCTTTGAATGCCGGTGCGTCTGTCAATCGAAAATTCAGCATTGCCGTTATACGGGCGGCGGCGAACCGTCGTCAAGCAAATTTTTGGAAGAAACAACGCATTGAATCAAACTGCCCATGCGCTTCGCATCGCGCTCATTTCCACCCGGGTTTTCGGGGGCCGCGACTACTATAAAAACGTCACTATTACTTATCGATCCCGGATATTCGAATAATCCAGGAAAATATTTCCGAGAAGTAACGAAGCGTGTTTTCGGTAAGTGTTTGTCCGGGTTGTTCACCCGGAGCATCCCCTTCAGGATGGATTTTACAAAGCGGTCAGGGAGATCAAAAATGCTCAACGGATTCCATCGCCTCGTCGCGTGGCTCACGCGACCCAAGGCCAAAGTCGCGCGCGCGACGCCTGCCTTCTCCGCCTTCGCATTCGATCCCGTATGGCACGGCGATCACTGGCAGAACCTGCTGTCTTCCCCTATGGACGCTCGCCACTATGTAATGGAAGATTGGACCCTGTCGTCGGCACCCGATCCCTTCGCAATAGCCAGTTCACAGAACGGCTGACGGGCCGAGGCTTCGACCAGGTAAAAAAAAGCGCGACTGGGAAGTCGCGCCGACAAAGGTTTGGAGATCTTTTTCGTCAACGAAAAAGTCTGCTTCGGAAAGCAGAGGTTTCAGTATAGCGGCAGCAAAGCTGACGATTACCCGCACGAATCACAATCATCTATTCCATATACAACAACAATCCATTTATATGTCTTTTTGCGTTGTTTTCGCGCATAGTTTGTTGTAGCAATTGCACAACGCCTGTTGGTTGACACACCCTCCTCGTAGCACCACCTCTCCCGCAAAGCCTTTACCAGCAAGGCTTACGCCCTGATCCGACATCATTTCCGATCACGTAATACTTTATTGCGCAAATCGGAACGCCCTCTCCAGCCCCTGCCTCTCTACACTTTGCCTGTCCGGAAACCGGCGCGCTCGCAGCACCGCGCGCTTCACGCGAATTTCGCCTCTCGCAGCGCTCGCGTGATGGTTCCCTTCAAGCCTGGGTTGCTAAAGCCCATCCTGTTCTCGGAGTTACAAAGATGAAAAAGACTCTCATGGTCGCTGCCCTGACGGGCGTTTTCGCTACCGCAGCGCACGCACAAAGCAGCGTCACGCTGTACGGCCTGATCGACGCGGGCATCACCTACACGAACAACCAGCACGGCCATTCCAACTGGCAAGAAACGAGCGGCTCGGTGAACGGTAGCCGTTGGGGCCTGCGCGGCGCTGAAGACCTCGGCGGTGGCCTGAAGGCAATCTTCACGTTGGAAAACGGCTTCAGCATCGCCAACGGCACGTTGGGCCAAGGCAGCCGCGAATTCGGTCGTCAGGCGTTCGTCGGTCTGTCGAGCGACCAGTTCGGCGCCGTGACCCTCGGCCGTCAATACGACAGCATGGTCGACTACGTCGGCCCGATGTCGCTGACCGGCACGCAATACGGCGGCACGCAGTTCGCGCACCCGTTCGACAACGACAACCTGAACAACTCGTTCCGTGTTAACAACTCGGTCAAGTACCAGAGCGTCAACTACGGCGGCTTCAAGTTCGGCGCGTTGTATGGCTTCTCGAATCAGGCTAACGGCTTCGCGAACAACCGTGCATACAGCGCGGGCGCGTCGTACAACTGGGGCGGCCTGAATCTCGCTGCGGCTTACCTGCAACTGAACAGCACCGGTGCCAACGCCGCTTCGGCAGCGTTTAACTCGGGTGGCGCAGTGTCGAGCGACAACACGTTCTTCGCTGGCCGCCAGCAAACGTGGGGCGCAGGTGCTAACTACGCGTTCGGCCCGGCAACCGTCGGCCTGGTGTACACGCAAACGAACCTGTCGCAACTGGTGGGCATCGGCGCCGGCGCTTCGGGTCAAACGGGCGGTATTGGTTTCGCCAGCAACAGCGCTCACTTCCAGAACATCGAAGCGAACGCCCGCTACGCTCTGACGCCGGCTCTGAGCATTGCCGGTTCGTACACGTACACCCGCGCAAGCCTGGACGGTGCGCGTCCGCACTGGAACCAGTTCAACCTGCAAACGGCGTATGCGCTGTCGAAGCGTACCGACGTCTACCTGCAAGGCGAGTACCAGCAAGTCAACGCAAGCGCTGGTGTCGATGCCGACATCAACGGTCTGGCTGCTTCGGGCAACAACAAGCAGATCGCTGTTACGGCTGGCCTGCGCCACCGCTTCTAAGCGACTGGCAGTATCCGCAGTATCGAAAGGCGCCGCTTGCGGCGCCTTTTTTTATTTCCTTAACGCAATGTGCGGCGGCGTTCACGCCACTACATCAGGCGGCGGATACCTGACGTCGAGCACGTCGATGGGTTCGGCTCCCACGGGCGTGTGAAGCGTCACCTGATCGCCGATCCGCGCCTTCAACAGCGCGCGTGCCACCGGCGAGATCCAGCTAACGTGCCCACGGTCCAGATCGACTTCGTCGACGCCGACAATCGTCACCGTGTGCTCGCTACCATCCCCGGTCGCATAATCGACGGTTGCACCGAAGAACACCTGATCGATGCTCTCCTGCCGGCTGCTGTCGACCACTTCGGCGAGATCGAGTCGCTTGGTCAGAAAGCGGATGCGCCGGTCGATCTCGCGCAATCGCCGCTTCCCGTAGATGTAATCGCCGTTCTCCGAACGATCTCCATTCGACGCGGCCCACGACACGAGTTTCACGACCTCTGGCCGCGCCTCGTCGATCAGATGAAGCAGTTCATCGCGCAATCGCCGATAACCGGCCGGCGTGATGTAGTTCTTTGCCCCAGCGGGCACCTCGGGTTGAGCGACATCGAGATCGTCGTCGTTCTCGTCGCTCGATTCTTTGACAAAAGCCTTGTTCATGGTAATCCGATGATTGCTGCACACGTCCTGCTTCAAGGTTACACGATCCCCTCAGGGGGACAAATCCGCGTTTGTCGCTTCCCTTTTTTTGAAGCTTTGCTATAATCTCGTTTCTGCGTGCGGCTGTAGCTCAGATGGATAGAGTACTTGGCTACGAACCAAGGGGTCGTGGGTTCGAATCCTGCCAGCCGCACCACTTTTTTGAGGGCCTTCCTCCACGGAAGGCCCTTTCATTTCAAGCCGTTGTAAGCGCGTTGTCCACGCTTTTGTCGGTATCGGTTATATGCGGCTGTAGCTCAGTTGGATAGAGTACTTGGCTACGAACCAAGGGGTCGTGGGTTCGAATCCTGCCAGCCGCACCACTCATGAAGGGTCTTCCATTGCGGAAGGCCCTTTGCTTTTGAGCGCGATAAAATCTCGCACATGAGGTCGGTTAGATTCATTGCGTCGCTCCATCGAGCATGGAGCGGGCTGCGAGGCCAGTTCCAGGAATAGCGGGATCAGTAGTCCGCGCGTTCCCGATCGATCCGCATCCCGCCGTCGTGGCGGTGGTGCTGCTCCTCCGGCCGCTCACGGGCGATACGCATCACGTCAGGATTGGTCCGCACGCGGCGCATCACATTGGCGAGATGGACACGGTCGCTCACCTGGATCACAAACCGCAGCACAGTGGATTCCTGCGACAGATCTTCGTCCATCGCGATGTGCACGATGTTCGCATCGGCCGACGTGATATCCGCGGCCACGCGCGCGAATACGCCCTTGGTGTTCTTCACGAGCACCTTGACCGCCACGTCGAAGAGACGGCCCGGCTGCGGCGCCCACGCGACGTCGATCCAGCGGCCCGGATCGCGCCGGTGGATGCGCTGGGCGACGCGGCAGTCGGTCGTATGGATCGCCATGCCGAGTCCGATGCCGATGTAACCCATGATGTCGTCGCCCGGAATCGGCCTGCAGCACGCCGACAGCTGCACCGACATGCCTTCGGTCCCGGTAATGACCACCGGCGGAGGAGTCGATGCCCCCGACGATTCACGCGGATTGTCCTCGTCCGTATCGAGGCCTCTCAACAGCACCTCGATGCGCTTCGCCATCACTGCGGCGACGCGCCGGCCGAGCCCGATATCCGCGAAGATTTCCTGGCCGTTCTTGTTGCCCGTCCATTGCACGAGCTTTTCCCAGACCTCCGGCGTCACGTCCGACAGCGCGAACCCGTAGCCCTTGAGTGCCTGGTCGACGAGCCGTTCGCCGAGCTGCACGGACTCGTTAAGCCGCATCGTCTTCAGATAGTGGCGGATCGCCGAGCGCGCCTTGCCGGTACGGACAAAGCCGAGCCACGCGGGATTCGGCTTCGAATACGGCGCGGTGATCACCTCGACGATATCGCCGCTCTTCAGTTCGGTACGTAGCGGCAGCAGTTCGTTGTTGATCTTCACCGCGACGCACTGGTTGCCCAGATCGCTGTGGATCGAATACGCGAAGTCGAGTGCGGTCGCGCCGCGCGGCAGCGCCATGATTTTCGACTTCGGCGTGAACACGTAGACCGCATCCGGGAACAGATCGATCTTCACGTGCTCGAGGAATTCGCTCGAATCCCCTGCTTCGCTCTGGATGTCGAGCAGCGACTTGAGCCACTGATGCGCGCGCTTCTGCACGTCGTTCAGATCCGCGCCGCCGTTCTTGTACAGCCAGTGCGCTGCGACGCCGGCCTCGGCGATCTCGTGCATCTTGCGCGTGCGCACCTGGAACTCGATCGGCGCGCCGAACGGCCCCACCAGCGTCGTATGCAGCGACTGGTAGCCATTCACCTTCGGGATCGCGATGTAGTCCTTGAACTTGCCGGGCACCGGCTTGTAGAGCGCATGCAGCGCACCGATGCACGTATAGCATTCGAGCGCGCTTTCGACGACCACGCGAAAACCGTAGACGTCCAGCACCTGCGAGAACGACAGCTGCTTGTCGCGCATCTTCTTGTAGATGCTGAAGATGGTCTTCTCGCGGCCGGTCACCTCGGCATCGAGCTGCGCGTCGGAGATCGCGCGCTGCACCGACTCGAGAATCTTGCCGACCACTTCACGGCGATTGCCGCGCGCGGCCTTCACCGCTTTTTCGAGCGTCGCGTAGCGATGCGGATTGAAGTTCGCGAAGCTCAGGTCCTGAAGCTCGCGATAGGTGTTATTCAGGCCAAGCCGATGCGCGATCGGCGCGTAGATGTCGAGCGTTTCGCGCGCGACGCGCCGGCGTTTTTCCGGCGGCACCGCGCCGAGCGTGCGCATGTTGTGCAGCCGGTCCGCGAGCTTGACGAGGATCACGCGCACGTCGCGCGCCATCGCGAGCAGCATCTTGCGGAAGTTTTCCGCCTGCGCTTCCTCGCGATTGCGAAACTCCATCTTGTCGAGTTTCGACAGCCCGTCGACCAGTTCCGCGACCTTCGCGCCGAAGCGCTCTGCAAGCTCGGCCTTGGTCACACCCTGGTCTTCCATCACGTCGTGAAGCAGCGCCGCCATGATCGACTGCGCGTCGAGCTTCCAGCTGGCGCAGATTTCGGCGACGGCGACAGGATGCGTGATGTAGGGTTCGCCGCTCTGGCGATACTGGCCCAGGTGGGCTTCGTCGCTGAAGTGGAACGCGGCTTTGACCTCCTTGATCTCGTCGGCGGACAGATAGCCGGCGAGGGCGGAGGTGAGCTTCGCGATCGAGACGACGTCGTGCCGGCGCGGCTGCTCCGGCGTGGCGGTCGGCCCGAACAGATGACGAAACGACTGTTCGAGAACCGCGTCGATGTACTTGCGTGCGGACGAGGGGGAGTCTGACTCCCGCTCGATTTCGGTGGCTTCGGTAGGAGGCGATGGATTGGTGCTCATGCTCGCCTCCTTGTCAACGGTTCGCGGTCTGCACGCGTGGGGTGAATTACACGGCGATCGAAACCGGACGAGGTGCCTTAGACCGGCACCTTCTTCAGCATTTCGACGCCGACCTGGCCGGCCGCGATTTCGCGAAGCGCGATGACGGTAGGCTTGTCGCGGCTTTCGATCTTCGGCGTGTGGCCTTGTGCGAGCTGACGCGCGCGATAGGTTGCGGCAAGCGCCAGTTCGAAACGATTCGGAATCTGTTTCAGGCAGTCTTCAACGGTGATGCGGGCCATGTCGTGGGTTCCTTCTCAGTATGTCGCTTATTCTACCTTATGTGCACGGCATCCCGCCGTCAGCCGCCGTGCGGCAGGTGGATGCCGAGCTGCATGAACAGCTCCGTGTGGCGCGCGTACTGCGACGCGAACCGCGAGCGCGTCGCGCCGACCAGACACTGCAACTCCGCAAGCGCGCGATCGAAGTTCTCGTTGATCACGACGTACTCCGCTTCCGCCGCGTGCGCCATCTCGCTGCCGGCCGCGAGCAGGCGCCGCGTAATCACGTTCGGTTCGTCCTGGCCGCGCTTTCTCAGCCGGTCTTCGAGCGCTTCGAGCGACGGCGGCAGAATGAAGATCTCGACCGCGTTGCGAAACTGCTTCTTCACCTGCTGCGCGCCCTGCCAGTCGATTTCGAGCAGCACGTCATGGCCGCTTTTCATCTGTCCTTCGATCCACACACGCGACGTCGCGTAGTAGTTGCCGTGCACCTCGGCGCTTTCGAGAAACTCGCCGGCCGCGTGACGCGCGAGAAAATCGTCGACGGTGGTGAAGTGATAGTGCTCGCCGTCCTGCTCTTTCGGGCGCGGCGGACGCGTCGTGTACGAGATCGACAGGCGGATCGCCGCATCGCGGTCGATCAGCGCGTTGACCAGCGTCGACTTGCCCGCTCCCGACGGCGCGACGACCATGAACAGGTTGCCCGGGTAGCCGCCTGCGTACGGGTTGCGCGGCGCGTGGCCGTCGCGTGTGTGGTCGGTCATGTTGACTCCGGATGTTCTGATTTATTCGAGATTCTGCACCTGCTCGCGCATCTGTTCGATCAGCAGCTTCAACGTCATCGACGAATCGGCAAGCTCCTTCGCCGCCGCTTTCGAACCGAGCGTGTTCGCCTCGCGATTCAGCTCCTGCATCATGAAGTCGAGACGCTTGCCGACCCGGCCGCCCTTCTCGATCACATGACGCGTTTCGTTCAGGTGCGCGGTGAGCCGCGACAATTCTTCGGCGATGTCGATGCGGATGCCGTACATCGTCACTTCCTGGCGAATGCGCTCGCTGATTTCCTCGCGCGACACGCTCGTTGCAGTTGTGTCGGGCGCCGCGACACCGAGCGCCTCCTGCAGACGCTCGACGATCTTCTGCTGATGCTTCGCGATCAATTCCGGCACGAGCGGCGTGATCTTCGTGACGATCGCTTCCATCTCGGTCACGTTGTTCAGCAGCATCGTCGCGAGTTGTGCGCCTTCGCGCCCGCGCACGTCGATCAGATCGACGATGGCCTGCTTGCCGCAGCCGAGCACCGCATCACGCAGCGTGTCCGCGGCGACACCGCTTTCGGCGAGTACGCCGGGCCAGCGCAGGATTTCGCCGGTGCGCAGATGGCCCGCATCGGGAAACGCCTGCAGCACTGCTTGTTCGAGCACCGCCAGTTGATCGAGCGCATCGCGATTCAGCGCGCCCGCGTTCGCGGCCTGCTCGCTGCGCTGCACGTTGATGCGGATGTCGACCTTGCCGCGCGACAGCTTCGTCATCAGCATCTCGCGCAGTGTCGGTTCGCAGACGCGCACGTCCTCCGGCATCCGGAAGTTCAGATCGAGAAAACGCGAGTTAACGGTGCGGAGTTCGACGGACACGCTTACGCCGCCGTTGCCCGAGGTCGCGGCGAGTTCGCGCGTGGCGCTCGCATAGCCGGTCATGCTGTAGATCATCGTTCGTCTCGCGAGGAAGGCCGGAGAACGACCGCGGGGGTCGTCCGGATGGCCTGTGGATCGAGTCGCCCGGCGTGTACGGGACGCGGGGCGTGGAACGCGCATTATCCCATCTTTCGCTGCGCGGCCCCGTCGACCGGGGCCCCGCGCAAACGCCGCCCGCTCCGCCGATCGGCGGTAAAATCCCGGTTTCCTCCGCCCCACCTCCCCTGTCACGGTCCCGACCATGAACGACACCACGAAACGCCCCAGCGGCCGCCCCGCCGACCAGTTGCGCGACGTGCGCATCACGCGCCACTACACGAAGCACGCAGAGGGCTCCGTGCTCGTCGAATTCGGCGACACGAAGGTCATCTGCACCGCGAGCATCGCCGAACAGGTGCCCGCTTTCCTGCGCGATCGCGGCCAGGGCTGGCTCACGGCCGAATACGGGATGCTGCCGCGCGCGACGCACACGCGCAGCGACCGTGAGGCCGCGCGCGGCAAGCAGACCGGACGCACGCAGGAAATCCAGCGCCTGATCGGCCGCGCGCTGCGTTCGGTATTCGATCTCGAACGGCTCGGCACGCGCACGCTGCACATCGACTGCGACGTGATCCAGGCGGACGGCGGCACGCGCACCGCGAGCATCACCGGCGCGTTCGTCGCCGCGCACGACGCGATCGCGAAGCTGCTTACCACCGGCCGTATCGAAACGTCGCCGATCACCGACTACGTCGCCGCGATCTCGGTCGGCGTCTACAACGGCGTGCCGGTGCTCGACCTCGACTACGATGAAGACTCGCAGTGCGACACCGACATGAACGTCGTGATGACCGGCGACGGCGGCTTCGTCGAGATCCAGGGCACCGCCGAAGGCGTGCCGTTCTCGCGCGACGAGATGAACGCGCTGCTTGATCTCGCACAGGCCGGCATCGAAACGCTGATCGCAAAGCAGAAAGAGGCACTGGGGTTGAAGGATGAGTGAGCGCGTTGCACCGGCGGGCACGTTTGCGAAGGTCGTGCTCGCGTCAAACAACCCCGGCAAGCTGCGCGAGTTCGCAGCGCTGCTGGAGAACGCCGGCATTACGCTCGTCCCGCAGGGCGAGCTCGATGTGCCCGAGGCGGAGGAGCCCTACCCGACCTTCGTCGAGAACGCGCTGACCAAGGCGCGTCACGCGGCGCGGCTCACCGGCCTGCCCGCGCTCGCCGACGATTCCGGTCTCTGCGTGCGCGCGCTGCGCGGCGCGCCCGGCGTCTATTCGGCGCGCTATGCCGAGCGCGCGGGCGGCGAGAAAAGCGACGCTTCGAACAACGCGCACCTGCTCGAACAACTACGACATAGCGATGATCGCCATGCGTACTACTACTGCGCGATCGCACTCGTGCGTCACGAAGAAGACCCCGAACCGCTGATCGCGGAAGGCCGCTGGCACGGTGAAATGCTCGACGCGCCGCGTGGCGCGAACGGCTTCGGCTACGACCCGCTGTTCTTCATCCCCGAACTGAACGCGACGGCTGCGCAACTCGACCCGGCCGTGAAGAACGCGAACAGCCATCGCGCGATCGCGTTGCGGCAACTGCTCGCGCGTCTGCGGGAGGACGCATGAGCACCGCATCGACGGGTGTCGGCGTGATCCGGGCGTTCACCGCACCGGGCAGCATCCGGCTGACATCGCTGCCGCCGCTCGCGCTGTACGTGCATTTCCCGTGGTGCGTGCGCAAGTGCCCGTACTGCGATTTCAATTCGCACGAATGGAAGGGCGACGCGTTCCCCGAAGACGACTACCTCGACGCGTTGCGCGCCGATCTCGAGCTCGCGCTGCCGCTGGTGTGGGGCCGTCAGGTGCATACGGTGTTTATCGGCGGCGGGACGCCGAGCCTGCTGTCGGCGGCCGGGCTCGACCGGCTGCTGTCCGACGTGCGGGCGCTGCTGCCACTCGACGCCGATGCCGAGATCACACTCGAAGCCAACCCTGGTACGTTCGAGGCCGCGAAGTTCGCGCAGTTCAGGGCGAGCGGAGTCAACCGGCTGTCGGTCGGAATCCAGAGCTTCAACGAGGCGCACCTGAAAGCGCTCGGCCGGATTCACGACGCGACGCAGGCGCGCCATGCGGTCGACGTCGCCGCGAAGACGTTCGACAATTTCAACCTCGACCTGATGTTCGCTCTGCCGCAGCAGACGCTCGCCGAATGCCAGGCCGACATTGAAGCGGCGCTCGCTTTCGCACCGCCGCACCTGTCGCTGTACCACCTGACGCTCGAGCCCAACACGCTGTTCGCGAAGTATCCGCCGGCCCTTCCCGACGACGATGCGTCCGCCGACATGCAGGAATGGATTCACGAGCGCACCACCGAGGCCGGCTATGCGCGCTACGAAGTGTCGGCGTATGCGCAGCCGCATCGGCAGAGCAAACACAACCTGAACTACTGGCGGTTCGGCGACTACCTCGGGATCGGCGCGGGCGCGCACACGAAGCTGTCGTTTCCGAATCGCGTGCTGCGGCAGGTGCGCTACAAACATCCGTCGACGTTCATCGAGCAGGCGCAGGCCGGTACACCGGTGCAGGAGGAGCATGAAGTCGGCACGCACGATCTACCGTTCGAGTTCATGCTGAACGCGTTGCGGCTGGTTGAAGGCTTCCCGGTGCATCGCTTCATCGAGCGGACGGGGTTGTCGATGACGTCGATCGAGCCGGCACTGCAGGAAGCGGAGCGCCGTGGGTTGATTGCGCGGGATCATCAGCACATCGCGCCGACGCCGCTCGGTCAGCGCTTTCTGAACGATCTGCAGGGGCTTTTCCTGCACGACTCACACTGAGCGGGGACGTGGAACGCCGTGCAGCTGCGGCGTTCCAGGGTACAATCCCGCCTCCCGGAGGTGTGGCAGAGTGGTTGAATGCACCGGTCTTGAAAACCGGCGAAGGGGCAACCCTTCCGTGAGTTCGAATCTCACCGCCTCCGCCAGAACATCGCTTATCTCATCGGTTTTTCAGGCGATCGAAGCCGGGCAACATCCAGAGGCTCCCCGACGTCTCGTTCGGAAACGCTATGGCGCGTCCATCCGCAGTCCGAACGTAGGCAGGCAGATACGGGCGTCCCTCACAAACCCACGACTTCCTCACCCAGTTTCGCAAACCAACCCGACACGCCGTCGAACTCCCCCACCAAAACTTCCCGAAATCCCCCGTAATTCGACGTAAGACACATTTGGGCACTCCGCTGGTCTCATAAGCTCCTGCAAAGAAATCGCGTACCACCCAGGAGTCCTGTTCCATGCGGCAACTCACTTCGACAACGCACTACCGTCCGACCGATATCCAGCAAACACACTCGATAGAGCTGCTGGCGAAGGTCGAACCCCTGCTCAAATATCTGATGGTCTGCGCCTATACCGAGCGCGTGCCCTTCGCCGATGCGCAGACTGCCGCATTGCTGGCAGAAATCACGAAGGCGATAAACACGCCATCCGGCGAATGAAACGCTGTCAGGTCAAACCGGCGGCGGATCCCCCTGCCACCGCCGCGCCCCCGGCCCCGCCTTCCCCGACCGGTCATCCGGGTTCGTGAGCTTGCAACGCTTCAGCGACAAACACCCGCACCCGATGCAGTGATCGAGGTCCATGTTCAGCCGCTGCAGCTCTTCGATCTTCTGCGTCACCCTCGCCTTCCATCCCCGCGACAGTCGTAGCCAGTCCTTGTTGGTCGGCAACGTGTCGGTCGGCAGGCTGGACAGTTGCCCGGCGATCTCGTCGAGCGAGTAGCCGATCCGCTGCGCGAACACGATGAACGCCAGCCGGCGCAGGCTAGAGCGCGGGTAGTACCGGCGGCTCGAACCGCTCCGATGCGCGACGATCAATCCCCGCGCCTCGTAGAAGCGCAACGCCGACGCCGTCACTCCGCTACGCGCGGAGATTTCGCTGATCGGGATCAGCGGGTCATTCCCTTCACTCGTGGGACGCATCGTTTCACCTTTATTCACTTTTAATAGCTTTACTTCAAGTTAACTTCAATTTGTAGACTTCGCCCAGTCTAATTCAGAGCGATGTCAAATGCACCCTTCTCCCCCTGTCAGCGCACTGCCTGGCACCCGGTCGTTACTGACGATCGGCACCCTCGTCGTGATCCTCGCCCTCACCGGCTGTCATCGCGGAGCAGACGACAACGCGGCCTCCGCACCGCCCGAGGTCGGCGTCGTCAAGGTGGTGGCACACGCGATCCGTCTATCGGACGAATTCAACGGGCGGATCAACGCGGTCGATGCAGTCGACCTGCGTCCGCGCGTCAGCGGTTATCTGCAACGCGTCTCGTATAAGGAGGGCGATCAGGTCGCGCAGGGCGCGGTGCTGTTCGTCATCGATCAGCGTCCGTACCGGATCGCACTGGAAAAGGCTGACGCCCAACTCGCACGCGCCCGTGCGGCGCAGTCGCTTGCGCAGACGCAGCTCGCGCGGACGCAATCGCTGGTCGGTGCGCATGCCGTGTCGCAGGAGGAACTGGACACGAACCGAGCAACCTACGCGCAAAGCACCGCCGATCTGCATGCGGCCGAAGCAGCCGTCGACGCCGCGAAGCTCGACGTGAGCTATACCGAGGTGCGCGCACCGATCACCGGACGCGCGGGCCGCGCACTCGCAACCGTCGGCAACCTTGCAAGTGCCGACCAGACGCTGCTCACAACGATCGTTTCGCAAGACCCCGTCTATGTCTATTTCGACTGCGACGAACAGAGCTACCTGCGCTACAACGCGCAGCGCGAGCACGACGAGCCACGCAAGCACGATGCAATCGCCGCGAACCAGGTGCGCATCGGCCTCGCGAACGAAAGCGGTTTCCCGCACACCGGTACGGTCGATTTCCTCGACAACCGGCTCGATTCAGCGACGGGCACGATCCGCGCGCGCGCCCGGCTGTCGAACGCCGACCGCTCGTTTATTCCCGGCCTCTACGCCCGCGTGCAGCTGTTCGGCGAGCGCAACGAGAACGTGCTGCTGGTCGACGACCGCGCCGTGCTGACCGATCAGGACAAGAAGTACGTGTACGTGGTCGGCCCCGGCGATCGGGCGCTGCGCCACGACGTCACGATCGGTCGCACGATCGACGGACAACGGATCGTCGAGTCGGGCCTGAAGCCCGGCGATGCGGTCGTCGTCGAAGGCGTGCAGCGCATCTTTTATCCGGGCGCGCCGGTCAAGCCGAGAACCATCGCCACCGAATCCAGCCATTCCGTCACGCCGAACCCGACCCCGCCGGCAACGGCGCAGTAACCCGCGAATCCCCATGAATTTTTCCAGGTTCTTCATCGACCGGCCGATCTTCGCGGTCGTGCTGTCGATCGTCATTTTCGCGGCCGGTCTGATCGCGATCCCGATGCTGTCCGCCGGCGAATATCCCGAGGTCGTCCCGCCGAGCGTCGTCGTACGCGCAACCTATCCGGGCGCAAATCCGAAGGAAATCGCGGAGTCGGTCGCGGAGCCACTCGAAGAAGCGATCAACGGCGTCGAAGGGATCATGTATATGAAATCGGTGGCCGGCTCCGACGGCAGCCTGCAGGTGGTGGTCACCTTCCTGCCGGGCGTCGATCCCGATACCGCCGCGGTGCGCGTGCAGAACCGCGTGGCCCAGGCGCAGTCGCGCCTGCCCGACGAAGTGCGTCAGTACGGCGTGACCACGCAGAAGCAGTCGCCGACGCCGTTGATGTACGTGAGCCTGTATTCGCCGGACAACAGCCGCGATGCGCTGTACCTGCGCAATTACCTGACGCTGCACGTGAAGGACGAGCTGTCGCGCATCCCCGGTATCGGCAACGTGGGGTTGTATGGGTCCGGCGACTACGCGATGCGCATCTGGCTCGATCCGAACCGGCTCGCGTCGCGCGGGCTCACAGCCAGCGACGTGATCAACGCGGTGCGCGAACAGAACGTGCAGGTGTCGGCGGGACAACTCGGCGCCGAACCGTCGCCGAACACAACCAGCTTCCTGACTTCGATCAGTGTGCGCGGACGGCTGCGCACCGCGCAGGAATTCGGCGACATCGTGATCAAGAGCGGCGCGGACGGCCAGGTGGTCCGTCTGTCCGACGTCGCGCGGGTCGAACTCGGTTCCGGCGACTACACGCTGCGCGCGCTCTACGACACGCAGATTCAGGCAGCCGTCGGCATCTTCCTGTCGCCGGGCGCCAATTCGCTTGCTGTCGCGAACGCGGTTTACGCCAAGCTGCACGAGCTGTCCACGCGCTTTCCGCCCGGCCTCGCGTATCGCCCCGTCTGGGACCCGACCGTGTTCGTGCGCGAGTCGATCCGCGCGGTCCAGCACACGCTGATCGAAGCGGTCGTGCTGGTCGTGATCGTCGTGATCCTGTTCCTGCAGACCTGGCGCGCGTCGATCATTCCGCTTGTCGCCGTGCCGGTGTCGGTCGTCGGTACGTTTGCGTGGCTGTACGTGCTCGGCTACTCGATCAACACGCTGACGCTGTTCGGTCTCGTGCTCGCGATCGGCATCGTGGTGGACGACGCGATCGTCGTCGTCGAGAACGTCGAGCGCAACATCAGCCAGGGCTTGAGCCCACGCGACGCCGCGCATCAGGCGATGCGCGAAGTGTCCGGCCCGATCATGGCGATCGCGCTCGTCCTGTGCGCGGTCTTCGTGCCGATGGCGTTCCTCAGCGGCGTGACCGGGCAGTTCTACAAGCAGTTCGCGGTGACGATCGCGATCTCGACGGTGATCTCCGCGATCAATTCGTTGACGCTGTCGCCCGCGCTCGCCGCAAAACTGCTGAAGCCGCACGACGCGCCGAAAGATATACCCACACGGATCATCGATCGTTTGTTCGGCTGGCTGTTCGGTCCGTTCAACCGCTTCTTCCAGCGCAGTTCGAACGGCTATCACGGCGCGGTGTCGCGTTCGCTCAGCCGCCGCGGCGTGATCTTCGGTGTGTACGCGGTGTTGCTCGGCGCGACCGCGCTGCTCTTCCACACGGTGCCGGGCGGCTTCATCCCGACTCAGGACAAGCTCTATCTGTTCGCCGGCGCGAAGCTGCCGGAAGGCGCATCGCTGTCGCGCACCGACGCCGTGACGCGGCAGATGGCGCAGATCGCCCACAGCGTCGACGGCGTATCGATCGTCCCCGCGTACGCCGGTCTGAACGCGCTGCAAGTGGTGAACACGCCGAACATCACGAACTCGTACATCGGCCTCAAGCCATTCGACGAACGTCATCGCAGCGCCGCGCAGATCAATGCCGAACTCAACGCGCGCTTTGCGCAGATCACCGACGGCTTCGCGTTCGCGCTGATGCCGCCGCCGATCCAGGGGCTCGGCAACGGCTCGGGCTATTCGCTATATCTGGAAGACCGCGCGGGTCTCGGCTACGGCGCGCTGCAGAATGCGCTGGGTGCGTTCCAGGCCGCCGTCGCGAAGACGCCGGGCATGCGCTATCCGGTCAGTTCGTATCAGGCCAACATTCCGCAGCTCGAGGTGAAGGTCGATCGCGTGAAGGCAAAGGCACAAGGCGTCACGCTGACCGATCTGTTCGGCACGCTGCAGGTTTATCTCGGCTCGGTCTACGTGAACGACTTCAACCTGTTCGGTCGCGTGTACCGCGTGATGGCGCAGGCCGATGCCGCGCATCGGCAGACAGCCGCGGACATCGGCAACCTGCGCACGCGCAACGCCAACGGCGAGATGGTGCCGATCGGCTCGATGGTCTCCGTCGTGCCGAGCTACGGTCCCGATCCGGTGGTGCGCTACAACGGCTACCCGGCCGCCGACCTGATCGGCGAGTCCGATCCGAAGATGCTGTCGTCCGGCCAGGTGATCGCGAAGCTCACACAGATCGCGAAGGACGTGCTGCCTCCCGGCATCACACTCGAATGGACCGACCTGAGCTACCAGCAGGTCACGCAGAGCAATGCGGCGCTGCTGGTGTTTCCGCTCGCGGTGATGCTCGCTTTCCTCGTGCTCGCGGCGCTCTACGAAAGCTGGACGCTGCCGCTCGCGGTGATCCTGATCGTGCCGGTATGCATGTGCGCGGCGCTGTTCGGTGTGTGGCTCACGGGCGGCGACAACAACGTGTTCGTGCAGATCGGGCTCGTCGTGTTGATGGGGCTCGCGTGCAAGAACGCGATCCTGATCGTCGAATTCGCTCGCGAACTGGAAATCCAGGGGATAGGCACTGTCGACGCCGCGCTCGAAGCATGCCGACTGCGGCTGCGTCCGATCGTGATGACGTCGGTGGCGTTTATCGCCGGGTCGGTGCCGCTGCTGACCGGCAGTGGCGCCGGCAGCGAAGTACGTGCGGCGACGGGGATCACGGTGTTTTCGGGAATGCTCGGCGTCACGCTGTTCGGCCTGTTCCTCACACCGGTGTTCTACGTGACGATCCGCAAACTCACTCGCGAGAATCCAGCCGTGTGGAA
The DNA here is from genome assembly GCF_050742655.1 of Paraburkholderia sp. Lineage (GTDB taxonomy): Bacteria > Pseudomonadota > Gammaproteobacteria > Burkholderiales > Burkholderiaceae > Paraburkholderia. The sequence goes on along the minus strand of NZ_JBOIGG010000030.1, from coordinate 22,636 downwards.
GGAACAGCACAGCACGTTGCAGGGGGATCGTTCATGAACGCACCCGCACGCCTGTCCGCGCTGATGCTGGCGCTCACGCTGACCGCATGCGCGGTCGGCCCCGACTACAAACGACCGACGTCGGCTGCACCTGATCGCTTTGCGCGCGCGTCGACCTCTTCGCAAGCGACTCATGACAACGGTCCCGCAAGCGCAACATCGGACGACATCTTCTGGCACAGCTTCGGCGATCCGCGGCTCAGCACGCTGATCGACCGCGCGCTCGATGCGAACAACGACCTGAAGCTCGCAGTCGCGCGCTACGACTCGTCGAACGCGATGCTGCGCAACGCCCGCTTCGATCTCTACCCGACCGACACGGCTAGCGCGCAGATCGGCCATCAGTTGATGAGCAAGGACCAGGCGTTCGGCGCGCCGCGCGATCAACGCGACACGCCGTTGTCGGGAACCAGCATCAATGCCAGCTGGGAGCTGGATCTGTTTGGCCGTGTGCGCCGACGCGTCGAGGCGCAGCGCTCCGAAACCGCGGCCAGCGCCGCCGATATCCGCGCGGTACGCGTCGCGATTGCCGGCGACGTTGCCGCTGCATACATCGACCTGCGCGGTCAGCAGGCGCGTCTGCGGATTGCACGCGACAACGCCGTCAACCAGCGCAAAACACTCGATCTGATCGAGGCACGTCTGAGCGCCGGACGCGGCACCGATCTCGATGCGGCCCGCGCACGCGCGCAATTCGAATCGACGTCGTCGCGCGTCGCAGTCTACGAGGCCGGCATCGCCGTCGACGAGCATCGGCTTGCGGTGCTCACCGGACAGCCGCCCGAGGCGCTGATCGCCGAACTCAACACGCCTGGGCTCGTGCCGCAAACACCTGAAGGTATCGACCCGGGCACGCCTGGCGAGGTACTGCGCCGCCGTCCCGACGTCGCGGCTGCCGAAGAGCGGCTGCACGCGGCCACTGCACGCGTCGGCGTCGCGACCGCCGATCTGTTTCCACGCCTGAGCCTGTCCGGCATGCTCGGCAGCGTCGCGCCAGTACGGCCCCTTCGCGAGCGGCAGCGCGACGAACCAGGTCCTGCTTGGCGTCGACTGGTCGTTTCTCGACATAGGCCGCGTGCGCTCGCGCCTCGCCGCGAGCGAGGCCGATGCCGCTGGCCTCCTCGCGCAGTATCAGCAGACCGTGCTGCTCGCGCTCGAAGACACCGAGAACGCATTGATCCGCTACAGCCGCACGCGCGATGAAGCGGGCCATCTCGATCGCGCGTCGGAAGACAGCACGCAGGCCGCGCAACTCGCGTTCGTGCGTTTTCAGGCCGGCGCAATCGACTACTACGAGGTGCTCGATGCAGAACGAAACGCACTGCAGGCGCAGGATGCCGCCGCCGACAGCCGCGCGCGCAGCGCCGGCACCGCCGTCGCGCTGTACAAGGCGCTCGCGGGCGGCTGGCTCTCCCCGGCACCCGCGACGCCAGGCACGGCACCAGGCGTACCGCTGGCACTACGCGACAGATGACGACTTCGAACTCATCGAATCCATGCCTTCCCTGCCACACGACGAAACGCCACCGCCCAAGGAACCCATGAACCGCAATACGCTTACGACGTTGCTCTGCGCGCCCTTCACCGCACTACTCGCGCGCATCCTGCTGACCGCGCCGTTCTGGATCAACGGCCTCACGAAGGCGTTCGATTTTTCTGGCGGCGTCGCGGAGATGGAGCACCTCGGGTTTGCGCCCGGCGCCGTCTACAGCCTGCTGACCATCGTGCTGCATCTCGGGGCCTCCGCGCTCATCGTCGTGCAACGCTGGACCTGGGCCGCCGCGGGCGCGCTCGGCGTATTCACGTTGCTCACCATCGGGCTCGTCCATCGATTTTGGGTGTTCGACGGCTTGCGGCACACGATCGCGCTCTACACCGCCGAAGAACACATCGGGATGATCGGCGGATTGATCGTGGTGTCGATCCTCGCCGCGCGCGATCGCTGGAGCACATGACGAACGCGCCCGATACCCGTCTCGCTGGCACCGTGAGCATGCCGCAGCAAACGCCATGGTGGGCGATCTCGAACGTGCTGTTTGCGGGGATCGCTGCGGCGCTTCATGTCGGCAAGGCCTCGATTGCAATGCCGCAGTTGCAGCACGAGTTCGGCCGTTCGCTCGCATCGTTGAGCTGGGTGATGTCCGCGTTTCCGCTCATCGGCGTGTTCGGCGGCATCGCGGCGGGCGCACTGGTGCAGCGCTGGGGCGACCGGCGGCTACTCGGTGTCGGGCTCGTCATCATCGCGGCGGCAAGCGCGGCTGGCTCGCTGATGCACGACTTCGCGTGGCTGATCGGCAGCCGGTTCGTTGAAGGGCTCGGCTTCCTGATTGTCGTCGTCGCGGCGCCTGCGGTACTCAATCGTGTGGCTCGACCCGGCACGCACCACGTCGTGTTCGGTGTCTGGAGCACCTTCATGGCGATCGGCATGTCGCTGTCGCTGCTGTTCGGTCCGTTGCTCGGGGGCTGGCGATCCAGCTGGCTCGTCAGTGCCGCGCTGGCGTTGCTCGCTGCAGCGCTGCTGCCGCTGACCGTTCCGCGAGCACAGTTGCCGCGCCATGCCCGGCCGTCGCGGAGCAGCATGTTGCACGCGCTTCGCGATCTGCTGCGTCGTGCGCCACCCGTGCTGCTCGCGCTCGCGTTCGCCACCTACACGCTGCAGTTCTCCGCGCTGACGACCTTCCTGCCGATCTTCCTGATCCAGCGGATGGGGATGCCGGTCGGCACCGCGGGTGTCCTCAGCGCGGCGATCGTTGCGGTGAATATCGTCGGGAATGTTTCGGCCGGGCCGCTGCTGTCGCGCGGAGTACGGCCCGCGATGCTGCTGGCCTGCGCCAGTCTCGCGATGGGTATCGCCGGCGCGGGCGTGTTCCAGTCCGCGATCCCGGACGACGTTGCGGTACTGCTGTGCTTCGCGTTCTCCGCGATCGGCGGGATGCTGCCGGCCGCGATCCTCACCTGCACGCCGCTCGCATCGCGTGAGCCCGCGCTCGCACCGTTGGGCCTCGGGCTGGTGATGCAGGGCAACTATCTGGGCCAGGTGCTGGGGCCGGTCGTCGTGAGCATGGTCGTGGCGTCAATGGGCTGGTCTGCTGCCGCGCTGCCTGTGCTGGTTGCAGCCGTGCTCGGCGCGGTGCTGGGGGGATTCGTCAAGCTGGAGCGAAGCGTCGCTCGTTAGTGAATTTCGACGCGTGTCGGTGTGTTCACCGTGATGCAGTGCGGCGCGGGAAATGTCTTCGCGACAGCGAGCCTGGCGGTGCATCGACTGGCACTCATCGCTCGAGAAACGCCTCGAGTGCGCGAAAGCTCACTTCGCGCGCGGCAGTGGCGACCCGCGCGGTCGGATGATAGTCGAACCCGTGAACGGCCCCAGGATAGACATGACACTCGACCGGTATCCCTGCGAGAGCGAGACGTCGCGCATAGTCGAGATCTTCGTCGACGAACAGATCCAGCGTCCCGACGCACATGAAGGCCGGAGGCAGTCCGCCGGGATCGGACGCGCGTGCGGCAGCGGCATAGGGCGACACGTCGTGCGTACCGACCGTCTCGCCAAGCAGAGACGACCACCCGAAGACATTGCTCTGCCTCGTCCACACGAACTCCCCCGCAAAGGGATGGGGCGCCGGGTCCATGCAGGTACGGTCATCGAGCATGGGATACATCAGATGCTGGAACGCCAGCGAGAATTCCCGCCGATCGCGCGCAAGGAGGCACAGGCATGCGGCCAGTCCCCCTCCCGCACTCTCGCCCATGACGCCCACTTTTCGCGTATCGATCGAGAGTTCGTCCGCATGGCGGAATATCCATGACAGCACCGCGTAGCAGTCTTCGAGATTGCCGGGAAAGCGGGTCTCGGGTGCAAGGCGATAGTCGACTGACACCAGCACGCAGCCCAGGGCCGCAACGGTGCTGCGATGGCGGGCGTCGCCTGTTATCGCAGCGCCTCTGACAAACCCGCCGCCATGGATATGGAGAACGCATCCAGCCAGCGTGTCGATCCCCGAAGGCCGATAGAGTCGAAACTCGACGTCCGGCGAACCGGCCATGCCTTTCGCGTATTGCACGGACACTTCCACGTCGGCCGCGCCAGCGATCTCGCGGCATGGATACGCGACCGCCCGCGATGCCCGGAATGCGGTCAGGGTCTCCGCCGTCACCGACACGGTCGGCGACGCATCGAGAAGATCCAGCAGTTCTTTATCGACGAGGTGGCGGGTTCGGCTGGTCATGTATTGGCTCCGGTTGTCTGGACAGGCTTGCGCAGCCTGGTCGATCTCACGCGACGAATAGTCTGTACCGTCGAATCGAAATACGGTCGTCGATCAGAATTTATGCCTGACTCCGATCGACGCCGCCGTGGTCGACACACCCGGCTCGACGGGCTGTCCATACGCGATCGGCTGGTTCATCGCCCCTTTGTTGTTGACGTGGCCAACCTGCACATAAAGCTCCGTTCGTCTGGAAAGAAAATATTCGCCGCCAACTGAAATCGCGGTCGAACTGCCGGCATACGGCGTCGCATCGTTCCGGCTCCGGAGGTAGTAGAGGCCGCTGGTCAGTCTGAATGCGGACGAGAACGCGTAGCCGAGTCCCGCGGAATAGAGGTCGTAGTTCGCCCGTGTCGCGTTGGCCGGGTTCTTGCCGTTGGCGTAAGACGCCGACACCGACACGCCCCGAAGCGTGTAGCGGGCACCGACATAGACAAGCCTGTTGTTTGCAACACCGGTAGCCGGCGCGGGATTCACACCCGGCACGACGCCATAGGTGGCCGGATAGGGGTTGGTGTCGTGTCCGTTGTAGTAGACGGCCGCGGCAGTCAGACCGTAGCCCTCATACTTCAGCACTGCCGATTCACGCGTACCGCCCTGAAAGTGACCGTCGACGCCACCGGGCGCGTACTCGGCCGTGAACGACAGGCCCCGATAAGACACCGACTGATACACAAGCGCATTGTCATCGTAGACCGCCCCGATCGCAGCATTCGTATTGGTACCGGGCCAGCCCGCGGCCTGGTTCATGCCGATCAGCGCGGTAAAAATGCTGCCAAAATAGTCCGCACCGCGCACGTCGGTGACTTCCATCGCGCGGATCAGCGGAACGATCTGGCGGCCCGCGGTCAGCGTGCCGAATGGACCCGACACACCAACGGCCGCGATCTGGTTGAAGATCGCTGTTTGCCCGGGTGTCGAACTCAGGCCGAACTTGCCCGAACTGCTGAGAAATACGCCCTGCAACTGGAAGAGCGCGCGATAGCCGCCACCCAGATCCTCCACGCCCTTGAGCCCCCAGTTGCTCGAATAGAGACCCGCATCCTGGAAGCGAAAAATCTTTCCGGTGCCGTGCGCGTTCGTCGCGAGTGTCGCGGCCGACGTGTTCTGATAAAGCAGACCGGCATCGAAAGCGCCATACAGCGTCACCGACGATTGCGCACAGGCCGTGCCGGCGAACAGCGTCAGCGATAGCGCTGCGATCGCATTGATCTTCATGTTGTCCCCTCGTTTTTTTGTTGTATGCGTGGTCGGCGCGCAAGCGCGCCTCGTCAGTTGCCGGACGCGGAACTGCGGTGCGTCAGGTACACCGCGACGCTGCCCAGAGCGAGCAGCCATGCATTGGCGTGCAGACCTGCCTGCATCGATCCGGTGACGGTGTTCAGCAAGCCGATCAGATAAGGACTGGCAAAGCCCCCCAGTGCGCCGACCGTGGTGATCGTGGCCACGGTCACCGCCATTGCGCGCCGCGGCAGCAGCAAACCGGGCAACGCCCAGAACGTCGGCAGCGCGGCGGCCAATGCCGCCAGCGCCACGCAGATCGCCGATACCGACGTGACGGTGCTGGTGCTCGACGCCAGCGCGAACATCGCAACGGCACCGACGACCATCGACGCGACGCAATACGTCCGCCATGCACCCTTGCGGTCCGCGCGGCGCCCAGCCCACAGCATCGCAACGATCCCGCACAGGAACGGGAATGCCGAGAGCCCGCCGATCTGCACAGCGTCGTGCGATCCGACGCGACGCAGCAGCGAGGGCAGCCAGAACACGAGCGCGTAGCCCGCCGATGCAATCGCGAAGTTGCCCGCACACAGCAACCACAACGCCGGGTGCGACAGCAATCCCTTCTCGCCATGTCCGTCGGCATGGGCCGGTGCGGCAACGGCCTGGTCCGCGCGAATCCGCGCCTTCTCCGCATCCGACAGCCAGCGCGCATCGGCTGGCGCATCGTCCAGGTAGAAATACGCGACGACACCCATCGCGCAACTCGGCAGACCTTCGGCGAGAAACAGCCACTGCCAGCCGCTCAACCTCCAGACGCCGTCGAGATGCGCGAGAATCGCGCCCGACACCGGTGCAGCGATCAAACCGGCGGCGTACATCGCGGTCATGAACACGGCGAATGCCTTTGCGCGCCGCGCGGGCGGATACCACGTGCCGAGATAGAACATCACGCCCGGAAAGAAGCCGGCCTCGAACACACCAAGCAGGAAGCGGCAGACATAGAATTCGACTGGACTGCGCACGAACAGCATCGCAGCCGAACCCAGCCCCCACAGCACCATGATTCGCGACAGCGTCAACCGCGCGCCGATCCGTGCGAGCAGCAGGTTGCCCGGAATCTCGAACACCATGTAGCCGATGAAGAAAATGCCGGCGCCAAATCCGTACACCGCGTCCGAAAAACGCAGTTCCCCCGCCATCTGCAGATGCGCGAAACCCACGTTGATACGATCGATAAACGACAACGTGTAGCAGATCATCAGAAACGGCAGCAGGCGCCTCGAGATCTTTCGATACATCTGGTCTTGCAGGTCCGCATCGAAATCCGCGGCGTGCTCTGGAGCGATTGAATTCATGTCGCGCTCCAGTGAGAATCGCGCGTCTTATCGCACGTGTGTGCGACGCCGGAGGCATGCGTGATACAGACCGCTCGCGGCGGCGGGTTCGTTTCCATCGTGCTGTCTCCTGTGGGTCCAGGTCTTTGCCCTGCTCCACTTCTTCGAGCGATGCGGGCGATGCGGTCGAGCCGCGGGACTATCTGCCGCGAAACACCGGCTTGCGCTTCTCCAGAAACGCGCGTGCGCCTTCGATGCGATCTTCGCTGGCGTACACGTCTGGCACGACGTCCAGCCGCAGTGCGGCCGAAACGGGCAACCCCCAGCTGCGCATCGCGGTTTCCTTGATGCGGCGGATCGACAGCGGTGCGTTGTCGGCGATCGTTCTGCACAGCATGCGAACGGCGTCGTCGAGTTCGGCCAGCGGCACGACGCGATTCAACAGTCCGAGACGCTGCGCTTCCGACGCATCGAAGCGGCGGCCCGTAAACAGCAGCTCCATCGCAACCGCGCGCGGTAACAGGCGCGGAAGCAGCACGCTCGCGAAATTCGCGCCCATCCCGACACGCGCCTCGCTCTGGCTGAACCACGCGGTTTCGGCGGCGATCCTCAAGTCGCATGCCAGTGCGATCTCGCAACCGCCCCCGGCCGCCGGGCCGTTGATCGCCGCGACCGTGGGTTTGCGCAGCTCGAAGATCAACTCGTGCAGGTTGCGCGACACGCTGCGCATCGGCTGTATGCCGCGCAACGCCGGATCGCTCAGGTCGATGCCGCCGCAGAAGATCCGGTCGCCCGCACCGCGAATCACGATGACCCGCACGTCGGGATCGTCGTCGGCTACGGTGAGCGCTTCGGCGAGGCACCGCATCGTGTCGAGAGACAGCGTGTTCGCCGCGTGCGGACGGTTGATCGTCAGCCAGACGACACCGTCGTCGTCGTGTCGAAGTACCGGTGGTCCCGGCGGTGAGGATGGCTCGCGCGAATCGCTCATGACGTTGCCCCTTTCATCCGCGCACGCTCGTCGCACACGACGCCGGCACGCCGCAAGCGGTCGAGTTGCCCGTCATTGAAGCCGAGTTCCGTCAGCACCTCGCGGGTATCGGCGGAAAACGCTTTGGGCGCGCTGCGCAGCGCGCCAGGGGTGCGGGATAGTCGTACCGGGATGCCCGTTCCCGTGTAGGCGTCTGTGTTGACGTACATCGCGTTCTGCGCGGCCTGCGGGTGGGCGAATGCGTCGGCGATCGAATTGACCGGACCCGTAGCCACTCCCACGTGCAGCAGACGCTCGACCACGTCGTCTGCGTACATATCAGCGGTCAGGCTGCCGATCAATCCATCGAGCGCCTCGCGATTGGCAACGCGCAACTGGTTGGTCAGGAAGCGATCGTCGCGCGCGAGCTCGGGAACGCCCAACGCCTCGACCATGCGGGCAAACGAACCGTTGTTGCCCGCGCCGCTCATGATCGCCTTGTCCTTGCACTGGTAGAGCCCGTACGGCGCAATCGCGGCATAGACATTGCCGGTCGCCTCGGGCACGACGCCGGTCGCCATCCAGGTGGTGCTGATCGGATGCAGCATCGACAGCGCTGTGCTGAACAGATTGACATCGACATGCTGTCCGAGGCCCGAACGCGATCGTTCGAAGAGCGCGAACATGATGCTCGCAACTGCATACTGTGCAGCCGCGAAGTCGACCACGGGAAACGGCACTTTCAACGGTTCGCTGCCGGGTTCGCCGTTCACCGACATGAATCCCGCCAGCGCCTGCGCGACAGCGTCGTACCCGGGAAACCGTGCGAGCGACCCGCTCGTGCCGTAGCCCGAGATCGAGCAATGAACGAGCTGCGGAAACCGCTCGCGCAGACTCGCTTCATAGCCGATGCCCCAGCGTTCGAGCGTGCCGACCTTGAAGTTGTCGACCATGACGTCGGCCGTTTCGAGCAGACGAAACAGGATGTCGCGACCGGCGTCACACGACAGATCGAGCGAGATGTTGCGCTTGTTCCGATTAAGGCCCCAGTAATAGCTGGCGATGCCTTCGCGCATAAGTGGCCCCCAGTCGCGGGTCTCGTCGCCTTGCGGCGGTTCGATCTTGATGACGTCGGCGCCGTGATCGGCGAGCGTCTGCGCGCAGAATGGGCCCGCGTAGACGCGGCTTAGATCCACCACGCGCAAACCGGCGAGCGCGCCCTCGTGACTGATGGTCATGATCGTGTAGTCTCCATGCGAAAATTCAAAGTGATCGACATGCGCTCTTCGTACGGGCAACGCGATATCGGTACGGCCTTTCAGCGATGCGATGCGAGCAACACGGCCATTGCGTCGCGATGCTCGGTCGTGTGATGAGCGAGCGCCTGAAGCGCAGCGGACATCTCGAGCGCGGACTCCAGGCGCATGTGCTGCGCTTCGCGCATCAGCTTCTTGGTCAAACGCAGCGCGGTACCTGGGTTGTTTGCAATGCGTCCGGCCAGTTCGTTCGCGTGAGCAAGCAGATCGGCGGCGGGTACGACGCGCGACACGAGTCCATGCTGCAAGGCTGTTTGTGCATCGATGGAGGAACCGGTAAACAACATCTCCGATGCAACCGAGATCCCGACGATCCTCGGCAACAGCCATGCGCCGCCATCCCCAGGCACGATGCCGAGCCGGACAAAACTCTCTGCGAACGTCGCGGACTCGGCTGCGATGCGTAGATCGCACATGCAGGCGAGATCCATTCCCGCGCCGATGGCCGCGCCGTTGACCGCCGCGATCACGGGCACTTCGAGGTGATAGAGCGCGAGGGGAATGCGCTGGATGCCGGTGCGATAGCGGTCGCGAATCTCTAACGGCGAACATGCTTCCGTATCGGCCAGCGCGCGCATCGCCTTGATGTTGCCGCCCGACGAAAAGGTGTTGCCCTCTCCGGTGAGGATCACTGCCCGCACCGATATATCGCCGGCGATGCGTGCACAGTTTTCGGTGAAATCCTCGATCGCATCGTGGTCGGAAATCGCATTGCGCGTTTCCGGCCGGCTCATTTTCAACGTGACGACAGCCCCCTGTCGCTCCCAGGTCAGAAACGCTCCCATCCTGTCTCCCTTGCCGTTCTTTGTGCAGTGATGCGGTGTCGAACCAGTATCGCTACCGCTGCTGCAAGCGGTAAAATTCCGTTCCACATATGTGGAAACCGCGAAGGAAGATAAAGCGACCGGGCCTCGCGCGATGAACACAGGAGAAGCCGATGAGCGGGGCAATCGTCAAAAGTGCGGCGCGGGTGTTCGAGGTACTGGAACTCTTCGGCGAGCTGCAGCGTCCGCTCAGCGTGCGGGAAATAGCGGCACGCCATCGCTATCCCGGTTCGAGTGCAGCGGCGCTGCTCACCAGCATGAGAGCGCTCGGCTACCTCGCATACGATCAGCCCACGCGCACTTACGCGCCGACGGCAAAACTGGTCAATCTGGGCGACGCGATCGTCGATTCGGCGGTCAGCGGACAACGCGATCTGCGCGAACTCGCGAGCCGCCTCGCGGCAAAGACTCATGAAGGTGTCGTCGTCGCGGTACAGAGCGATCTCTATGTCCAGTACATCGACGCCACGTCCGGCTCTCAAGTGAACCAGTTCTACGTACCGATCGGCACGCGACGGGAAATCTGCATGTCCGGTCTCGGCTGGGCGTTGCTCAGCATCCAGCCGGACAACACGATCCGCAGGCTGGTCTCGCGCAGCATCAAGAGATTCGGAATCAGCGGGCGGACGGTCGACGTGGACGTCGTGCTCGAGCAGGTCGAATGGACCCGCGAAAACGGCTACTCCTGGTCCGCCCACACCGTCCAGAGGGGCGCTGCGATGATTTCGATGGTGATCCCCGACGGGTGGAGAGGAGCGCCGGCTGCAATAGGCGTGGGGGGCCCGGTCGACAGGATCAGCGCGCATCGCGATTCCATCGTCACCGCGATGCGCAGGCAGTTACGCGAACTGCGCATGCCGGACGTTCGCTGACCCGGCTCACTACCTAGGTATAAACCCTGATATCGAGGTATCATGTCGACCCTCAAGGGAAGATATGCCAATGCCTCATCGTTATCAGCTACTCGAAAAGATCGCGTTTTCGCTGGTCGTCCTCTCCGCCCTGGTCTGCTCCACCTTTATCGCCTACGAAAGCTCGCCCGGATTCCGGGACGGCCTCGAAGAAGGAAAGCAGTTGATCGCCAGGAGCGGCCAGTATTCGTACGCGTGCACGACGGTGCCGAGCGACCCCTGCACGCAGTTGTCTCTCCAGTAAGTCCTCACTCGCGTCGCCGGCATTGCGCCCGGGGGGCACAACGCCGACGCGCATGCGGTAGTCCGGATTTCAACGCAGTGCCAAAGCGGCGTGTTTCGACTAGCATTCGAAACACCCCTGCCCGCATGCGCCGCTGCGATGTCCACGCGTTCCCTCTTCTGCCTCTTACGCATCCGCACTTCGATCGGCTCGCGCCATCGGAGCCGTAAGCCAATCGCAGCGCTGACCGCCGCGCTTGTCGCGGCAACGCTAGCGGCCTGCACGTTCACACCGCCGCAACGCCCACTGATCATTCCCCCCGCGGCAATCAATAGCGCGGCACTCGACCAGTACCGCAGCGCGGTCGCGCGCCGCATCCTCGATCGCAACCCATCCTATGTGCTGGTCGGCACTCCGCAGGCGATGCTGCGCTCGCTCGTCGTCGTCGCGTTCACCGTGGACCGGAGCGGTCGCGTGGTCGCCTCTTCGGTCTACCGGACCAACGGCGACGACGAAGCCGAAAGCACCGCGCTCGCGTCGCTGCGTCGCGCGGCACCGCTGCCGCAACCGCCCGCGCGACTGCTGAACGGCCGCGGCCAGATCGAGCTGATGGACGACTGGCTCTTCAACGACAACGGCAAGTTCCAGCTGCGCGAGTTCGCCTCGCCGCAGGCCGACACGATCGACTGACCCGCCGCGCTTGCTGCACCGCATCGACGCTCGCTATAATTTTTCGATCCTTCGCCGGCCCGCCGGCATCGTTCGCGGCGCGCGTCATCCATGCGCGCCGCGCACGCGACAACGGCATCGCCGCGCCATCCGCTCGCTCGCCGCTCTCTTCCCGAAATGCCCTTGGGCCAGGACAAAACCCGACGACCCGCAGGTCGCGCGCCGCACCCCGACGGATGTAAGCTGTCGGGCCAACGCGGCAACACGACTCACGAAACGCGTGCCGGCGCCCTCCGCCACACGCAGAACATAAGACGCCACCCATCGCGAGGCGGCGTCACGACAACTGGAGACTTTGCATGTCCACTTCGCCGATTTCCACCGCGCAGCCAGGCCAGCCCGAAACGGCCGGGCAGAACAGCACAGCGCGGGTCATCTTCGCGAGCTTCATCGGCACCGCGATCGAGTTCTACGACTTCTATGTGTACGCGACCGCGGCCGCGCTCGTCATCGGGCCGGTGTTCTTCCCGCATGGATCGGCCACCGCGCAGGCGCTGTCGGCGTTCGTCACGTTCGGTATCGCGTTCGTCGCGCGGCCGATCGGTTCGTTCCTGTTCGGCCATTTCGGCGACCGTATCGGCCGCAAGTCGACGCTCGTCGCATCGCTGCTGGTGATGGGTGTGTCGACCACGCTGATCGGCTTCGTGCCCGGCTACGACGCGATCGGCAGCCTCGCGCCGATCCTGCTGTGCGTGCTGCGTTTCGGCCAGGGCATCGGCCTCGGCGGCGAATGGGGCGGCGCCGCGCTGCTCGCCACCGAGAACGCGCCGGCCGGCAAACGCGGCTGGTTCGGGATGTTCCCGCAACTGGGTCCGTCGGTCGGTTTTCTCGCGGCGAACGGGCTGTTCTTCGGGCTCGCGCTGTCGCTGTCGGACGAGCAGTTCCGCAGCTGGGGATGGCGCGTGCCGTTCCTCGTCAGCGCAGTGCTGGTCGCGCTCGGCCTCTACGTGCGATTGAAGATCGCGGAAACGCCGGCGTTTCGCGCGGCGATCGAGCGCAAGGAACGCGTGCGCGTGCCGGTCGCAACGCTGCTGTCGCAGCATGGCCGCGCGACGCTGCTCGGCGCGCTCGCGATGGTCGTCTGCTACACGCTGTTCTATATCTCGACGGTGTTCTCGCTGTCGTACGGTGTGTCGGCGCTGCATATCACGCGGCAGAGCTTCCTCGGGCTGCTGTGCATCGCGGTGCTGTTCATGGCAATCGCGACGCCGATTTCTGCGTGGGCCAGTGACCGCTTCGGCCGCAAGCCGGTGCTGATCGTCGGTATCGTCGCGGCGATCCTGTCGGGCTTCGCGATGGAGCCGCTGCTCGGCAGCGGGTCGATGCCGCTCGTGCTGCTGTTCCTCGTGATCGAACTGTTCCTGATGGGCGTCACGTTCGCGCCGATGGGCGCGCTGTTGCCCGAACTGTTCCCGACCAACGTGCGCTACACGGGTGCGGGCGTCGCGTACAACCTGGGCGGGATTCTCGGGGCTTCCGTGGCACCGTACATCGCGCAGGTGCTGGCCGCGCACGGCGGACTGACGTGGGTGGGCGGCTACGTGTCGGTAGCGGCACTCGTCAGCCTGATCGGCGTGCTGTGCATGCGCGAAACGCGCGACGCCAATCTGATGTGACACAACGACTCCGCAGCGCGGCCTGCGGATAAACGGCCGCGCTGCGGATAGCCGTGGACAGAAAGCTTAACGAAGGAATCCGAACGACGCGACCCTGCGGATTTTCCCCGCCTTGCGCGGCTTTTTGGCGTGTCTATACTTGAGTAAAGCGCTCGAAGAAAAACCCGACACCCGAAGCCGGAGGCCGTCATGAGCATCTATCTCCACAATGCAGACATCGTCATGATCATCGCGCTCGCGTTGATCGGTTCGCTGCTTCTGGCCGTGCGCTTCAAGCCGGCCACATGGAAAGGCATCGTCGTCGAGGCGCTTGCGGCAAACATGGCCGCAATCGTCGCCGTCATCGCGTTCGAAATGATGCTCGCGTAATCGCGAACCACAAACCGCGATGCGCGGCGTCACGTGCAGGCGCACGCGACGCCCCGTCGGTCATCGGTAGTACCCGCCGTGGCGGTAGTAACCACCCCCGCCGTAGTAGCCGCCCCCACCGTAGTAGTAGCCCGGCGCCGGTACGACCACGCACCCTCCCAGCGCTGCAGCCAGCAGTGCGCCCGCAATCAAGGTCAGCGTCAAGCGTTTCACATCGTTCTCCCAATCGTGTCTGTGTTATTCGATCGATCTCGCGATCTCGAACACTTCCGATTGAACACGACGTGATGCCGCGCGAACGTTGCAATTTGTAAGCGAACTCGCGGCCCGCGTTACACGAAACGCATCGCACGGGCCTCCCGGCACACTTGCGCTGATGATCAGCGACAGTTTTAACAACCGTGTAATGGTTGGTGAGGGTTCGCGGGGGTCGCCGCGAGGAGAAAAGCGCGGAGAAAAATCAGGCCGCGGCGGCCGATGTGGACATGGACGATGCCGGCGCGGCAACCGGCAACGTGTGAACGTGATCGATGGCCTGCAGCGTTTCTTCGATACCCGGCACCCGCTGACCGTCGCCGACGGACACCGAACGGAACGGCACGTGATTGCCGAAGTGATCCGCCGACGTCGCGATGAAGATCATCACCGTGCGCTTCTGCAACGCATGCGCGAGATGCACGAAGCCGGTATCGACGCCGACCACCAGCGTGCTGTCCTGAATCAGGCGCGCGATGCCGGTCAGCGTCATCTTCGGCAGCAAGGTGGCGGACGGCACCTGCGCGACGATCGCCGACGCTTCGCTGTGCTCGGCAGACGAACCCCACGGCAACGCGACGCGATAGCCACGGCGGAGCAGATCCTGCGCGACCGCGACCCAGTGCAACGTGGGCCACTTCTTGTCGTCTTTCGACGCGCCGTGGAACAGGATCGCGAGCGGCGCACCGTCGGCCGGAGCACTCGCGTTCGCATCCGGCAGACAAGGGATCTCAAGGTTGTAGACCGCGGGCTCTTCGAGCGGATAGCCGAGCGCGAGACTCACGGTCTCGCGCATGCCATACCACGCATTGACTTCGCGACGCGGCTTGAAGCGGCCGGTGTATGCGAAGGCCGCGCCGCGCTCGCCGAGGTCTTTCGACTGGTAGCCGAGCCGCCGCGAGGAACGGGTGAGAAAGGAGATGATCGCGCTCTTGTAGACGCCGTGAATGTCGAGCACGACGTCGTAGCGTTCCGCGCGCAGTTCGGCGACCGATGCCCAGATCGCCTTGAAGGCTGCCCAGCTGCGTGCTTTCTTGAAGCCACGCAGCGGCGCGCACAGCACCCGATCGATGCCGGGGTTCCAGCGGGCGATTTCCGCAAACGCTTCGTCAGCCGCCCAGTCGACCTGCACGCCGGGGAACGCGCGCTTCAGGTCGGCCACGACCGGTTGGGCCTGGATAACGTCGCCCATCGAGGTGACCTTGACGATAAGAATTCGCTTCATGGTGTCCGTTACCGTAATCGGTCGCAGCCGCAATTTTAGCCGACGATGCGCCTGATTCGCAGGATAAGCGACAAACGACGGCTCGCGAAGCCTGCAATCAGGTTACTGGAGGTTACGCCGGACGCCTAGGGTCTTCGGTTTCAACTCGCTTTCAAAGGCTTTTACGCACATCGCGCCGTTATACTTGCGGCTTTTACGTCCGCAGATCTTTCATGTTTCGGGCCCTGCCTGTCCTGTCTTCCAGCGTTGCAAGACGTGCACGGCGCCTGTGGCGCCAATACGGCGTCTTCTGGCTCGGCGCGATCGCCGTCGGCCTCGTTGCGGTGCTGTACGCCAACCTGATCGACTGGGGTTACCGCACGTTCCTGTCGCTCCAGCATCGCCACGCATGGCTCCCGCTGCTGCTAACGCCAGCGATGGCCGCGGCCGCGGCCTGGCTCACGCGGCGCTTCTTTCGCGGCTCCGAGGGCAGCGGCATCCCGCAGGTCATCGCGACGCTGCACGCGGCGAAACCCGGCGAATCGGGGGCGCGTCTGCTGTCCTTCAAGATTCTCGTGGGCAAGATCGCCGTGTCGTTCCTCGGCATTCTCGGCGGCTTCACGATCGGCCGCGAAGGACCGACCGTGCAGGTCGGCGCCGCGCTGATGTTCAACCTGCGCCGCCTGTATCCGCGCTCGAATGCGCTGATCGAACGCCAGCTCGTGCTCGCGGGTGCGGCAGCCGGTCTGTCGGCCGCGTTCAACACACCGCTGGCCGGTATCGTGTTCGCGATCGAAGAGCTCACGCGCAGCTTCGAAGCGCGCGCGAGCGGCGTGCTGATCACCGCGATCATCATCGCCGGCGTGATCGCGCTCGGGCTCAACGGCAACTACACGTACTTCGGCACGATCGAGATCGGCGCGCATTTTCCGGATCTGCTGGCGCTCGCCGTCGTGCTGACCGCGGTCGTGACCGGCATCGCGGGCGGCGTCTTCTGCTGGCTGCTGCTCAACACCGCGCGCTGGATTCCCGCACCGCTTCGACAACTGCATAGCGAGCGCCCGGTCGCATTCGCGGCGCTGTGCGGCTTCATCATCGCGGTGGTCGGGCTCGTGTCGGGCGGCACGACCTTCGGCAGCGGCTACGCGGAAGCACGCGGGCTGCTCGACGGAAAGGAGCAGTTGTCCTTCGCCTATCCGTTCCTGAAGATGATCTCGATGGTGGGATCGTATTTGCCCGGCATTCCAGGCGGCATCTTCGCGCCGTCGCTATCGATCGGCGCGGGCTTCGGCAATCTGCTGCATACGGTTTTCAGCGGCATGCAGTTGCAGATGCTGATCGCACTCGCGATGGTCGGCTATCTCGCGGCCGTCACGCAATCGCCGATCACGTCGTTCGTGATCGTGATGGAAATGATCAACGGGCACGCGCTGGTGATTTCGCTGATGGCGACCGCGCTGGTGTCGAGCCGCGTGTCGCGTCTGTTCGCTCCGCCGCTGTACGAATCGCTTGCGGAACGCTACCGGGCGCCGTTGCCGCAGCCGGCGCCCGTGCCCGTCCCCGAAGTGCCCGAGGCATTGATCGACGACGAGCCCGAAGCGACGTCGCAGGACACGCCGCGTCAATAGATGACGACAGGCGCCGGACGGTAGTACCCCGGCCGCGCGGGCACCACGATGCAACCGGCGAGCGTCAGCGCCAGCAGCGCGGCTGCGAGCAGTCTTGTTTTCATTGCATGCTCCTTGAAGGCGGCGCGCCGGATGGCCGCCGCCAGGTCGTTGCAGTCAAGCTACGGCAAGCCGTGCGGTCAGACCCAATGGCCGCCTACCCAACGCCAGCCGCCCGGGCGCGCTGCCCAGTGCCCCGGCATCCAGTGATAGCCAACCCGCTCGGCCTGCCAGTGACCCGCGTCCCACACGTAATGGCCACGATCCCAGCGCCAGTGGCCGCGATCCCACACGTAGCCGACCCGCGCTGCGGGCACCACTTCGTAGCGCACCGGCGGCGGCGCGGACGGCGCGACGACGATCACTTCAGCCGATGCCGACGACACGACCGCACTCACACCCGCGACGATAAAAGCCGCATTCACCAGCACCGTACGCAAAGACCTGTTCATGAGATTCCCCTCTGGAAAAGACACCGTTGACGGCGTTATCCGATCAATGCGCGAGGGGGTGCGAACGCTGACATCCGCGGTGTAACGGCGCGGGCTGAAGTGCAACGGCGTATTTCACGCGTAACGGAACGGAGCGTGGGAAGGGAGAAAGCGAAGAAAGCGGAGGGAGGAAAGGAGGGGTCGCTGCCGTTCGCCGCACAACACGTCGCTCGCGAAAGCGACACACCATACAGCGAACCAGCAGACGACAAACAACAAAACCACGACAGACAGCGATCAGGCCTGCGGAATCTCGATCTTGACTTCGAGCACTTCGAGGTCGTCCTGACGCTCGAGGCTCACACGGATATCGTCGTCGGAGATCTTCACGTACTTCGAAATCACCGCGACGAGTTCGCGTTGCAACGCCGGCAGATAATCGGCGGGCGCCTTGCCGCCGCCGCGCTCGTGCGCGATGATCAACTGCAGGCGTTCCTTCGCTACCGACGCGGATTTTTTCTTCTCGCCCAGCAAAAACGAAAGAATCGACATAAGGTGCGCCCCCTTACTTGGTGCCGAAGAGGCGCTGCAACAGGCCCGGCTTCTGGTAATCGGTGAAACGAAGCGTCTTCTCTTCGCCGAGGAAACGCGACACGATGTCCTTGTAGGCTTCGGCGACGTCGGTGCCTTCGAGATGCACCGCGGGCAGGCCCTGGTTCGACGCGTGCAGCACTGCTTCCGATTCCGGCACCACGCCGATCAGTTCGATGCGCAGGATTTCCTGGATGTCGGTCAGCGACAGCATCTCGCCTTCGCTGACGCGCTTCGGGTTGTAGCGCGTGATCAGCAGGTGTTCCTTGATCGGCTCCTTGCCTTCGATCGCGCGCTTCGTCTTCGACGACAGAATGCCGAGAATGCGGTCGGAGTCGCGCACCGACGACACTTCCGGGTTCGTCACGACCAGCGCCTCGTCCGCATAGTGCATCGCGAGCAGCGCACCCGACTCGATACCGGCCGGCGAATCGCAGACGATGTATTCGAAGTCCATCGCGAGCAGATCGTTGATGACCTTCTCGACGCCTTCCTGCGTCAGTGCATCCTTATCGCGCGTTTGCGACGCGGGCAGGACGAACAGGTTCTCGCACTTCTTGTCCTTGATCAGCGCCTGGTTCAGGTTCGCTTCGCCATGGATCACGTTGATCAGGTCGTACACGACGCGGCGCTCGCAGCCCATGATGAGGTCGAGATTGCGCAGGCCCACGTCGAAATCGATCACGGCCGTCTTGTGGCCGCGCAACGCGAGGCCCGATGCGAAACTCGCGCTCGTGGTCGTCTTGCCCACGCCACCCTTGCCCGAAGTCACCACAATGATTTTTGCCATTTAGCCTTACCTTGTGTTCGTCAATTTCTTCAAATAAGCGCTGCGGCAGCCGGTTTTCGCGGCATGTCCATCAGGTGAGCCGTAACGGCTCGATCAGCAGTTTTTCTTCGTCGAGCCAGATCTGTACCGCCTTGCCGTGCACGTCCGGAGGCAACGGGGTTTCAGTCGTACGGTAGATGCCCGCGATCGAAATGAGTTCCGCCTCGAGACACGTGCAGAAGATCCGCGCGTCGTGATTGCCGTGCACGCCGGCCAGCGCGCGACCGCGCAACGGCGCGTAGATGTGGATGTTGCCTTCCGCGATCACTTCGGCACCGTAGCTCACGATGCCGAGCACGACGAGATCGCCTTTCGCGTAGATCCGCTGACCGGAGCGCAACGGCTTGTCGACGACCAGCGTCTGCGACGACGGGCCGAGCGGGACGGGTTCGGCGGGCACGGTGTCGGGGACGCTGGCTGCGGCTACGGCCGGCAGTTCCGCGAGTGCTGGAGAGGCTTCCGGGGCTTCATCCGCACCTTGCTTGCCTGTACCGCGCCGGTCGCGTGCTTCGAGCAGCGGCAGGCCGGCTTCCGTCACCCATCGATGCTGCTCGGGAAGCGCGACGACGCCCACCGGACGCATCCGCACGCTGTCGAGCAATTGCGCGACCTCCGCGAGCGGCAGACGCTCGTCGGCGGCGAGGCGCCGTACGTCGATGGCCACGACGTCGTTGGCGAAAAACTCCGGTGTTGCCTCGAAGCGCCGGTTCAGCTCGGTGCGCATCGCGTCGAGGTCGGTTGTCTTCACGACGAACAGAAGCGTGTCGACAGCGCCGCTGCGTAGTTCGAAAAAGGGCGATTTCTTGGGCGACATAGCGTTCGACGAAAAATTTTGCGTATTTTACAGGCGTCCACGCATGCGGCCAGTTTTTTCGAAACCGCGTGGCGACACCGCAAATACGGACGGCGAACGACCGGGGCCGCGCTTATACACTCTTCAAGCGCCCGACTGCGCGGATGCGGCCGCGGGCCTGACGTGGTGCACGAGCAGCGTCTCGCCCTGTTCCGGCGCGCGTTCGATGCGCCGATGCTCGCCGGTCGGCCCGAAGCCGAGTGCTTCGTAAAAGCGCATCGCGTTACGGTTCGCGTCCGCGATCCACGCATAGATTTCGTGCGCGCCGCCGCTTGCGAGCCACGCGCTCGCGGTATCGACGAGCAGCACGCCGCCGCGCAGATGACGCACCGCAGGCGCGACCCATAATTCGCAGACGAATGCGCGACGCGCGGCGGAGCCATCGCAATACGCGCCGATCAATCCGGCCGGATGACCTTCGGTGTAGAGAATGAACGAGGCTTCGGTGGGGGCTACCGCATGGCGGGTGGCGGTTTCGTCGAATGTGGAGGCATCGACGGAAAGAGCGTCTTCTAGCGTATCGCCGAACGCATAGGGAGCCTCGCGCAACGATGCGGTACGGAGTTCTCGCAGGACTGCGCCTTGATCGGCAGCGATACGGCGAACGGTCAGAGACGGACTCATGCAGACGAAAACCTCTTTTGAAAACCTCTTTTGAAAACCTCTTTTGATGCATCGGCATAGCTTTAACCGAACCGCTTCGCGAGTCAAATCCTTATTTTCACGATAAGCGGCCAGTCAGGGAGCCGCACAGCACGGCTTCTGCCTGTGCTGCGCGCTGTCTGTCCGTCTGTCAGGGTGCTTCGTACGAACCGGTGCCGTCCGGCCAGGGCGTCAACAACTCGTAGCCGTCGTCGGTTACCGCGACCATGTGCTCCCATTGCGCGGACAGGGAGCGGTCTTTCGTGACGACGGTCCAGCCGTCGCGCAGCACCATCGTGCCCGCGCGCCCCGCGTTGACCATCGGCTCGATCGTGAAGACCATGCCCGGCCGCAGCTTCACGCCCTGCCCCGGCTGGCCGTAGTGCAGCACCTGCGGCTCTTCGTGATAGACCTTGCCGATACCGTGCCCGCAGTAGTCGCGGACGATCGAAAAGCCCGCCCGTTGCGCGACCTGCTGGATCGCGTGGCCAACGTCGCCGAGCGTCGCATCGGGCTTCACCTGGCGAATCCCCGCGAGCATCGCCTCATACGTCGTGTCGATCAGTTCGCGTCCCACGGTGCTCGGCTTGCCGACGCAGTACATGCGGCTCGTGTCGCCAAAGTAGCCGTCGCGGATCACCGCGACGTCGATATTGACGATGTCGCCGTCCTTCAGGACCTCGTTGCGGCTCGGAATGCCGTGACACACCACCTGGTTCACCGAAATACAGACCGTCTTCGGGAAGCCCAGGTAGCCCACGTTCGCGGGAATCGCCTTCTGCGTATTGACGATGTAGTCGTTGCAGATCGCATCCAGTTCGCCGGTGGACACGCCGTCCTTGACGTGCTCGCCGATCATCGCGAGCACGTCGGCGGCAAGACGGCCCGCGATGCGCAGGCCCGCGATATCGGCGGGAGTTTTGTAGGTGATGGCCATGATGAAACTGAAACGGAATCGGTGAATGCGCAGCGAAATCCCGCGACGGTCCGCGCGCCTGTTGCGCGCGTATGCCGAACGGTCTCGGGACGCCGCCCTAGGTTGTCGATGGAACTATTGTACAGAGGATGGCCGGAAAGCCGCCCGGAGGCGGGCCGCACGGGATTCGGCGAGTGCGGCGGCGTCAGCGGCGCGTGGATGTGCGCTTCGCTGTGTTGCCGGTCGCTGCGCACTGCGACAGCGCCCAGCCGAACTGGCGTGTCGATCTGACACGCCTGCATTTTCCTTATGCATCGCATAAACGGACAAAGATTAATTCGCGAAAGATTCCGGCGCAAAATGACGGTTTGTTCGTTCGACTCTCCGACCTGCGCAGCACAAACTACATGTCTTCTGCCCCGCTCACGAAACCCGTCGTCGCGATCCGCGACGCACTCGATACCGACGTCGACGCGATCCGCGCGATCTACGCACACCACGTGCTGCACAACCTCGCGACGTTCGAAGAAGTCCCGCCTTCCATCGACGAGATGCGTCGCCGCATGCACGCGATCGTCGAACAGGGTCTGCCGTATCTGGTCGCGTCGATCGACGGACAGGTGGCCGGATACTGCTATGCGAGCCCGTATCGACCGCGCAGCGCGTACCGCTATTCGATCGAGGATTCGGTGTATCTCGATCCGCAATGGCACGGGCAAGGGGTCGGCCGGGCGCTGCTCGTCGCGTTGATCGAGCGCTGCGAGCGCGGGCCGTGGCGGCAGATGATCGCCGTGGTCGCCGACAGCGGCAGTGCCGCTTCGATCACGCTGCACGAGCGGCTTGGCTTTCGTCGCGTGGGAACGCTGACGGCAGCGGGACTGAAATTCGGCCGCTGGGTCGACACCGAGCTGATGCAGCGTCCGCTCGGCGCGGGCGCCGGTGCGCTGCCGGAAGATGCTTCCTGACGAAGTGCGGGGGAATCGTTATTGCGCTGTACGTGCCGCGCCGGCGTCCTGACATGCGTCGGCCGGCTGACCATGCGTGAGACAAAACCGTGCGAAATCCTCGGCACGATGCGCGCGCTCGACACGTGCCTGTTCCAGTGTCACGTCGGCGATCGGACCGCCTTCGCCCTGGACTTTCGCGAACGAGGTAAGCGGCGCGAGCAGCATCGCGCCTAACAGCAAAGAACCGATTGCGTGATTCATCGTCGTCTCCTTATATCTTGCTTTTGATTCAGAATTCAGTGGGTAGCAAGCCATTAATGGTTTGCCACCAAGCCGGTTGGCAGCCGTGGCGCAGCTTGTGTCTCCTTATATCTTGCTTTTGATTCAGAATTCAGTGGGTAGCAAGCCATTAATGGTTTGCCACCAAGCCGGTTGGCAGCCGTGGCGCAGCTTGTGTCTCCTGCGAGTTTCAAGC
>NZ_JBOIGG010000029.1:0-44371 GCF_050742655.1 Paraburkholderia sp. | reverse complement strand
TCACACCGGTCCACGGCATGAAGTTGACGCCCGCAGCCAGCGCCGCCATGCAGGTCAGCAGGCGCTTGTCCATCTTGAGGCGATCGAAGACCGGCAGCATCGCGGGAACCGTGATCAGAAAGCACACGGCGCCGGAGCCATCGAGATGAATCAGCAGTGCGAGCAGCGCGGTGCCGGTCAGGATTCGCGTGGGCCGTCCGCGCATCATCAGCAGGATGCGGTTGATGATCGGGTCGAGCATGCCGGCGTCGGTGACGATGCCGAAGAACACGATCGCAAAGATGAACATCCCGACAACCGACGACACGCTCTCGATGCCCTTCACGATGAAGGCAGCCGTTCGCAGACCAAAACCGCTGACGAGCGCGGCAACGATCGGCACGGTGATCAGCGCGGCGAGCGGCGACATCCGCTTCGTCAGGATGAGCGTGAGCAGCGTCAATACCGCGATAAGTCCGGTCAAGGCCAGCATGGTGTCTCCTCCAGATGCTTTTTTATGTCGGGCGGTCAGTTGCTTCTTTCGCGCTCACGAGAATTCGGGCGGGCTCGTCGCTCACGATCGTGAAGACATGCGCCTGACTCCTGATTGAGCGGCGAAAGCAAGCCGCCATTAATTTCTACCTATGAATTATACTTTATGCATGAGAAATATTGAAGTCAAGCGACTTCGACTGGTCGTGTTGCGACAAGAAGGGGAGGTGAAGGCCGACCTACCGTCGCTGCTTTATGCCGCGAGCAAATAACATTGATGTGCGGCAGACGCACGACGTCACTTGAGATGATTTACCTGTCCTGTGCAGGCCACCACCCTTCACTTCCCCCTTCTTGTCGCAACACGACCAGCCGAAGTCGCTTGACTTCTGTATTTCATGTACATAAAGTATAATTCACATACAGAAATTAATGGCGGCTTACCCTGGCCGCTCAGTCAGGAGACAAGCCTTGCTCAATCTCACGCCGGGTTCGCTTGCGGGACTTCGCGTTATCGATCTGTCACGCGTGCTCGGTGGTCCTTATTGCACGCAGATCCTGGCCGACCATGGCGCGCACGTTATCAAGGTCGAGCCACCCAGCGGCGACGAAACTCGCACATGGGGGCCGCCGTTTAACGGCGACACGGCGTCTTACTTTGTCGGTGTGAATCGCAACAAACTCGGCGTGGCGCTCGATCTCACGCAGGAAACCGAGCGGGCGAAGCTGTTGCATCTGCTGGAAGACGCCGACGTGCTCGTTGAGAACTTCAAGATCGGCACCCTGGAACGCTGGGGACTTGGCTACGACACGCTGCAGGCGCGCTTCCCGCGGCTCGTGCATTGTCGCGTCTCGGGCTTCGGCGCGGACGGGCCGCTCGGCGCGCTGCCCGGCTACGACGCGGCGGTGCAGGCGCTCACCGGTCTGATGAGCGTAAACGGTGAAGCGGGAGGGGCGCCGCTGCGTATTGGCGTGCCGATCGTCGATCTGGTGACCGGGCTGAACGCTGCGCTCGGGATCCTGATGGCCTTGCGCGAACGCGAGACGAGCGGCCGCGGCCAGTTCGTCGAATCGACACTGTTCGACAACGCGTTGTCGATCCTGCATCCGCATACGCCGAACTGGTTCTATTCCGGTGAGGAGCCGCAACGCAGCGGCAACGCGCATCCGAATATCACGCCCTACGACATGTTCCACACAGGCAGCGTCGACATATTTCTGGCGGTGGGCAACAACGCGCAGTTCGCGGCATTGTGCAAAGTGATCGACGCACAGCCCCTGTTCGACGACGTGCGTTTTGCCAGCAACAAAGAGCGCAGCGCCCATCGGCGCGAGTTGCGTGCTGAACTGGAGCAGCGCTTTGCTTCGTGGCAAGGCGAACTGCTCGCTGACACGCTAATCCGGCGCGGCGTGCCCTGCGCGCCGGTGCTCGGCCTGAGCGCGGCGCTGGAACATCCGCATACGGCGCATCGTGCAATGCGGGTTGAGATGGGTACGTATCGTGGCATTGCTTCGCCAATCAAACTGAGCCGTACGCCGGCTACTTATCGCACCACGCCGCCCGCCCTGAACGAACACGCGGCGCAGGTCTTCGGTAAGCAGCCCGCTGAGGGTTGACGTTTGCGCCTGATCCCGGGCTCACCTGTCGACAATAGGAAGCAGCCTTGCTTTGCCATGGAGACAGGTGCGGAGCTTGCCGAACATCAGACATCACGACTCCCTTTCTCTTCGCCGCCGCGGCCTTCATGGTGTTTACCAGGGGTGCTCGTCGGCGTGTTTCCGCTCTGAGTGCACACCAAGGATGACAGGACGTTGATATGAACTTCGAACTTACTGAGGACCAGCAATCCATCCAGGCCGCAGTCGAGAAGATCTGCGAAAAATACGACGACGAGTATTGGCTCGCGCGCGACCGCGAAGGCGGTTTTCCGCACGACTTTCATCGTACGCTGGCGGACGCGGGCTGGCTTGGCATCGCGATGTCGCCGGAGTATGGCGGCTCGGGGCTTGGCATGACGGAAGCCGCGCTGATGATGCGCACGATCAGCGGTACGGGCGCGGGATTGTCCGGTGCCTCCGCCGTGCATATGAACATCTTCGGACTGAATCCGGTGCAGGTGTTCGGCAGCGAGGAACAAAAGCGGCGCTTCCTGCCGCCTCTGATCGAAGGTCGCGACAAAGCCTGTTTCGCGGTCACCGAACCCGACGCCGGACTCGATACCACGCATCTGAAAACCCAGGCCGTGCGTGACGGCGATCACTATGTGCTGACCGGTCGAAAGATCTGGATTTCAACCGCACAGGTCGCGAACAAGATGCTGATCATTGCGCGGACTACGCCACTCGACCAGGCTGCGAAACCGACCGATGGCCTCACACTGTTCTACACCGATCTGGATCGTGAGCGCGTGGAAGTGCGCGAGATCGAGAAGATGGGACGCAAGGCGGTCGATTCGAACATGCTGTTCATCGACAGCTTGCGTGTTCCGGTCGAGGATCGTATCGGCGACGAAGGCGCGGGCTTCCGCTATTTGCTACACGGGCTGAATCCGGAGCGGATCCTGATCGCGGCCGAGGCGGTCGGTCTCGGCCAGGCGGCATTAAAGCGCGCGACGCAATACGCGAAAGAGCGCGTCGTATTCGGTCGTCCGATCGGCCAGAATCAGGGGGTCCAGCATCCACTCGCGCAGGCGTGGATGCAGCTCGAGGCAGCCAACCTGATGGTGTTCAAGGCGGCGTCGCTTTATGACGCCGGCGCACCGTGCGGTGCTGAAGCGAATGCCGCCAAATATCTCGCCGCCGAGGCCGCGTTCCAGTCGTGTCAGACGGCGATCGCCACGCTCGGTGGAATGGGTTACGCAAAGGAATATCACGTCGAACGCTATCTGCGGGAGTGTATGATTCCGAGGCTCGCACCCGTGAGCCCGCAGATGATCATGTGTTTTATCGCGGAGAAAGTATTGGGCCTGCCGAAGTCGTACTGAAGGTTCAAAACGCCTGACCTGACCGCCATGGATGTCAAACTCGTTGCTCGCACGTTGGACCTGTTCGAACTGTTTGCTGTCGAGCAGCGGCCGCTGCCGCTTACCGAACTCGCGCGACTGTTGAACGTGCCGGTGTCCAGTTGCCTTGCGCTTGCGCGTACGCTCGTTAGCCGCGGCTATCTGTACGAAATCAGGAAGCGTGGCGGCTACTATCCGACGCGACGTCTGGAGACGCTCGCCAGTGCAATCAATGCAGTGGATCCCATTGTCGAGATGGTGCATCCGCGTCTCGTCGAATTGCGCGACGCGAGCGGCGAGACTGCCGTGCTCGGCAAGATCTACGGAACGGACGTGGTGTATCTGGACGTGGTGGAGTCCACCAGGGCGATTCGCTACACGCGCGCGCCGGGCGAGTTGCGTCCTTTGCACGCCAATTCGATCGGCAAGGCGATTTTTGGCGAACTGGATCCTGCCGCGCAGCAGGCGCTCGGCGCGCAGTTGTCGTTCGAACGCTTTACCACTGCGACCGTTGCCGATCTGCGGGCGTTGGTCAGGCAAGCCGCGGCGGCGAGCGCCAAAGGCTGGTGCGCGAATCTTGGCGAAAGCGCGCCGGAACTATCGGCGATAGCGGTAGCCGTGCGGATCGGCGGCGATCTCTACGGGCTTTCGGTCGTAGGTCCGACCGAGCGTATTCAGAAGAATCAGAAGGCACATGCTGCCGAATTGATACGTGTAAAGCGGGCAATTCTTGCGCAGGAACAACAGGAGCAGGCGGAGTAGCACTCCTGTTCGTCGCCAATCCGGACAGGGAAACGCAGAAGGTGAGAACCGTACAACTCATAGGGTTGAAAACACAAATGTCTGGCAAGCGGTAACATCGTCGTGACGCTCGAGACTCGAGCGTCGATGCGTCCGGTGCGATCCAGCCCGAAGAAATTCGGCGCGTTATCCGGGCACCGCTGCTGGGCTCATGAATGAGCCCACGTCACTGACACATAAACGTCCTATGACCTCTGTTCTTCTACTGGAAAATATCCATGACACCGCTGTTGCGCGCTTCAGCGAAGCAGAAGTAGAGGTCGAGCGCCGCGCTGGCGCGCTCGCCGGCGCGGAGTTGAAGGGTGCACTCGAAGCACATGACCTGATCGGAATTCGATCGGCAACGCACCTCGGGCGCGACGAAATCGATACCGCACGTCACCTGCTCGCAATAGGCTGCTTCTGTATCGGAACCTCGCAGGTCGACCTGAACGCCGCTGCGCACGCAGGGATTCCTGTTTTCAATGCGCCGTTTTCGAACACGCGCTCGGTGGCTGAGCTGGTGATCGCCGAAGCGATCCTGCTCCTGCGTCGCGTGCCGGAGAAGAGCCTGCTGGCGCATGCCGGGACATGGGCCAAGGGCGCGAGCGGATCGTTCGAGACGCGCGGCAAAACCATCGCGATCGTGGGGTACGGAAATATCGGGTCGCAGGTCGGTGTGCTTGCTGAAGCCATGGGAATGCGGGTGGTGTACTACGACGTGCAGGCGCGACTCTCTCTGGGGTCCGCGCGAGCCGCGCAATCTCTTGCCGACGCGGTGTCCTGTGCGGATGTCGTGACGCTTCACGTACCCGCGACTGCACAGACGAAGCTCATGATCGATGCGGCGACACTGGCGCGTTTCAAGCCCGGTGCGATCCTCATCAACGCATCACGGGGTTCGGTTGTCGATATCGACGCGCTCGCGCAAGCGTTACAAGCGAAGCGGCTGGGCGGAGCGGCGATCGACGTATTCCCGGAAGAACCCAAGACCAACGCCGACGTCTTCAAAAGTGTGTTGCAGCACTTGCCGAACGTGATCCTGACGCCACACGTCGGAGGGAGCACACAGGAAGCGCAGGAAAACATCGGGACCGAAGTCGCGACCAAGCTGATATCGTTTTTGACGACCGGCGATACGGTGGGATCGGTTAATTTTCCGCACGTTAATCCAGGACCGCTGGACGCACCAGCGCGTTTGCTCAACGTCCACGGTAACGCTCCGGGTGCGCTCGCGATGCTGAATACGCGGCTGGCCGGGGAAGGCGTCAACATCGTCGGCCAGCATCTGCAGACGCAGGGCGAGACGGGCTACGTGGTCACGGATCTGGATAGAACGCCTTCCAGCGAGTTGATACGGGCACTGGCCGAGGCGCCGGGCTTTATCCGGACACGTCTGCTGGTCAAGTAGTCACGTATGTCCGGGCTCGTCCTGTTGGGTGAGCCAATCCGCGTAACGTTGCGCCGCCGCTTTCCGGTCGCGCCTGTTGCCAGGAATGGCGTGGGTCACGCAAAGTCTTCCGCCGCGGCGTGCCCTCAAACTAGCAAGGCGATGCATCGATAAGCAAAATCGATGGACTCATGCTGCACTTTGCATGCGCACAGTGTGACGGCATGCACGCTCGCGGGCACACTGATGATCTTCCGCCCATTTCAACGGATCGCGTTGCGTCCGGACAGATCACCATGACTACCTTGCCTCTACCTGTCCGTGTCATTTCGTCGATGGCAACCCGAAGCGTGCTGGCCGACCTCGTGGCCAGCTTCGAGCAAACCTCGTCGATTCGAATCAGCGTCGAGTCGACAGGAGGTGTCGACGCGGCCAAACGCATCGAGGCGCGTGAGCCGTTCGACGTTGTCGTGCTCGCAGCGGAGGTCATTACGCGCCTCGCCGGTGCGCACTGCGTCGTGGCCAGTAGCCGACGGGATCTTGTCGCTTCGGGGATCGCGGTAGCCGTGCGTGCCGGCGATACACCGGTCGATATCGGATCAGAGGAAGCGCTCAGGCACGCGGTTCTGAACGCGCGGAGCATGGGTTATTCGACAGGACCCAGCGGCGCCCATCTGATGAACCTGTTCGCGCGTTGGGGGATACTGGAAGGCATACGCAATCGTCTTGTGCAGGCACCTCCCGGCGTGCCGGTCGGCGAACTGCTGGGCAGCGGCAAGGTCGACCTGGGTTTCCAGCAACTTTCCGAACTGATGCATGTGAAAGAGATCGTCGTGCTCGGTCCGCTTCCGGAAGCGATCCAGTCCACGACGATATTCTCGGCGGCACGAACCACGTGGTCGCAACAGATCGCGGAAGCGGATCGCTTCATCGAGTTCATCGCTTCCGATGCCGCGGATGAAGCAAAGCAGAGAAACGGGATGATGCCTGTCTGAAGGCACTCCAATACAGATGTGAGCGACCCGATTTACCGGCGTGCGTCAACCCTGTAGCGCCGCTTCGCAAGACCGGCGTCGCCGTCGCATCTCCCCATTCTGACCGAAACCGCCGGCGCGCCATTGTCCCGCTCGCCGGATATTCGTTCGTCGGTCCTGCGTCTGCTCAAACCTCTTTCCAGGCACAACCCCCTCCCACAATGTGCTGAATTCTTTTCGAGGCCCCCGAGCGACTGACCCTCTGTGGTAACGTTCTCGCCGACGTCGTGACCACACCCGGTGCATTGGCGTTTACCCAAGTCCGGGCTCTAATCCAGAGCTAAACAGGTTCAGGTTCTCGCATGCCCTCATTTTTCATCGACCGACCGGTCTTTGCATGGATCGTCGCACTTGCCATCATCGTGGCGGGCGCGCTGGCGATTCCGCAGTTACCGGTTGCGCAGTATCCGCGTCTCGCTCCGCCGCGGATCATCATCTCGGCCACCTATCCCGGCGCATCGACCGAAGGGGTCGACAACAACGTCGCGAGCGTCATCGAGGAAAGTCTCGACGGCGCGGACGGCATGCTCTTCTACGAGACCACCAGCGATGGCCTCGGCAACCTGGAAATCGACGCGACCTTCTCGCCGGGCACCAATCCCGACATCGCGATGGTCGACATTCAGAACCGTCTGAAGCAGGTCGAGCCACGCCTGCCGCAACAGGTCGTGCAGCAGGGCATCAGCGTCTTCAAGGCCGCCAATACGTTCCTGATGCTGGTCGCGCTTACGTCGACCGACGGCACACGCGATACGGTCGAACTGAGCGACTATCTGAGCCGCTACGTGCTGCGCGAACTGAAGCGTGCGCCCGGCGTCGGCGCGGCCGAGCAGTGGGATACGGACGAAGCGATGCGGATCTGGCTCGATCCGATGAAGCTGCGCGAATACGATATCGCCGCAGGCGACGTCAATACTGCGATCGCCGCGCAGAACGCGACGATCACGGCCGGCACGGTCGGCAACGCACCGTTCGTCGCCGGCCAGCAGACGACCGCTTCGGTGATCGTGAAGGGCCAGCTCGGGTCGCCGGCGGAGTTCGGCCAGATCGTTCTGAAGGCGAAACCCGACGGGTCCGCGGTGCGGCTGCGCGACGTCGCGCGCATCGAGCTCGGCCGCAGCGACTATTCGTTTTATTCCCGCCTGAACGGCAAGCCGTCGGCCACCGTCGGCATCCAGCTGGGGCCGCGCGGCAACGCGCTCGAAACCTCGAACGCGATCCGCGCCCGGCTCGACGAACTGTCGAAGAGTCTGCCGTCCGGCGTCAAGATCGAGATCCCGTTCGACAGCGCGCATTTCGTGCAGATTGCGATTCGCGAAGTCGTGATCACGCTGCTCGAAGCCGTGGTGCTGGTGTTCTGCGTGATGTGGCTGTTTCTGCGCGACCTGCGTTATACGCTGGTGCCGACCGTCGTGATTCCGGTCACCCTGATGGGCGCGTTTCTCGCGATGTGGGTGTTCGGTCTGTCGATCAACGTGTTCACGATGTTCGGTCTCGTGCTGGCGATCGGCATTCTGGTCGACGATGCGATCGTGGTTGTCGAAAGCGTGCACCGCGTGATGGACGAAGAAGGGCTGCCGCCGCGCGAAGCCACCCGCAAGGCGATGTCGCAGATCAGCGGCGCGATTGTCGGTGTGACGGCCGTGCTCACCGCGGTGTTCGTCCCGATGGCGTTCTTTCCGGGCGGCGTCGGCGGCATTTACCGGCAGTTCTCGGTCGCGATGATCGCATCGATGCTGGTGTCGTCGTTCATGGCGATGTCGTTGACGCCCGCGCTGTGCGCGAATCTGTTGAAGCCGATGAAGCAGACGCCTCAGCAGCGCGACGCGCGGCGCGGACCGCTCGGTTTTGCGGCGCGTTGCGCCACCGGTTTCGCGACCGGCTTCGAGCGCGCATCGAACAGCTACCGCTGGCTCACGGCGCGTACCGTGCGGCGCGTGGGTCCCGTCCTCGCGGTGTACGCGGGGCTGGTGGGCCTCTGCGCGGTGCTGTACTGGCAGATGCCCGGCGGCTTCCTGCCGACCGAGGACGAAGGCCAGATGCAGGTGATGATCCAGCTGCCGGCGGGCGCGACCCAGGCGCGCACGCTGGCGGTGGCCGAGCGTGTGGAGCAGATCCTGCGCCAGCAGTCCGCGATTGCGAACGTGACCATGGTGATCGGCTGGAGCTTTCAGGGCAGTGGGCAGAACGTCGGGATGGCGTTTGTCGAACTGAAAGACTGGAGCAAACGCGATGTCACCGCGATGGCGCTGCGCGACTCGCTGAACCAGCAGTTCGGCAAGATTCTCGACGGCGAGGTCGACGCCCAGTTGCCGCCGTCCGTGCCCGGTCTCGGTCACTCGGATGGCTTCGTGCTGAGGCTGGAGGATCGCGGCGGGGTCGGCATGGACGCACTGAAGACCGCGCGTGCGCAGCTGTTCGCCCAGGCGAAGGCCGACTCGATGCTGACGTCGATACGCTCGGAAGACCTGCCGGATGCGCCGCGCATCGAACTCGATATCGACCGCGCCAAGGCGTACGCGCTCGGCGTGCCCTTCGACAAGCTTGCGGACCTACTCGGCAGTACCTTCGGCTCGTACTACGTCGACGATTTTCCGGCTTCGGGCCGGATGCGCCGCGTGATGGTGGAGGGTGACGCGTCGACCCGCATGAACATCGACGACCTGATGCGCATGGCCGTGATCAACCAGACGGGAGCGATGGTGCCGCTGTCGGCGATCGCGTCCGTGCACTGGTCCGTCGGCCCCGTCATGCTGAGTCGCTACAACGGCTATCCGTCGCTGGATATCAGCGGCCGCGCGACGCAGGGCCACAGCTCGGGGGCCGCGATGGCCGAGATGGAGCGGCTCGCGGCGTCGCTGCCGGTCGGCGTCGCCTATGACTGGGTGGATGCGGCGCGCGAAGAGACCGTCGCCGCGCGTTTGACGCCGATGCTCGTCGGTCTGTCGCTGCTCGCCGTCTTCATGGCGCTGGCAGCGCTGTACGAAAGCTGGACGATTCCGCTGTCGGTGCTGATGGTGGTGCCGCTCGGTGTGATCGGTGCGGTGACCGCGGTGCTGCTGCGCGGCATGCCGAACGATGTGTACTTCAAGGTCGGGATGATCACGGTGATTGGCCTGGCCGCGAAGAACGCGATCCTGATCGTGCAGTTTGCCCGTGATCTGCACGCGCGCGGCCTGCCGTTGATGCGTGCGGTCGTCGATGCGGCGGCGATGCGTTTCCGGCCGATCGTGATGACGTCGGCGGCGTTTCTGCTCGGGGTCGTGCCGCTCGTGATATCGAGCGGCGGAGGCGCGGAGAGCCGCCGCTCGATTGGCACCGGCGTATTCGGCGGTGTGCTCGCTGCGACGCTGCTGGGGCTCGTGTTCGCGCCGGTCGCGTTCTATGCGGTCGTGTCGCTCACGCAGGGCAGGCGCCGGCTCGCCGTGCTGAACCGCAGACGACACGAGCGCGCTGCACGGCACAACGGGCGGATGCTTACGGGTCAGGAGACGGATCTGCAGCCGAGGAAGTGAGAGCCGGACGGCTCTCGCCGCGAGTGACCGCAGAAAAATCCTGCTCTTAGGTTTTCTGATGCTTCGCCATCAAATAAACCTATTTCCTCGATAAGTTGGAAAGCACTAGGATTTAAGGCCACGACACGAACTCTAAACACAGCCGCGTAGCTGGGTGCCCACAATCAAAGGAGGCAACACATGTCCAATGAAGCGAAATGTCCGTTCAACCACACCGCCGGCGACGGCGCGTCGAACCGGGACTGGTGGCCCAACCAGCTGAGCCTGAAAATCCTGCACCAGCACTCCTCCCTGTCGGACCCGATGGGTGAAAATTTCAACTACACCGACGAATTCAAGACGCTCGACCTGGCCGCCGTGAAGAAGGATCTGCTGGCGGTGATGACCGACTCGCAGTCCTGGTGGCCGGCGGACTTCGGTCACTACGGGCCTTTTTTCATCCGTATGGCATGGCACAGCGCCGGCACGTATCGTACCGGCGATGGCCGTGGCGGTGCCGGTGCGGGCCAGCAGCGCTTCGCGCCGCTCAACAGCTGGCCTGACAACGTCAGTCTCGACAAGGCACGCCGGCTGATCTGGCCGGTCAAGCAGAAATATGGCCGGAAAATCTCGTGGGCCGACCTGATCATTCTCACGGGCAACGTCGCGCTGGAGTCGATGGGCTTCAAGACCTTCGGTTTTGCGGGCGGCCGCCCGGACGTCTGGGAACCGGAAGAGGACGTCTACTGGGGTACGGAAACCACGTGGCTGGGTGGCGACAAGCGGTACTCCGGTGTCCGCGATCTCGAGAATCCCCTTGCTGCAGTGCAAATGGGCCTGATTTACGTGAATCCGGAAGGCCCGAACGGCAACCCGGATCCGCTGGCCGCGGCCGTAGATATTCGCGAGACATTCGCCCGGATGGCGATGAACGACGAAGAGACCGTTGCGCTGATCGCGGGCGGCCACACCTTCGGCAAAACCCATGGTGCCGGTCCGGCTACCAGTGTGGGGCCCGAGCCGGAAGCGGCCGGTATCGAACAGCAGGGCCTCGGCTGGAAGAGCAGCTACGGCACGGGCTCGGGTGGCGACGCTATCTCCAGCGGCCTGGAAGTCACCTGGACCACCACGCCGACGAAGTGGGGCAATGACTTCTTCAAGAACCTGTTCGGCTACGAATGGGAACTGACGAAGAGCCCAGCCGGCGCACATCAATGGAAGCCAAAAGGCGATGCGGGCGCAGGGACCGTCCCGGATGCGCACGACCCGGGCAAGCACCGTGCCCCGTCGATGCTGACGACCGACCTGTCGTTACGGTTCGATCCCGCTTATGAAAAGATTTCGCGGCGCTTCTACGAGAATCCGGATCAGTTCGCGGACGCGTTTGCCCGTGCGTGGTTCAAGTTGACGCACCGCGACATGGGTCCGCGTGCACGCTATCTCGGCCCGGAAGTTCCGGCTGAAGAACTGATCTGGCAGGACCCGATTCCGGCGCTCAACCATGAACTGGTCAATGCGCAGGACATTGCCGCCCTCAAGGCCAAGGTTCTGGCTTCGGGACTGTCGGTCTCGCAACTGGTGTCGACCGCATGGGCGTCGGCATCCAGCTTCCGTGGCTCGGACAAGCGCGGCGGGGCAGACGGTGCCCGCATCCGCCTCGCGCCGCAGAAGGATTGGGAGGTCAACCATCCGGCCCAACTGGCGAAAGTGCTGGAAACCCTCGAAGGCATTCAGCGTGAGTTCAACGGCGCGCAGTCCGGCGGCAAGAAAATCTCGCTCGCCGACCTGATCGTGCTGGCCGGTAGTGCAGGCGTCGAGCAGGCAGCGAAAAATGCCGGTCATCAGGTGACGGTTCCGTTCGCGCCGGGGCGCATGGATGCTTCGCAGGCGCAAACCGACGTGGCAGCGTTCGAGGTACTCGAACCGAACGCGGACGGCTTCCGTAACTACCTCAAAGGCAAGTTTCCGGTAACGGCCGAGGCGCTGCTGGTCGATAAGGCGCAACTGCTGACGTTGACCGCGCCGGAGATGACGGTGCTCGTCGGCGGTCTGCGCGTGTTGAACACCAACTACGGGCAGACCCAGCACGGTGTCTTTACGAAGCGTCCGGAAGCGCTGACCAACGACTTCTTCGTGAGCCTGCTCGACATGGGCACGGAATGGAAGCCGGTGTCGGACGCGAGCGACGTGTTCGAAGGACGTGACCGCGCATCGGGCGAGCTCAAGTGGACCGGCACGCGTGTCGACCTGATCTTCGGCTCACACTCGCAGTTGCGGGCGCTGACCGAAGTCTATGGAAGCTCGGATGCGCAGGAGAAGTTTGTCCGTGACTTCGTCGCGGCCTGGACCAAGGTGATGAACCTGGATCGCTACGACCTTGCGTGATCGCAGGCAATAGACACAGCCCGTAGAAGTGCTGAAGCAACGCGGCCGGTCGGCAAGCCCGGCCGCTTTTATTTTGTTGTCATGGTCGCGTGTGACCGCGCTCCAATCACTGTTCCAGTGGCCGCCTGGCTGTTTCCCGTGCAGCGAGTAGCGCAATACCCGTCACCACGAGCGCGCCACTTACGTACAGCGAGATCGCCGTGGTGCCGTGCGAGTGACGGTACAGCGCGACGATGATGAGCGGCGCGAAACCGCCGCCGACGATACCCGCCAGCGTATAGGCAAGCGACGAACCGGCGTAGCGGACGCGAGTCGGAAACTGTTCGGTGACGAAAGCCGCCTGCGGGCCATACATCATCGCGTGAATCACGAGGCCTACGACGACCGCGAGCACGATGGACAAGGGGCGGGCGCTATCCATCATCACGAAGAACATGAACGCCCAGACGATTGCCGCCATGACGCCCGCCAGATAGACCGGACGTCGACCGAAGCGGTCCGACAGCGCGCCGAACAGCGGCACGGACAGCGCGTTGAACGCCGTGCCGACCAGCACTGCGCCCAGCGCAAGCGAGCGCGACAGGTTCAATACCGTGGTCACGTAGGTCAGCGTGAACACGACAAGCAGCGCGTACAGCACGTCGGAACCGATACGCGATCCGCCTGCGACGAGCAGGCGCCGCCAGTGCAGATTGAAAACCTCGACAACAGGCACCTTCGCCGTCGCATGCGCTTCGCTCAGCTGCTCGAACTGCGGTGTTTCCTCGACGCCATTTCGTACCCACAGTCCGAAAGCCACGAGCAGCAGGCTCACAAAAAATGGAATGCGCCATCCCCACGACAGGAAATCGCCTGGGGAAATCGCGATCGTGATCGCTGCGATGAAGCCGGTCCCGAGCAGGGTGCCGAACGAGGGTCCCACCTGCGCCCAGGAGGCATTGAGACCGCGCTTCTTCTGATCCCCATGTTCGACCGA
Source organism: Paraburkholderia sp. (assembly GCF_050742655.1). Classification (GTDB taxonomy): domain Bacteria; phylum Pseudomonadota; class Gammaproteobacteria; order Burkholderiales; family Burkholderiaceae; genus Paraburkholderia. The sequence goes on along the minus strand of NZ_JBOIGG010000029.1, from coordinate 30,839 downwards.
AAGCAGGACCGCACCGGCCCATTCGCCGCCGAGCGCCACGCCTTGCACGAAGCGCAGCGCGACCAGCATGATCGGACTCGCGATGCCGGCCGCCTCATAGGTCGGCAGCACGCCCATCAGTGCGGTCGTGAGGCCCATCAGCACGAGCGTGAGCATCAGCACCGCCCGTCGTCCCACCCGATCGCCGAGGTTGCCGAACACGAAACCGCCGAGCGGTCGCGAGACGTAACCCACCGCATAGGTCGAGAACGCGAGCAGCGTGCCCGCGAGCGGATCGACCGATGGAAAGAACAGGTGATTGAACACCAGCGCAGCGAGCGTGTTGTAGACCGTGAAGTCGTACCATTCGAGCGACGTGCCAACCATGCTGGCGGTCGCGAGCCGGCCGCGACTGGTGCGCGGCCGACCGGATGTCGATCCTTGTGCGAGCGTGTTCATCGGATTCTCGAGGTTGGAATGCAGACGGGCAGGGAGCAGAAGGCGGAATGCCGGCGTGTCACGCGGCGAGCCGCCATAGCTGGGTGAACGTGCGCACGTCGTCCGTCGTTGCACCGGCTTCGGCCGCCAGCTTCGTGGCAAGGGCTCGGGTAGCCGCGGCATCGCTGCCTTCGATCAGGACGATCGCATCGGCCGCTGCGCGCGCAGGCGTTTGACCGGCGGTCGCGAGCGGGGCCGACAGTTCAGGATCGGTATAGAACATCCGGACCGCGTGAATGCCTGGGGTCTGCGCGCCGGCTTCGGCCTGTGCATGCCATCGCGTGCTGTCGGCGGCAGCGGCGGGCAGCACGAACAGCGCAAGCTGTCCGCCTTCGCCCGCGCCGGCTTCGAGTGCCAGCTCTCCGACACGCCGCTGCGTGTTGGTCATCCGCGCAAAGTTGCGCAGCGACCAGTCCGTTTGTACCGTGAAAGCTTGCTGGTAAGTCGCGCTGCGGAACACATCGAGCGAATCGGTCAGGTAGAGCGCCAGATAGCGGCGTGCACCGTCGTCATTGGCGAGGAAGCGCCGCGCATGGCGAAAGCCCGGCAACCCGACGCGTTCCTGCATATGTTCGCGGTCGTACCACGCGTTGAAATCGGCTTCCGCCTGCGGGTCGGCGTCCGTATCGGTCCAGATGCAAAGCTGGCCAAAAGGTTGAATCGGCTTAAGGCTCATGAGAAACGCTCCTGCGTACATGAAGTGTGTCGGTCAGTGCGCAGTGTGGCGAGAGTCGGTCGTTTCAATCCAACAAGAAAAAAAATCCCCAGCAATCAGGTTTTCTTATTGCTTACGCGCCATGTCACGTCTCACGTTTCCGCAGCGGTCACCGCAGAGCCACGCAACGTGCTCCCGGAACGGATACCCGGCCGTACCAGCAGCATGGCGCCCATGCCGATCCCGGTGGCAACGGCCGCCGCCACGAACATCGAGGAATAGCCGTACTGCGTGGTGAGGTAGCCGGTCAGCGTCGGCGCGAGGAACGATGCCGTATTCGCGATGAAATGGGTCATGCCGCTAAACGTACCTGTGCGGTTCGGCGGCGCGCTGTCGAGAATGACGGCCCAATAGACCGCGTTGGGTAGAGAGTTGAAGGCGTTCGCGATTGTCATCAGCGCGATGACGCCGGAGATGGTGTGTGCCTTGGACACCAGGATGAAACACAGCGTCGTGATCAGCAGGCACGCGGCCGCAAACCAGCTGCGTGCAACGACCAGGCTGCCCGTGCGACGCAGCAGCCAGTCCGTCAGACGTCCGCCAAGCAACACCGTGATGCACGCGCCGGTCCACGGAATCATCCCCATGTACCACAGCGCCGACAGGTTGTAGTGGAACTGATCCTGCAGATATTTCGGCGTCCAGGTCACGAGCAGAAACGTGACGTAGATGAACGCGAAATAGCCGACCGCATTCAGAACGAGACTCCGGTTCTGAAAGAAACTCCACCAGGGCATCCGGGAATCCTCTGTCACGTTCGATCCGTGATGGGCCGCGTGCTGTTCGCGCAGGAACGCCTTCTCGGCCTCGGACACGCGCGGATTGTCGTCGGGGCGATCGGTGAAGCGGCGCGTGAAAACCAGCAGCAGGAGAAGGCTCGCGACCCCAAGAATCACGAACATGCTGCGCCAGCCGCCGGTGATCTGCTGCAAGCCGACGGCCACTGGCGCCGTCAGCAGTGCGCCAAGCGCGGTGCTGAGAAGTCCCACGGAAACAACGGCGCCGCGTTCCTTCGGCGTGGCCCAGTTCGCCACGCTCTTGTTGATCAGCGAATAGGTCGGCCCTTCGGCAAAGCCAAACAGCACGCGAACGGTGGCGAAACCCGCGATCGTCGAGCCGCCGAGCAACGCGAGGCCGATATGGCCTGCGAACGGCGTCAATATCTCGAACACCGACCATGCGGCACCCGCGACGAGCCAGACCCGGCGAGGACCGAACCGGTCCGCCAGCAAGCCGCCGCATAGCGCACCCACGATATATCCGTAGCCAAAGTAGCCGAGTACCGAGCCCCAGGTGCTTTTGTCGAAGCCATATTCGGCCGTGATACCCGCGGCGGCGTACGACATGGCGCCCCGATCGACGTAATTCAGGAGCGCCATCGCCAGAATCAGCAGAAAAATGCGATGGCGGTAGGCGGGTGCCGAAAGATTGCTCATCGAAGGTCCAGGAGTTCAGGGTGGGGGGCCGTGGTGCGGCTCACTGCGCCGGTGGGGATCGCTCACGGGTTGGATGGCCGGTCCAGATGCGTGGCTTGACGCTCTTGAGAGGGCTCCAGCGGGCATGAAAGACAGGTCGATCAGCGCGCAGTTGGCCAGAGCCGGCCAATTCGATCCAACAAGAAAAAAAATCCGCAGCGATCAGGTTTGCTTATGACTTACGCGCGTGCCTTGCGCTTGACGCGTGGCGCCGGTCGATGCGGCGCATCGGAATCGGGCGAGCGGCGGCGGCTTGCACTTGCGGCGGGCTTGGCGGTTTTGCGCGATGCGGTTGCTGTGACCGACGTTTTTCCCTTGGTCCTTTTGAGCCGCGCACCGTTGATCGATGGCGTGTCCGCGAGTTCAGGACTGAGCGTCTGCATGAAGCGCTTCGCCTGTTCGGTGGCCAGCTCGACGAGGCGTGCCGGCAGCGTGCCGCTTTGCGTGCGATACGTCGCGACGAGCGGCAACGGTTCGCAACCCACGTCGACGTCGAGCACTTCCAGCGTGCCTTCCGCGAGTTCGCGCTGGATGATCGCCGGCGGCAGCGCGGCGACGCCGAAGCCGTCGGTGGTCAGCCGGATCACCGCGGCGACCGACGTAATGCAGTTGATCCGCGCGGGCCGCTCGACATCGGCGAACAGACGTTCAAGTGCCGCGTGCGGTCCCGAATAGCGCGAAAAACTGATGATCGGAAACTCCGCCACGCGCTCGAGTCCGATGACGCTGCCGGATAAACCGAGCGTCGGGCTTGCGACCCAGCGCAGCGGAAATGTGCATAGCGGATGATTGACGAATTCCGCGCCGGCGATCGGATCGGTCTGGAGGATCAGGTCCACGGCATCCGTGCGCAGCAATTGCGCGAGATGGATGGTCGTGTCGCTCGTGACCTCGACTTCGAGATGCGGATAGCGCTCGCGCATCAGCGCCATTAACGCAGGAAACCAGCTGTGCACGATCGACTCGATGACGCCGATGCGGATCAAGCCGCTATCGCCCGTCGTGTCATCGACCTCGCGGTGCATTTCCTCGCTGAGCCGCACGATGCGTTCGGCGTAAGCGAGGAGTTTGCGTCCCGCGGGCGTCAGCGTCGCCGAACGCGAATTGCGGTCGAACAGGCGCACGTCGAAGTTGCCTTCCAGCGACGCGATGCGATTCGATATTGCGGCCTGAGTCGTATGCAGCTTTTCGGCAGTGAGGCGGAAATTTTGCAGCCGGGCGAGCCAGATGAAGGTCTCGAGAAAGCGGATGTTCATCGTTCTGGCTACCGGAAGAGAAGCGGGGTACTCGATGGTAACGCACCACAACCGGCTTCAAAAAAGCATGGTTCGATGGCCGTGTTGCGCGCTACGTCGTTGCTGCCCGGCCAGACCATTGCGGTAAGCTCGGTCGTCGCCCGTCAATACAGGTTGGCAAGCTTGCTCCAGTCATTCGGGTAAAACCAGTCGAATCGCCGGTATCGGCAGCGATTCCGCGGCGCGGCAGGCAAGCCGGTTTCTTTTCAGGCACTCCTCCACTCGATGACCGAATTGGACTCCCTTCCCTCGCTTCCCGATGTCCTCGAACCGGGCGTTCGATCTCGATGCGCTGGTGGCCGCTTATCGTGAAGTGCGCGTGGCAGTCGCGTCCATGTCTTGAGGGTGCGCGTCGAACAGATGCAAGGCGTTCAGTTCTTCGGCGCGCTTTCTTTCCAGCGCGGCATCAACGTATTCGAAGGCAGCGTTTCGTCCATCAATTTTCTCGTCTCGTCGATGCCGGCAACCGGCAAACCCGTCGGATCGAGCAAGCCGATCTGCACGAGCACGCTCGCCTGGTCCCAGTAGATGTGCTCGTTGTAGAGCCTGGACCCGCGGAACGCGACCACTACGAGCATCGGGATCTCCACGTATTTTCCGGTCGGCGCAACACCAGGCAACAGCCAGTCGATTTCTCGATCGTGCGTAAAACACAGGACGAATTCGTCGACCATCCGATCGACACCAACGACGCGCGAGATCGGCACCATCTTCATGTCCGCGGGATTGCCGGGAATGAAATGATTCGCGTAGAAGCGTTTCAGCTCGGCATAGCCCGTGCCGCCTGTCATCGTAGGCACGTGATTGACGTAGGGCTGCGGCGTCATCGTTTGCATCGTCGCTTCGGCATCGCGCGCGGCAAACTCGAGGTAGAAATGATGGTCGGCGAGGGCGCTCAGGTCGTAGTCGGGACCGAGGGTCTTGCGGAACACGTCGAGGCTGCGCGTATGCGCGGGCATCGCGGCTGTTTTGACGAAAGTCGGGCCGCTGCGGTTGAACGCATGACCGGCATCGGGGTACACGTAAAGCTTGACGTTCGGCTTGTCGCCAAGCGCGCCCTTGATTGCATCGATTGCTTCTGGCGGATTCATTGAATCGGTCTGGCCGAAGTGCAGCGCCATCGGGCAGGTGATCTTTTCTGCGAGATCGAGCGCATCCTGAATGCCGACGCCGTAGTAGCCCACCGCGCAGTCGACACCGCATTCGGCTGCAGCCAGATAGGCCAGCTTGCCGCCCAGACAAAAACCGAGCGCACCGACCTTGCCGTTCGACTCCGGCATGCTTCGCGCGTGATCGACGGTCGCGCGAATATCGCTGAGGGCACGCGCGATGTCGAAGCGCTGATAGTAGTCGTAGGCCTTCGCGTGATCCGCTTCGCCATAGCCAAGTTCGATGTTCGGCTCGAACTGGTGAAACAGGTCGGGCACGAGTACGACGTAGCCTTCGCTCGCATAGAGCGTCGCGACTTCGCGCATCTCGGCATTGACGCCGAAAATCTCCTGCAGAAGCACGATGACCGGGCCGCTGCCGGCTTCGGGTAAGGCGAGCCAGGCGTCGAACGGGCTATTGCTCGAGGGGATCGAGATTTTCTTCGACATGGGATTCCCTTTGTGGATTCAGGTTGAGTCCGGATAGGTGGGAAGCGTCTGCGTCCATCAACGGAGGCGGCTAAACCAGATCCGTCCCATTGTAGGCGACCCGGTCCAGGCGGGCGACACCGTCACCGCGCGAATCCCGTGTACTGACAATCTATCCCGACCTGTAATCACATTGAATGCTGCAAGTAACCCTATGCGCAATCGCTGGATAAGCGCTGATTAATCGATTATCTTTAGCGTTGCCCGATTTCCGGTTTCATCGGCTGGTTGTTCGATATTCGCTGTCCGCATTTCCACATCGTATCCCGGCCGGCGTGCGCCGCCCGGACGCAGGTCACTACGGAGGAACGCATGGCAATCACGAGACAGGTCATCACGTCGCTGCAGCGCGATGGTACCGATATGCTGGGCACGCGCAGCATTGCGGTCAAGATCGTTGATGACAGCATTGTGTCCGGTTCGCTGCTCACCGTCGAAAGCAATCACTTCTGCGTGCTCAAATCGCGCGGTGCGGTTCTTAATGTTTACGATACCGGCCAATATGCGCTGACCACACCGGATAAACCGTTGCTGGGTTCGATTGCGCAGGGTTTTTTCGGCGGTTCGTCGCCATGGATTTTCGAAGTCATCTATATCAACCGCTCGAAACTACTGGTCCGCAGCCAGGGTATCGCTACCAGTGCCGAAATGGCTGAGATGGCGTATCAGGTCGATTACTACATTCATGTGGATTCGAAGGAAGCGGCTCTCGATCTGATTACCCATCTGCCGTTCAACGGCAATGTGATCGATACGCAGGAAGTCGCCGATTACGCGAGCCCGGCGATCGAACAGGCGATCAACCAGATCGTGCAGGTCACGAAGATGGAAAATATCAACGAGCACATCACCGAGATCCGCGAATCGGTAAAGACGCACCTGTCTGACTTCCTGCGCATCTTCGGCATCATGCTGAACGATCTGAAGGTGCTGATCGTGCCGAAGGACGAGCGGATGCGCGAACTGATCTCGCTGCAGGCCATCGGTCTCACGCCGATCGAAGCAGTCCGCTACTACCTCGCGCTGCGGATGGCTGAGAAGGGCCTCGTGTCCGCACCCAATGCGGCCGCGGGCCTGCCGTTCCAGATCGGCAGTCCGGCCACCGGAATCTATCCGGTGGGAGCCGGCACGGGACTGACGGGATCCACCTGATCATGGACCAGGGCTTCTACGACGAAGGCGCATTGCGACAGGCCGCGATCAATCTGTTTCACGGCTGGGGCTACAACTTCTATCGCAAGGAGAACCAGCTGCGTGCCGACGATCAGCTCGTGCGCAGCAAGGCCGGCTGGTTGCTCGGCACCGCGCGCGCGACCGTCGAAGCCGCGGAGGCGGCGTACCGTCGCGAGTTCTTTCCGACGCCGACCCGCGAGAAGCCGTTCCCCGATCCTGCACTGACCGCCGATGCGCGCAAGCTGGAGCGTCTGGCCGCGGATATCGGTGTGCTCGGCGGCCGGGTGCAGGCGCAGCCGGTGCCGGAAAACGATCGCATGACGCAGCGCTATCGCGACGAGGCAGGCACGCTTGAAGCGCTGATCCGCAGCGACGAGCGGCTCGTCGGCCAGTGCGCACTGCTGAATGCCATGACCGACGGGCGCGCGGGGGTCTGGATGCTCGAGCATCTCGTCGAACTGCAGGAAGGATTGACCGCGCTCCAGCAGACGTTGCGCAGCCGGGAAGCGATCTTGCTCGGTAGGGTGGAGTAGCTAACGTTCGAGGTACAGCATGAATTCACTCGCCATCGTCATTCCGGTGGTTGTGGTCGCGATCATTCTTTGGTCGATCCGCCGCTCGATAAAACGGGCGCGTGAGATCAGGCGTACCTTCGAAACGACGATCAACACCACCTTCGGCAACAACGCGTTTCAGTCGCAAATGAGCGCGGCGATTGCCGACGCGGTCGCGAAGGCAACCACATCCGCAAGCGCAGCGAGTGCGGGATTCAGTACGACGGGCGCGGCGGACACCACGCCGGTCGATACATCGACACTCGGCGTCGCGGAGGTGCTGTCGGTCTCGTCGCTGGCAACGGGAAGCCCCGAGGCGGCGCTCGAACTCGACGCGATCGGTGCGCCAAAGCGTCGGGTTACCCTGTCTGTGCCCGACGGCGCATCGGTCACACGCGGCGATCGCCTCTACGTTGTGCTCGATCCGAACGACCCGTCGAAGGTTTCGCTTGCACCCGCATCGCTGACACGCGGACAGACGTTGCCGCAGGGGTCGAACCGGCTCGATGCGCTGGTACTCGGACCGCAGATCCTTCGTGCGGGCACAAAGGCGAAGGGCATCGTAAAGACTGCGGACTCGATCCCGCTGGCTGAGGCGTCGCTGGCATCGCGCGGCTTCAGCAAATGGCGGCTCGAACTCGAGGTCACGCCGGAGCGCGGCTGGCCATACCGCGCCGAACTGACGATCTCGTTGACGACGCCCGAGAAAGCGGCGCGCATCGCACACGCAGGAGCGGAAGTGCCCCTGCGCTGCGACCCCGACGATCCGAAGACCATTTCGATCGATTCGATCGAAATGGGTTACGGCGATCCCTATGAGGCGGTGAAATCAGCGGGGTCGTTCAAGACCACCACGTACACCACGGTCACGACTGGTGGCGCGCCGAATGGGTGTACGGTGGTCCTCGTCGACAGTGGGCCCAACCTCATCAACGTGATCAAGGAAGTGCGTGAGCTGACTCAGTTGTCGCTAAAGGACGCGAAGGATCTCGTCGAGTCCGCGCCGCAGAAGTTGAAGGATTTCCCGTCGGCCGACCAGGCGGATGCGGCACGGCGGCGTCTTCAAAGCGCGGGTGCGACGGTGGCGGTTGTCTAGCGGTTCATTGTGGCTGGCGATGGATGGCTACGCCGCCTTCTATCGAGTCCCTCGCCGCGGTATCGCGCGCCGCCTTGCGTATCGCCCAGGTTGACAAACCTGCTAAAAAAATAGACTGTCCACGTAGCGTTACAACTCCCTGACAAGGCCGACGCGTCCGCCCCGGAGACACTGCGATGGAACACATGTATGACGCGGGCCTCGCGCGTCGCGAAGCCAACTACGTACCGCTTACGCCTGTCGACTTCATCGCGCGCGCTGCTGAGGTGTACGGCGATCGTCTCGCGGTGGTGCACGGCGAAATTCGTCGTACCTGGCGGGAAACCTATGCGCGCACCCGGCAGCTAGCGAGCGCACTGGAGCGGACCGGCATCGGCCGCGGCGATACGGTGGCGGTGCTCCTTCCGAACATTCCAGCGATGGTGGAGGCGCACTTCGGCGTGCCGATGTGCGGCGCCGTGCTCAACACGCTGAACACCAGACTCGACGCGAAATCCATCATCTTCATGCTGCGTTACGGCGAAGCGAGGGTGCTGATTGTCGATACGGAATACGCGGCGATCGCAGAGGCCGTTGCGTCCGAACTCCCTGAGCTACGCATCGTCAGCGTGGCCGATGCGATGCCCGCCGATCCAGCAAGCTTTTCGACTGCCACGGATTACGAAACGTTTCTCGCCGAGGGCGATCCCCACTATGCGTGGATGCTCCCTCGCGACGAATGGGATGCGATCGCGTTGAACTACACGTCGGGCACCACCGGCGATCCGAAGGGTGTGGTGTATCACCACCGCGGCGCGTACCTCAATGCGCTATCGAACATCCTCGAATGGGACATGCCCAAGCACGCGGTATATCTGTGGACGTTGCCGCTTTTTCACTGCAACGGCTGGTGTTTTCCGTGGACGGTCGCGGCGCGTGCAGGCGTCAACGTCTGCCTGCGCAAGTTCGACGCGCAGACGGTGTTCGACCTGATCCGGCGCGAGCGTGTCACGCACTACTGCGGCGCGCCGATCGTGCAGGGCGCACTCGCCAATGCACCCGCGCATTGGCGCGAAGGCATCACGCATCGCGTCGCGACGATGGTAGCGGGAGCGCCACCGTCGCCGGCCGTGATCGCGCGCATGAAGGACATCGGCATCGATCTCACGCACGTCTATGGATTGACTGAGGTTTATGGGCCGGCGTCCGTGTGCGCAAAGCAGGAGGAATGGGACGCGCTCGACGACGACGCACGTGCGACGCTCAATGCACGTCAGGGCGTGCGCTATCACCTGCAGGCTGCCGTCGCGGTGCTCGATCCCGACACGCTTGCACCGGTACCCGCCGACGGCGAGACGCTCGGCGAAATCATGTTTCGCGGCAACATCTGCATGAAGGGCTACCTGAAAAATCCGCGCGCATCCGATGCGGCATTTCGCGGCGGCTGGTTTCATACCGGAGATCTCGGCGTGATGGCGCCCGATGGCTATATCCGCATCCGCGACCGCAGCAAGGACATCATCATTTCAGGCGGTGAAAACATCTCGAGCATCGAAGTCGAGGACGTGTTGTACCTTCATCCCGCCGTGGCGGTGGCGGCTGTAGTCGCAATGCCGGACGCAAAGTGGGGCGAAGTACCGTGTGCGTTCGTCGAACTGAAGCCAGGCGAATACGCCACCGTCGAGGAGATCGTCGCGCATTGCAGGCAGCATCTGGCAGGTTTCAAGGTGCCCAAGGCCGTGGAGTTCGGCGAGTTGCCGAAGACCTCGACCGGCAAGATCCAGAAATTCGAATTGCGTGTGCGCGCGAAATCGCAGAGTGCCATCGACGTGGTGGGCAATAGGCCGAAGTAAGCGAAAGCAGATCAGTCGGGACGCGACTCTGACCTGATCCCGCGACGGTCATTCGGGTACGTCATCGTCGGTGATGTGCCCAGAGTCCCGCTACTGCAAAGAAATACCGGACAATCTATAAATCGTGTATTGCCGGTATTTGATCTATGGTGCAATTCGGATGCCATGGTCTGTTACGCTCGCCATTCGAATAACATGCGACTGCGACGAGCAAGTCGCAGGACAAAGACCGGCTACTAGCTGAGCACACAACGCGGGGACTATCGCGGCATCAAATCACGAATGAACGCCATGCGCCGGCATTCAAATACTTCAGAAACATCATCGTTCCGATCTGCAGGATCGAACCGATGCCCGGCATTTACCAGGACCCATCCGATCTCACCAACCCGCTGCGCATGCCATCTGGATGCCTGCGCTCTCAGTTCGAGCCATCGCGCAAACGTTTGGCTCGGCACTTCGCTATTTGCAACAACGCTTCCGGGATGACTGGTCGCCATCGCGGTAATTCGTCGTTAATTCAAATGAATAACATCTAAAAGGTCAATATATGGAAACGAGGAAACTGGAGAAGATTTTGAAGCCGACGCTATTCGCTGCGTCGGTCCTGTTGTTGATCGGTGCGTCGTACAGGAATGCCAATGCTTATCCCGCATGGGCACCGGACACCTACTACGCTGCGGGAACAATCGTCACGTATAACGGCCAGAATTATCGGGCAATCGTCAATCAGCAGGACTATTCCAGCTCTGGCTGGAATCCGACTACGGCGAGTCTGTGGGCGCCTGTTGGAGCAGCGTCGGGCGGGGGCGCGTCCGCCCCGGCACCGACGCCGACTCCAACGCCGACGGGTTCCGCCGGTAGTTGCCCCGCAGGCTGGAATAGCAGCGTGGCTTACACCGCCGGCAACATCGTTTCGTACAACGGTGTCGAATACCGCGCGAACTGGTGGACCCAGGGGCAAAATCCGGCATCGAATAGCGGAGTCTCCGGGAGCGGTCAGCCATGGACCGTTGCAGGCAGCTGTGTCGTGTCCACACCGACGCCAACGCCAACGCCGACTCCCACACCCACCCCGACGCCTACACCGACGCCAACCCCTACACCGACGCCCACACCAACTCCCGCGCCGACCCCAACTCCCACGCCGACCCCGACCCCGACCAGCTGGACCGGCGGCTCCGTTCCCGGTTGGCCGTCATTCATCGCGATGGGCGCCATTGGCGGCCCCAACATCACGCCGCCGACTGCCACATCGACCGGAGGCAACGACGACTTTGGCGGCAAGCCCGTCGACGTGGTCTTCAAGTATGCGGGCGTGAACGGGAACGGCGATCCTGGCGTGATCGATCCGCCGACCAACGCCTATCGGATGACCAACGATTTCAATGCGCTCGCTCCGATCAATCAGCATCCGACGCGAGTCGCCATTGTCGAATACACCGCGCAGATGAGTGGCGGCGCAAACTTCGACGACTTCACCAACGGCGCCGCGGGCCTCAGTTCAGGCAATCCGGCGGCGACATATCTGATGGGACGCCACTTCGCCAGTCTCGCGGCCGACGCGATGATGCTGGGCAGTTTCCCCGTGTCTTATCAGGGGCAAAACTACTACGGGTCGCTGCTGATGAATCCGGACCTGCTCGGGGCAATCCAGCAAAACGGCTATGTCGGTAACGTCAATTCGGCGTTGCCTGCCGGCGCGGTCAACAAGGCGATCGCGCAGGCCATGTGCCTGATGACCACCTCGCGGAGCTACACGAACACGTCCAACCCCAACGGCCTGGGTTCGGCGCCTTATCTGGGGAAAACCTATACCGGTACGCCGGTGCAGATACTTCGGAGTCTTCTCGCGGATGGCTACCCGGAATGGAGCCTTGACGGCCAGACCGATCCCTTCTGGAACACGAGCGTCAACAACACGACTTCGGCCGGTGCATATAGTCAGGTGGGAAGCTGGTTTAATGCGTGCGTGACCAACCCGGTCTACAACACGAGCACCTATCCCACGCCGACCTTTCCGGCCGGATTTGCAGGCTGGGTGCAGGCCAACAACTGGCTGATCCGCACGCTTGCCCCGAAGGGGACGGTGACGTTCGGCTGGCAGGACAACATGTGGGCGGTGGGTTCGGGTTTCTGGCTGCATCAAAGTCTGAGCAGCGCGCAGATTGCCACGGCCTATTCGACACCGGTATCGAGCTGGCTGAATACCAATGCCCCCGCTGCGATCGATACGTCGAACGCGGTCGGTCCTGACTTCTTCCTGTTCGATCGCTATGAAATGGACGACAGCGCGTCGCCCGGCGCGGCCACGCTCTACAACGCCCGCTCATGGGACAACTATCTGAGCGCGGTGGGGCAGCTTAGCCAGGCGAATCGCAACATCCCGATCATGTTGTGGCAAATCCCCGGCTCGCACATTCCGAACACGGCGGAAACGAACCCGGAACTGTTCCAGGGGACGGCAGGCTCGTATGTCTTCAGCACGGCCCCCGTCTACTTCTTTGGAGACAGCAATCTCACATCGAATCTCGGCAACATGATCAAGGGCGCAGCGAGCAGTTCGAACACGAATACGTCGGTCGGGAACTACGCGCTGGCGTGCGGAGCGAACGCGTACAACTGTCTGACGGCGAATTCGAGCTACCAGCAATATCTGCTCGAGTACAACAACAAGGCGAACAACTACAACTGGAGCAGCGACAACGGCAAGCGGACCCTTGCGGCTAACAACAACGTGTTTGCGATCCTTTGGGGCGGCGGCAATACCACCAACGTGATCAAGAATTTCAGCAACACGGATGATCACGGCTGGCTAGCGAACAAGTTGATCAGCTACTACGCGAATCCGACGGCGGTGGTCAAGCACTAACAGATGTCGAATAGTGAAGCGGCTGCTCTTTGTTTTGCATGGGCAGCCGCTTCGCGTTCGAGCCTGTTCAACGAGGGGGGATGCTGGGCGATGCTTCCGTCCCGATGTAATACCGAGCCGAAGAGGGTTCGATAACAGGAGTATGCAGTGCCGTCATTCGTAGCGGAGAATACGCACTGACAAACATACCGCTCTGCTGTTCGACCATGAAAAACCACAAGACCACGGTGCTACTGATAGGCGGCTACGGATTCTTCGGGGGAAGGCTGGCGAAATTGCTCAGTCCCGACGCGGAGCTTCGCGTCGTCATCGCCGGGCGCAATCGATCGCAAGCCGACAAGCTCATCGACGCGCTCTCGCTTGCGGGCGCTCGCTGCGAATTCGAATCGGCGCAGATCGACTCCACCTCGGCGACATTGTCTTCGCAGGTTGCGGCAACGGGTGCGACGATCGTCGTCAATCTGAACGGTCCTTTTCAACGGCAGGACTATCGCGTCGCCCATGCGTGCATCGAGGCGGGTGCGCACTACCTCGACCTCGCCGATGCACGCGACTTCGTGCTGGGCATCGGCGCACTCGACGCGCAAGCGAAGGCGGCGGGCCTGCTGGTCACGAGCGGCGCCAGCTCGGTCCCCGCGTTCTCGAGCGCGGTTCTCGACACCCTGGCACCGGCGTTTTCCGAAATGACGGACATCGACATCGGCATCACACCGGGAAATCGCACGGACAGAGGGCCCGCGACAGTCGCGGCGATTCTCAGCTACTGCGGCGAGCCGATCCGCATCTGGAACAATGCGCGCTGGGAGTGTGCCGCGGGCTGGTTCAAGCATGTGCGCCACGCGTACCCGGCACCTGTCGGCTCGCGATGGCTCGCACTGTGCGATGTGCCCGACCTCACGCTTCACGCCGATCGATACCCTGCGGTGCGGTCCGTCGTGTTCCGGGGCGGTCTCGAACTGCCCGTGCTTCATCTCGGTCTGGCGGCGGTGAGTGCGTTGCGGCGGGTTCGTCTGTTGCCGAATCTCACCGCATTCGCGTCTTTTGCGAAATGGGCCAGCGAGGCCGTCATCCGTCTCGGGACCGACGCAGGCGCGATGCATGTCGACGTTGTGGGCAAGGGCCTATCTGGCGAGCCGCTCGGGAAGCGCTGGACGCTCGTCGCGAAAGACGGCGACGGCCCTTACGTTCCGGCGCTCGCCGCAGCCGCACTCGTGCGCAAACTGAAAAATGGCGATCTACATGAAGCGGGGGCAACGCCGTGCGTGGGCTTGCTGACGCTTAAGGACTTCGAGGCGCAATTCGGCGATCTTGCGATCTATACGACCGAGGAGACGCTTTGAACACCGGCGCTCCGATCTATCGGCAGGTACTCGGTAGCGAGTTCGCGAACCTGCCGTTCGAGGTGCGCGCGTTTCATTCGCTGCAGGGTCGCGTTCGCTTGAGCGGTACGGTCACCGTCACGGGAGCGACGACCGCCGTCGGTCGTCTGGTTGCACTGGCGCTGCGATTTCCGGCGGAGTCGCAGCTCGAGACCTTCGCGTTCGAGCTGGATGCGAACCCGCTCGAGGAATCATGGACACGCATCTTTCCTGCGCGAACCATGCGTTCCCGTCTGTCTGCGCGTGGCGGTTTCCTGACCGAAGCGATCGGACCGATTCGTCTTTGGTTTGCGCTGGAGGCGAGTAGCGTGCAGCTTGCGATGCACCTGCGGAAGGTCACGTTTCTGGGTATTCCCGTGCCGCGTTCGTTGGTGCCGCGCATTCACGCGGTGGAACAGGGCGATAATGGGTCGTTCCGCTTCGATGTACTCGCGACGTGGCCCGGTACGCGGCATATGGTGGCCTATCGGGGAACGCTCGACGTCGGTCCCCAGGGGGAAGCACATGATCCTTGTGTTTGATGCCAGATGTCTGTTGTGCAGCAGCTGGGTGCGGTTCCTGTTGAAGCGGGACAGGCGCAAGGTTTTCAGGTTCGCGTCGATGCAATCACCCGCCGGCGAAGCGCTGCTCAAAGCGGCAGGACTTTCCGTCGAGAACCTCGAGACGCTTCTGCTCGTCGACGGCGAGCAATCGTATCGGCATACTGCCGCGATTCTGCGCATTGCCCATCAGCTCGGCGGCGCGTGGCGGTTGCTGTGGCTCGGTTGGCTCGTACCAGCGCCGATCCGCGACGCCGCCTATCGATTCGTGGCCCGGAACCGCTATCGAATTTTCAGGCGCCGCGAGCAGTGCTTCCTGCCCTCCGCCGACGATCAAAGCCGGTTTATCTGAAGCTCGCTCGCTTCTATCTGCGCGGCACCGGATTGACCCCAGCTTCGGTGTACTCGAAGTCCAGTTCGTGATCAGCGTGCGGTTTCCAGCCGGTCATGTCGAGCACGATCGAATCCGCAATCTGTTTCGTCAACGGCTCAAGACCGGGCGCCGCCTGGGAAATGACATGGCCGAGCGGGTCGCGGTCCGGATTCGTCGGGAACATCAGTTCACCCCTCGCCAATGCGGAAGCGAGGAACAGGTTCGGCGTCGGACCATTCCCCAAACGCCGTGGATCGGGAACCGCGCGTCCCGTTTCATCCATTTTCGCGCCGATGCCCGTCGGGTGAGGCTGGATCAAGCCCTGTTCAATGAGGCTCGTCGTCAGCTGATCGTTTTCATTTTCTTTCGGATCGAAAACCGGTACTTGTCGACGTCCAGCGAAATTCGCGATGTAGTCGAACCTCTCCGTCTTGCCGTTCGCGAAACTGACGTCGAAACGCTCGCCGACCTTCTTCACGCCGGTGATCGAGGTTGCTTCGAGTTTGCCCGATTCGCGCAGCCAGCGATTGACCTTGATGTTGGCGTCGGTGTTCGAGGTATGCGACGTCGTGATCCATGCAGAGTAAGGTTCATCGATCTCGCGGAAGAGCCGCTCGACGATTTCGTTCGCGGTCTCTTCGCCATACCTTTCGCGGAAGAGGCCGCCACGCAGACCTTCGTAGCGGTACGCGGCATACTGTGCGAGCAACGCGCGGCACACGAGCTTGCGGTCGAACGGCTGACCGCGAATGATGAGCGGCTCGTCGCTCGACGGTTCGTAGCTGTCGGCAAGCGATTTTGCAGAAAGGAACGTTTCCTTGACCTTGCCGACGTAGCGATCGACGATATCGCCCCGTCCATTAAAGGACGCAGGGTGGACCTGGTCCGGATTCAGTCTGTCGTGAATCCGGTCCAGATTCTCGAGGAGTGGCTCGTAATCGCGGCCAAGGCACTGTTCGAGCGGTGGCATGTCCTGCGGCAGCTCGTGCGTGAGCACATGGCGCGAGATGATGTGGAAGTTGCCGACCTTCAGTCGTAGCAGGCTTTTTGCAACATCGTTCATCGTGAGACCCGTGCCGACCAGGAGCCCTCTGCGGTTCTGCATCTGCGCAGGATTCGCGTGCGCTTCCGAAAGCAGCCGGTCATATACGTCGTCGCCGGAATAAAAGCGCGCGTCGTGCACGATACCCTTCAGTACGTCGGGTACGAAGTCGCGCTCCTGTCCCGTCCCCAGGACCACTCGCCGGGCAGTCAGTTGCTCCGTTTTATCGGAACCGGCTTTCTTCACCGTCAACGTAAATAGCTGTTTCTGCTCGTCGTAGTCGATCCGCGTGACTTCGCCTTCGATACCGCGCACGTTCACCCGCTTGCTTCTGGCGACAATTTTCTCGACGGTGTGAATCACATAGCGGCGAAACGTCTCGCGCGACACGTTCTTGCCGGAATAACTGTTGGGATGGAGGAATCGCTGTGCGCTGTTGAATTTCTCCAGCGAGTGCGGATTGCGGTACTCCGAATCGAGCGTATAGCGGATGTTGTTTTCCGGGTTCGTGTAGGGTTTGGCGAACCGGACTGGCCGCTGGCCGCGCAGACGGCGTTCTTCGATGTCGAGCGTGATCTTGTAGAGCTCTGCGTCGATCGGCGGTCTTTTGCCGCAGTTGAACTCCATCAGATAGTCTTGCAGATTGACCTGATGGTGCTTCGCGTCCCACGACGCATAACCGCGCGGGCCATACGCGCGCCCGACGTCTTCGAGCGACGGCCCTACGATCGCCATGTTGACGTTGCCGTCCGCGCTTTGTTGATTGACGCGCAATGCCTTCGGCGCGACCTTGCGTGTATCCGCGATATGGCCCACCGTGAAGCGACTGACGAAGCCGTTGCCGACGGCGACGACATCGAGCGGTTCGTCGCGCACAGGTTTCTTTCGGCTGACGAGATCGCGAAGTTTTCCGAAGTGCGACGCCGATGAATCAGGGGTGGGTGAGGCCGCCGCCGTTCGTTGTGGTGTCGCCGGTGCGGGCGAGTTCGTCTCGGGAGTCGGCGTACCGACACGACGGTTACCTGTTGCATCGGTACGCATGGAGTTCCCTGGGGTCGAGGTCGGACAGTTTCAGCGTATCGGGAACGTCGCGGCGCGTGTGCGCTTCTGCGAAGGCCAGTAGCGGATTCCGAACCGGGAGCCGCCTCGCCGTCGGTCATACGAGCTTCGCTGCGACTATTCCGCTCGCCCCACCGAAGCCCCATCGACAAACGCAACCAGATCCCGATCGAAGCGCACCGGCTCCTCGATAAACGGTGCATGCCCTGACTCCGCATACAGCGTGCTCCGTATCCGCGGATTCAGCTGCATTGCCCGTCCGATCGCGGGCCTGGCCTGCACGAGCGCGTTGCGCGCACCGTAGATCAGCAGGACCGGCACGCGCGCTTTGCTCAAACCAGCGGCAGCCTCGACCGTCATCGATTGAACGTTACGCTGCATGTCCCACGACGCGATCGCCGCGTTCGCGAGCAGCCGCTCGAACGTAGCCGTATCGGGCTTGCGATGGAAGCACAGGGCGACAAAAGCGCGTTCGCCGTCGAGGTGCGTTTTCAGATCCGCCGAGGTCATGTCGCGATACACGTCCGGATGCGCGACGATCTGCTCCGGCTTCAGTTCAATCACGCCGTCGACATACACGGCGCCGGCAATGCCGTCGTCTCCATATGCCGCGAGGTAGTTCGATATCACGACACCGCCCAGCGACCATCCGACCAGCACCGGCTTGCGCGCATGCGAAGTCTCGATGACCGAGGCGAGATCGTCTGCCCAGCGGCGTCCGTCGCGATACGAATCGGCATCGGTCGGTTTGCCGGAAAGACCGTGGCCGCGCATGTCGTACGTGATGAGCCGATAGCGCTGAAGCCGCGGATTCTTCACCTGCTCGTCCCAGTTTAGATGACTGCCGAGCAGTCCGTGAATGAACACGATCGGCGTGCCTTGCGGATTCCCCGCTTCCTGGACGGCGAGCACGACGCCGTCGGGTGCCGTGACCGTGTAGGTTTTTGTATCCGCGAGCGCAGCGGGCGACGCAGCAAGCAGCGCGCTGAAAGCGACCAGCGGATAGAGGGCACGGAATAGCGCGTGACGAAACAGTCGGAGAGGCATGGACAAGTACTCCTGGTTGTCGGAATGCCCCAGTCTCGACCCTCACGCTGATGTGAGGGTCAAGCGGAAAAATCGCAAATACTGCTATCCTTTTTCTCCATGAAACAGGCCTCCGCACACAACCCGCTGACCATCGGCGCACTCGCACGCGAGACCGGCGCGAGCGTGCGTTCGATCCGCCACTACGACGAACACGGGTTGCTCGCGTCGGTGCGCGCGAGCAACGGCTACCGGGTGTTTCCACGCGCGGCCGTCACGCAGGTCAGGCAGATCCAGCGGATGATCGCGACGGGTTTCAGTCTCGCCGACATCCGTGCGTTTCCCGACTGCATGCGGATGATCGAAGGCGCGAGTGCCTGCAGCGAAACCACCGGGGCTCAGCGCAAGCGGCTCGCTTCGATCGAGCGTCAGATCGCGGACCTCGAACGCCGCCGCGCACGCCTGCTCAAGACGCTGTCCGAAGGCGTCGTTCCGCCGCTGGACTGATCCGCCGCAAACGCATCGACGCACCGCCCGCGGGCCGTCGCCAAAGATAACAACATCGTAATGAACGCGACGGTATCGGGTAAGGACTGTCCGTCTAAGCTGGTTCGTCCCGCGCATGCGGCCGGCCGCTCGCTCGCGCCGGGCGCGCGGAAAGCCTGCGGACCAAGCGATGAACCAACTCATGTCGATTCGCATCTTCGCCCGCGTGGCGGAGTGCCTCAACTTCGCGGAAGCGGCCAGGCAGCTCGGTATCTCGGCGTCGGTGGTGACGCGTAGCGTCGCGACGCTCGAGCAGCATCTGGGTGTGCGGCTGATCAACCGTACCACGCGCCGCGTGTCGCTGACGCTGACTGGCGAGACATACCGGCGCTGCTGCGTCGAACTGATCCGGCAACTCGAACTGATGGACGAATGTGTGTCGGTGGCGACGACGCAGCCGACCGGGCCGCTGAAGATCGCGTCTTCATCCTGCTACGCAGCGACCGATCTGCCCGACGTGCTCGCCGCCTATCGTCGCGACGAACCGCGCGCGAACTTCGAGCTGACCGTGTTCGACAACATGGCCGACGTCGCCGTCCCCGAATTCGACGTGTGTTTCGGCACCGAGCGGCGTCTGCGCGATTCGTCGCTGGTGTGCCGCCCACTCGCGCAGACGCGCGACGTGATCGTCGCGAGCCCGGCGTATCTGTCGCGTTGCGGCACGCCGCGCAAGCCCGAGGAACTGTCGCGCCACGACGTGCTGCTTGCGGCTGACGCGCCGAGCCGCTACTGGGCGTTCCGTGACTCGCACGGCACGCAGCGCGTGATCGTCCAGCCGGTGCTCAGCATGCAGAGCCCGTTCTTGATCAAGCGCGCGGTCGAGGCGGGGCTCGGCGTCGCGCGGCTGTCGCACTCGACGGTTCAGGACGAACTGCGTGACGGCAGGCTGCTGCCGCTTCTGACCGACGTGTCGCTGTGCGACGCCGAGCGGACTGTCTGGGTGCTGTATTCGGGGCAGCCGAATATGTCGGCCGCGGCGCGCAGTTTCGTGGACTTCGTCGTCGCGCGCTATCGCGACGAACCCCCGCGCGCAGAGGCCAACGGGCACGCGCCAGTGGGGGCCGCGCAACACCGGACCGGCAATTCAGAATTGCTGCGGAACGGCATTTTGTAGGTCATACAGTGCGAGCACCGGTTGCCGGCCTTCCGTTCCGGCCGCCCGGGTTTCCCACACTGAGGACGACTACACCGATGAAACGAATCCTGATCGCCGGCACGGCCGCCGGCTGCGCGCTGGTCCCGTTGGCGGCTTCCGCGCAAAGCAGCGTGACGCTCTATGGCCTGATCGACGAAGGGCTGAACTATACGAACAATACCGGCGGCCATTCCGCGGTCCAGATGCAAAGCGGCTTCGCGCAGGGAAGCCGCTGGGGGCTGAAGGGTACCGAGGATCTGGGCGGCGGCCTGAAGGCGGTATTCCAGCTGGAAAACGGCTTCAACGTGAATTCGGGCAGCCTGGGACAGGGCGGCCGGATGTTCGGGCGCCAGGCGTATGTCGGCATCAGTTCCGCGCGGTACGGCACGCTGACGATGGGCCGCCAGTACGACTCGGTCGTCGACTATCTCGCGCCGCTCACGGCCAACGGCAACTGGGCGGGCTTTCTGCTGTCGCACCCATACGACAACGACAACACCGACAACTCATTCCGGCTCAACAACAGCATCAAGTACGCGAGCAACACGTACGGCGGATTCTCGTTCGGCGGCCTGTACGGTTTCAGTAACCAGGCGGGCGGCTTCGCGAACAACCGTTCGTACAGCCTCGGCGCGCAGTATGTCGGCGGCCCGGTGTCGATCGCGGCCGCGTACATGCAGATCAACAACGCGGGCGCAACAGCAGGCGGCTCGCTCGCGACGAACGATACCGACTTCTTCGCGGGCCGCGAGCAGGTATGGGGTGCAGGCATCAACTATACGGTCGGCCCGGCGATTCTCGGCTTCGTCTATAGCCACACGTCGCTGAACGACGCGACGGGCTCGGTGTACGTGGGTAATTTCTCGAACCCGGCGAGCAGTCTCAAGTTCGACAACTTCGAAGTGAACGCGAAGTACCAGTTCCTGAGGAACGCGTTCGTCGGCGCGATGTACACCTACACGCTGGGTCATTTCGACAGCGCGGCCGGCAACACGAAACCGAAATGGCATCAGATCGGCCTGATGGCGGACTACAACCTGTCGCCGCGCACCGATGTGTACGTGCAGGGCATGTATCAGCACGTGGCCGGCGGCAGCGCGGTCGCGGCACCGCTCAATACGGCGTTTATTACCGGCGCCGATGCGCCGTCCACGACGGCCAACCAGTTCATCGCGCGCGTTGCGATGCGCCACGTGTTCTGACGCGGCTTCGACCGGAAAGGCTCGCGGTGTGCCGCGAGCCTGTGTAACGGCGTTGCTTGCCGCGCGCAGTGCGATGCACGGCGTCATGCGATCCGCGTGTCCGGCAGGCGGCGCGCGCCGGGCATGGCCCGTGCGCCGCGCCGTACGACGAGCCGGTGCGCATCGTCAGTCCGATGCGCTGCCCGGCTGCGCAGCCGGCGCGCCGTACGTCTGCATCGTGGTGTCCCCGTTCTGCCCATGCTCGAGCGCATAGACTTCGCGGTTGCGCGCGATCGTCGTGGCTGAAGGCGGGTAGTCGTTCTTGCGGACGGGCAGGAGGCCCTGGGCTTCGGCCTGGACCAGCTGGGCGCGCACTTCGGCGCGGGTGAGGGGCGCCGGGGTCTGGGCGAAAGCTTCGGCACCGAAGGTCAGGCTGAGCGCGGTCAGCGCAAAAGCGGCAAGCAGTTTCATGATGTCTCTCCAATGAGTCGGAAATAAAAGTGGCGTGAACCACACCACATGACCCATTGTCGTCAGCCGGCCTTTCCCCGGGCTGACCCCTCGATTACGGTTCTGTTATCTGCGCACGATCGCCGTGCGCATTGCGCGTGCGCCTCGCCGCGCGACGCAGATAACGGGCTTGTAATGCACGCGACGTAGGCCGGTAAGCCCCCGTTCCGCACAATCCCGTCTCACCAAGTCCGTGCCGCGCACGCTCTCGCCCGCATCGCGCCGCGCCTTCCGATTTCCCCTTTTTCCCAGGAACACGTCATGTGGATTGTCAGGCTCGCCCTGCGGCGCCCGTATACGTTCATCGTGCTCGCCGTGCTGATCCTGATCGTCGGGCCGCTGTCGATCATGCGCACGCCCACCGACATCTTTCCGAACATCGATATCCCGGTGGTCAGCATCGTCTGGTCGTTTAACGGCTTCTCCGCGCAGGACATGGCGAACCGCATCACGTCGAGCTACGAGCGCGCGCTCACGTCCGATGTCGACGACATCGAACACATCGAGTCGCAGTCGCTGAACGGCGTATCGGTCGTCAAGATATTTTTCCATCAGGGCGCGGACATCAATCGCGCGATCGCGGAAGCCGCATCGAACTCGGCATCGATCCTGCGCATCCTGCCGCCGGGCACGCTGCCGCCGAACATCATCACGTACAACGCGTCGACGGTGCCGATCCTGCAGCTCGGTCTGTCGAGTCCGACGCTGTCCGAGCAGCAACTGTACGACCTCGGCAACAGCTTCATCCGCACGCAGCTCGCGACGGTGCAAGGTGCATCGGTGCCGTTGCCGTTCGGCGGCAAGGTGCGCCAGATCATGGTCGATATCGACCCGCGCGCGCTGCAGGCCAAAGGGCTCGCGCCGATCGACGTCGTCAACGCCGTCAATGCGCAGAACCTGATCCTGCCGGGCGGTACCGCAAAGATCGGCACGCGCGAATACAACGTGCAGATGAACGGCAGCACCGATACCGTTGCGGCGCTGAACAACCTGCCGGTGAAGACGGTGGGCGGCAGCGTGATCTACGTGCGGGACGTCGCGCATGTGCGCGACGGCTATGCGCCGCAGACCAACATCGTGCGCAGCGACGGCAAGCGCGGCGCGTTGCTGACCATCGAGAAATCCGGCAGCACGTCGACGCTTACGATCATCCAGCAGGTGAAGGCGATGTTGCCGCACATCGCGGCCGGGTTGCCGAGTGCGCTGCACATCACGCCGCTGTCGGATCAGTCGGTGTTCGTGAAGTCGGCGATTCTCGGCGTGGCGCGCGAAGCGGTGATCGCCGCGTGCCTGACCGCGGTGATGATCCTGCTGTTTCTCGGCAGCTGGCGCGCGACGCTGATCATCGCGGTGTCGATCCCGCTCGCGGTGCTGACGTCGTTGATCGCGCTGTCGGTGCTCGGGCAGACCATCAACATCATGACGCTCGGCGGGCTTGCGCTCGCCGTCGGTATTCTGGTCGACGACGCGACCGTCGCAATCGAGAACATCACGCATCACCTCGAGAACGGCGAGCCGCTGCACGACGCGATCCTGAACGGCTCGGGTGAGATCGCGGTGCCGACATTCGTGTCGACGCTGTCGATCTGCATCGTGTTCGTGCCGATGTTCATGCTGTCCGGCGTCGCGCGCTATCTGTTCGTGCCGCTCGCGGAAGCAGTGGTGTTCGCGATGTGCGCGTCGTATTTCTTCTCGCGCACGCTGGTGCCGACACTCGCGATGTATCTGATGCGCGCGCGCCGCGCGGAGCCCGCGACGGGCACGGGCCCGCTCGCACGCCTCGTGCGTTTCCAGGCCGCGTTCGAGCGACGCTTCGAACATTTGCGTGACGGCTATCGCGGCGTGCTCTCGCGCGCGATCGACCGGCCGGGCCGTTTCATCGCGAGCTTCCTGATCGTCTGCATTGCGTCGGCATCGCTGCTCGCGTTCGCGGGCCGCGACTTCTTTCCCGCAGTCGACACCGGCGAGATCCGGCTGCATCTGCGCGCGCCGACCGGCACGCGGATCGAGGAAACCGCGCGCATCACGGATCAGGTCGAAGCGCGCATCCGCCAGGTGATTCCGCCGCAGCAGCTCACCACGATCCTCGACAACATCGGCGTGCCGGTCAGCGGCATCAACCTGACCTACGATTCGTCGGACCCGATCGGCACCGAAGACGCGGACGTGATGGTCACGCTCACCGCAGGGCACCGGCCGACCGCGCAGTACGTGGCCGCGTTGCGCAACGATCTGACGCGCGCATTCCCGGGCGTGACGTTCGCATTCCTGCCCGCCGACATCGTGAGCCAGATCCTGAATTTCGGCCTGCCCGCGCCGATCGACGTCCAGATCGTCGGCAACAAGCTCGACGCGAACCGCGTCGTCGCGGACCGCCTGCTCGCGAAACTGCGCGGCGTGCGCGGGCTCGTCGATGCGCGCATCCAGCAGCCCGGCGACGAGCCGGCGATCAACGTGAACGTCGACCGCACGCGCGCGATAGAGGCCGGTCTGCAGCAGCGCGACGTGTCGCAGAACCTGCTGATCGCGCTGTCCGGCAGTTCGCAGACGTCGCCGAACTTCTGGATGGATCCGCACAACGGCGTCAGCTATCCGTTGATGACGATGGTGCCGCAATACGACGTCGGCTCGCTGCAGGCGCTCGCGAACGTGCCAGTCGCGGCGACCGCGAGCGGCACGCCGACGAATGCGGGATTGGGTCCGCAGCCGCAGAACCTGCTCGGCGCGCTCGGCACGCTGTCGCGCGGCACGCAGCAAGCGGTGGTGTCGCACTACAACGTCCAGCCCGTACTCGACATCTTCGCGTCGGTGCAGGGCCGCGACCTCGGCGGCGTCGCCGCGGACGTGACGAAGCTCGTCGACCAGGCGCGCACGCAATTGCCGCCGGGCGCGTCGATCGTCGTGCGCGGCCAGGTGCAGGCGATGCACGATTCGTTCTCCGGGCTCGCGGGCGGTCTCGTGTTCGCGATCGCGCTGGTGTACCTGCTGATGGTCGTCAACTTCCAGTCGTGGCTCGATCCGCTGATCATCGTCAGCGGTTTGCCGGGCTCGCTCGCGGGCATCGCTTGGATGCTGTTCGCGACCGATACGCGGCTGAGCGTGCCGGCGCTGACGGGCACGATCCTTTGCATCGGCATCGCGACCGCGAACAGCATTCTGGTGATCAACGCAGCGCGCGAACTGCATGGCGGCGGCGTGCCGCCGCTGCGGGCCGCGCTCGATGCGGGCTTCACCCGCTTCCGCCCGGTCGTGATGACCGCGCTCGCGATGCTGATCGGCATGCTGCCGATGGCGCTCGGCCTCGGCGACGGCGGCGAACAGAACGCGCCGCTCGGCCGCGCGGTGATCGGCGGCCTCGCGTTCGGCACGATCTCGACGCTGCTGTTCGTGCCGGTCGTCTACGGGATCGCGCATGCGGCGCTCGACCGCCGCCGTGCCGCACGCGCCGCACGTGGCGATCGCACCCATGCCGACGCCGACGACGCTGTTTCCGCTCCCTGATTCCCATTCCGACTTCGACGAGAAACTGCTCATGACCGATTCATCTCCTCCGCCGGATTCCGCCGCGAGCGGCAAGCCGCGCCGCAAGACGATGCCGTTCGCCGTCGCGGCGATCGCGCTCGCGTTGCTCGCGGCCGGCATCGTGCCGCGCCTGCATGCGAGTGCCGCACTCACGCAGCAGACTGCCGCGCAAACTGCGCTCAGCGTGTCGGTGATCGCGCCGCAGCCGGCGCCCGCCGTGCAGGATCTGCTGCTGCCCGGCGCGGTGACGCCGTTCGCGGAGGCGTCGATCTACGCGCGCACGAGCGGCTATCTCGCGCACTGGACCGCCGACATCGGCACGCACGTGAAGGCCGGCGAGACGCTTGCCGTGATCGATGCGCCGGACCTCGATGCGCAGTATCGCCAGGCGCGCGCCGACGAGGCGACCGCCCAGGCGAACTTCGACTACGCGAAGGCGACCTCGCAGCGCTGGCAGGACATGCTGAAAACGCAGTCGGTCGCGCAGCAGGACGCGGACACGAAGATGAACGACATGGAGGCGCGCGACGCGATGCTGGCATCCGCGCGTGCGAATGCCGCGCATCTCGGCGAGCTGGTGTCGTATGAAAAGATCGTCGCGCCGTTCGATGGCATCGTCACCGCGCGCAACGTCGACGTCGGCGCGCTCGTGACCGCAGGCGGCACGCCCGGTGCGGCGGGGATGTCCGGCGAGCTGTTCCACGTCGAGCAGACCGGCACGCTGCGTGTGTTCGTCGACGTGCCGCAGGACGACGCGCCGTACGTGACGACGTCGACCGGCGTGTACCTGACGGCGCCGCAGTATCCCGGCCGGCAGATCGTCGGACGGGTCGCGCGCACGACCGGCGCGATCGATCCGGTGAGCCGTACGCTGCGCGTCGAGGTCGACGTGGACAACCCCGACAGCGCGTTGATGCCCGGTGCGTACGTGCAGGTGCATCTGCAGTTGCGCGCGAC
This sequence comes from Paraburkholderia sp., assembly GCF_050742655.1. Classification (GTDB taxonomy): domain Bacteria; phylum Pseudomonadota; class Gammaproteobacteria; order Burkholderiales; family Burkholderiaceae; genus Paraburkholderia. Next base: position 4,444 of record NZ_JBOIGG010000029.1, on the reverse strand, counting down.
GTCGGCGGCGCTCGACGTGCCGGTCAGCACGCTGATGTTCCGTCCCGCCGGCACGATGGTCGCGGTCGTCGATGCGAGCGGCCGCACCGCGCTGAAAACCGTGCATATCGGCCGCGACTTCGGCACGCGTGTCGAAATCACGACGGGCCTGGTACCCACCGATCGCGTGATCGACAATCCCGGCGATTCGCTGAACGCGGGCCAGCTGGTCAGCATCGTAGCGGGAGCGCACAGCTGATGACCCACCCAACGCTCTCCGGTTCGCGCGAACCGCATGTACCGCATGTGTTGCACGTATTGCGCACGAAACCGCTCGTGGCGGCCCTGCTGTCGATTGCCATGCTGTCGGCCTGTTCGACGCTGCCGCCTTACCGTGTGCCATCGGTCGACGTGCCGGCGCATTACGCGGGCGCGCCGCTCGCAGCCGCGGCCGGCTGGGTGCCATCGACGCCGGCGGACGGTATGCCGCGCGGCGCGTGGTGGACGGTCTTCGGCGACCCGGACCTGAACCGCCTCGAAGCGCGCGTCGACATTTCGAATCAGACCGTCGGCAATGCAGTCGCGCAGTTGCAGCAGGCGCGTTCGATGGTGGACTATCAGCGCGCGGGTTTTTTCCCGACCGTCACCGCGGGTCTCGCGGCGGACCGCTTCCGCACGTCGCAGAACGTGGAGGGCCACTCGCTCGCGGGCCAGACCGTGCCCGACTACTCGGTGGGGCTGACCGCGAGCTGGGAGCCGGATCTGTTCGGTCGCGTGCGCGATGCGACCGAAGCCGCGCGCGCGAATGCGCAGGCGAGCGCCGCCGATCTCGAAGCGGTGCGCCTGTCGGTCAGCGCGGACCTCGCACTCGACTACTTCGCGCTGCGTTCGCTCGACACGCAAAAGCAGCTGCTCGACCGCACCGTCACCGCGGATGCAGCGGCGCTGAAACTGTTGCAGCAACAGCTGCGCGACGGCGCGATCGACGCATCGGCCGTCGCTCAGGCCACCACGCAACTCGAATCCACGCGCACCCAGGACAGTGACATCGACGTATCGCGCGACCAGTTGCAGCACGCGATCGCGACGCTCGTCGGCGAACCGGCGTCGACGTTTTCGCTGCCGCCGCTCGCTGCGTCGTCGGCGCCTTCGGCGCTGCCCGCAATTCCCACGATTCCCGCAATTCCCACGATTCCCACGATTCCCACGATTCCCACGATTCCCACGATTCCCACGATTCCCACGATTCCCACGATTCCCACAATTCCCACGATTCCCGCGGGCCTGCCTTCGCAACTGCTCGAACGGCGACCCGACGTCGCCGCGGCCGAACGGCGCGTGGCCGCGGCCAACGCGCAGATCGGCGAGGCGCATGCCGCGTTTTTTCCGGACCTGCTGCTATCGGCGAGCGCCGGACTGGAGAGCACGTTCTTCGGCCCGTGGCTCACGGCGCCGAGTCTGTTCTGGTCGCTCGGGCCGCAACTGGCCGGCACGCTGTTCGATGGCGGCCGGCGCGAAGCGACGCTGCACGGCGCGACCGCGCAATACGACGGGGCCGTGGCGGACTACCGGCAGTCGGTGCTGGTCGCGTTCCAGCAGGTGGAGGACAACCTGTCCGCGCTGCACACGCTCGCGGACGAAGCGGTCAGTCAGCATCGCGCGACCGCCGCGGCGGATCTTTCGCTGCGCCTCACGACGAACCGCTACCAGGCGGGTGCCGTCAGCTACCTCGACGTCGTTACCGCACAGACCATCGCGCTCACGAACGAGCGCAATGACGAGCAGATCGACGCGCGTCGCTTCGCCGCGAGCGTGGCGTTGCTGAAGGCGCTGGGCGGTCCATGGGACGCGCCCGGCGAGCAAAAGGTCACGCCCGGCGAGCAAAAGGTCATGCCCGGCGAGCAAAAGGTTGCTCCCGGCGACCAGAAGGTCACACCCGTCGCTCAGACGGTCAGCCGCGCGGGAAAGTCAGGATGAAGCGGGTGCCGGACGCGTCGCTCATGGCGCGTACCGAGCCGTTGTGCAGTTCCATGATGGTCCGCACGATCGCGAGGCCGAGGCCGGTCGAACCGGTCGCTTCGCTCGCAGCACCCGATGGGCGCAGCGAGCTGCGCGACGGATCGACGCGATAGAAGCGGTCGAAGATCCGTTCGATGTGTTCGGGTGCGATCGGCTCGCCATCGTTCGCGACGACGATCTGCACATCCTGCTCGTCCGCGTGCGCATCGAGCGTGATGCGGCCGCGCGGCGGCGTATAGCGGATCGCGTTCGCGAGCAGGTTGCTGACCGCGCGGCGGAACAGTTCGAGGTCGGCGGTCAGCGTCGCGTGGCCGGTGACGCCGACCGTCACGTTCGCTTCGTCGGCGACGCCCTCGAAGTATTCGGCGACGCGCGTGAGTTCCTGCGCCGCGTCGAAGCTGCGCATGTGCTTGACGAACTGCGGATGCTCGGCGCGCGCGAGAAACAGCACGCTCTCGATCATCCGTGACAGCCGGTCGCATTCCTCGAGGTTCGACGCGAGCAGCGCTTCGTATTCCTCGCGGGAGCGCGGCCGCGCGAGCGCGACTTCGGTCGCGCCGCGCAGGTTGCCGAGCGGCGTGCGCATATCGTGCGCGAGGTCCGCAGTGAAGCGCGACTGACGCTGGAAACCGTAGTCCATGCGCTCCAGCATCGCGTTGAGCGACGCGACCAGCGTTTCGAGTTCGCGCGGCACGCGTTCGACCGAGATGCGTGTGTGCAGGCGGTCGACGGTGACGCTGCCCGCACTCGTCGCGATGTCGCGCACTGGCCGCAGCGCCGCGCGGATCAGCAGATAGCCGAGCAGGAGCGCGAGCGCGACGCCGGCGGCACCCGCCGTATGCAGCTGGTCGCGATAGCGGTCGAGCAGCTCCCAGCGGTCGGTCATGTTGCGCGCGATCAGCAGGTTCGCGACGTCGCCGTTGTGCAGCTTCGCTTCGGCCACGATGCCGCGGATCGGCGCACCGGCGCGGTCGCGCCAATCGGCGATCGACGCGTCGGTGATGCGGGCGGCGGACGGCACCGGCACGACGTGCGGCAGCGGCTCGCCGAGCGCCGCCGATGCGTCCGAAGCGGTCGAATCAGCCGGCGCGTTCGCGAGATTGTGCGAGATCAGCACGTTGCCCTGCTGGTCGACGACCTCCATCGACATCGCCTCGTTGCCGAGCACCGTGCTCATCAGTCGGTCGCCGTGCTCGCGCACGCCGCGCAATGTGTCGAGTTCTTCCGCGAGCCGCCGCGCGTGGCGCGCGGCGAGCACGATGTCGAGGTCGTCCTGGGCCTTGATCTGATGATCCAGCGCGACATACACGAAGCTGCCGACCAGCGCGAATACCGCGAGCGTGGTACCGCCGAACGCGAGTGAGAGCGTCGCTGTCAGCGAACGGCGGTGCATCAGGCGGCGTCCTTCACGTCGAGCACGTAGCCCACGCCGCGCACGGTGTGAATCAGCTTGACCGGGAAGTCGTCGTCGATCTTCGTGCGCAGCCGGCGGATTGCGACTTCGACCACGTTGGTGTCGCTGTCGAAGTTCATGTCCCACACGTACGAGGCGATCTGCGTGCGGCTCAACACTTCACCGTGGCGGCGCGCGAGCAGTTGCAGCAGCGAGAATTCGCGCGGCGTGAGATCGATGCGCGTGGTGCCGCGCTTCACGCGCCGCCGGTTGACGTCGATTTCGAGGTCGCCGACCTTGATCAGTTCGCTCTCGCGCAACGGCCCGCGACGCGCGAGCGTGCGCACCCGCGCAAGCAGCTCGACGAACGCGAAAGGTTTGACGAGGTAGTCGTCCGCGCCGAGTTCGAGGCCGCGTACGCGATCGCTGACGTCGTCGCGTGCCGTGAGGAAGAGCACCGGCGTCGTGCGGGTGGTGCGCAGCGTCTTGACGACGCCCCAGCCGTCCATGCCGGGCAACATCACGTCGAGCACGATCACGTCGTACTCCTCCTCCTGCGCGAGGATCAGCCCCTGGGGGCCGTCGTTCGCGACATCGACCGCGTAGCCGGACTCCTCGAGACCTTTCTTGAGGTACGCACCGGTCTTCACTTCATCCTCGACGATCAGGATTCGCATCGTTAGGCTCCACGCCAGACTCATTGTGGAATCATACCGGCGCACGATCCGGCACGTGATTACAATCCGGTAATCTGGCGGTAATGGTCGTGACGTGTTGTTCGCGGCCGGGTTATCCTTGTCCGGGTTATCCTCGAGAAGTCAAGATTCCTTTCAGCTTCCCTCCGTACCATTCGCGTCATTGCCCGCAGCCCGCGCATCAGCCGTTCAGGTGCCACGCGGATCGCGCAGGACACGCATGCGGAGATGTGCAGGAGCATTCATGAAAACGCTGTTTTTGCAGGCCCCGTCGTACGACGGATTCGATGGCGGCGCGGGTTCGCGCTATCAGGCCAAACGCGAGGTCCGCTCGTTCTGGTATCCGACGTGGCTCGCA
>NZ_JBOIGG010000028.1:0-62046 GCF_050742655.1 Paraburkholderia sp. | reverse complement strand
CTGTCGACGGAGCTTGAAACTCGCAGGAGACACAAGCTGCGCCACGGCTGCCAACCGGCTTGGTGGCAAACCATTAATGGCTTGCTACCCACTGAATTCTGAATCAAAAGCAAGATATAAGGAGACACAAACATGAAGACACTAACCGCAGGCGAAATAGCCCAAAGCGAAGCAGAAAGGTCGATCGACGAAAAGCGGCGCAGCGCAATCAAAGGCGCGTTCTTTTCCGAATTCATCGACATGTTCGACATCTACCTGCCGGTGGTCGTGCTGTCGCCGGTGCTGTTCTTTTTCCAGCCGCCGCATCTGACAGGCGGCATGGAGACGATTCTCGCGTCGCTCGTGTTCATCACGACGCTGCTTGGGCGTCCAGTCGGCGCGTTGCTGTTCGGCATGATCGCGGACAAGGTCGGACGGCGTAAGGCATCGATCTATTCGGTGAGCGGCTTCGGCGTCGTTACGCTGCTGATCGCGTTGCTGCCAGGCTATGAAAGCATCGGCATCCTGTCGTACTGGTTGCTCGTGCTGCTGCGTTTCGTCGACGGGATTTTTCTCGGCGGCGGCTACACCGGAGCGATGCCGCTTGCGATCGAGTATTCGAAGAAAGCGCAGCGAGGCTTCGTCGGCGGCTTCATCATCGCCGGCTTTCCAGCCGCGTACGTGACGATCAATCTCGTCGCGATGCTGATGTTCGTCATCACGCCGTTGAATGGTCTGCACTCGCCCTATGCGCAGTGGGGCTGGCGCGTGCCGTTCGTGATCGGCGCGGTGCTCGCGGGTTTTCTGGCGCTTTACTACATCCACAAGGTCGCCGAATCCGAAGTGTGGAAGAGCGACGCCAGCGACAAGCCCGTGGTCGAAAAGCTGCCGCTGTCCGACCTGCTGCGAGGCAAAAGCGCACGCAATCTGGTGCAGGTGCTGCTGCTGATGACGGGCTTCTGGCTCACGCAGAACATCATCACGATTTTCCTGCCCACGGGCCTGCTGATACACACGCTGCATCTGACCGGCTTCGAGATGACACTGACGCTGATGGTCACGTACTTCGTGCTGTTCTTCAGCTACATCGCGTCGGGGTTGATCGGTCAGCGGATCGGCCGGCGCCGGTTCTTCGTGATCGTCGGTCCGCTGATCGCGACGGTGGGTGCGGCACTGATGTACGTACTGTCGACCTCCGACGGTCTCAGCTTGCCCGCGATCATTGCGCTCGTCTGCGTGCTTGCGGTACTCGTCACGTCGCCGTGGGGCGTGATCGTCACGTATATCAACGAGCGCTTCGTCACCGACGTGCGCGCGACCGGCTTCGGCGTCGGCTTCAGTCTGTCCGTGATCATCCCGTCGTTCTACGCGTTCTACATGAACTGGCTCGGCGCGCTGATGCCGTTGCGCGTGACGCCGGTCGTGCTGCTGTGCATCGGCGGGCTGATCGGCATGATCGGTGCGCTGATGGGACCGGAAACGAAGGACGTCGATTTCTGATTTGAAGCATGCATGAGTGATGCATGAGTTAAGCAATAGGGAACACCATGAACAGGGAACGCATTGGATTCATCGGCCTCGGCAATATGGGCGGCCGGATGACAAAACGGCTCGTCGACGCAGGCTTCGACGTGCTCGGCTATGACGCTGCGCCGGGCCGCGCGCAAGCCGCGGGCGCACGAGCCGCTGCGTCGATCGCGGAGGTGGTCGCATTCGCCGACGTGATCCTGCTGTCGCTGCCGGACAGCAAGGTCGTCGAGGCGGTGATCGAAGGTAGCGGCGGCGTGCTTGCGCATGGCCGTCGCGGACAGATCGTCGTCGATCTGAGCACAGCCGCCGCAAGTTCGACGATCCGGCTGCATGCGCGAGCACAGCAGGCGGGCATCCAGTACGTCGATGCCGGCATCTCGGGTGGCGCAGCGGCGGCGGAGAAGGGCACGCTCACATTGATGGTCGGCGGCGACGCGACCGCGATCGAGGCGATCGATTGGGTATTCAAGCCGATCGCGTCGAAGGTCGTGACGATGGGCGACAGCGGCGCGGGCCACACGACGAAGCTGCTGAACAACTTCCTGAACGCGGTGAGTCTCGCCGCAACGGCGGAAGTGATGGTCGCGGGCAAGCAGGCCGGACTCGACCTGCACAAACTGCTCGACGTGCTGAACAGCAGCAGCGGTGTGAACTTCGCGACGCTGAACCGTTTTCCGAAGATCGTCGACGGCGATTATCTGGAAGGCGGCCTGACCAGCAAGCTGATGACGAAAGACGTCGTGCTGTACATCGAACGCGCACGCGAACTCGGCGTGGCATCACTGAATTCGTCGGGACCGCTCGCGAGCTTCGGGCTCGCGACGGCGCTCGGCTACGGCGACGCGATCAGCAACCGGGTCGTCGATGCGATCGGCGATGTGTCCGGCGGCGTGCGGCTTCACGAATCCAGTCATTGAAAAGGAGCGGGACATGAAGGTATTTCACGGGCGCCAGGAAGGCGCCGCATCGGAGCAACGTTCGGCCACGTTCAGCGGCGTCGTCTACGCCGATCCGATCATGCCGACCACCGACACGGTGACGATCGGCAACGTGTTCTTTTCGCCGGGCGCACGCACGTACTGGCATCACCACGAGCAGGGGCAGGTGCTGCAGGTCACGTCGGGCTGCGGCTGGATCTGTGTCGAAGGCGGCGAGCCGCAGATGATCCGCCAGGGTGACGTTGTGTGGATCGGCGCGCACGAACGACACTGGCACGGAGCTGCGACTAGCAGCTACATGGTTCATACGGCGACGTCGCTCGGCAAGACGGTGTGGGCGGAAGAGGTGCCGGAGGAAACCTACTTGCGTACGACCGGCGCGGCGAAGTGACCATGAGCCTCGGCGAACGGCAACAGCAGATGAAGGCAGCGTTTATCCGGACCCATCGCACATGGGACGCGCGGTGGGAAAGCCTGCTGCGGCTCGATGCGGAATTCGTCGACGCGTACCTGAAGTTTTCCGGCGTGCCGTCGCGTCACGGATATCTGGACGACAAGGTGAAGGCGTTCGTCGCGATCACGGTGTGCGCGGCGGCCACGCATCTGTATCTGCCGGGCGTGCGGCAGCATCTCGACGCGGCCGTATCGTTCGGTGCGACCCGCGAGGAACTGGTCGAGGTGCTCGAACTCGCGAGCACGGTCGGTATTCATGCGGCCAACGTCGGCGTGCCGGTGTTGCTCGAGGTTCTGCAGGAGGAGGGCCTGCGCACTGAGGCCGAGCCGCTCGACGCGCGCCGTGAGGCGTCGAAGCAGCGCTTCATCGAGAACCGTGGCTACTGGCATGCATCATGGGAAGGGTTGCTCGAACTGGACCCGGACCTGTTCGACGGCTATGTCGAGTTCTCGTCGGTGCCGTGGCGCACGGGCGTGCTGGAGCCGAAAGTCAAGGAGCTGATGTACTGCGCGTTCGACGCGGCCGCGACGCATCTATACGTGCCGGGTCTCAAGCTGCACATGCGCAACGCGCTGCGTTACGGCGCGAGTGCCGGGGAGATCATGGAGGTGCTGGAGATCGCGAGCACGCTCGGCATTCACGGTGCGATCGAGGCGGCGCCGCTCGTCGAAGCTGCGCTTGATCGGGCGGCGGTGGCCCGAGCCGGATAGGGCGGGCGCGTGCCACCGGCACGACGGTCAATAGTTCGTCAGCGCCGATGGATTCTTGTATCATCCGGATGAACTATTGTCTGACGGGAATACAATAATGTCGGAAGATCTAGGCCTCGTGCGACCCGAAACGCTGCGTCACCGGGTTGAGAACGTACTGCGGCAGGCGATCATGACCGGGCATTATGCGCCGGGGGCGCGGCTCGTCGAACGCGAATTGTGCGAGTCGCTTGGCGTGAGCCGCACGTCGGTGCGCGAAGCGCTGCGCCGGCTGGAGGCCGAGAAGCTGGTGCGCAACGTGCCGCACAAGGGGCCGGTGGTCGCGATCATGTCGAAGGAAGACGCGCACGAGCTGTACGCGTTGCGCGGATTGCTTGAAGGATTTGCTGCGCAAGAGTTTGCGCGGGTCGCGAGCGAGCAGGCCATCGAGCAGTTCGGCCAGGCGGCGAAGAAACTGCGCGCGGAAGCGACCGCGCAACACCAGGCCGGCGTGCTGCAGGCGAAGACCGAACTGTACGACGTGCTGCTCGACAACTGCGGCAATGCGCTCGTCAAGGAAGTGCTGACCAGTCTCTATTCGCGCGTGAACCTGCTGCGCGCGACGTCGTTGATGCACCCCGACCGGCTGCCCACCAGCCTGCGCGAAATCGACAAGCTGTACAAGGCGCTAAAGGCACGCGACAGCGACGCGGCGCGCGAGGCAGCGAGCCTGCACGTCGCGAATGCGGAGAAAGCGGCGATGCGGATGCTGGACCGGTCGGAGGAAGATGCCGCTTAAGCGGCCTTGTTTCGGCGGTTATGCCGACAGCCTGAACACCGACACCGCCTGCCGTAGCGAATTCGCCTGCCCATCCAGCGCGGCGGCGGCAGCGGCGGCTTCTTCGACCAGCGCGGCATTCTGCTGCGACACCTGATCCATCTGCGACACCGCGTGATTGACCTGCTCGATCCCGTCGCGCTGCTCGTCCGACGCCGCGGCGATCTCGTTCATGATCGCCGTGACGCGCGCGATCGCCTGACGGATTTCCTGCATCGTTTCGCCGGCCGTGCCGACGAGCCGCGCACCCGCGTTGACCCGCTCCACCGAACTGCCGATCAGCTCCTTGATCTCGCGCGCGGCGGTGCCTGCCCGCTGCGCGAGCGAGCGCACTTCACCCGCGACGACCGCGAAGCCACGTCCCTGATCGCCCGCGCGCGCTGCTTCGACAGCCGCATTCAACGCGAGGATGTTCGTCTGGAACGCGATGCTCTCGATCACGCCGGTGATGTCGGCGATTTTCTGCGAGCTGCGGTCGATCTCGCCCATCGTGTCGACGACGTTGCCGACCACCGTTGCGCCGCGTACCGCGATGTCGTTCGCGTTGCCGGTCAGCGTCTGCGCTTCGCGCGCATGATCGGCGTTCTGCTTCACCGTGGACGTGAGCTGCGCCATGCTCGCTGCGGTCTGCTGCAGCGACGCGGCCTGTTCCTCGGTGCGTTGCGACAGGTCGTCGTTGCCCGCCGCGATCTGCCGCGTCGCGGTGACGATCGACTCCGAACTGTGCATCACGTTGCGCACGGTGTCCGTCAAACTGCGCTGCATCGTCTTCAGCCCCTCGACGAGCTTGCCCATTTCGTCGTGCGAGCGCGCGTCGAGCCGGCCGGTCAGATCGCCGATCGCGATCCGCCGCAGGTGCTCCAGCACGTTTGTGAGCGGCGCCGAGATCGCGCGATGCAGGCCGAGCGCGGACGCGACACACGCGACGAGGCCCAGCAGGATCAGCACGCCCGCGACGATACGCAGCGTGTGAAAGCGCTGCTGCGCCGCGTTGAACGCGCGCTGTCCGCTGTCCACTTTCCACGCGGCGAGCGCATCCGAACTTTTGGTGAGCGCGACGGACAGTGGCGGCACGCGCTTCATCGCGAGATCGTCGGCGGTGGCGTGATCGCCTTGCTTCAGCGCGTCGATCATCGGTGTGATCGCCTGCTGGACGAGTGCCGTGCGGGCGGTGGTGACCGCGTCCGTGAGTGGCTGCTCGTCGGGCTCGTGCGGCTGCGTGCTGTAGTCGCGCCACGCCCGGTTCGAAATCGCGAGGTAGTTGAGCGCCTTGTCGATCAGTTGTTGCGTGTCTGGCGCTTCCGGATGCAGCAGCACGCGGTCGAGCGTCGTGCGCACGATCGTCAGGTTCAGGTTCGCCTTGCCGACCGCAATCGACGACGACAACTGGTTGGAATACGCGTAGTCGAGTTCGTCGCTCGAGTTATGCATGTCGAACTGCGCGAGCAGGCCGATCGCGACGATCAACGCGCCGAGCAGGACCATGGTGGCCCGCAGACGGGCAGAAATGGATAGGCGTGAAAACATGTCGGGGCAGGTCAAGGGTGGGTGAAAAGACTGCCCCGGGCAAATGATCCGAGGCAAGTACGTTGCCTCTGGTACTTTGCCTCTGTTAACAACGGCACTTCAGTTGCCCGACTTGAGTGTCCGGGCGAAAAAAACCTGTGCGTCAGTGCGTGTGTGCCCGTGCGGCATCGAGCGCGCCGCTGCCACTGTCCGGGCGTTCTAGCGCCGAGGGCCGCAGCGTGCCGTCCAGCACCGCTTTCGCGGTCGCACGATCGAGCGCGCCTTCCCAGCGGGCCACCGCGAGCGTCGCGACGCCGTTGCCGATCAGGTTCGTGACCGCGCGCGCCTCGTTCAGGAAACGGTCGACGCCGAGCAGCAGCACGAGCCCCGAGACGGGAATCCGGTGCATCGACGCGAGCGTCGCGGCCAGTGCGACGAAGCCCGCTCCCGCGACGCCCGCCGAGCCTTTCGACGTCAGCAGCAATACGCCGAGCACGAGCAACTGGTCCCATATCGTTAGCGGAATGTTCATCGCCTGCGCGACGAAGATGGCCGCCATCGTCAGGTAGATCGACGTGCCGTCCGCGTTGAACGTGTAGCCGGTCGGCAGCACCATGCCGACGACCGAACGCCGGCAGCCGAGCTGTTCGAGTTTCACGAGCATCTGCGGCAACACGGCTTCGGTCGACGCGGTGCCGAACGTGATCAGGATTTCATCCTTGATGTAGCGCAGAAACTTCCACAGCGACAGTCCGCACAGCCGCATGATTGCGCCGAGCACGATCACGATGAACACGATCGACGTCAGGTACACACAGAACATCAATTCGCCGAACGACTTCAGCGTGCCGATCCCGTAGCGCCCCACCGTGAACGCGATGCCGCCGAACGCACCGATCGGCGCGACGTGCATGACGATCCGGACGACGCCGAACATCCCTTGCAGGAACATGTCGAGCATGTCGACGAGCGGTGCGGTGCGTTTGCCGAGCTGCGCGAGCGCGATGGCGAACAGCACCGAGAAGAAAATCACCGCCAGCATGTTGCCGTTCGCGAACGCGCCGACGACCGTCGTCGGCACGATGTTCATGAAGAAATCGAGCATCCCGTGCTCTTTCGCGATGTGCGTGTAGCTCGCGATCGCGGAAGCGTCGATCTGCGCGGGATCGATGTTCATCCCGGCGCCGGGCTTCAGCAGATTGACGACCACGAGCCCGATCAGGAGCGCGAACGTCGACACGATTTCGAAGTAGAAGAGCGCCTTGATGCCGACGCGGCCGGCCTCGTGGATGTCGTTCATCCGCGCGATGCCGACCACCACCGACGCGAAGATGATCGGCGCGAGCAGCATCCGGATCAGCTTGATGAAGAGGTCGCCGAGCGGCTTCATCTGCGTGCCGAAATCGGGGCTGACGTGCCCGACGATCACGCCGATGACGATGCCGATCAGCACCTGAACGTAGAGCTTCGAGAGGGTTGTTTTTATTCTCTGCATAACAGTGTCTCCTTATCCGCGGCCCGACCCGCTGCACTCACGTCATCCGGGCAGACATACCTACTCCGCAATCATCCGCATCTCGCGATACAGATCGCTCTTACCTTCGAATCCAATACCCGGCAGATCCGGCATCGTGATATAGCCGTTGTCGACCTGGATGCCGTCCGGGAAGCCGCCGAACGGCTGGAACAGATCGGGGTACGACTCGTTGCCGCCGAGGCCCAGACCGGCCGCGATATTCAACGACATCTGGTGACCGCCGTGCGGAATGCAGCGCTTACGCGACCAGCCGTGCTGATGCAGCATGTCGAGCGTGCGCAGGTATTCGACGAGGCCATAGCTGAGCGCGCAGTCGAACTGCAGCCAGTCGCGGTCCGCGCGCATGCCGCCGTAACGGATCAGGTTGCGCGCGTCCTGCATCGAGAACAGGTCTTCGCCGGTGGCCATCGGCTTGTCGTAGTAGTTGCGCAGCGCGGCCTGCAATTCGAAGTCGAGCGGATCGCCCGGCTCCTCGTACCAGAAAAGGTCGTACTGCGACAGCGCCTTCGCGTACTGGATCGCGGTGTCGAGATCGAAGCGGCCATTCGCGTCGACCGCGAGCTTCTGGCCGTCCTGCAGCACTTCCATGACCGCGTCGATGCGGCGCAGATCGTCGTCGAGCGACGCCCCGCCGATCTTCTTCTTCACGACCGTATAGCCGCGGTCCAGATAGCTGCGCATCTCGTCCTGCAGCTTGCGCATGTCCTGGCCCGGGTAGTAGTAACCGCCGGCCGCGTAGACGAACACCTTACGGTCCGGCACGCCGTTGCCGTAGCGGTCCGCGAGCAGCTGGAACAGCGGCTTGCCGGCGATCTTCGCGACTGCGTCCCAGATGGCCATGTCGATCGTGCCGATCGCGACCGAACGCTCGCCGTGACCGCCGGGCTTCTCGTTGCTGAACATCGTCGCCCAGATCTTGTGGGGATCGAGGTTGTCGCCGCTGTCGTCGACGAGCGATGCCGGATCGGCGGCAAGCACGCGCGGAATGAAACGCTCGCGCATCAGCGTGCCCTGGCCGTAGCGGCCGTTCGAGTTGAAGCCGTAGCCGATCACCGGCTTGCCGTCGCGGATCACATCGGTCACCACGGCGACGAGACTCAATGTCATCTTGCTGAAGTCGATGTACGCGTTGCGGATCGACGAGTTGATCGGTACGGTTTTTTCGCGGATTTCGACAATCTTCATTTCTGTTCCTCAGGACGGCTGCGCGGTGGGCGCGCATCAAAGCGATGAAAGATCGTCAGATTACGTCTTGAAGGACACGTTAGAATTCAGCCAGATTCACTTGATATTTCACTTTTTGTGAAAACTGACATCACGTCCGATTTCGCTTTTTTCGTGCTGCTTGCGCGCTACGAGAGCCTGTCGGCCGCGGCACGCGCGCTCGATCTGACGCCGCCTGCCGCAACGCGGCGGCTCGCGCAGATGGAAGAAAAGCTCGGCGTGCGGCTCGTCAACCGGACGACGCGCACCGTCAGCCTCACCGCCGAAGGCGAGACCTACCTCGAGCACGCGACGCGCATCCTCGCGCAGGTGCAGGAGATGGAAGACGCGGTGGCGAGCAGCCGCGCAACGCCGCGTGGGCTGCTGCGCGTGAACGCGACGCTCGGCTTCGGGCGCACGACGATCGCGCCGCTCGTGTCGAAGTTTGCGAAGCGATACCCGGATGTCGAAGTGCAGTTCGAAGTCACCGACCGGCCGATCGATCTGGTCGAACACGGCTTCGATCTCGCGATCCGTTTCGGCGAATTGCCGGACCAGCGGCTCAACGCGCGCCGCATCATGTCGAACCGGCGCTTTCTCTGCGCGTCGCCCGCGTATCTTGAACGTCACGGCACGCCGTCGAATGCCGCCGATCTCGCAAGCCATCGCTGCATCATTCATCGACAGAACGACGACGCGTACGGCATCTGGCGTTTCGTCCAGGACCGGCACAGCGAGGCGGTGAAGGTGCACGGCAATCTGTCGAGTAACGACGGCGACATCGTGCTTGGCTGGGCGCTCGATGGGCACGGCATCCTGATCCGCTCCGAATGGGATCTCGCGAAATATCTGAAGAGCGGCCGGCTGAAGGTCGTGTTGCCGGATTTCGTGCTGCCCGATGCGGACCTGTTCGTCTACTATCCGACGCGGCAGAACCAGCCTGCGAGAACGCGGGCGTTTATCGACTTTCTCGTCGAACACTTCGAGCCGCAGGGAAGCGGGCGAAGCTGAGCGGGTATCCCCAGATGACGCCTGTCGACGATAGCGCTACCATCCACCCGGACGATAGCGCTGCCGGAAATGATCAGGAACTGTCACGGAGGATTGCCTTGTCTTCGAACCGCAAAACACCCGAGCAACTGCGAAGCCATCGCTGGTACGGCGTGAACGATCTACGTTCGTTCGGTCACCGCTCGCGTACCGCGCAGATGGGCTATCACCCGTCCGACTACATGGGCAAGCCGGTCGTCGCGATCGTCAATACGTGGAGCGAGATCAACTCGTGCCACACGCACTTCAAACAGCGCGTCGAGGAAGTCAAGCGCGGCGTCTGGCAGGCGGGCGGTTTTCCGGTCGAGATGCCGGTGATGACGCTCGCCGAGCCGTTCCAGAAACCGACCACCATGCTCTACCGCAACTTCCTCTCGATGGAAACCGAGGAGTTGCTGAAGTCCTATCCGTTCGACGGCTGCGTGCTGATGGGCGGCTGCGACAAGACCACGCCCGGCCTGCTGATGGGTGCGATCAGCATGAACCTGCCGGCGATCTATCTGCCGGCCGGCCCGATGCTGCGCGGCGACTGGAACGGCCGCACGCTCGGCAGCGGTTCCGACGTGTGGAAATACTGGGCCGAACTGCGCGCGGGCAAGATCACCGAGGCGGAGTGGAAGGGCATCGAAAGCGGGATTGCACGTTCGCCGGGACACTGCATGACGATGGGCACCGCGTCGACGATGACGAGCGCAGCCGAAGCGCTCGGCCTGACGTTACCGGGTTTCTCGTCGATTCCGGCCGCCGATTCGCGGCACGCGCAGTTCGCGTCGTTGACGGGGCAGCGCATCGTCGAGATGGTGTGGACCGATCTGAAGCCGAAGGACATCCTCACCGCGAAGTCGTTCGACAACGCGGTGACGACCGTGCTCGCGATGTCCGGTTCGACCAACGCGATCGTGCACCTGGTCGCGATCGCGCGGCGCACAGGCATCGATCTGACCACCGCGCGCTTCGACGAACTCGCGCGCATCACGCCGGTGCTCGCAAACGTGCGTCCCGCGGGTCAGTACCTGATGGAAGATTTCTTTTACGCGGGCGGACTGCGCGCACTGCTTGCCGAACTGGGCGATCTCATCGACGGCACGCAGCACACCGTGAACGGCAGCACGCTCGCGGAGAATATCGCGGGCGCCGGGATCTTCAACGACGACGTGATTCGCCGCCGCACGAATCCGCTTGTCGAACGCGATGGCCTCGCGGTGCTGACCGGCAACCTCGCGCCGGACGGCGCCGTGATCAAACCGGCGGCGATGGAGGCGCATCTGCGCACGCATCGCGGGCCAGCGGTCGTATTCCGCGACTACAACGACATGGCCGCGCGCATCGACAGTGAAGACCTTGCCGTCACCGCCGATTCGGTGATCGTGCTGCAGCACGCGGGGCCGGTCGGCGCGCCGGGCATGCCTGAGTGGGGCCAACTGCCGATTCCGCAGAAGCTGTTGAAGCAGGGCGTGCGCGACATGGTCCGGATCTCGGATGCGCGGATGAGCGGCACGGCCTACGGCGCCTGCGTGCTGCACGTCGCGCCGGAATCGTTCATCGGCGGGCCGCTCGCGCTCGTGAAGGACGGCGACATCATTGAACTCGACGTGCCTGCGCGCCGGCTGCATCTCGACATCGATGCCGACGAACTCGCCGCGCGCAAGGCGGCGTGGCAACCGCCCAAACGCCATTTCGAACGTGGCTTTGGTGTGATGCATCAACTGCACGTGATGCAGGCGAACAAGGGCTGCGATTTCGATTTCCTCGAAGAGCCGTTGACCGCGACGACTCATCCCGAAGCCCGCCCCGACGAGCCGGAAATCCACTGACTCACGCACACGGAACCGACGACATGAGCCCCTCCGATCAACCCGTGAGCGCCGCAGCGCTCGAACAGCTTCGCCACGTCAGCACAGCGACGCTGACGACCCAGCTTTTCAAGCGCGGCCTGCGCAACGTGTTCCTGCAAGGCGTCGTGCCGCTCGTGAAACCCGCGGCCGGTGCACCGAATCTCGTTGGCCCCGCGTTCACGCTGCGCAATATTCCGGCGCGCGAAGACCTCGATCATCTCGGCGTGTTCCAGGACCCGGATCATCCGCAGCGCAAGGCGGTCGAGTCGGCACCGCCGGGCAGCGTGCTCGTGCAGGATTGCCGCGGCGACCGCAGTGTCGCGTCGGTCGGCTCGATCCTCGCGCTGCGGCTCGCAAAGCGTGGCGTCGCGGGCATGGTGTCCGACGGCGCGGTACGCGACAGCGGCACGATCGCGGACCTCGGCCTACCGATATGGTGCGCCGGCGCGAGCGCGCCGCTGAATCTCGCGAAGCATCACGCGGTCGACATGAACGTGCCGATCGCGTGCGGCGGCGTGCCGGTGTACCCGGGCGATATCGTTGTCGCGGATGTCGACGGTGTGGTGATCGTGCCGAAGGACATGGCCGAAGAGGTCGCGCGCGATGCGACCGAACAGGAACAGCTCGAAGCATTCATCACGCAGCGCATCGCCGAAGGCCGGCCGCTGCGCGGCACCTATCCGCCGGACGAAGCGACGCTTACCGCATATCGCGAGTGGCGCGCGGCGCAGTCGTCTTAGGCCGCCGCTCCTGGCGTCATCCCACCGCCTGGTTCGTGATCGCGAATTGCCGGAACTGCGTGTCGTCGGGTAACGGCCCGCCCAGTACCATCTGGTCGACACTGTCGACGAGCGGCAGCCCCAGTCCCTCTAGCCATTCGGAGAGCCCGCTGTCGTCGGGTGTGTCGATCCGCACGAACATGCCGGCGTTCTGCGCGAGCCAGTAGCTGATCAGCGCCCGCGCGCGGCTCGTTGCGCCGGTGCGCGGCGCGACGACCGGGCCGATCACGTGGCCGTCGCCGAAGCGGCGGAACAGCGCGAAGCCGGTCAGTTCGCCGTCACGGTCGAGCGCGATGCCGCTCGCGACGTCGAGCACCTGCGGCAGTAGCGCGCTGCGGTCGACACCGCTCGCGCGCGACGCGAGTTCGACGAGTCGTGGCACGTCGCTGGCACCGAGCGGACGCAGCCGTTCGCCGGGCGGTAGCGAGACGAGCGGCGGCTGGAACGCGGCCCCCTGATGCTGGCGGATCGTCGTCACCTTCTGAAAACCGAGCTTCGTACAGAGCGGCAGCCCTGCGGGCGTCGCATGGATCAGCTTGATGCGCGGACCGAGCTCATTCAGCGTGAGTTCGATCAGCCTGCGTCCGATGCCGAGCCCCTGCCGTTCCGGCGCGACGATCACCATGCCGATCGACGCGGCCTCGCGATCGAATTTCCACGCGAGCGTCGTGCCGATCACGCCGCCCGCATCTTCCGCGACGAAGCCCTGACCCGAGCGGGCCGCAAAACGCCAGTCGTCGATGCGATGCCGCCACTTCACCGCGGTGGACAGCGCGTGTGCCACGGGAATGTCGTCGGACGTGAATGGACGGTAGACGATCGCACGATTCTCTGTCGGGTCGGGCACGCCGGCCTCCTTGTTCTGAGCATACATACCGCGACTGTCTCACCGTCCGGCGCCGTTGGCTAGGACGATCCTTCTGTCCTGTGGCCACAGGCGCCATCCGCCGACGGTGCAACGCAAAACGCGGCCCCGCAGCGCCGATAACGCGTGGAATCTGCTGAATCCGTTTTTTTGTCGGCGAAATATGCCGCGGCCGCGGTTCTACGATTGATCGATCGAAGGCATCGCAAGGACGCGCAATGGACAGTTTCGATCCCGCAGCAATCGCCGTGCACGGCGGCCATTTCATCGGCGGCGAACGCGTGTTCGATACCGCGTCGCAGCTCGGGCATCTTGATGTAGCGCGGCCGTCGGACGGCATCGTCTACGCGTCGGTCCCGCTCGCCAATGCCGCGATGGTCGACCGCGCGGTGGAAAACGCATGGACCGCGTGGCGCACCAGCGGCTGGGCAAGCGCCGCGCCGCGCGAACGCGCGCGCATCCTGCGGCGCTTCGCCGACCTCGTCGCCGCCGATGCCGCGACACTCGCGCCGCTCGAAGCGCTCGGCTCGACGCGTCCGGTGCGCGACGCGTACGAATGGGACGTGCCGTTCACGGCCGAGGGCATCCGCTTCTACGCGGAGTTCGCGGACAAGACGGGCGGTCACGTCGCCGCAACCGATCACGATCATCTCGGCATGACGATCGCCGAGCCGTATGGCGTGATCGCCGCGATCGCGCCGTGGAATTTTCCGCTGGTGATGGCGTCGTGGAAAATCGCGCCGGCGCTCGCCGCGGGCAACGCAGTCGTGCTGAAGCCGTCCGAGATGACGCCGTTCTCGGTGCTGCGGCTCGCCGAACTGGCGATCGAAGCGGGCGTGCCGCCCGGCATCTTCAACGTCGTGCAGGGCGACGGCCGCACGACCGGCGATGCGCTGGTGCGTCATCCGCGCATCGGCAAGGTGACGTTCACGGGTTCGACGCGTACCGGCGCCGCGATCATGACCGCCTGCGCGCAAACCGGCACCCGGCCCGTGACGCTCGAACTGGGTGGCAAGAGTCCACAGATCGTGTTCGCGGATGCACCACGTCTGCCCGACGTCGCGCGCCGCATCGCTGGCGCGATCGCCTCCAATGCGGGGCAGGTCTGCGTGGCGGGCTCGCGGCTGCTCGTCGAGCGATCGATTGCGGATGAACTGACCGACGCCGTCGTGCGGCTGTTCGGTGAACTCCGGGCCGGCGCCACATGGACGCAGGGCACGACGCTGCCGCCGATCGTGTCGGAGCCGCAGGCGGCGCGCATCGACGCGATCGTCGCACGCAGCGTCGCGAGCGGCGCGACCGTGCGCTGCGGCGGACATCGCGAGGACGCCGGCGCCGACGCGCCCGGTGCGTTCTACGCGCCGACGATTCTCGCCGGCGTCACGTCGTCGACCGAGGCGGTGCGCGAGGAAATTTTCGGCCCGGTGCTGACGCTGCAGACCTTCGACAGCGAAGAAGAAGCGCTCGCGCTCGCCGATCATCCCGACTATGGGCTTGCAGCCGGCTTGCACACGGCCGACCTGGGCCGCGCGCTGAGGATGGTCCGGCGCATCGAGGCGGGCACCGTGTGGGTCAACCGCTATGGGCGCACCCGCGATTTCATGATCCCGACGGGCGGCTACAAGCGCTCGGGCATCGGCAAGGATCTCGGTCGCGAGGCGTACGAAGCGAATCTGCGTTTCAAGAGCGTTTTGATCGACGCAAGGGTCTGACGAATAGAGGCGCGCGGACGCGTGCCGCAGAGTCTGCTGTCCGGGGGCCTCAAAACGGGTCGATTGTGTTGCCCCGGCCATCCGAATCAGCGACATCCGTGTTTTTGCACTGTTTAAATTTTCCGCAGGGATGCGCGCAGCGCTGCGTTTTTCTGCTTTCGCCACTGAACGCCGGCCGTTCGGCCGTTCACACCACGACAGGACACCACCATGATCGATTTCGAGCCGAAGTACATCACGTTCGACTGCTACGGCACGCTGACGAAATTCCGCATGGCCGACATGGCCCGCGAGCTGTATGCGGACCGTCTGCAAGGCGCCGAACTCGAGCAGTTCGTCGCGTTTTTCGCGGGCTATCGACGCGACGAGATCCTCGGTGCGTGGAAGCCGTATCGCGACGTGATCGTCAACTCGGTGCGCCGTGCGTGCAAGCGGATGAACGTCGCGTTCGACGAAGCCGAAGCAGAGAAGTTCTACACCGCGGTGCCGACGTGGGGTCCGCATCCGGACGTGCCGGATGGGCTGTCGCGGCTCGCGAAGAAGTACCGGCTGGTGATCCTGTCGAATGCATCGAACGACCAGATCCAGAGCAACGTCGACAAGCTCGGCGCGCCGTTCTACAAGGTCTTCACCGCGCAGCATGCGCAGTCGTACAAGCCGCGCATGCAGGGCTTCGAGTACATGTTCGACCAGCTCGGCTGCAATCCCGAGGACGTGCTGCATGTGTCGTCGAGCCTGCGCTACGACCTGATGACGGCGCACGACATGGGTATCAAACACAAGGCGTTCATCAATCGCGGCCACGAACCGTCGACGCCGTACTACCAGTACCACGAAGTCGCCGACATCGGCGGCGTCGCGACGCTGCTCGGCCTGTAACACCCGGCCACTCTCTATCAAGGGAACCCGCGATGAAACTCGACTCCTACTGGCTCGACACGGCGCCCGCGGTCACGGCGGCGAGCGAGGGTCCGGTCGAGGGCTGGGTCGACGTGGCCGTGATCGGCGGCGGGTTCACGGGGCTGTCCGCGGCGTTCGCGCTCGGCAAACGCGGCGCGACCGTGGCCGTGCTCGACGCCGGCCGGATCGGCGGTGGCGCGTCCGGGCGCAACGGGGGCCAGTGCAACACGGGCGTTGCGCAGGACTACGCGGCGCTGCGCGCGCAGTTCGGCACCGAACGCGCGGCCGGTTGTTATCGCGCATATGCGGCCGCGGTCGAGACGGTCGAGCGGTTGATCCGCGAAGAGCGGATCGACTGCGACTACGTCGCGACGGGCAAGCTGAAGCTCGCGTCGAAGCCGCATCATTTTGCGCATCTGGAGCAGACCGCCGAACTGATTCATCGAGAGGTCGATGCCGACATCGAAGTGATCGGGCGCGACCGGATTCGCCGCGAGGTCGATTCGGACAGCTTTTACGGCGGGCTGCTGCAGCGGCACGGCGGGCAGATGCACATGGGACGGTTCGCCGCCGGACTCGCGAACGCGGCCGTGGGCCGCGGCGCCCGGCTGTTCGAGCACGCGGCGGTCACGTCGATCGACAAGGAAGGCGGCGCGTACCGGATCGAGTCGGCGCGCGGCACGCTGCACGCGCGGCAGGTGCTGATCGCGACGGGGCCGTCGCGGCACGGCCCGTTCGGCTGGTACCGGCGGCGGATGGCGCCGGTCGGCTCGTTCATCGTCGTGACGGAACCGCTGGCGGCCGAGCGGCTTGACCAGTTGCTGCCGGGACGTCGTTCGTACACGACGAGCCGCCTGATGCACAACTATTTTCGCGTGACGCCCGATTCGCGTCTGCTGTTCGGCGGGCGCGCGCGCTTCACCGCGTCGGAGCAGCCATCGGACGCGCGCAGCGGACGCATCCTGCAGGCGAACCTGGTACAGATGTTTCCAAGCCTCGCCGATGCGCGCATCGACTATTGCTGGGGTGGACTCGTCGACCTCACCGCGGACCGTCTGCCGCGCGCCGGACAGCACGACGGTCTGTATTTTTCGATGGGCTACAGCGGCCACGGCACGCAGATGGCGACGCACATGGGCCAGGTGATGGCCGACGTGATGGACGGCAACGCGGCGGCGAATCCGTGGCGCGAGTTCGACTGGCCGGCGATCCCTGGGCATACGGGCAAGCCGTGGTTTCTGCCGCTCGTCGGCGCGTATTACCAGATCAAGGATGTTTTCTACTGATGCTGGGGCCGAGTACGCCACCAGCGGAAGTAGC
Organism: Paraburkholderia sp.; assembly: GCF_050742655.1. Taxonomy (GTDB): domain Bacteria; phylum Pseudomonadota; class Gammaproteobacteria; order Burkholderiales; family Burkholderiaceae; genus Paraburkholderia. Next base: position 44,911 of record NZ_JBOIGG010000028.1, on the reverse strand, counting down.
CGGATTTCCCAGTCCCTCTCACGCGGAGAAGTTCATGAGCATCGATCGCACCGATCTATCGCCCGAAGCAGTCGCCGATGCCGGCATCCGGCTCGAAGCCTTGACGCGTCGCGGCGCGTCGCGACGCGATGTCCTGCGCGCGCTGGCCGCGGGCGGACTGATGTCGCTGACGGGCGCGGGTCTGCTCGCCGCGAGCGGCGCGGCCGTCGCGCAGACGGCCACCCCGAAGCAGGGCGGCAAGATCCGCGTGGCGACGCAGTCGGCGTCGGCCGCCGACACGCTCGATCCCGCGAAGGGCGCGCTCGGCACCGACTACGTGCGCGCGAACATGTTCTACAACGGTCTGACCGAACTCGACTCGCATCTCGGCGCGAAGCTCGCGCTCGCCGAGTCGCTCGATACGAAGGATGCGATCGTGTGGGTCGTCAAGCTGCGCAAGGGCGTGCAGTTCCACGACGGCAAGGCGCTTGCGCCCGCCGACGTGATCTATTCGCTGCTGCGTCACAAGGACCCGGCCGTGGCATCGAAAGCGAAAACGCTCGCCGACCAGATCAAGGACGCGAAGGCCACCGGACCGAACGAAGTGACAATCACGCTCGAAGGCGCGAACGCCGACCTGCCGGTGATTCTCGCGACGTCACACTTCCTGATTATCAAGGACGGCACGACGGACTTCAAAACGGCGATCGGCACCGGGCCGTTCAAGGTCAAGGACTTCTCGCCGGGCGTGCGCACGGTCGGCGTGCGTAACGAAAAATACTGGAAGCCGGGCATGCCGCATCTCGACGAGATCGAGCTGATCGGTATCGGCGACGAACCGGCGCGTGTGAACGCGCTGCTGTCCGGCGACGTGCAGCTGATCAACGCGATCAGCCCGCGCTCGACCGACCGCATCAACGGGACGAAAGGCTTCACGGTACTGGAGACGAAGACCGGCCAGTACACCGACCTGATCGTGCGCGACGAAGGCGGCATTACCGGCACGCCGGATTTCCGGCGCGGCATGATGTACCTGATGGACCGCGAGCAGATTCGCCGCGCGGTGTTTCGCGGCTTCGGCGCGATCGGCAACGATCAGCCGATCGATCCGACCAACAAGTACTACCTCGCGGGCCTGCCGCAGCGCGGCTTCGATCCCGACAAGGCGAAGTTCCACTTCCAGAAGGCGAAGCTCGGCAGCGCGCCGGTGCAGATCTTTGCGTCGCCCGCGGCGGACGGTTCCGTCGAGATGGCGATGCTGCTGCAGCAGGTCGCGCCGCAGGCGGGCCTGAACCTGCAGGTGACACGCGTGCCGTCGGACGGCTACTGGTCGAATCACTGGATGAAGCATCCGCTCGGCTACGGGTCGGTCAACGCGCGTCCGAGCGCCGACGTGCTGTTCACGCAGTTTTTTAAATCCGATGCGCCGTGGAACGAGGCAAACTGGAAGAGTCCGAAGTTCGATCAGATGCTGGTGGCAGCACGCGGCGAGCCGGACGACGAGAAGCGCAAGCAGATCTACGGCGACATGCAGACGCTGGTTCACGACGACGGCGGCATCGGCATTCCGCTGTTCCAGAGTTCGCTCGACGCGCATACCACCAAGCTCAAAGGGCTCGGCTCGATTCCGCTCGCGGGCCTGATGGGCTTCGCGTTCGCGGAGCACGTCTGGCTCGACGCGTAATCGGACCGCATAAGAGGACCGGAGTAACGGCCGTCACGTGCGCCGGCAGCGGCCGGCGCACCGCTTCAACCAGGAGGCGATATCCGATGAAAGCCCATGCGCAACGACTCATCGCCGCGCGTCTCGGTCTCGCGCTGCTCACGCTGCTGCTGGTGTCGATCATTGTGTTCGCGATCACCGGCCTGCTGCCCGGCGACGCGGCGCAGCAGGCGCTCGGCCAGGCGGCGACGCCCGAAGCCGTCGCCGCACTGCGTCACCAGTTCGGGTTGGATCAGCCTGCGTTGCAGCGCTACGTGCAGTGGCTCGTGCATGTATTGCGCGGCGACTTCGGCACGTCGTTGTCGAACAACCTGCCGGTCAGCCAGTTGATCGCCACGCGTCTGCCGAACTCGCTCGTGCTCGCCGGCCTGACCGCGGTCGTGTCGGTGCCGGTCGCGCTCGTCATTGGAATCGCGTCGGCGATGTTTCGCGGTTCGCTGCTCGACCGTGTGCTGAACGTGTTCACACTGTCGACGGTTGCGGTGCCCGAGTTCCTGATTGCGACCGTCGCCGTGCTGATCTTCGCGGTGAAGCTGCGCTGGCTGCCGGCGCTGTCGTATTTGTCAGAGGTGTCGTCGTTCGGCGGCCTCGTGCGCATCTACGCGATGCCGGTGATGACGCTGTGCTGCGTGCTGGTCGCGCAGATGGCGCGCATGACGCGCGCGGCGGTGCTCGATCAGCTGGGCACGTCGTACGTCGAGATGGCGCGGCTGAAGGGCGCGTCGCCGATGCGCGTCGTGCTGCGCCACGTGCTGCCGAACGCGATCGGCCCGATCGCCAACGCGGTCGCGCTGAGCCTGTCGTATCTGTTCGGCGGCGTGGTGATCGTCGAGTCGATCTTCAACTATCCGGGGCTCGCGAGCCTGATGGTCGACGCCGTCACGAACCGCGACATGCCGCTCGTGCAGGGCTGCGTGATGGTGTTCTGCGCGGCGTATCTCACGCTCGTGCTGATCGCGGACCTGTGTCAGATCGTTTCCAACCCGAGGCTGCGTCAGCGATGAACCGACTCTCGACCTCACATCCGGCGTCCGTGCTTTACGCGGTATCGGACGATACGTTGAACGACAACGCGCCGCCGCCGGTCGATGCACTGCGCGAGCCGTTGAATGCAGCGGTGATCGAAGCACCTGTCGCAAAGGCGAAGCGCGGCGTGCTGCGCCGGCTCGCCGGCCGGTTCTCGGTGCTCGGTCTGATCGGGCTTGCGATCGTCGTGTTCTGGCTCGGGGTCGCGTTCATCGGACCGCTCGTCGCGCCGTACAAAGGCGGCGCGCTGACGTCGACGGAAATCTTCGGTGGCTGGAGCCCGGCCAATCTGCTCGGTACCGATTATCTGGGCCGCGACCTGCTGAGCCGCGTCCTGTACGGCACCCGCTATACGGTCGGTCTCGCGCTCGCGTCCGCGGTGCTCGCGAGCGGCATCGGCACGTTCTTCGGCCTGCTCGCCGCGGTTTCCGGGCGCTGGGTCGACGAGATCCTGAGCCGTCTGTTCGATGCGCTGATCTCGATCCCCAGCAAGGTGCTCGCGCTCGTCGTGATCGCCGCGTTCGGTTCGTCGATTCCGATGCTGACGATGGTCGCGGCGCTCGCGTACATCCCGGGTGCGTTCCGCATCTCGCGCTCGCTCGCCGTCAACCTGATGACGCTCGAATACGTGCAGGTCGCGAAAGCGCGCGGCGAGGGACTGTTCTACATCGCGCGTGTCGAGGTGCTGCCGAACATGATTCATCCGATGCTCGCGGATTTTGGCCTGCGCTTCGTGTTCATCGTGCTGCTGCTGAGCGGCCTCAGCTTTCTCGGTCTCGGCGTGCAACCGCCGGACGCGGACTGGGGCTCGCTCGTGCGCGAGAACATTGGCGGTCTCGCGGAAGGCGCGCCCGCCGTACTGGTGCCGGCCATCGCGATCGCGACGCTCACCATCGGCGTGAATCTGCTGATCGACAGTCTGCGGCGCCACAGCGGACGCGGGCAGGGGGCGGGGCAATGAGTGCATCGATGAACATGATCGAAGTCGAAGGGCTGCGGGTGGTCGCCGGCACGGCGCCGGACCCGGTCGTCGAGATCGTGAAGGGCGTCGACTTTTGCGCGCGGCAGGGCGAGGTGGTCGCGCTGATCGGCGAGTCGGGCTCGGGCAAGACGACGGTCGCGCTGGCGTTGCTCGGCTATGCGCGCAGCGGCTGCACGATCGCGGGCGGCTCGGTGCGGATCGGCGGCATCGACGTGTTGTCGCTCGATGCGCGCGGCCGGCGCGCGCTGCGTGCCCGCACGGTCGCCTATGTCGCGCAGAGCGCGGCGGCGGGCTTCAATCCGGCCCGCACGATCCTCGACCAGGTGACGGAACCCGCGCTGCTGCATCGGCTGATGAGTCCCGCCGCGGCGCGCGAGAAAGCGATCGGACTGTTCCGCTCGCTCGCGCTGCCGCAGCCGGAAACGATCGGCGCGCGTTATCCGCATCAGGTGTCGGGCGGCCAGTTGCAACGGCTGATGGCCGCGATGGCGTTGATCACCGATCCCGCCGTCGTCGTCTTCGACGAGCCGACCACGGCGCTCGACGTCACGACCCAGGTCGACGTGCTCGCCGCGTTCCGGCGCGTCATCCGCGAACTCGGCACGACCGCGGTGTACGTGTCGCACGATCTGGCCGTGGTCGCGCAGATGGCGGACCGCATCGTCGTGTTGAATGGCGGCAGCGTGCGCGAGAACGGCGCCACCGCGCAGATCCTCGACGCACCGGCCGACGCGTACACCCGCGCGTTGCTCGCGGCGACGCGCCGTCCCGAACCGCCGCCTGCCGCGGTGCGCGCGGAGGCGGTGCCGCCGCTGCTCGAGATCCGCGGCCTGAGTGCGGGCTACGGACGCGGTGTTCACGGCCAGCCGGCAGTACGCGTACTCGACGACGTGAGCCTGACGATCGCACGGGGCAGTTCGCTCGGCGTGATCGGCGAATCGGGCTCGGGCAAGACGACGCTCGCGCGGGTCGTCGCTGGGCTGGTCGAACGCGCGCGCGGCGATGTGCTGTTCGACGGCGAACCGCTGCCCGCGAAGCTCGCGGCGCGCACGCCGGAGCAGTACCGGCGCGTGCAGATCGTGTTCCAGAATGCGGACACAGCGCTGAACCCGAGCCACACGATTGCCGATATTCTCGCGCGACCGCTGCGCTTCTATCACGGTCTGCGCGGCGCGGCTGCGCAGCGGCGCATGCTCGAACTGCTCGATCTCGTGAAGCTGCCCGCTTCGGTCGCGACGCGCGAGCCGGTTGGTCTGTCGGGCGGCCAGAAGCAACGCGTGAATCTCGCGCGCGCACTCGCCGCCGACCCGGCGCTGATTCTCTGCGACGAGGTGACGTCCGCGCTCGACACTGTCGTCGGCGCGGCGATTCTCGAACTGCTTGCGGAGCTGCGGCGCGAAACCGGCGTGTCGCTGATGTTTATCAGCCACGACCTGTCGACGGTGCGCGCGATCTGCGACGACGTGATCGTGCTCTATGCGGGGCAACGCGTCGAAGCCGGTCATCGCGATGTGCTCGCGGCGCCGCCGTATCACCCGTACACGGGCCTGCTGATCGATTCGGTGCCGGCGCTGCGGCCAGGCTGGCTCGATGCGCGGCACGTGCAGGCGGGCGCCGCGTTGCCGCCGCTCGGCGCATCGGCCGATGGAAGCGGTGCCGATGAGTTGTGCCGTTTCCGAGCGCGCTGTCCGGTGCGCATCGACGGCAAGTGCAACGTCACGCCGCCGTCGGCGAAGCGGCTGCCGTCCGGCGCGGAGATTCTCTGTCATCACCCGGCCGCGGAACTGAGCCGTCTGCAGACGCTTACGCCGGAGGTCGCATGAGTGCGCGTTTCGTCAGAGTGGCCGAGACGGGCCGCAAGACCTTCGCGATCACTGTCGACGGCGTCGAGACGCGCGCGGCCGAAGGCGACACGCTGATGGTCGCGCTGCTGACGTCGCAGGACGCGTTGCGCGATTCCGAATTCGGCGACGGCCGGCGCGCGGGTTTCTGTCTGATGGGTGCGTGTCAGGACTGCTGGGTCTGGATGGCGGACGGCGAACGCGTGCGGGCCTGCACGACGCCGGCTGCGCCAGGCATGTCGATCGTCACGCGCGTCGAGCGCATCGGAGAGGGCGTATGGCCGCGAGTGCCCGCATGAAAGCAGATGTGAAAACGGCGGCGAATTTGCGGGCCGTCGTGATCGGCACCGGCCCGGCAGGTGTGCGCGCGGCGCAGGCATTCGTCGAAGCGGGCATACGGCCGCTCGTCGTCGACGAAGGCGCGCGTTCGGGCGGCCAGATCTATCGCCGGCAGCCGGACGGCTTTTCGCGTTCGTACGACACGCTGTATGGCACCGAGGCCGAGCGTGCCGCGTCGCTGCATCGCGACTTCGATGCGCTGCGCGCACACATCGACTATCTGCCGGAGACGCTGGTCTGGAACATCGGGCCGAACGTACTGCACGTGGCGCGTGGCACGCGCTACCGGCAATTGCCGTTCGACGCGCTCGTCATCTGCAGCGGCGCCACCGACCGGCTGATGCCGGTCCTCGGCTGGCAGCTCGCCGGCACGTACAGCCTCGGCGGCGCGCAGATCGCGCTGAAGTCGCAGGGCTGCGCGATCGGCGCGCGGACGGTGATGATGGGCAGCGGGCCGCTGCTGTATCTCGTCGCCGCGCAATACGTGAAGGCGGGCGCGAACGTCTGCGCCGTCCTCGACACATCGACGCTCACGCAGCGCCTGCGCGCGCTGCCGCAGTTGCTGGCGGTGCCGGCCGCGCTGCGCAAGGGCATGGCGCTGCTGAACGTGCTGCGCCGCGCGGGCGTGCCGGTTCATCGCGGCGTGACGCCGCTCGCCATCGACGGCTCCGGCGAACATGGCGTGACCGGCGTGCGCGCATGCCGGGCAGACGGCACGATGCTCGCGATCGACTGCGATGCGGTGGCGCTCGGCTATCACCTGCGCCCCGAGACGCAACTGGCCGATCTCGCGGGCTGCGGATTCCGCTTCGACATCCTGGGCCGTCAATGGCTGCCGCAAGTCGACGCCGACGGCCGCAGCAGTGTCGCTGGCGTCTATCTCGCGGGCGACGGTGCACGCGTGCGCGGTGCCGACGCCGCCGAACGTTCGGGACGGCTCGCGGCGCTGGCCGCGCTGCACGACGCGGGTCTCGCGGTCGCCCACGCGCAACGCGACGCCGGAAAACTGCGCGTTGAACTCGCGCGCTTCACGCGCTTCGCGGCCGGGCTGCGCGCCGCGTTTCCGTGGCCCGCGCATTTCGCGGCCGCGTTGCCGGACGAGGCGATCGTCTGCCGCTGCGAAGCGATTACCGCAGGCGAACTGCGGCAGGTCGTGCGCGACACCGGCGCGACCGAAGCGAATCGCGCGAAGGCATTTTCGCGCGTGGGCATGGGCCGCTGCCAGGGACGCTTTTGCGGCCACGCGGGCGCCGAAGTGATCGCGGCCGAAGCGCGCGTGCCGCTCGACGCGGTCGGACGGCTGCGCGGGCAGGCGCCTGTCAGACCGCTGCCGCTGGCGATCGAGGCCGACGCCGAGGCAGAACCCGAGGCCGAAGTGCAGGAGGGTAGCGAATGAGCACGCAGGCCGATGCGATCGTGATCGGAGGCGGCATCGTCGGCACGACGACCGCGTTTTTCCTGCGGCGCCGCGGACGCTCGGTGATCCTGCTCGAACGCGGACTGACGGGACAACAGGCGAGCGGCGTGAACTTCGGCGGCATTCGTCGCCAGGGCCGCGCGCTGCCACAACTCGCGATGTCGAATCGCGCGCTCGAAACCTGGCGTCACGCGAGGGAATTGATCGGCGCGGACGTGGAGTTTCTGCCGACGGGGCATACGCGGGTCTGCTATCACGCGCACGAGGTCGAGTATTTCCATCGTTACGCCGCCGATGCGCGCGCGTACGGACTCGATCTCGAGGTACTGGAGGGCGCTGCGCTCTTCGAGCGTTTTCCGTTTCTGAACCGCAACGTGCTGGCCGCATCGGTGTCGCCGCTCGACGGCCATGCGAATCCGCGCCTCGCCGCGCCCGCGTTCGCGCGTGCGGCTGCCCGTCTCGGCGCGCTCGTCGTCGAGAACACGGAGATCGTGCGGGTCGAGCGGGACGCTGGTGAGTTTCGGGTCGAAAGCGCGAACGGTGCGGTCTATCGCGCGGCGCAGGTCGTGATCTGCGCGGGCGCGTGGGCGAGCACGCTGTCGGCGCAATTCGGCGAGCCGGTGCCGCTCGTCGCGCGCGGGCCGCAGATGGCCGTGACCGAACCGGTGCCGTATGTGTTCGGGTCGTCAATGGGCGTCTATACGTCGAACAAGGAAGAGAGCGTGTATTTCCGGCAGATTCCGCGCGGCAACATCGTGCTCGGCGGCGGCAAGCACGGCCCGGCCGATACGCAGACGCGGCGTGCGGCGGTGTTGCCGGAACATACCGTGGGCCAGCTTGCGCAGTTTCGCCGGCTCGTGCCCGCGCTTGCGCCGCTGCAGGTGATCCGCGTATGGAGCGGCGTCGAAAGCTATCTGCCGGACAGCGAACCGGTGCTCGGGCGCAGCACGACGACGGAGGGCCTGTTCTACGCGTTCGGTTTCAGCGGTTCCGGTTTCCAGATCGGCCCCGGTGTCGGCGAGACGATGGCCGAACTGATCGATACGGGCAGCACGCCGATTCCGCTCGATACTTTTTCGATTGCGCGTTTTCTTGATTCAGGCGGTACAAGTAGTACGCGGCCCGCGCCGTCGGCTGTCGAGGTATCCCCATGACCAGCCTGCGCCAACCGGCGACCGCGCTCGACGATGTGCTCGCCTATCTCGACACGCATTTCGACCAGACCGTCAGCCTCGCGCAACTGGCCGAGCTGTCCGCGCTCAGCGTGTCGCGTTTCGCAACGGTGTTCCGTCAGCAGATCGGGCTATCGCCATACCGCTATCTTTGCCGGTTGCGGGTGCGGCGCGCGCAGGCGTTGCTGCTCGCGGGCCTGCCCGGCTCGGTGGTCGCGGCGGAAGTCGGCTTCTTCGACCAGAGTCATCTGGCGCGGCACTTCAAGCGCATCTGCGGAATGACGCCGGGTTCGTACCAGCGCCATGCGCGCGCCATCGCGCGTTAGCGGTCGATGCGCACGCGCCGCTCGATCTTGCCGAACCGCACGACGGTCACGCCCGCGCGCAGCTGCCGCAGCGACGGCATCACGAGCATGCAGTCGGCGTAAGGCGTGCGCACCGGCTCGCCGTTCGACCACGCGATCACGCTGCCGACGTCGGGGAAGATCTCGAGACCGGTGTAGGGCGCGGCGAAGCGGAAGTCGAGACTGGTCGCGACCACCGGCTCGGTCACACGCACGATGCGCATCTCGGTGGGCAGCGGCATCGTCCAGTCAGGCGGAAGGTCCGCTGCGTCGACAATCCCCGATAGAAGGAGAAAGCGCGCGGTCGTATCGCGCGCGACGGCGACCGCGCGCGCTTCCCAGTGCTGGCCGCATTCGACCAGCAGCGCGTTCTTCGGGCTGAGCGGATCGCCGAAGCCTTCGTAATCGCGCATCCGGGGGCCTTCCGGATGGCCTTCGTCGCAGATCACGGTCGGCGGGGTGCCGAGCTGCTCGCTCAGTTCGATGCCCTTCGCGAGCGGTCCCGCGACAATCAGCGGCGCGCTTTTCTCGTGCATCGAATGCAGGTCGAGCAGCAGATCGACGGTGTCGATCACCGGGCGCATCGCGCGTGCGCGCCGCAGTTCGCTCGAATCGAGCGACAGGTTGTCGAGCGTCTGCGCGGTCCACACGCGGTTGAAGTCCTGATCGACGAAACGCGCCGCGTCCGGTTGCGACGGATCGAAGCGCGCATACGCATCGACGTTCGCGAACGACAGCGTCAGCGCGCCGCGCCGCGGACGCAGCCGCGCGCGCAACAACGCATCGACGACGATCGCGCCGCACACCTCGTTGCCATGCGTCAGCGCGTTGATCATCACGTGCGGACCGGGCACACCCGAGTCGAACACGTGAACGTACGGAATGCCGGATGCGCTGGGCGCGTGCGCCGAGATATCGGGGAACGCGAGTTCGATCGGATAGTGGTCGGGATTCATTCGAGGCCGCCCTGGCAGAGGTATTTGATCGACAGATAGTCGTCGAGCCCGTACTTCGATCCTTCGCGGCCGTAGCCGGATTCCTTCACGCCGCCGAACGGCGCGGCCTCGCTCGCGAGCGCCCCTTCGTTGATCCCGACGATGCCCGCTTCCAGTTGCCGCGCGACGCGATCGATGCGCCGCACATCCTGGCTGTAGAAGTAGGCCGCGAGGCCGAACGGCGTGTCGTTCGCGGCGCGTACCGCGTCCGCTTCGCTATCGAAACGGAACAGCGGCACGACCGGGCCGAAGGTTTCCTCGCAGCTTAGCTGCATCTCGGGTGTCGCGTCGGCGAGCACGGTCGGCGCGTAGTAGTTGGGCCCAAGTTCCGGCAGACGACGGCCACCGGCCAGCACGCGCGCGCCGCGGGTCACGGCGTCGTCGACGTGGCGCGCGATCTTGTCGATCGCGCGCGCGTTGATCATCGGGCCGATCTGCGCGGCGGGATCGGTCGCGGGCGCGACCTTCAGCGCCGCGACGCGGGCAGCGAGCCGGTCGGCGAACCGTTCGTACACACTGGACTGCACGTACACACGATTCGGGCACACGCAGGTTTGGCCGCCGTTGCGGAATTTCGACGCGAGCAGCCCCGCGACCGCGGCGTCGAGATCGGCGTCGTCGAAGACGATGAACGGCGCGTTGCCGCCGAGTTCGAGTGACAGTTTCTTCAGCGTGCCCGCCGATTCGCGCGCGAGATGTTTGCCGACCGGCGTCGACCCGGTGAACGTGATCTTGCGCACGCGGCTGTCGGCGAGCCAGTCGGCGACGGCGGGCACCGCGTGCTCACGCGATGCCGCGATCACGTTCAGTACGCCCGGCGGCACGCCGGCCTCGTGCGCGAGCAGTGCGAGCGCGAGCGCGGTGAGCGGCGTGTCTTCCGCGGGCTTGGCGACGACCGTGCAACCGGCGGCGAGGGCGGGCGCGATCTTGCGCGCGATCATCGCGAGCGGGAAATTCCACGGCGTGATCGCCGCGACGATGCCGACCGGTTCCTTTACGGCCGTCATGCGTTTGCCACGCTGCTGCTGCGGGATGATGTCGCCGTAGATGCGGGTCGCCTCGTCGGCGAACCATGCGACATACGAGGCGCCGTACAGCACCTCGCCGCGTCCTTCGGCGAGCGGCTTGCCCTGTTCGAGCGAGATCAGGCTGCCGAGCGCGTCGGCGTTTTTGAGCAGCAGCGCGTGCCAGCGGCGCAGCACCGCGGCGCGTTCCGCCGGCAGCGTGTCGCGCCACGCGGGAAAGGCACGCGCGGCGGCGTCGGTCGCGGCGCGCGCATCGGCTGCGTCGCTGTCGGCGACTTCCGCGACGAGTTCGCCCGTCGCCGGATTCGTCACCGCGAAACGCTTGCCGCTCGCGGCGGGGACCCAACGGCCGTCGATGAAATTGTCCGGGCGGATCAGGTCGCCGGGTTGCAGGGTGACGCTCATCGGAACGCTCCTTGGTGCGTGTGTCTTTATGGGGATTCAGCCGAGCCGTTCTGCGATCGCCTTGCCGACTTCGGTCGTGCCCGCGCTGCCGCCCAGGTCGCCGGTGCGCGGACCTTCCTTCAGCACCGCTTCGATCGCGGCGAGTATCGCGTCGTGCGCGTCGCGCTCAGGACCGCTGCTGTTACCGAGGAAGTCGAGCATCATCGCCGCCGACCAGATCATCGCGATCGGATTCGCGATGCCCTTGCCGGCGATATCCGGCGCGGAGCCGTGCACCGGCTCGAACAGCGACGGGAAAGTCCGGTCCGGATTCAGGTTGCCCGACGGTGCGATACCGATCGTGCCGGTACAGGCCGGTCCAAGATCGGACAGGATGTCGCCGAACAGGTTGGTCGCGACGACCACGTCGAAGCGGTCGGGGTTCAGCACGAAGCGCGCGCACAGGATGTCGATGTGCTGCTTGTCCCACGTCACGTCCGGATAGTGCGTAGCGACTTCGGCGGCACGCGCATCCCACCACGGCATGCTGATCGAGATGCCGTTGCTCTTCGTCGCGACCGTGATTTTTTTCGCGCGATGCTGAGCGAGATCGAACGCGTAGTGCAGTACGCGTTCGCTGCCCTTGCGCGTGAAGATCGACTGCTGCATCACGAGTTCGCGGTCGGTGCCCTCGAACATCGTGCCGCCCACCGACGAGTACTCGCCCTCGGTGTTCTCGCGCACGATCATGAAATCGATGTCGCCGGCCTTGCGGCCCGCGAGCGGCGACGGCACGCCGTCGAACAGACGCGCCGGGCGCAGGTTGATGTACTGGTCGAACTCGCGACGGAATTTCAGCAGCGAGCCCCACAGCGAGATGTGGTCGGGCACTGTCTGCGGCCAGCCGACCGCGCCGAACAGCAGCGCGTCGCAATCCTGTAGTTGCGCTTTCCAGTCGTCGGGCATCATCTGGCCGTGCTGCGCGTAGTAGTCGCAGCTGGCCCATTCGATATGCCGGTACTCGATGCCGATGCCGAAGCGCCGGCTCACGACGTCGAGTGTGCGCAGTGCTTCGGGCATTACTTCCTTGCCGATGCCGTCGCCGGGGATCACGGCGATGCGATAGGGGGGGCGGGTCATGGGCGTCTCTCTCCTTGGTTTCGTTCAGTTTCGCTCGGTCTCGTTCAGGGCGGGTCAGGCGGTAACAGCTAGTCTATTCCCGATGTTCGGCCCTAAAATCGCGGTTTTGGTTAAGCCACTGTGCACGAATCGTGAATAAAGCCCCGAACCTCGACGACCTGCGCGTGTTCTGCGTGGTGGCCCGCAAGGCGAGCTTCAGCGCGGCGGCGGAAACGCTGTCGGTGTCGGCCGCCTACGTCAGCAAGCGCGTGAATGTGCTCGAAACGGAGCTGGGCACGCGCCTCTTGCATCGTTCGACGCGGCGCGTCGCGATCACCGAAGCCGGTGAGCGTGTCTACGCGTGGGCGGAAAAGATCCTCGACGACGTCGACCGGCTGGTCGAGGACGTATCGACGACGCGTCGTGTGCCGCGCGGCACGCTGCGTGTATCGAGCAGCTTTGGCTTCGGCCGGCACATCGTCGCGCCGGCGCTCGACCGGCTTACCGAACGTTACCCGCAACTGAGCGTGCGGCTCGATCTGTTCGACCGTATCGTCGACGTCGCGGGCGAAGGCTTCGATCTCGACGTGCGGGTCGGCGACGAGATCGCGCCGCATCTGATCGCGAAGCGGCTCGCGTCGAACCATCGCGTGCTGTGCGCGTCGCCGGACTATCTGGCGAGTCACGGGACACCGCGTCAGCTCGCGGATCTCGCCGCGCATCAATGTCTCGCGATCAAGGAGCGCGATCACCCGTTCGGTATCTGGCGCTTGAGCGAGCGCGGCGAAACGGTGTCGGTGAAAGTGATGGGGCCGCTGTCGACCAATCACGGCGAGGTCGCGGTGCAATGGGCGCTGGCCGGACGGGGCATCGTCTTGCGTTCGATGTGGGACGTGCGTCCGCTGCTCGAAAGCGGCGCGTTGCAGCAGGTGCTGCCCGGCGTCATGCAGCCGGCGAACGTGTGGGCGGTTTATCCGGCGCGGCTCGCCGCATCGGCGAAAGTGCGCGTGTGCGTGGATTTTCTGGCCGAGGAATTTGGCCGCTGGGCTGAACCCGGGGAACCCGCCGGAACAGACGAACCCGCCGCGCCTCAGTGAGGGTGCGGCGAGAACAGCGTTTCGAGCGGGTAGTGCGTCTTGACGAACGGCGACTTGATGATCACGTAGCTGAAGTATTTCTCGATGCCGATGTCGCGATCCAGCAAGCCCTCGATGATGCTCTGATAGTGGCTCACGTTGCGCGTGATGAACTTGAGCAGATAGTCGTAGCCGCCGCTCGCCAGATGGCATTCGACGATCTCGTCGACATCCCGGATCGCCGCGACGAAGCGGATGAAATCCTCGCGGCGATGATCGGCGAGCGTGACCTCGGTGAACACGATCTGCACGTCGCCCAGCTTTTCGAGCTGGATCTGCGCACCGTAGCCGACGATGTAGCCCGCTTTCTCCAGACGCTTGACGCGGATCAGGCACGGACTGGGCGACAGACCGACCGCATCGGCAAGCTCGACGTTCGTGATGCGGCCGCGCTTTTGCAGTTGCGAGAGAATCCGCAGATCGATTCGATCCAGTTTGCAGTCGGTGCTCATCGTGACGGGGTCGGTGCTGCATGTCGGAGTGGTCGGCCGATGTTATCACGCGGTTATCACCCAGTTCTCACTTGGCTATTACGCCGTTACGCCCCGTCTGATTTCGTTGGGCCGCTTCAGCGCCGCGCGGACGTCGGCTTGCGCGAGCACGTCGTCGAGGGTTTTTTCGAGGCGCTCGAACAGCATGTCGAAGTCGGCCTCCGTGTAGCACAGCGCGGGCGCGAAGCCGAGAATGTTGTCGCCGAAAGCGCGGAACACGAGACCGTTGCGGTACGCGGCGGCGGTGATCCGGTCGGGCAGCGCGAGTGCCGCATCGAAACCCTGTTTGCTGTCCTTGTCCGACACGAGTTCGAGCGCGCCGAGCAGGCCGCGATGACGCGAATCGCCGACGAGCGGATGCGCGAGCAGCGCGTCGAGTCCCTGCGCGAAGCGCGGCGCGCGTGCGACGCCGTTCGCGAGCAGGCCGCCTTCGTGATAGAGCCGCAGCACTTCGAGGCCGATCGCGGCGCTGACCGGGTGTGCCGAATACGTATGACCATGACCGATCGCCGCGAGGAGATCGCCGCCGTCGGCGATGCCGCGGTACACGGCGTCCGACATCAGCACGGCGCCCATCGGCGCGTAGCCCGCGGTGAGGCCCTTCGCGACTGTCATCAGGTCCGGCTCGACCTGTTCCGCGTCGCACGCGAAGAGCGGGCCCGTGCGGCCGAATCCGGTGATCACTTCATCGGCGACGAACAGGATGTCGAGCGCGCGGCACGCGTCGCGCATCGCCTTCAGCCAGCCGACCGGCGGCACGATCACGCCCCCCGAGCCCTGGATCGGTTCGCAGAAGAACGCGGCGACGTTGTCCGCGCCGAGGCTCCCGACCTTTGCTTCGAGCGCGGCGACCGACGCGGCGATCAGCGCGCGGTCGTCGGCGAAATCGTTGCGGTACGCGTACGGCGACGGAATGTGGTGCTGGGTCGCGAGCGGCACGTCGAAGCCGCGATGGAACGTCGGCAACGCGGTGAGCCCCGCGCCGATCGACGACGAGCCGTGATAGCCGCGCGTCTGCGCGATCATGTGCTTCTTCGACGGCCGCCCGGTCGCGTTGTAGTAATGCGTGATGAAGCGCAGCGCGGAATCGACCGCGTCGGAGCCGCCCAGCGTGAAATACACGTGCTGCAGCGAAGCGGGCGACAGCTCGGCCAGCTTCGCGGCGAGTTCGATCGCCGGTTCGGAGCCGAAGTGGAAATAGCCGGTCGCATACGGCAGGCGTGCCATCTGACGGCGTGCCGCTTCGATGATGCTCTCGCGGCCATAACCGGTGTTCACGCACCAGAGGCCGGAGAACGCGTCGAGCAGTTCGTTGCCTTCGATGTCGCGCAGGAACACGCCGTCTGCGGAATCGAGGATGGTGACGCCGCGCGCTTCGTGCGCGCGATAGCTGACGACGGGGTGGATCAGATGCTTGCGGTCGGCTTCGATGAGTGAGGAGATCGACATGGAGGTTCTCTTGGCAGAGTGTGCGGAGTGGACGGTGGACCGCTCCATACTACTGAGCGGACCCGCCTGGCCGCACCGTCAAATCTGCCGCTGAAAAGCGCAAACGCCGCGTTTTGCGGGGTGCTGGCGGCATTTTGTGCTGCCGACTGGCGTGGCAGGCTGGAACGAGGATCAGTAGCCCAGTTTCCGGTCGATCAGCCCGAGCATCGGCAGCCCCTCGCGATGCCGGCGCAGATTGTCGAGCACGACGTCGACGGCGGTGTCAGGCCGGGTCGTGCTCGCGATATGCGGCGTGATGCGCACGCGCGGATGCGTCCACAGCGGATGCGACGCCGGCAGCGGCTCGGGATCGGTCACGTCGAGGATCGCGCTGTGCAGCGGGCCGCTGTCGAGCGCATCGAGCAGGTCCTGCTGGTTCACCTGCGGGCCACGCCCGACGCTCACGAACGACGCGCCTTGCGGCAGCTTCGCGAACAGCTGCCGGTCGAGCAGGCCGCGCGTTTCGGGCGTGAGCGGCAGCAGGCTGATCAGGATGTCGGTGCGCGCGAGGAACGTGTCGAGTGTTTCGCTGCCCACGTAGCATTCGATGCCGTCGAGCGCACGAGGCGAGCGACTCCAGCCGGCGCACGGAAAATTGAACAGGCGCAGCCGCTCGAGCACCGTCGTGCCAAGCATGCCGAGCCCGAGCACGCCGATGCGGCGCGTCGCGGCGGCGCGCGGTGGCCGTTCGTGCCACACGCGCTGTTGCTGCTGCAGCGCGTAGTCGAAGAGGTCGCGATGGATCGTGAGGACCGCCTGCGTCACGTACTCGACCATGCCCTCGATGATGCCGGGTTCGATCATCCGCACGACGGCGACGTGCTCCGGCACCCGCGACAGATCGAACTGATCGATACCCGCGCCGACCGAAAATACGACTTCGAGGTTTGGAAATGCGCGGACGGGATCGTCGGGTGGCTGCCACGCGGCGAGGTAGCGGACCGACGATGGATCGCCGGCATCGGGCCACAAGCGGAACGGAATGTCGGGCGCCTTTTCCGCGAAGAGCCGGGCCCATTGCCGGCCGCGTCCCGGGTCCGCCTTGTAGAGGAACGTCATGGCGATCAGCCGACCGCCTGGTTGACGATCCCGTACGACCCGACCGATGGGTCCAGGACCGGCGTGCCGTTGCGCGCCATCTTCACGCCGATGTCGACGCACGGCAGTCCGATCCCGGTGAGCCAGGGCGACAAACCGGAGTGCCCCGGCGTATCGACCCGGATGAACGTGCCGGGGTTCGCCTCGAGCCAATGGCCGACGAGCGTCTGGGCGCGGCGCAGCGGGGGTTCGTCCGTTGTATCGGGAGCGAGCGCGGCGATGGGGCCGATCGCGTAACCGCGGCCGAAGCGTCGGTACAGCGAGAAGCCGAGCAGTTCGCCGTCGCGTTCGAGCACAACCCCTTCCGCGATGTCGAGCAACGGCGGCAGCAGCGCACCGCGGTCGACGCCGGTGGCCCGCGACGCGAGTTCGACGATGCGCGGCGTGTCGCCGGCCTGCAGCGGACGCAACCGTTCGCCCGGCAGTAGCACGACGGGCGGCGGGGTGAAGTTCGCGCTTTGGTGTTGGTGCAGCGTGCCGATCGCGACGAAGCCAAGCTTCTCGTAGAGCGGCTGGCCGGCGGGCGTCGCGTGCAATAGCGTGAGACGGTCGCCTAGCGTTGAGAGTAGCCGTTCCATCAACTGCCGGCCGATGCCCTGGCCCTGCCAGTCCGGATCGACGATGACCATGCCGATCGATCCGGCCTCCTGGCCAAATTTCCAGCACAGCGCGGTGCCGATCACCTGGCCAGCGCTCTCGGCGACGAAGCCCGATCCCACGTCGAAGACGAAGCGCCAGTCGTCGGTGCGATGGGGCCACGCGAACCGGGTCGACAGCGCGTGGGCTGCGGCGATGTCGTCGGCGGCGAACGGGCGGTACGTGATCGACGAAGCGGATGACAGAGAGGGACGGGATTCGGCGGCGGTCACGCGGTAGCTCCGGAAGAAGAGTTCACGCGTGACTGTCGCATTGGATGGACCGGTTGGCTAGGACGATCCTTCTATGATCCTTTTTGCGAGCCGCGACAGGTGCGCTCAGACCACCGTCGACAGCCCGAGCGTCAACGCGAGCGCCGAGATCGAGATCACCGTTTCGCAGACGGTCCACGTCTTGAAGGTCTGCGGCACGGTCATGCCGAAGTACTCCTTGACCAGCCAGAAGCCGCCGTCGTTCACGTGCGACAGGATCAGCGACCCCGCGCCTGTGGCGAGCACCAGCAGTTCCGGCCGCACCGCGGCGGCGGTGCCCACAGCCGCCGCTGCGATCGGCGCGACGATGCCGGCGGCTGTCGTCATCGCGACCGTCGCGGAGCCGGTCGCGACGCGGATCAGCGCGGCGACGAACCACGCGAGCAGCAGCAGCGGCATGTGCGCGCCCATCGCGACATCGACGATCGCCTTCGACGCGCCGCTGTCGATCAGGATGCGTCCGAAGCCCGCGCCCGCGCCGACGACCAGCGTGATGCCGGCGGTCGGTGCGAGACACTCGTTGGTGAATTTGAGGATCGCGTCGCGTCCGAAGCCGCGCGCCGCGCCGAACGTGTAGAAGCTCAGCAGCACCGCGAGCAGCAGCGCCATGTCCGGGTGGCCGACGAGACGCAGCACGTTGTTCAGCGTCGACTTCGGCGTGGCGATCAGGTCGGCCCAGCTGCCGATCAGCATCAGCAGCACCGGCAGCAGAACGGTCAGCAGCGTGATACCGAACCCGGGCAGCGGCCGGTCCGCGCGTTGTGCGTCCTGCTCGATGAATTGCTGCGCCATCGGATTGACGCCGTCGAGCACGACGAAGCGGCTCGCGAGCTTCGAGAACAGCGGGCCGGCGAGCGCCGCAGTCGGGATACCGACGATCAGCGCATAGAAGATCGTGTGGCCGATGTCCGCGTTGTACGCGGTGACGGCGAGCAGCGCCGCCGGGTGCGGCGGGATCAGTCCATGCACGACCGACAGGCCCGCGACCATCGGAATGCCGACGCGGATCATCGACGTGCCGGTGCGCTGCGCGACGTTGAACGCGATCGGAATCAGCAGCACGAAGCCGACTTCGAAGAAGACCGGCAGGCCGACCAGAAACGCGATGCACATCATCGCCCAGTGGACGTTCTTCGGACCGAACAGATTGATCAGCGTGCGCGCGATGCGCTCGGCGCCGCCGGATTCGGCCATCATCTTGCCGAGCATCGTGCCGAGCCCGACGACGATCGCGATGTGACCGAGCGTGCCGCCGACACCGGTTTCGAACGACTTCAGAATCGACGTCATCGGCATGCCGACCGCGAGGGCGAGCGCAACCGATACGACCATCAGCGTGATGAACGGATTGACCTTGAAGCGCGCGATCAGCACGACGAGTGCGACGATCGCGATCAGCGCATAGACGAGTAACAGGCTTCCTTGAACAGTCGCCATAGGTGCTCCGTGGGGAGAAGGGATCGATGCGGTGCTCGCGCGTCATCGCCGCTGGGGCGGTGGCGCGAGGACGACTACGCGCTGAATCAGAACTTGTGACGGATGCCCGCGACCGTTGCGAGCTGGCCGCTGTTCGACGACGCCTTGCCGACGCCTTCGATCCACGCAGCCGAACCGGACGCGCGCTGGTAGATGCCGTTCAGGTAGAGGTCGGTGGTCTTCGACAGGAAGTATTCGCCGCCGATGCTCAACTGGTTGTAGTGCGCATTTGCCGCGGTCGCGGAACTGCTGTTCTGGCTCGTGTAGATGTAACCGGCCGACAGCAGCGTTGCGGGCGTCAGCTGGTAGCGCACGCTTGCTTCGTAGTTCGCGAAGCGCAGGCTGCCGCCCGTCAGCAGATCGAAGCGCGAGTTCGTGTAGAGCAGCGCCACGGTGGCCGGCCCGAACACGTACGCACCGCCGCCGCCCCATACCTGGTTGCGCTTCACGTTGCTGATGATCGACGAGCTGGTGCTGAAGTAGTTGTCGGACGGCGCGGCGCCCGCTGTGTTCGTCGCGGGACTGTCGACGAGCGAGTACGCGGCGTCGAGGCGCAGCGGCCCGGCGGCGTAGTCGGCGCCGATGCTCCACGCGCGGTTGTTCGCGAACTGGCCGGCTGTGTTCGAGAACGCGTACATCGCGTTTGCGGTGAAGCCGGAGAACGTCGGCGTCGTGTACTTGACGGCGTTGTCGGTGCGGTAGGTGTTGTTCAGGTCGTCGTTGTCGTACACGGCGTTCGCGTACTGGCTCAATGCGCCGACGCCGTTGATCTGCAGGTTCGACAGATAGTCCTGCACGCTGTTGTACTGGCGCCCCAGCGTGATCGTGCCTGCGCGGTTGTTAGTCAACGCGACCCATGCGCTGCGTCCGAACATCCGGCCGCCCTGGCCTGCCGCACCCGTTTCGAGGCTGAAGCCGTCTTCGAGCTTGAATGAAACCTTGTTGCCGCCACCGAGATCTTCGGTGCCGGTGAGGCCCCAGCGCGATCCCTGCACGTTGCCCTGAGTGGCCTGATACGCCTTCTCGCCTTTCTGGTTGTTCGTGAACGTCAGGCCCGCGTCGACGATGCCGTATAGCGTGACGCTGCTTTGCGCCCACGCGGCGTGCGAGCCGGAACCGGCGATAGCGACGGCGACGGCCGTGCGAAGGATCTTCTTTTGCATGGTGGTTTCCTCAAGTCAAAGGCGAATGCCGGTGGCTGACCGGTATCGGGTTTTGTGCTTCGTGCTTTCTACTGGTAGTAGTACTAATGGTAAAAATCGTGTTCGACTGAATGGCGGACGCCCGCCGCGGCGTTCAATCGGACATCGGTGAATCAGTCAGGCCAGTTTTTTCGCGCTGTCGCGCGCTTTGCGTCGCGTGCGTGAAACGGTGTGACGGCCGGCTCGCGCGAGTCGCGTGCGAAGTGCAGTTCCGCGAGCAGACGTTCGAGCACGACGTGTTCTTCGCCCGGATGCAGGTTGCACGGGTCGAGAAAGAAGTAATGCAGCTCGGCTTCGTGATCGCGGACGATCACCGGTCGAGATGCATTGCGCGGACGGGCAAGCGCATCCGCGAGATCCCATGCGGTGGTTCGCGCCACGCGCGGATCGATCGACACCTTCAGGCGGTCGAGCGGATTGCCGGTCGGATCGGGATCGATCTGCGTGCGCACGCCGGGGCAGCGCTTCAGCGCGTCTTCCCACAGCGTCAGATAGCCGTGTTCGCGTGCGCGCACCGCCTCGTGATCGCGTCGCGCCCATTGTTCGAGCGCGGCGATCGCACCGACGATGCCTTCCTTGCCGACCTTCATCCCACGGCCAATGCCGCCGTTCTGGAAGTACGCGGCGCGCACCAGCGCCTTGCGGCCTGCGACGATGCCGGCCGTCGGGCCGCCGAGAAACTTGTGCGCCGAGTACAGCGCGAGGTCCGCACCTGCGGCGATGAAACGCTTCAGATCGTATTCGGATGCAGCGTCGACGATGACGGGCACGCCCTTCGCGTGCGCGATCTCGATGAATGCTTCGAGCGGGATCAGCCCGTAATTGACGGCGTGATGCGACACGACGAAGAGCGCGGCCGTGGTCCGTTCGCTGATCGCGGCGGCGAGCTGATACGCATGCGCTTCGGTGGCGGCGCCGACCGGGACCGCGCGGGCGCCGGCGAGCCGGATGGCCTGGTCGATCGGCGCGCCGTAGTTCACGAGATGGCCGGTCTGCACGACGACTTCGTTCGCGAGGCCCGTGGTGTCCGGCAGCCGTTCGATCAGGCCGGGGTCGTCGCCGGTCATCGTTGCGGCGATCGACAGCGTGATCGCCGCCGAGCAGGATGCGGTAATGTAGCCGCTCTCGCTGCCGCACGCCGCGGCAATCGTCGTCGACGCATGGCGTTGCAGGTCGTCGATCTCGACGAATTGCGGCAGCACCTCCGCGACCGCGTCGACGACCGGTGCCGCGACGATCGATGCGCCGAGACCCGTCATCGTGCCCGATACGTTGATGACGGCACGCAAGCCAAGACGAGAACGGATATCCATGGAACTGCCTCCGCAACCTATTCCGTAACTGTGGAATATATGTTGTAATTGCGGATCAGTCTAACATACAATAGTTCCCGGTCAACCGGACAAAAATAGCCAGCACGCATCAGGATCAGAGGACACGATGACACGGATTTCGCCACCGTCCGCCACAGATTCAGCCCGCCAGCCGGCCGGCGAGACCGATGCCGCGGAAGCCGCGCCGCGCACGCGCACCAGCGCGATCGAGCGGGCGGTGCAGATTCTCGATGCACTTCAGGAAGCGGGCCGGCCGGCCACCGCATACGAGATCGCGCGGCTGGTCGGCGCGCCGCCGTCCACGGTCTATTCGATCATCAACGACCTGGTCGAGCGGAACATGCTGGGCCGCCGGTCCGACGGGACGATCTGGCTCGGTTCGCGGCTTTATGGCTACGGTCTGAGTTACGCGAGTTCGCTCGACTACCTGGGCGTCGCCGGTGAAGAGATGCAGGCGCTGTCGGCCGAGGTCGGCGAGACTGTGCAGGTGTGCGGGCTCGTCGAAGGCATGATGGTCGTGCTGCAGATGGCCGAGGGGCCGGGCCACTTTCGCGTGACGTCGCGGGTCGGCAGCCGCGTTCCGCTGAACTGGACCGCGTCCGGCCGGCTGCTGGTCGGGCATCTGCCGGACGCCGAGCGGGTCGCGTTCTTTCGCCGTTATGCGAAGCCGTCGCCGACCGGTCGTGCCGAAACGCGCGCCGACGTGCTCGCGCGCACGGCGCGCGAAGCACTCGATGCGCGGCTGTCGATCCAGATCGGCGAATCGGACGCATCGGTCGCGTGTCTCGCGTCGCCGGTCGTCGACAACACCGGCACCTGCGTCTTCACGATCTCGATCGTGATGCCCGAGGCGAAAGCCGTGAAGGGCACCGGGCCATTCGCGGAAGCGGTGCGCGCCGTCGCCGCGCGGATCGAGGCCCGGCTCGGCTGGCAACACCGTTCATCCGCTTGATCCGATCCTGCCGCCGCGCGCCGCTGTTTCGTCTTTCACTCTATTTGCTCCGAACTCTCCGCTCCATGGCTTCTCCGCTTTCGATGAACTGTTACGACCGCCTGCGTACCCGCGGCTTGTCGCTTCCCCAGGTGCCGGCGCCGATCGGCAACTTCACGCACTGCACCCGCGAAGGCGATCTGTTGTTTCTGTCGGGGCAGGGGCCGTTGAACGAGCACGGCGAACTGATGACCGGCAAGGTCGGCGCGACCGTGACGACCGACGAGGCGTATCTGCATGCGCAGCTCGTCGGCCTGAATCTGCTGTCGGTGCTGCACGACGCGCTTGGCGATCTGGGCCGCGTGAAGCGGGTCGTCAAGCTGCTCGGGATGGTTAACGCGACGCCCGAATTCGGCGAGCATCCACGCGTGATCAACGGCTGCTCGGATCTGTTCGTCGACATCCTCGGCGACGCGGGCCGGCATGCACGGTCGGCGGTCGGGGTGGGGTCGCTGCCGCGCAATATCACGGTCGAGATCGAAGCGATCGTTGCTGTGCGGGATTGATTTTCTTCAGGGCCTACGGCGGGACGGGCGTCGCCCGGTGCTGGGGCTACAGGCGCAACTAACGGTCTGTCGCGCCGACCCCCTCGAAATACGCGGGCCACGCTACGGTCAGGCCACGGCCGCTATCGCGTCACAGGCTCGCCGGCAATCAACGAGGCCGCGAATAATCCGCTCAACGCTCGCCGTCAAGCAGGGCGCCGAGTAATTCGTCGAACGCGGCCTGCGCGTCTTCGAGTTCCTGCAGCGCGGCATCGAACGTCTGCAGCGCGATCTGCGACGGCCGGCCTTCGCCGGTCGGCGGAAACTGCGTCTGCAATGCGGTGAATGAGGTCTGGACCTGCTTCGTCGCGGCGACGACGCGCTCCATCGCGCGCGACTCTTCGGCTCGTGCCTGTTCGGGGTTCATCGAAGCTCCGTAAAAAATGGGTGGGTAGGTCTTCGCGCAACTATGCCACGTCTCAGGGGATCGGCAGACCCGTGTCCGCCTTCACTTCGCGCAGCGACAGCGACGATTCGACCGACGTCACGCCCGGCAGTCCGCGCAGCTGGTCGCGCATGAACGTGCCGTAGTCGTCGAGGTCGCGCGCCACCACCTGCAGCACATAATCCGCGCTGCCCGACACGTTGTGGCACGACAGGATGCGCGGAATCGCCAGCACCTCGCGCTCGAAACGCGTGGCGACGGCGCGGTCGTGAACCGCGAAGCGCACGAGGACGAACGAGACGACGCCGTAGCCGAGTGCGCGGCGCGACAGCATCGCGCGATAGCGCTCGATGTAGCCGTCGGTTTCGAGCCGTTTCAGACGCCGCGCGCATGGCGTTTCGCTCAGTCCGACGGTTTCGGCGAGTCGCGCGTTGGACATGCGGCCGTCGGTCTGGACCGCGGCGAGGATCGCGCGGTCGACTTTGTCGAGGTCGGTCGTCATGAGGGGAATCATGGTTGAAATGATGGGATAGTAGGGCATTCCGTCATTGATTGGCGAATGTGACTTGGAATTCGCCAGTAGTCGCTCGCGGCTTCATCGCATCATGGAAGCTCTTCAACGCGAGGTTCCCATGGTGTCGACTCATCTGCTGATCGTCTACGTTGCCGCGCTGGCCGTCGTCTACGCGGTGCCCGGACCGGACATGGCGCTGATCCTGCAAACGTCCATCGGGCAGGGCGCCCGTAGCGGCTTCGCGGCCGCGGGCGGACTCGCGATTTCGCGGGCCACGCACGTCACGCTGTCGGCGTGCGGCGTCGCCGCGCTGATGCGCAGCGCGCCGTGGCTGTACGAAGCAGTGCGTTATGGCGGCGCCGTGTATCTCGCGTGGATCGCGGTGCAGATTTTCCGGTCGCCGATATTCGATCTGCCGGAGGGCGGCACGCCGCGCACCGTGCAGAAGCCGCTGCGGACCGCGTTCGTCAAAGGGCTGCTGACCAATCTGCTGAATCCGAAGGCACTGCTGTTCTGTTCGGTGCTGCTGCCGCAATTCGTGCGGCCTGAGGCCGGACCGGTCACGCTGCAGATGGTGACGCTGGGCGCGGTGCTGCTCGCGATCGGCGCGTGCTTCGATGCGGTGTATGCGACCGGCGCGTCGCGGATCGCGGCGTGGGTGCGCGCACATCCGCTCGCGCAGACGGTGCAGCGCTGGACGTTCTCCGCGGCGCTGATCGGTTTCGCGGTGCGTCTGTCGCTCGACTGAGGCCCGACTGAACGCAGTGGCGTCGGCTACCGGTCGAGCTGCGCTTCGCGGCGCGGCCGGTCGTCGATGATTTTCCTGCGACGCCTGTCCTTCATTTTCTTCCAGCTTTTGCATTCGTCGCGCGTGCGCAGGCAGCCGACGCACAGACCGGTTTCGCCGTCGAACTTGCAGATGTCGATGCAGGGAGATTTGATGCTCATCGGACGATCGACCCGTAGACCCATAACCATGTGAGTCGCGACTGTCGCATGGCGCCACGTGGGCGCGCCAAACGATTATGTTAATGAGATCCATAGGGAGCTGGCGATGGCGGCGCGCCGTTTCCGGTAATCTGCCGGCTTTCCCTTCGCGCCGATCATGCAGACTTTCCTGCTCTACATAGTGACCGCCGTCGCCGAAATTCTCGGTTGCTACCTGCCGTGGCGCTGGCTGAAAGACGGTGGCTCCGCGTGGCTGCTCGTTCCCGCCGCTTTGAGTCTCGCCGCCTTCGCGTGGCTACTGACATTGCACGGCGCCGCGGCCGGCCGCGTGTATGCGGCCTATGGTGGCGTGTATGTCGCGGTCGCCATCGTGTGGCTGTGGGCCGTCGAGCAGATTCGCCCGACCGTGTGGGACCTGACCGGCGCCGCGGTCACGCTCGTGGGCATGAGCATCATCGCGTTCCAGCCGCGCGGTTGACCTGCCGTGCAACCGTGGTGCGGTCGTGCGGTCAGGTCAGGCCGCGCGAGCCGCGCCTACTTGCCGTTCCTCATGCCGAGGTAATCCAGCTTGCCGAGTTCGACGCCGTTGTGCCGCAGGATGTCGTACGCGGTCGTCAGGTGGAAGTAGAAGTTGGGCAACGCAAAGTTCAGCAGATATTCGAGCCCCGAAAATTCGACCGCCCCGGCGCGCATCTTGAGCACGACCACACGCTCTTCCGAACCGTCGATCTGCGCCGCAGTGAATTCCTTCAGGTACGCAACCGTCTTCTCGATACGGGCGATCAGTTCGTCGAACGTCGACTCGACGTCGTCGTACTTCGGCGCATCGGTGCCGGCGAGACGTGACGCGCAGCCCTTCGCATTGTCGGTGACGATGTGGATCTGCCGCCCGAGCGGCAGCATGTCGGGGAAGAGGCGTGCGCCGGTCAGCGCGATGGGTTCGATCTGTTTTTCCGCCGCATGCGCCTGGGCCTTGCCGAGGATCGTCTGCAGGTTGGTGAGGCCGCGCACGAGCACGGGCACCGATGCTTGATACATCGAAATGGACATGAAAATTCCTGGATTCTTCGATCGGGTTCGCGCCGTGGCGCGAGGGTGTAAATAAAACGGCAGGATCGCCGCTGCAGCATCATAGCGCCATCGACGCTGGCGGGTGCATCGTCCGTTCGGCTGGGTACCGCGACGCCCGGAACTGTGTTTGAATGGATTTGTCGGACGGCTTGGTGCAGTTCCTGAAATGAAGGTCCGGTGCGGGTCTCGAGGGAGGCCAACCGTCTGTCCGCGGGTCCCGCCGGGTCCAACGCATGGCCCACGCGGCCACGCACGAAGGAGAGTCGAAACCATGGCCAACCATCCGTTGCCAGGAAGCGAGAAGGGCTTTGCGCAAGGTTCGAAGGTCGTCGGGCATTGCAACCCGGCGGAACATATCGAGGTCGTCGTGCTGCTGCGCCGTCAGCACGAGCAGCAGTTCGATCAGCTGGTCCAGAAAATCGCGGCGGGCGATCCTTCCGCCGAGCCGCTGTCGCGCGAGTCGTTCGCAAAACAGTTCGGTGCGGCGCCGGACGACGTCGCACGATTGAAAGCCTTCGCGCAGCAACACGGCCTTGCGGTCGCACGCGAAGATCCCGCCGCGTGCACCGTGGTGCTGACGGGGACCGTGGCGCAGTTCCAGGGCGCCTTCGACGTCACGCTGCAGCACTACGAACACCATTCGATCGGCGAGTATCGCGGCCGCTCGGGCCCGATCAACGTGCCCGACGATCTGCACGGCGTGGTCATGGCGGTGCTGGGGCTCGACAACCGGCCGCAGGCGCGGCCGCACTTCCGGATCCGGCCGCCGTTCAAGCCGGCGAGCGGTCGTCAGCAGGCGTCGTACACGCCGCTTCAACTGGCGTCGCTGTACCAGTTTCCGCAGGGCGACGGCAGCGGCCAGTGCATCGGCATCATCGAGCTGGGCGGAGGCTATCGCACAGCCGATCTCACGTCGTATTTCTCGAGCCTTGGCGTGCCGACACCGACCGTGGTGTCGGTGGGTGTCGATCAGGGCTCGAATCAGCCGAGCGGCGATCCGAGCGGTCCGGACGGCGAAGTCACGCTCGACATCGAGATCGTGGGCGCCATCGCGCCCGGCGCGACGATCGCGGTCTACTTCACGACAAACAGCGACGCCGGTTTCATCGACGCGGTGAACCGCGCGGTGCACGACACGACGCACAAGCCATCGGTGATCTCGATCAGCTGGGGTGGTCCCGAAACGCTGTGGACCGCGCAGTCGCAGCAGGCGTTCAACAGCGTGCTGCAGGCCGCGGCGGCGGTCGGCGTGACCGTCTGCGCGGCATCCGGCGACAGCGGCTCGAACGACGGCGTCAGCGACGGCGGCGATCACGTCGATTTCCCGGCGTCGAGCCCCTATGTACTCGCGTGCGGCGGCACGACGCTGCAGTCATCGGGTACATCCATCACGCACGAGACGGTGTGGAACGACGGCGCGTCGGGTGGTGCGGGTGGTGGCGGTGTCAGCAGCGCGTTCCCGGTGCCGACATGGCAGGAGGGCCTGTCGGCGACCACGACGGGTGGCGGCAAGGTCGCCTTGAAGGGACGCGGGGTGCCCGACGTCGCCGGCGATGCGTCGCCGGTGACCGGTTACGACGTGCTGATCGACGGCACGCAGACGGTGGTCGGCGGCACGAGCGCGGTCGCGCCGCTGTGGGCCGCGCTGATCGCCCGCATCAACGCGATCAAGGGCAAACCCGTTGGCTTCGTGAACCCGAAGCTGTATCAGGCGGCGAGCGCGTTCAACGATATTACGCAGGGCAACAACGGTAGTTTTGCTGCGTCGCCGGGATGGGACGCGTGTACGGGGCTTGGCAGCCCGAACGGCCAGAAAATCGCAGCAGCGCTGTAGGCGGCCGGCAGCGCGCGGGTCCGCCCGCGCGTCGTGCGTGCCGTTGCGGGACATCGCGTCATCCGGTGTCGTACGACGATGCCGGATGGCGTCACGATCATATGACGTTAACGAATCCGATGGAGCGATCATGACGAACCCCGATTCAGCTTCCGGCAGTGCGCACTCGACTCACAATTCCCATGCTCCCAGTACCGCACATCGTGCGGGCGACCAGCCGTTCTTCGATCCCGTCGCGTACGGCAACGGTCCCGACGATTCCGTCACCGATGCAACCGAAAACGGCGCGATCACGAAGCACTCCATCGTGATCGGCGGCAAGAAGATCGCGTACACCGCGACGGCGGGGCACCTCGTCACCGTCGATTCGAGCAGTTCGCTGCCGAACGCGAAGATGTTCTACGTCGCCTTCACGCAGGACAACCAGAAGGAAGAAACCCGGCCGGTCACGTTCTTCTATAACGGCGGACCGGGGTCGTCGTCGGTGTTCGTGCTGCTGGGATCGTTCGCGCCGCGGCGGATCAAGACCTCGATGCCGGGATTCACGCCGCCCGCGCCTTACCAGATGGAAGACAACGGCGACAGCCTGCTCGACCGCAGCGATCTTGTCTTCATCAATCCGGTCGGCACCGGCTATTCGGCGGCGATCGCGCCGCACAAGAATCGCGACTTCTGGGGCGTCGATGAGGACGCGGATTCGATCAAGCAGTTCATCAAGCGTTTCCTGACGAAGAACAACCGCTGGAATTCGCCGAAGTATCTGTACGGCGAGTCGTACGGCACCGCGCGCAGCTGCGTGCTCGCGTACAAGCTTCATGAAGACGGCGTGGACCTGAACGGCATCACACTGCAGTCGTCGATTCTCGACTACACGCAGTCGGGCAATCCGGTCGGCGCGCTGCCAACGGCTGCCGCCGACGCATGGTTCCACAAGAAGCTCGGCATCGCGCCGACGCCGACCGACCTCGGCACGTTCGCCGAAGAAGTCGCGCAGTTCGCGCGCACCGACTACCTCGCGGCGCTGCGCAAGTTTCCGGCCACCGACAACGCGACCGTCGAGAAGCTGAGCGAATACACCGGCATCGACAAGACCACATTGATCGCGTGGAGCCTCGACATCGCCGCGTACGACAGCCGCGGCAATTCACTGTTCCTCACTACGCTGCTGAAGTCGAAAGGGCTCGCGCTCGGCTCGTACGACGGCCGCGTCACGGCGATCGAAACCGGCATCGCCGGCCAGATCGATCCGAACTCCGGCGGCAATGACCCGACGATGACCGCCGTGACCGGTGTCTACACGACGATGTGGAACACCTACCTGAACGAGCAGCTCAAGTTCACGTCGAATTCGTCGTTCACCGACCTCAACGATCAGGCGTTCGCGAACTGGGACTTCGGCCACATCGATCCGACGGGTGCGCAGAAGGGACTCGATGCGCAGGGCAACATCGTGCTGTACACCGCCGGCGATCTCGCGGCGGTGATGGCGCTCAACGTGGATCTGAAGGTGCTGTCGGCGAACGGCTTCTACGATTTCGTCACGCCGTTCTACCAGACCGTGATCGATCTGCAGCAGATGCCGCTCGTCAGCGAGCAGATCCGGCAGAACCTGTCCGCGCGTTTCTATCCGTCGGGCCATATGGTCTATCTCGACGGGGCGTCGCGTACCGCGTTGAAAGCCGACGTCGCGAAGATGTACGACTCGACCGCATCCAACACGGCCGCGGTCGGCCGCATCCGGGCACTGCAGGCGCGCAGGGCGGGGTAGCGCTGAGAAGTTCGAGAGATCCGCGGGCGGCTGTACGTGGCCGCCCGCGGGTCACGGTTTTGCCGCGTCGACAATGAATGTGTTTTAATTGGTCTGCGAAAAATCCTCGCGCCACATCGCGGCGCGCCGACTGATGAACGCAGTAAACCCGGTTATACGTCGCTTGTCGCGACGCTTCGCTTCTATCGATCGAGCAGGTCGCACGCGCATCACGGCGCAACGCTTCGTCGCGCACGCGGTGCGCTTCGGCGTCGTCGTGGCGCTCGGTGCGACGCTTGGGGTGCATGTCGGGATGGCACGCGCGCAAAGCTCGTCGATGCTCGACGAGCGGGTCACGCAGCAGTCGGTCGCGGATACGATCTGCCGTCCAGGCTACGCCGACACCGTATCGCCGCCGCTCGACGAACTGATGGAGCACAAGGACCGGCTGCTCGCCGCACATGGCATCGATTCCGACGGCGGCGCAGGCTACGCACTCGACCGGCGCGTGCCGATCGTGCTTGGCGGCTCGCCCGATGCGCCCGCGAATCTCGGTCTGCTCCCGTGGGCTGGCCACCATGGCGAGCGCCGCAAGGAAATGTTGACCGCGAAGCTCAAGCGTTGCGTGTGCGCAGGCAAGATCAGCCTGAGCGATGCGCAGACCGCGATCGCCGGAAACTGGTCGACCTGGTATCAGGGCTTCGCTGATACGTCGTGCGACGTGAGTCGCGTCGATATCGCGACCAGCGACAGCGCGCCTTGATTTGCGTCGGCGTACATCCGCCGTTCACGCATCGCGACCACACTCATCGATGGAGAAACTGACATGATCCCCTTATCTCACTTACGCAGCGTCGTGTGGATGTCCGCGATCGGATGTCTGTTTGCGAGTGCATCGGCGTTCGCCGATCCGCCTGCGCGCTGCCGTGGAGCAGACGCGCTGCGGATTCGCGGCGACGTGCCGGCTGCGATCAGCTTCGATGTCTACCGGCAACTGCAACCGGTCGACGCATCGCGGCTCGCGCTGCTTCAGGATGCGGGCGAAGTGAAGCCGCTGCACGACGGATTGACGGTCTGCGAAATCGCCGACGACGGTGTCGACGATCCGTCAGCCGTGCTCGTACACGTACCGCGCGGCAAGATGGCATGGTGGGTCAGCGCGGCCAGCGTGCAGCCGGCCAGCGCAGACTGATCCAACGTAGACTTCGAAGCGCGCGACACGACAAATTGCCACATCGCTTTCGGATACGAATCTGGCTATCCTTGAGTGGAACCTGAGCGGAACATCGACTGGAGGTGAAAGATGATGGTGACGATCCTTGCGATGTTCATTGCGATCGGCACACTCGGAGCGGCAGGCGCTGTTGTGATGCGCAGGATGGCCGACGAGGCCGCGCGTCGCAACCGCCTTCAGCCGGTGCGCGTCCGCGTGGCGGAGGGGCGGGCCGCACGGCCGCCACGTTTATGAACGTGCGCATCTGGAACATTCCGGAATCGTGCTCCGAGCAGGACGTGCGCGACTTCCTGCAACGCGAACTCGGCCACTACGCGAAAGAGATCGCCGTCTATGACGCCGGCACGCCGACTGTCTACGCAACCGTCGAACTCAATGCCGAGCAGCCGTACATCGCCGACGTGATCGCGCAGCAACTGCATGGCAAACATCTCGCGGGCGTCGCCTTGCAGGCGAGCGCCGCGCCGTTCGGCGAAGAGCCGGACGCCCCGCGCGCGAGCGGAAACTGACGCAGCCGCGCCAGAATTATTCAGTCGGCCAGTCGAACGGCGTGTAGGGCAGCGCGCGCTTGTGGCGTGTCGCGTCGTAAAAGCGCAGCACCGTGTCCGCGACCGCATCGCTGACGGGCTTGCCTTCGAGAAAATCGTCGATGTCGTCGTAGCGGATGCCGTACGCGTCCTCGTCGGGCCGCTGCGGACGCAGCATCTCCAGATCGGCGGTTGGCACCTTGTGCACGAGCGCATCCGACGCACCGAGCTCACGCGCCACCGCGCGCACCCGCCGCTTGTTCAGGCCCGTGAGCGGCAGCACGTCGGCGCCGCCGTCGCCGAACTTCGTGAAGAAACCCATCACCGATTCAGCCGCGTGGTCCGTGCCGATCACGACGCCGACCCGTGCGCTCGCCACCGCGTACTGCGCGATCATCCGCTGGCGCGCCTTGATGTTGCCGTGAACGAAGTCCTGCTGTGCTTGATCGGTGAAGCGTGCACCGCCAGCCGTGATCGCGGCGAGCATTGCGTCGGCGGCGGGCTGGATGTCGACCGCGAGATTTTCGTCGGCACGGATGAACTCGAGCGATCGCTGCGCATCTGCTTCGTCATGCTGCTGACCGTAAGGCAGACGCATCGCGACGAAGTGTGCGTCGTAGCCGCCGGCGCGCAGCCGTTCGACCGCGAGTTGCGCGAGACGGCCCGCCGTCGTCGAATCGATGCCACCGCTGATGCCCAGCACGTACGTCTTCAGGCCGCTCGTGCGCAGATAGTCCGCGAGAAACGTCACGCGGCGCTCGATCTCCTGTGCCGCGTCGAACGTCGCGGCGACGTGCATTTCGGCGGCAATCCGTTGCTGGCGGGTGGCCCGTTCTGCTTGAGTCATCGGTCTTTCTCCGTGAAACCGGTTGGGGCACGGCATGTGCACGCGTGTCATTGTACGGATCACGTGCGTGGCGGGGTGCCGAGTCCGGCCACCGCATGGCGCCAGGCGGCCCGAGAAGCGCTCACCCTCAACGCACCACGAGCATCGCCCACGCACCGAGCACACCGCCGCAGATCGCACAGGCCCACAGCAGCACCCGCGTGCGCCGGTATTCGCGTCCGACGTCGGCGAGCAGTTGCCGCTGCTCGCGCGACGCGTGCTGGTCGTGCTGCTGTTGCAGATAGCGCGCGGCGAGTTGCGGAATGCGCGGCATCATCTGTGCGAGATGTGGCAACTCGTGCGACAGCCGTCGCAGCCAGCCGCGATGACCGAGGTCGCGGCGCGCGATGTCCGCGAGTATCGTGCGCGCGATGTGCCACGTGTTCACGCCCGGATGCAACGCACGCGCGAGTGCTTCGGCCTCTTCGAACGCGCGCTGTGCGGCCGCGAGCCGCGGCGAGACGCCGCCGTCGAATGGCTGGACCGCATGCAGCAGATGATGGAACAGTTCGCCGGCGGACCGGTCGTGCGGATGCGCGGCAAAATGCGCTTCGCTGCGCACCCGCAGTTCGGCTTCGAGCATTTCGGTGCGGGTCGTATGCGGTACGTGCCCTGCCTCACGATGCAGGTCCGCGAGACGGCCGTAGTCCTGCTCGAAGAGCGCGGTCGCGCCGTGGACGAAAAACGCGCGCTCGTCGGACGAGAGGCTCGACATCCGCGCGAAATCCGTCAGCACGAGCCGGCCGAGCGTGTCGGGCTCGATGCTCACGCGTACGCGGCGCGCATCGAGCGCCGCGTGGAAGAAGCCGTGCTCGAAAGCCTGCTGCGCGACCACTTCGACGAGATGCGTCGCGAGCCGGGCGAGATTCACGCGATGTTCGGCGAGCCCTGCAAGATCGGTGGCGGGCAGCGACGTGACGTGCCGCAGCGCGAGCGTGTGGTCGGTGCACAGATCCCAGATCACGTCGGGGATCAAGAGCCGTTCGTCGCCGGCGAAGTGATGGCCCGTCTGGCTCAGGTTGGCGGCTTCCGCGCGCAGGTCGAAGCGCCGCAGCAGATCGTCGCAGAACGCGTCGGCGAGCGAACGCACCTGCAGGCGGCGCGCGGCGCCCGACATCCGTTCGACCCAGCGCGCGGCCCAGCGCAGCAACGCGGCGTCGTCGCCGAGCTGGCGCAGTTGCCCGGTGCGCACGAGCTTGATCGACACGTCGCGATGGCTGCTGGCCGGTGTGGTCGCCGATACCGCGAGACGCGCGGTATGAATCTGTTCGGCGAAACCGTTTTGCGTGGGCACGAGATCGATCGACTCGAAGATCGTGGCCAGCGGCCGACCGAACGCGGCGGCGAGCGCGTGCTCGACAGCCTGCGGCGGCAATAGATCTTCGAGATGCGCGACGGCGTCGATTGCGTCGTGCAGCGTGCCGGCGGCGAGTTCGGGGTGCTCGGAGAGCGATTGCGCGAACGCGGCCGCGAGCGGCCCGAGTTGAGGCAGTGCGCTTTGCAGCCCGGCCGGACTGCCGGCCTCGTGCATACGGGTGACCAGCGTCGCGATCCAGTGCAGCTTGTGATCGCGCGGCGCGGCGAGCCACAGCAGGCGTGCGCCGTAGCGGAGCAGGTGAAACAGCAGGATGAATCGGCGAAACAGTGGCGGCATCGGTGGATCGGCGGATCGGGGTGGCAGCGTGACGGCGGACGGATCGGTGCCCGGGCGCTCAGGTTAGCAGGAAGGAACCTCGGCTGGCGGCACATTGCGGTCTGTCGCGTAATACAATACGGCGGCTTACCTCATTTATACGCGCGTATTTGCGCGCGAAACCACGCGCTCCGGCCCGACGCCTCGTCACCAAGATGCTCGCTGAACAACGTCATCAATACATTCTGTCGCAAGTCGCCAGGAATGGCGCACTGTCGGTGGCCGAACTCGTCCGCGAACTGAACGTGTCGCGCGAAACGATCCGGCGCGATCTCAATGCACTTGCGGTGCGCGGACTGATCGTCACGACACACGGCGGCGCGCTGTCGAGCGATCGTCGCGAGCCCGACCTCGACGTCCGCGAGGCGGCGAACGCGGGCGCGAAGCGGGCGATCGGCGAACGCGCGGCGCAACTGGTGCCGGACGGCGCATCGATCGTGATCGATTCGGGCAGCACCACGCAGGCCGTCGCGCGGGCGCTCACCGACCGCCACCGGCTGTCGGTCTACACCAACGACTGGCGCATCGCGCTGCTGCTCGGGCGGCGCAACGACAATCACGTGACGCTGCTCGGTGGCGAACTGTCGGACAACGAGGACGCGACCTTTGGCCTCGACACCGTGCAGCAGCTCACCCAATACCATACGGATTTCGCGATCGTCGGCGCGGGCGGCATCTCGCCGGACGCATGGCTGACCGACTACACGCGGATGGCCGCCGAAGTGCGCAGCCGGATGATCGCGGCCGCCGATACGGTGGTGGTCGTCGCGGACAACTCGAAGTTCGGCCGCATGACGCCGGTGCGCATCAACGGCTTCGAGACCGCGCGCTTCGTCGTCACCGAGCTTGCGCCGGACCGTGCGCTCGGCAAGGCAATCGCCGCGCGCGGGCCCGAGCTGCTGATCGCCTGAGGCGAGGGCACGGGTCGAAAGCGGCTGCAACGGCTGCTTTCAAAGTCACTGCCGCAAGCCGTCTGCAAGCCTTCGAGGCCAGCTTTTCAGGCCGCTTCAGGCCGTCGCACATTGGCACGCAGCACGCCCTCGCGCAGCTAGCGCACCGTGATCCCCAACGCGACCAGCACCCGACCCACCGCCGCGACCGCGTTGTGCAGTTCGTTGGCATCGATTGCGCCGATACAACCGACGCGGAACGTTTCCACCTGCGTGAGCTTGCCCGGGTACAGCACGTAGCCGGCGTCGCGCACGGCTGCGTAGAAATTCGTGAAGTTCCACGCCGGGTCGCGCGGCGCATGGAACGTGACGATCACCGGCGCCTGCACTTCCGGCTTCAGGAACGGTTCGAGTCCGAGCCCCTTCATCCCTTCGATCAGCGTTGCGCAGTTGCGCGCGTAGCGGGCGCCGCGCGCCGGCTGGCCGCCTTCGGCCGCGAACCGGTCTAGCGCGTGGCGCAGCGCCGCGACCACGTGCGTCGGCGGCGTGAAGCGCCACTGCGTGGTCTTCTTCATGTACGCGTACTGGTCGTGCAGGTCGAGGGCGAGCGACGGCGAACGGCCCTCGGATGCTTCGAGCAACGTGCGCCGTACGATTACGAAGCCCATCCCCGGCACGCCTTCGAGGCACTTGCCGCTCGCCGACACCAGCGCGTCGATGCCGCCGTTGCGCAGATCGATCGGCAGCGCGCCGAACGAACTCATCGCATCGACGATCAGGCGCTTGCCATGTCGTTGACACACCGCGGCGATTTCATCGAGAGGATTCAGCAGGCCGGCGCTCGTCTCCAGATGCACCTGCGCGACGTGCGTGATGCGCGGGTCGCTGTTGAACGCATCCTCGATCGCCGCGGCGTCCACCGGTTCGTCTTCGCGCAGCGCGAGTTCGACGTACGCGATGCCGAGCCGCTGCAGGATGCGCACGATGCGTGTGCAGTACGCGCCGTTATTCGGCACCAGCACGCGGCCGTCGCGGGGCACGAGGGTGCCGAGCGCGGCCTCGACCGCGAACGTGCCGCTGCCCTGCAGCGGCACACAGACGTAGTCATGCTGCCCATGTACGATTTCGACGAGGTCCGTACAGACGCTCTGCGTCATGAGGTTGAAGGCCGTGTCCCACGACCCCCAGTCGCGCAGCATCGCTTCGCGCGTCGCGGGCGAAGTCGTCAGGGGTCCTGGGGTAAGCAGGACGGGATCGTTTCCGAGAATCACAAGACCTCCCTTCGTCAATTTACGGATGCACGGGCGTGCGGATAAATGTGGTTTGCAGGTTTGCACCAGATTTGCATATTATTGGCGAATTGTGTCATTTTTTGGAAATCGTGAAAATAGTCACGGCGCTGTCACCGAAATCTGTGATTCTTGCCGGGCCCGTTCCGGTAAGGCTGTAGAGCGGGTGGCGCGCCGGCATCAGTCGTGACCAGAAAGTCCGGCAGATCGACGTCGCGCCGTTTTGCAGGCAATCTGCAATCTGGCTGCAAGGCCGGAGATAACGTACCGGCGCGACGCTACCCGCCGTTCAATGACAACAGGCCAGGGTTTTCCCGGCCATATGGTTTTCCGTTTCGGAGAGAGCGACATGACAAAGACGAATTCCCACCACGCGGTAACCGGCTTCGCCCGCAAACTGCTGCCGGCCCTCGTGGCGGCGGCCGCGTTCGGCGCATTGCCGGCGCATGCAGCGGACACGGTCGTGCTGTACACGGCCGACGGCCTCGAGAATCTGTACAAGGACGTGCTGCCGGCCTTCGAGAAGAAGGAAGGCGTGAAGGTGGCGATCGTCACCGCGGGGAGCGGCGAAGTGGTGAACCGCGCGACGATCGAAAAGGATTCGCCGAAGGCGGACGTGCTGGTCACGCTGCCGCCGTTCATCCAGCAGGCCGATCAGGCCGGGCTGCTGCAGGCCTACCAGAGCGCGAACTACAAGAACGTGCCGGCGATCGCGAAGGCGGCGAACGGCGCGTGGGCGACCTTCGTCAACAACTACTTCTCGTTCGCGATCAATCCGGAAGTGGTGAAGACCCAGCCGAAGACGTTCGCCGATCTGCTGCATCCCGACTACAGCGGCAAGGTCGCATACTCGAACCCGGCCACGGCCGGCGACGGGATGGCGGTGATCATCCTGACGACGTCGCTGATGGGTGAGGACAAGGCGTTCGACTACCTGAAGAAGCTCGAACAGAGCGCCAAGTTCCACACGAAGGGCACGGGCTACCTCGACGTGCTGTTGTCGCGCAACGAAATCTCGGTCGCGAACGGCGACCTGCAGATGGATCTCGACGACGCGGCGAACGGCGGCCTGTCGCTCAAGCCGGTCTTTCTTGCAGCCGACGCGGGCGGCCAGCCGACCACGTTCCAGCTGCCGTACGCGATCGGCCTGATCAAGAACGGCCCGAACCAGGCCGAAGGCAAGAAGCTGATCGATTACCTGATGTCGACCGACGTGCAGTCGAAGGTGCCGGACATTTTTGGCATCCCGGGTCGCACCGACGTACCGCTCGCCGGCAAGAACGGTGCCGCGGTGAAGCAGGCGATCGCCGGCGTGAAGCTGATCCCGGTCGACTGGAGCCAGGTGATGGCGAAGAAGGCGGACTGGACCGCGCGCTGGAAGAACGACGTGATCGGCAGTTCGGGCAAGCAGATCGAAGTCGTCAAACCGAAGTAAATCGAATTAAAGGGAAGCAAGCGGAGCGGGTCGACGACCCGTTCCAGTGTATTAGCGCATCGCAAGCAGGAGGATGAACCCGGTGAACACAGCCAGTCTCGCTCAGCCCGGCGCGCTCGACGCCGTTCCGGACGCACTCGGAGATGCGCGTTCGGAGACGCCGGTCGGCGTCGAGATCGAGCATCTGACGGTGCGCTTCGGTACGCGCACCGTGCTCGACGACCTGTCGCTGACGATCGAGCGCGGCGAACTGCTGACCGTGCTCGGCCGCAGCGGCTGCGGCAAGACGACGATGCTGCGTTTCATCGCCGGGTTTATCGAGGCGGACGGGCTGGCCGGCACCCTGACGGTGGCCGGCCGCGACCTCACGCACGTTCCGCCGCACCGGCGCAACCTGGGGCTGCTGTTCCAGAGTTACGCGCTGTTTCCGCATCTGTCGGTTTTTGAGAACGTCGCGTTCGGTCTGAGGGCGCGGCGCACCCCTTCGAAGGAAGTCGCGCGGCGCGTCGCCGATGCGCTGAAGCTCGTGCAGCTCGGCGACTCGGGGCACGTGATGCCCGCGCAGCTGTCGGGCGGCATGCAGCAGCGCGTGGCACTGGCGCGCGCGCTCGTGATCGAACCCGACGTGCTGCTGCTCGACGAACCGCTGTCCGCGCTCGATGCCAATCTGCGCGCGTCGGTGCGCTCCGAACTGAAGGCGCTGCATGAGCGCCTGCCCAATCTGACGATCGTCTGCGTGACGCACGATCAGGACGACGCGCTGGTGCTGTCCGATCGCACGCTGCTGATGCGCGACGGGCGCATCGCGCAGCTCGGCACGCCGCAGCAGCTATATGACACGCCGGCAGACGCATTCGTCGCGCGCTATCTCGGCGCGGCGAACCTGCTGCCGGCACACGTCGCGTTTCCGCTCGACGACGTCCGCCATACGGAACGCGAGCGTGTCGCGTGCCTGCGTCCGGAAAGTCTGCGGATCGTGCCGCTCGGCGAAGGGCAACTGCACGGCACGATCACGTCGGTCGAATGGTACGGCGCGGTGCTGTCCGTGTCGGTCGTGCTCGACGCGATGCCAACCGAGCCCGTGCTCGTCACGATGCAGCGCGGCCACGGGATGAACCCCGAAAAGGGCGCGCGTGTTTCACTGCGATACGAGGCAGACGATGTCGTCCTTATCCGCCCCTGACGGTCACGACGCATTCGCCGCGGCGGATGCGCGCCGCGCCGCGACCGCGGCGTCGCATGCCGCTGCCGCACGACGGCGGGAGCGGGTCGCGCAATGGCATCTGCTGTTTCTCGCTGTGTGCGTGCTCGGGCCGCTGGTTATCTATCCGCTCGTGCGGCTGGTGCTGCTGAGCTTTACCGGCGCGCACGGTTTCAGCGCGCACGCGTACGCGGCGTTTTTCCAGAATCCGGACACGCGTGGTGTGGTCGGCACGACGCTGTGGATCCTCGTGGCGAGCGCCGGGCTGGCGTCGCTGCTCGGCGTCGCGCTCGCGGCGCTGCTGTTCTTCAAGCCGTTTCCGGGCGCGCGGCTCGTCACGCGTTTTCTCGAACTGTTCGTCGCGTTCCCGTCGTTTCTGGTCGCGTTCACGCTGATCTTTCTGTACGGCTCGCAGGGGTCGGTCAGCATTGGCCTGCAGCGGCTCTTTCATCTCGATGCGCCGCCGCTCGATTTCCTGTTCGGCATCGGTGGCGTGATTCTCGCGGAAGTCGTGTTCTACGCGCCGTTCGTCGTCCGGCCGACGCTCGCGTCGTTCGCCACGCTCGACATGCGCCTGATCGAAGCCGCGCGCAGTCTCGGCGCGCACGGCTGGATGGTCGCGTTTCGCGTGATCCTGCCGCTCGCGTGGCCGGGCATTGCCGCGGGCACGATCCTCTGCTTCCTGCTGACGCTCAATGAGTTCGGCATTCTGCTGGTGCTCGGCAGCGCGCATCTGATCACGCTGCCGGTCGCGATCTACAGTTCGGCGACCGTCGATCTCGATCTGCCGACGGCCGCCGCGGGCGCGGTCGTGATGCTGGCAATGTCGCTGTCGCTGTATGCGTTGTATCGGGCCGTGAACCAGCGCAAGGCCGGAGGAGCGAAGTAATGGCCATGGATCTCGACCCTACTGTGTTGCCGGCACTGCATCCGCGTGCGCGTCCCGTGCGGCGCAGTCTTGCCGTGCGGCTCATGGGCAGCGTGCTGCTCGGACTTGCCGCGCTGTTGTGCTTCTGGCTGTTCGTGCTGCCGGTGGTCGTCGTCGCGCTGTCGAGCGTCGCGGCGCACTGGTCGGGCACGATCCTGCCCGATGGATTCAGCATGCGCTGGTTCGAGCGCCTCGGTCAGAGCGATTTCGACGCGCTGACGACGAGCCTCGAAATCGGCTTCGGCGTTGCCGTGCTCGGTACCGCGCTGGGCCTGTGGCTCGCGCTTGCGCTCGAAGGGCGCGACCGGCGCGGCCTCGGCGCGCTCGTCGATACGATTGCGATGATGCCGAACGGCGTGCCGAGCGTCGTGCTAGGGCTCGCGGTGCTGATTGCGTATCACAAGAAGCCGATCGATCTGTCGAGCTCGGCGGCGATCGTCGTGTTCGTGCAGCTCGCGCTGGTGCTGCCGTTCTGCTATCGCTGCGCGGCCGCGGCGCTGCGGCCGGAGCTGACCGTGCTGCGCGAAGCGGCGGCGAGCCTCGGTGCGCCGCCGTCGATGGTGTTGCGCCGGGTCGTGCTGCCGCAACTCGTGCCGGCGATCCGGGCCAGCCTTGCGCTCGGCTTCGCGTTGTCGCTCGGCGAGCTGGGCGCGACGCTGACCGTCTATCCGCCGGGTTTCGCGACCGTGCCGATCGTGGTGGTCGGTCAGGTCGAGCGGGGCTACTACCTGCCTGCCTCGGCGCTGTCATTGATTTTGCTGCTGGTGTCGCTTGCCGCGCTGTCGCTGATCGCCGCGCGTGTGCCGCGGCGCCGCGCGGACTGAGCCGGCTCTTCTGATTTTTCGAGGTGTGCCTGAGCGCGACACTTCACACATCGATGTGGCAATTTTTGTCGAAATGACCGAAAATATGCAAAACGCCGCTGCGGGTCCAGTTGTCGATCCTGCCGTCGATCCGATCGACGTCGTGCGCAGCCAGTCGCTGACGGCGCTGGTCCGCGACGAGATCGAGCGCTGCATCGTCGAAGGCACGCTGGCGCCCGGCGACAAGCTGACCGAAGCCGATTGGGCCGCGCGTCTGCAGGTGTCGCGCGGACCTGTGCGGGAAGCATTCCGCGCGCTGGAGCAGGCGGGTCTGGTGCGCAACGAGAAGAACCGCGGCGTGTTCGTGCGTGTGGTGACGCTCGCGGAAGCGGACGAGATCTACGCGGTACGCGCGGTGCTGGAAGAAGCGGCCTGCCGGATGCTTGCGGCGACGATCGACGCACGGCAGCTCGCGGTGCTGCGGGCTCATGTCGATGCGATGCGCGACGCGCTCGCGGCGCACGATCGCGATGCGTATGCGCGGTCGAACGTCGCGTTTCACGACACGCTCGTTGCGCAGGCAGGCAACGGCAAGCTGTACGAGACGTACCGGCGACTGGTCGGCGAGCTGAGTCTGTTTCGCCGCGCGGCGTTGGTCGTGCACGACGACACGATGGCGCGTTCGCTTGCCGAGCATCGCGCGATCCTGACGGCGCTCGCGTCGCGCGATGCCGCGCTCGCGTCGACGCTGACGCATGCGCACGTGAACGGCGGCCGCGAACGCGCGCACGAAGCCTGTGAACCTGCTGGACAGCGGACTGCCGCCAGGCCGCTGCCGGCCACGATCGATGAACCGCGCACCTGAGGGCCTACCGATGGTGCGCATGGACGGAACCGATGCTTACTCATACCGAACGCACCATTGAAGTCAACGGCCGACGCTACCGGCTGCCCAGGCAACCGACGGTGGTCGTCTGCGTCGACGGCTGCGAATACGACTACCTCGAAGCGGCGGTCGCCGCGGGCGTCGCGCCGTTCATCGGCAAGATCCTGCACGGCGGCGCGGCGTTCAAGGGCGACTGCGTGATTCCGTCGTTCACCAACCCGAACAACCTGTCGATCGTGTGCGGCGTGCCGCCCTCGGTGCACGGCATCTGCGGCAACTACTTCTGGGACCCGCAGGCGAACGGCGGCGAAGGCGCGGAAGTGATGATGAACGACCCCGCGTATCTGCGCGCCGGCACGTTGCTCGCCGCGGCCGCGGACGCGGGCGCGGCGGTCGCGGTCGTGACGGCGAAGGACAAGCTGCGCCGGCTGCTCGGCTGGCAGCTCGACGGCATCTGCTTTTCGGCGGAGAAAGCCGATGCGGCGACGCGCGAAGAAAACGGCATCGACGGTGTGCTCGAACTGGTTGGCCTGCCGCTGCCCGACGTGTACAGCGCGGGGCTGTCGGAGTTCGTGTTCGCTGCGGGTGTGCGGCTCGCGCAGACGCGGCAACTCGACCTGATGTACCTGTCGACCACCGATTATGTGCAGCACAAATGGGCGCCCGGCACCGAAGGCGCGAACGCGTTCTACGCGATGATGGACGGCTATCTCGCGCAGCTCGATGCGCTCGGCTGGGTGATCGGGCTCACCGCCGATCACGGCATGAACGCGAAGCACGATCCCGAAACAGGCGAGCCGAACGTGATCTATCTGCAGGACGTGATGGACGAATGGCTCGGCACGCGTGCAGCGCGCGTGATCCTGCCGATCACCGATCCGTACGTCGTGCATCACGGCGCGCTCGGTTCGTTCGCGACGATCTATCTGCCGCACGACGCCGACGTCAATACGGTGATCGAGCGGCTGCGCGGGCTCGATGGCATTGAAACCGTGCTCGACAACCACGCCGCGTGCGAGCGGTTCGAATTGCCGAACGATCGTGTCGGCGATGTCGTCGTGGTCGGGACGCGGCACGTGGCGCTCGGTACGCGCGCGGACGAGCACGACCTGTCGGGGCTGACTGTGCCGCTGCGTTCGCACGGTGGTGTGTCCGAGCAGACAGTGCCGCTGATCTTCAACCGGTCGGTGTCCGGCATCGAGCCGGGCAAACGGTTGCGCAATTTCGACGTGTTCGATCTCGCGTTGAATCACGTGGCGGCAGCATGAACGGGATCCTCACCGACCATCCGGCATTCCGCGAAGAAACATTGCGCTTGTGCGGCGCACGGATGGTGCGCGAACGCGCGATCGACGTATTCGATCCGTACACGGGAATGCGCGTGGGCACGGCGCCGTGTGCGAGCGTCGACGACGTGCGGG
The DNA here is from genome assembly GCF_050742655.1 of Paraburkholderia sp. GTDB lineage: Bacteria > Pseudomonadota > Gammaproteobacteria > Burkholderiales > Burkholderiaceae > Paraburkholderia. Next base: position 2,204 of record NZ_JBOIGG010000028.1, on the reverse strand, counting down.
CAGCGTTCGAATACGCCGGCGCGTATCAGGCGAAGCTCACGCGCTACGAACGCTCGCAGATTCTCGAGCGCGCGGCCGCGTTGCTGCGCGAACGCACAGAGGCCGCATCGGATCTGATCTCGCTCGAGTCGGGTTTGTCGAAGCAGGATTCACGCTACGAAATCGGCCGCGTCGCCGACGTGTTCAAGTTCGCCTCGATCGAAGTGCTGCGCGACGACGGTCAGAGTTTTTCGTGCGATGTGACGCCGCACGGCAAGACGCGTCGCGTGTTCACGCAGCGCGAGCCGCTCGCGGGCGTGATCGTCGCAATCACGCCGTTCAATCACCCGATGAACCAGGTCGCGCACAAGATCGCGCCGTCGATCGCGACGAATAATCGCGTGATCCTGAAGCCGTCGGAGAAGGTGCCGCTGTCGGCGTTCTATCTCGCCGACATCCTGTACGAAGCGGGATTGCCTTTGCCGATGCTGCAGGTACTGACCGGCGATCCGCGCGAAATCGCCGACGAACTGCTGACGCATCCGCTCGCCGAACTGGTGACGTTCACCGGCGGCGTGGCGATCGGCAAGTACATCGCGGCGAAGGCGGGCTATCGACGCGTGGTGCTCGAACTCGGCGGTAACGATCCGTTGATCGTGCTCGAAGACGCGGATCTCGAACGTGCGGCATCGCTTGCCGTGCAGGGGTCGTACAAGAATTCCGGCCAGCGCTGCACGGCGGTCAAACGGATCCTCGTGCAGAAGAGCATCGTTGTGCCGTTCACCGAACTGCTCGTCGAGAAGACGCGCGCGTGGTCGTACGGCGATCCGTTCGACGGCGTGAACCAGATGGGAACGGTGATCGACGAAGCGGCGGCGCGACTGTTCGAAGCGCGCGTTGACGAAGCGGTTGCGCAGGGTGCGCGGCTTCTCCTCGGCAATACGCGCAACGGAGCGTTGTATGCGCCGACGGTCGTCGATCGTGTGGAGCCGTCGATGACGCTGGTACGCGAGGAGACCTTCGGTCCGGTGTCGCCGATTCTCACGTTCGATACGCTCGACGATGCGATCCGTATCAGCAACGGAACGCCATTCGGGTTGTCGTCAGGGGTTTGCACTAACCGGCAGGACGCGATTACGCGCTTCATCAACGAGCTGCGCGTCGGCACGGTCAACGTATGGGAAGTGCCGGGCTACCGGGTCGAACTGACGCCGTTCGGCGGCATCAAGGATTCGGGCCTCGGGTACAAGGAAGGGGTGCAGGAAGCGATGAAAAGCTTCACGAACCTGAAGACGTTTTCGTTGCCCTGGGAGTGAATGAATGGCTTTAAGTCTTGACGATATTCGTGGGCTGTTTGAGCAGTACGGCAGTCTGTCTTATAGCGGCGAACCGGTGACGCAGCTCGAGCACGCGTTGCAAAGCGGCGCGCTTGCGGAAGAAGAGGGTGCGGGCGAAGAACTGGTCGCCGCGGCGTTTCTTCACGACCTCGGACATCTGCTGAACCGCAAGGGCGAGACGCCGAGCGCACGCGGTATCGACGATCTGCACCAGTACTTCGCGTTGCCGTTTCTGCGCGCGATCCTGCCGGAGGCGGTGCTCGAGCCGATCCGGCTGCACGTCGATGCGAAGCGCTGTCTGTGCGCGATTGATCCCACGTATTTCGGCAAGCTGTCAGTGGATTCGGTTCGCAGCCTCGAATTGCAGGGCGGCATCTTCAGCGATGACGACGCGCAGGCATTTCTGCGCAAGCCTTATGCGGAAGATGCGCTGCGTGTGCGCCGCTGGGACGATCGTGCGAAGGTCGCGCATCGTGTTACGCCGGACATCGGGCATTTTCTCGAAGTGGTGGGCGGCGTGATGGAGCGGTATGTGCCGGCCTAGTGCTTAGGCGGGTTGTCCTCTTGTTGTAGACGTCGTTGTTGTCGCTTGCGTGTTTTGTCGTGAGCCAACGATGTTGCGACGTCGTGCGGATCGATGTTCTTCGACCCGTTTCCCCTCATTTGATTGACTAAGCGTGCCTGCTCTTCTGTTCGAGAAGAGCAGGCACGCTTAGTGTTCTCTTTGTCGATATGCGTGAGCTAAGCGACGTCGATTTTTTAGTCAGAAATAACGCTTGCCAGGGCGAGATGAGGTGACTAGAATTGCGGACTTTCGCGCTTCGGGAAACGGGGTGCGGGAAGACGGGAGAGCCAGCAATGGCGGGGATTTCCGGGCGAGTGGTGGCG
>NZ_JBOIGG010000027.1:0-68257 GCF_050742655.1 Paraburkholderia sp. | reverse complement strand
GGGCGGACTACAGCTCGATCCTGGTGGGCATCCAGGTGCCCGACACCGATCACGCTGAGTTCGTGCGCTTCCTCGCGACGCTCGGCTATCCGTACTGGGAAGAGAGCGACAATCCGGTGTACAAGCTGTTTCTCGGGTGACGGCAGAATCAACCGTGGTACGTGAAGGCGCGCGGCACACGTCGCAGGGAGAGAGTCCGATGAAGATCCTGTTAATCGGCGCGGGTGGGACGATCGGGACGGCAGTCGCGGCGCGGCTGGAGGTTCGTCACGAGATCGTGCGCGCGTCGCGCAGCGGCGCCGCGACCACCGTTCCGGTCGACCTGACCGATGCCCGTTCGATCGATGCGCTGTTCGCACAGATCGGCACGATCGATGCGATCGTTTGCTGTGCAGCGAGCGCGCCGCTGTGTCCGCTCGACTACCTGACCGAAGACTTCATCCGCGAAGGCATGCAGGCCAAACTGCTCGGCCAGATCGCGCTGGTCCGTCACGGGCTGACCGCGCTGCGAGACGGCGGTTCGATCACGCTGACGAGCGGTCGCTTCGACACGCCGTTGAAGGGCAGTGCACTCGGCCGTGCAGTCAACGAAGGGCTCGAGGGTTTCGTGAAGGGCGCGGCGCCCGATCTGCCGCGCGGTCTGCGTGTGAACGCCGTGAGTCCCGGCTGGGTCCGCGAGACACTGCAGCAACTGAAGCTCGACCCGACGCCGGGCATACCCGCACAGGTCGTCGCGCAGGCTTATGTCGATGCGGTGGAGTGCTCGATCAACGGGATGATTCTGTCGCCGGGCCGCTAGCTGTCAGCAAGCGCAGTTGGGTTCAGTCGTTAGGACGCTTTTCCGCGAGCGCGCGTTCGCAGTCGGCCAGCACCTGGACGACGAGCCGCGCTTCGAAGTTCAGATCGTCGGTGTCGAGAATCTCTTCGACCGCGTCGCGTGCCCATGCCGCGTCGATGAACCACGCATGCTGGCGCGCGATCTCGAGCGCTAGAGCGGACAGCCGCGCGACGCTCAGCCAGTCGGCTTCGCGCCTGTGCCGGTCGAGCCACTTGTGCGCGGCCTGTACGTGAAACGACGCGTCCGGCCAGGACTCGTTCAGATAATAGGCACCGAGGCTTCCGCAGGTCAGCCAGCAGAGCAGCTCTGTGCGGTCGCGTGGGCTTAGATGGTGGCGCACATCACTCATGGCGACGCTCGCAGTGGTGAATCCCGTTTGTGTTTAAACGATAGCACGCGACGGCTCGCGTCGGGAAGGATGTGAATCGTGCACGGGACGTCTGTTCAATCTATACCGACACTATGCCCACGCCCATGCCGTATGCCCGTCAGTCGTCGTAATATATGGGCCTTTATAACGCTACGGGAAATCTCATGATGCGCAAATGGCTGATGTCCTTCGCGATCGCCGCCACTGCTGCCGCCGCCGCGTCGGCCGGCAACGTGTACGCGGCCGACGACACCGTCGACGTGCTGTACGCCGGCTCGTTGGTGAATCTGATGGAGCGCAGCGTCGGACCGGCGTTCGAGAAGGAAACGGGCCTGCATTACCGTGGCTATGCGGGCGGCTCGAACAAGGTCGCCAACGAGATCAAGGGCAAGCTGCGGCGCGGCGACGTCTTCATCAGCGCAAGCCCGAAAGTCAACACGAGCCTGATGGGCGCGGCGAACGGCGATCACGTCAGCTGGTACGTGAATTTCGCGGAGTCGCCGCTGATGATCGGCTACAACCCGAAGAGCCGTTTCGCGAAAGACTTCAAGACGAAGCGCTGGGACAAGGTGCTGCAGGAGCCGGGCATCCGCATCGGTCGCACCGATCCGAAGCTCGATCCGAAGGGCGCGTTCACCGTCGAGATGATGACGAAGGCCGCGCAGCTGTATCAGCAGCCGGATCTCGTCGAGAAGACGCTCGGCGCGCCGGAGAATCCCGAACAGGTACTGCCTGAGGAAACGCTGGTCGGCCGTCTGCAGTCGGGCCAGCTCGACGCGGGCTTTTTCTACTCGACCGAAACGTCGGACCTGAAGATTCCGTCGCTGCGTCCCGCGCCTGAACTGCAGGCGAAGGCCAGCTACACACTGACGATCCTCGCCGATGCGCCGAACGCCGCGGGCGCGACGCGCTTCGTCAATTTCCTGCTGAGCGAGAAGGGTCGCGCGCTGTTGAAGGAACACGGCGTCGACGTGATCAAACCGACTGTGACGGGTAATGCGCAGGCCGTGCCGCCTTCGCTGCAGGCCGTCATCGACGCCGCGCAATGATGCAATCCGCGGCGCGCCCTCTGGCGGCGCGTCCGCTGCGCTGGCTCGCCGCGCTGCTCGCCGTCTATCTGTGCGCGCCGTTCCTCGCGAGCATTCCGCAGATCGGGCACGCGGACTGGGCCGGCGTCGACTGGCGCTCGACGTGGTCGGCGGTTGGCGTATCGGCCGCGAGCGCGAGCGTCGCGGCGCTCATCATTCTTGTCGGCGGGGTGCCGCTTGGGTACTGGCTCGCGCGCTCGTCGTCGCGTGCGATGGCTGCGCTCGGTTTCGTCGTGCAGCTGCCGCTCGCGTTGCCGCCGCTCACCAGCGGCGTGCTGCTGCTGTTTCTGCTCGGGCCGTATAGCTGGATCGGTCAGGCGGTCGGCGGCGTGCTGACCGATTCGTTTGCCGGCATCGTCCTCGCGGAGACTTTCGTCGCCGCGCCTTTTCTGATCGTCGCCGCGCGTTCCGCGTTCGCGTCGGTCGACCCCGTATTCGAAGACGTCGCCGCGACGCTTGGCCATCACGCGGGCAGTCGCTTCTTTCGCGTCGCGCTGCCGGTCGCGTGGCCGGCGATTCGCGCGGGGCTCGCACTCGCATGGCTGCGCGCGTTCGGCGAGTTCGGCGCGACCGTGATGGTCGCGTATCACCCGTATTCGCTGCCGGTCTATACGTACGTCGTGTTCGGCGGCCAGGGGTTGCCGGCGATGATGCCGCTGCTGCTGCCGACGCTCGCGATCGCGCTCGTCTGCGCGGCGCTGTCGATCTGGCAACGCCGCGTGCGCAACGACGACGTGACCGCGCGTCTCGTGAACGGCGACGAGCCGCTGGTCGTGCCCGCCGGCGCAGACGTGAGTGAAAATACAAGCGAGCCACCGCGCCTCGCATTCGAACTGCAGCGCACGCTCGGCGCGTTTAGCCTCGACGTCGCATGGGCGCCGTCGACGCGGCGTCTCGCGATCATCGGCCCGTCGGGCTCCGGCAAGTCGCTGACGCTGCGGCTGATCGCCGGGCTCGAGCGCAACGACGCGGGCCGCGTCGCGCTCGGCGCGCTCGACCTCGGCGCGTTGCCGGCCGAGCGTCGGCAGATCGGCTACATGCCACAGGACTACGGGCTCTTTCCGCACATGACGGTCGCGCAGCAGCTCGCGTTTCCGGTCGATGCGGATGCGGCGAGCGCGCGCTACTGGGTCGATCACCTCGGCCTCGCGACGCTGACGAGGCGGTTGCCGCATCAGCTGTCGTTCGGTCAGAGGCAGCGCGTCGCGCTGGCGCGCGCGCTCACGCGGCACAGCCAGTTGCTGCTGTTCGACGAGCCGTTCGCAGCACTCGATACGCCCCGCCGTCGCCGGCTGCAGCAGTCGTTGCGCGCGCTGCAGCGCGAGATTTCGGCGGTGACGGTGATCGTCACGCACGATCCGGACGAAGCGGCTTTGCTCGCCGACGAAGTGCTTGTCGTCGATCAGGGTCGCGTGATCCAGGCCGGCGCGGTCGCGTCCGTGTACGAGCAACCTGCGACGATGCGCGTCGCCGAATTGCTCGGGCTGCATAACGTCGGTACCGGTGTCGTGAGCGCGGCGGGACGGATCGAGGCTAGCGATGGCTTTGCACTCGAAACGACAAACCGTACGCTCGAGCGACAGCCGGTGATGTGGCGAATCGCGTCGCGCGCGATCGCCGTCGCGGCGGATGGTCCGCATACGGGCATCGTCGAGACGATCGGATTGCGTCGCGGCGAGCGCTACGTCGGCGTGCGCATCGGTGGCGTGCTGCTCGAATTCGCCAGCGACGACGCGGACATCCGCGAGCACGAGCCGCTGCGCTTTACGATTGATCCGGCCGGCGTGTCGGTGTGGCCGCAGCCGGCATGACATCGCGGTGGGGCTGCGCTTTCAGCCAGCCGCACCGCTTCCCGAAGCCCCCACGTAAAAACCCTGGTCCCAAACGACCTCGTCGCGCGCTATCATGCGTTACGTTTAATAGAACGTAGTTCTGTCAGATAGAACGATAGAGAGACCAAACCAATATAGCGCTCATATTGGAGAGCGCGTAAGGAGATGCCGTCATGGCCAGTTTGCCGCTCGACGCCGCGAACGCGTCGCCCAGTTCCCGTCCCGGCGCCGCGGGCGCGGGTTCGCGCATCAACGCGCGGATCGACCGGCTGCCCGCCACGCGCACGGTGTGGATGCTGGTCTTCCTGCTGTCGATCGGCGGCTGGTTCGAGTTCTACGATCTGTTCTTCACTGCGTACGTTGGCCCTGGCCTCGTGAAGAGCGGGTTGTACTCGACGACGACCGCTTCGTTCTTCGGCTTTTCCGGGCTCGGCGCATTCGTCGCGGCGTCGTTCGCGGGGCTCTTCATCGGCACGTTCTTTCTCACGCGACTCGCCGATCGCTACGGGCGTCGCGCGGTCTTCACGATGTCGCTGCTGCTGTACTCCGCTGCGACCCTGGTGATGGCGTTCCAGACCAGCGCGCATACGATCAACCTGTGGCGGCTGATCGCGGGCATCGGTGTCGGCGTCGAACTCGTGACGATCGATACCTACGTCAGCGAGTTGATGCCGAAGCATCTGCGCGGCCGCGCGTTCGCGTTCGTGCATCTCGTGCAGTACACGGCGGTGCCGACGGTCGCGCTGTGCTCGTGGTGGCTCGTACCGCAGACGCCGTTCGGCATCGACGGCTGGCGCTGGGTCGTGATCATCGGCGCGCTGGGTGCGCTCGTCGTCTGGGCGATCCGCCGGCGTGTGCCGGAAAGCCCGCGCTGGCTCGCGCAGCAGGGCCGTCACGACGAAGCCGAAGCGGTGATGCGCAAGCTCGAAGCGAAGGTCGAAGCCGAGTACGGCCGCGCGTTGCCGCCCGCCGAGGCGCTCGACGAACCGACCCAGCCGCGTGCGCGCTTTAGCGAGATCTGGCAGCCGCCGTATCGCCGCCGCGCGATCACGATGCTGGTGTTCAACCTGTTCCAGGCAATCGGCTTCTACGGCTTCGCATCGTGGGTGCCGACGTTGCTCGTATCGAAAGGCGTGACGATCACGCACAGCCTGATGTACTCGTTCGTGATCGCGATCTCGAATCCGTTCGGCCCGCTGCTCGGCATGGCGTTCGCCGATCGCATCGAGCGCAAGACGCTGATCGTGCTGTCGGCCCTCGGCATCGCAGTGTTCGGCAGCCTGTTCGCGATGCAGACGTCGCCCGCCGCGCTGATGACGCTCGGCGTGCTGATCACGCTGTGCGGCACGCTGCTCTCGGTCGGCTATCACGCGTATCAGACCGAGCTGTTCCCGACGCGGATGCGCGCGACGGCCGTCGGCTTCGTCTATTCGATGTCGCGCCTGTCCGCGATGTTCTCCGGCTTCATGGTCGCGTTCGCGTTGCGGCACGCGGGCGCGCCCGGCGTGTTCGCGCTGATCGGTGCGGCGATGCTTGCGGTGATGGCGGCGATCGGCTTCTTCGGACCGCGCACGAACGGCCGCGCACTCGACGAGATTTCGCAGTGAACACGATTGAACAGACTGGAGCGACGATGTTGCCGTTAGCCGGAGTGCGGGTGCTGGATCTGTCGAACGTGCTGGCTGGACCGTTCTGCGCGTATCAACTGGCGCTGCTCGGCGCCGACGTGACGAAGATCGAGCATCCCGACGGCGGCGATCTCGCGCGGCGTCTCGGCGCGGACAAGGACGCGGCAGCGCGCAACATGGGCGCGTCGTTCGTTGCGGTCAACGCGGGCAAGCAGTCGGTCACGCTGAACCTGAAAGACGCACGCGGCAAGGCGATCCTGCTCGATCTCGTGAAAACCGCGGACGTGCTGGTCGAGAACTTCCGGCCTGGCGTAATGGCCCGGCTCGGGCTCGACTACGACACGCTCGCGGCGATCCGGCCGCCGTTGATCTATTGCGCGATCTCCGGTTTCGGCGCGGACGGCGAACTGTCGCGCCGGCCCGCGTACGACCAGATCATCCAGGGCATGTCCGGCGCGATGAGTGTGACCGGCGACGCGCACAGTGCGCCGTTGCGCGTCGGCTATCCGGTGTCGGACACGGTCGGTGGAATCACGGCGGCGTTCGGCATCTGCGCGGCGCTCGTCGATGCGCGCGCGACCGGCAAGGGCAGGATGCTCGACGTCTCGATGCTCGAAGCGACGCTCGCGACGATGGGCTGGGTCGTGTCGAACTATCTGAACGCGGGCGTCGAGCCGACGCCGATGGGCAACGAGAATTTCACCGCGGCGCCGTCCGGCACGTTCCGCACAGGCGACGGCCTGCTGAACATCGCGGCGAACGAGACGCGGCAGTTCGTGAGCCTGTGCGAACTGATCGGCCGTCCCGATCTGCCCGTCGACGAACGCTTTGCTGCACGTGATACACGCAAGCAGAATCGCGCGGCGTTGAAGGCCGAAATCGAAGCGGCGCTCGCGCACGATAGCGCCGCGAACTGGGATGCGAAGCTGCTCGAACGCGGCGTGCCTGGCGGTCGCGTGCTGTCGGTGCCGGAGATTCTCGCGCATCCGCATCTCGCGACGCGCGGCTTTATCCGCGAGCTGGCCGCGCAACCGGGCGAAGTGCCGCAGCGCGTCACGCGCGCGGGCTTTCGCGTGAGCGGCGCGGATGCCGCGCCCGCGACGCCGGCGCCTGAACTCGGCGCGCACACGCGCGCGACGCTCGCGCAACTCGGCTACGACGCCACGCACATCGACCGGCTTCACGCCGAAGGAGTGATCTGACATGACACAGCAACCCGACACCGCCGCACTGTGCGCGGACTACTGGAGCACGTCGATCATCGACATCCATCCGGGTTCGATCCGCATGCGCGGCTATCCGGTGCAGGACCTGATCGGCAACGTGAGTTTTCCGCAGATGATCTGGTTGATGCTGCGCGGCGAACTGCCCAGCGATGCGCAGGCGAAGCTTTTCGAAGCGGCGCTCGTTGCATCGGTCGATCATGGGCCGCAGGCGCCGTCGATCGCGATCTCGCGGATGGCCACGAGCTGCGGCCTGCCGCTGAACGGCGCGATGGCGTCGGCGATCAACGCGCTCGACGACGTGCACGGCGGCGCGGGACAGCAGGCCGTCGAACTGTACGACACGATCGCAGAACGCATCGACGCGGGCACGTCGTTCGATACAGCGATCGAGCAGGGCGTCGATGCGTTCGTCGAGGCGCACGGTAAATATCTTCCGGGCTTTGGGCATCGCTTTCATCCGGTCGATCCGCGTGCGCCGCGGTTGCTTGCGCTCGTCGACGGGCAGGTGGAGGCGGGTGTTGTTGGCGGGCGTTATGCGGCGATTGCGCGTGGCATCGAAGCGTTATTGAAGGCGCGCAAGGGCAAGCCGGTGCCGATGAATATCGACGGTGTGAGCGCCGTGATCTATGCGGAGCTGGGTTTTGCCGCGGAACTGGCGCGCGGTGTGTTCTGTCTGTCGCGTGCGGTCGGGATTCTCGCGCATGCGTGGGAACAGCGCGGTCGTCATGAGCGCAACAAGGGGCCGCTGCCGCGGCAGGTCGCGTATCGCTATACCGGTGAGCCTGAACGGCGTCTCGGCTGATTACTTTGATTGTTGGGCGTGCCGCGCGTCGCGTAACGCACGCGAGTCGCCGCCGAGTGCATCGGTGGCACGCGCCGCGCAGTCGAACAGCGCATCCAGATTGCTCGCGACGAACGCATCGTCGATGCGCGAACTCGGACCCGCAAGCGTAAAGACGCCGCGCAGCGCCTGCTGGATACCGAACACCGGCATCGAGATGCCGGCCGTGTCGCGTTCGCGTTCGCCGACCGACACGCAGTAGAAATCCTCGCGAATCCGCTCGAATGCCGCACCCGGCTCACCGCCGAACGCGAGCAGCGTCTGACCGCCCGAGCCGCTTTCGAGCGGCAGCACGTCGCCTTCGTGCACGTGAAACCGCACCGCGTGCGTCGAATCGACGCGATGCAGGCATACCCGTACCGCGCCATCCCGTACATAGAACGACACGCTTTCGCTGCTGGCTTCGGCGAGTTCGCGCATTAGCGGCAACACGACGTCGCCGAGATTCAGACTGCGCTGATACAGCGCGCCGAGCATGAAGGTTGCGGGACCGAGCTGGTAGCGGCCGTCGTCGAGACGCACCAGCAGACGATGCTGGATCAGCGCGCCCGCGAGACGCAGCAGTGTGCTCTTGTAGAGGCCAGTGCGCGCGGCGAGTTCGGCGAGCGTGAGCGCGTTATCGGTCGGCTTGAACGCGAACAGGATCGCGCACGCGCGGTCGATGACGGCGACGCCTTCCTGGCTTCGTGGTGATGGATCCGCGGACATGCGAGTGAGGGTTGGCGAATGACGCACCAATTTTACGTGATGTATCGCGGATGCAGTGAGGCAACTACGTCGCGGTGAAAAAGCCGAGGTAGCCGTAGACGCTTCCTGTGTCCGGCGCATCCGGCACCTTGGCGTGCGCACCGACCGATTCGAGCGTGCCGATGGTTTCACGCCGGTTCGACACGAAGGTCCATTGATGTGACGCCTGCGGCTGCGCATGCATCGCATCGGACAACGCATCGAGCAGCGCGCGCGGTTCCGGCGTGTATGTGACGAAGCCTTCGTTCGCGAGCGCCGCGCGATCGATGCCGAGCGTCGCGCATAGCTGCGCCTTTGCCGGCATGTCGCGTTCGCCAGCCGAGCGCGCGCTGTCGATCACCGCCTGCACTTCGCTGTCGACGAGCCGGCCTTCCCGCAGCATCGGCGCACCGTGCCATGCATCGGACGGACAACCTTTGTTCGCGGGATCGAGTGTGACGAACGGATTGATCTCGGCCGGGTAGATGCGGCAAACGTGCGGACGGTTCTCGTAGATCCCGCAGCGCATGTCCGCACCGAGATTCGGACACGGGCCATCGAACGTGCCGGTGAGCAGCACCGCGATGCGTACCGGCAGCGTGCCGCTTTCGGCAGGGAACGAGCGGGCCCGCCGGTAGTTCGCCTCGCGGTTGTCCGCATCCGGTTCGACCGGCCACGGAATCGCCTCGCACATCAGCTCGACGCGATCGCCGCGTGCGAGCCACGCACGCGCTTCGTCGACGGTCAATGCGAGACGCAGGCCATGGCAGCATTTGCCGCACATCGTGCAGTTGAAGTCGAGATCGTTCATCGTGGGGTGGGGTTGCGGGGCTGTCAGATTAAAGCATTGTACTGGCGGGCGGATTTTGCGGGGAGTGGCCCGTCTGCCCCGATTTCCCGCACCGCCTAGAACTTGTAGGCCGGATTCTTCGGATCGAACGTCGAGTCGTCGAAGGTTTTTGGCGTGACCGTTTCGAAGACGATCTTCTCGAACAGGCGCCCTTCGTTGTCGTAGGACTCGGCGGTCTGGAACCACGGATGCCGCAGATCGAGCCCGAGCGTTTCCTTCTTCGCATAGTAGGCCGGCTGGCCCGTCGGCGTTTCGTACGTGAACGCGACGACGCGCACGCCGTCGAGCGTTTTTACGTCGATCTGGTCCGGACGCATGATGCCGGACTCCGCGAACTTTTTGCCCTCGGCGAGGAACTGGCTCGCGATGAACTCGGTGCCCAGGTCGCGTACCTGATGGTGTGACTGCGCATGCGCAAGCGCACCGTTCAGCGACACCCACAACGGCATCACGTTCAGCACACCGCCCAGGTGGCCGACCATTTGATCGCGGCGTCGGGATTCGTCGTAGATGATTTCCTGGCCCGAATGCGCGCCGTCGGGCAGCCATTTCGCGTAGATCCGCAGCGGCTCGCGCGTCAGTCGCACCAGCATGTGATCGGCGCGGCTGGGCCAGATGCCGCGAATGCGCTCCTGGCGCCGCATCGTGAACTCGTACGACGGATAGCCGTTCGGCCCTTCCTGGATATAGCGCGGCACCGTCAGCGGATCGAACGACTGGAACAGTGCGAGGAGTTGCGCATCGTCGAGTTTTTCGAGTGCACCGGTTTGCGCCGCATGGCGCAGCCAGCGCACCTGCTGATCGACCGGCCACCTGCCGACCTGCGCCGGCAAAACATCGGGGGCTGCGGCCACGGCCATCGTTTCCGCGATGGCCTCGCCGTGCGCGATCCACGGCGACATGCAGCCCGCAATCGTCAACCACGCGGCGTTCGTGACGAAGGTGCGTCGGTTCATCCCCGACTCCGCCGGCGTCCACGCGGGATCGCCGGATAGAGGCGCAGGCGGCGCGGCCGCGCCGTACGCGAAGTCGCGTACGGCCGGTACCGTTCCCGGCGGAATGCGGGAGTCGGTGGCGATCGGCAGGGCCGCATGGATTTCCCCGGCCGGTCCACACAGTCTCCTCGATACCGCCGGTGAGGAACGCAAGCGGTGAGTCTGGTGTACGAAGTCATGCAGGTCATACGTTAGCGGCGCCCCCCGCCTCCGTGAAAACCGCCGCCGCCTCCCGGGAAGCTGCTTCCTCCGTGGAACCCGCCTCCATGAAAACCACCTCCGTGAAAACCGCCGCCGCCATGAAAGCCGTTGTGGAAGCCGCCGTGCCCGCCGAAGTGGTCATGATCCCCATGATGGAAATGGTGGAAATGATCGACGAAGACGAACGACCCGCCGAAGCCGAATGCCAGCGGCCCATAGAACCAGGGGTCGTAATACGGGTAATACGGATAGTCCGCGTAGGCATAGTCGGCGTACGGAGGCGAGGTGTCGTCGCCGAGGTCGATCCCCGCGTCCTGCGGCTGGATTTGCCAGGTGCCGTCGGGCTGTTTGCACGCGAGGCCGGTCAGGTTCTGCGTGGAGCCGTCGATCACCGCCGTGCTGTTGACCGTCCGGCACGTCGGCGACGCGACCGGTGCGGTCGTCGTACTGTTCTGCGGATCAGACTGGGTGAGTTGCGATCCGATCGGAGTCGTGCATGCGACACAGCTGCACACCACGATTCCGAGTCCAATGAAGTTGCGCATGAATTCGTCCTGCTCGACGGTCCGGTGGTACGACGCGGACCGCCGCGCCGACACCGTGAAGACCCCATCGGTTCGCCTTGCAGGACGCGTGGCCGGAGCGCGCGAATGCGCATGTGGAGAGCTACACGACGGCTGCTCGACGACACGGGCCTGCTGTAGGTAGAACGTGTCGCCGGTTGACGCTATTCCACCGTTTTCAGCAAGAGTTTGTTACGCGGTGTTTCGGTGCCGTGTTGCGACGTATGCCGCGTCGCAGCGAGTGGTGCGGCAGGCCGACTGGGCGGGAGCCGCCGCTCCAGCGGCGGGCCTCTGAAGAATCAATCCTTGCTGGCGTCGCCCTCGCGCTCGAGCGCGATCGCTTCGAGTACCTCGATGGCCGCGTTGTTCGCGGCATGCGCGGCCGGAAACCCGGCGTACACGGACGCCTGAATCATCACCTCTTCGAGCTCGTCGACGGTCAGGCCGTTGGTCAACGCGATGCGAACGTGATTCTTCAGTTCGTCGCGCTGGCGCAACGCGATCAGAATGCCGAGCGTGACCAGACTGCGCGCGCGACGATCGAGGCCATCGCGCGCCCACACGCTGCCGAATACGAAGTCCATCGACAGCGCGGTCATCGCTGCGCCGAACGCGCCGTTGTCGATCGACGACTTCATCTGCTGGCTGCGTTCGGCGCCGCGCAACTGTTCGAACACCGCAAGTCCTTGTTCGATGGACGGCTTCATTGCGGCACGTTCTCCAGCGCACCGAGCACGGCCTTCGTTTCGAGAAACGCTTCGAGCCCGAACACGCCGTACTCGCGACCAATCCCCGATTGCTTGAAGCCACCGAACGGCGCGAGCGGTTCGTGCGGCGCGCCGTTGATGATCACGCGACCCGCTTCGAGTCTCGACGCCACCGCGCGTGCTCGCTCCAGGTCGGACGAAATCACGTAAGCCTGCAAGCCGTAGACGGTATCGTTCGCGATCTCGATCGCTTCTTCTTCGGTGCGGTAGGTCAGGATGCTGAGCACCGGTCCGAAGATTTCTTCGCGCGCGATTGTCATGTCGTTCGTCACGTTCGCGAACACGGTGGGCTTCACGTAATAGCCGCCGAGCCCGTCCGGATGACCTTCGCCGCCGATGACCAGCGTCGCGCCTTCTTCCACGCCGCGCCGGATATAGGACTGCACGCGTTCATATTGCCGCTGGCTCACCATCGGCCCGATCGCCGAATCGGCGTCCTGCAGGTGGCCGACTTTCACCGCCGCGACCGCATCCTTCGCCAGCCGGACGGTATCCTGAAGACGATTCTCAGGGACCAGAATGCGGGTCCCCGCGATGCACGCCTGTCCGCTGTTCTCAAACCCCGCCTTGACCGCGAGTGGCACGGCCGTGTCGAGATCGGCGTCGTCGAGAATCAGCGTCGGCGATTTGCCGCCGAGTTCGAGTGTGACGCGCTTCATCGTGTCGGCGCTCGCGCGCACGATCGATTTGCCGACTGCTGTCGATCCCGTAAACGAAACCTTCGCGATATGCGGGTTCGTACTCAGTTCGGCGCCGACGGTATCGCCGCGCCCGGTCACGATGTTGAACACGCCGGGCGGCAAGCCTGCTTCGTGCAACGCTTCGGTGACGATCTGCGTCTGGATCGCACTCATCTCGCTCGGTTTGATGACGACCGTGCAGCCCGCGGCGATCGCGGTTGCGAGCTTGTTGCAGATGAAGCCCGCGTTCGCGTTCCACGGTGTAATCAACGCGGCGACGCCGACCGGCTCCATCGTGACTTCCGCCGACGCGATGCGCCGCGTGAACGAATACGCTTCGAGCGTCTGCGCGGCGGTCAGGAAAGATTCCGCGGCATAGCGCGCACCCCACATTGCGCGATTCGCGGGGGCGCCGTATTCCTCTGTCGTCGCCGCGGCCAGACGATCCACGCGGGCCAGCACGGCCGCGTGCAATTTCGTGAGCCACGCGATGCGTTGCGCCTTGCTCGTGCGCGAAAACGCGGGAAATGCGCGATGTGCTGCGCGTACCGCGTCTTTCGCGTCGCGTGCATCGGCGAGACGCACGCGGCCGATCACCTCAGCTGTCGCCGGGTTGTAGAGGTCGAACCATTCGTCGCCTTGGGGTTGGACGAACTGGCCGTCGATATAGATCTGCTCGATGCTGTGCATGATTTTTCCGTTTGTGCGGCCAATGAGTGGTCGATGCATGCAGCGTAGTCAATTGCCTCTGTTTTGATAAGAGGGATAAACTTGCACGACGTGATCCGGAAATCGGGACAATGTACAAATCAGGTTTGATCGAACTGGAGGTCGTGCTTGCCGTCGCGCGGCTGGGTGGTTTTCGTGCGGCTGCGCGCGAACTGGACATGTCGTCGACGGCGCTGAGCCGCTCGATCGCGCAACTCGAAAAGCGGCTTGGCGTGCGGCTATTCAACCGGACGACGCGAAGCGTCGCGCTGTCGGAAGCCGGTGAACAGTTCGTCGCGGCGGTCGGTCCGGCGCTGTTGGAGATCCAGCAGGCGATGGTCGCTGTCAACGACAGTCGCGCGACGCCGACCGGCACGCTGCGACTGAACTGCGCGGTCGGTGCCGCGCGTGTGATCCTCGTGCCGGTGGTGCTGGAATACTTGCACCGCTTTCCGTCGATGAGTGTCGATGTCGTCACCGAGGCGCACTTCGTCGATATCGTCGGTAAAGGATTCGATGCGGGCATCCGTACCGCCGATGTGGTGCCGCGCGACATGATCGCGGTCCCGTTCGGCGGCGCATTGAGTTTTTCCATCGTCGCCACCCCGTCGTATTTTGCGCAGCACAGGAAGCCGCGTACGCCGCACGATCTGATGTCGCATCGATGCATCCGCGCGCGCTGGCCGAGTGGTCCGCTATACCGTTGGGAGTTCGAGCGGCGCGGCGAGAAATTCACGCTCGACGTGCCCGGCGACCTGACACTCGACGAGCCGTTGTTGATGCGCGACGCGGCGCTCGCGGGGGCGGGTATCGCGTATCTGTGGGACGAACAGGTCGCGGACGATCTCGCGGCGGGGCGGCTCGTCGCGGTACTGAAGGACTGGACCGTTACTTCGCCGGGCTTGTGTCTGTATTACCCGGACCGGCGGAACGTGCCGGCGGCATTGCGGGCGTTTATTGAGTTGTTGCGGGAGACGGTGGGGCGGGGTGGCCGGGGCTCCGCGGCTGCGTCGCTCAAGAAGTGAGCGATGCTACAGCGATACGCGCCTGCCTCGTGATGCAAAAAATCTCGCCGCTTCCTCAAAGGTAGTAGAAATTCTCGTCGTGGACAGACGCGTTAATATCATCCTGTTCGGCCGCCGCCGGTCACTTTCGGCCGTTCGATATCAGGACATCATTCGGGGATCTGATGAATACCTTGAGCATCCGAAGGGCGCTGATTGTGGTGGTGCTACTTGCCACGTCCCATCAGGCGGCATATGCACTTACTCCCGATGATGCAGGCACCTATGAATGGCTTAAACCCAATGGCCAACCCTCAGGGGTCCTGTATCAACTGAGCTACTCGAAAGACGGACCTGACAAATGGATTGCACGAGGAAAATTTCCGAATCAGGAATGGCGCGGCATCAGTTGCGATCGTGGCTGTCAATACCGTGACAGCAGCGCCGACGATTTAAAGCGCTTTTTCCCAGAGAGTTGGCTCGCGAACGCAAATATCTCCTGCATCCAGAATGACGCGCAGGCGTTTTGCGCCTACAGCGGCAAATCCGACCCGGGCAGGAATGGCCACATCATTTTTGCTTTAACTACGTCCAAGCCGGTTCCTGTGATGGTGAGGCGAGTGGCGAATCCCCAGGACTAGATTGATCATGTCAAGCGAGTGGAAGCGCCGCGTCAGGCTGTTTATCCAGCGTTTCTGGCAACCGACCAGCGCGTGTATGACCTGCATGTCGGGGAGCTGGGGAAATGTCATGAGTCTTGTCCACTGGACGATTGCATTCCGGACAGGTCTGTTCACCGGACTCCTGGCCGTGCTTCTGACTTTCACGCCTGCGGCGAAACTCTACGGACATCGATATGGCAATGCGCTGGTCGTCGGCTTCCTGACAATGTTAGGCGACGCCTACTCGCACGAGAGTCGCTACCGCATCCCCTATATCGAGCACATAGTGGCGGGTGTTACTTCAGGTCTCTTGACGCTGGTTGCGTCATATCTCTTCGAAGACCGCGCGCGTCGCGTTCGCGAGGCATGGGTGTGGGCTTTTGGATGGCTTGTCCGTTGACTTTCTGAGCGGTCCCGAGCGAGCGGAAAGAAGCGCGCCGGTTTGCTTGTGCGTCACCACTGCGAAGCCTGCGCGTGGACACCGGCGACTCGGGGCCATTACACGGTTTAGCGTCGGGATGCGGCCAGGAAGCGACGTTCGCCATCGTCGACAAACGGACGCTCGAGTGGCCGCTCCGCTCCCGGCAACAGCCTTTTTCCGCCACCGCGCGATTGAGGCCGCCTTTCATAGTGCGATGGCGATCGCCTTTCATAGGGCACCAATTGGCGTCCGTATTTCGGCGCTCCCGCGTTCCCCAATACTTCGAGTGCTGTTTATGCTCCGCGAGTTTGCGTCGCGTGGTGCGGGTTGCGCGTGTCCCGTCCGTCATACTTCTATGAGCACCTGTAGACGAGAGCAAACGCGCCACGATCACAATCGAATGTCCTCTCGGAAAGCGGGGGGCTGCGCCGGGGGCGGCTATCTTAGCCGGGATAGTCGTCCAGTCTGATTGCGGAATAAGATATTGCTGACTTAAAAGATGACAACGGGGACCTATTTTGCAATTCATTACCGACGGACCCGACATACCGAATGCGCTCTTGCAAGCACATGAGGAGGGGCGAGTAGTGTTTTTCTGCGGCGCAGGTATTTCCTATCCCGCGGGCCTGCCCGGCTTTAAGGGCCTGGTGGAAGAGATCTACCGGTTGAACGGCACGGCGCTTTCGGAGATCGAACGCGGGTCCTTCGACCGTTGGCAATTTGACGCCACGCTGGACCTATTAGAGCGACGTCTGCCAGGGCAGCGCTTGGCAGTACGTCGTGCTCTGGCGCAGGCACTCAAACCTAAGTTACATCGTAGGGGTGCCACCGATACACAGGCCGCGCTGTTGCGGCTGGCGCGCAGCCGTGAGGGGTCGCTGCGGCTGGTCTCCACCAATTTTGACCGTGTGTTCCATGCAGCAGCCAAACGCACTGGCCAAGCTTTCCAAACGTATGCCGCGCCGATGCTACCTATCCCAAAGAACAGCCGCTGGAACGGGGTGGTCTTCCTGCACGGTCTGCTTCCAGAAGGGATGGACGATACCGCGCTAAACCGGTTGGTAGTTACAAGCGGGGACTTCGGCCTGGCCTACCTCACGGAACGCTGGGCAGCCCGTTTCGTAAGCGAGTTATTTCGCAACTATGTCGTCTGTTTCGTAGGTTATAGCATCAACGATCCGGTGTTGCGTTACATGATGGATGCGCTGGCTGCTGACAGGATGCTTGGAGAAGTCACGCCGCAGGCTTGGGCACTGGGCGATTGCGAGCGTGGGCAAGAGCATCGCAAGGCCATCGAGTGGGAAGCCAAGGGTGTCACGCCCATTCTCTACGAAGTACCCCCCGGCAGCCACGACCATTCAGCGCTCCATAAAACTTTGCACGCTTGGGCGGAAACATACCGCGATGGCGTACTTGGCAAGGAGCGCATCGTAGTCAGTCACGCCTTGGCACGGCCATCGGCGAGCACGCAGCAAGACGACTTCGTTGGACGAATGTTATGGGCTCTGTCGGACAAATCAGGATTGCCGGCCAAGCGCTTTGCCGACTTCAATCCCGTTCCGTCGCTGGACTGGTTACTGGAGGCCTTCCAGGACGAACGTTTTCAGCATAGCGATCTGGTCCGCTTTGGCGTGCCCTCAGGCGACGAGGTGGACGTCAAGTTGCGCTTTAGTCTGATTCGCCGGCCAGCGCCCTACAACCGCGCAATGCCAATGTTACTGGCTGCTGGTGGCACTACGAGCAGCCAGTGGGACGATGTAATGTTCCAAGTGGCATGCTGGCTGGTACGTCACCTGGATGATCCGAGGCTGATCATCTGGATCGCACAACGCGGTGGCCAGTTGCATGATCGCTGGTCGTGGCTGATCGAACAAAAACTGAATGACTTTGCCTCAAAGGAGCGCGAAGGCAAAACTGTCGAGCTGGATGAAATCCGCCTACAGGCGCCAAAGGCCATCCCTAGCCCCTTGATGCGCAAGCTGTGGAGCCTGCTGCTCAGCGGTCGAGTGAAATCATCATGGCGTGAGCTGAGCCTGTACCGCTGGCAAGGTCGGCTGAAGCGGGAAGGGCTGACCAGCACATTGCGCTTGGAGTTGCGCGATCTACTCGCGCCCTTGGTGGCATTGAAGCAACCATTCCGTTGGGGAGACGACGAAGCAAGCACTGCCGAGCCTGTGCGAATCAAGCAATTGGTGCACTGGGAGCTTGTGCTAGCCGCCGACCACGTGCGTTCAGCTCTACGCGATCTTGCCGACGAGCATTGGGCATCTGCCTTGCCCCTGCTAGTTGAGGACTTCCAGCAGCTCCTGCGTGATGCGCTGGACTTGCTACGCGAGTTGGGCGAAGCGGATGATCACAGAGATCATTCGCACTGGGACTTGCCGTCGATCAGTCCGCACTGGCAGAACCGTGGCTTTCATGACTGGGTGAGCCTGATTGAATTACTGCGAGATGCCTGGCTGGCGGTTCACGACATTGATCGCGCTCGTTCAGCGCGAATTGCCCAGACATGGTTCGATCTACCCTACCCTACGTTCAAACGATTAGCCCTTTTTGCTGCGAGCCAAGATGCTTGCATCGCGCCCGAACAGTGGGTGGATTGGCTGTTGGCAGATGGCGCTTGGTGGTTATGGTCAACGGATACGGGGAGAGAAGTTTTCCGGCTGTTGGTTCTGCAAGGTTGCCAGTTGTCAGGTACTGCACAGGAGCGTCTGGAGGGCGCCATCGTAGCTGGTCCACCACGCGAGATGTACAGGGACGATCTCGAACCAGACCGGTGGGAAGAGTTGGTGGCACGCTCAGTCTGGCTGCATCTGGCCAAACTGAATGCCTCGGGCCTCGCGCAAGGCTCAATCGCTGCGGCGCGTTTGGCGGAACTCTCCGACACGTACCCGCAATGGCAGTTGGCGGACAATGAGCGTGACGAGTTCTCCCACTGGATGAGCGGCACCGGTGATCCGGACTATGAAGAAAGCCGGGATGTCGACATCGCGCCTCGAAAGCGGCATGAACTCGTCCAGTGGCTTACAAAGCCACCGTCCGAACAACGACCGTTCTACGAGGATACGTGGCGCGACGTTTGCCGCAGCCGCTTCTTCCACAGCCTGTATGCGCTGTGCGATCTATCGCGTGATGGAACATGGCCGGCCGGACGATGGCGCGAGGCCCTGCAGGCTTGGAGCGAGGAAGGAATGGTACTTAGGTCGTGGCGATATGCTGCGCCATTGGTCCAAACCATGCCAGACGCCGTCATTGAGGAAACTGTCCACGCTGTTACGTGGTGGATCGAAAACGTTTCGAAATCTGTAAATCAACACGAGGAAATCCTGCTGAACCTGTGCCGTCGCATCCTTGACCTGCCGCTTGAAGCAGGCACAGGAATGACGCAGAATGGCGAGCCGATTGACCAACCTGTTACCAATGCCATCAATCACCCGGTGGGGCACGTCACGCAGGCGCTGATCAACCTGTGGTTCAAACGGAATCCGAACGACAACGATCAGCTTCCCGCCGAGATAGAGCCCTTCTTCACGGAGCTCTGTGACGTGCAGGTGGATCGATTCCGTCACGGACGGGTTCTGCTGGGTTCTCAACTAATTGCGCTTTTTCGTGTTGATCGAACTTGGACCGAGCAAAACCTGTTGCCGTTGTTCAGTTGGGACGTTCAGGCTGAAGCGAAAGCGGTGTGGGAAGGCTTTTTGTGGTCGCCGCGCCTGTATCAGCCGTTGTTGATTGCATTCAAACCGCACTTCCTACAGACCGCGAATTACTACGCCGACTTAGGTGAACACCGCCAGCAGTTCGCAGCGTTCCTGACTTACGCGGCGTTAGGGCCGACCGAGGGCTACACCGTCGATGAGTACCGATCGGCCATTGGAGCGCTGCCTCAGGAAGGGCTCGAGGAGTCCGCACAGGCGCTCTCTCAGGCTCTTGAGGGGGCTGCCGATCAGAGCGAGGACTATTGGAAAAACCGTGTTCAGCCGTTCTGGCAGTTCGTTTGGCCCAAGTCACGTGACTTTGCCACGCCGCGAATCGCCGAGTCATTGATCCGGCTCATCATTGCTGCCAGATCTGAATTTCCGGCTGCTTTGGTTGCGATGCAAGACTGGTTGCGACCAATTGAACATCCGTACTACGTCGTACATCTGCTGCACCAATCGGGTTTGTGCTCCCGATTCCCAGCGGATGCTCTGCTTCTCCTGGACACAGTAATTGCGGACCAACAATGGGGTCCTGAGGAGTTAGGGCAATGTTTGGACGCGATCGTGCAAGTTTCGCCACGGCTCGAGCAAGATGTTCGTTACCTGCGGCTTCGAGAGTATTCGCGGAGACGAGGAGGGGCGTAGTGCCGTAATTTTCGTTACCTCCGCTGTGTGGTTCTGCAAGTCGATCCAACGGGCGAGAACGGATGGTAGCCACCGCGGACCATGGCACGATGTGGCCGTTCCACTCAGATACCTGCCGTTGAAATGACGCCTCCTTAATGGCCGAAACGGGTTGACAAGGGAAGTTCGCGCCGAGTTTGGGTTAGATCATCGACGGGTGCTTGCCGAACTTCCGGGTCCGGCCACGAGGCGACATTCGCGGGATTCCCTCCCGGACAACCAGACATCGGCTTACCGCCGCAATCCTGTCATCGCGAAATCCATGCGACGTATCTCGGCACGATCTTATCGTGCGGAAGCTTTCGCTTCTCCGGGAGGGGACCTGGAACTGCAGCTACTGGCGGTTGGACGCCATCATCGGTACCGTTTCCTAAATCGTTGATGGCGCCGTAGCGCGGGCGATTATTGCGAGCCGAGCCGAGCCGCGTTCGAGTTTCTCACCGACGAAGTCGCTATGAGGGGAACGCGCGACGAGGCCCAATATCTCCGCCAGGCATCATTCGTACATTCTGAGCACTTGTGCCAGCGCTCCTTCGATTATCCTGGCTGATAGATTCGGGTCCCTCACTGCACGAGCAAGTGCTATTGAACCCACGCAGGCGCTGAAGACCAGCGCCGCCTTGTCCTGGGCGCCTTCTGTTTCCGAAAACGACTGCGCTAGCAATCCGATGATTTCGCGGACGCCTTCGGTGTATACCTCGCGGGTCGCATCGGCGGTTCGCGCCACATCGTTGACCAGGGCAGCAAGAGGGCAACCCCGGCCGACGTTGTCTCGATGACTTTCCGACACGTATGTGCTTATGGCGCGCTGAGGCGCCGTCTTGAGCGCGTCCTGAATATGCGCGATGTCCTGCAACGCCATTGTGAAAGCCTCCGTCACAAGCGCATCGCGTGACTCGAAATGCTTGTAGAAGCCGCCGACGGTTAAGCCAGCTTCTTTCATGATGTCGCCGACACTAATCCCGTCAACGCCGCGCTCGCGGAAACGCCGTGCGGCGACCTGCACAATCCGCTGATGCGTGGCCAGTTTCTCAGCTTGTGAGTGCCCCATTTTTTCAATCTCAAAGATGCATTGTCTTGCGAGTCTATCGGCAGTGCCGCTCGCCCGGCCCGTCCGCCGCAGCGATTACGCTGCGTCAACCGATGACCTCACGATTGCCGTCAGTTGCAAGGTCCTGGCAATGCGGAAGCCGAGCTCCCGATACAGACGAACAGCAGAAACATTATTGGTGAACACATGAAGGAACGGTACTTTGTTGCGTTCCTGGATGGTTGCCGACAGATGCTCCATCAACAGTCGACCCAGCCCTCGGCCACGCCACTCCGGGTGCGTGCACACGGCGCTGATTTCGACGTACTTCCCGGCAGTCATTCGTTCGCCCGCCATCGCTACCAGCTGGCCGTCCTCCCTGATGCCGAAGAAGTGACCAAGCTCGTTGGTTCGGGGATTGAACGGTCCGGGCTCCGTCATTTCGGCGAGTCGGAGCATATCAGGTGTGTCGTCGACGCCGAGTCGTACAATCCGCTCATCGGCCGATACGGTGAACCTGTTGGCGGCAACCATCTGGTTTGCAACAGCCGTGCGCACCACGTCGAAGCCGGGCGGCAAGTTCGGTTTGACCGCCGTGAAGAATGAAAGGCGCTGTCCTGGCTGGAGCATCGCTGCAACCTGTGAGACGCCTTGCGCGGTGTAATTCTGCGCGGCCCCGAACGGCGCAAATTCCGGGCGATACCGGGCACCACCTTCGCGACGCTCGACGAAGGCCGGAGATGCTTCGGTTAGAGCGATCCATACGGGATTGGCGAGGTATTCCTCGGTTGCGATCTCACTGGCTGCATCAATGTGGGAGGACTGCATGACAAGCTCCTGTTTTGTTCATCTTCTCTGCTGTGGGATCGCGGTCAGTCGAACCGCGCCGCGTGCTTCCTGATAAATGCCTGGACCGTCATCGGAGGAGTCCCGGTCAAATCCTCGATGAAGGAATTGGTGCCGGCGAAAACGCCTTCCTGATAATCGACGGCAACCGACAGCAGATGCTGCGTGAAGGTATCGCTGAATTTTGCATCCGTATCCAGGCGCTTTTTGAACAACTCGAGATCGACCGGTTGATATGTCACCGTCCTACCCAACGCCTGGCTCATCTCGGCCGCAATCTCGTGGTGATTCATCTCGACCGGCCCGTAGAGCGGATAGACCTTGCCCGCGTGCGGCGCCGGATCGCGAAGGATGGCGGCAATCACGCGACCCTGATCCTCGGCCGCAATCGGCGCATGGCGCCCTTCGCCAAAGGGCAGGCGCAGCACCCCGTCCTTTCTGATGCTCGCGACTTGACCCGGATAGGTCAGCCATTGAGCGAAGAACGTAGGGCGCAGATGCGTGACTGGCGTGCCAGCCCAGCCGAACACCTGCTCGGAGATCCAATGGTCTCGCGCGGCATGGCTCTTCGCTTCGCGGCGGGCCGAAATCTGCGACATGTTCACAATGGATTCGATTCCTGTCTCACGGGCAGCCTGTGCGAACGAAGCGGTGGCCGCTATTCCACCGCTTTCGATCGGATAAACGAAATAGGCCGATGAGATGCCTTGAAGAGCGCGTGCGACGTCGTCGATATCCGAGAGATCGCCAACCAGCACCTCGACGCCCTGCGCGCGCAGCCGCTCTGAGCGGTCGTCCTCGCGCCGCACCAGGGTTCGTACCTGTTCACCTGCAGCCAAAAGGGCGGTTGTCGCTGCTCCGCCCGTGTCGCCAGTCGCGCCTGCAACAAAAAATTTACGATGAGCCATTTGAAAGCTCCACTCAGTTCATTAATTGGTAAGGTGATCAACGCTTCAGTCACCGGATTTTAACTGGAGTATAGTCGTAATCCTGAGCGAGGATTGATGATAATCTCGTACCAGTCTTTTGCAGAATGCCGCCCTCGACGCAGCCGGCAAGCGCCGTCTGGCTGCGTTCGCGAACGCACGCTGCAAATGGAATTCGAAGACCGCGTCCTTCCCGGACGACCGTACATCGGAGAACGTTCCTGCCATGATCGCCCACACCTTCGCCTCACCCCGTCATTCCACGCGCTATTGGGAGGCCGGCCCCGCCGAGGGGCCATTGATGATCTTCCTTCATGGCTGGCCAGGAGTCGGTCTGATGTGGCGTGCGCAGATCGAAGCTTTTGCATCAGAGGGCTGGCGCTGCATTGCGCCGGACATGCGCGGATACGGTGGCTCGTCGACACCAGGCTCGCCCGATGCCTATGCGCTCAAAGAGGTGGTTGACGACCTGGTCGAGCTTCATGACCATCTGGGCGCGAGTCCGGCAATATGGATCGGCCACGACCTGGGAAGCCCGGTGGCCGGGGCGCTCGCTGCGCATCACGCGAAGCGCAGCCGCGCGGTTGTGTTCGTCTCCGTTCCGTATATGCCTGAGAGCTTCGGGTTGCGCAGTCTGCTGCCCCTGGTCGATCGGACGCTCTATCCCGCCGACCAGTATCCGGACGGGCAATGGGGCTACTACCGCTTCTATCTGACGCATTTCGATCAGACCGTTACCGAGTTCAATGCCGACATAGCAGCGACACTGGCGGCGATCTACCGGTCTGGAGACCCGAAGTCGGTGGACCGGGTCTATCGCTCTGCGCTGGTTTCGCGCAATGGAGGCTGGTTCGGTTCGGCACATCGTGCGCCGATGGTGGCGCCGGACGAGGCGCTCTGGCCATCTGCCGACTTCGACGCGCTGGTCGATGCGTTCCGTGTGACCGGTTTTCGTCCGGGTAACGCATGGTATCTGAACGATGAGGCCAACATCGCCTACGCTCGAACCGCACCCGACAGCGGCCGGTTGAGCCAGCCTGTGCTGTTCGTGAACGGTGAATTCGATGGCATCTGCGACATCACCCGCAGCGCTCTCGGCGAGCCCATGCGAAATGCCTGCGCGGATCTGTCTGTGGCGACTCTGGGCGCAGGCCACTGGCTTCCGCTCGAACACAAGGCTGAACTCGTCCAGGTAATCCGCTCGTGGCTCGGGGTGAAGGGGCTGTCGTAGCGATCACGGACGCATCTTCTCCCGCATCGGGTCCTGCACATCGAGTAAAGGAGTTGAATGAAATGAGCGCCTCGAACAACGATCAGGTGATTTCAGATTCAAGCGATAGCATCAAACAATATGACATTGCGACCAACGGCATTACCTTGCACGTGACGGAGCAAGGGGAGGGGCCAGCAGTACTGTTCTGCCACGGTTTTCCGGACACCTCCTATACGTGGCGCCGGCAGATGAAGGTCATTGCGTCGGCGGGATATCGAGCAATTGCTCCGGATATGCGTGGTTATGGGCGAAGCTCGGCTCCGGCCGACGCAAGCCTGTACACACCGTTGCACACGACAGGCGACCTGGTTGGTTTGCTCGATGCGCTAGAGATCCCCCGCGCCGTCCTCGTCGGTCATGACTGGGGGGCGACGCATGCGTGGAACGCGGCGCTGATGCGCCCGGACAGATTTGCGGCGGTATTCTGCCTCAGTGTCCCTTTCGTGCCGCGCGGAGACGTCAGTGTTTTCGACAGGATGCGAAAGGCGGGGTATCAAGACAAGTTCTATATGTTCGAGCAAATTCGGGCCGACGCCGACGAAATCTGGGCCAACGCCGCGGTGACCATTCCCGGCATTCTGTATTGGGCATCGGGTACTGCGCCAGCCGGCCAGCGGTGGAGTCCAATGGATCCGGCTCGAAGCCTTCATCGTGCGGCCCCCGAACCGTTGCCTTCGTGGGCGCCACCGGACTACGTCGCGCATAACATCGCGGAATTTCGGCGTACTGGTTTCCACGGAGGGTTGAATTACTACCGCGCGGCGGAGCCCTATTTTATTTTGTCCGCTGCGTGGAAGGGTGCGAAGGTCGTTCAGCCGTCTTTTTTTATCTGGGGCAAAGCGGATGGTCTGAAAGAGCTATACCCGCTTAGCCTGGAGGACCTTCGTGCCGGCTTACCGGGCCTTGCTGGGGGACTCGAATTCGATAACGTGGGGCATTGGGTTCAACATGAGGCCGCCGCCGAGGTCAGCGACCAACTGCTGAAGTTCCTGCGTACCGTTGATCTCGCATGATCGTTACATACACTGCCCGGCTTACTCCCGGCTCCAAGTTCCGTCTCATTGGCAGCGTAACCGAGGCTCACGAGAATCTTCGATGACCCTTGCACTCAAAGAACGGACATCGGACCAACAGGACACCGGTTGTCCGAGTTGGACCGAGAGCAGCCCGATCACTCGGACGGGATTGGTCGGCGTCGTCGGGTTGCACCATCTCTCGACGCAGTCGAGCAGCGCATCAAAGATAACGCCCGGTCATGCCGGGCGTTTGTTTGCGACGAGTAGTCGGATTTTTCACTATCCGTGGCACCCGCCCCCCAGCGCATGCCAATATGCCTGCGCCGTTTCTCAATACAACGTACTCACGTTCCACCCCATCATCAGCGGCGTATTGATAACAATCTGACCCGTCGGACCCGCAGGGCAATAGTTGGAAGTCCATGTTCCTCCCTGGCCCCTGGCCGGGCCGCCGAATATCCCCCAGTTCGTCTTGATCATGATCCGATAATCGCCCGGCGGTAGCGCTTGATTCAGCGACATGCTCACGCCTCCGGAAGCATTGGTGATATTCGGTGTCTGCATTTCGGTGTGCGCGTACACCTTGTTGTTCGAATCCCAGATTTCCAGGTACTGCGCCAGTTGACCCTCCCAATCCGTAGAGCCGCATTGCGCGTAGTTCATGTGCGCGTAGCTTGTTACAGCGACCAGCGCATTACGCGAGAGTGACACGGATCGGAAGACCACGTCGTTCGTCGTTAGGGACGTCGTGTCCCATGAGTCCGTGCCGGAGGGCGCGTAGCAGTTGTAGTCGTACGGCGTCGTGCCGGCGGCAGGCGGGATGATGAACATGCAGCCGGTATCCGACGAGTTGAGTGTGATGGACGAGGCGTTCGTCCAGACAAGACCTTGATTACTCTGCTGGCACGACAGCACCTCGCCGACCGAGTCAACGCCGAGCTGCAATGCAGCCGCGTTCGTCTGGGTCTGGCCGTCGAGCCCCAGTCCGCACTTCGCGCCGAGGGTGACGACTTTCGGGAAATTCAGTGCCCCGTTATCGTCGACCGCGACCGGTACCCACGTAGTCCCGTTCCATGTGTAAGGCAGCTTGCTGTCGAGCGTGACACGCGTCTCGGCCGGCACCTGGCCTGTCAGCCCCTGCAATGCGGCAGCGCTGGCTACCGGCTCACGCCACGACGTCGGTGTCCAGAATCCGCCGATGCACGTCAGCAGGTGATTGCTCGTGTCGGCGGCGAAAGGCGCCGATGTGGTCGTGAAGTTGCTGCAGGCGGCCCCGGCATTAACCATAAGCAACCCAATCGGCACATTCATCGCATTCAGATCGGGCCGATTCGGCACCGCGTTGCGATACAGAAAATCGTCGGCTGGCTGATTTCCCGGACCGTTCATGAACACCTGATTGGCCAGGTGACCCGGCGTACCTGTGCAGTTCGCCGTATTCCAGCTCGCGACCGGTGTACTCCAACCACCATACGCGCCCACTGCGGCGACCGGCGTGGCCGTGCCGATCGAACCGCCACCGACACCCGAATTCGCAGCGATATAACCGAGATCGACGGCGGGAATCGCGGTGCCTCCGGTGCTGATCAGCAGCGCGTCGATTTGTCCGGCGGCCGGCTGCTGCACCAGCAGGCAGAACGATTGCCCAAACGCGTTGCTGGCGTTCGCGTAGCTGGCCGGAATCAGCTTGCTCGTCACCATATTGGCGACGGAGTAGGTGGTGCTCGTCGTACCGACTGGAATCGACGAGACGAACGACGCGTAGTTCAGATTAATCGACTGGTTCACGGCATTCGCAAGCTGCCGCTGATATTCAGCAACCTGCTGATCGCGACTGTCGTTCAACGAACTGTTGATCATCGAGGCGACGCCGGCGATCACCAGCGCGCCGATCAGCAACGCGGCGAGCGTTTCGATTAGCGTCACGCCGCGCTGCCGGCGAGCTAGCCGCGTGGCTGCGCGGCGCATCAGAAGACTTGTGCGATCCATACTGGAGTTCCGTCGGGAAGAGGAGGCATGCCGGCCGGCAGTGAGACGTTGCCACTGGTATTCGCCGGATTGATGATCTGTCCGTTCTGCGAGGCGCCGGCTTCGACAGAATAGCTGGCCTGCTTAAGCATTGCGCCCAGAAATCCGGTCGGCAACGGCGCTACGCTTGTCGACGGATAGACGACAACGATCCCGTTGTTGACATAGTTTTGCCAGCGCAGCGACGTGTAATTCCAGTTGCCCGAATGAACGAATACGTTTTGCGGCACCACGCCGTTGGCCGTGTGATTGTTGATCACGTAGTTCTCGAGCTGGCTGCGGTAAGTCGCCATGTCGCCCGCCAATGCGGCGGGCATATCGGGCGGTGGGCCGCTTAAATGAGCATCCGGCAATAGCGCATAAAAAGAAGCGAGCGCCGCGCCGGCAATCAATACCCAGATTGCCCACATGTTGGATGTTCCTCGATTGGTGATCTCGCTTAGGCAAGCTTAGGCACGCGTTGCCGTCACGATAATATGGGCTGCAGCAAAGGGCTCCGGTTAATGCGCGCCCGGCGCATAGCCTGCCAGCGCATCCGTTTTATATCAAGACGAAAGTATCGAGAGGCTACTGCGCATACAGACCGTTCAATGCGACCGCTTTCAACCGCACTCCGTTCGATCTTACCGATTGCGATAGTCCAATAGGCAAGATCGACACGTTCGCGCGCTGTTCTTTTATAGCGCGACTCAAAAAGCGATTCATCCCGACACGCGAAGTTAAATTCAAAACGGCGAATCGTTTGTGAATCGCGCGACCGGTTATTCCGGCTAGCTCGCCGGATACTTCGGCAGCGACGCGCAGTTGCCGCCGATGCGCTCACCCGCAAACGCTCTCGCGACAAACTGCGTCGAATCGGGCAGCGAGCCGTTGACGGTGCCCGAATGATCGAGTGCCGGATAGAGATGCCATTCGATCCGGTCGCCGGCTTCGCAGGCGTGGTTCACGAGCGCGACCTGGCCCGGCACGAACACGTCGAGATCCTTGCCGCCGGTGCCGACGAAGACCGGGATGTCGGACTTCAGCGTCGGGTAGGCCGCTTCGAGGTTGACCCTGTGGAGTGCGCGCTTCGGCGAGCGCTTGAAGCTGGTATCGAACGTCAGCCCATCCGCGACGATGCGCTGCTCGATCGCATGCAGGCATGCGTGCTGACTGAGTTCGAAGGCGGGCATCGCGCGCGCGTTCAGGTAGTCGGCGGGGGCGAACGACGGATCGAGCATCGCTATGGTACTCAGCCGCAGCATGTCGTACGCGAAGGTCGGGACGACCGACCTGTGCGCGTTCGTCACCTCCGCATCGTTCGCCTCGTCGTGAGTGGTCGCGTACGGCGTGCCGGTCGCGACCACGCCGACGATGTTCAACTCCGGCGCATAGTCCTTCACGTAGACGGCCGTCCCGAACGCCGCTCGGCCGCCTTGCGACTGCCCGAACACGACGACCTTCGACGACAGATCGAAGCTGCCGCCCACGACCGCGCGGATGCTGTCGAGGACGCCGTACGCGAGCGGACGCGTGAGTCCGTACGGATGCAGGCCGGGCGTGCCAAGTCCTTGATAGTCGGTCGCGACGATCGCATAGCCCCGCGCGAGCCAGTAGTTCAGATAGCGCGTGTCGCGCGGGCTACGGCGCGTGAACGACGGCGCGCACACGTCGGCGCTGCCGACGGTGCCGTGCGCCCATGCCATCAATGGCCAGCCGCCTGGCGGCGGCGTGCCCTTCGGCACGAACAGCGCGCCGGAGACGACGATCGGCGTGCGGGTGTCGATCCCGTCGGTCGACGTGTACAGGATGCGGATGTTCTGCCCGGCTTCCGCGAGACTCTGTTCGGACGTCAGCGGTTCGGTGCGCAGCATGTGGCCAGGCGTCGACGGGAACGTGTCGGTCCACGTGTAGAACGCGGGGACGCCGCCGTCTTCGGTGACGGCCGACGATTGCGCGCAGACCGCTGATGTCAACGTGGCGATGACGATCGCAACGACCAGCGCGGGGAGTGGCCTGAATGAGGTTCGCGACATCGGGGAGCGTTCCTTGCAGGGAGAAACGGAGCTCGAATCGTCGCCTGTGCATGCGCGGCAGTCAACCGCCTCATTCACATCAAAACGATCCCCGTCCGACGAACTCCGCTCCTAGCTTTGTCAGCTCGCTGCATCCAAGCAGCCGCATCGTGATCCGCATCTCGTCGGTCATCAACACGAGCACCTGTTCGACGCCAGCACCGCCCCGCGCGGCGAGGCCATATAGTGGCGCTCGCCCAAGCAGCACACCGCGAGCGCCCAGCGCGACTGCTTTCAACGCATCGCTGCCGCGCCGTATGCCGCCGTCGATAAAAATGGCGAGCCGGTCGCCCAGCTCCGCGGCGATCTCCGGCAACAGCTCGAGCGGCGAGAGCGTGCTGCCCAGTTGCCGGCCGCCATGATTCGACAGCACGATCCCATCCGCGCCGTGAGCGGCCGCGAGCCGCGCATCGTCCAGACCCTGCACGCCTTTGACGATCAGCTTGCCGCTCCAGTGCCGCCGCACCCATTCGAGGTCGGTCCAGGCCAGCGTCAAATCCATCTGCCGGCTGAGCATCGCCGCATGGCGAGCCAGGTCGGCGCGCTCGCCGACACTGCGCGCAATGTTCTTCAACTGCGGCGAGCCATGTCGCGCGATCTGCCAGCACCAGTGCGGATGCCGGATGCAGTCGGCGACGAGCCGCGGCGAAGGGCGCAACGGCAGCTTGAAACCGTTGCGCGTGTCGTGGTCGCGCTTGCCGTGCACCGGCACGTCGACGGTCAGAACGAGTGTCGAAAAGCCGGCGCTGCCCGCGCGCCGCATCAGGTCCTCGGCGATGCGGCGATCGTTGGACACGTACAGCTGCATCCACAGATCGCCATCGGGCGCGGCGGCACGCACGTCTTCGAGCAGCGACGTCGATGCGGTCGACAGCACGAACGGCAGACCTGCGTCGCACGCGGCTCGCGCGAGCAACTCGTCGCCGCGCGGCCAGAAGAGCGCATTGAGTCCAGTCGGGCCGACGATCAGCGGCGCCGCGGCGTCGCGTCCGAAAAACTGCGTCGCGATCGAACAGTGCGACACGTCGGTCAGCACGCGCGGCTTGAAAAGCCACTGCCGGTAGGCGTCGACGTTGCGCCGCAGCGCATCGCCGTCCTCTGCGCCGCCGTCGAGATAGTCGAACGCGAGGCGCGGCAGACGTTTTTGCGCGGCAATCCGGTAATCCGCAACAGATGAAAGCATGAAGACTCCCCGCCTATCGAATCAGTGCTTGTCGCACGATTCAATCGCATTACAATTGACGCAACTGCAGTCCGAACAACCCCAATAAACCTCAATAACAACGCCCGACCACCTGGTACCGCCATGGCAGCACGTCCCGCAAGCACCCCCCGCAAAGCCAGGGCTGCGATTCCGCCGCCCCCTCGTTCGTCGCTCTTCGTCGGCTCGACCGAGAAAGCCTTTCAGGTGCTGCACGCTTTCGATGGCCCGAGCCGTCACATGACGCTCGTCGACATCGCGCGTGCGTCGGGCCTTGACCGCAGCGCGACGCAGCGTCTCGTGCACACGCTCGAAGCGCTTGGCTATCTGTACCGCGTGCCCGATACGCGCAACTACGGTCTCACGACGAAGCTGCTGCAGTTCTCGTACAACTACGTCCGCGCAAACGAACTGATCGACAAGGCGTCGCCGTATCTGCTCGACATCAGCCGGCGTCTCAGCGAGACGACCAATCTGCTCGAACTCGACGGGCCCGACATCGTGTTCGTCGCGCGCTTTCCAGGCCTGCATCTGGTGAACATCGACATCGTGGTCGGCGCGCGACTGCCCGCGATGTTCACCGCCGCGGGCATCGCGATCCTGTCGCGTCTGTCCGACGAGCGCGTGCAGGACGTCCTCGCGCAAACCCGCCTCGATCCGCTCACGCACTACACTGAAACCAATCCCGACAAACTGCTCGAACGCATCCGCAAGGTCGCGCGACGCGGCTACGCGGTGATCGAAAACGAAACCGTGCTCGGCGATATTTCGGTGGCGGCACCGGTCACCGATCACGGCGGCATCGGCGTCGCCGCGATCAACATCTCGGTGCCGACTTCGCGCTGGTCGCGCGAACGCGTCGAAGCCGAACTCGCGCAACACGTGCAGGTGGCCGCGACGTCGATTTCCAAAGCGCGGCTGTCGGGCTATTCGCGCTGAACGCCCGGTTCGCTCCGTTTGTTCACTTTTGCCACTCGAACCGGTCGAGCTGCCGCTCGACTTCGATGCGCAGGTTCGCCGACAGATCGGCTGCGGGTTGCACCAGCGGCGCGAGCATCGCGGGCGCATGGACGCCGATCAGATCCATCACCGACTTCATCGGACCTGGATTGGTCTCTGCGAACGCAAGGTTGATCAGCGGAATCAGTGAGCGATGCAGCGCGAGTGCGTCCTGGGTTCGCCCTTCGGTCGCGAGCCGGTGGATCGTTCGCCATACGGTCGGCAGCAGCGTGGCCGTGACGACGATGCCGCCGCGCGCGCCTGCCGCGATGTGCAGCGGAAACAGCGTGTCCTCGCCGCTCAGCACCGAGAACGACTCGCCGACACCCGCGACGGTGCGCAGAAAATGCCACATGTCCGTGTTGCACGCCTTCATGCCGATGATCCGTTCGTGCTTCGACAGTTCGTGCAGCACTTCGGGCGCGATCGCGATGCGCGTGCGGTACGGAATCTCGTAGATCAGGATCGGCAACGGCGATTCGTCGGCGTAGCGCATGAAGTAATCGCGGATGCCTTGCTGCGTCGGATTCGTGTAGTACGGCGTCAGCACGAGCAGACCGTCGACGCCCGCCGCCGCGAATTCCTTGCCCGCCTGAAGCGCATCGTGATACCCCGGGTCGAGCACGCCCGGAATCACGGGCACCGCGCCTGCGGCTTCATCGACCACGAGCTCCGCCATCCGGATGCGTTCCGCGCGCGCGAGCGCACCGTATTCGCCGGTGCCGCCGAGCGGCACGATACCGTCGATGCCCTGCTTCAGCAGGTAACGCATCAGCGTGCGCGTGGCGTCGACGTCGATCGTGTCGTCGGCATGGACGGGGGTGGGGATCGCCGGAAAAACGCCGCTGAGGTGTTGGGCTGAAAGCATGAAGTGTCTCGATGTGAGGAAGTCAGGAAGCAGTCATGAAGCGAGGCTGCGACGGCGCAGGCGGTCGGCCACCCAGATCAGCGCGGCGATGAACGCGAACAGGCAAGTCGACACGGCGGCGATGACCGGCGAAATCTGCATCGTGATCTCGTCCCAGAACTGCTTGGGCAGCGTGGTGCTCACGCCGCCCGATGTGAAGAGTGCGATGGTCAATTCGTCGAACGACGTGGCGAACGCGAACAGGAACGACGACATCAGACCGGCACCGAGAATCGGGAACGTCACGCGGCGCAGCGTCGCCCACGGCCGCGCGCCCATGCTGTGCGCGGCCTGGTCGAGACGCGTGTCGTAGTTGCGCAGCACGGCCATCATCGTGATCACGACGTAGGGGACGGCCACGGTCGTATGCGCGAGTACGAGTCCCAGCGACGAACCGACGAGCCCGATCTTCGCGAAGAAATAGAACACGCCCACCGCGATGATCATGCGCGGCACGACGATCGGCGCGAGCACGAACGCGAGCATCGCGGCCTTGCCGCGCATGCCGCCGCGCACGAGCAGGAAAGCGGTTGGCGTGCCGATCAGCATCGACAGGATGCCGGTGCCGATGCCGACCAGCATCGAGCGCGTGATCGCCTGCATCCACAGCGGCGAGTCGACGATCTGCTGGTACCACTGCAGCGAGAAGCCGTGCGGCGGCCACGCCAGGCCGGAGCCGGCGTCGAACGACAGCGGGATCATCAGGAATGCGGGCGCGCTGAGGAACACGAGCAGCAGGATCACGACGATGCGCAGCGTCAGGCTTTCGTGGTTGCCGGCGCTACGCCGGCGGCGGCGCGGAAACACGCTGATCACTGCATCTGTCAGGTTGCCGAGCAAGGTCAGCACAGCGTCGCCGAGCCGGCGGTTCCATTGGCCCGCGTGTCCGGGTTTGCGCGTCGCCGAGCCGCCGGCCATAGTCGACAGTCCCACCATCCGGTCGTAGACGAGGAACACGATCAGCACGACGGCCAGCAGCAGTACCGAGATCGCGCCCGCAAAGCCCCAGTTCAGCGCCTGCATGACCTGGTCGATGATCAACTGGGTGATCATCGTCTGATGGCGTCCGCCGAGCAGTGTTGGTGTGATGAAGAAGCCAATCGCCGTGACGAACACCATCAGCGCGCCGGCTGCGACACCGGGCAGCGACAGCGGGAAGTACACCTTCCAGAACACGGTGCCGGGACGCGCACCGAGCGTCGCCGCGGCACTCGGCAGACGCCGGTCGATGTTTTCCATCACCGACAGCATCGTCAGCACCGCGAGCGGCATCAGTGCGTGCACCATCCCGACGATCACGCTGGAGAAGTGATACAGCAGACTCAGGGGCTGATCGATGATGCCAAGCGCGAGCAGTAGTTTGTTGATCACGCCGTTGCGCCCGAGCAGCACGACCCACGCGAACGTGCGCACGAGGAAGCTGGTCCAGAACGACAGCAGCACCCAGAACAGCAACCGGTTCTTGCGCTCGCGTGTGAGCGACGAGATCAGATAGGCGATCGGGTAGCCGGTCAGCACGGAGAAGAAGGTCGTCCACAGCGAGATCTTCAACGTGATCAGCAGCACGTCCACATACACGGACGAGGCGAAGAGCCGCCGGTACTCGATCAGCGTGAAGCCGCTCTCGTTGTGCACGCTCAGTAGAAGCAGCTGGCCGACCGGGTAGACGAGCATCGCGAGCAGCAGCACGACGATCGGTGCGCCTTTCGCGCCGGGGTTCAGCCACGCACGCCAGCGCGACGGCTTTGGTGTGGAGACCAACGCTGATGACGACGCAGGGCGCGGCGGCTGCGCGGTGAGAGCGGAACGGGTCATCGGCTAACCCGCTATCGCGACGGCGTCGGCGGCGAGCCACGACAGGCCGAGCGTCTGCCCGACCTGATACTGGCTGCCGAGCCGGTTGGTGGGGAACGCGGCGACGAGCGGCGCGGTATCGATCTCGCCCGGCTGCAGATAAAGCCGCGTCATGCTGCCGGTAACCATGATGTCGGTGAGTCGTGCGGACAGCATGCCGCCGCCGTCGGAGCGGGTGTCGGCGCCGTCGTGCACCTTCAGGTTCTGCGGACGCAGCATCAGCTTGACCGGTTTGCCCTCGGCGATCGCCGGGTCGTAGGCCATCGCGCGGCCCTGCGGGATGCCGCGCAGACTGACCTGCACCTGATTGCCGGCACGCCCCGTCACGATGGCATCGAGCAGGTTCGATTCGCCGAGAAAATCCGCGACGAACACGTTCTTCGGGCGGAAGTACAGATCGGCCGGCGTGCCGAGTTGCGCGATCGATCCGGCGTTCATCAGGCAGATGCGATCGGACATCGTCATCGCTTCTTCCTGATCGTGCGTGACGTAGACGATCGTCGTGCCGAGGTCGCGGTGAATGCGCTTGATTTCGAGCTGCATGTGATCGCGCAGCTTCTTGTCGAGCGCGCCGAGCGGCTCGTCCATCAGGATGATCGACGGCCGGTAGACCATGCAGCGTGCGAGCGCGATCCGCTGCTGCTGGCCGCCTGACAGCTCGCGCGGATAGCGGTCTGCGACGTGCGGCAGATGCACCATCTCCAGTGCCTGCATCACCTGGTCGCGTGCGGCTTTCGCGTTCGTCTTGCGCATCTGCAGCGGAAACGCGATGTTCTGCGCGACCGTCATGTGCGGAAAGAGCGCGTAGTTCTGAAACACCATGCCGATGTCGCGTTCGTACGGCGCACCCCACGTCACGTCGACGCCGTCGATATGAATCTGGCCCGAGTCGGGCTGCGCGAGGCCGGCGATCAGGCTCAGCAGGGTCGTCTTGCCCGATCCGCTCGGTCCGAGCAGGGTCAGGAATTCGCCTTTGGCGACGTCGAGATCGGTCGGCGCGAGCGCGACGAAATCGCCGTAGCGTTTGCCGAGGCCAGTGATGAGAAGGTTCGAGGCGGACATGGAATCGGCATCCTTGCAGTGACTGCGACGCTCAGGTCAGGATCCAGCGGTTGAAGCGTTCGAGTGCGGCGCTCTGCTGTTCCTGCCAGTACTTCGCATCGATATGCAGACCCGTCTTGATGTTCGCTTCGAACGTGGGGCAGTTCTTTGCGATCTCAGGCTTGATGAAGCTGAACGCGTCGGGTTGCGTGACGCCGGCCGGGAAGTATTCGACGAGCGAAGCCTGGCGCTTCGGATCGGACGCGAACTTGATGAACTCGCGGCACGCGTTCGCATTCGGTGTGCCTTTCAGGATCGACCAGTTGTCGACGCCCCAGATGTTCTGGTTCCATACGATCGCAACCGGCGCGCCATTCGCGATCGCCGACTGCGCGCGCGACACCCACGTGCTGATCATGTCGACTTCGCCCGAACCAAGCATCTGTTCGACCTGCGCGCCGGTGGTCCACCACACATCGACGTGCTTCGAGATCTTGTCGAGGCTCGCAAAGCCGCGGTCGAAGCTGCACGGATAGACCTGTGAAACCGGCACACCGTCGGCCATCAGCGCTTCTTCCATTGTGTCGAACGGATATTTACGCAGCCCGCGACGGCCCGGGAAATCCTTCACGTTCCACATGTCCGCCCACGAACCTGGCGCCTTGCGGCCTTTGAACGCGTCGGTGCGATACGCGAGC
This sequence comes from Paraburkholderia sp., assembly GCF_050742655.1. GTDB lineage: Bacteria > Pseudomonadota > Gammaproteobacteria > Burkholderiales > Burkholderiaceae > Paraburkholderia. The sequence goes on along the minus strand of NZ_JBOIGG010000027.1, from coordinate 32,599 downwards.
ACGGTCGTGTAGACATTCGTGCCGACGCCATACGGCGACATGTACTGCTTCGGAATCTTCGCGATCATCGGATCGGCTTCGAGGCCGTGTTTCTCGAGATATTCCTTGCCACCGCCGGTGAGCAGCAGGATCGCCGGCTGGCTGATCTTCGCCATGTCCCACGTGTAGCTGCCGGTTTCAACCATGCTCTTGATCTGCGCGGTCGGCTCCGCGTTGGCCTGCACGCCGATCACCTCGATGCCGGTTTTCTCGGTGAACGGTTTATAGAACACCGCGCCGTAGGCCTTCGTGTAGATGCCGCCGTCGTCACGAACGACGATCCGTTTGTTTGCCGCGCGCGATGGCGTCCAGACGAACGGGAAAGCGACGCTCGCTGCGCCGGCAAGAGCTGTCTTGATGGCGGTGCGACGGCCGGGCTGTTGAATTTGATCGCGCGCGGGCGGCTGTTTCATGTCGGCTCCAGGAGAAGAAGGAAGGCTTGTATCGCTAAGTTCGAGTCGGAACGTCAGGGCAGCAGACGGCCTGGATTGAACCGGTCGTGCGGGTCGAGCGCATGCTTCACGGCGCGCATCAACGCGAGTTCGACCGGCGACTTGTAGTGCGCCATCTCGCTCAATCCGGTCTGTCCGACGCCGTGTTCCGCGCTGAAGGTGCCGTGCAGTTCGTGTGCGACGTCGTTGATGCAGCGGCGCATCGCGGTGGCCATAGCGGCCGGATCGGCCAGATCACGCCACGCGTCGAAGCTGAAGAACGGGATGAAATGCGCGTTGCCGTCGCCGAGATGCGCGACGACGAGGATGTCCAGTCCGTCGACGATTGCGTGCACGGCGCGGGTCGCCCGTTCGATGAACGCGGGTACCGCGGATACGGGCACTGCGCAATCCGTGGTCAGACCCACGCCGGCTTTCTTGTTCGCTTCCGACACGCTATGGCGGATCTCCCAGAGTGCGGCGCGCTGCGTGTCGTTGTTTGCGATCACCGCGTCGCCGATGAGGTCTGCTTCGGCGGCCTGTTCGAGAGTGTGTTGCAGCAGCTCCGTCATCGCGTCGCCGCCCTGCGTGTCCGCGAGTTCGACGAGCACGTCCCATTCGTACGGTGCGTCGAACGGATTGCGGCGCCCCGGCACGTGTTCGATCACGAGTTCCAGCTGGCGACGGTTGATCATCTCGAACGCATTCAACCGCGAACCCGCGGCCGCCTGGAACAGACCGAGGACCTGCAGCGCGGCAGCGGGGTCGCGCGGCGCGAATCAGGCGAGCGCGTGATGCGTCGGCAGCGGATGCAGCTTCAGCGTGGCCGCCGTGATGATGCCGAGCGTGCCTTCCGTACCGATGAAAAGATGTTTCAGGTCGAGACCGGTGTTGTCCTTGCGCAGTGCGCGCAGACCGTTCCACACGGTACCGTCGGCGAGTACGACTTCGAGGCCGAGCACGTTGTCGCGCGTATTGCCATAGCGCAGTACGCCGGTGCCGCCCGCGTTCGTCGATAGCGTGCCGCCGATCTGACACGACCCTTCGGCGCCAAGGCTTACCGCATAGAGACGCTGTACGGCGGCGGCTGCGTCCTGCACCGTTTTCAACACGCAGCCGGCTTCGACTTCCATTGAACCGTTGGCCTCGTCGATGTGCCGGATGCGCCGCATCCGCGCCAGATTGACGATCACCGGCGGGATACCTGCTGCGGGCGGTACTGCGCCGGCGCACAGGCTGGTGTTCCCGCCCTGGGGCAATACGGGAACACCGTGTTCCGCGCACAGGCGCACCACCGCTGAGACCTGCGCCGTATTCGACGGCAACGCCACGCACGTTGCGGGGCCCTTGTAGCGGCCACGCCAGTCTTCGGTGAAGCCTTCGAGATCGGACGCGGCGGTGATCACCGCGTCATCGCCGAGCGCGGTTTTCAGTGCAGCCAGTAAAGACGCAACATCGTTCATGCCCGTTCCCCGAAGCGGCGGTGTATGGGAAAAGCATAGGGACAAAAAAATTGCATTGAAATGCAATTAATCGGCATGCGATCGATGTAAGCGTATTTACTAAAGCCCGCGGACGTAGACTCGTTGCGGGACGGCTATGACAGCGTATTCGGCGTACCCCCCAAATGCGAGCGCTTGCTATGCGGGAGCGCACCACGAACGGAAAAAACGAAGTCACCCGCTGGTCGCAATCGCGGCGCAAGCTCATCATGCAGGTGCTGGCGCTCCGGTTGCCGCGGTAGACGTGTTCGCCTCCGCTGCGCGTGCGGAGGCCGGCAACGGGGGTACATGGCGCGAAGTTCCTTCAACCTCGTCACACGGGAGCACATTCGATGAGCACGGTTAAGACAAAAGACGGTACCGTGATTTACTACAAGGACTGGGGCACCGGGCAGCCGGTGGTCTTCTCGCATGGCTGGCCGCTCGATGCGGACGCGTGGGATGCGCAGATGCTGTTCCTCGTGCAGAAGGGTTTTCGTGTGATCGCACATGATCGCCGCGGTCATGGCCGCTCGAGCCAGCCGTCGGACGGTAACGATATGGATACCTACGCGGACGATCTTGCGACGGTGCTCGATGCGCTCGATCTGAAAGGGGCGACGCTCGTCGGACATTCGACGGGTGGCGGCGAGGTCGCGCACTACATTGGACGGCATGGCACGGCGCGCGTCGCGAAGGCGGTGCTGATCGGCGCGGTGCCGCCGCTGATGCTGAAGACCGAAGCGAATCCCGGTGGTTTGCCGATCGACGTATTCGACGGCATCCGTGCGGGCGTGGCGGGCAATCGCACGCAGTTCTACAAGGATCTCGCGCTGCCGTTCTTCGGCTTCAACCGGCCGAACGCGAAGGTGTCGCAAGGGATCATCGACGAGTTCTGGCGGCAGGGCATGCTCGGGTCCATCAAAGGCCAGTACGAGTGCGTCAAGCAGTTCTCCGAAGTCGACTATACGGAAGACCTGAAGAAGATCGACGTACCGACGCTGATCCTGCATGGCGACGACGACCAGATCGTTCCGATCGACGACTCGGGTCGGCTGTCGGCCAAGCTCGTCAAGAATGCGACGCTGAAGGTTTATCCGGGTGCCTCGCACGGAATGTGCGTGGTGAACGCGGATGAAGTCAACGCCGATCTGCTGGCGTTCCTGTCCAACTGATAAAGACACTCGACAGTCCATCGGGCCGGCGATATGCGCTTGGCGTATCGCTGGTTCGACGGACTATCGTCGATGCGCTGTTCTCGTTTCTCCATCAAAACCAGCACACGCTGGGCATTCTGAAAAATTCCCGAATGTGAGCAACCGTCGCCCGACAAATGGCTACGCATGCTGCAACCGGCTGCCTCATGCGGGTTCCCGGTCAATTCACACGCATGTTCAATGCGAGTTGTTGAATGTGAGCTTTTGCTTATATTCTGATGTCACTGAGCGAACACGGCATAAGGCTGCCGCCACTGACGAGAACGACGATGACCGACCTGAACAGCAGCATGAAACTCAACCACCTGAGCTTCCCCTCAGCCGGCGCGCTCGCGACCGCGGGATTCTTCGAACGGCACCTGGGCTTCACCACCGCGGGCACGTGGGATAAATCAATCATCCTCAAGCGTCCGGGCTTTGATGTGGTGATCGACCACACCGATGGCGATCGTCCTGCCTGGCCCGGGAATTTTCATGTCGGCTTCGAGCTGCCGACCATCGATGCAGTCAGCGAGCTGTATGAGCGCCTGACAGCCGAGGGTGTCGAGATGGAAACGGGCATCTTCAACAACGGCCGCGGTTCGCGTTTCTTTTGCCGTGCGCCCGGTGGCGTGATGTTCGAACTGAACACGCGCAGCGACGCGGCGCCCGAATATCGCGGCACGTTTGATTGATGGAAAGACATTCGCTCGATTGGAGATCTGCATGACCACCCTCACCACTAAACCGCTTGCACCGCTGCTTGATCGCCTGTTCGAAGAGGCCGCTGCGTTGTCGCCTGCGTCGATCCCCGCAATGGCTGCGCTTTCCACCGACGAACGGACGCGGCTGATGCAGAGCAAAACTGACTACATCGATTTGTACGGGCGTCTGAAGGATGTTCCGCTTCCCATCTCACGTGAGACCGGCGTGTTGCTCTACATGCTGGCGAAAAGCGGCGGCGCACGGACGATCGTCGAGTTCGGCACTTCGTTCGGCATCTCGACGCTGCACCTCGCTGCCGCGCTGCGCGACAACGGTGGCGGCCGATTGATCACCAGCGAGTTCGAGCCGTCGAAGGTGGTGCGGGCCAGGGCTAATCTGACGGCCGGCGGTCTGATCGACCTCGTCGAGATTCGCGAAGGAGACGCGTTGCAGACGCTGAGCGTCGATCTTCCGGAAGCGATCGATCTTCTGCTGCTCGATGGGGCCAAGGCACTGTATCCGGAGATCCTGGACCTGGTGGAAAGTCGTCTCAGGCCGGGCGCTTTCGTCGTCGCCGATAACGCGGACTTTAGCCCCGAGTATCTTGCGCACGTGCGCTCGCCTGCGAACGGTTATCTGTCTACGCCGTTTGGTGACGATGTTGAGGTGTCGATGCGGGTCGGGTAGGGGGCGGACCCGCTCGTTGGCGGTTGCGCTTAAAACGAAGCGAAGCAAAAAGAGCGGCTAGGTCGCGGCAGCCGGTGTTGCGAAGAACTCCGAAAACGCGAGCGGCGCAGGGAGCCCGGAGAGCGGCAGCAGACGTGCATCCTCGATCGCAGCCGTGCGATGCCCGATGCCCGCGAGGTAGCGCTCATGCGAAGCGAAGCCGAGGAACGACTCGGCGCTGCGCTGACGCACGAGCATCGCCATGTCCCAGCGTTCGTCTGGCGGACCGATCAACCAGGGACCGCCTTTGCCGACGAACACCAGGTTACCGCCCGTCTCGCGAAGATGCGGCAGCGTGTGCTCGATGTAGCGCTGGAACGCGGCCACGCCGCTGATCGGCGTCGGTGGCGCGAGCTCGGGCGTCGCCGAATAGTCGGCGGTTGCGCGAAAGCGCAGCAGGTTGAGCATCACGATCGAGCCGGTCATTCCGCGCGTCACGAATGCGCGTCCCGATGCCTGAGTCGGCTCGAGATAGCGAGCCGTGTTGTCGGATGAAGTCATGTCGAGGTGTCCTTGTTAGGGTCGCGGCGTTTCAGGTCTGCGGATCGTCCGCGGCCGCGAGCTTGATCGCGTGATCGCGGATGTCTTCTGGCCATGTGGCGATGCGCGCGTAGAACTGCGTTGTCTTGCCGGCGAACAGCGCGCGCGTCGCTTCCTCGAAGCCGGGCAGATTGCCGGCCATCGCGGACATGAAGTGGTACGCGCGTTCCTGCGCGTGTCGCTCCCGGTCGCGGTCGCCGCGTGCACGGCGCGCTTCGTCGACGAGCTTGCGCAACGCGACCGACGCACCGCCCGGCTGGGTCGCGAGCCATTCCCAATGCCGCGGCAGCAACGTCACTTCACGCGGCACGACGCCGAGCTTCGGCCGGCCACGGCCTCGCGATGGCGCGGTCGTGGCTTGCGCTTCGTCAGCGGGCGCGGGGCTGCTGTCTTCCGGTGTGGTCGACGAGGCCAGCCGCGCGAGCATGTCGTCGTCCGAGCCGCGGGTATCGATGTCGATTGAACGGCCAGTGCGGTCGTCGAAGATCAGCACCGGGCCGGCCGGACTATGTTCGAGAGCCCGTTTGACCGCGACGGCGACCGTCGGTAGCGGCCCGGACGCGAGGCGCCGCTCGCCGTCGAAGCTGGTGTAGGAGGGGGATTGCAGGTGATCGACCACGAGAGGCTCCGCCGGAATGGTATCGGCGAATAATACCCGGGTATAAATGGATGCGCAATATTATCCGGGTAAATTTTGACGCTCCGAGCCGAAGCACGAGACGCCGCCTCAGCCGTGCGCTGCCAACTCCGTTTCGAGAAACTCGATCAGCGCTTTCTGCGTTCGGTTGAGCGCTTTGTCGCCTGCGACAAGCGCCAGTTCTGTCGGCGGCAGATCGGGCAGGCCGCTGCAGACGCGGTGTTCGGCGAGGACCGCGGTCGTCGGCAGTACGGAAAGCCCAAGCCCGGAGGCGACCGCGGCCTGAATCCCCGTCAGGCTGTGGCTGCCGAATGCGATGCGCCACGGTCGGTGGATGCGGTCGAGCGCGCGGATCGCGCGCTGGCGGTAGACACAGCCCCGCGGAAACAGCGCGAGCGGAAGCGGCTCGTCACCCGTTTCGTCGGGCGCGCGGGCCGTCGCGCCACGCACCCACACCAGCGTTTCCGGCCAGCTCGCGATGCACTCGCCGCTGCTGGGCTCGCGCTTCACGAGCGCGATCTCGATGTCGCCGGCGGCCAGTTTGCGGCGCAGGTCCGTGCTCATGCCGGCCACCGTCTCCAGCCGCACGCCGGGCTGGCTCCGCACGAAGCCCGCGAGGATCGTCGACATGCGACGCGCGTCGAAATCCTCGGGCACACCGATCCGCACCGGCGCGATCTCGACGTCGCTCGCGAGCGCGTCCTGCGCCTCCGACGACAGCGCCAGCAGACGTCGTGCGTATTGCGACAGCAGCTCGCCGTGCTCGGTGGGGCTCACGTGGCTACCCGCGCGGTCGCGCAGCAGCAGCGTGTGGCCGACCAGTTCCTCGAGCCGCCGGATCTGCTGGCTGACCGTCGATTGCGTGCGGTGTACGCGATCGCCCGCACGGGTAAAGCTGCCCTCGTCGATCACGCAAACAAGGGTATTCAACAGGTCGAGGTCGAGCATAAAAGAGCGCCGCTTATTTGATATTCCACTGATACCAAGATATTAATTTAATTTCCCGATATCGGGAGGCATCGTTAATGTGAACGTTTCTTTGCTGCTTACGTTCAGGAGAACCCGCATGTCGCTTCAAGGAACCCCGCGCCCGCAGTGGCTCACATTCGATTGCTACGGCACGCTCATCCAGTGGGACGAAGGGCTGCTCGCCGCGGTGCGCGAGATTCTGCGCCACAAGGGGCGCGACGATATCGACGCCGCGCAGTTGCTCGCTGCCTACGACCGGCACGAGCATGCGCTCGAGCGTCTGTGGCCGCAGCGCGCGTTCCGGTTACTGGCCGGCGACGGTCTGCGTCTCGCGTTCGAAGAGTTCGGCGTGCGCAGCGACGATAGCGATGCCGCGCTGTTGACCGGTAGCATATCGGCGATGCCGCCGTTTCCCGAAGTGGTCGACAGTCTTCGGCGTCTGAAGGAAAGCGGCTATCGTCTGTGCATTGTGTCGAACACCGACGACGACATCATCGCGGGCAACGTCGCGCAACTGGGCGGTACCATCGATCGCGTGGTGACGGCGCAGCAGGGCGGCGCGTACAAGCCGGACCGGCGGTTGTTCGATTACGCGCATGGGCAACTGGGCGTATCGAAGGACGACGTCGTGCATATCTGCGCCAGTCCGCATCTGGATCACGCGGCCGCGCGCGACATCGGCTTCCGGTGTGTATGGATCGATCGTGGAACGGGCCGCACGCTGCTGCCCGACTACACGCCCGACGCGACGTTGCCGTCACTCGACCAGGTGCCGCCGCTGTTTGCATCGGCAGGCTGGTGAACTCAGGAGCGGAGAACCATGGCTCACACGTTTTCAATCGACCGCACGGCTGCGCCGTCGCCTTCGCAGCATCTTCATCTGGATAGCGACGCGATCGCGCAGGCGCGCATCGAACTCGCCGTGTGCTTCCAGCTCGCGGTGCTGCACGGTCTCGAAGAGGGCGTGTGCAATCACTTCTCGGCGGTCGTGCCGGGCCACGACGATCTCTTTCTCGTCAATCCGTATGGCTACGCGTTTTCGGAGATCACCGCGTCGCGGCTGCTGGTTTGCGATTTCGACGGGCACGTCGTCGCGGGCGAAGGTCGGCCCGAAGCGACGGCCTTTTACATTCACGCACGGTTGCATCGGCAGATGCCGCGTGTGAAAGCGGCATTCCATACGCACATGCCGAACGCGACGGCGCTCTGTCTGCTCGAAGGGCCGCCGCTGCTGTGGCTCGGACAGACCGCGCTGAAGTTTTACGGACGTACCGCCGTCGACGAGCACTACAACGGCCTCGCGCTCGACGCATCGGAGGGCGATCGTATCGCGGCCGCGATGGGCGACGCGGACGTGCTGTTCCTGAAGAATCACGGCGTGATGATCGCGGGGCCGACGATCGCCGAAGCGTGGGACGATCTGTACTACCTCGAGCGTGCCGCCGAAGTGCAACTGAAGGCGATGAGCGCGAACCGGCCGCTGAAGCCGGTACCGCACGACGTCGCGCAACGCGCGTACGAGCAGATGCGCGTTGGCGATCCGGACAGCGCGCGTGCGCATCTCGACAGCGCGATGCGCGAATTGCGCAGACGAAAGATCGCGTTCGACGAGTGACGCGGGGTGCTTGCCAGCCGCGGCTTTATTCCGTTTTGAGGATGCGGTCCGGTGCGGGGTCGACGCACGCCGCGAATCAATCTGCTAGACTTGCGCCTGCATCCAGAGTTGGTACCGAAAGGTACGAACGCCAACCTGCCTCCCCGGGCAAGGTGGCTGCCTCAAGGCGATGCGGCCGATAGTCGGCAACGAAGCGGGAGCAGCATAGCTGGCACCGGTTCGAATTTAATCTTCATCCGGAGTTGCCATGCATCAAGATACTTCCCCGTCTCCGTCGTCCCAGCCATCCCCCGCACTGAAAACGGAAGACCACTGGTCGCAGTGTCTGCCCGGCTTTCGTTTAACCCACACCATCCATCTCGTCTCCGATATCAATCTGGATGTCGTCGCTCGCGCTGCCGTGCATCTGAAGAACGGGCACGCTTCGGTCACTCACTGGACGATGGTCCATCGGGGCAATATCCTGGAACAGAAAATCGTTCTGGACGATATCGACGAGCGACAGGCCAGGGCGTTGCGCGAGGAGTTGTCGACCCTCGACGACGTGCTGCGCGTTCGTCTCGAACATCGGTTCGTGCGGCGCAGTTCGGGTGCGGAATCGACGTCCTGCGTATCGGCTTCGTGACATCGAGGCTGCTTCCACGCGCAACGATGGCGCCTCCCGATGACCGGGAAGGCCCTCGATCGGTGCCTGCGGAGCCGCCCGCGCCCGAGTAATTGGGGGCTCGACCACCCGACCCGCCCCGAACGTCAAACGAACAAAGTTTCAAGCTAGGTGAATCCCGAGACCCCCTGGATTCACCCAGTTCTTGAATTTGTCATCCCTCGTCCATATAATTGGCACTCACCGCGCGAGAGTGCTAACAACATCGCCGGTTGGCCCGCCAGCCGGGTTTCTCAGCGTTCTTCAGTCTCAATCAAGAGAGGAGTGTGTATGAACCTTCGTCCTTTGCACGATCGCGTGATCGTCAAGCGTCTGGATCAGGAAACGAAAACCGCATCGGGCATCGTGATCCCCGAAGCCGCAGCGGAAAAGCCGGATCAAGGCGAAATTCTGGCCGTCGGCCCGGGCAAGCGTGACGACAAGGGCGCTCAGATCGCGCTCGACGTGAAGGTCGGCGACCGCGTCCTGTTCGGCAAGTACGCAGGCCAGACCGTCAAGGTCGACGGCAACGAACTGCTCGTGATGCGCGAAGAAGACATCATGGCCGTGGTGCAGAAGTAAGTCTTGCATCCGGTTATTTCCCAGAATTCAAGGAGTTAGAAGATGGCAGCTAAAGACGTCGTATTCGGTGATTCCGCCCGTGCCAAGATGGTCGAAGGCGTGAACATCCTCGCCAACGCTGTGAAGGTCACGCTGGGCCCGAAGGGCCGCAATGTCGTGCTCGAGCGCAGCTTCGGCGGCCCGACGATCACCAAGGACGGTGTGTCGGTCGCGAAGGAAATCGAACTGAAGGACAAGCTCCAGAACATGGGCGCGCAAATGGTCAAGGAAGTGGCTTCCAAGACCAGCGACAACGCCGGCGACGGTACGACGACCGCAACGGTCCTCGCACAATCGATCGTTCGCGAAGGCATGAAGTACGTCGCATCGGGCATGAACCCGATGGACCTGAAGCGCGGCATCGACAAGGCCGTGACCGCAGCGATCGAAGAACTGCGCAAGATCAGCAAGCCGTGCACGACCAACAAGGAAATCGCCCAGGTCGGCGCGATCTCGGCAAACAGCGACTCGTCGATCGGCGACCGCATTGCTGAAGCGATGGACAAGGTCGGCAAGGAAGGCGTCATCACCGTCGAAGACGGCAAGTCGCTGCAGGACGAACTGGACGTCGTCGAAGGTATGCAATTCGACCGCGGCTACCTGTCGCCGTACTTCATCAACAATCCGGACAAGCAAGTTGCCGTGCTCGAAAACCCGTTCGTGCTGCTGCACGACAAGAAGGTTTCGAACATTCGTGACCTCCTCCCGGTCCTGGAACAGGTTGCGAAGGCTGGCCGTCCGCTGCTGATCATCGCTGAAGACGTCGAAGGCGAAGCGCTGGCTACGCTGGTTGTGAACAACATCCGCGGCATCCTGAAGACCGTTGCCGTGAAGGCGCCGGGCTTCGGCGATCGTCGTAAGGCCATGCTGGAAGACATCGCGATTCTGACCGGCGGTCAGGTCATCGCTGAAGAAACCGGCCTGACGCTCGAAAAGGCAACGCTGGCCGAACTGGGTCAAGCGAAGCGCATCGAAGTGGGCAAGGAAAACACGACGATCATCGACGGCGCAGGCGAAGGCGCGAACATCGAAGCGCGCGTGAAGCAAGTGCGCACGCAGATCGAAGAAGCGACGTCGGACTACGACCGTGAAAAGCTGCAGGAACGCGTGGCCAAGCTGGCCGGCGGTGTGGCAGTGATCAAGGTCGGCGCTGCGACTGAAGTCGAAATGAAGGAAAAGAAGGCACGTGTCGAAGACGCACTGCACGCAACGCGCGCAGCGGTGGAAGAAGGCATCGTGGCAGGTGGCGGTGTGGCGCTGATCCGCGCACGCTCGGCGATCGCCGGCATCAAGGGTGACAACGCCGATCAGGACGCAGGTATCAAGATCGTGCTGCGCGCGATGGAAGAGCCGCTGCGTCAGATCGTCTCGAACGGCGGCGAAGAAGCGAGCGTCGTGGTGGCAGCGGTTGCAGCAGGCAAGGGCAACTACGGCTACAACGCAGCGACCGGCGAGTACGTCGATCTGGTCGATGCAGGCGTGGTCGATCCGACGAAGGTGACGCGCACCGCACTGCAAAACGCAGCATCGGTTGCTGGTCTGCTGCTGACGACCGACGCAGCTGTCTGCGAACTGCCGAAGGAAGATGCACCGATGCCTGGTGGTGGCATGGGCGGCATGGGCGGTATGGGTATGGACATGTAATTCGGCGTCAGCCGGAGTACATGCGAAGGGCGCGCTGCGAAGCGCGTTCTTCAAAAGAAAAACCCGCAGCGATGCGGGTTTTTTGTTGTTCAGCCGATAGGGCGATCAAGACGGGTTGAGGTACCGCTCGTGAAGATAATCATAGATGCGGGCAACGCTCGCGCTTACGGTCTCCTTCGCCGTTTCCACGAGCAAACCAGGGCTCTCGGGTGCTTCATATGGCGCCGATACTCCGGTGAAGGAACTGATTTTTCCGGAGTGCGCCATTGCATAGAGCCCCTTGGGATCTCGCTGCGTGCAGATCTCCACGGATGCGGAAAGATAGGTTTCGACGAACCGCTCAGATCCCACTATTTCGCGGGCCATCATACGATCTTCGTGCATCGGCGAAATGAGCGCCGTGATAACGATGAGGCCAGCGTCATTCATCAGCTGTGCAACGTGAGCGACTCGCCGGATGTTTTCGCGTCGGTCCTCAGTACCAAAACCAAGATCTCCAGACAAGCCATGTCTGACGTTGTCACCGTCCAGGACATAGCACGCGTGTCCTGCACCGATCAGTCGGTGTTCAAGCTCATACGCCAGAGTGGATTTGCCAGAACCGGACAAACCGGTAAGCCAGATGGTAGCGGGCTGTTGTCGCAGCATCGTGGCGCGGTCGATGTTGCTAATAGCTCCGCTGACACGTCGCAGATAAGTTTGAGCCTGTTGTCCCATGTGAAAATCGGACGTCGAATTGAGTGTTCTTTGAGGGCTGCCAGCGCTTTATGGCCGGGTATAAAAAAGGCCTGACGTCGATCCAGTCACTTGACCAATGCGTGCCGAGCGATGCAATTCATTCGATGAAACTTCAATTGAATGATCGGCGGAACACTAATGGATATCGTGAACGAAACGACGGGAGCGGCAGATGTGGTGGGGTTCCACAGAGCCAATCGTAGAGCAAGTCACGTAATCGGGTTGTAATTTTTAATTACGCCCGTAACACGCGGATTTTTATTTTGTGCTTGCTCTTTGGGCTCAACTCAATTCGAAGCAATAGGTCAAAGATTGGGACAACATTCGGGTATGACAGACGCTCAACGTCCATAACCGAAATGGCAAAGAATGAACGGATTCCATACCGAAGGCGCCAGCTTTTCAGTCTGGCGCCTCTGCGTTAATGCCGCGCTTCCCCCGACGCCCCACCCTTGCCACTCGCAACCGGCGCGTCGTCATCACTGCTGCGCGCCCAGAAGAACCGGTCCGGCAGATACGCACCCATCCCGGGCCGAAACGCGCTTTGCGTCGCCTGATACAGATACTCCTGCGCTTCGCGCACCGCTTCCGCCGGATCCTGGCCGTTCGCGAGCAGGGCGGCGATTGCCGCGCCGAGCGTGTCGGTCAGTCCCATGATGCGATGCTGGCCGCGGTCCCAGCGGTCTTCGCGCAACTGGCCGTCCTCGCTGAACAGCGTGTTGACGAGCCGGTGCGTGCCGGTTTGCGTCGACAGGATGTACTCGCAACCTTGCGACAGCAGATGCGAGATCGCCGCATCGAGACTCGGTGCCTCGGCGTCACCGTCGGGTTGCGCAAGCGCGAGCAGCGTCGCGTGGTCGGCGACGAGCAGTGTGGTCTGCGGTGCGAGGAGATCGGCGATTGCTTCGCGGAGTTCGTCGGCGGCGAGCACGTGCTCGTCGTCGAGCGTGAAGTCGGGCGCAAGGATCAGCGGAATGTCGTCGTAGTCGGCGACCACTTCGGCGATTGCGCTGACCACTTCCGCGCGCGTCGCCGCGCCGACCTTGAACGCGGCGATCGGCATGTCTTCCAGCAGCATTCGCGCCTGCGTCGCGACGGTCTCCGGATCGAGGCCGGTCACTTCGTCGCAGTTCGCCGAATCGCGCACTGTGTAGCCGGTGAGCACGGTCACGCCGTGGCAGCCCATGCTGGCGAGCGTCATCAAATCCGCCTGCAGGCCCGAGCCGCCCGTCGGGTCGGACAGGCCGAAGGTCAATACGATCGGAGGGGTCTCGCTGGGCATGAAATCGGGGGCAGGAATGAGCGGATGATCGGAGAGTCGCCGCGCCCCGCGTGCGCAACGACCCGGCAGTCGGCTCAATTATGCGGCCTAATCTTCCGGTGGGGCATTTTTTCACGCGGGTCCGCGTGGAGGCCCGATTGCTAGGCACGGGCGCGGCAACACGGTACCATCATGGCTCCCGATTCAACGGACTTTTCGACGCGACACAAGAATGGAATATAAGAGCTGGATGTGCCTGATCTGCGGCTGGATCTACGACGAAGAAGCCGGTTTGCCGGACGAGGGAATCGCACCGGGCACGCGCTGGGAGGACGTTCCCATCAACTGGACATGCCCCGAATGCGGTGCGCGCAAGGAAGACTTCGAGATGGTCGAGATCTGAACGCGTCGCGACGGCTTGCGGGCCGGTCGGCGCACATCGCCGCTGCCGCTGCTGGTTTCGGGGGCGGAACGTCGGCGTCGGCGCTCGCCTTGTCGCAAGGGAAGCAAGGGTAGTGTGTCGCACATATAGTCGCGAGCCGGTGTGCCGAACGGCGCAGCCGGCCGAACCGTGGGCCGCGGTGCGGCCTGTCAGCGTTCCTGCAGCCTGTTCATGATGCCTCCCACCGCTACGTCTCTGTCGTTCGAAGCGCTGCCCAATCCGCGCGGCGGAGCGGTCCGCTTCGCGGAGTCCGTGCTCGCCGATGCTGCCCATGCGTTCGCGCAGCGCGAGGATCTCGCCGCGCCGCTGCTGCGTGCCGCGCATGCGTTGCGCGAGGCCGGATGGCTCGCCGCGCAGCGGTTCACCGATGCGCTCGTGCTGGTGTCACCGCTCGCCGCCGCGCACGTGCAACCGGAGGCGGCTCCCGGCGACAGTGCCCGCGACGTGTTCGGCGCCGCGCTCGACGATTTCCGCGCGGCCGTCGTGCGGCGCAACCTCCGAGAGTTGTCCTGTTCGCCGGCGCTGTTCGCGCACTATCGCGCGCTCAATGCGCTGCTCGCGCAGCGCACGTCGGGCGTGAGCGCGGCGTTCGAGGATCTGGCGCTCGCCGGCCGGCCGATTCCGCCGGTCACGTTGCGCCCGCAGTCGGCGGAGCGCGTCGCGCATCTGCGTGCCCGCTACGAAGCGGCGTTGTTGCCGGTGCTGCGCGCACCGTCTGGCGAAACCCCGCAGAACGGTGTGTCGTCCGCGGCGCTCGATACGCTCGGCGCCTGTCTTGCCGAACTCGCCGGTCCCGACCCCTACGATTTCTGGCGTCTCGCCGCCGCGTGTGCGGACGCGCTGCGCCGAAGCGGACATACGGCGGCTGAAGCGGAGGTGCGGCGTTTCCATGCGCGCTGCAATCTCGCGCTCGCCGATCAAGTACACGGACTGCCGCTCGCGCCGCGCTCGCTGGTGCGCGCGGCGCTCGCGTTGTTGTGGCGCGATTACGCGCTGTTCGGCGCCGCAGCGGAGGATGCCGATCACGTCGAGCTGCTGCGCAACTACGGCTTGACCACCGACTGGCACGTCGCCGGCACGCAGGCTTCCGAAGCGCTGTGGGAGGCGGGCGCGGCCGGCGCCGATGCCGCACTGCCGGTGGGCGGCGCAGGCACTCGCGAGGTTGGCGTGCTAACCGTGAACGCCCATGCGTTCGAAGATTTCCTGCAGACCGCGGACGCATCGATCGCCGCGCTGTCCGATCACGCGCGCGCGGCCGTGCAGCCCGAAAAAACCGACCCGACCGCCGCGCTGCAGGCCGGCGATGCCGCTTACCGGCTGGGCGCATCCGCGTCCGCGCTCGGCCTTGGACACGTGGGCCTGCTGGCGGATGCGCTCGGTGTCGCGTGGCGGCGGCGCGCGCATGCGGGCGTCACGACGCCGGCGGTGCGTGCGCACCTCGTCGTCGATGCACCGGAATCGCACATGCTCGAGCAGGCCGCCGAGGCATTGCGCGCGATGCTGCACAAGATCGCGGCCGGCATACCGCCGGGCGACGGCGGCGGCGCGCTCGCCGATCTGACGCGCGCGATCGAGCGCGGCAATCCGTAGCCCGCCCGCGCTCATTTCTGCACCGCGTTTGAGCATAGTTCGCGCGGCCACGAACAGCGTCGCCGACGGCGGCGGGGCGCGTGATAGAGTGTGCGCAATGATCCGCGTTTCCCCGGGGCGCGGTCGTCCGGAATGCGTGCCCGAATGCGCGTCGAAGGGCCGCCGCCGCGCATCGTCTTTGCTAAAATCCGAACTATGTCCAACAGTACCGATCGCATCAATCTGACCAACCAGTTCCTGATCGCCATGCCGAACATGGCGGACCCCACGTTTTCAGGAACGGTGGTCTACCTTTGCGATCACAGCGAGCGCGGGGCGCTCGGCCTCGTCATCAACCGGCCGACTGATATCGACCTGCTGGCGCTCTTCAACCGCATCGACCTCAAGCTCGAAATCGAACCGCTGCTGCACGTGCCCGTCTATTTCGGCGGCCCGGTGCAGACCGAGCGCGGTTTCGTGCTGCACGACCCGGCGGAGGGCAGCACGTATACCTCGTCGATGTCGGTGCCCGGCGGCCTCGAAATGACCACGTCGAAGGACGTGCTCGAGGCGGTCGCGAGCGGCAACGGCCCCGAGCGTTTTCTGCTCACGCTGGGCCACGCCGGCTGGGGCGCGGGTCAGCTCGAAGAGGAAATTTCGAAGAACGGCTGGCTCACGGTCGAGGCCGATCCGAAGATCGTCTTCGACGTGCCCGCCGAAGACCGCCTCGAAGCGGCGCTCGCGCTGCTCGGCATTTCGCTGTCGATGCTTTCGGGCGAAGCAGGTCACGCATGAGCAGTGCGGCCGGACGTGAGGCGACGCTGCTTGCGTTCGACTATGGCGAGAAACGTATCGGTGTCGCGATCGGCAATGCGCTGACACGCAGCGCGAGACCCCTTGCCGTGCTGCAAAATCTCAATCGCATTCACCGCTTCGAAGCGGTCGGCAAGCTGATCAGCGAATGGCAACCCGATATGCTCGTCGTCGGCTTGCCCATGCACAAGGATGGCACCCCGCACACGATGACCCAACTGGCGAAGCGCTTCGGCAACCAGCTGAACGGCCGCTTCAATCTGCCGGTGACCTGGGTCGACGAACGCTATTCGTCGGTGGAGGCGGAGGCGGGCATTCGCGAGGGCACCGCGCACACGGACATGGTCGACGCCGAAGCTGCGCGCATCATCCTCCAGCAATATCTAGACGGACTTCCTCAAGACCATGAGTTCCATTGACGCCGAAGCGCTCTACCGCGCCGTGCTCGAACAGATCCGTGCCGCGTATGGCGGAGAGTTCGGCGGCGCGTTCGGCGACGCTGCGAGCGGTGTCGCACTGGCGGGCATCTACAGCGGCGGCGCGTGGCTCGCGGAGCGCCTCGCGCGCGACCTGAACGCCGCGTCGTTCGGCGTGGTTAACGTCGCGCTGCATCGCGACGACTACGCGAAAAAAGGCCTGCATTCGCAGGCGAGCCCGACGTCGCTGCCGTTCGAGGTCGACGGGCGTCGCATCGTGCTCGTCGACGACGTGCTGTACACCGGCCGCACCGTGCGTGCTGCGCTGAACGAACTGTACGACTACGGACGCCCCGCGTCGGTCGAACTCGCGGTGCTCGCCGATCGTGGCGGACGCGAGCTGCCGGTCGCGGCGCGCTTCGTCGGCGGCGTGGTCGACGTGCCGGCCGACGCGACGCTTGTGCTCGCACGCGGTACAGGCGACGCAGCGGGCTTCACGTTTCATACCGAGGCGCGCGTCGATTGAGCGTGCGACGCGATGCCGCGAGCCGCATGACACCGGCTCCCGTTCCGGCTCATTCAAGACATCTCCATGCATCATCCGCAGGCACATCCATGAACACCGCTACTCAGGGTCCCTCCGACAACGCCGCCGCTGACCGTTTCCGCTACGGCTTCCTGAAGGGCAACCCACAGCTCACGAAGAACGGCGAGCTCAAGCATCTGCTGACGATCGAAGGCCTGCCGCGCGCGATCGTCACGCACATTCTCGATACCGCCGAGCAGTTCGTCAGCGTGACTGATCGCGAAGTGAAGAAGGTGCCGCTGCTGCGCGGCAAGTCGGTGTTCAACCTGTTCTTCGAGAACTCGACGCGCACCCGCACCACGTTCGAGATCGCCGCGAAGCGGCTGTCGGCGGACGTGATCAACCTGAACATCAACGCGTCGTCGACGAGCAAGGGCGAATCGCTGCTCGACACAATCAACAACCTGTCGGCGATGCACGCGGACATGTTCGTCGTGCGCCACGCGTCGAGCGGCGCAACGTATCTGATCGCCGAGCACTGCGCGCCGCACGTGCACGTGATCAACGCCGGCGACGGCCGTCATGCGCACCCCACGCAGGGGTTGCTCGACATGTACACGATCCGCCACTACAAGCGCGATTTCACGAACCTGCGCGTGGCGATCGTCGGCGACATCCTGCATTCGCGCGTCGCGCGTTCGGACATTCACGGACTGACCACACTCGGCGTGCCGGAAGTACGCGCGATCGGGCCGCGCACGCTGCTGCCGGGCGGCCTCGAACAGATGGGTGTGCGCGTGTTCCACAACCTCGACGAAGGGCTGAAGGACGTCGACGTGATCATCATGCTGCGCCTGCAGAATGAACGGATGAGCGGCGCGCTGCTGCCGTCGGCGCAGGAGTACTTCAAAAGCTGGGGGCTGACGCCGGAGCGGCTCGCGCTCGCGAAGCCCGACGCGATCGTGATGCATCCCGGCCCGATGAACCGCGGCGTCGAGATCGATTCGCAGGTCGCGGACGGCCCGCAGTCGGTGATCCTGAACCAGGTCACGTTCGGCATCGCCGTACGGATGGCGGTGATGGGCATCGTCGCGGGCAACCACGACTAGACACGAGCGGCATCGCAGCGGCACATCAGACAGAACAAAAAGGCAGCGCATGAAGATTCATATTCAAGGCGGCACGGTGATCGATCCGGTGGCCGGCACCGAACAGCAGCAGGACGTATTCATCGCGGCGGGCAAGGTCGTCGCGCTCGGCAGCGCGCCCGCTGATTTTCACGCGGCGAAGACCGTCGAAGCGCGCGGCCTGTTCGTGTCGCCGGGGCTCGTCGATCTGTCGGCGCGGCTGCGCGAGCCGGGCTTCGAGCACAAGGCGACGCTCGAATCCGAAATGGCCGCTGCGCTCGCCGGCGGCGTGACGACGCTCGCGTGCCCGCCCGATACGGACCCGGTGCTCGACGAGCCCGGCCTCGTCGAGATGCTGAAGTTCCGCGCGCGCAACCTGAACCAGGCGCACGTGTATCCGCTCGGCGCACTGACGGTCGGCCTCCAGGGACAGACGATCACCGAGATGGTCGAGCTGACCGAAGCGGGTTGCATCGGTTTTTCGCAGGCCGACGTGCCGGTGGTCGACACGCAGGTGCTGCTGCGCGCGCTGCAGTACGCGTGCACGTATGGCTTCACCGTGTGGCTGCGGCCGCAGGACGCGTATCTCGCGAAGGGCGGCGTCGCGGCGAGCGGTGCGCTCGCGTCGCGGCTCGGGCTGTCCGGCGTGCCGGTGTCCGCGGAGACGATCGCGCTGCATACGATCTTCGAGCTGGTGCGCGTGACGGGCGCGCGCGTGCATCTGTCGCATGTGTCGTCGGCGGCGGGTGTCGCGCTGGTACGCGAGGCGAAAGCCGAAGGGCTTGCGATCACCTGCGACGTGACGATCAACCACGTGCATCTGATCGACGTCGACATCGGCTACTTCGACGCGCAGTTCCGCCTCGATCCGCCGCTGCGCCAGCAGCGCGATCGCGACGCGATCCGCGCGGGTCTCGCGGACGGCACGATCGATGCGATCTGCTCGGACCATACGCCGGTCGACGATGACGAAAAGCTGCTGCCGTTCGCCGAAGCGACGCCGGGCGCGACCGGGCTCGAACTATTCCTGTCGCTGACCGTGAAGTGGGCGACCGAGGCAGGCGTGCCGCTCGCGACCGCGCTGAACCGGATCACCGCGGCGCCGGCCGCCGTGCTGAAGCTCGCGGCCGGACGCATCGAGGTCGGTGGAGCGGCGGACCTCTGCGTGTTCGACCGCGACGCGCACTGGCGCGTCGAACCGCGCGCGCTGAAGAGCCAGGGGCACAACACGCCGTTCCTCGGCTACGAACTGCCGGCGCGCGTTCGGGCCACCGTCGTCGCGGGCCACGTGGCGTTCGAGCAGCGGTGAATGCGATGAAACTGCTGATCCGCAAGGCCCGTCTCGTGACCCATCTGCTGCATGGGATGTGGACCGTCGCGCGGCGTTTTCCGCACGCGAGCGCGGCGGAGCGGTCTGAGCTGAACCGCACGTGGTCGCTGAAGATGCTGCGGCTCGCAGGTCTGCGGCTCGTCGTGCACAACGACGCGGCGCGCGTCGATCGCGGCGTGCTGGTGGTCGCGAATCACATCTCGTGGATCGATATCTACGTGATCAACGCGTGGCGTCCGACGCCGTTCGTGTCGAAGGCGGAGATTCGTCGCTGGCCGGTGGTCGGCTGGCTCGCGCAGCAGCTCGACACCGTGTTCATCCAGCGCGAGAAGCGCAGCGACGCGAAGCGCATCATGCACGAGCTGTCTGGGCGCCTGAGCGCGGGCGAACTGATGTGCGTGTTTCCTGAGGGCACGACGTCCGATGGGCTCGCGCTGCTGCCGTTCCACTCGAATATGTTCCAGGCCGCGGTGTCGGCGTCGTGTCCGGTGCAGCCGGTGTGTCTGATGTATGAAGACGCGCAGGGCCGGCAGTCGACTGCGCCCGCGTATATCGGCGATCTGTCGCTGGGGGACTCGTTGAATGCGTTGCTGCGTGGTGGGCCGCTGACCGCGCATGTGTATGTGGGGGAGGCGATTGCGCCGGGGAGTGACCGGAGGGTGCTGGCGGGGCAGGCGGAAGAGGCGGTGATGGGGGCGCTGGAAAAAATGCGAGGGGCTACGCAGTCCGCACAGCTTGTCCCGGCGCTTCCGGCCGGGCACGGCTAGCCATGCAGCGGCATGAGCGTTCGAAGTAAACTACCCGCCATATGAACGAGCAAACTGGCCATCATGAACCGTACTGAATTAGGCAAACTGATCGCCGCGCGTCTGGCGCCCGTCGTTGCGGAGGCGCGTGAGCAGTGGGGATCGGCTGCTCCGGTCAATTTCTTCTTCGTCGACGACCTGCTTCCGGTCGAACTCGCCAACGAGATCCGGCGTGCCTTCCCGGATGCGTCGAAGATGATGCTGCGCAAAAGCCTGCGCGAATTGAAGTACGTGTCTGCGCAGATGAACCAGCACGCGCCGATTCTCGAAGAGATCATCTTTGCTTTTCAGGAGCCCGTGGTGGTCGACCTGGTACAGCAGATCAGCGGGCTGCGCTCGCTGTACCCTGACGAGCACCTGTACGCGGGCGGCATTTCGATGATGGGTAACGGCCACTTCCTGAATCCTCATCTGGACAACTCGCATGACAAGGATCGCGCCCGCTACCGGGTGCTGAACCTGCTTTACTACGTTTCGCCAGCCTGGCATGCCGAAAACGGTGGCAATCTGGAAGTGTGGCCCAACGGTACGAAGGCCGAACCGACGACGATCGTCAGCAACTTCAACCGGCTCGTCGTGATGGTCACGAGCCAGTATTCGTGGCACTCCGTCTCGAAGAATGTGAGCAACGAGCAGCGCTGCTGCGTGTCGAACTACTACTTCTCGGATCATCCGGTCGGCGACGCCGAGTATTTTCATCCGACCTCGTTCCGCGGGCGGCCCGATGAACCGGTCAGAGACGTCGTCCTGCAGGCCGATGCTGTCGCGCGCGGGATGGTGCGGCGGCTGTTTCCGAAAGGGGTGAAGGCGGCTACGCATGTCTACAAAAAGGACTAGCGTGGTGCGGCAGATCGAGCATCCGGTCATCCAGCGATGGGCCCGGAATCAACATGATCCCGAACGTGGGTCCGAGGAGTATTGAAATTGTCTTTTTCTTCCGAACCGACCACTCGACGCGCTCTGATAACCGGGGCCCGCGGTTTCACGGGTGCCTATGTCCGCGACGAATTGCAGCGTGCGGGTTACGAGGTGACCGGCACGCTGGCCGGCAGCGAGACTGCTGGCCCGAATGAGTACGTGCTGGATATTACGTCGCTGGAAGCATGCAGGCGCGTGATCGGCGAGGTGCGGCCCACGCATATCGTCCATCTGGCCGCCATCAGCTTCGTTGCGCACGACGACGCGCTGGCGATGTATGGGGTTAATGTTCTCGGGACGCTGAACCTTCTGCAGGCGTGTATCGATGTGGGCATCCGGCCGGACAAGATCCTGATCGCGAGCA
This sequence comes from Paraburkholderia sp., assembly GCF_050742655.1. Classification (GTDB taxonomy): domain Bacteria; phylum Pseudomonadota; class Gammaproteobacteria; order Burkholderiales; family Burkholderiaceae; genus Paraburkholderia. The sequence continues at coordinate 11,042 of NZ_JBOIGG010000027.1, read as the reverse complement.
GCGCCAACGTGTATGGCAACGCGGGCGGAGTGATAGACGAGAGCGTTGCACCGGCGCCCGTGAACCATTACGCGGCCAGCAAGCTGGCGATGGAGCATCTGGTTCGGACCTGGTTCGACCGGCTGCCGGTGGTCGTGACGCGGCCGTTCAATTACACGGGGCGGGGGCAGGACGCACGTTTTCTCGTACCGAAAATCGTGACGCATTTTGTTGAACGGCGGCCTTACATCGAACTCGGCAACCTCGATGTGGCGCGCGATTTTTCCGACGTGCGCACGGTGGCCGCGACGTATCGAGCGCTGCTCGAATCCGCCGTTGCCGGAGAGGTCGTGAACGTCTGCAGCGAACATGCCCGCACCCTGCACGAAGTCGTCGACATGGTGAGTGCGGCCTCGGGCCACGATCTTGAAATCCGCGTCAACCCGGCTTTCGTGAGAGACAACGAAATGAAGATGCTGGTCGGTTCCGCGGCCAGGCTGCACCGCCTCGTGCCGGAGGTGCAGCCCATCGACTTCGCCGATACGATCCGATGGATGGTCGGTTCAGTAGATCAAGGGTGACGCCGGGCGACGCGGCGCGTGACGTAGTCAGGGTTTATCGCTCTCCATGAGCGAACGGCCGAGACCGTAGGCGCGCATGTGCTATTTCGAGGACTGGTCGGATTCCGCGCGGCAGCTCGAGCAGTCAACCTGCGTCACGGTGCGTTCGGCGGGCACGCCTGCCAGCCGAACCGCGGAAAGTTGATTGCCCCAGACGCAACCGGAGTCGAGGCCGATCACGTTGTCACGAACCGTCAGGCCCAACGCGGCCCAGTGGCCGAAGACAACCGTGACATTGGCCGTTTTGCGAGAAGGCACATCGAACCACGGTACGCAACCCGCCGGGGCAGCATCGAGTCCGCCGCTCGATGAGAAGTCCATCACACCGTTCTTGTCGCAAAAACGCAGCCGGGTGAGCGCACTGCAAGTGATGCGCAGCCGTTCGATCCCCTTCAGACTGTTCGTCCAGCGGTTTGGCTCGTTGCCGTACAGGCCCGCGAGTGTCTCTTTCCAGGTCGGCGCGCGCAGTGCGCGTTGCAGATCTTCTGCGAGCTCCAGTATCAGCGCGACGTCCCACTGCGGCAGGACCCCGGCGTGGACGAGCAGCATGCCGTGCTCGAAATGGGCGATTGGCCGATGACGAACCCAGTCGAGCAGATCCGCGGCGTCGGGTGCTGCCAGAATCTCGTCGATCGTGTCGCCCTTCTTCGGCTTGCGGATTTCCGCTGAAACCGACAGCAAATGCAGATCGTGGTTGCCAAGCACCGTCACGGCGCGGTCGCCGAGGGCGATGACGTCGCGCAAAGTGGCGAGCGATTCGGGACCGCGATTGATGACGTCGCCGGCGAACCACAGTGGCGTATCGGGAGAGGGCGCGACTTTCGCGAGGAGTTTCTGGAACGGGGTACGGCAACCTTGCAGATCACCGAAGGCGATTGGGGCGGGAAGCAGCGGGTTAGCAACGGTCATTATGAGATTGATTAATCAGATAGCGCAGGCGATCGGCACGGCAACGTAGCGTGACATAGTAGCCTGTATGGCTGCTGTTGCATCGCTCATGGGCACAGAGTACGGTGGCTTGATGACCTTTGGGTGAGTGCGGTGTGCCCGCAGTGCGCCTGCCTCGCGCGCGAGTGAAATGATGCGTCTGGCAATTTTTTACCTGTTCCGGCTATGTTGCGAGGTAAATTTTGTCAAGCTGTTTCAAGTTGTTAGGGCTCTAGTTTTTGCCCTGTACCGATTTATAATCGAGGCTTCGAAAATAAAGCGCGTGAACGCTCGTCTGCGTACCTCGGGACGTCGGCGGTAAGACGATCACAAGAATCACGCGGCGCAACCACAACGTGAGGCGGTCGGGTCAGATGCTCCGGCTGCATCCGTTACGGATATCTTAGAAAGGAACTCCATGATTCTGGTAACGGGCGGTGCTGGTTTTATCGGCGCCAATTTCGTGCTCGATTGGCTGAATGCTTCGGACGAAGTTGTCCTCAATGTCGACAAGCTGACGTACGCGGGCAACCTGCGCACGTTGAAGTCGCAGCAGGACGACCCCCGGCACATCTTTGTGCGCGCCGACATCTGTGACCGGGCAGCGCTCGATGCGCTATTCGCAGCGCATAAGCCGCGTGCAGTGCTGCATTTCGCGGCCGAGAGTCATGTCGATCGTTCGATTCATGGTCCTGCTGATTTTGTTCAGACCAATATGGTCGGCACGTTTACGCTGCTCGAAGCGGCGCGCTCGTACTGGAACACGTTGAACGGCGACGACAAGACTGCTTTCCGCTTCTTGCACGTGTCGACGGATGAAGTGTTCGGCTCGCTGTCCGCCACCGATCCGCAGTTTTCCGAAACGACCCCGTACGCGCCGAATAGTCCGTATTCCGCGACCAAGGCCGGCTCCGATCATCTGGTTCGTGCCTACCATCACACGTATGGGCTGCCAACGTTGACGACGAACTGCTCGAACAACTACGGCCCCTATCAGTTTCCTGAGAAGCTGATTCCGCTGATGATCGCTAACGCGTTGGGCGGCAAGCCGCTGCCTGTGTATGGCGATGGCCAGAATGTGCGTGACTGGTTGTATGTCGGCGATCATTGCAGCGCGATCCGTGAAGTTCTTGCACGAGGCGTGTCCGGTGAGACCTACAACGTCGGCGGCTGGAACGAGAAGAAGAACCTCGAAGTCGTTCACACGCTTTGCGATCTGCTCGATGAATTGCGCCCGAAGGCGGCGGGTTCGTACCGCGACCAGATTACGTACGTTACCGATCGTCCGGGTCACGACCGCCGCTATGCAATCGATGCCCGCAAGCTCGAGCGCGAACTCGGCTGGAAGCCTGCTGAAACTTTTGAGACCGGTCTGGCGAAGACCGTACGGTGGTATCTCGACAGTCAGGAGTGGGTCGACGAAGTGGCGTCAGGCGATTACCGCAAGTGGGTCGAGACCAATTACGGGCAGCGCGCATAAAGGGACGGTCATGGCACGTAAAGGTATTATTCTCGCGGGCGGATCGGGTACCAGGCTGTATCCGATCACGCACGTCGTATCGAAGCAACTGCTGCCCGTGTACGACAAGCCGATGATCTACTATCCGCTGTCAACGCTGATGGTGGCCGGCATTCGCGATGTGCTGATCATCTCGACACCGCAGGACACGCCGCGCTTCGAGACGATGCTGGGCGATGGTAGCCAGTGGGGCATGAATATTCAGTATGCCGTTCAACCCTCTCCTGATGGCCTCGCTCAGGCGTTTGTGATTGGGCGCGACTTCGTCGGCAACGAGCCCTCTGCGCTGATTCTTGGTGACAACATTTTCTATGGGCACGATCTCGCGAAGCAACTGGAGCGTGCCGATTGCCAGGAGCAGGGTGCCACGGTGTTCGCGTATCACGTGCACGATCCAGAGCGCTATGGCGTCGTCGAGTTCGACAGAGAGTTTCGCGCGCTGTCGATCGAAGAGAAGCCGGTCAAGCCGCGCTCCAATTACGCGGTGACGGGGCTGTACTTCTACGATAACCAGGTGTGCGACATCGCAGCGGACATCAAGCCGTCGCCGCGAGGTGAACTCGAGATCACCGACGTCAATTCCCGTTATCTGGCGAACGCTGCGCTCAATGTCGAGATCATGGGACGTGGCTATGCGTGGCTCGATACTGGCACGCACGATTCGTTGATCGAGGCGGCGACTTTTATTGCTACGCTGCAGAAGCGTCAAGGACTCGTCGTCGCTTGCCCTGAAGAGATTGCGTTCCGGCAGGCCTGGATTGACGGCGAGCAACTGTTGGCACTCGCCAAGCCGCTCGCCAAGAACGCTTATGGACAGTATCTGCAAAACCTTCTCACGGACCAAGTCGCATGGCCATCCAAGTAACTGCTACAGCGCTGCCTGAAGTCAAGATCATCGAGCCGAAGGTGTTCGGTGATGCGCGTGGGTTCTTCTACGAGAGCTTCAACGGCCGTGAATTCTCCGAACACGTTGAGGCGGATGTCGAGTTTGTTCAGGACAACCATTCGCGTTCCGCGAAGGGTGTGCTGCGTGGTCTGCATTATCAGATCGCACATGCGCAGGGGAAGCTGGTACGCGTCGTGGAAGGTGAAGTGTTTGACGTTGCAGTGGACATCCGCAAGAGCTCGCCGAATTTCGGCAAGTGGGTGGGCGTGACTTTGTCGGAAGAGAATCACCGGCAATTGTGGGTGCCGCCAGGCTTTGCACATGGTTTCGTTGTACTGTCCGAGTCCGCTCAGTTTCTGTACAAGACCACGGATTACTGGTACCCCGAACACGAGCGCAGCATTATCTGGAACGATCCGGAGATTGGCATTGAATGGCCGATCGACTTTGAGCCGTTGCTGGCTGCGAAGGATGCGGCGGGCAAGCGGTTGGCGGAAGCCGAGCATTTCGCGTGAGGTCTTCGATGACGAGGCGTGAAGAGCAAACCATCCTGCTGACCGGTGTGAATGGACAAGTTGGATTCGAACTGGCGCGCAGCCTGCAAGGTCTGGGTAAAGTGGTCGCGCTGGGTCGCAACGTGCTGGACCTTGCCGATCTTGATCAGGTGCGGCGTGTCGTCCGCGAAGTGAAACCCGGTCTGATCGTTAATCCGGCTGCGCATACGGCAGTCGACAAGGCCGAAACCGACGTCGAAGCAGCCATGCGTCTCAATGCCGAAGCGCCTGGCGTGCTGGCCGAAGAGGCGAAGCGGCTTGGGGCGGCACTCGTTCACTATTCGACCGACTATGTGTTCGACGGCACCAAGGATGGTGCGTACGTCGAGAGCGACGCAGTCAATCCCCAGAATGTTTACGGCAAAAGCAAGCTTGCGGGTGAGCAGGCGATTGCGGCGGCAGGGTGTGCGCATTTGATCTTCCGCACCAGCTGGGTGTACGGCACGCGGGGCAAGAACTTCCTGCTGACCATGCTGCGTCTGGGTGCGGAGCGCGAGGAACTGAGCGTGGTGGCCGACCAGATCGGCGCGCCGACCTGGTCGGCCACCATTGCCGCGTTAAGCGCGAATGTGCTGGCGCAGGCTCCGGCGGTGGGTGAGGGCGACTGGTGGCAAGAACAATCTGGCATCTATCACCTTACGGCATCGGGCGCGACTTCGTGGCACGGTTTCGCTGAGGCGATTTTCGAGTTTTCGGATCTGGCGAAAAAGCCCGTGGTGAAGCCCATCCCGGCTTCTTCCTATCCAACGCCGGCAGCGCGACCCTCTAACTCGCGCATTTCGAACGATAAGCTCGCTAGTACGTTCGGTGTGCGCGCCCCTGATTGGCGCGAAGCGTTGGGTTTATGCATGGCGGCGCGTTGAGCGGCGCTCTTCACCCCTTACGCGCTGGCGTGGTTGTGGTTTTCTACAACCCCGATGTGGCGTGTGTCGTGCGGGCCAACCGGCTCGCGGCGATGATGCATTGTGTTGTTGTCGACAACAGCCCTTCGCCGCGGACAGCGGGCGAGGTGGGTTTATCCGCTGCTATCAATTATTTACCTAACGGCGCAAACCTCGGCATTGCCACAGCCATAAATCAGGGCGTCGCATCGCTGATCCATGATGGCTTCGATACCGCGATTCTCTTTGATCAGGACAGTGACCCGTCAAAGCAGTTGCTTGACGGGTTGCCGCGCCTGCTCGAAGACGCGTTGCGTCGCCACGAGCGTGTGGCGTTGATCGGTCCGGCATACGAGGATTCGCGACTCGGCGACGTGGCGCCTTTCGTACGCTTTGGGTACTTGAAGCTGCGTCGGGTCCCCCCGGCCGGCGTCACACCTATCGATGTTGATTTTTTAATCAGCTCGGGGTCGTGCATCAATCTGGATGCATGGCGGGAAATCGGCCCAATGGATGACGCGCTGTTCATCGATCTCGTCGATCTGGAGTGGTGCGTCAGGGCGCGCTCGAAGGGTTTCACGGTGCTCGGCGCACCTGAGTTGCGGCTGGCTCACGAGCTTGGCGGCGAGCCGGTACGCGTTTTCGGCCGGCTGTACCCGAGTCATAGTCCACTGCGTCACTATTATCATTTTCGGAACGCGGTTGCGTTGATTAAGCGTAGCTATGTTCCATGCACCTGGAAGTCCACGGAGCTAGTCAAGTTTCCGTTTCGCCTGGCGATCTACGGATTATTCCTGCAGCCACGTCTTGGTCATTTACGAATGGCCCTGACCGGCATCTGGCACGGCTTGATCGGTCGCATGGGTGCTCTGGAGCAACATTGAAATCATCGAGCGTCATACACACCATGACGTTGTACTCCTTAAACGAAAACACTTAAAAGTCCACAATGTTTAGTCTCGCAATTGTTGATCTGAAAGAAAGCGTCGCATCCTGGCGACTTTGGATGTTGTTGGGTTGGCTGGAAGTCCGGCAGCGCTACGCGCGCTCACGGGTCGGACCGTTCTGGTTGACCATCAGCACGGGCGTGCTGGTCGGTTCGATCGGTGTCGTCTACGGCACGCTGTTCGGCCAGAAGATGAGCGACTATCTTCCGTTTCTGGCTATCAGTCTTGTGCTGTGGGCCACTTTTTCTCAGACCATCATCGAAGGCAGCACCGCGTATATCAACAGTGGCCAATATATCCGCCAAGCAGCCACGCCGAAACTGATCTTCATGTTGCAGGTGATATGGCGCAATCTCGTGATCCTTGTGCACAATTTTGTCATCATCCTGTTGCTGTTAGCCATTTTCGGGGTGAAGAGTTGGGAGACGTTGCCTGTCTTCATTCCGGCATTGGTGCTCTACATGATCAATGCACTCTGGATCGCGATGGTGGCGGGTTTGCTGTCTGCGCGTTTCCGTGATTTGCCGCAAATCGTCGCCGCTTTGATGCAGATCGCGTTCTACGTGACACCGGTCATGTATCGACCGAACGCGTTGACTCGCTTCTCGGCAATCGTCGATTTTAATCCACTCGCGCATCTGATCGAACTGGTGCGTGCCCCGCTGATCGGTGAAATGCCGAGTGCCATGACATGGGCAGTGACGATCGGCATGGCCGTCTTTGGCTGGCTCTTTGCGCTCGCATTGACTGGCCGTTACTTGAAACGCATTCCGTACTGGGTCTAAGAAGGCAAATCATGGCGTATATCGAACTCAAGGGCGCGACGCTCGACTTGCCTATCTATGACGTGCAAGGCCGTTCACTGAAGAAGACGGTGCTGCGCATGGGACGCAGGAACACCATCGCAGAGGACACCGACGGTGTGGTCGTCGTCCGCGCGATCGACAGCGTCGATCTTCGTCTCGACAAGGGCGACCGGATCGGCTTGATCGGCCGTAACGGTGCCGGCAAGTCCACGCTACTTCGCATGATGGCGGGTATCTATTCTCCGACGTACGGGTCGGTTGTCAGCGCAGGCAAGGTAGTGCCATTGCTGGACATCAGTCTCGGGATGGACGAGAACTCGACCGGAATGCAAAACATTCGCTTGCGGGGCCTGCTTCTCGGCATGTCGGATGCGGAGATCCGCGCAAAGCAGCAGTCGATCGGGGAGTTCTCGGAACTCGGCGACTATCTTGACCTGCCGCTACGTACCTATTCGAGCGGTATGCGCGTGCGACTGGCTTTTGCAGTATCGACCGCAGTTGATGCGGAGATTCTACTGCTCGATGAAGTGATGGGGGCAGGTGACGCATCGTTCATGCAGAAGGCAAAAGATAGACTCGCGGACCTGCACAGCCGAGCCGAAATCGTCGTGCTGGCGATGCATTCGAATTCGGAAATCCGCAAAGTGTGCAACAAGGCTCTGTGGATGGAGGGCGGCCGCGTGCGCGCATTCGGTCCGGTGGAAGAGGTGGTGTCCCAATACGAAGTACAGGGTTGAGCGAGCAGGTCTCTGAGGCTCACCCATGATGAAGACATTGGAACAGCTATATCTGCGCCATCGTGGAAAGGTGTCGGACAAATGGTCACTTTACCTCTCAGAGTACGATCGGCTATTTGCTTCATACCGCGACCGGCCGATCAATCTTCTTGAGATTGGAATCCAGAATAGCGGGTCGCTTGAAATATGGTCAGAATTCTTTGGAAATGCGAACAAACTAGTCGGCTGCGATACTGTCCCGGATCGTGCAGACCTGAGTTACCTGGACCCGAGAATTTCGGTGGTCGTCGGCGACGCGAATCTGGACGAGACCGAACGGACCATCGCTAGCCACGCAGAGCGTTTCGATATTGTCATTGACGAAAGTTCGCATACCTCGGGCGACGTTGTCAGATCCCTCCTGCGCTACTTCCCGAAACTTGAAGACGGCGGCATCTTCATTGTCGAAGATCTCCATCGCAGCTATGGGCAAGAACTCGACGGCGATCTGTATCACTCGTATTCCTCGATCGCGTTTTTCAAGTTGCTGGAATCGATTCATTCGGTCGAGTTCGTCAACTCGATGTGCGTCGTGCGTAAGTTACCTGCCGCCCGAAACAGCTTGGGGCATTGCGTTGTCGCGGGGCAAGACACCTTCCAGACGCGGGTCGCTAGCTTCGAAGAGGAAATTGCTGGGAAGGCGAGTGAGATTTCTGATTTGCAGCAAGACGTCAGGGGATTTGAGCGGCAGGTTCTTTGCTTACAGGATGATGTTGCCCGACGCGATGCAAGCCTCGCCAGGCTTCAGCGAGACATAGATGTTTTGCTTCAATCCATCAGTTGGCGTACGACGGTGCCGCTGCGTTGGCTTGGAACCAACCTGTTCCGGATATGGCATCTAACGGGAGTTGCGAGGCGCGCCTTGCGTGCAAGCGGTGGGTTTAAGCCCGCAATCCACAAAGTGCTCGGCGTGTATCGTAGGGAGGGGCTTTCGGGTTTGCGCAGCGGACTTCGCCAGCGTAGAGATTTATCGCCAGAGAGCGCCAAGCGCAACAACTATGATCAGTGGATTCAGCGCTACGACTGCATAGACGACGAGCAGCGCGCGGCGATTCTACAGCGGATCGCGGCAATGTCTGACAGGCCGCTTATCTCGGTGGTGATGCCGACATATAACCCGAAGCCGGAATGGCTGAAGGAGGCGATCGAATCGATACGTAACCAGTTGTATCCCAACTGGGAACTCTGCATTGCCGACGATCTATCCACCGATCCAGCAATTCGTCCTCTGTTGGAGCAGTTGTCTCGCGAAGATTCACGGATCAAGGTGATATTTCGCGAACAGAATGGACATATCTCCGCGGCGTCCAATAGCGCACTACAGCTTGCTGTCGGTGACTGGGTTGCTCTCCTGGATCACGATGACTTGTTGCCGGAGCACGCGTTGTACTGCGTGGCAAATGCGATCGTTGCGAATCCTTCGGTGCGGATGATTTATTCAGACGAGGACAAGATCGACGCTTCCGGTCGTCGTCACGACCCATATTTCAAGTGCGATTGGAACCTGGACTTGTTTTACTCGCAGAATTTCTTCAGTCATCTCGGCGTCTATCATAAGCCCCTGTTGGATACGGTGGGGGGCTTCCGCATTGGCGTTGAGGGCTCGCAGGACTACGACCTCGTACTGCGGTGCATCGAGCATGTGGGTGTCGATGCGATTCATCACATTCCGCGCGTGTTGTACCACTGGCGCGTCCACGCCGAAAGCACGGCTGCGGGTGCGAATGCGAAACCCTATGCGGCACTGGCTGGCGAACGCGCTCTCAGTGAGCACTTTGCAAGGCAAGGGGCGGCAGGGGACATCGAGTGGATCAGGATCGGCTATCGAGCACGTTATTCGTTACCGGCAACGCTGCCGCTGGTTAGCCTCATCATTCCGACAAGGAACGGGTTGAACCTGATACGTCGATGCATCGATAGCATTGTCGGCAAAACCACTTACGCGAACTACGAAATCATCGTAGTCGACAACGGTTCAGACGATCCCGAAGCGCTGCGCTATTTTGAATCGCTAGGTCAGGATGTCCGCATCCGAGTGCTGCGTGATGACGGCCCTTTCAACTATTCAGCATTGAATAATTCGGCTGTTTCGCAGGCCAGAGGGGAGGTAGTCGGCCTGATCAACAACGATATCGAGGTCATTTCACCGGGTTGGCTTTCCGAAATGGTAAGCCTTGCGATACAACCGGGAGTGGGAGCGGTCGGGGCTAAGCTGTTTTACCCGGACGACAGATTGCAGCATGGCGGTATTGTGCTCGGTGTCGGAGGAGTGGCCGGACATGCCAACAGGCTTGCTCAACGGCCGAGCTATGGTTACTTTGGAAGAACCGGGTTAATCGGTTCATATTCCGCGGTAACGGCCGCTTGCTTAGTCGTACGCAAATCGATCTATCTGGAAGTGAGTGGGCTAAACGAAAAAGACCTGGCAATCGAATTCAACGATATCGACTTTTGCTTGCGCATCCTGGAAGCCGGCTATCGCAACGTTTGGACGCCGCACGCCGAACTTCGTCGTCACGAATCGGCAATGCAAGGCTACGATGACAATCCTCAAAAGCAGCCTCGGTTTGCAGCGGGAATTACCTACATGCAGCGACGTTGGGGTGATCTGTTGATGAGGGATCCAGCTTACAACCCGAACCTGACGTTGGATTACGAAGACTTCAGCCTTGCATGGCCGCCTCGCGTTGAACCGTTGGCGTGAGAGGTACAAACACGCGTGCGAGCCGATTCAAGTGAGAATTCCTAGCTGGTATCATGAAGTATGCGCGTGCGGGCATTGCATCTGGCAGTCCAACCCGCCGTGTACATCAAGATGTGCGGCCGCTCGTCGTCACCTGTGCGTCAGTAGCCAGTCGTGATAGCTATGTTGCACGGGACAACCAACATTACGGCCTGACCGTTCATGACGATGATCTCCTTTTCATGACAATGATCTCCTTTGCGCAGAACCAGGAAGACATCATGCTGTGGCGTGCGCTTGGGCACGTACGCAACGGGTTCTATATCGATGTCGGAGCCGCTGATCCCGTGGATTTTTCGGTCACGAGGCTTTTCTATGATCACGGGTGGCACGGCATCAATCTGGAGCCGCAGCCGGCCTATTTTGCGTTGCTGGGTGCAGCTCGCCCTCACGACATCAATTTG
>NZ_JBOIGG010000026.1:0-73325 GCF_050742655.1 Paraburkholderia sp. | reverse complement strand
TTCGACATCCAGAGAGATCCTGTCCGTGATCGAAGATCGTGGACTCGATCCCTGATGTCCACGGCTGCATCACATCATGCCGTGCGCTCGTGCGCGATAGGGAACGGCCGGCGCGAGCCGCTTACCCCGCACCGCGACGCCGGTCAGTGCGCAGGTCTCACCGTGTCGCCGGCCTTTAATGACGCGTAGCCGGAACAGGCCCTGTCCGATGCGCGTCAACGTCAGTTGCTCGCGTTCGGTTCTGGCAAGCGACTCGTGCTGGTTTTGTCGCAGTAAGAGGCGGTCCGGTAAGATTCAAGGGAACGAGACGAACGATGTGACCGATGAAGCAGACGCTGAACCCAGCCTTGGCGCGCGTACTCAACGCCTGCACTATCCGCTTGATGTGATCCTGACGGCTTTGTCAACTTGTTGCATGCACAATGAGATATTGGCGGGCGTACAGCGCATCAGAAAGCAGTAGAGGGAGCTTGGGTGATGCCAGTGAATTCTCGCCATGCATCGAATCGCGCGGCGAGCTGTTTGCGATAGAGCGACGCACGTAGCAGATGCCGCTTGAGCGCGAAGTGCTGGCGGATCGGACCGAAGCAGGACAGGAAGGCCTGCGTGCGTTCGGGTAGACGAAAACCTCTCATGCGCCGCTCGCGTTCGCGCGTGGGCTGATGACTGTTCTCAGCGCGGTTGTTCACGCGTGCACTGGCCTTCACGAACACGTGCCTTACGTTCGCCAGTTCGGGGATCTCTGCTTTGGCCGCCGGGTAGCTGCGTAGCTGGTCGGTGACGATCTTTTTCGGTGTTTCGGGGCAGGCCGCCAGCACATGCTTGAAGAAGCGTTTCGCGGCAGCCTTGTCGCGACGTTTCTGCAGCAGGATGTCGAGTTCAGTGCCGTGCTGGTCGACGGCGCGCCACAGTACATAAGGCTAGTCTCGTACACGTCAAGCGACACGGTTAAGGGGTGGAAGGCGTTTTTTCAAACGTTGTGCCACTTTTCGCCGGAACGGACCTACGAAATCGCGGATCAGTGCCTCTCCCTACCTCGTGGATTACGTTCGATTTGGTTCGGCGAAATCGTTTCAAGTATTCGTGAAGGCTCGAAAACAGCTACTCGCAATTCGAAAGGTTTTGTCGCAGTAAGAGGCGGTCCGGTCCTCGACTTGATGCCGCGATGGTCCTGCTCGATCAGGTTGTTCAGGTACTTCGACGAGCGGCGTTTCGTGCGGCGCCACGCAGGATTCTCATCGGGCAGCTCGCGCACGGCCCGGTGCGATGCCGCGTAACCGTCGAGCGTGACGCAGGTCGGTGCGTGGCCCTGGGTACGCAGCGCCTTGCGCAAGAACGCTTTGGCCACCGCCACATCGCGCTTCGGACTGAGCCGGAAATCGACGGTGTTGCCGTCACGGTCAACTGCACGATACAGGTCACCCATTGGCCGCGCACCTTCACGTACGTCTCGTCGATACGCCAGGACCGACCTGTCTTGCGTGCGTAGCGGGCCCAGCGTTTCTCGAACTCGGGAACGTACCGCTGGACCCAGCGCATGATCGTGGTGTGCGCAACACGCAGGCCGCGCTCAAGCATCATTTCGACGAGATCCCGGTATGAGAGCTTGTAGCGACAGTACCAGCGCACGCACAGAATGATCAGTTCACGTTCAACGCGCCGGCCTTTGAACAACGCGTCCAGATCTTCGAGCTGCTTCGCCATCGCAACTGCTCACTCTCAAAACCGCCACTGTAGCTCAACGGAAAATTCGCACCAGAGCCCTTTGTCGCCCCTTTCGTCAAACACCCCCATGTTGCCCGCACTTCGCCGGTTCGACGGCTCGCGATCATCTGATCTGGACTGCAAATTAATTCTTCAGGTCCGACTCATTAACGGACTGTATGCGTGTTTCCTACTTCGGTGAAGGTGGCCTGATTGCGCTCAAGAGGATAGCACCGACAATCATGATCCCGACCATGAGGGACAGGCTAGTATGGAAATCACCGCTCGCTGTGTGAAGCCAGCCGATCGCGACGGGGCTCAGAAAGCCACCGAAGATTCCTATGGTATTGATTAGTGCGATACCGCCCGCCGCGGACGCGCCTTTCAGGTACGCCGGTGGAATCGCCCAGAACACCGTATAGGCCATCCACATCGATGCGGTGGCGACCGTGATGGACAGTAGCGACGCCCCGAGGCTCGGTCCCGTCCACACTGTCGCCATGAGTGACAGCCCGCTCACGAGCGCGGGAATCGCGCTGTGCCAGCGGCGTTCGTTGCGGTGGTCGGAGCGTCGGCCCATGACGAACATGCCCACCGTCGCCGCCACGAACGGAATGGCGGAGTAGACCCCGAGCTGCATCGGATCGGTGACACCACTGGATTTCAGCAGCTCGGGCAACCAGAAGTTGATCAGGTAGATGCCGCAGATGATGCAGAAATAGGCAGCTGCCATCAGGTAGACGCGTGGATCGGCCACGATCCGCATGAAGCCATGCGGCTCCACCTGAGGCTGCGATACTTCGGCCGCCAGTTGCAGCTTCTCGGCGGGCGTCAACCAGCGGGCCGTGTCGGGGCGATCGGCGAGCAGGAAGCGGGCCGCCAGGCCCAGCGCGACACAGGGTAGCCCTTCGATCAGGAACATCCACTGCCATCCATGGAATCCCGCCACGCCGGCGAACGTCGTCATCACCCACATGGAAACGGGGCCCGCTACGACTCCAGCGAGAGGACCGCCAATCATGACCGCAGCGATGGCGTTCGCCATTCGAGTTTCCGGATACCAGTAGGTGAGGTAAAACAGGATGCCCGGCGTAAAACCGGCTTCGAACACGCCCAACAGGAAACGCAACGCGTAGAACGTCTTGACGTCCTTTGCCATGACCATTGCCGCGGACGTCAATCCCCACAGCACGAGGATCCGGCTGATAGCCTTGCGCGCGCCGATACGAGGGAACATCAGATTGGACGGCACCTCGAACAGCGCGTATCCAAGAAAGAAGATGCCCGCGCCGATGCCATACTGCACGTCGGAAAATCCGATATCGGTCTGCATTTGTAGCTTCGCGAGCCCGACGTTGAGCCGGTCGAGACAGGCGAACAGATAGCAGACGAGCAGAAAAGGCAGGAGACGACGATCGAGCCGTCGATAAAGTATCGACTGCCGTTCGCCGTCCTGCGTTGAAACGAGCGTGGACATGCCAGTCTCCCAGGACCGGTCGCGTGGGAGTCCGACGTTGAGTCGGACTATGCGAAAAATCGTGTGTCAGGCTACCGCTTCGATTTCGTGGGATTCGTGCTGGTAGGCATGCACACGTTCGCGGAAGGCGCTGGACAACGGCACGGTTCGCTCGGTGGCGTAATCGTACGCGACGTGAGTCGATCCGCCCTTTGCGATGACGAGATCCTTGTCGCTTGCCGACGTGATCACGTATTCGATGTCGAAGCTCTTCGTCCCCAGGCGCGTAATCAGCGCGCTCACTTCGAGTATGTCTCCCCACTTGGCGGGATGAACATACTCGCAGGAAGTCTTGAGCATGATTTGCGGGATTCCATCGGTAAGCGGTACTTGCAGGAGCTCGTGTGCGTACGCCATGTAGGCATTCAACATGTACACGTAGTACATCGTCGCGCTAACGTGACCGGCAGGATCCTGATCGCGATAGGCAACCTCAAATTTCAGCGTGAACGCTCTGGACATTCTGGCACCTCTTCAATTAACGCCGGACAGATCGTGCCCGACTGAACATGGAAACAATCGTGGTTTGGGGCAACAGGTATCTGTTTCGCCCCGACGGGTTATCTCAAGACGCGTTGATCGCGATACGATTTGCCGCCACGCGCACGCACCACCGAGCCGCCTCTCGTTTCGAGTATCGGCAGATCGGCGAGCGCGTTGACGACATGCGCCATGGTCGGCAGATCGAACCAGGTCGCCGCATTGAAGCGCAGCCGTGCTGTGCCCGTGTATCGCTGCTCGACGGTGACGTGCGGATCGTGGCTGGGTGTCAGCGTGACCTGGCAAAGATCGGCTTCCCCCCAGTCGCCGGTCCGCGGCTTGTACTTCAGCATCAACGTGCCGTCAGAACCGCCCGACGTTTTGCCGGGCGGCGCCTCCGCCAGTTCGCCTACCGCGAGTTCGAGGAACCGGAATCCCATCCAGCTCGCCTCGCAGATCTGTTCGCCGTTGAACCTGCGCGGCGCGGCGACCTCGGCGTAGAGCTTCGGATGGCCGATCTCGTCACGCCCCGTGATGATCGGATCGGCGAGGTTCTCCCAGACCGCGGCGAGAAACTTGCCGCTGGCCCGGTCACTGAGACCGGTGAAGACCGCAGGCCAGCTCATGTGAATCATGGTGTAGCCCCGTCCAGCCAGCCAGGCGATCTCCGTGAGGTAATGAAACTCGATCGTCACCACCGGCTCGCCCGCCAGCGCGAAACCTTCTGGCAGGTGTCGTTCAAGACAGGCCGCGTCGGTCAAAAACGAAGCCGAGACGGTCGTGCGCTTCGGGTTCTGATCCGGGTCCGACACCAGCGCGTCAGGCAGTTGTCTCGGCCCGGGTGCAGGTCCGAAGTGGGTCGGCATCCGATAGATGCGCCCTTTCTCAAATGTGTAGGTCAACGCACACCTCCATTTCAACAGGCAGCAGCAACGGGCAGCCTGCTCGATTTGTCACCGATGCGATGCAAGGCCGGCTCCCGCGTAAATGATCTGCAGCTTGCCCCCGATCTCGCGCATCAGATTTCCTGCACTCGCGTTCTGTGGAAGGTTCTGCATACGGTAGAGCACGAACGGCTCGCTGCCCGATCGATTGCCGATAGAGTGGTAGCACCAGGCAGGAACAAAAATCGTGTCGCCGGTTTCGATTTTTTCAACTGGCTGATCTTCGCCGAAGACGATTTCCCCCGATCCGGAACGCACGATGTAGAGATGCCAGAACGAGTGGCGATGACGCTCGGTGGTTTCGCCAGGTTTTAATATCTGGATGACGAGAGAAAGATCCGGCGCCACGGTTCCGTGTTCATCCACGTTTCCGCCCGACAGCGCAAGCGTACCCTGCGGGTTGTGCGGTCGAGTACCGGCTCCCGACTCGATTGACTGCCACTTCCATACCACCGGGTCCGCGAGAGGCTTGGAAGTGAGCTCGAGGTATTCTGAAAACGGGAGGATGTCTCCCTCGACGGTTTGCATGGTCACTCCTTGATCGCCTGCACGGGTTGTTGAAATTGGCACGCATCCGGATGGGCGTCGCGAAACGCGTCCATTTGCATACAGTGTTCGTGGATTCGCGCTACCGTCGGAAACGCTTCGACGATGACGCCCAGCTTGAGCGCCGACACGACCTGCGGGACCAGTGCGACATCGGCAAGCGATACGCGGTCACCGTGACAAAAACGACCTGTCGCCGGGTCGGACGCCAGCACGTCTTCAAGTGCGGTGAGCCCATCGATCAGCCAGTGTTGCTTCCAGTGCTGGATCGTCGGTTCATCGCAGCCGAGGACCGTCTTCAAATAGCGTGCAACGCGCATTGTCGTAATCGGGTGCGTGTCCGCCGCAACGATATGGAACAGGGCGCGAACGCGAGCCTGCTCCATTGGCGTCGCGGGCAGCAGCGGCGGGTCGGGATAGGTCGACTCGAGAAACTCGAGGATCGCCGCCGACTGGGTCAATACGTCGCGCCCCACCGCGAGCGCGGGTAACAGCCCTTGCGGGTTGACCGACAGATAGGCGGGCGACCGCTGGGCGCCGGCGTCCAGATCGTGAACGATCTGCTCATAGCTTATTTTCTTGAGATTGAGCGCGATGCGAACCCGAAACGAAGCAGAGGATCGATAGAAGTGATGAAGCGTCACCATGGTCAATTCTCCTCGGCGACGGCTGCCAATGCAGAGACGTCTCGCGCAGTCGATCTGTTTTCCGCAACGTGGCCGAGGTCGGCAGGTGCGCTGGCGTTCGACATATCGACCGCGCAGTCCGACGCGATTGCGTCCAGCAATTCCAGTACACAGCACTCCGCATCGCGCGTCTGACGCGATGCGATACCGGGGCGTGGCAACGCGTGGGTATAAAAATGCACACCCTCGACGGGGAAGCCGATTGCCCAGAGCCGTGCCTGGCTTTCCCCGTCGCGGCTGATGGGATGCAAGCGGGTATCGATGTCGATCCCTCCTGGGTGGTAGTCGCCATTCATATAAGGTCGCACAAGGCCGCGAGTGCGTAATGCGACCGACAACGGCGACGCGTCGGTAATCGGGCAATAGGTATCCAGACGCGCCGTGACGAGTACATCCGCGTACCAGTGCTCGACACGTTCGCCGTAGCGGGCCTCGATGCGAAAGCGGGCGCTCGAATCGTCGTCGATCACCTGGGCACCGGGGCCGCCGACGATATCGATCAGGCCTGCCGCGTGCAACGCGAGAAATTCCCGATTTCGGCGCAGCGGTGGGCCAAAGGAAATGCGATTGGTGGTCGCGTTGAAATCCTCGACGAAATATCGATGCGAGTCCGGCGTCAGACCGCCGTATTCGACGGCCGCGCGCAGCCCCTCGCGCGCGTCTCTGAGTACGTCGGTGGCGGCTTTCACTGGACTCTTCACGTTGCCCAGCAGCGCGTGATCCAGATCCTCGCGGAAAGTCAGATAGAAGAACTCCCGAAAATCTCCGAACGACCGGAACTCCCGGTCATAGAGTGGCCAGAGGATTTCCCGGATTGCCTGCAGTTCATCCGGCAGCGGTTCGAATGAATCGACTTCAACGTCGCTACCTTGCGACGAGACCCGGTACGCGTACGCCATTTCCTTGATCACGAGCGGCAACACGTCGCTCCTGAAATCGATTCGCGGGTCGCCTGTCGCCTCGAAGGCGGCATCGTGGAGTTTCGCGACCGCCGCCGGTGTGAAGAAGCGCGCCTCATGGCGACCTGTCAGCCCTTTCTGGTTGATTCCGCGTGCGGAAAACGGCAAGCCGCAACGGGAGAACATCAACATGTGAGGCTCCAGGCCAGACTTCACGTAGACAAGCTCGTCGCCGCGTTCGATATAGCGACCGCCGCGACCAAGCGTCAGCGCCGATATCACATCGTGTGCCGTGAGGCCGAAGCCCTGGATGGCCACCGTGGCTCTCGGCGCGATGTCATCGAGGGCCTCGACCGGATAGGGCGACGGGACATAGGCCAGGTCCGGATTGTTAAAAAAATGACGCTTCACGAATTGCGCAAACTTCACATCGCTGCCGGTCGGTTGACGGCGGCCATGTCCGGTTGCGAGGAACGCAAACTGGACCGCGTGCGACGTGCCGTCATGCTGAAGCACGTTGTAGCCGCCCGGCAGCGGGACCAGATCGACAACCGTGGCGCGTCGGTGCGTGATCTTCACGTTAGACGGCAGCGCTGCAACGATGCGTCTGTAGATCCACGACAGGTACTCGCCGAGCATGCTCCGCGGCAGATGGTCCGCCTCCGTTATCGGCCGACCCATGTCGTCCGGCGCGCGCCGAAATGCGCCGTCCACGTAGCGGTACCCTTCGTCGCACGCCCACTCGACGAGCGAGGGTGCGCCCTCTCGCCCGAGTACGCTTTGCGGCGCAAACATCGTGACCTGCGAGGCGACTGTGTTGATCAGCAGGTGATCCGGCTGCTTCGCGCGGTGGACGCCTTGCCCACAGTCGTTCGGATCGAAAATGGCGATGTCCAGAACGACGTCGTACGGGACGCGGTTGGCATGCTGCAGGAGTCGCTCGAGCAGGGTGACGCCACGAGGCCCCATCCCGATGATCGCGATTGAAACCGTGGTAGTCATCGTGCGTCTCCCGTTTCCAGTGCCAGCTCGCCTTCTACCGCGTGCATGTCCGAAACCGGCTGCGCATGTAGCGCGACGATGTCGGGATGGCCGTTCCAGTGGGGAAACCGTGCGCGGACCAGCGGATCGTGTCCGGGTATCACGTGATCGGGGCTGTCGGCGAGTTTCGTGATCATTCGATGCCCATCGAGCATCGACGGGACGTTGTGGACGATCGGGAATAAGTGCCCGGAGCGGACGTGATCCCAGTAGTGGGCGGCGTCGCTTGCGAGCACGACATGTCCTCGCGCTGTGTTCACCCGCACCACCTGCAGTCCGGCTGTGTGTCCGCCGACCAGATGCACGCTTATGCCGGGCGCGATGACTTCGTCGCCGTCGGCAAATACGACGCGGCCGGCGTGCAATCGCTCGATCGCGGCACAGACGTCACGCGATTCGAACGGTCGCCGTACCACGGCGTGGCACATGCACCGTCCTGTGCAATAGGCCATCTCGGCCTCCTGGATACGCAGTGTTGCGCCAGGAAACGCACGGATGTTGCCGGCGTGGTCGTAGTGCATGTGACTGATGATGACCGTATCGATATCGTGCGCATCGATGCCGAGCGCGTTGAGCAGATCGACGGGCGCGTGCAGGTATCGCCTTCCACGCCGCATCGCGGTCGCGGCGTCGAACCCGGTGTCGACCAGTACGGTCCGGCCTTCACCTCGAATCACCCAGACATAGAAGTCGAGCGGCATGGCGATGTCGTCGTGCGGATCGTCGCCGAGATAGTTCTCGCCGCTGCGCCGCGTGTCGTGCGTCGCGTAACGAAGCGCGAAGATTTCGTAGGACGGGCTGTCGAGACTGTCGGCATTGTCGGAATACAGGGCATCGTTCATTCGACCGCCTCCAGAAGGTCCGCACTCCTCGCCCCCGAAGACCGGACAGGAATCGTCTTCCTTGGGTGTTCATCCATGTCGGACAACGCCTGTTGGAAGAAAAACTGCTTTTCGCCGAAAGCCGGGACCAGCTCGTCGAACCACGTCGCGTCGGGGTCGAACTTCGCGTAGAACGGGCGCCGGACCCATTCCGGATTCCGCGCCTGCAGCAACTGCAGCGCGAACACTTTTTCGCCGGCCAGCTCGACGATGCCGTCCACCATCACCTTGCCGGGGAAAGCGCTCATCGACGGGCCGCGCACGGTACGCGCCAGGCCGGAAACCCGGCTATAGGCCGACCGGAAAATTTCATACGCCCGGGCGAGCGGCAGCTTGAAGTAGTCGCTCGGCCCGGTATCCCGCTCGACAAACATGTAGTACGGAATCGCGCCGAGACGGACGCCCGTCGTCCACAGATCGGCCCAGCCAGCGGGGTCTTCGTTGATATGCCGGATGAGCGGAGCCTGAATACGCAGGCTCGCGCCGGTTCCGATGATGCGTCGCACCGCCTTTTCGGCCAGCGGGTGCTGCAGTTC
The DNA here is from genome assembly GCF_050742655.1 of Paraburkholderia sp. Taxonomy (GTDB): domain Bacteria; phylum Pseudomonadota; class Gammaproteobacteria; order Burkholderiales; family Burkholderiaceae; genus Paraburkholderia. The sequence goes on along the minus strand of NZ_JBOIGG010000026.1, from coordinate 64,092 downwards.
GCGAGGATGGTTGTAATGGCCCATCAGCGCGAGGTTGCGGCCGGACCCCGTGACTTTTTCGAATACGCGAAGCAGGTCGTCGGCGTCCTTGTCGTTCACGAAACGGTGCGGCCAGTACGCGACGGACTTCGTGCCGATCCGGATGTTCTGAATATGGCTGAACTCGGGAGAGAGCAACGGCTCGATGTACTCGGCCAGCGAGCGCGCGTTCATCACGAGCGGGTCGCCGCCTGTCACGAGAATGTCCGTGACTTCCGGATGACGCCTGAGGTATGCGAGCAGCTCCTGGGACGTGCGAGCGTCGAACTTCAATTCGTCCATGCCGACGAATTGCGGCCAGCGAAAGCAGAACGTGCAGTACGCATGGCACGACTGACCCGCACTCGGGAAGAACAGTACCGTCTCACGATACTTGTGTTGCAGCCCGCTTAGCGGCACGCCATCGAGATACGGAACGTTGTGGGTCAGCTGCCCAGCAGGATGAGGATTCATCCGCAACCGGATCTGCCGCACGAGTGCTTCGATCCGGGACTCGTCGGCTCCTGAGCGGAGCAGTTCGCGAATCGACTTGTATTCGTCGTCGCGCAGCATGTCGCGATGCGGAAACGTGAGTCGGTAGATCGGATCGTCTGGAATATTGTTCCAGTCGATCAGTTCATTCAGAACGTACGAGTTGACGCGAAACGGCAATACGCGGGAAACGATGTCGACCGCTTCCTGCAGGTCGGCCGACAACAACTGCCACTGGGGCACCTGGGTAATTGTGTTCCGCGTATACGGCTTGAACTTCGTGACCTGTGCTTCGCTCATGATGATTGACTCTCTTAGAGTTTAAATTAGTTCATTCAATAATCTTTTCTGCATTAAATAATTAAGATAGCTAATTAAACAGAAAATACCGGTTAGCTATCGATTCCCCACTACGACTAAACGAAATCAGGCCACGCGGTGCAGATCCAGCCGCGCACCGGTCTTCGCCTTGATCTCGTCGACCGTGACGCCCGGTGCAAGTTCGGTCACCTTCAGGCCGTCGCTGGACACCTCGATCACGCCGAGGTCCGTGATGATCTGGTCGACCACACCGACGCCGGTCAGCGGCAGCGTGCATTCCTCGAGGATTTTGTGCTGGTCGCCCTTCGCGACGTGCTCCATCAACACCACGACGCGCTTCACGCCCGCCACCAGATCCATCGCGCCGCCCATCCCCTTGATCATCTTGCCGGGGATCATCCAGTTCGCGAGATCGCCGGTCTTGCTGATCTGCATCGCGCCAAGGATCGCGAGGTTGATGTGTCCGCCGCGGATCATCGCGAACGAATCCGCCGACGAAAAGATCGATGAACCCGGCAGCGTCGTCACCGTCTGCTTGCCCGCGTTGATCAGATCGGCATCGACTTCCTCTTCGGTCGGCGACGGGCCGATGCCGAGCAGGCCGTTCTCCGACTGCAGCCACACTTCGACGCCCGCCGGCACGTGATTCGCGACCAGCGTCGGCAGCCCGATGCCCAGGTTCACGTAGAAGCCGTCCTGCAGTTCCTTCGCCGCGCGCGCGGCCATTTCGTCACGAGTCCATGCCATGATCAATCTCCTTTCGCGCGGACGATGCGTTGTTCGATGCGTTTTTCCGGATGTGCATTGAGCACGATGCGCTGCACGAAGATGCCCGGCGTGTGGATCGCGTCCGGATCGAGTTCGCCCACCTCGACGATCTCCTCGACCTCGACGATCGTGATCTTGCCCGCCATCGCGCACATCGGGTTGAAGTTGCGCGCGGTGCGGCGATAGATCAGGTTGCCGGACTTGTCCGCCTTCCATGCCTTGACGAGCGCGATGTCCGCGGTCAGCGAATGTTCGAGCACGTAGTGGTTCTCGCCGAACTGGCGCGTTTCCTTGCCTTCGGCAATCAGCGTGCCGTAGCCGGTATTCGTGAAGAAGGCGGGAATGCCGGAGCCACCGGCCCGCAGCTTTTCGGCGAGCGTGCCCTGCGGTGTGAATTCGAGTTCGAGTTCGCCGGCCAGATACTGGCGCTCGAACTCCTTGTTCTCGCCGACGTACGACGAGATCATCTTTTTCACCTGCCGCGTTTCGAGCAACTGGCCGAGACCGAAGCCATCGACGCCCGCGTTGTTGCTGATGCAGGTGATGCCCTTCACGCCGGTGTCGCGCAACGCCGCGATCAGCGCCTCCGGGATGCCGCACAGACCGAAGCCGCCGATCGCGAAGATCTGCCCATCCGCGACGATGCTTTCAAGTGCGTTCTCAGCCGTCGAATAAATTTTGCTCATGCCGAATTCCTTGCATGTCCCGTCGCTTCAGCGCAGCTTCGACCGAAGGGAAACGGTAGTTACGGGAACGACTGGATTTCAGACCTCGGCCACGCTCTCGGCGACGGATGCGTGCGTATCCTCGGCGTCAAACACGAATCCTTCGTAGTTCCGCTCGAGGGCCGCGTCGCAGAAAGCCATGTAGGAGTCGAATCCCTCGAGGTCGAGCAGCACCACTCTCGGTTTGCCCGGCACGTTGGCACCGACGTACCACGAATTGCTGCGGTGAATCAGCGAGCGCTCCGCGATCGAAAGGATGCGCGTGGTCCACGCTTCCTGCGCCGCGCGGGTCGGCTCGATCGTGGTCGCATCGACGTGCAGCGTGCGCTCGACGAGCTGCATGACCAGATCGACCTGATGTTCGTCACACGGAATCGCGCTACTCAGCGAAGCCGTACTCCCCGGGCCGGCAATGTTGAAGAGGTTCGGGAAATCCGCGCTCATGAGGCCCAGATAGGTTTGCGGACCTCCCGCCCACTCAGTGCGCAGGGAGCGGCCACGCCGGCCACGGATGTCGATGTTCAGCAGCGCGCCTGTTACCGCGTCGAATCCCGTCGCGAACACGATCATGTCGAGCTCGATCCCGGTTCCGCCCACGACGATGCCACGCTCCGTAATCGCCTCGATCGGCGTTTCACGTAGATCGACCAGCGCGACGTTGTCCCGGTTAAAAGTCTCGAAGTAACTGCTGTCGGCGCACAGACGCTTGGTCAGGATCGGATGATCCCGTGGAACGAGTTTGTCCGCGACGACGGGGTCGTCGATCTTCGCCCGGATCTTCGAGCGCACGAACTCCGACAGCGTGGCGTTGGCCTCCTCGCTGGTCAGCAGATCGGTGTAGGAGGTGTAGTAGCACAAGCCCCCTGCCTCCCAGCGTGCTTCATACTCGCGCTGACGCTCTTCGGCGGATACATCGAGCGCCGCGGTCTGCAGCGGCTGGCGAACCTCACCACCGACGCAGACAAAGCCGCCGAACGAACGCCATTCCATCTCACGCAGCGTTTCGTAGTTCGCCTTCATCTGCTTCTCGTACCCGGCGTCCATCGGGCGGTTGCGCAACGGAATACTGTAGTTTGGCGTGCGCTGAAACACGGTGACATGGCCGGCGGACTGCGCGACGACCGGGACGAGCTGGATCGCGGATGAGCCGGTGCCGATCACGCCAACGCGTTTGCCCGTGAACTCGACCGTCTCGTGCGGCCAACGCGACGTGAAGTAGCACTCGCCGGCAAAGCTGCCGTACCCGGGGATGTCGGGCACTTTCGGTGCGGACAGGCAGCCGGTCGCCATGACGCAGAAGCGCGCCCGGAACGTTTCGCCCGTCTGCGTCGTGACCGTCCATCCGGCGCTCGTCTCATCGAAGGCGGCCATTTCGATGCGTGTGTCGAGCTGGATGTGCTCGTAGAGTCCGAAGCGTTGCGCGACGTGATCGAAGTAGCGCAACAACTCGGGTTGCGAAGCATAGCGCTCCGTCCAGTGCCATTCCTGCTCGAGTTCGCTGGAAAACGAGTACGAGTATTCGAAGCTCTCGATGTCAACGCGCGCGCCAGGATAGCGATTCCAGTACCAGGTTCCGCCGATGCCACTGGCCGCGTCGAATAGACGGGCGGTCAATCCCGCAGCCCGCGCCCGGTGCAGCATGTATAACCCAGCAACACCCGCTCCCACGATGATCACGTCGAAGGTGTTTCTCTCTTTGATGGTATTCGGCATGCTATTTCCTCAATATCGATGAGTTGTTTGCTCTGGATAATCGAAGCGTCTGAATCGATGCGTGGAGATGGCGGTTCCGGCTCGATGGATCCGGCGCGGACAACCTGCAGGCCGCCCGCGTGACGTCGATCAGTCGTAGACGCGTGAACCGACGCTAATGGTCGGGGTCGACCACTTGCGTCCATAGGCGACCATGATCAGGAAGCTCAGAATGAAACTCAGGCCCCCGACCATCAGCAGTCCCAACTCGCCAAGCACCGGGAGCAGGTTGGTCAGGAATCCCGTTACGACCCACGCAATGGCCATCACCGAACCCGCGACACCCAGCGCCCAGCCCTGCCGCTCCTCGGCGACGGCATCGGAGTACGCCGTGTACATCGTCGTGTAGGCGATCATGTCGAAACAGCCCACCACCATGCCCAGTACCCACAGCGCAATCTCGTTGGGCAGAAGCGCGGAGAGGATCTGCCCAATGCCCGCGATCAGAAGACCCGCTTTCGCGATATCGACGACACTCCAGACCTTCAGCATCAGCCGGACGATGACCATCAGACCAAAGACAAAGCAGATTCCGATCAGGCCACTGAACATGCCTAGTTGTGAGCTCGTGTACTGAAACCTGGTCTGCAGGACCAGCATGATCGTCTGTAGATAGAGGCCATACCCAACCTGCATCAGGAAGAAAACGACCGATAGAAACGCGACGCGATGATGGCGCGCGGCCTCGTAGATAATGCGTAGCGGCAACAGCAGGTCGATGCGGGTGCCGCCCTTGGGCACGACGACGTCACGGTAGAACCAGAAGGTCCAGAGGCCGCAAAATACAGACAGTGCGGCGACGAGCAGGAACGGAGTGCCGTAGTTGAAGAACGGCGCGATCGTCCGATCCGAGGTCACACCACCGAGCACCGGGCCGACGATGACACCCGCGCTGAACGCGATCGACATGATGCTCATGTTGTACGCCTTGGTTTCGGGCGTACTCACGTCGGTGATGGCTGCCTGCGCGATACCCTGGCATCCCGCCATCAGGCCACTCAGTCCGCGGCCGACCAGCAGTAGCGCGATACTGGGCAGCAACGCACCCAGCGCCATTAGCAGATAGCTGAGCGCCAGCCCAAATACGCAAAGCAGCATGATCTTCCTGCGCCCATAACCGTCGGATAGTTCACCCATCAAGGACGAGCCGAAGAACATGCAAAATGGATAAACACCGTAGCCGAGCCCTAAAAGGAAGTTGCGCAAATGAGGATTCGTACTCGAGCTGATGATGCCGGAGTGAGGATCGGAGAAGATTGCGGCCATGATTGGATAAACCAGGCCGAAACCCATTGCGTCGATGGCGATCGCCAGCAAACAAGGGCCTAGCAGCTTTAGATTCAGTTTGGACATGCACACCTCGAACTGTTGAACTTGCTCATAACAGTAGTCGGCGATCCAATCTTCGAGTAGATTTGTGCCAGTAATCTTAGCTATCAGAGATACTGATAATTCCCGGGTCAGCAATAATTTCCCTTCAATTCACTGGATGCACAGGGTGTTTTTTAAAATTACCGGTACCTCTTCCCAGAAGTGAGAAATCATGGATTTGCTAGCCGCAATGCGTATTTTTGTGCGGGTTGTCGAAAGAGGGAATTTATCGAGAGCTGCGAAGGATCTGGGTCTTGGTCAACCCGCCGTCAGCGACCGCATAGAACGTCTCGAACGATATCTTGGGGTCAGACTTCTTCTTCGAAGCACTCGCGCTGTGTCTTGCACAGATGAAGGTGTGCTCTTCTATCAAAAGAGCAAGGTCGCTCTTGATGCTGCTGATGAAGCGCGAGCGGTCGTAACGCTCGGCAACAAGACCGTCAGGGGGCGGATACGGATTGCGGTGCCACATGGGCTGGGCGACGTCATTCTGCCAAAAATTATCGCCATTATCCGGGAAAATAATCCCCAGTTATTTATTGATCTGATATTGAATGACAGCATAACCGACCCGGTTACAGAAGGGGTGGATATTTCGCTCCGTCTTGGGCAGATCGGGGATGGGAATTATATTGCTCGTCGCCTCGGGCATATTCGCCGGGTTCTGGTTGCATCTCCTGAATATATCGAGAAGCATGGTCTACCGGAAGAGCCTACCGACCTGATCAGACACCCTTTTATTCGTGTTTCTGGACTCTTCGGTGATGGACAGCTTCGCCTGCTGGGATCACAAAAGACAGCACGCTTGACACCGATCAATATTGTTGCCTCGATCAGTCATTGGGGTCCCGTATATCAATTATTACTCAATGGCTCGGGAATCGGAGTAATTCAGGAAATTGTATGTGCTGAAGCTATGGAAGATGGAAAATTGATTAAATTGCTACCTGATTACATTGTCCCAGGGTTTGATCTGCACGCACTACTTCCTGTTGCACGACCTGTCCCGGTCAAAACGCAATCCGTTTTGAAAATGCTGGAAGAATATCTACCCCAAACAGTGACACTCAAGTCAACCAATTCAATTTAGAGAAACGGAAACTGGATGCATAGCAGCAAGAGTAATCTGGCGTAGCCGTGACGGCCCTATCGATATAGTGAGAAGGTCAGGTGCAGGCTCGTCAAGGCCTGCGAGCCGCCTTGAAACGGGATGCTGCTAGGTCGTGCCCCTGCCCGATTGCCTGATGTCTGGAGGCGGAGCGGTGACAATCGACTTCAGCGCGGGGACCGCCCGAGATAACTTCGCGAGATCCGGACGTGGTAGCCTCGTCTCGGCGTCACAGGAGAAGGCCAACTCAATCGCCTGGGCGATGTCGAGCAGGTGCCGATCGCCTCGAAATGCCCCCACCAGTTGCAAACCAAACGGCTTACCCGCGTGATCGAGCCCACATGGCAACGACAGCGCGGGATTGGTCGTCATCGTGATGACGTAGGTAAGTCCCAGCCATCGATAGTAGTTCGCGAGCGGCCGTCCATTTATTTCGGCCAAGTAGGGCTACTCCCATGGAAAGGGGGAGATCGGTGAGGTTGTCGACACGATCAGGTCGTAGTTCGCGAATTGCGCCTGGAAACGCCGGAACAGACGCGTCTGTGCGGCATGCGCCCACGCGACGTCGGTAAGCGACAAAGGGCTCTGGTGCGAATTTTCCGTTGAGCTACAGTGGCGGTTTTGAGAGTGAGCAGTTGCGATGGCGAAGCAGCTCGAAGATCTGGACGCGTTGTTCAAAGGCCGGCACGTTGAACGTGAACTGATCATTCTGTGCGTGCGCTGGTACTGCCGCTACAAGCTCTCATACCGGGATCTCGTCGAAATGATGCTTGAGCGCGGCCTGCGTGTTGCGCACACCACGATCATGCGCTGGGTCCAGCGGTACGTTCCCGAGTTCGAGAAACGCTGGGCCCGCTACGCACGCAAGACAGGTCGGTCCTGGCGTATCGACGAGACGTACGTGAAGGTGCGCGGCCAATGGGTGACCTGTATCGTGCAGTTGACCGTGACGGCAACACCGTCGATTTCCGGCTCAGTCCGAAGCGCGATGTGGCGGTGGCCAAAGCGTTCTTGCGCAAGGCGCTGCGTACCCAGGGCCACGCACCGACCTGCGTCACGCTCGACGGTTACGCGGCATCGCACCGGGCCGTGCGCGAGCTGCCCGATGAGAATCCTGCGTGGCGCCGCACGAAACGCCGCTCGTCGAAGTACCTGAACAACCTGATCGAGCAGGACCATCGCGGCCTCAAGTCGAGGACCGGACCGATGCTGGGGTTCAAGAACTTCGACAGCGCAGCGATCACAGTCGCTGGCGTCGAACTCATGCATCGCATTCACAAGGACCAGTTTGACATCAGTCGGCTGCACCTCAAAGACCGGACTCCGGCTTCTATCTGGAATGCGGTGCTCGCCGCATGAAACTGGTCCGGCAACAGCTTGAGTGCCCAGCGGTGAACCGTCGAATGATCGACCGCAATCCCGCGCTCGGCCATCATCTGTTCGAGCTGACGCAGGCTCAGCGGATACGCCACGTACCACCGAACGCAGAGCAACATCACGTCCAGTGGATAATGCAACCGCTTGAGCACTTCTGCTACCGCCGGACTCAGATTCCGATTCATCGATCATGTCACGCATTCAGGGCCTGTCAGCATAGCAGGCTGCCTTATTGCGACAGATCCATAATGTAGGCCACCGGCTCGGTGATCGTCTGTTTGATCGTGTTGTCGAGCATCGCTCGTAGGAACGCTGTCTCGGAGAGATCGTCCAACGCCAGCGCTCCCACCAGAAACATCCCGCCAATCACGAGGACACGGTCCTGAAAACTCGTCATCAAGAGCAGAATCAAGGCACCAAGCAACACTGTCTCTTCGACGCGATAGCTGATCATGATATTTTCCGGCTTTCCTACGCGATAACGTGCAGCGCCAGCGCTGCCTGTCGGATTCGATTCGCGGCATCTTCCGGCGTATCAGACACCGAAGCCCAATCGTGATGCCACCAGTCAATGAGTCCAGCAGCCTCGTTCACCGATCGCGCCACAACCACGTCACGAATCTCATCCGCTACTTCATCCCACCGAGCCTCGCCCTCGTCGTCGCTCGCGCGTGCGTCGATAGCCTCACGATAGATTACTTTCGCCGCATCGATTGAGATTGCCATCGCTGTTTTCCTCTGCCTCAGCGCCCTGCTGACGTGCGATCGCGGCGCGAAGCTCGGAACGCTACTGGGACTATCAACAATCCGATGCCTGCAATTAGGAGCAAGAGCGGCAACCGGAGTCCAAGGGTGACATATCCGGACAACCATTGAAGAACCGACTCGAACACCGCGTCAGATCCAGACGGGCCGACCACGAGCAGCAAAACACCGAAGTAAATCACAGGACTGCAGGCACGAGCCAGAGCCCGAACAGGTGGCCAATGTCTTGAAGGAGTCTGAGGACAGACCACACTAAGACTATCGGTATCAACAGCACCGACAAAAGCAACTCGATCATTTCTAGTCCCTGTTTTCCTCGGTTACAGCGATGCCGGCGCCGGCACCTTTGGAGCGTCACTATCTTTTAGCCAGTCGTAGTCGCATTCCGCGCAGTAAAAATCGCTCAGCGCGCTCACCTCGTAACGCAGGTGCGCTCCACACGATGGACAGGTCACAGCGGTGTGTCACTCTCGCACATCGTCCTGCCACTCGAGGTGCCAGCTCGGAAGCGGTCCAATCGCGGTCAGCGTCGCTTGCTCTTCCGTTGTTAATCCGTCCGCTTCAGCACGCATCGCGTCTTCCTATTTGTGGGCGCTTTGTTCCGCGGGTCGTCAAATTGCCATCAGCGGCCAGCACAACGCAAGCATGAACGCGCGCCAGGATCGGGTCAGGGTCGTCACATCGGGCCATCCGTCGAACAGGCGTTTGTACCCGTAGGTTGCCCAAAGCAAGACGAAGATCAGCGCGAGCAGCGTAAGCCAACCGGGCGCGACCCCGTGAATAATAGAGCACACCCCAATAGCGACGAGGAAGCTCACACACTTGATTGTGAGAACCCGCTGTTCGTCCATTCCCACGCCTCCCAATTTCGATACGTTCACGAAGCGCTCGGGCCAACGTAATACGAGCACATACCATACGATAAAGTACAGCCCGCACGCTGACGCGACTAACGCAGCGCAGGAGAACCAGAACACGATTCTTCCTTGAACCGCTGCGGCCAGTCCAGAGAGGCCAGTGGCAACGTCGGTGTCCGGAGTGAAGTAGAGGGCGAACCCGCAGAGGATCGCTGAAGCAACGAGTGACAGGGTCATGCCTCGTGTAGCGTGTCTTTGCGCCGCAATCACGGGATCAGCTGATCGCGCATCGGTAGCAACGATGCACGACAGTACCACGTCGGCAAACCATTCGAAGAAATTCCTCATAGCCATTTTCCTGCTTAGACTTGTCGATACATTGTCCGGCCGCCGACGAGCCCGACGGCGATCGCCTTGCTCCGTCCGAAGTTGCGAGGCTCGTCACGGAGCTCGTAGCCGCCCTCATCCAACGCGAGACGGGTCATATGCTCCGCAACCGTCGCGACCTCATCGCGCACCGCGGCGAGGTCGCGCATCATTAAGTCGGCAGGCAGTGAGCCGGAGCGGTCGCTATGATGGTCACCCGCAGCACTTCTCCAAGCTGGTTGTCGTAATGCACCCCAAGACTGGTAGCAACGTTCGCTGGAGCGTTGGCATGAACGACATCCGCGACATCCACTATCTCCCGGAGCCTCAGCAGACGCGAACCCGCGACGAGGATCATGATGCCGGAAGCCCGCCGGATCCTTGGCACGCCAATGTTTGCCATCGCCATATCGACAGCATGGTGTCCGCGATCCGTTCGGTCGGAGTATCCGATCCCGATACGGGCGAGAGTACGTCCGGCGAATATTTCCCGCACATCGAGGAAGTCCGCTCCAATCGGAGCAACCGGCCCGAAATTGCCCGCGATCCCGGAAACGGTTGCGTGGATATAGGCATCGAGCAGGCTGCGCATGAGAGACCCGTCGGGGGCGGGCGGGAGGATAACAAGCGCGTCAACGCTGTAATTCATCCGGGCCATCAACGCCTGCTGGTCGACGGGCAACGAGGCCTCCAGTTCCAGCATGCCCACAACAAGCGCGGCGGCCCGTTGGGCAGCGCTCGCTACGCGCCCCGCCATCAGCAGCGCCTGTGTGTCGTCCGCGCCGGCGAGAATCAACACCAGATCGGAATCTGTGAACCGCGATGATAGCGGCGATGCGACATCCACCGTCCCGGGAAACGCCGCGTCGGAACTGCCGTTCGCCCCCGCTTCGTCCAGGTTACTTGCCCAAATGAATTCCGTATTTCCGTTGATACGTTCCTGCTCGAGCGTATGAAGCAGTCTCATTCCAGCCGCACCCGCACCGACCACGCTGATGGTCGGGTATCTGATCGATCAGATACTGCGCGTTTTCGAGCACACGGGTACCGTCGATGACAAGCGCGATCGAATGTTGCTTGAGCAGCGCCTTGACCTCGCGCAGGTGCTCGATGGATACCGGATGCCCTCCACTCGCGTTATTGCAAACTTCCATGCAGACGAAGGCGATCTCGTTCGCACGCCGCGCGATGTACTCCTTCAGTGCATCCAGATCGATGTTGCCCTTGAAGGGCTCACTCGACTCCGGACACAGCGCCTGCGGATGAGGCAGCTCGCGCGGCGTGAAGCCCTGATCGATCTGATGGAAGATGCCTGAAGGAAACAACATATTCTGCGGCACGAGGCCACGCCTGGGCCAGGCTTTGCAAAGCAGTTGTTCTGCGGTGGCACCAGCGTCGGTCAGCAAATAGTAGCCAAAGCCAAACACATCCTTAAGCACGCTATCGACGTCGAGTGGCTGATGCAGCTGTGCGCGCAGATTGGACATGCGTCGTGCAACGTACCCGGTTTCCAGCTGCGCCCAGGAGTCCGTTTTCAGATCGAACTCAACCTCCTGCGCGGCAACATTGAGCGGATTGAAACCCGCCTCGGCCAGGACGCGTGAGCGAGCCATATCTTCGATCATCATCGCGTTGCCGGTCGGCGAGCCGGCCGATAGTGGCCCGCCTGCCAATGCGCGCAGCGCACCCGGCACCGCCTGGGCCGCGGCAACCGCCACACCAACGTTATGGTTCTCCTCATCGGGGGTTTGCGCTTTCGCCGGATCGGCGACCATCAGAATGATGTCGATGACGTTATCGGCATTGCCGCTGCCGACCGGTCGGCACAGGTAGATCGTGCGGTTCTCCGGGCGGAACTTGTTCTTGAACTGCAGATTGCCTTCGTCGTTGAAGATGTTCTGCTTATGCAGGTCGTCGAGCACGCGGTCCACGTCCTCGTCCGCATTCGCACATGCTGTCAGACGGCACCCGTAGGTGCCGCCGAGGCTCAATACCTCGCATCCCTCGCTCGCAAGCGTGCCGATGATGTTGACGATCGCGTACTCGAGGCCGCCGAGCGGCATATCTGGCGGATAAAACTCCAGATCCATCAGATAACCGTTGCAGGTCGCCGACGCGATACGCGAGATCAGGATCACGTTCTGCAGTACGTCGTCGAGATAGGTCAGGAAGAGCCGGTGCTGCGAATCGAGCTGTCCCGCCAGAATCTCATCCCTGACGATGTGGATCAGTGGATTGACCATCGGTCTGGTCTCACACCAGCGGTCGATCACGTTCGCAACGTCGCGATCCACGTCGGGCGTGCTGCCACAGCGATATTCGACCGTGCGGCAAGCCCCCGCCTTCTCGAATTTCGACACCCGGTAGCGCAGCCTGCGCATCGAGCCGCCTTCGAGTGAGAAGGCACCGATGTCGAGCACGCGTTGCACCACGCCGAACGGCGTCGACGAAAACCTCACACCGCCAATCTCTTCGACGACCTCGTCGGTCAGGATGTTCAACTGGTATTGCCGCTTTTCGCAGTAGTGGTTGAATTCCGCCGCGGCCTCGGCAAAATAGTCCGCCGGGCCGGTGTACGCATAAGCCAGCACCAGATCCTTACAGCGGCTGTAGTGAAAATAGCCGCGGCGTGCACTACCGATAAACAGATTCGGCGCGATGCTGCGAGTGCCCCGCGACACGCTGCCCTCATTCCGGTGCACGGCAAACAATGATTCGATCTGCGCGTGCAGGTCTGGGAATGCGGGCAGATCCCTGGCGAGCATTCGAATGCTTGCTGGCGCGTTTGTGACTGGCATCTCGGGGTTGGCAGACCACGGCTGCGCCGCCGCGGGCGTGTCGTTGCCCATCAGCTTCTGGTCGAGTTTCGTGCCGAGCTTCGTGATCACCGCGTCACGATGCCTGTCGACGAAATAGCTGGCCAGCGTTTCGATGTTGAAATACTCGAACAGCAGGGTTTTAGGCAGCGTGCCGAAATCCTCTTCCAGCTGCTTGATCATCTTCAGGACGCGGAACGAATCGACTCCCAGTTCACCAAACGGCGTGGTGATGTCGAAATCGGCTGGTGGTACCGCGGCATCCGCAACGATCCCGGTCGCAAGCGACTTCAGATAAGACTCGGTCGACTCCAGCAAACAGTCGCGATTGAGACGATCATGTTCAGTCATTGCATAAGCCATTTAGACTATTAGGAATGCATATCGTCAGAATGAGAGCCGATGGGAACGCAAGCACTTTCTGGAAAACTCGAAATTCGGCACGCGTTAGCCCACCGCACGGACTATAGCAAAGGGGTTTTGAGACTCTTTGGCGTTCGGCGAAGCCCAGCAGGACGCTGCGAACTCGCAACGCTTCGCGTGCTACCGCAAGGCTTCGTCAGCGTTCTCATCGTCCGTCCGGGCGATCGATATAGTCCATGCGATGCCTTGACGGAGGCAGCACGACGTTTCGCCGGATGCCTCACGGTCCGGCGATTCAGCCGAATCGAACCGATATATACGGTGACAGGCCATGCGTCGCGCATAGCCAACAGCGAGATGCGAAGGTCAGCCCTTCGGTATGCGTAACAGACCTGCGTTCTGAGCCGCTTACCGTTGGCAGCGTCTTCATCAACACTGAGCCTATCTGATATGTATAGAGGCGCCTGAATGATCGAAGGTTCGCGATACCCCGCGGGCTCGACGATCCGGCTGTGGGGACCGCTTGCGTCGTGTACGGCGTTAGTCGCCGCGATGCTGTCCGCGTGCACCGTCGGCCCTGATTTCCGGGCACCAGACGCTCCGCAAGTTGCCCGTTACACAGCGGAACCGATGCCCGAACACACCGTCGACTCGCCAGGACCCGGCGGCGCGTCGCAACACTTCACGGTTGCCGGCGATATTCCCGCCGCATGGTGGACGCTGTTCCGCTGCGAACCGCTCGATATGCTGATACGCAGCGCGCTAACGGAGAGTCCGAACATTGCCGCGGCGCAAGCCGCGTTACGCGAGGCCCGCGAAAACTACCGTGCGCAATTCGGCAACAGTCTGCTGCCGAGCGTCAGCGCACAGCTAGGCGTCCAACGCGAGAAGATCAACGGGATCTCGTTTGGGCAGCCGAACTTCAACGAGGATCTCAACCTGTATAACTCGTCGGTTAACGTTTCCTACAACCTCGATCTATTCGGTGCCTCGCGGCGCACGCTGGAAGCGTCACAAGCAACCACCGACCAGCAGAACTACCAGCTACGCGCCGCATATCTGACGCTCACATCCAATATCGTGACCGCTGCGATACGCGAAGCATCGCTGCGCGCACAGATCGCCGCAATCGAACAGATTGCCAGCGATCAACAAAGCCAGTTGGAGTTGCAGCGCAAGCAGTTCGCCATAGGCGGTATCGCGCGTAGCGCGGTGCTGTCGCAGCAGACCCAAGTCGCGCAGACGCGCGCAAGGTTGCCGCCGCTACTGCAGCAACTCGATCAGATACGGCACCAACTGGCCGCGCTGGCCGGCCGGTTGCCGGCAGACGGCCAGATCCCCGAATTCCGGCTCGACATGTTCACCCTGCCGGATACGCTGCCCGTCAGCACTCGTGCACCAGCGGCCCGACATTCTCGCGTCCGAAGCACTCCTGCACCAGGCGCGCGCGCAGGTCGGCGTTGCGACCGCTGCGTTGTTTCCGCAGTTTTCGCTCACCACGGCTTATGGATCGCAAGGCGCGACGCCTGCCGATATGTTCACCGCGGGAGGCATCGTGTGGAGCCTCGGTGCAGGGCTTACCCAGCCTCTTTTTAACGGCGGCGCGCTGCGCGCAAAGAAACGCGCTGCCGAAGCCGCCTATGAGCAGGCCAGCGCCCAGTATCGCGAGTCGGTGCTGCAGGCATTCCAGAACGTCGCCGACTCGCTACGCGCGCTCGACCACGACGCAGCGGGTCTGCGCGCGCAAACCGGCGCGTGGTCATCCGCGCAGGACACGCTCACGATGACGCGTGAGCAATACCGGCTTGGCGCGGTCGGCTATCTGGATCTACTCGACGCGCAACGCCAGTATCTCAACACCACGGTCGATGTCGCACAGGCTCGTGCGGCGCGCTTCGCCGACACAGCCGCCCTGTTCCAGGCGCTTGGCGGCGGCTGGTGGAGCAACGACGAACACTTGCAGGCCGTCGCCAAACGGACCGAGGAGCATCCCCAATGAACACCACGCCTCTTCCGCAACCCCGCTCGCTCAGGAAAGGCATGATTGTGATGCTGATCAGCCTCGGCCTGCTGTTTGCACTGCTAATTGGCTTCAACGCCTTCAAGAACAAAATGATCGCGAAGTTCGTCGATGGCATGGCCACTACGCCCGCCACCGTCAGTGCAACGCATATTACGTATCAGACCTGGCAGCCGCAGATTAACGCGGTCGGTAGCGTACGTGCGGCGCGTGGCGTCGACGTGACGACCGAGGTCACGGGGATCGTGCGCACGGTGCGCTTCCACTCGGGTGACGAAGTGAAGGCAGGTGACGTGCTCATCGAACTGAATGACGATGCCGACGTCGCTCAGCTGCAGTCGTACAAGGCAGCCGCGGAACTCGCGCAGACCGTCTACAGCCGAGATACCGCGCAATACGAGATCAAGGCGATCGCGAAGTCGGTGCTCGATGCCGATGCCGCCGACCTGAAGAGCAAGAAGGCTCAGGTCGCGCAACAGCAGGCTCTAGTCGACAAGAAGACGATCCGCGCGCCGTTCGGGGGTCGCCTCGGCATCGCGACGATCAATCCCGGCCAGTACCTGAAACCCGGCGACCCGATCGTCACGCTGCAGGCAATCGAGCCACTGTACGCAGACTTTAGCGTTCCTCAGGAACAGATCGGCCGGCTCGCGACAGGCCAGACCGTTACCGTCAAGACAGCCGCCCGTGCTGGCGAATCGTTTGCCGGCAAAATCACATCGATTAACCCGATAGTCGACAGCGCGACCCGCATGGTCCTCGTGGAAGCGCGCCTCGACAATCACGACGGGAAGCTCTTGTCCGGCATGTACGCGAACATTCACATCGACGCAGGTGTCACCCAACGCTATTTGACGCTGCCGCAAACGGCGCTCACCTACAACGCGTATGGCACTACGCTGTTCGTCATTCAGCCCGGCAAACAGGCGGACGAGCAAGGCAAGGTACTCCCGGTCGCACAACAGGTGTTCGTGACGCCCGGTCCGACGCGCGGAGACCAGATCGCGATCGTCAAGGGCATCGCGGAAGGTACGCAGGTCGTGACGAGTGGTCAGTTGAAGCTCAGCAACGGCACGCCGCTCATCGTCGATAACAGCGTGCAGCCAGAGAACGACGCGACGCCTGCGCCGCAAGAACAGTAGAGGAAACGCAATGCAACTCACCGACATCTTCATCAGGCGTCCGGTACTCGCAACGGCGTTTAGCCTGCTGATCTTCGTGCTTGGCATGCGTGCGCTGGCAATGCTGAAGGTTAGCGAATACCCTCCGACCGAAAACGCCGTGGTGACGATCAACACCGCATACTACGGCGCGGCCGCCGACACCGTCGCCGGTTTCATCACGCAGCCACTCGAAGTGGCAGTTGGCCAGGCGCAAGGGATCGATTACCTGTCGTCAACGAGCCGTACGGGCATATCGACGATCATCGCGACGTTGCGGCTAAATTACGACGCGACCCGCGCGCTGGCCGAGATCAATACCCAGATCCAGTCGGTGCGCAACCAGTTGCCGCCGTTGGCGCAGCAGCCCGCGCTGACGGTCCAGGTCGGGCAGACCACCGATGCGATGTATCTGGGCTTTTACAGCGACGTGCTGCCGGGCAACGGCATTACCGACTACCTGCTGCGCGTCGTCAAACCTAGGCTCGATTCCATCGAAGGCGTGCAGACCACCGAAATGCTCGGTGACCGACAGTTCGCGCTGCGTGCCTGGCTCGACGCCGACCGGCTCGCTGCGCACAACCTGACCGCCACAGACGTCTACAACGCGCTCAACAACAACAACTATCTCGCCACGCTTGGAGCGACCAAGGGGCAAATGGTGAGCGTCGATCTGAATGCAGGAACTGAACTGCACTCGGTCGACGAATTCAAGAAGCTGGTGATCAAACAGCAGGATGGCGCACTGGTCCGGCTCGAAGACGTCGCCAACGTCGAACTGGGCGCCGATAACTACGATTCAAGCGTGTCGTTCGATGGCAAACGTTCCGTGTTCATCGGCGTCAAGGTTGCACCGGGCGCGAACGCGCTCGACGTCGCGAAGCGCGTTCGAGAGGCTTTCCCCGAGTTGCAGAATCAGTTGCCTACCGGGCTGACCGGAACGATCGTGTATGACGCGACCGGTTTCATCGACACCTCGATCAAAGAGGTCGTCAAGACACTCGTCGAAGCGTTTGCAATTGTCACCCTGGTGACCTTCCTGTTCCTCGGCAATCTGCGTGCGGTCATCGTGCCGGTGATCGCGATGCCGTTGTCGCTGATCGGTACGTTCTTCGCGATGCAGATGCTCGGCTACACGATCAATCTGCTTACGCTGCTTGCACTTGTGCTCGCGATCGGGATGGTCGTCGATGATGCGATCATCATCGTCGAGAACGTCGACCGGCAAATGAAAGAGCGTGGCCTGTCGCCGCTCGATGCGTCGCTCTTTGCCGCGCGCCAGCTAGGCGGCCCAATCATCGCGATGACCCTCGTGCTGATCGCGGCGTACATTCCGATTGGCCTTCAAGGCGGTCTCACCGGCGCGCTCTTCTCCGAATTCGCATTCACGCTCGCGGCCGCGGTCGCAATGTCGGGCATTGTTGCGCTGACGTTGTCGCCGATGATGTGCGTCCAGTTCCTGCTGGTCGACAGCAAGCAGCGGCGTCTGTCCGGTTTCATCGATCGCACGATGGAGCGGATCAAGAACCGCTACGTGAAGATGCTGAAGAAGTCACTCGATACGTGGCCGGTGTTCGTCGTGATGGGAGGACTGATGCTCGCCGGACTGGTTTACCTGTTCAACACATCGATGTATGAACTCGCTCCTCAGGAGGATCAGGGAATCGTGCTTGCGCAGGTACAGGGACCGCCGACGGCCACGATCCAGCAGATGCAGACCTACGCCGACCAGGTGTTCGCTCTCACGAAGGATATGCCTGAATATGCGCAAATGTTTCAGCTCACCGGCACACCGACCCTGAACCAGAGCATCGGCGGGATGCTGCTCAAACCGTGGGACCGGCGCAAAAAGAATTCCAGCGCGTTGCAACAGGAGATGCAGAAGCGCTGGTCGGCAATCGCGGGCGCGCGGGTTGCGGCATTTCAGCTGCCTCCCCTGCCCGGCTCGCAGGGACTGCCGATGCAGTTCGTGATCAGCTCGACCGGAACGATCGCCAACCTCAACGAAGTCGCACAGGCCGTATTGCACAAGGCACAGGCGAGCGGCAAATTCTTCTTTATCGACTCCGACCTCAAGATCGACAAGCCGCAATCGACATTCGTCGTCGATCGTGACAAGGTTGCAGCGATGGGGCTCACGCAGGACGATGTCGGCCGGATGCTTGGTGCCGCACTCGGCGGCGGTTATGTCAATTACTTCTCGATCGACGGCCGCTCGTACAAGGTCATTCCCCAGGTCAAGCAGAGCGATCGCCTGAATCCGTCACAGGTTCTCGACTACTACGTGCGCACACCGGGCGGTGGACTTGTACCGGCGTCGGCGTTCGCGCACATCCGTCGCGAGATCGTGCCCGAATCGATCAACCACTTCCAGCAATTGAACTCGGCAACGATCGCCGGCGTGCCTGTGATCGGCCTTTCGCAAGGCGAGGTGCTCGACTTCATGCGAAAAACGCTTGCGGAGGTCGCACCGACCGGTTATTCGGTGGACTACTCGGGTGCCTCCCGCCAGTTTATTCAAGAGGCCGGTACCTTCATACCGACGCTGCTGCTCGCCACGCTCATCGTCTACCTTGTTCTTGCCGCGCAATTCGAGAGCTTCCGCGATCCGTTCGTGATTCTAGTGACGGTGCCAATGGCACTTTTCGGCGCGATGGTGCTCATTAACGTCGGTCTGACCACGCTCAACATCTATACCGAAGTTGGGCTCGTCACGCTGATGGGGCTCATAAGCAAGCACGGCATCTTGATTGTCCAGTATGCAAACGTGTTGCAGCGCGAGGGCCACTCGAAACGGGAAGCGCTGGAAGAAGCAGCGAGTGTACGGCTGCGGCCGATCCTGATGACAACAGCAGCGATGGCGCTCGGCTCACTGCCGCTCGTCATCGCCTCGGGTGCGGGTGCGGCCGGACGAAACGCAATGGGGATTGTGATCTTCTCCGGACTGTCGATCGGCACGCTCTTTACTTTGTTCGTGGTGCCGGTCAGCTATATTCTCCTCGGCGTTGACCACCCGCGACGGGCACGCAAGACATCGATCGAAGGTGTCCCCGCAGTCGAGTGACCCTGTCTCGTTTCCACGTACAGCAAGTCATGCGGCGATCAACCGGGCCTCGTAGTCGACAGGGGTATGGAAGTCGATTGAGGTGTGCAGGCGTTGTCGATTGTAATAGCCTCCGATCCAGTCGACGATGTCCAGACGAGCCTCGGCGCGTGTTTCGTAGTGGACCTGATAGATTCTTTCGACTTTCAGCGTCTTAAAGAAGCTCTCCATCGGGGCGTTATCCCACGCATTAGCGCGTCGGCTCATCGAGATGTTTATCTTGAAGTCCGCGGCCAGTTTCCGGTAGGTCCGGTTGCATATTGGCTTCCGCGGTCGGAATGCAACAGCAGCCCCGGCGCCGGCTTGCGTTGCCAGCACGCGCTGCGCAGTGCCTGGCAGACCAGGTCGGCGTTGATTCTCCCGGACATCGACCAGCCTACAATGCACCGGCTCGCCAGATCCAGGATCGCCGCCAGATATAACCAGCCTTCACCGGTCCGCACGAACGTGATGTCGCTGACCCACGCCTGATTGGGCAGCCAGCCGTCGAAACGACGATCAAGCAGATTCAGCGCCACCGGCAGACGATGCGTCGAATCCGTCGTGACCCGATACGGACGCTTGTAGACCGGGCGCAACCCCTGGCGTTGCAAGCTACGACGTACGCGTTCGGCGCTCGCCGGCTGGGCCCTGGGCACGCAACTGCCGCACGATACGAGGACGCCCGTAGCTGCCGCGACTCGACCGGTGGATGGCGGCGACGGCGGCGTCCAGCGCTGCATTGGCCTGAGCGCGTTTGCTTGAACCTCGCTGACGCCACTGGCAATAGCCGCTGCGCGATACATCAAGTATTCGGCACAAGCGACTGACGCTATACCGGTCGCGGTAGATATCGATCCGGGCGTACTTCACCGCGACCCCTTCGCGAAGTACGCCGTTGCTTTTGAGAGAATTTCGATGTCGAGTTTCGCGCTGGCCAATTCTTTGCGCAGCCGGCTGTTCTCCGCTTCCAGTTCACTAATCGGGCGAGTTGCTCGTACCGCGACCGCTTCACGACCACTTGCCTCGCCAACGCCTTCGGCGCGGCGGCTACGCCGCATCCAGTTCCCTAATGTCCCCACCGGCACGCCGAGCCGGCGCGCAGCTTCATGCTGACCGACTGATTCGGCAAGCCTGATAGCCTCGACCTTGAATTCGTCCGTGTATTGCCGTTTCGGCACGGACCTTTCTGACATGCAACCCTCCGTACACACAGGAAATTAACAAAATTCCTGCTGTACGTGAAATCGTGGCATGGTCAAATACCACCAGTTCAACCTGACGTTCGACTACCTGCTATCGAAACGCACTGACGTCTACGTGCAATCGATCGTCATGCATGCGACCGGTAGCTCGGAAACGGCGGCAGTGATCGGTTTCCCCCAGGCTCGTCCAATGGAAACCAGGTGGTATTGCGCGTCGGGACGCGCCACAAGTTTTGAAGGACCTTTTCACCATGACGAACCACATAAACGCACCTATGCAATCGAACATAAACAAAACGCCAGGCCTATACGACGGCTGGCTCATGTATCACTCGGTCGGGTTGTTTCCCGATCAGGAGGCCGTGGTCCGCGGCGCACTCGCAGGGTTCGCCGAAAGCTGGTGCGCGCCGAATCACCGGCGCTGGGATGAAGGTCTGGCTGCACGCCAGCGCGTACTCGACGGGTGGGCACACCTGATCCACGCGAACCCACGCAATGTATTTGCCGCGGAAAACGTGACCGAGGCGTTCGGCAAATTCATTGGCGCAGTGAGCCCTCGCCTGAAAGGCCGCAAGGTCCTGATCGCTGCCGACTGCTTCCCGAGCCTGCATTTCCTGTTGACCGGTCTTGCCCGTACCTGTGGCTTCACGCTCGAGACCGTACCACTCGCCCAAAGCGCCGCGTGGGTTACCGACGATGCATTCATCGACGCATGGCGCGACGACGTCGCTCTCGCCGTGATTACGTGGGTTACGTCTACGGCATCGAAGCGTGCGGACCTCGGACGGCTTGTTGCGCACAGACGGAAGCACGACAGCCTGATCGCGGTTGACGTCACCCAAGGCGCTGGCATTCTCGATCTCGACGTGACGGCACCCGCAGTCGACTTCGTCGCAACGACCACGCTCAAGTGGTTGTGCGGCGCGCCGGGTACCGGCCTTGGCTATGTGTGCCCCGGGTTGCTCGATAGCGATCTCGTGCCGCAGATGACCGGCTGGTTCAGTCAGCCAGACCCGTTCAACTGGGACATCACACGCTTTTCGCTGGCGGACGAAGCTCGGCGCTTCGACACCGGCACGCCGTCGTTCCTGCCTTTTGTCGCATCGGAACCCGGTCTCGCGTGGCGGCTTTCGGGTGCCGCCGCAGGTTTGCGCGACCACAACCTGCGTCTGTCGCACGCACTGATCGACGTGTTCGACAGGAAAGGCTACGCACTGCATTCACCGCGCGACGACGCATCCCGTGGCGGCAGTGTCATGGCGACGCTGCCCGCGCACGTGGATCCGAAATCGCTGGAAACGAAGCTCGTGGAAGCCGGTGTCGTCACCGATACGCGTGGCCGTGTGATGCGTTTTTCCCCAGGTGCGCTGACACACGATTCGATCGCAGGACGCCTCGCCTCGCTGTTGCCGGATTGATCCGGGTGTCCTGTCAACGTGCCAAGTTTTCTTAAAGGGGTTTCCAGATGGAAGTCACACTCGCTACAAACCGCGAGGCCGGCCTCGAAAAGGCGCTGAACCAGCGGCAGATCACGATGATCGCCATCGGTGGAGCGATCGGCACGGGTCTGCACTATAGCGATCGGCTACGCCGGCCCGGCCGTCCTGATCAGCTACGCGATTGCCGCGATCATCGCGGTGATCATGGTGTTCAGTCTGGCGGAGATGGCCATTGCCCACCCATCGGCCGGATCCTTCGGCACGTACGCCGAGATGTACCTGAATCCATGGGTCGAGTTCGTCACGCGCTACACGTACTGGATCATGGAAATCGTCGCGGTAGGCGGCGAGGCGATCGCAGTCGGCACATACATGGGTTACTGGTTTCCAGGCATACCGGTGTGGTGGTGGTCCCTCGCGTTCGGTGCTGTGCTCCTCTACATCAACTGCCGATCGGTCACGAACTTCGGTTCGTTCGAATACTGGTTTGCGCTGATCAAGGTGGCCGCGATCATCACGTTCATTGTGTTCGGGCTTGCGGCGATCTGCGGTTTTGGCGGTCTTGCCACGTTCGGCTCGTGCGGTCATGCGGAACCGGTGAGATTACACAATCTGATCGGCCTAGCCGGCGGGTTCATGCCGCACGGCTTGAGCGGTGTGTGGATGAGCGTGCTGATTGCGGTCTTCTCGTTCTTCGGCATTGAAGTGATCGCGGTAACGTCAGGCGAAGCTCGCGATCCGGAGAAGGTGATTCCCCGCGCACTGCGCTCGATGGTGCTGCGGCTCACCCTCTTCTACATTCTCGCACTCGGCATCATGCTCACGTATCTGCCGTGGACCGAGGTCGGTGCGAAGATCGTCCAGCAAAGCCCGTTCGTCAAACTGTTCGAGCACGCTGGTGTGCGCCAGGCTGCAGGATTGATGAACTTTGTCGTCATCACGGCGGCGCTGTCCAGCATGAACACGAACCTGTATCTGTCGTCCCGGATGATGTTTGCGCTCGCACGCGGCAGGTTTGCGCCGCGCTGGCTCGGCGCGCTGACGGCACGCGGTACGCCGCTCGCCGCCACGCTGGTGTCGGGTCTCGGTGTTCTGATTGCGTCGCTCATCTCGCTCCTGAGCCCGCTCGCGTATAACTACCTGTTCGAGATCGCGCTCTTAGGCGCTGTGATGATATGGATGGTGATTCTTGTCACGCACGTCCAGTTCCGACGTGCATGGCGTGGACGCGTGCTTCCGGTGCGCATGCCGTTCTTCCCGTACGCGCAGATCCTCGGTATTGGGCTGCTGGCGGCAATTCTGATTACGATGGGTTTCGACGCAAACTGGAATATGTCGTGGATCGTCGGGGTGCCGTGGCTGTTACTGGTGTCGCTCGTGTACTTCCTGTTCCGCAAGCGGCTGGCGGCTCTTTCGGCGGTGTCGACCTGAGGGGTTCTGAGCGGTACTCGTGATACTTAGTGTGATTGCGGGCAGATGCGATGGTCGGGCATCTGCCCTTTACTTTTTTGTTACCCATTACCCGCTACAAATCATGAGCATGATCGCGATGTCACCGAGCGGGATTTCGAAGCGCGACTAAAGTGGCTTCAGTCTTTGCAGACTTTTAGATGCCGAGCAGAACGATGCGCTTCGCCGTGCGACCGTTGGACGGTTCTTGCGATTAACGGCGCAACGGGCACAGCAGTACGCATCAGGTGTGCGTGGTGCTTTCGGTCGGCCCTTCGAGCATCAGCATGATCTTGCGCAGCGCAGCCGCTGACTTCACGATTTCACTCTCGCCCAGCTGAGCAGCAAGTTCGGCCAGACGTTCAATGCGTGCGTCGAGCGCCTCGTCAATGAGCTTCTGCCCTGCCCGGGTCAACTCGACCCGTACGCCGCGACGATCGTCGGGGTCCGCGAGCCGTCTGACCAGTGCTTTTTCCTCAAGGCGGTCAATCAGCGGCGTCATCGCGCCTGAAGTGAGCAACGTTCCGTGGTTGAGTTCAGAAGGCGTGAGCGTACGTGGATAGGCGCGGCGCAATGTCGCCAACGCCTGAAATTGACCGGGCTTCAGGTTGTAACGCGCGCAAAGCGTGGAGAGCTCGCGCTCGAGTATGCCGCCGATGCGCATGATGCGCAGCAGGAGCGCCACACTGGCGATGGGTCTACCGGTGCCCTGGGCATCCCACTCTTCTACTACCGCGTCGATGTAGTCACGCTCTTTCATGGTCAAAGCCTTTAGTGTGCCCGGCGCTTTCATACGTTGACAGACGGGTCGCGCTGCAAGCGAAGATGCAGCACGACCCGCCTGTTCAAATAAGGGGCTCATGATATCAAAAAGAGCGACGCGACCGACCTAGTTGAGGTCGGCCCGCGCGGATGAAACGTGCCGATCAGCGCATCGAGTCGAGTAGCGCCCGGACGTTTCCGGCAAAGACGCGATGCCGGGTTTGCTCAGACAAGCTCGCGCATTGCTGATCGGGATCGATGAAACCCATCGGGAACGGCCAGTCCGAGCCGAACAGCACGCGATCCTCCCCAAAGGTCGCGCATGAGCATTGCAGCGCCGCGGCGTCGTGCGTGATGCAATCGACCCACAAGCGCCGTAGGGCGGCGCGAGGCGCCTCCCTGCCCAGATCCACGCCGGGGCGAGCCGTGTCGAACCCGCGCTGCCAGCGTCCAGTGACTGCTGGCACAGTCCCGCCGCCATGCGCAAGACACACCTGTACCGCCGGATAGCGTTCGAGCACACCGCCGAACACGAGCGCGCCAGCCGCCACCGCTGTTTCGTGCGGATTGCCGAGCAGATTTTGCAAATAGAATGGCTTGAGACGCGGGTCGGCGCAATCGCCCGGATGCAGGAACAGAAACGCACGCTGCGCGTTCAGCGCGGCCCACACCGGATCGAGTGCCGCATCGGCGAGGGTTCCCTCACCGACCGTCGTTGACGCCGCGTAACCTGCCACCGCAAGGTCGCCGGCGTCGCGCGCGTTCAGTATCTCGAGTGCGGCATTCGGTTGTTCCAGCGGCAGGTGCAATAGTGCCTGCAAGCGCCCACCGCTTTGCACAGCGACCTCGTGCAAGCCATCGTTCAGATAGCGAGCCCAACGCAACGCCTCGGCCTCGTCCAGATGTGGCCGGTAAGCCGGGGGCGGCACCGACACCCACGCACGAGCAATGCGTCGCATATACATCCAGCGCAGCAGCTCGCTGGAATCGAACAGCGACGACATCCCGACCGTGTGGCCGTCTACGCTTAGACGCCTGTTCGACGCGTCCCACAGCACACCGTCGAATGCCGCGAGCGCTTCGGCGCGGACAGGAAGCAGATGCGTGTGTACATCAAGCGAAATGGCATCCATTGTCGTTCACGCCGGTTCAAGGTTCGCGTTCATTTCATTGCCCCAAAACTCAGGCGACCAGTCAGGCCCCCAGATGTAAGGGCGATTGTTCCAGTCGCGCGCCACCCAGGCCTCGGTGATCTTGTCCATGTCCGAGTAGTACTCGATCCAGCTTCCCCACGGATCGCGCACGTAGTGAAAGACGTTCGATGAGATTGCATGACGCCCGGGGCCGAACGCTTCCCGGTAGCCCGCGTCGCGCATCCGGCCGGCATTCATGCCGATGTCGTCGAGAGTCGGCACCTGAAAACTCGCATGCTGGAAACCGCGGTGCGAGCTGCGGATCAACCCAAAGCAGTGGTGATCGGTCAACCCCTCGCCGGCTGCCATGAACGCAACCTTTCCAGCAGTGCGATCCGTCGTACGCAATCCGATCACGTCCGTATAGAAGCGTTCGGCCGCTTCCCAATCTGCGGTGAATATCAGCACGTGACCGAGCCTCAGCGGCAAGCATGTCTTCGCTTCCTGCCACATCGCAACGTCGATGCGCGCAGGTTGCGTACCAAGGTTCATCGGAATGCTGCCGACCTGGGGGGCGGCCTGCAGAATGCGCGGTACCAGATTGATCCAGGTGTCCCACGGATCCTTGAACCAGACGCCATCCGGAAATGTCGGGTCCGGCGGGCTTTGCTCCACGATGCCGCACGCCGCCAGATGCTGGCGGAATGCCGGCTCGCTACCTGGTGCGATCACGAACGACAAGAAATTCAATCGCTTCGTCGCACCCGTCGACAGAAACACCTCAGTCTCACGGCGCCCGGGGCTCTTCATTTGCGCGACCGAACCCTCTGTCCCGCCTTCCAGTCCAAATGTCTCGTAGAACCGCATCGCGGTCTCGAGATCCTGCACCTGCAAACCAAAGGCCGCGAGGCCCACTGCTTTAGGCGAAGTCATGGGTGCTCCAGTTTTGCTGGGTGGGCGGCAGGCTGCCAGTCGCTGCTTTGTAGAGGGCGTCCACGGTAGTACTAGCCATCGGACAGATTGCGGCAATGTGATCGTCAGGGCGAATCAGCACGAGCGTATCCGCTGGAATACCTAGCCGCTTGAAGAGCCGGCTGCCAGGATCGAGCAGCGAACTCTCCCGCAAGCCCGAATCGAGCGGTGCATCCCAACGCGATACAAGAAAATTCTGCAGCGCGGGCGACGTATTGGCTGCAATGGCCGGACGGCGCCGCGCATCCGTGAAATAGAGTGCGACAAAGCTGTCGTCAGTCAGATCGTGCAAACGCAGCGCGCGGCCACTCGCATCGTGCAGTTCCCAGTCGGGAAAGCGGTCGCCTACCTGGATTGGGGATGCAGTCGCGCCGCGCTTCACCATCGATCCGCCACCGTTGCCGGTCACGTCGAGCGACACACCGAGCATCGTGCGCGTGCACGCATTGCCCCATTTGTTGTCGCCACTCGCGCCAACTTCGGCCTGTCCCTCGCTCGACATTGCAAGGCGCGCCGACTCGGCCAGTTCACCCGATCCGTTCGCGGCAATCGGGTGCTGCTCGCGCTCATAGCCAGTGAGCAGCTTCGCATCGGCCCAGCCACGCAGCACCCATGCGAGCCGCCACGGCAAATTGATCGCATCGAGTACACCCGTGTTCAGGCCGAGGGCCCACATCGGTGTGATCAGGTGCGCCGCGTCGCCCATCAGCATCACACGTCCATCCTTCCAGCTCGACGCGATCCGGTGATGCACGCGATAGACGACCTTGCCGAGATACTCGATGTTCGCCACATCGCCGATAAAACGCCGCACCTTGGCGCGCAACTGCTCCTCGTCGGGCTCGAGGCCTGTGAGGTCGATCGGAAACAGAAAGCGCCAGCAGTGCGGATGCCGCACGAGGATCATCCACTCCTCGGGGTCCGAGAAATAGGCGAGATAGGGGTAATCGCGCGCGTTCTGCACGTCGAAATCGACCTTGAAATCGACCAGCAGATAGCGGACGTCGAGCGTTTTCCCTTCGACCTCCACACCCATCTGCTGACGCACGACGCTGCGACCGCCATCGCACGCGAGCAGATACGAGCCCTCGACTTCGCGCGGTCCATCGGGCGTGTCGAGGTGCACAACCACGCGATCGGCCTGCTGATCGAAGCGGGTCAGCCGATGCTGCTTGTGCATCTGTCCATACGGACTCGCCTCGACTTTTGCCGCGAGAATCGGTTCGAGATGATGCTGTGGCAGATTGATCACGAACGGGTAACGCGTCTCGTCACGCAGCACGTCGGTGCGCACCGAGTCACGCGCGATGTTGGTCGCGCGCTCGATGGAACCGATCTCGTCGATGCGTAGAGCGCGTGCGAGCACGTCGTCTGCTACGCCGTAGCGGCGAAATGCTTCGAGTGTACGGGTGAGAATCGTACCGGCCTTGGTATCGAGCGACAGCGTGCCGTCCTCTTCGAACAGCTGAAACGGGATCTTGTAGAACGAAAGGGCCAGCGCGGTGACCAGCCCGATCGGACCGGCACCGACAATCAATACAGGAAGTGAGGGTTGGGTAGACATGGCTTGGCTGCAAAACCAGCGCGGCGTCGACGGTCGACGCCAGCACTGCGGTTGAAATCAGGCGTCGTCGCGCGACGCATAGGCGAAATCCCGGCTCACGAGCGATGCGGTCATGCTGGCGGCGTCCGAGAGCAGGAACATCAACGGGCCTACGACGTCGTCGGCCGCGCCGACACCGAGCGTCTGCTGCCAGTGCGCACCGTCGTTGCCTTCGTTGGCACGGCGATATTGCGGCGTATCGATCACACCTGGTGCGATCAGATTGAAACGCACGCGATGCGCGGCGACTTCTTTCGCCGCGCTTTTGACGAACGCAGTCAATGCGGCCTTAGTCGTCGCATACGCGGAAGCTCCCAGCCAACCGGATGACGCCAGCCCCGACGAAAACGCAATGACCGAACCGGCACGGCGCGCGATCATGCTGGGCAACACAGCCTGATAGCACCACACGACGCCGTTCAGATTGACGTCGAGCACGTGCTGCCAGGTATCTGCCGGCGTGTCCTGCACGGGTATGCGCGGCTGGATTGCTGCGCCCAGTACGAGACCGTCGATCTGTCCATGACGCATCAGCACGTCAGCGAAAACCCGGCTGACCGCGGCACGATCAGCCACGTCCAGATGACGGTATTCGATATGTGCGTGTTCGCTCTGCAGCGCTTCGCCCTCGCGATCGTCGACGTCCAGCGCAATGACTTTTGCACCGGCTTTCGCGCACGCCAGAGCGAGCGCCCTGCCGATGCCGTTAGCCGCTCCCGTGATCGCGATCACGCTGCCTGTTGCATCGAATTGCGCCTTCATGCTTTCGCTCCACCGATGATGACGTCCGACGCACCGTACAGATCGGCACGCACGAAACGGTTATGCAGTTCGCCCATGCCTGTTGCGCTGACCACCACCTCGTCGCCTTCGACGAGATAGCACGGCGGCTCCATCGCATTGCCGATGCCTGCAGGCGTGCCCGTCAGCAGGACATCGCCCGCATACAGGGTCATGCCGAACGACGCTTCGGCGATCAGCTCGGCAATTGAAAATGCCATCAGTTTGGTGCTGGCGTTCTGGCGCAGTTCGCCATTCACGACGCAGCTCAGTTGCACGTCGTCGGGCGTAAACGTGTCGGCCGGAATGATCCAGGGTCCGAGCGGCATCGTCGCGTCGATACTCTTGCCCTTGAACCACTGGCCGCCATGCCGACGTTGCAGATCACGCTGGGAGACGTCGTTCGCGAGGCAATAGCCGAACACATACTCGAGCGCCGCATCGACCGGCACGCTGCGGCAGGTCTTGCCGATGATCACGGCGATCTCGGCCTCGTAGTCCCACTTGACGGAAATGCGCGGGTCCCAGCCAATCGGATCGGTTGGTCCGATCACCACGTCGGGAGCTTTCGTGAAAAACGTAGGAGCATTAGGCTTGTCCACGTCCTGACCTTCACGCTTGCCCTTGCTCTCCTCGAAGTGCGCCCAGTAATTCCAGCCTGCGCAGATGACGTCGCGACGAAAGCGATCGATCGGCGCCAGCAGCCGCACTGCGCTCAGCTCGACCCCGATTCGACTCGCACCGCGAGCCAGCTCACGCGCTTCGTTCAGACGATCCGTACCGCCAACGATCAGATCGACCATACTGCCGTTGAATTCCGGCAGTGGCGTCGCAACGCCATTCTCGACCAGCGCCACGTGAGCGACGTCGTCGACGCTCACCCGCGCGAGCCCCACATGCAAGGTATCCGCCATCACGCACCCTGCACTACGGCGATCGCGTTGATCTCGATCAGATACTCAGGCGAGACCATCTTGGTCACTTCAACCATCGTCGAAGCAGGAAGCGGCGCCTGGAAATACTCGCGACGTACTTTATGGATCCGGTCGAAGTGCTCCATGTTGCGCACATACACGTCGACGCGGCAGATGTCTTCGAGTTTCCCGCCGGTGGCTTCGACAGCAGCCTTCAGGTTCTCGCACACCTGGCGCGTCTGCGCCTCGATGTCCCCGATACCCGCGATCGATCCGTCGGGCTTGCGGGCCGTCATGCCCGAGATGAATACGAGGCGTCCCGTGGCTTCAATGGCGGTCGCCTGCGAAAAATGTCCGTTCGGTTCGCGCAGATTCTGTGTCGAGATCTGTTGCTTGCTCATAGTGATGTTGCTCCTGGTTATTCAGTCAAGGAAGGAGGCGCTATGCCGACCGATCGCGCGCTCTGATCGAGTTCTCCGAGCAGCTCGACTGGCAACGTCACGAAGTCGCAATTGAGTTGCGCCTGGTGCGCAGCGATGTCGCCCGGCATGTACAACTGTTCGACGCCCGGCGCCCGCCGTGATGAACGGATCTGCGACGACAGCGCACTTACCGTCGTGCGAAACTGCTCGATTGGCAGGAAGCGGTTGACGTCGATAGCGAGGAAGAAATGCGAGCAACCGTACGGATCGGTGGCGTCGCCGTAGAGAGGCTTCACCGCATTGCCGACACCGCCATTCGCGAGTCCACCGCACAGCAGGTCGACCATGACAGCCAGTCCGAAACCCTTCGGCCCCGCCGCGGGCAATAGCATTCCCTTGATCGCCGCTGCAGGGTCTGTGGTGAGCGCACCGTTGGCATCGGTGGCCCAGTCGGCAGGAATGTTCTCGCCGCGTGCCTGCGCAAGACGGATCTTGCCCATCGCGCTCGCGCTCATTGCCATGTCGAGCACCAATGGTGCACCCTCTTCTGCCGGCAGGCCGATTGCGAGAGGATTGTTACCGACCACCGCCTGCGCACCGCCCGGAGCAGGCATCAACGGGCGTGTGTTCGACATCGCGACGCCAACAAGACCTTGTCGTGCAAGCATGCCTGCCCAGCGGCTGCCGGTACCGAAGTGAAAGCCGTTGCGCACGGCTACGCTGGCCATGCCATAACGCGTAGCACGCGAGGAAGCCAGTTCGACGGCAAACGTGGAACTGATCTGCCCGAGTACATGTTGTGCGTCGATCACGATCGCGTTGTCGCTATCCGAGACAATCGTGGGCTTCGCGCCAGCCGCCACCGAACCCACCAGCAACCGCTTCACATACAGCGGTACCAGCATCACCCCGTGCGACGAAATGCCTTCCTGGTCAGCTGCGACGAGTGACGAGGCTACTGTGCGCGCATCGTCGTGAGCCACTCCTGCGCCCTGCAGAATTCGCGCTACCCCGTCAACGAGGCGCGGCACCGAGACGGAAACATTCGCTCCCATGTCAGTGGGCATCCCGCTCGTCGGTGTACCAATCTGGCTTCTGCGGATAGTGTGGGCCGTCGTAGACCTCGACTACCACTGTCTCTTCATGCGCGAGCGTCGGTCCGTGTACGAGCCCCTTCGGATTGCAGTAGAAGCTACCCTGCACCAGTGTTACGCCAGTCGATGTGTATTCGTACTTCCCGTACAGGCAGAACATGAACTGATTCGACGCATGCGAATGCGGCTGCGGAATCCCGACACCCTTATCGAAGCGAATCAGCGCAATCGACGCACCTGTCGCATCGTCGCGCCAGAGCATCTTTTCATGCACACCCTTCAACGACTTGGGGCGCCATTCGAGGTCGTCACTCTGGATCAGGATCTCGGCGAGATCCGGTGCACCCGGCTGATTGATCATCGTTCGACTCCATTCAATTCTGGTTTGGCCCGCAGGAATGCCCCGACGGGCGACTACCCTGCATGAAATTTATTATCTACGTATTGTTTCTTTATATCAATGTATATGACGAAAATTCTGACCACCCGACTGCCGCCCGGCAAACTTGACAACCCTGTCTGCGCGCGGCTATACCCTGAAGTATGATCAGCTTGCTGATGCGCAGCCCACGCGGCTTCAGTACGCTCAGGCGGAGCAACGGATAGAACACCGCGCACAACACCAGCGTCACGGCAAATTGCCCCGGGATGTAGGCGCTCAACACAAAGTGCGAAAGAATCGGTGCGCCAACGACGGTTGTTACGCAAAGCGTCTACGCCGCCCACCCTGTCAGCGATTGCGCGGTTTGAACCTGTGGCTCGGCACCGCCATCATGCTTGGCGTGGTGTTATGCGCGCTGTTTGCGCCATGGCTCGCGCCGCACAATCCGCAAGACCAGGATCTCCTGCACATGCTCTCGCCGCCGGCGGCGACTGGGCATTTCCGCTCGGCACGGACAGCCTCGGCCGCGATGTCCTTTCGCGCCTGCTGTACCGCAGGCGTATTGCACTAACAGTGGCCGTGATTGCAGCGCTTGGCGCGGGACTTTTCGGCAGCGTGCTGGCGATTCTCGCCGGCCATTTCGGCGGCTGGGTAGATCGCACGATCAGCTATCTGGTCGATCTGTGGATGTCGTTCCCACCCGTCGTGCTTTCACTGGTGCTCATGGTGAGTCTGGGCGTAGGCGTCGAAACGTCATCCTGTCGATCGTGCTGGTCGACTGGACCCGCTTTTGTCGCGTGGTACGCGCCGAAGTCATGGTGGTGCGCCAGCGCGACTATGTTCTGGCAGCTCAGTTGATGAACTTCAGCCACCTGCGGGTGATGTTTTACCCGCCGCACTATCGATGATCATCACCCTGTTGTCGCTCGAAATGGGGGTGGCGATCTCTGTCGAACCGCTGTTGAGTTTCATCGGACTCAGTGTGCCCGCCAATGTCGCGGGCCTAGGGCGTGATGATCGCAGACGCGCGCATCTCGATGCACGAATCGCTGTCGGGCTTGCTGTTCCCGGTGCTCTCTATCGTCGTTACCGTGCTCGGCTGCAACCTGCTGGGCGACGGTCTGCGTGTCGCGCTAGACCCGCGCATGCGGGCAAGAGGAGACTGATCCATGCGGACCGAGGACCCGGTACTCTCGGTCGACGGTGTCACGTTGAGCACGACGATCGGCCGACAGTCGGTTGCCGTTCTACGCGACTTGCGAATCGATCTGCGACGAGGACGCATGCTCGGTGTGGTGGGCGAATCGGGCACAGGCAAAAGCATGCTGGCGCGTTTGATCTCGGGCCTGCTACCGCCTGGCTTCGAGGTGACGAACCGGCAGATGCGCTTCACCGGCCGCGACATGCTCGCGATGAGTTCGCGGGAACATCGAGACATGCTCGGTCGTCAGATCGCTTTTGTTCCGCAGAAACCACTGACCGCACTTAATCCGCTATGGACGATTGGTGCCACGTTTACCGAGCATCTGAAACGACTCGGGGTGCCCGCGCGGGAGCATGCCGACATCGCACGCCGTTACCTCGAATCCGTACATCTGCCCGCGCCCTCCGAAATGCTCTACCGCTATCCTCATCAACTGTCCGGTGGACAGTGTCAGCGTGTCCTTGCCTGTCAATGAGAATTGCTGTCCCGGCGTTGGGGGTCATGAGGAAAGGGTGCCTCATCATTCGCTGCCCTCGCACAACAGTAGATGTCACGTATCATTTACATCAAGATACTTTTCATATAGCTTAATACTTCTGGCAGAGCGGCACAGGGGTTCATCGTGCAACGCCCTCCTCTCAAAGCCTGCGCTGTTAGGTGACGCACTCGAGCATGAGACGGATTTCCCGAGAACGTTTGACAGACGTACCAGATCGTCTGTTTGCATATCGTTAATACGTGAGGCGGCGCAGTCAAGCTGTCGAACAGGAACTGAACATGTCCACTTCGCAGATATTCGCTTTTGATAAATGGATCAGAAGCCGTTTCAAGGACCTGAACACTGAACTCGAGGAGTTCTACTTCGGGCTGGAGAATCCCGCTGCCGTCGAAGGCCACTGCGAACAGACGAAAACTGCGTTGTGTGATGAGGGCCGAGCGCTAATTGCGTCGGCGCTCGAAGCAGCCACCCTTCCGACGGATGAGGAAGCTGCCTACGATATCCTCGGAAACATTGGTTTGTACATGGCAGCACTTCGCCGTCATGAGATGACCAATCCTGATCGCGAGCAACGCTCTCCTTTTCCGGAGGCAAGTGCGCTCGCGCAAAAGCTCGCCGTGGGGCTCGGCGTCATGCCCCGATTTGCGACCGCCCACGTCAACCTGCGCAACCTCGCTCACAGCGGCTATCACAAGAGCTTCACCTGGCTGAAGGACGAGCAGATATTCATCACCTACAACTGCTTGAGCATCCTTGGATACATCCGGGCCGCCGACGTGCTTCGTCGGATCGTTCCGCTAGGCGTGACTCATCCGGTTTCCGTCTATCTGTTGCAGGAAGCCAGGCGCGCGTTGCTGGACGTTGCTGCGCACAACAAGGAACTGGACGAGAAACTCGACGTGCGGCGGTTCTTCTACAACATTCGCCCCTACTTCAAAAGCTACCGCGTTGGACGCACGGAATATCGTGGCGCCAACGCAGGCGATTTCGCTGCGATCAACGAGATTGATCTTCAGTTGGGTTTGTGCCGGACATCGGATGCCAGCTATGCATCCGTGATGCTCGAAAAAATAGCGTTCATGACAGCAGAGGACCAGCAAATCCTTCAGCGCGCGAGTCGACGCACGAGTCTGCTTGACTGCTGGCTTGCCCAGTTAGATCAAGGACCGATAGGACGGGCACTTCAACCTTCGCTCTCCGCATTCATCTCGGTCTGCGAGGCACACGGTTTCACCGCGGCTCAGCACCACGATCTTTTCGTCAAGCGTTTCATCGAAGCGCCAGCCGTGGCCTTGGAGGAGCGCGATCTAAAGCAGATTACCGCGAGCGGTCCGCCACTGCAGGTTGTTGTCAATGCGCTCGCGGCACTTCGCGACAGGCGTCTTGCCGTAGATCGGGACGACATCGATACACGTCATGCAGATCTTGAGCGACTACGCGCTGCAAGTCGGCAAGCAGTTATCGGTCGATAAGTCTGATAGTCGTGTAGCAGGTCTGGCACAAAGCCATCCATATATGAAACAAAAGAAGTGTATTAAATGAAAAGAAACGTTCGGAACGGTGGGGCAATATTGTTGTTATGCGCGCTAACCTCTTTGAGCGGAGTGACAGCGTACGCCGCCGGCATGCAGCAGCAGGAACCACACAAAGCTTCTGGCCGACCTATGACGCCCTGTTCGCCAAAGCGAAGTACATCGATCTGACACACGCCTTTAGCCCTCGAACACCGCTAGGCCCTGACTTCGGTCCGTTGGAGTTCAAGACCGCGCATCTCCATGGCTCCGACAAGGATGTAGCGTTTGATTATCCAACGGTAGACGCGGCAATCACGGCCTATGAGTTGAGCACGGATCAGGTTGGCACCCAACTCGACCCGCCCGCGCACGGCAATGCTCACGGAGCAACAATCAACGAATTCCCGGCGATCGTACGTCGCGGCCTCTGGTTGTCACCAACATGGTCGATAAGGTCAAGGCCAATCCCGCTGTCGTCGCAACGATGGACGACATCCGCGACTGGGAGAAAAAGTATGGCCGTATTCCTGCAGGTTCCGTGGTGATGTTCAGAACGGACTGGTCAAAGCGATGGCCCGATCCGGCGAGCTTCAATGCGAAGCCCTTCCCTGGCATCGGACTCGACGTGCTCCAGTTCCTTCACATGCAGCCACATGTCCTGTTTCATGGTCACGAGACATACAGCCCGGACATGAGCCCGACGTATGAGACCGAGAAATGGCTGTTCAAGCACAACTTTGCTCAGGCCGAGGGTGTTGCCAATCTCGATCAGGTACCTGAGAGCGGTGCACTGATCGCCATCGGCTTTGCAAAGCCTGAAGGTGGAACCGGTGGTTTCGCTCGCTATGTTGCGATTGCGCCCGCAAGCTGGCCACACGGTGTCACTATCGATCAAGCGTCAGGTGCGCCGATGCCGACTCACACCAAAGCATTGGCTCGCGATGCCGATGGGATTCTCGACGAGCCACGATAGTCGCGGATTTAACTCACCCGCGGACACCGTCGATCTCGCGGGCAGCCACGTCTTCGTGCCATGCCGAAGGGACATATTGCTCTCGCTTTGGAACCCCGAGATGAAGCTCAATCGGTATCGTACTGTGTCATTTGTCGAGATGAATTCAATGAAGGACGTTCATCAACCCGCGGAGTTCGCGTATCTCATCACGTCCGGCGTTCGTCCGCCACCTCAGCGCTCACGCTTTCCAATGGGCGGTGTTGCGCGTTCCCTGCGAACCCCCGCGTTACCTTTCGTCCGCGCGTTGTGGAGTGCTATCGCCCGTGGGGGCGCTGTCACGTTGTTGCGCGCGCAATGAGAAACTGGAAAGGCAGTATGACTTTGCGTGAGGTAGGGGCTGGCCCGCGGTGGGGAAACTGAACGCGGGTTAGCATTGCTGCCAGAGCCGCACGGACGTGGACTGGGCCGCGTCCCGGCGATTTCCTCCATGGAGGCCAGCATGCGAAACGATAGCACGGTGTACGTTGGACTGGATCTTCACAAGGACTCGATCACGGTCGCCTACGTGATCGACGCGGGCGAGGTCGAACTGCTGGGCAAAACCGGCACGAGTGGGGCCGACATTGACCGGCTGTGCACGCGGCTGCAATCCAAAGCGCCGCACGTACGCGTCACGTACGAGGCTGGTCCGTGTGGCTACGGGCTGTACCTTCAGCTCGTCCAGAAGGGTTTCGACTGCATGGTCTGCGCACCGTCACTGATCCCGCGCAAGCCGGGCGAACGCGTGAAGACTGACCGGCGTGATGCCATCAAGCTGGCGCGCTCGCTGCGCGCGGGCGACCTGTCGGCCGTGTACGTGCCTGGAATTGAGGACGAGGCATTCCGGGATCTCGCCCGCGCATGGGCGACAGCCCGTGAAGATCTGCGGCACGCACGGCAGCGACTGAAATCGTTCCTGCTCGCGCATGGCGTTCGCTATACCGGCAGCGCAAACTGGGGCGAGGCGCACCGTCGCTGGCTGGGTCGCTGTTCGTTTCCCAGCGCCTGGCAGCACCTTGCCTTTGACGAACACCGGCGCACGATCGAGGACCGGCTCGCACAGTGCGCTCGTCTGGAAACAGCCCTGCGCGAAGCAGTGATCTCCTGGCGGTTCTATCCGGTGGTGCTGGCCCTGCAGGCCATGCGGGGTGTCCAGTTTGTTACTGCCATCGTGATGCTTTCTGAACTCGGCGACCTGTCCCGCTTCGAACATCCGCGTCAGCTGATGGCCTGGCTTGGTGTGACGCCATCGGAACATTCGTCGGGAGGCAAACGCCGGCTGGGCAGCATCACCAAGATCGGCAACAGCTACGCCAGAAGGTTGCTGGTCGAGGCTGCATGGAGTTACCGTCACCCCGCCCGCGTCAGTCCGGAAATCCAGGCCCGCCTTGAAGACCTGCCCAAGGCCATCATTGACCGGGCCTGGGACGCCCAGGTACGGCTGTGCCGACGATTTCGCCGGCTGAGCGCACGCGGCAAGCCGATCAACATCACGGTCGTGGCTATTGCACGCGAGCTGGCTGCATTCATGTGGGACATCAGCCGGCTGGCCATGTCGCTCGCCATACCACGCAGCGAATCGCCTGCATCCTGCCGGTGACTGTTTTGAAAACTGAAGGAATTTCCTGAAGGCGGCGCAGCCCGACACCCGGACAACCCGCGATGGTATTTCGCAACGAGCATCACCGATTTGCGGCGAAAGTTAGCGGCAGGCTCATGAGGCGGACCTCTGTAATGCGGTACCCAACCCGCGCATATCAGTGTGATTCACCGTTGACGTTACTGCTGCGCCGCCCTCAGGAAATTCATGCATCGATACAACAACCTGAAAACCAACTCCGATTGACACGCAAAGTCATATCAATACCACCGAACCGCGTGACTGATGATCGACCCGGGGAAACGATGACCATGGTAAAGCGATTTTGGTGTCTTCATCACGCGATCTTAGCCGTCTGCGCTGTGAATTTGACAGCGCCCCGTCCCCGTGAATGCGCCCGCTCAAGCGATGATGTTTCTGATCGCCCGGGACACCTGCACTGTTCCAGCATTTTCGCCGATCTCTGTACATCGACACCACGAATCAGGCCTCACATAATCCGGCAACCCATCCTCGGTTGCCTGTCATGAAAACATTCCCGGCATTTCGCGCTGCAGCTTGCCACGTGGCACCCTGTTATTTCGATTCCGCCCGCACGATCGACAAGGCTTGCGCACTAATTGCGGAAGCGGCTCATCACGGCGCGGAACTGATCGCGTTCCCCGAAGCGTACGTATCAGCGTTTCCGGTCTGGTCCGGCGTGTATGCGCCAGTCGACGTGCACGATTTCTTCTTCAATCTGGCTGCCAGTGCCGTCGAAGTCGACGGCGCGGAGGTCCGTCGCATCCAGGATGCTGCACGCCGTCACCGTGTGTTTGTGTCGATCGGCATCAACGAGGTGTCGCCGGTGAGTCCCGCCTGCATATGGGACACGAACCTGCTCATCGGCGATGACGGCAAGTTGCTGAATCGCCACCGCAAACTGGTACCGACCTATTGGGAGAAGATGACGTGGGCGAACGGCGACGGCAGCGGTCTGCGCGTCGTCGATACCCGCATCGGCAAAATCGGTGCGCTGGTGTGCGGCGAAAACACCAATTCGCTCGCGCGGTTCTCACTGCTTGCGCAGGGCGAAAACGTGCATGTCTCGTCGTTCTCACCGCGCTGGCCGACCCATCCGCCCGGCGAGGCGGGTTACGATCTCGAGGCCGCCATCCGTCTTCGTGCCGGCGCGCACGCATTCGAAGGCAAGCTATTCAACATCGTCGCCTCGGGCTTCCTGCCGCCCGATGCGATCGATCTCATTGCCCGGGACAACAGCCGCGCGAGGCAACTGCTCGATGAGTCGCCCAAAAGCGTTTCGATGATTTTTGGGCCGGATGGACGCGTGATCAGCGATACGCTGCGCGATGACGAAGGCATCGTGTATGCGGACATCGATCTCGCCAAATGCGTCGTGCCCAAACAGTTTCAGGACGTCGTCGGTTACTACAACCGCTTCGACGTATTTCGCCTGAACGTCAATCGTCGGCCGCTTACGGCAGCCGAATTCGACGACGGCGACACGCCGGTTTCGCCTCCTGACCATTCGCTCGATGCGGGTCCACTCGACGACGTCGCGCTTCGACCCGGACCGGAGCGCTGAATCATGCGCGTCATCGATCTGTACAGCGACACGAAGACGACACCGACCGACGCCATGCGCGCCGCGATGGCGCGGGCCGAGGTCGGCGACGAGCAGGCCGACGAAGATCCGACTACGCGCGCGCTGTGCGATCGGGTGAGCGCCGAACTGGGTTATCCGAGCGCCGTATTCATGCCGTCCGGAACCATGTGCAATCTCGTCGCGACGCTGGTTCACACGCGTCCCGGCGACGAACTGATCGCCGACGCCGAATCGCACATCTGCACGACGGAAGCAGCGGGCGCCGCGGCAATCGCCGGTGCGGCCGTCAATCCCATCAGGACCGCGGATGGCGTTTTCACCGCCGACGAATGCCGCTCCGCGATCCGCGCTCCGAGCAGAACTGCGCCGCGTTCCGCGATGGTCTGCATCGAGCAGACCACGAATTTCAGCGGAGGCGCCATCTGGCCGCTGGACACGTTGCGGCAGGTGCGCGATGTCGCGCTCGATGCCGGACTCAGAACCCACATCGACGGAGCCCGGCTACTCAATGCTAGTTGCGCGACAGGCATCGCGCCGCGCACCTACACAGAGGGCTGGGACTCTGCGTGGATCGATTTCACGAAAGGACTCGGCTGCCCGGTCGGCGCGGTGCTCTGCGGCAGCGAGTCGTTCGTGCGCGACGCGTGGGTCTGGAAATACCGGCTGGGTGGCGCAATGCGGCAGTCCGGTGTGCTGGCGGCCGCCGCGCTGCATGCACTCGATCACCACGTCGAACGTCTTGCTGACGATCACGCGAATGCTCGACTGCTGGTCGAACTCCTCGAAGCGCAACCGTACTTCTCGTTTTCCGCAGCGAAGCCAGCCACCAATCTGATCCTGTTCGCCCTCCGCGGCCTGTCTGTCGACGCCGACCAGTTTGTCCGCCACGCGACGCAGGCAGGGGTGCGCATCCGGGCGCTGCCGAACGGCAAGCTGAGAGCGACCACCCATCTCGGTGTGACGACCGACGATATCGCCCGCGCGGCAGCGATCCTGATTGCGACCGCGCGGCGCTACGCGGCATAGCTAGCTAGCGATTGGCGCCGGTCGTCACGACAGGTGCCCGCTACCGTTTCATGCAAAGGATCGACCACGTGAGCACCTCCGCCCAATTGTTTATCGTCGACGTATTCACTCAGCACGCGTTCGCAGGCAATCCGGTTGCCATCGTGATTCCCGACACGATGCCGTCCGACACTCGCATGCAGGATTTCTCGCGATGGATCGGCATGCCGGAGACGGTGTTCGTGTTGCCCACCACGCAGGACGAACGGGCGGCCTACAGCGTGCGGATCTGGTCGCCGCGGTGCGAGCTGCCGTTCGCCGGTCATCCGTCGATAGGCACCGCACACCTGTTGCTGGACCACAATCGAATCGACGTGAGCCGCGGTCGATTCATCCAGGCGTGCCCTGCGGGGCTGATCGACATGCGCACGGAGGAGGTCGTCAGTGGGAAGCGGCGCGTGTGGTTTACGACCCCACCGGTCACGGTGCGGCCCCTCCGCGACGACGACGCGGAGGCGATCGTCGCGGCCCTGGGTCCGGTCGCGGAGTCGTCACGCGTGTTCATAGTCGAAGCCGGAGCGAAGTGGCTGGTTCTGGAGCTACCGGATGCCGTCGACATCGATCGTCTTGAGCCGGTTCCAGACGAACTGGACAGGCTGAGCCGGCTGCACGGCGCGATCGGCGTCACGGCTTTCGGCAAGACGCGATTCGACGCCGCCACTGACTACGAAGTCCGTTCGTTCGCCCCTTCCATCGGTGTGCCCGAAGATGCAGTGTGCGGCGGCGGCAACGCGTGCGCCGCCGCGCTGTGCGCATGGCTGAACAACTGGCGTCCCGGCTCTGCAACGCAAGTCGCAAGCCAGGGCATGCATCTGGGGAGATCGGGGCGCATCTTCTGGAAAGGTCCGGACGCGGCTCATCGGATCGAGATCGGTGGCTGTGCGATCATCGTCTCGGAAGGCAGCCTCCGGCTATGACCCAGTTGCTATTGCAACGCCGCGTCGCATTGCGGCCTGCGCGACAGCCGCGTTTCTGGACACGGCTCGCGCGCGCATCGATGTCCGCTCGCTTCCCATCTGTTCTATCGAAAAGGGTGAGTGCTGTTCATAGACGCTCGCTTGCCTGCGGCGCAATATCGGATGCAACAGGCAAGCGCTGTTCGTGTGAGCGTGGTGATTCAGCACACACCGGACTTGCCTCCGAATAGATCAAGCAGGACTACGTCTTATGAATTTGTTTCGTGCTTCACGCATCATTTCTTTGCGCCGTGCGTTTCGCCGCTCCAGCCTCGCGTTGACACTGTTCTGTTCGCTGGCAGCGCACCCGGTCGACACACTCGCCGCCCCACTCGCATCCCGCTTGCCGCTAATCTCGACCCTGCCGCTCCCGAGCGTCAGCGCGGCGGCGTGGCTGCTCGTCGACGGCGAATCCGGGCAGATCCTGCTCGCTCACAACCCGGACCTGCGACGCGAGCCGGCATCGCTGACCAAGTTGATGACCGCTTACGTCGTGCTGAAAAAACTGAAGCAGGGCTACATGGACTGGGACGCGATGCTCGTCGTTCCAACCGACGTCGATCGCATGGGCGCCGACGAATCGCGCATGTATCTGCGCGGTGGGCAGTACATCAGCGCGAGGAACCTGCTAAACGGATTGATCGTCGTCTCTGCGAATGACGCGGCGCTGACGCTCGCCGACCGGTTCGCCACCAGCGAGTCCGCCTTCGTCGACGAAATGAACCGTACCGCGCAACAACTCGGCATGACCGGCACGCATTTCAGCAGCCCGTCTGGCGTAGGCGATAACTACACAACTGCACGCGATATGGCGATGCTCTCGCTGCGACTTATAACGGATTTCCCGGACTTCTTCCGGATCTCGTCGCAGCAGCGCTTTTCGTTCGGGCAGTTTTCGGCGCCGAACCAGAACCCGCTCGTCAGCATCGATCCATCGATAGACGGGCTGAAGACCGGTCACACCGTAACCGCGCAGTACTGCATCGTAGCCACTGCGAACCGCGCGCAGCCGGCAGCACCGTTCAAGCGCCGGATATTCGCCGTCATTCTGGGCGCGCCGACGCGGCATCTGCTGATGATGTCCGCAC
Organism: Paraburkholderia sp.; assembly: GCF_050742655.1. Classification (GTDB taxonomy): domain Bacteria; phylum Pseudomonadota; class Gammaproteobacteria; order Burkholderiales; family Burkholderiaceae; genus Paraburkholderia. Next base: position 22,050 of record NZ_JBOIGG010000026.1, on the reverse strand, counting down.
GCACGATGCTCGACACCGGCTTCAGCGCTTTCGACGACGTCGAACTGGCCGGTGCCGGAACCACAGTCGGATCGATTCCGGTCGCGCAGGGGGAGACGTCGACGATGCCGGTCGTGCCGACCGTGCCACTCGTCGTCACTGTCGCGCACGGTCAGCCGGTCGGGAAACTTACGATTCGCAGCGACAACCCGCCGGTCGCACCGGTCGCAGGCGGCCAGGTCGTCGCACGTTATCTGCTGCGTACGGCCTCGGGCGAAACAATCGGCGGCGATCTAGTCGCCGCGATGGCGGTCCGTCGCGGCTCGCTACTCCGGCAAATGATCGACGGTGTGTCGATGCGAATCACCGCATGGAGCCAGCTCGTCAGCAACGGCCTGGCCGGACTGCTGGGTGTAACCGGCGTGCGGCCATCACCTCACTAGGTCGGCGCACTGGAAATGACACCCCAGTCGATCTCATTTCATCGCTCGACGGTAACAAAGCCTGCGCTGCCGGCATGGCGCTCGCATGTTGTCCTGTTCCTCATCTCTATGGGTTTCATTGCGTTGTTCGTGCGCGCATTCTGGGTGCAATGCATCAGGAGCGATTTCTACATACAGCAGGGGCGCAAGCGCTACGAGCATGCGGTCGAAACAGTCACGGTGCGGGGCCGCGTGCTGGACCGCAATGGTTCGATTCTGGCAATCAACGAACCGGTTCAGGATATCTGGATCGTCCCGTCCGAGTTCCGTCAGGCGACCGACAACGATCGCAGATCGATTGCCTCTCTACTGAACATTCCGGAATCGGAACTGTCGATCAAAGCGCACAGTGACAAGAAATTTCTATATCTGCAGCGCCAGGTTGGAACCGAATCTGCTACACGGATCGCTACGCTCTCGGTGCCGGGGGTGCATATGACAGCGGGGGTACGGCGCTATTATCCGGGCGGCAGCGATTTCGCACAGCTAGTCGGTTTCATCGGCCTGGATGGTCATGGGCTGGAGGGAGTCGAAATGGCGAGCGATGGCACGCTGACAGGAACGCCCGGCAGGCGGGACATCATCGTGGATCGCCTGGGACGTCCAGTCGAAAACGTATCGCCCCCTTTGCCGGGTAAACCAGGTTCGGACATTGCATTGTCCATCGACCGCCGCATCCAGCATCTCGCGATGATTGCCGTGCAACGCTCTGTCACGCGTTTCGCGGCCGCTGCGGGCTGCGCGATCGTACTCGACGCGCGAACGGGCGAGATCCTCGCGCTGGCCAACGTGCCCACCTTCGATCCAAACCAGGAGTCCACGGCGTACGACGACCGTTTCAGGGATCGCGCGCTCTCCGACGTCTTCGAGCCTGGCTCCACGATCAAGCCCGTTACGGTAGCACTCGCGTTGGAAGAACACGTCGTGACTCCCGATACACATTTCGACACGTCGCCCGGAGTCCTGAAGATATACGGCAGCTTGATTCACGACACGTCAGACCACGGAGATATCTCGGTCACGCAGATCGTCGCTAAATCAAGCAACATCGGCATGGTGAAGATCGCGGGGAAATTGTTACCGAAGGACATGTGGCAAATGTTTCGATCGTTCGGTGTGGGAGAGCGACCTATCGCAGACTTCCCTTCGGCTGAACGGGGCACCCTGCGTCCCGCGCTCCGCTGGAAGCCGATAGAACAGGCAACCATGGCCTATGGCTACGGGCTTTCCGTCTCCCTGTCCCAGCTTGCCGACGCCTATACGGTGTTCGCACATGACGGCGTGCGCCAATCTTTGTCACTGCGGCGTATCCCATCGCCACGCGAAGGCGTCAGTGTGATCTCTCCGGACACTGCGCGGGAAATCCGAAACATGCTGGAGGCGGCTGTTGCGCCGGGCGGCACGGCCGCCATCGCGCGGCTTCCGGATTACCGGGTCGGCGCCAAGACCGGTACAGCGCGTAAGCAGTCCGGCATAGGGTATGCACGTGGCAAGTATCGTGCAGTGTTCGTCGGAATGGCTCCTATGAGCGATCCGCGCCTGATCGTCGCCGTCATGATCGATGAACCCTCCCGCGGTTCCTACTATGGCGGCCCGGTCGCAGGTCCGGTATTCGCGGAAATCATGGAGAACTCGCTCCATCTGCTCGGCGTCCCGCCTGATCTTCCGCTTGCGAAACACCCCTGATCAACGCTATTGCGCCGACAGACGGGTACACGCACGAAAACTTCAACGATCTGGATGTTTATATGTTGAAACGACGCTTCTCTCGACGTGATCGCGACACGCGATCCACGGCACCTCCCCATTCAAACGTGTCCGACACGGATCGCGAGCAGACAGAACGTCCAGCCATCGCAAAACCGCGGGCCTCGCGATTGCGCCGACACTCGCTCCAGATCGCGGGACTGTGTGTCTCGTTCGCGATGGTGGTTGCTCTCCTGCTCTGTTATGTCGTCATCGTTCTCTATCCGCAGTTGCCGCCCGTGAACATCCTGACCGAGTTCCAGCCGACGGAACCACTGCGCGTCTATACCGCAGACAACGAGCTGATCGCACAATACGGGATCGAGCGGCGAATTCCGCTGGATCTCGGGCAGATTCCCACTGTGATGCAACACGCAGTTATCGCGACCGAAGACGCGCGTTTCTACGAACATCACGGCGTCGACTTCATCGGACTGGCACGTGCCACGCTCGCCGATCTAACGCGGGGCGGCAAGGAACAAGGCGCCAGCACGATCACCATGCAGCTCGCCCGCAATTTCTTCCTGTCGAGCAACAAGACCTACACGCGCAAGGTCTACGAGATCCTGCTGGCGATCAAGATCGAATCGATACTGACCAAGCAGCAGATCCTGCAGCTGTACATGAACCAGATCTATCTCGGTGAACGCTCGTATGGTTTCGGCGCGGCGGCGAAGGCCTATTTCGGAGAGAATCTCGCCGACGTGACGGCTGCACAGGCAGCACTGCTTGCCGGTTTGCCGAAAGCACCGTCGGCCTACGACCCCGTCGAGAACCCCGAGAGAGCCCGGCGCCGGCAAATCCTGATTCTCGGACGAATGCATGAACTGCACTACCTCGATGATGCGCAATATCAGGCGGCGCTAGACGAGGCGCCCTACGCCGGCCCCCCGCCCTCCGAGTTGCCCGTGCACGCGGACTACGTCGGCGAGATGGTACGGCAGGCGATGTTTGAGCAGTACGGAGAGGCCGCATACGAGCGCGGCTTCCGGGTGTGGACGACCGTCCGGGCTGCAGATCAGCGCAGCGCCTATGCGGCGGTGCGCAGCGGTGTGCTCGACTACAGCCGCCGTCGTGGATACACGGGACCGGAAGGATACGTCAACGCCGAATCAGTTCCTCCTGGCGCTCCCGGTACGACGGCATTCGCAGTCAGCGTCGAGAACGCATTGAAAACGCGTCCCACCATATCCGGTTTGGTCGCCGCAGTCGTCGTGTCAGCAGGTGAACATCAGGTGATCGTGCAAGCTCGCGCCGAACAGAAAATTGTAGTTGCAGGCTCCGGACTCGACTTCGTCAGATCCCGGACCCGGTCGAGGTCCGTTCTCGCGGCCGGACTACGTCCCGGCGCGATCGTGCGCATTGCCACCGATGCCAAAGGGCAAGCAACCATCACGGAGCTCCCCTCCGTCGAAGCCGCGCTGATTTCACTCGCCCCGCGGGATGGTGCCGTGCTCGCACTGGTGGGTGGCTTCAGTCTCACGCGTAACAAGTTCAATCACGTCACGCAAAGCTGGCGGCAACCCGGATCGTCGTTTAAGCCGTTCATGTACTCGGCCGCGCTGGAAAAGGGCCTGGCGCCCGCCACCATCGTCAACGATGCGCCGTTCGAAACCGTCGGTGCAAGCCCGGGCGCGCGCGTGTGGCGCCCTAGGGAGGACGGTGCGCTGCTGGGGCCGATCACGCTGCGGGAAGGTTTAGCCAAGTCCAAGAACCTCGTCGCGATACGCGTGCTGGATGCGATCGGCCCTGACTACGCAAGACAGTATGTCGTCGACCGCTTTGGTTTCAGCCCGGACAGGATCGTTGCGGATCTGCCGATGGCACTGGGCGCGGGCTCCGTCACACCGCTCCAGATGGCGATCGCCTATTCCGTGTTCGCGAACGGCGGATATCTGGTCCGTCCGTACCTGATCGAACGAATCGGCGATGCAAGCGGCAAGCTCCTGTTCGAGGAACATCCACTGGTTGCGGGGCAAAACGCACCGCGCACGATTTCGGCCGCCAACAGCTTCATCATGACAAACCTCCTTCAGTCGGTCGCGCAGCATGGAACGGGCTCGGCAACGAACGCGCTGCATCGAACCGATATCGCGGGCAAAACCGGTTCTACGAACGACTATCACGACGGCTGGTTCGCCGGATTCCAGCATTCACTCGTCACCGTAACGTGGATGGGGTTCGACGAACCGCGAACTCTTGGACCGCACGAATACGGGTCGCACACCGCACTACCGATCTGGATGCAGTATATGCAAGGCGCACTGCAATCCGTGCCTCCATTCTCTGAAGATTTGCCGGCTGACGTGGTCGCCATCGACGGCGAGTTATTCGAGGCAGAGCATGTCCCCGGCAACGGTTTCGTCCCTGGGATCGGCGTCCCTGGGATCGGCGTCACGCAGGCCGCGGCGCCTCCAGTGGCCGCCGATGGAGTCGCGGCGCCGGTGCCTAGCAATCCTTCCGCGTTGCGGGTGAGTGCGGCCGAACGCGACAGAATCCTCCGGTATTTCGACGCACCCTAGTTCCTCCGCCATGTTGGCGTACGACCAACAGACGTCCGGCACCGGGTACGATGCATACATATCGCTCAAACTAGCCCACGCTCCTCCGCCATGCTTCCAACGGAACATTTCCTCCATGTGTCGCTGGCCGCTACGCTCGAAGCAGAAATCGAGCGCGGCATGTGGTCGCCCGGCCAGCGCTTACCGTCGGTCCGGCAACTCAGCCATGCGCAGCGCGTCAGCGTCACGACTGCGCTGGCCGCCTATCGTCTGCTCGAGGACAAACGGCTCATCGAAGCGCGTCCTCAGAAGGGCTTTTACGTCCGCGCCGAAGTCCGTCCGCTGACCGCCCCGGAACGCATCGCGCTGCACGCGGAACGCGCGGACGAGTCGCTGACGCGCGAGACGCTGAACTGCCTTGATACGACAGCGAATCTGGTGTCCTTTGGCACCGCGCTATGCGGAAAGGAGCTTTTCCCGATCGAGGCGCTCTCGCGCTGCATTTCGTCAACCGCGCGCAAACATTGCGAACTGCTGGCCGAAGTTTCTTTTTCTCCCGGATCGAGGCGCTTGCGCGAAAGTCTCGCCACCCATGCGTCCAGCTGGAATTGCCAGTTGAGTGCCGACGACGTTCTCGTGACCAACGGCTGCGTCGAGGCATTCGGCCTGTGCCTGCAAGCGGTCGCGAGAGCTGGCGATGCGATCGTTGTCGAATCGCCAGCTTACTACGGGTTCCTTTCGACCATCGAACGGCTCGGCATGACCGCACTACCACTTGCATTCGCGCCCGATCCCGCGCGTGCTTTTTCCGACATCGCCCGGTTATCGAAGGAACGTCGCATCGGTGCGTGCTTGATGTCGACCTGTGTCAGCAATCCGGGGGGCACCGGACTGACGCTCGATATGAAACGCGAGCTCGTCGATCTGCTCGAGCGTAGCCAGATCCCGCTGATCGAGGATGCGACATTCAGCGATCTACACTTTGAATCGACACAGCGCGCGGCCAGATCGTACGATCGCACCGGCAATGTGCTGTTGTGCAGTTCGCTGTCGAAGACGTTGTCGCCCGGATTGCGGATCGGCTGGGTCTCCGGCGGCCGCTATCACGACGCACTCGTGTCGCTCAAGCGAACCATGAGCATCGGGCAGCCGTTGCTGATCCAGGAAGGCGTGGCTGAGTATCTGCGCACCGGTGGCTACCACCACCATTTGCGTCAGTTGCGCAAGCACTGTCAACTTCAGGTCGAGCAGACTGCACAGATCGTTCGGCGTCACTTTCCATCGGGCACGCGATTCTCGTTACCGAACGGCGGATACCTGCTTTGGATCCGTCTGCCTGACACCGTCCTCAGTACCTCGCTTTATCGGCGCGCGTTCGACGCAGGCGTCACCGTTGCGCCCGGGCCGATGTTTTCGCCCGATGGAAAATATGAAAACTTCATCCGACTGAACTGTGGAGAGCGGCTAGACGCCAGCAGACAGGGCGCACTGCTGAGACTGGGAGAGTTAGCGCACGCGCTGGTCGGCAGCCCTCCTGGGCAGGGGGGACACATCGTTCGGTAACGGAACGTCGGCGCTGGGCGGCCGCGTCCAGTCGCAACCAGCAGCGTCGAAGCGCGGCAGTTTCTTGGCGTGCGTTTCGTCCCGAGTCGGGCAGTCAAAAAGCGGAAGATTCAACTCTGTTTTACGAACGTTTGACACTCAAATGCCCCGGCGCATCAATTGAGCCCTTCATCCGCTATGACGGCACTGTCACGTTCGCAAAGCGGTAGGCTAAGATGGCGTCATGAAGAAAACGAAATTGCTTTATCACGGCCACCGGTTTCCGGCATCGGTCATCAGCCACGCGGTGCGCGTGGTACTACCGCTTTCAGCTCAGTCTGCGCGACATGGAGGAATTGCTGTTCGAACGTGGCGTGACCGTGAGCCATGAATCGATCCGGCGGTGGGTAGACAAGTTCGGTGCCGGCTTCGCGCATCAAGTCAAGACTGCCCGCCGCAAGGCCGGCACTACGTGGCATCTCGACGAGGTGTTTGTGACGCTGCGCGGCGAGCCTTACGTGCTGTGGCGCGCCGTCGACCAGCATGGAGTCGAACTCGACACACTGCTGCAGAAACGGCGCGACAAGGCAGCAGTGAAACGCTTCTTCAAGCGGGTTCTGGCGAGCAGTGCTGAGGTCCCGAAGAAGATCGGGACCGATCAGCTGCGCAGCTACCCGGCCGCAAAAGCGGACATCCCGGAACTGGCGAACGTAAAACACGTGTTCGTAAAAGCCTGCGCGCGCGTCAACAATCGCGCAGAGAACAGCCATCAGCCCACACGTGAACGCGAGCAGCGCATGAAGCGGGTCCGGCATCCCGAACGCACGCGGGTCTTTCTTTCGTGCTTCGGACTGATCCGGCAACACTTCGCACTCAAGCGGCATCTGCTGCGCGCTTCGCTTTGTCGCAAACAGCTCGCCGCGCGATTCGATGCATGGCGTCTTTTCACTGGCATCGCCCAAGCTCCGTCCAGTGGGTTCTGAGCGCCGTATACGCTTGCCGATCTCTCATCTCTCCAGCGGCAACGTGACAGTGCCGGCTGCGGGCCAAGCTCAAACAGCAACGCTTTGATTTATATAAATATAAGACCGGGACCGGACCGCTAACAATTGTCACGCTTGGAGGCCGCTACCGCCGTAAACGGAATCAAAATCACGGGCCCCTCTGTTCTATCGATTTTTTCCACCACTGTCTATAGACGCGCACACGTCCGCAACCCAGTATCAGGTCTGCCTACTGAACAGATCGTATAGGATTACGAAATATGACTTTTCCTCATGAATCGTTCGTGCCGCCGCTGAGACAGGCAATCCTCCATGCCGACGTCGCGTTAATGCTGGTAGGGTCGCTAACTGCTTACTCGACCTTCACTCGCGCCACCGCGCTTACGTCCTACATGCCTCCAGTCTCGAAGTCGTCGCTGCTCGATTCACGCGCCGGTCGAAGGGTAATTCGCCAGTCCGTGGAGCGAGTTGGAAGTATCGGCGAATGAGCTGGTCGTGGACCAATGCGGAAGCCGTCGAGGAAATTCATAGTTAGTTTGCACTCCAGAAGTTGCACCGAAAAATGCGGAAATGCACCGCAGGACAGATGTCCGTAACCGAGGATCACAACATGTTCAAATACTCAGACAGCATCGACAAGTTTGACGATGCGCTATGGGCGGCACTGGAAGGCGAACGTGAGCGCCAGGAGGCGCATATCGAGCTGATTGCATCAGAAAACTATGCCAGTACACGCGTGATGCAAGCGCAGGGCACCGTACTTACCAACAAGTATGCCGAAGGCTACCCCGGCAAGCGCTACTACGGGGGCTGTGAGTATGTCGACATCGTCGAGCAGCTTGCGATCAAGCGAGCCAAGCAACTGTTTGGCGCAGACTGGGCCAATGTCCAGCCACACTCAGGCTCTCAAGCCAACGCTGCAGTCTATTTGGCGCTTCTGCAGCCAGGCGACACCATCCTTGGCATGAGTCTCGCCCATGGTGGTCACCTGACACACGGTGCAAAAGTGAATTTTTCCGGCAAAATCTTCAGCGCAGTGCAATATGGCGTCGCCGATGACGGTGTGATCGACTACGACAAGCTCGAGGTGCTTGCGCTCGAAAGCAAACCGAAAATGATTGTTGCCGGCTTCTCGGCTTACGCCCGCCATCTCGAATTCGCGCGCTTCCGCGCGATCTCGGACAAGGTCGGAGCGCTGCTGTTCGTCGACATGGCTCATGTCGCCGGTCTCGTCGCCGCAGGCTTGTATCCCAATCCGATCCCGTTTGCCGACGTCGTCACAAGTACGACGCATAAGACTCTGCGCGGTCCACGCGGCGGCATCATTTTAGGCCGTACCAATTCTGACATCGAGAAGAAGATTGCGTCGATGCTGTTCCCCGGCACCCAGGGGGGGCCTCTGATGCATGTCATCGCCGCCAAGGCCGTAGCTTTCAAAGAAGCGCTGGAACCCGAGTTCAAGGAATACCAGAAGCAAGTCCTCGCCAACTCCCGCGCGATGGCCAAAGTGTTTATCGAGCGTGGCTTCAAGATCGTTTCCGGCGGCACCGACGACCACCTGTTCCTCGTGGATCTGATAGCTAGAGGTATGACTGGCAAGGCCGCTGACGCTGCGCTCGGCGCGGCCAACATCACGGTCAACAAGAACGCCGTGCCGGACGATCCGCAATCGCCCTTCGTCACTAGCGGTATCCGTATCGGCACCCCCGCAGCGACGACGCGGGGTTTCGGCGAAGCCGAGGTCAAGGCCGTCGCGGGTTGGATCTGCGACATCCTTAACGACATCGACAATCCGGCGGTGATCAATGCGGTGCGCGTGAAGGTTATCGATCTGTGCGCCCGTTTCCCGGTATACGGTTACTGACGAATGCTGAGAATGTGCCTACTGGTGTCTGCGTCGGATGGATACTCCCCATTCGGGGAATTTACGAGCGACGTTGACTGGCGCTATTCCCGCTGCCATGGCAGCCGCAGCGCCGCGATCAGCGGAAAGCACCTGCGCAAAATAGCGCCAACCCGAGCACGCGGCATGTCCTGCCCTCAACTCAGCGCGCCAATCGCGAACAGCACCGTGAGCGCGACAAGCGGCTCGCCGCGAAAGTCGAGCGCTCAATAGTGCGCTGTGCGGCGCGAGCAGCAGCTTAGCGATCGTGCGCCCCAGCATCAGCAACCGGTAGCTGAATCGTCACAAGCGAGAGGGGGAAGCCGGGCTGTGCCGGCCGCTCGCTCTGTCTGCCGAATACCTCCCCCATTTCCGCTCGTGCGCCGACCGGCATGCTGCGAGCCAGCCAGATACCGTACACCGACCCAGCAAGCACCGCCGCCGGCAACCCAACGACGAGACCGAGCAGCAACGTGACAGCAGGGGAATCTAGTCGTCGACAGCACAAGCTATGTTTACGATGCATGCTCACATGCCCTCTTTGTTGACGGGCGTGATTGATCATTCAGGGATCCGTTTGTCCACCTGGCAATACGACGCAGGGGGCAGGATTATCGCGGCTCAGCATGCCAATGGCGTCGACGGTATCAGCTTGTCGTATTCATCGAGCGGCTCCTCTCTTCTGCAAGCGGTCACGAATGCATTAGGAAAACAAACTACCTACACGTTCTCGGCATCTTCGCCCGCCCGGGAACCACTGTTGATCAGCGTGGTGGGAAATGCCAGCGCCCATTGCCTTGGGACAATCGCCTCTCTTATCTGTGATCAAAACAACCGTCGGTCGTCGACGACTGACAACGCCGGCAATGTGACGACTTACACGTATGGCTCAGACGGTCGTGCCCAGACTATCACGGAGGCTCGGGGAACGGCTCAGCCGCGTATCAAGTCCGTCACGTGGAATGCGACATTCGGTGTTCCAACCCAGATCGTTGAGCCGGGGCAAACTACGACATTCACCTGCGATACGGCAGGACGGCTGCTGACCAGGGTACAGACGGACACCACGCAAAACCTTGTGCCCTATTTAACACAGGGGGCACACGAGAACGTGGAGTTACACGTACAACGCACAGGGCCTGTTGAGCAGCGTTGATGCGCCACCCGGCGGCGGCACCAACGTCACCACTTTTAGTTACGGGACACAAGGCTGTGTTTCAAGTGTCACCAACGCACTGGGACAAGTTACACAGATCACTTCGGTGAAGCGCTACCCGATGACTCCGCCGCCACGGTCGCGAAACGTGCTTGCTTACGTGACGCAGCATCGGCAGTGCGAACGAATCGCGTGGCATCAGCACCATCGTGGACGACGGGTATTTGAGTTACGCGGAGTGGTGCGCATCCTGACGCCCTCGCACACCTTGGCCTAGGAACGAGTCGCTGGCGCTATCGGCCTTTCCGTTGCTGCGAAAGCGTGTCGAGCCGAGCCCATCGGTCTCAGCAAGAGCGAGCCGCAAACAGCGGCCCTAAACCCTACCCAACATTCTCCGCTTCAAATCGAGCCGCTTCTTCCCGCGCCTGCCCAGCCGTCAGTAACCTCGATTCCCCCCCTATCTGCAGGTCGAGCACCTTCGTGTGATACGACAGCAGCGACGCGCGGTGCCCCACACTCACATATGTCGCCCCGCTCGCCGCCAGTGTTCCATACAACCGCTGCTCGGTCGCGAGGTCCACCGCACTCGTCGCCTCATCCAGAAAGACATAGCGCGCGCGCGCCGCGAGTGCGCGTACAAACGCGATCCGCTGCTGCTCCCCGAGCGACAGCACGCGAGACCAGTCAATCACCGCATCGAACCCGCCATGCAGCTTTGCTAGATCGGGGAGATTGACCTGTTCCAGCAAGACCTGAAGCTGCGCGTCGCTCAACGCGCTCTCCGTTGCCGGATAGCAAATCTGCTCATGTAGGCTGCCTAACAACATGTAAGGGCGTTGCGGCAGGAACAATACCTCACTCTCCGCCGGCATCGTAATTGTCCCCCGGCCTTCAATCCAAAGGCCGGCCATCGCGCGCAGCAGGGAGCTTTTCCCGACCCCCGTTTGCCCGGTGATGAGCAGGTGTTCGCCCGGATCGACATTTAGGTTTAGCCCATGTAGCAAGGTGCGCTCCCGGCCGGGCGTCTGCAAAGTGACATTGTCGAGCTGGATCGGATGCCCGGAACGTAACTCAATTGTGGTGGTTCTGTCGTTTCTCTCGGTATTTACCGCCTCCGACTTTTCGTCGATCTGGGCTAGACGCACCACGTGCGGCGCCCCCGACGCAAAGATCGGCACGAAGCCCGTCAGGCGCTGAAAGCCTTGTAGCAGCATGGCGGCCGACGCCGTGCCCTGAGCAATGACGCCAAAGCTGATTTTGTCGGAAAAGTACAGTGGCACCAGCACAACGACAGGCAACAGGGTCCATATCACACCCAAGCCGGTTTGAGAGGTCCGCATCACGAAGCCGTAACGCAACTTGGCGAGCGCGATGCGCACCGCTCTGGTCAGGCGATCGTCTACGCTGGATGCCTCTGCCATTTCCCCCCGGTAGAGTGCGATCGTTTCCGCGTGGTTGCGAACATGCAGAATGCCGAAGCGCAGATCAGCCTCCGCTACCGTCGAATCGAAACTCAAGCGGATGTACGGGCGATAAAGCCACCAGGTAAAGACCGCGGTAACGAGGCCATAGACAAGTACGCCATAAAACAGCACGGGTGAAATCGAACGCAATATCCACCCCTGCACACTCATACTCGAGACCGCAGAAAGCAGTACGCACGGTAGCATCGCCGCCATCTCGCAAAACGGCCCCGCTTCCTGCTGAATGCGTTGATCGACGTTGTCGAGATCGCCGTCCTGCTCAACCCGGTAGTAAGTCCTCCCTCGCAGGTAGCGCCGCATCAGGTCCCTCGTCAACCACGACCGCCAGTGCAGTGTCAGCCAAGAATAGACAAAATCCAAAAACCCACTCAGTACACCACTGTTGATCATCAGGCCAATCAGCGTGACCCACAGGAACAGATGCCAATAGGACACTTCATGACGTGTCACCAGCGCATCGCTCATCTGCCTGGTGAGAAGCGACAGCTTTGCGCCGAATGCAGTCTCGATCAGCGAGAGGTAAGCTAGGTACGCAATGAACACCAGCCAGGAGCGCCACGCGCCTGGTCGCGTCCAGTATGGGCGTGAGAGCCCGACCACGCGTTTGAAAAAGCGCCCATTGATGCTGTAGTCCTTCGGGTCCCTGAGTGTGCCAACGGGTAGCATGTCGTCAATCATCCTGAAATAAATGGAATTCCGCGTTGCTTCCACGGCCGAAGTAATTCGGCTTACTACATGATTCAGGCGATTCCGCCAGCCGCCATCTTCTCCAGGCGCAGCATCGGCTTTCCAACGCCCACAGGCATGCTCTGTCCTTCCATGCCGCATCCGCCGATGCCAAAATGGAGCATGATGTCGTTCTCAATCGCGAGATTGCAGATGTCTGGTTCGATGATGTTCACGGTCAAGCGGATAGCGACAAACGGATATCACTGCGCTTGCACGGGATAGGTGCGCAGGTGGGTCAACAAAGATTCGATTACATCCGCGACAATCCGGTGCTGAGTCCGTTGCGCATGGTGGGCCCAGGCATCGTAACGTGCCCACAGAGCGGGCTGTTCCTTGCAACGCTGGCGCTTTCGGACCTGTCTGCGCTCGATGAGGCATTGGAACCACACGTCGCTCGCCGCACCACGGTCTTTCGGCGGCTCGCCCAGCTCATCCCTGACTCGATCGTAATCCTCCTGCTGCATCGCGGATATGTGCTCCGCCTCGTCCTGGCTCCAGTCCGGATAGCGACGATAATCGTTGATGGCCAGTCGCACAACGGCGGACAGAGTCTCGGAGACCGGCCAGTCGACCAACGGCGCCGCTAGCGCCTCGACGGTTTTACTCGCCTCCCGTTCGTTGCTGTTACCGTCCAGCATCACCGCCTCGCGCTGAAGCGCCTGCCAGTCAGGTGGCGTTATCAGTGCGCCCACGCGTTCGCGCTCGTGTAGCACCTTGATCTTGGCGACGAGCTCGCGCACAGAGGCGTCAGCGAAAGATTGCGTGATTTCCCATGGCGAGGTGTAAACGAGGCCGTACAGGACATCATCCGTCACCGTGTGCAAATCAGCGCCCACGGGAATCGAGTCGGCCAACTCACGTATTCGCACGCGTGCATTCGCCATCGCCTGCGGGTCTGGGTCGGATTGATACAGCCATAGCGTGTCGAGCAATTCACCCAGCCTGGCGGGCGCGCCGACCACGGCCTCGAACCGGTCCTTGGCGCCAGCCAGTCGTTCCGACGGCCGATGTCGCGCCTCTTCCGGGGTATCGGACAAGCGCGCCACGCACGCCGCCTTGACGGCCGCGTCCCCACCGAAGCAGCGCCACGCGGGTTGATCCGCACTCGCAACCGGAGCTGTCGCCTGCAAGTCATTCGGCACACTTTTCGGGGCAGGCGCTTGCAGCCCTAGTTCGTCGAACCATTTCTCCAGCATCACGCGCAACCGCATTGTGGAGGGCCCCGTCAGCCGGCCGTATTCGTTGCCGTTCGCATAAAAAACCAGCGTCGGAATGGCACGCACGCCGAAGTGTTTCCATCCTCTGGGCGCTTCGTCGATATTCAGCTTCAACATCTTCAACCGCCCTTCGTACTCGTCGGCCAACCGCTCAAGGTAGGGTGCGAGCGCGAGGCACGGCCCGCACCATGGCGCCCAGAAATCCACCAGCACCGGCCGGCCGGCCTTCACATGCGCCGCGAACGTCCGCTCAGTCGTCTCCGTAAGTGTCATCTTTTCCTTTCCTTGCATCACTTCGGTTGGGGTTGCGTCAAGAAATCGATTTTGGTCAGGCCTGCGCGCTGCGCGGCCGACAACAGGTCGGCCACCGCTTCATAGCGCACCGCCCGATCTGCGTACAGTTGCACTTCCGGCTGCGGCTGCTGCGCGGCTGCCTTTGCGAGTCTCGCCTGTAGCAACGCGTGTGCCACCGGCTGTGCATCCCAACGGATCGCCCCGGCCGCGTCGATCTCGACCGTGACGTGCCTGTTCCGTGCGTCGCTCGGTATGTTGCTCGCGCTCGGCAAGTCGAGCTTTACCGCATGCGTGATCGTAGGCAACGTCACCATGAAAACGATGAGCAGAACCAGCATCACGTCAATCAGTGGCGTCATGTTCATATCGCTCATGACGTCGTCCTGGCGATCATCGAAGAATGCCATTTCAGTTCTCCTGTCCAGCGACAAGGTGCGGTTCGGACCGCTTCTCCCGGCTTGCGCCCGGGCTCCGTCGCTCGCCGCTCATCAGGTACGCGTGCAATTCGTGGCGAAAGCGCGCGAGCTTATGCATAACCCCGCGATTGCCGCGCATGACCGCGTTGTACCCAAGCACAGCCGGAATCGCCACAAAAAGTCCCAGCGCAGTAATCACCAGTGACTCGCCCACCGGCCCCGCCACCTGTTGCAAGCTCGACTGCCCAGTTATCTTGATATTTAGGAGTGCATTATAAATGCCCCACACCGTACCGAGCAAACCAACAAACGGCGCAGTGCTGCCGATCGACGCGAGAACGCCCAGCCCGCTCGTCATCCGGGCCACCTGTTCCTCGAACTCGACACTCAGACAACGTTGCAGCCATTCGTCCGGCGACAATGCCTCTTTCAAGTGTGTGTCGCTATGCAGCTCGCGTGCCTCCCGGGCAACTTCTACCAGGTTCTGATACGGATTACCCTCACCCGGCCTGCGCAACGTGGCGCCACCTATCTCCAGCGGCTGCGCTTTCCAGAAGCGCTGTTCGACGAATGTGCCCTGTCGTTTCAGACGCACGAGCTGTACGGCCTTGTAGACCATCACCGCCCAGGACATCACCGACATGGCGACCAACACTATCGCAATTCCGTGAGTGATTCCGTCACCGTTGGCCCAAACTTCCGGTATTTCATAGTTCATGATGAATTTCCTCAATCGACGTACGAGGTGCTCAGTTGTCCAATCGGAAATCGAGCGGTTGAAGGGCGTGAACGGTGATCGGTATGCCGTGGTCCACGTAAGGCTCGCAACGTCCGACGAGCATCGCCTGCCGGGCTGCCGCATCGAGTTCCTCGAAGCCGCTGCTGGCGGTGATGTTGGCTTGTGTTATCCGGCCCGCGGGGTCGATCGTCACGCGCAATACCACCCTTCCCTCCTCACCTAGGCGCCGCGAACGCGGCGGGTATGACGGTTGCCCGATATCGCATAAGACACGCGCAACATTTCTCACCGCCGGCGCATCCGGTAAATTCAGTGCGTGCTCGGACGGTGCGGAAGTAGGCGTGACGGCGGGCGCCAGTCCCGTAGGCGACGCCGACTGCAGTACCGGCTGCGGTTCAGACGGCTGCGTGAAGGCGGGTGTTGGCGAAGACACCCTGCGCGTTCTCCGGCTATGACGGGCGAGGACCGGAGTAGGTGGCGACGTGGTTGCGCGGCGCATGGCCGGTTGCAGCGAGCGTGTTTCGCCCGAAGCGGGCGCGATGAGCTGCGTGGGCTGTGTGGGTGCGGCTACCAGCGTGACGCGCAACCCCGAATCCGTGGAAGAGGCCTCGGCGGGATGCAACGCAAGCGGGGCATCGAAACGCTCGAAGGCAATTAGTCCCGCGACATGCAGCAGCACTGCCATGATCAGCGCCGCGACACAGCCGCTGCGGGGTCGTGCGCCGCGAGTGCCCGGCGGCAGCCGGAAATCATTCGCCAACGAAGGAAAGAGAGGGGCATTCATGCCTGTTCCTAGAAGTTGCATCGACCAGTCAGATACATGAGCCGGCCCGGCTGCAGAGAAACAGTGTTTCCGGCGCTGCTTTGATAAAGCAGGCGATCAAACAGATTCTTGATGCCCAACGTCATCGACCATTGCTTCGTCCGGTAATAGACGCTCAAATCGGTCTGCATTTGCCCAGGGACCTTGTAATGCAACCGTGCCAATTGATAGCCACTGCGCGCCTCCACGCCGATGCCAGCGCCCCAGCCCCGCCAACGTTCGTCCTGCAGGTCATACGTCATCCACAGACTGCCGCTATGGGGTGGCACCTCGCTACTACTAGAGCGCATCTGCTCGTTGCTGTAGGTGTAGCCAGCGCTGAGATTCAGGCCTGGGAACGGACTACCCTTCACGTTCAGTTCTGCACCGCGCACTACCTGCCCTCCCCCGAGGGTGTAGTAGTTCGTGCCAGGAACGCTTATCAGCGCATTCGTGATCGCGCTGCGGAACACGTCCGTAGTAACGTTCAGGCGGTCATCGAAAAAGTTCAACTTGAAACCAACTTCCATTGAACGGCCCGAAGTGGGGGGTGTCTGTCCACCACCCAGCAACAAGATCCCTTGCTGCGGGGGCTGAAAACTCCGCAAGGCGTTCGCGTACACTGCAACGCTGTCGGTCAGTTGATACAGCACACCGATATTCGGTGTCCACGCAGATTGCGACAACGTCGTGCTGCCCCACGATGTCCCGTGGGCGATACTTGCCAGCACATGCAACCGCCCCCAAGTCAGCTGATCCTGGAAATACACGTTACTGAAATAGCCTTTTCCGCCATCCGTCGCAACAGAACGTCCAGCGATCGGCGGCAATGCCGGACTCGGAAAGGGGGCAACGAACACCCCAGAGGTTGATTGGCTATCCGTCCAATAGACGTTGTAATCAAAACCAGCCAGCACGGTCTGCTTGACCGAACCGATCGCGAATTTCGCCCGCAAGTGGTTATCGGAATCCAGCCCATAGGAGTGTTGAATGCTATCTACCCCGGCATAGAACGTTGAATCGGGTGTTCCAGCCAAAGCAAAGTAAAAATTGTTGGCCTGATACCTTGATGCTTGGTATTGCGTCTTGCTCTCGAACAACCCGATCGTCCCTAGCCGCTGTTTCAGGTCGGCGTACATCGTGTCGGACTGATTGAGCATGTTGCCCAACGGCGTGGCTCGCGTCTGCAGAGGCAGTGGTCCGTTCGGACCGAGCAACGTTGTCTGTACTAGCGGTACGTCCTGGACGTCATGCTGATAGCCAACCACCAAGTTCGTGCCACCCGACTTCCAGCCGAGTGATGGCGCAACATAAAATGTTTTGCCGCCGTCATAGCCCCCGAAACTCTCTCCCTGGCGCTCGGTAGACAGGACGAACCGGTAGGTAAGCCGCTCGTCCTTCGTCAACGCACCGGCAAGGTCGATCGCCCCCAGCCAGTCACCGTACGAGCCTGTTTGTACGGTCAACGCGTGTACCGACGCCGCCTGTGGCTGCTTCGTCACCACATTCACCACACCGCCGGGAGCCATCACCCCCGACAGGATCGAATCGGCCCCCATGAGCACCTCAACCCGGTCTACCCCAGCCATCGGGATACCTAGCGACTGGCTAAAGCCCGTGTTGTTCGTGCCGTTGCTCATTGTGGGCGCCGAAAATCCACGGATGTACACGGTCGGCGCTCCATTTCCCGAGGCCTGCACCGTCACCCCAGCCACGTTGTTAAGCGCCTCCGTAACCGACTGCAATTGCTCGCTCTCGATCAGGTTCTGCGTCACCACCTGGATCGATTGCGGCGTCTGCGAGATCGGGGTATCGGTGCGCGTCGCCGTACTGGTCGAATCCGTCACGAACCCCGCATTCGCCGATGTCGCGCTGTCCGTCACCATGATGGTCGGCATAACCGTGTCGGTGTCGGTCTCGGCCTTTAACTTGGGCTTCGCCGCGGGCAGCACGGGCGTCCGGATCACATACGTCTTCTCGTCGCGCTGCTCCACGTCCAGCCCCGTTCCCCTCAGCAACTGGTTCAGCGCTTCGCGCACCGTTAACCGGCCCGACACCGCCGGAGCCGACCGGTTCACTACGAGCGCATCTGGCGCCAGGATGTTGACTTCTCCCTCCCGTGCCAGCGTCGAGAGCGCACGCGACAGCCGCTGCGCTGGCAAATCGATTACCGCGAGCTGCGCATACGCCCCCACGCTCGCCGTGCCAATCAGTGCCGATAATACGTACGCCGCCCACCCCGTCTTGTTTCTTCTCGGCTGCAACATGAACGCTTCCTTCGCCTGTGTTTTTATACCGCGACAAGCGATTGCGCTCGCCTACTGCTAAAGGCGAACGACTCGTGGATATGGTGGAGTCGAACAAGCGGAAATATTTTTATGATTTTCTATTTTTAATTGATTTTGACTATTTATCGAGCCAACACCCGTCTTGATGCGGCGGCTCATACGCGTGGAGTAACCCCCCGCCCGTCCAGGTGTTCGCCGCCGTTGAAATACAGAATCGGCCGGCAACGTTTGCCGGCGCATGGAACTTGGATGAAGCAGAAAGAGCAACGCGTGTGATCCCGCAGGTGCTCGTCAGTCGCGCCTTTATCGCGCGAAGCGGCAGGAAGGAAGGGCAAAAATAGCTAACGCGGCGCAATCACCGCAGTGCCGTCCGTCTTGAACGCCACAGTCACGGGCGCAATCTCCGGCAACGTTTTCAGCAAACGGTCAGGGTCGGCGTTCGATCCCCCTCCGCTGATCAGCGCCCAGCCCACGCGCGCATCGGTCAACACTATGGGCGCCGTCCGGTAACGCTGCAGTTCCCGCACGACCTCGGCCAGTGGCGTCCGGTCGAAGTCCAGGCGATGATCCTTCCATTCTGTGAGCATCCCCGGGTCGCGACGCTGGACCCTCTGCAAGCCGTCGGTGTGGATCGCTTCGTTCGCCGTCAATAGCACAGGCTCCGTCTGCTTCGGCAGCGTTATGGCCACGCGCCCTTCCAGCACGGCCACGTCTACCCCGGTGTCCCGCAGACGAACGCTAAATTGCGTGCCGATATCCCGGATGTGTGCAAAGCCCGCCTGCACATGAAACGGCCGCAGTGCATTGTGCGCCACCGAAAACAGTGCCTCACCCTGCTCCAGCACAACCTCGCGCGAACGCAGCCGATTCGCGAAATGGATCGCACTTCCGGTATTGAGCAACACCCGGCTGCCGTCATCGAGTGTCAGCGTCATCTGTTGTCCGACTGCCGACTCGCCGTCTTGCTGCGACAACTCAGGATTGGCGATCCAGAACGCGGCGGCCACACTCAGCGCAAACGCGCCAGACACCCACCCGCCCCATCTCCGATTCGTCCTGGCAGGTGCCGTTGGCAAAGAGGAAACGACGGGCCGGGGGTAGCGCCGACGCAACGCGGCAACACCCGAGTCGATGATCGCTTCGGCAGCTTCCTGTTCCTCGATGTAGTCGCGATTTGCAGCACTGGCGCGCCCCAACTTTCGAAGTGTGGCGCACGCCTGAGCCTGTTGCTGCATATCGTCATGTTTCCGGGACACGAATAGATCGTCAATCTGGTTCTTGTCCGGCGGGCCTAACCGCATAGCTCTCTCGTTGTTCTCGGGATCGTGTTATCAATCAATCTCCGATCGAACCGTTTGCCGGCACGCCCTCATCGCATCGACCAGATATTGGCGTACGACCGTGGGGCTTATGTCCATTTCGGCCGCAGCTTCATGATACGTCATGTCATGCAGCTTACACAGGACGAATGCCTCGCGTTGTCGCGGCGGCAGGCTGTCGAGCACTACGCAGAGCCGCTCCACCGTCTGTCGGCAAGCATATTCGCGCTCTGGCGTGACGTCCCAAGGCATCTCATTCATTTCGTCGAGCTCAACCGTGGCTGGCCGCCGGCGGCGACCACGGTCGATTTGCAGGTTGCCCGCGATCTGAAAGATGAGCCCAACTGGCGACACGACCACGTGCTCTCGCGCGTAACACAATGCCCGTTCGAACGATGCTTGCGCAATGTCCGCCCCCTCATCCGGACCGAACTCGCGCGCGAGCTTTCGCCGCAGATGGTGATATCCCTGTACGAGTTCGTCAATCATGGTCAATTTTTGCGATTCAGTTTTTTGAAGACGCGCCATCGTCATAGCACAAGTCAATTCCGTCAATCCGGCATCGCCGTGGAATCCAGCCGATACGCACGGGAACAAACGCCGACGATCGACAGATCCTGCCCAATCACCTGTTGGAATGGTCCAAGTACACCAACTTCACGGCTCCTTGCAAAAGCGGGTAATGCCGCGATGACCGCCACCGCGCTATATCTGTTGGATGCGCGGCACAATAGCAAGCGTTACTTCTCCAGTGAACGATTAAATTCGGGATTTCATATCGCTATCGGATGAATCGCCCTGAGGTTGCGGGTAATTGGCGGGTAAAAAACGGATATTTATCCATCCGGTATGGCTACGCCATTAGCTAGCAAGACGGTATTGTCACGTTGAGCGGGATGTTGCGAATAGAATGGGGCATGAAGAGAAAATGCCAACTCAATCAGCCGTCAGGCGACGCGGTGATTTCGTTCAAGGGTTACCGGTTTCCGCCGGATGTGATCAGCTACGCGGTGTGGCTGTATTACCGGTTCCCGCTGAGCCTGCGCATGATCGAGGAGATGCTCGCGGCGCGTGGCATCGATCTCACGTACGAAACGCTGCGCCGCTGGTCGACGCACTTCGGTCTGGCGATCGCGAAACAGATCCGCACTACGGCCTTGGGGCATGGCGACAAGTGGCATCTGGACGAGATGGTCGTGTCGATCAATGGCGAAAAGCACTGGCTGTGGCGAGCGGTGGACCAGCAAGGCGTGGTGCTCGACGTGCTGGTGCAGGGCCGACGCGACAAGGCTGCGGCGAAGCGCCTGATGCGCAAGCTGCTCAAGCGGTTCGGTCGCCCGCGGGTGCTAGTGACCGATAAACTGCGCAGCTATGCGGCGGCAAACGACGAGATCGGACTGAACGTTGATCACCGGCAGCACAAGGGGCTAAACAACCGGGCCGAAAATTCGCACGAGCCGACGCGGGTGCGCGAGAAGGTGATGCGGCGCTTCAAAGTCGGCGCGTCACCTTCAACGGTTCACATCAGTCCACGGGCAGGTTGCCAACCTGTTCATGAGCTGCAGCTACAATCGAAACGCTCAACACAAACGCGAGGCCCGCGTCCAGGCCATGGCGGCCTGGCAAAAGGCTTCGTGCGCCCGTTGGGCGGCGTAAGCCGTTTCATTCACGCTTTCAGCGCCTCTACTCGTCCGCTCACCGAACAAGTTGACAATACCTGCGCAACAACTTGACAATGCCGGTAGCGATGCCGCCAGCGTTACCACCAACATGTACACGTTATTCCCTGTCGGGCCATGGAAACAGTCGCTCGCCCTGCGCCAGGCGCAACATCCGTTTTCGTGCGCCGTCCATCAAATGGACCGGTGCTGCGGCGAACTGCTGGTCGTAAAAACACAGCAGCCTCGCGAGGATAGCTTCGTCGCCGGGTTCAATGGTCCAGGCATCACTGCTTGACGTGAGTCCGAGACAACGTTCCAGCGCACCCTGCACTTCACGATAGAAACAGTCGAGTTTACTGCCAAAACCCGCTTCACGCAGAAACCAGCTCAGGCTGGCTACGATGAACAGTTCACCCAGAAGCGCCGTGTTCCCGGCACTGCTGCGACATGAAGCAAGCGCAAGGTGGTTGCGCAGGGAAACCTCTCGCACCGATTCGACGGTCGGCGGCAAAAGTTTGTCCTTCGTCAAGGTAACGCGCACACCGTTTCCTGGCGTTTTCTTCTTTGCGGGTTTGGATCTCACGGGAAGCTATGAGGTGATGAAGGCGGAAGTGGTCCTGCGTTGCGGTCTGGATGGCTGCCGCAATAAATTGTATCAAGTCTGCGACGCTGCGATTTTCTGATTTAGTCGGCCCTGAAGAATTCATTTGCAGTCCAGATCAGGTGATCGCGAGCCATCGAACCCGCGAAGTGTCGAGAACATGAGCAAACCACTTCAGGACGAACAGCGCAAAGAAGACGGGCCGCAG
>NZ_JBOIGG010000025.1:0-75932 GCF_050742655.1 Paraburkholderia sp. | reverse complement strand
GGGCGGACTACAGCTCGATCCTGGTGGGCATCCAGGTGCCCGACACCGATCACGCTGAGTTCGTGCGCTTCCTCGCGACGCTCGGCTATCCGTACTGGGAAGAGAGCGACAATCCGGTGTACAAGCTATTTCTTATCTGATTCTTATCTGACCGCCACCTCGCTTCCGGAGCCACCGCCTCATGCCGTTCTCGCTCGAAGACAAACTGGTCGTCGCGATCTCGTCGCGTGCGCTGTTCGATTTCGAAGAAGAGAACCGCGTCTACGAGGAGGGCGACCTGCCTGCGTACGAAGCGCTGCAGCGCGCACGTCTGAACGTGCCGGCGAAACCGGGCGTCGCGTTTCCATTGATCCGCAAACTGCTCGCGCTGAACACCGGTGAGCATCGCGTCGAAGTGGTGATCCTGTCGCGCAGCGATCCGATCAGCGGGCTGCGCGCGTTCAGTTCGTGTCGCGAGCATGGGCTCACCGTCGAGCGCGGCGTGTTCACGCGCGGACGGCCACCGTTCTCCTATCTGAAACCGCTCAACGCATCGCTGTTTCTGTCCGCGAATCAGGACGATGTGCGCGACGCACTGGCCGCCGGCTTCCCGGCCGCGCGCGTGTTGCCGCAATCGGCGAAAATAGCGGGCAAGTATCCGGACGAAATCCGTATCGCGTTCGACGGCGATGCCGTACTGTTCTCCGATGAAGCCGAGCGCGTGTTCCAGAAGGACGGTCTGCGCGCATTCGTCGGTCACGAGATCGACAACAAGGATCTGCCGCTCGCGGACGGGCCGCTGAAGCCGCTGCTCGAAGCATTGCACCGTCTACAGAAGCTCGCCGGCGACGCGTCGCCGATGCACATCCGCACCGCGCTCGTCACCGCGCGCTCGGCGCCCGCGCACGAACGCGCGATCCGGACACTGATGGCCTGGAACATCGAAATCGACGAAGCGATGTTCCTTGGCGGCCTCGACAAAGGCGCGTTCCTGCGCGAGTTCGAGCCGGACTTTTTCTTCGACGACCAGATCAGTCACTGCGAGTCGGCCCGCGTCGTCACCGCGACCGGGCACGTCTTGAGTGGCATCGTGAACGCACCATGACTCCCGAACAATCGCCGCTCGGCAAACCCTCCGCTTACCTCGAACAGTACGACGCGAGCCTGCTGTTCCCGATCGCACGCCGCAACGCGCGCGAACAGATCGGCATCGGCGCGCAGCTGCCGTTCTTCGGCACCGACATCTGGAACGCGTACGAACTATCGTGGCTGAACTCGCGCGGCAAGCCGCAGATCGCGGTCGCGACGTTCTACGTGCCCGCCGATTCCGCGAACATCGTCGAATCGAAATCGTTCAAGCTGTACCTCGGATCGTTCTCGCACACCGTGTTCGATTCGATCGATGCCGTGCGCGACACGATCCGACGCGACGTATCGGCGGTGTGTGGTGCGACCGTGTCGGTGCATCTCGCGCCGCCGTCCGAGTTCGGCAAGCTGCAACTGGAGGAATTCGAGGGGTTGTCGCTCGACCGGCTCGATCTCGACACGGACGTCTATCATCCGGACGCGTCGCTGCTGAAAGCCGCGCTCGACGAATCGCCGGTGGAAGAAACGCTGTATTCGAACCTG
The DNA here is from genome assembly GCF_050742655.1 of Paraburkholderia sp. Taxonomy (GTDB): domain Bacteria; phylum Pseudomonadota; class Gammaproteobacteria; order Burkholderiales; family Burkholderiaceae; genus Paraburkholderia. The sequence continues at coordinate 74,324 of NZ_JBOIGG010000025.1, read as the reverse complement.
CTGAAGTCGAACTGCCCGGTGACCGGTCAACCGGACTGGGGCAGCGTGCAGATTCACTATGCGGGTCCGCAGATCGATCACGCGGGGCTGCTGCGCTACATCATCTCGTATCGCAATCACACGGGGTTTCACGAGCAGTGCGTCGAGCGGATTTTCATCGACATTGCGCGGCAATGCCAGCCGCTGAAGCTCGCGGTCTACGCGCGCTACACGCGGCGCGGCGGTCTCGACATCAACCCGTTCCGGACAAACTTTAACCAGCCGATGCCGGACAATCTGCGCAACGCGCGGCAGTAAGCCTCACGGCCGCGGCACACGCGGCGCGCGCGGTGCGATAAATCAGTCCGGCAACTCAGCCGCGCCCATTCGGCGTGCGATCACGCCGGCACGCTGCGTCAGATACGCAGAGCCGCGATGCTCGTCGAAGTATTTGGGCCGCGGCAGCATCACCGCGAGCCGTGCCGACTGCCAGCCCGTCAGTTTCCCCGCCGAGGTCCGGTAGTAATAGCGCGCGGCCGCTTCCGCGCCGTATACGCCGTTACCCCACTCGACCGAATTCAGATAGATCTCGAAGATCCGCTCCTTGTCCATCAGCGTTTCGAGCATCCACGTGATGATCAGCTCCTGGCCCTTGCGGATGTAGCTCTTCTCGCGCGACAGAAACAGGTTGCGCGCCAGCTGTTGCGTGATCGTGGACCCGCCGCGGACGATCTTGCCGCGCGACTTGTTCTTCTCCCACGCCTGCAGGATCGCGTCGGTTTCGTAGCCGTTGTTGTTGACGAAGTTCGCGTCCTCGGACGCGATGATCGCGCGCTTCAGGTTGCGCGAGATCTGGTCGTACGGTACCCACGTGTGCTGGATCGACAGATCGGGACGGTCGTCGGACAGGCGCCACGCGTCCGAGCGCATGAACGCGGTCGAGCGCGGGTTCACGTAATTCCAGACCGCGATCTGTGCGAAGTAGAACGCCTGCGTCGCGATCCACGCGAGCGCGAACACCGCGACGACGTAGACGAGCCACCGCAACGGTCCCGGCCGGCGCGCGAGCGTGGTTGCTGTCATGACGATTCGCCTCCTCCCCGTTCGATGACGTGTGCGTCGTCGCTTACGCGCCTGTCGGCGCTGCGAGCATCGCGCGCAACGCCGCGAGCACCGGTGCGCCGTCCGGACGCACGCCGCGCCACACGTAAAACGATTCCGCCGCCTGTTCGACCAGCATGCCGAGGCCGTCGGCCGCGCGCGCGCCGAGCGTCTGCGCGTGGTGCATGAACACCGTGGGCTGCGCGCCGTACATCATGTCGTAGGCGAGCGTTCCGTTGCCGAACGCGCGCTCGTCGCACTCGGGCAGCGCGGCGTCGAGACTGCCAGCCGTCGCGTTGACGATCACGTCGTATGCGGTGGTTTCGACTTCAGACGGTGCGCCGCCCGTCAGACGACAGCCTGCATCGTGTGCAGCCTGCGCGAATTGATCGACGAGCCCTTCCGCTTTCGCAGCAGTGCGGTTCACGATAGTCAGCGAATGCGGATGACGTTCGAGCATCGGCAGCACGACGCCGCGCGCAGCGCCGCCGGCGCCCAGCAGCAGGATGCGTGCGCCCTTCAGCGCAGTGCCGAGATTCGTTTCGATGTCGCGCACGAGGCCGAAGCCGTCGGTGTTGTCGCCGTGAATACCGGTTGCGTCGAAGCGCAGCGTGTTGACCGCGCCGGCGGCCGCCGCACGTGGCGACAACGTATCGGCGAGCGCATGTGCGTCGAGCTTGAACGGCACCGTCACGTTCAATCCGCGGCCGTCTGCTTCGACGAACGCGCGCACCTGCGCGACGAAGCCATCGAGTGGCGCGAGTAACGTGCCGTATTCGACCGCTTCGCCGGTCTGCTCGGCGAACCGCGCGTGAATGAACGGCGACTTGCTGTGCGCGACCGGGTTGCCGATCACCGCATAGCGGTCGCGGGCAGGGTCGGTCGACGACGCGCTCATCGTCCTGGCTCCGCCTCGGAGTGATCCGCCGATGCGGGCTCGCCGGATTCTTCGGAATCACCAGGCTCAGCGCCCTCTTCCGTTTCGCCTGCCTGCGCTTCGGCTTCGCTTTCCGCGGACGCCTCTTCAGCCTCGACGATTTCTTCGTCGGATTCGTCGGACTCCTCCGGCTCATCGGCTTGAGTGCCGCTCGTCACCACAGGCGCATCGAGCACCTGCAGCAGCCGCACCGACGCTTCGACCGTCAGCTCGTCGATCGACATCACGTCGAGCAGCAGACGCGTCCCGCGCGCATGCACACCGAGCCCCGGCACCTGCAGCAGCAGCGGGATTTCGTCGAGCCGCACGAGATCGCCCTTCACCACCGACGCCTCCACCTGCCTGCGGTTCTCCTGCTTCAGCCAGCGCAGGCACCAGAAATACTCCATCCGGCGCTGGTAATCGGCGTACGCGGAATAGGTATCGTCGAAGCCCTGCACGACCGCGAAAAGATCGGCATCCTTCGGCTTGAACGGCGCCGCGAGCTTTGCCATCACGCCGTGCTGCACACACGCGAGCAACTGCCACTGGTTCACGAGGTCGACGTAACGGCGCAGCGGTGACGTGCTCCATGCGTACTGCGACACGCCGAGCCCTTCGTGCGGCGCGGCGCTGGTCTGCATCCGCGTGCGCTTCGGGCCGCTCGGCACGCCGAACGCGCGCTGCGTCCGGTAGATGCCGGGCACGCCGTGATCGTGCAGGAACGCGCCCCACGTCGAGTTCGCTAGGATCGCGAGTTCGGCGACGATCGTGTCGAGCGGCGAACCGCGGCGACGCGGCGTGATCGTGATGTGCTCGCCTTCGACGTAGAAATTGAAATCGGAATTGCGTTGCACTTCGCGCCTCAACCCGTAGCCGGCACGCGCGAGCTGACGCTTCTCGAACAGCGCCTGCGCGAACGGCCAAAGCACCGCGATGTCGTCCTTGTGCGGATACTCGCCGGTACCGGCGGCGAGCGTCTCTTCGGTGACGAGTTCGTCGAGCGTGTTGTGCCGCAGGTTGTTCTTCACGAACACGCGTTCGGCACGCGTTTCGCTCGCGACGATTTCCTGCGTCTCGCGATTGACGATCACGTACAGCGACAGCGCCGGGCGCAATCCACCTTCGGCCAGCGTGAACGCTTCGACAACCGTGTCGGGCAACATCGTGATCTTGTCACCGGGCATGTACACCGTGGACAGCCGCGTCCGCGCGATCGAATCGACCGCATCGCCGCGCTCGATGCCGAGCGCCGGCGCCGCGATGTGCACGCCGATCCGCACGCGACCGTCGGCGAGATGCTCGACGGAAAACGCATCGTCGATTTCGGTCGTGGTCACATCGTCGATCGAAAACGCTTCGACATTCGCCTGCGGCAGATCGTCGGGCACTGATCCGACGGCGACGGGCGCGAAGCCGGTGCCGTGCGGGAAAAATTCTGCGAGGAAGCGCGCTTCGTGCAGCGCGCGCGGCGACGCGACGCCACCGCATTCGAGCATCAGACGCGCCTGCGAGATGCCGCGCGCGGCCGCGGCGGCCTCGAGCGCCTTGTACTCGATCGAATTCTTGTCGGGCTTCGTCAACAGACCAAGCGCCTTGCCCGCGAACGCGTCGGGCAGACGTCCTTCCTTCAGCTCGTCTTCGTAGCCGGCCTGCACGAGCCCCTGCTGACGCTTGCGCTCGAGCGACGCGAGCGCCATCTGCAACTGCTCCTGCGGCGCGCGCTGATACTGGCCGCGTCCCTTGCGGCGAAAGTACACCGGCGAGCCATGCATCCGCAGCACGAGCGCCGCGCGCTCGACCGGTCCGAACGACGCGCCGAAGTATTCCTCGCCGAGCACGGCGAACGGGAATTCGTCTTCGGGCGCGCATTCCCACAGGAAATCCAGATCGATCTCCTGCGCGGCCGCATCGGCGCGCTCCATCAGTTCGCCGGCGGCGGGCTTCTCGAACTCGATCAGCACGTCCTTCGAGCGCACCTTCGCGCGCCGTCCGCCCGGCAACTCGACCTGAAAGGCGTCGCCCTGGCGCGACAGCACACTGCCTGCCTTGAAACTACCCGATTCCTCAAAGAAAACGTTCACTCAGTACTCTCGTTCGATCTTGCGAGTCTTGCAAAATGCCGCCTGCGTCGTTGCACCGGCAGACAGCGGTTCATGTTCCTGGTTCGAGCCCGTCGCGGATGCGTCAGGCCGCTTTCTTCGGCGCGGGCGGCTCGACATTCGCCGCGTCGCAAAACGCGAGCACGTCGTCGACGTACTGCGGAAACTCGCTGATCGCGTGGTCGCTGCCTTCGATCAACCGGGTCCGCGCGCCCGGATAACGCGCGAGCATTTCGCGGTAGTCGAGCACTTCGTCGCCGGTGGCGGCAAACAGATAATAGCGTCCGGGCCGCGTGATCGAAGCGACGTCGAGCGCGCGCAGTTCATCCAGATGCCGCTGCTCGACGACGATGCTACCGCCGCCGTGCCACAACGGCTGCTCGCCGAGATACGCGCTCAAGTCGCGCTGCGGCACGATCGCGGGATTCAGCAGCACAGCAGGCCAGTCGTGCTTTTCCGCCAGATGAGTCGCGAAATAGCCGCCGAGCGAACTGCCGATCACCGTGACGTGCTGCGGCGGCGCGGCTGCGACGAGCAATTCGGCGAGCGCGATCGTCGCGAGCGGCGAGACCGGCAGCATCGGACAGCACCACTCTTCGCCGCGGCCGAGTTCGGCGAGGCGCGCAGCGAGCACGCGTGCCTTGAACGATTGCGGCGACGAGCGGAAGCCGTGCAGATAGAGGATCACGCGGTGCCTCGCGCGGTGCCGTACGCGGTGTCACGATTGGACAGCGCGTCGAGCAGCTTCTGATGCACGCCGCCGAAGCCGCCGTTGCTCATCACCAGCACCTGGTCACCTGGTTGCGCGGCGCCGGCAACGGCCTTCACCAGCGCGTCGAGATTGTCGAACGCGCGCGCCTTGCTGCCGAGCGGCGCGAGCGCTTCGCCGAGATTCCAGCCGAGCGCGTCGCGGCCCGTCGGCGCGCCGTAGCCGAACACGAGATCGGCGTCGGTGAGACTCGCCGGCAACTGCGCCTTCATCGTGCCGAGCTTCATCGTGTTCGAACGCGGCTCGAGCACGGCGAGAATCCGGGTCCGTTCGCGACCGATGCGCGCACGCAAACCGGCGATCGTCGTTTCGATCGCGGTCGGGTGGTGCGCGAAATCGTCGTAGACGGTCACGCCATCGACGCTGCCGCGCACTTCCATCCTGCGCTTCACGTTGCGGAACGTCGCAAGCGACTGCGCGGCCTGCGCGGGCGGTACGCCGACATGGCGAGCCGCGGCGATCGCCGCGAGCGCGTTGAGCCGGTTGTGTTCGCCCTGCACCTGCCACGCGACGGTGCCAGCAGGCAGCCCGTTGTGATAGACGGCGAAGCGTTCGTCGACCGGTACGCCATCCTCGGCCGGCAACGCCTGCCAGCCGCCTTCGACGCCGAACCTTTCCACTTCGCTCCAGCAGCCGCGCGTCAGCACGCGTTCGAGCGCGTCGGTGCGACCGTTCGTGACGATCCGTCCGATGCCTGGAATGGTCCGCACGAGATGATGGAATTGCGTTTCGATCGCGGCCAGATCCGGGAAGATGTCGGCGTGATCGAATTCGAGGTTGTTCAGGATCGCGGTACGCGGCCGGTAGTGAACGAACTTCGAGCGTTTGTCGAAGAACGCAGTGTCGTACTCGTCGGCTTCGATCACGAAGAAGCTCGAATCGGTGAGCCGCGCGGAGACGCCGAAGTTGAGCGGCACGCCGCCGATCAGAAAGCCCGGGTTCAACCCCGCGTCCTCCAGCAGCCAGGTCAGCATCGACGACGTCGTCGTCTTGCCGTGCGTGCCGGCCACCGCGAGCACCCATTTGCCGTTCAGCACATGCTCGCCGAGCCACTGCGGGCCGGACACATACGGCAGACCGCGGTCGAGAATCGCTTCCATCAGCGGATTGCCGCGCGAGACGACATTGCCGATCACGAACAGATCGGGGTTCAGATCGACCTGCTCCGCGCCGTAACCCTCGATGAGGCGGATGCCTTGCGCCTCGAGCTGCGTGCTCATCGGCGGATAGACGCCGGCGTCGCAGCCGGTCACGGTGTGACCCGCGCCGCGTGCGAGCACCGCGAGACCGCCCATGAACGTACCGCAGATACCGAGGATGTGGATGTGCATAAGGCTGTCGTGCCGCGCGGGCTTAGCGAGCATGGGAAGGAGATGCTGAATGGCCGGCGGGCCCGTTTGCAAAGGACGCTATTGTAACCGACAGGTCCGCGTCGCCCAGGCTCTGGCGCACGTGCGCTGCGTATCAGCCAGGCCCGGGCCAGGCCCGCGCCTAGCCCGCGCCGGGCCCGGAAAGGCGCGCCAACTTTCTCTAGTATGATTACCGGATGGTTCGCAAATCACATTTCGATCCCCTGCGTGTGCGCGAGGAAATCGCGATCGCCGCGGCAAGGATGATCGCCGAGGACGGTCTGGACTACTCGACGGCCAAGCGCAAGGCTGCGCGCCAGGTCATTGGGGAAACGCGTGTTGCGGGCGAATGGCTGCCCGATAACGACCAGATCGAGGAAGAAATCCGCGAGTACCAATCGCTCTTCCAGGGCGACAGTCAGCCGGTCATCCTGCGGCGACTGCGCGAAGCCGCCCTGGAATGGATGCAGCGGCTCGCGCTGTTCAATCCTTATCTGACCGGTGCGGTGCTTGGCGGCACCGCCGGCGAACACTCCGACGTGCATCTGCAGGTTTTCTGCGACGACGCGAAAGAAGTCGCCATTTACCTGCTCAATGCGAACATTCAGTACGACGTTTCGGAAACACGCCATTTCGCGGGCCGAGGCCTGACCGAAACGCTGAGCTTCCTGTGGCGGCCGTCGAACGAAGGCCGCGATGTCGAACCGGTGGGCATTCACGTCGCGCTATACGACACCGACGATCTGCGTGGCGCAGTGCGCGCCGACGCGCGCGGCCGCCAGGCCCGCGCCAATGCGCAGACCGTCCAGGCGCTGCTCGACGGCGGCGATACGATGCCGCCCATCACTAACTAGATAGACCGACAGCAATGAACAGCAAGCGCATTCTCGCGTTCGTGACCGTAGCGATCGTCGCGGTGGGTGGCGGAGCGATGGCTGGCCACTGGCTGCGCGGCCCGGCGATCGAACCGGTCGCCGCAGCCGCGCCGGCCCCGGATGCCGCCAGGAGCCCGGTCGAGCAGCTGTGGGCCGCGCCCGTCACCAGTGCCGACGGCAAGGCTCAGTCGTTGAGCCTGTTCAAAGGGCATCCGGTCGTCGTGAACTTCTGGGCGTCGTGGTGCGGTCCGTGTGTCGAGGAAATGCCGACCCTCGCACAGCTTCACCGCCAGTACGCGAAGAAAGGTATTCAGTTCATCGGACTTGGCGTCGATTCGGATAAAAACGTGCAGGCTTTCCTGCAGAAAGTGCGAGTCGACTACCCGGTGTACGTGATCGGCTTCGGCGGCGCCGACCTCGCGCGCGCATTCGGCAATCAGGCGGGCGGCCTGCCTTTTACCGTCGTGATCGACGCAAAAGGAAAGGTTCGCTCGACAAAATTAGGCCCCATTCAGCCTGCCGAGCTCAAACAGACGCTCGACGCGCTGTAGATCTCACAATCCCTTAACCTTTACTTGCCGCCGGAACTCGTCCGGTTGAACGCAAATCGCGCGGAATTACGGGAAGATGCCGCGAAAGTCTCAGTGCACAAGCGGGGCGCAATCACCCTGGCCACCCGGAAAACTAGACAAGTTTCTCTAATCAGCGCTAAAGTGCGCCCAATTCCACGGAAAACCAAGCGACCATGACGCGACTGCTGGTACTGCACGGCCCTAACCTCAACCTTCTCGGTACCCGGGAACCTGAGGTTTATGGCCGTGTGACGCTCCCGCAGATCGATCAGGCGCTGGCCGACCGTGCCACCGACGCCGGCGTCGAACTCGTGACGTTCCAGAGCAATCACGAGGGCGCGCTGGTGGATCGCATCCAGTCGGCCCGCACGGAAAAAACCGATTTCATCCTGATCAATCCGGCGGCGTACACGCACACAAGCGTGGCGATCCGGGATGCGCTGGCGGGAGTCGCTATTCCGTTCGTCGAGATTCATCTGTCGAACGTGCATCGTCGCGAACCGTTCCGGCATCACTCGTATCTGTCCGACCAGGCCGAAGGGGTCATTTGCGGTCTCGGCTGGAAGGGGTATCTGTACGCATTCGAATTCGCGCTCGACCGGCTGGCTGCCGGCACGCCGCGCGTCTGATTCCAGACAACACCTATCAGGCCGGCGGCCACGCCACCGGTCCTTCACGCATTAAAGGGGAAGCCCGATGGATCTACGTAAACTGAAAACCCTGATCGACCTCGTCTCCGAGTCAGGCATCTCGGAACTCGAAGTCACCGAAGGCGAAGGCAAGGTGCGTATCGTCAAGAACGCGCCGCCGGTTTACGTACAGCAGCCCGCCTACGCCCAGCAGTTTGCCAGCCCCGCACCGATGGGTGCCGCCGAAGCACCGGCAGCCGCGCCCGCGGCGCCTGCTCCGGCCGCTCCGCAAGGCCATGTCGTGACGTCGCCGATGGTGGGCACGTTCTACCGTTCGCCATCGCCGGGCGCCGATCCGTTTGTCCAGGTCGGCGACTCGGTGAAGGAAGGCCAGACGCTGTGCATCATCGAAGCGATGAAGCTGCTGAACGAAATCGAATCCGACGCGACCGGCGTCATCAAGGAAATCCTCGTCGAAAACGGGCAGGCGGTCGAATACGGCCAACCGCTCTACGTGGTTGGCTAACGGCGCGCGCGAGTTGTAGTGTAGTAGCCGCCGCCTGCGCGTCCAGCAGTAACGGGACGCGCCCGAACCTCCAAGGCTCTCGCGCATGCCGCCCGTTCGCGCGACCCGCGCAGCGCCCATTGATGAGTCGAAAACCCGTTATGTTTGAAAAAATCCTCATTGCCAATCGCGGCGAAATCGCGCTCCGTGTCCAGCGCGCGTGCCGCGAGCTCGGCGTCAAGACGGTCGTCGTCTATTCCGAAGCCGACAAGGAAGCGAAATACGTGAAGCTCGCCGACGAAGCCGTCTGTATCGGACCGGCCCCGTCGAATCTGAGCTATCTGAACATGCCGGCGCTGATCAGCGCGGCGGAAGTCACGGACGCCGAAGCGATCCACCCCGGCTACGGCTTTCTGTCGGAGAACGCGGATTTCGCCGAGCGCGTCGAGCAGTCGGGCTTCGTGTTCATCGGTCCGCGCCCCGAGACGATCCGCATGATGGGCGACAAGGTGTCGGCCAAGCAGTCGATGATCAAGACCGGCGTACCCTGCGTGCCCGGCTCCGAGGGCGCGTTGCCCGACGATCCGAAGGAGATCGTGAAGATCGCGCGCACGGTCGGCTATCCGGTGATCATCAAGGCGGCCGGGGGCGGCGGAGGGCGCGGGATGCGCGTCGTGCATACCGAGGCGGCGCTCGTTAACGCGGTGAACATGACGCGTGAGGAAGCGGGTCGCGCGTTCGGCAATCCGCAGGTCTACATGGAGAAGTTCCTCGAGAACCCGCGGCATATCGAGATCCAGATATTGTCGGACTCGTTCAAGAACGCGGTGTGGCTCGGCGAACGCGACTGCTCGATGCAGCGCCGCCACCAGAAAGTGATCGAGGAAGCGCCGGCGCCCGGCATCGCGCGCCGCCTGATCGAGCGCATCGGCGATCGCTGCGCGGACGCGTGCAAGAAGATGGGCTACCTTGGTGCGGGCACGTTCGAATTCCTCTATGAGAACGGCGAGTTCTACTTCATCGAGATGAACACGCGTGTGCAGGTCGAGCATCCGGTGACGGAGCTGATCACCGGCGTCGACATCGTGCAGGAGCAGATCCGCATCGCGGCGGGCGAGAAGCTCGCGTTCCGCCAGCGCGACATCCAGTTCCGCGGCCACGCGATCGAATGCCGGATCAATGCTGAAGATCCGTTCAAGTTCACTCCGTCGCCGGGACGCCTGACGTCGTGGCACATGCCGGGCGGCCCCGGCATCCGCGTCGATTCGCATGCGTACAACGGCTATTTCGTGCCGCCGAACTACGACTCGATGATCGGCAAGCTGATCGCGTACGGCGCAACCCGCGACCAGGCGATCCGCCGTATGCGCATCGCGCTGTCGGAGATGGTCGTGGAAGGCATCCAGACGAACATTCCGCTGCATCGCGAGCTAATGCTCGATGCCAAGTTCGTCGAGGGCGGCACGAGCATCCATTACCTCGAAAACCGTCTCGCCGCAAAACAGCAGGCCGCGCCGGAAGAAGCGTAAGCATGAGCTACCGGGAACTGATCGTCGAGATGGAGCGGGAGCGCGCGGAGGCGTTGTCCGACGCGCTGCTGGATCTCGGCGCGCTGTCGGTATCGGTCGAAGACGCCGACGCCGACACGCCCGACGAACAGCCGCTCTTCGGCGAACCCGGTCTCACGCCCGAAAGTAACGCATGGCGGCATTCGCGCGTGATCGCGCTGATGGCGCCCGAGCACGACCCGGCCGTGTTGCTCGCAGCCGCGGCCAACACGCTCGAACTCCCGGCGGTGCCCGCGTTCACGCTGCGTGACGTCGAAGAGCAGGACTGGGTGCGGCTCACGCAGTCGCAGTTCGACCCGATCCCGATCGGCGAGCGCATCTGGGTCGTGCCGTCGTGGCACGACGCACCGGACCCGGACGCACTGATCCTCGAACTCGATCCGGGCCTCGCGTTCGGCACCGGCAGCCATCCCACGACGCGGCTCTGCATGGAATGGCTCGAGCAGTCCGTCGAGGCAGGACAATCGGTGCTCGACTACGGCTGCGGCTCAGGCATCCTCGCGATCCTCGCGGAGAAGTGTGGCGCGAATCCGGTGGTCGGCATCGACATCGATCCTCAGGCCGTCGAATCCGCTCGGCACAACAGCGAGCGCAATCACGCGGACGTCGTATACGGTCTGCCCGACACGTGCCCGGCCAGCGAATTCGACATCGTCGTCGCGAACATCCTGTCGAATCCGTTGAAGCTGATGGCGTCGATGCTGTCGTCGAAAGTCAGACCGGGCGGACGCATCGCACTGTCCGGCGTGCTCGCGCGGCAGGCGGACGAAGTCGCGGCCGTCTACCAGCAGTGGATCGACATCGCGGTCTGGCGCGAACACGAGGGCTGGGTATGCCTGACAGGAACCCGTCGCGAAAGCCATTAGAATAGGGCTTATCGTTACTCACCGGCCCTCGTCGGCTCCCCGGCTCGATATGCTCCTGGCCACGCGCTGCCCCTTTTGCGAATCCGTCTTCCGCCTCCAGCCGGCACAGCTGGCGCTGCGTCGCGGTCTCGTGCGCTGCGGACACTGCCAGGAAGTCTTCGACGCGTCGAGCGGCCTGTACGAAACCGCTGAAGGCGGCGATTTTTCGACTGCCACGCCCGTTTCCGCCAAGATGGCGGCCGCGCTGGCGTCCGGCACCGCGCAGATCGATACGCCGACAGCTGTTTCCCCTCCGGCAGAGCCCTCACCGCCCGAACACCCGACCGCCCCTGACTTCCGCGCCGAAGCGTGGAACCCGTGGGCTCCCGCCGCCGATACCCCGGCGGATCAACCCACACTGCACACGGCGTCCACGCTGCCGTTCACCGCGCCGGACGTTGCGTCCCACCCCGGCGCCGAGCCTCAAACCGCTCATACCGTCGCACCGAACGACCGCACCGCACCCACGTGGCGTGGCGTTGAACCCGCGCTCGCCGACGCGCAGTCGTCACCGCTCGACGAAGAGCCGCACTTCGAACCGCACTTCGGCGATCGCGCGGCCGAACCGTTCGCCGCCGTGCCGGCCAGCGACGACACCGATCATTTCGCGGTAGTCCGCGAGACGCGCACGCCAGCGCCGCGGCGGATCGGCTGGAAGATCTTCGGTGTGCTCGTCGCGCTCGTGCTGCTGGTGTTGCTGCTCGCTCAACTCGCATGGTGGCAGCGCGAAACCGTGATGGTGTACTGGCCGCAATCGCGGCCGCTGTACGAACAGGCGTGTGCGCGTCTCGGCTGCACGGTGGCGCCGCCGCGCGACATCGACGGCCTGCAGGTCGAGCCGTCCGATCTGCGCCAGGTCGACGGCCCGCACCGGCTCGAACTGAAGATGCCGTTGCACAACCGCTTCAACGTCGCACTCGCCTATCCGGCCATCGAACTGACTCTGCTCGACGCGCAGAATAACGTCGCGGTGCGCCGCGTGCTGTGGCCGCAGGACTATGTCAAACCCGGCACGCCGATCGCAGCCGGCCTGCCCCCACGCGCGACGCAGACGATGATCGTGCGGCTCGATACCGGCAACGCGGTCGCGTCGAATTTCCGCGTGCAGATTTTTTATCCATGATGCACTGCATCGCGCGCCCGTCACGCGAAGCACGAGCGGTGCGTTTTCCGTTCAATCCCTGACGTCTTTCTGGAGCACAACATGAGTCAAGTCACGCTGGGTGGCAACCCGATCGAAATCGCCGGTACGTTCCCGTCCGTGGGTCAGAAGGCACCCTCGTTCTCGCTCACGGGCAAGGACCTGAAGCCGCTGGCACTCGCCGATTTCGCCGGCAGGCGCAAGGTGCTCAACATCGTTCCGAGCCTCGACACGCCGACCTGCGCGACGTCGACGCGCAAGTTCAACGAAGCGGCCAGCAAGCTCGCGAACACCGCGGTCATCGTCGTGTCGGGCGATCTGCCGTTCGCCGCATCGCGCTTCTGCACGACCGAAGGCCTCGAGAACGTCGTGACGGCATCGACGTTCCGCAGCCACGACTTCGCGAAGGCCTGGGGCGTCGATGTAGCAAGCGGCCCGCTGACCGGCCTGACGGCACGCGCGGTCGTCGTGCTCGACGAAAACGACCAGATCGTCCACGCCGAACTGGTCAGCGAAATCAAGAACGAGCCGAACTACGACGCTGCGCTCGCAGCGCTGAAATAAGCCTGCGTGCACGATCGGGCGCCGCGCTTTTCGCGCGGCGTTTTCGCATCGTCGTCGCCCTTTTCTCTGGACTTCTACAGGAACGATCGCCTTGGCTACGCTGATTTGCGGCTCGATTGCCTACGACATCATCATGAAATTCGAGGGCCGGTTTCGGGAGCACATCCTGCCCGATCAGGTCCACATCCTGAACGTGAGCTTCCTCGTGCCGACGATGCGCCGCGAGTTCGGTGGCTGCGCGGGCAATATCGGCTATGCGCTGCACCTGCTGGGCGGCGACGCGCGGATCATGGGTACGCTCGGCGCCGCCGATTCGCAAGCCTATATCGACCGGCTGGATAGCCTCGGGCTGTCGAAGGAATACGTCCGCGTGCTGCCGGATACGTACTGCGCGCAGGCGATGATCAGCACCGACCTCGAAAATAATCAGATCGCGGCCTTCCATCCGGGCGCGATGATGCAGTCGCACGTGAACCGCGTCGATGAAGCAAAAGGCATCACGCTCGGCATCGTTGCGCCGGACGGCTTCGACGGGATGATCCAGCACGCGGAGCAATTTGCCGCGACGGGCGTGCCGTTTATCTTCGATCCGGGTCAGGGATTGCCGCTGTTCGACGGTCCGTCGCTGCGCCGCATGATTGAACTTGCCACGTATGTAGCTGTCAACGATTACGAAGCTAAACTCGTCAGCAACAAGACGGGTTGGTCTATCGAAGAAATCGCCGGCCACGTCGACGCGCTGATCGTGACGCTCGGCGAACAAGGGTCGCAGATCCACCATTCGGGGCGTATCGAAGCCATTCCGGCGGTCACCGCACAGCGCGTGCTCGACCCCACCGGTTGCGGCGATGCATTCCGCGGCGGTCTGCTGTACGGAATCGAACGAGGGCTTGACTGGGCGACCACCGGTCGTCTCGCCAGCCTGATGGGCGCACTCAAGATCGAACATCAGGGCCCGCAAACCTACGCGCCGTCGCGCGCGGAGATCAACGAGCGGTTCAAGCAGGCGTTTGGTTACGACCTGCCGTAATTCGAACGAGTGGTTCGCCGCCGTTCTTTGCTATTGGAGTAAGGGAATGAAAACAACGAGTCGCTTGGTAGTGGCCGCAATCGTCGTCGGTACGCTCGCCATGTCGGGGTGTGCCTACAACAGCAGCTCGGCCGACGTGTACACCGCCTCGCAGGCGCAACGCGAAGCGACGGTCCGCATGGGCACCGTCGACAGCGTGCGCGCAGTGCGGATCAGTTCGAACAACGGCCAGCCGAGCGGACTCGGTGCGATCGGCGGCGGCGCGCTCGGCGCGGTGGCCGGCAGCGCGATCGGCGGCGGCAAAGGTTCGATCGTGACGGGCATCATCGGCGGTATCGCGGGTGCGGTGGCCGGCAACGCGGTCGAGAACGGCGTCGCGGTTCACAGCGGCGTGGAGATCACCGTGCGCCTCGACAACGGCGATATCCGCGCGATCGTGCAAAGCGCCAACGGCGAAATCTTCCAGGCCGGCGAACGCGTCCGTCTGCTGTCGAGCGGTGGCGTTACGCGCGTCACGCACTAAACCGTTTCCCCTGAACCGCAGCGCGCTGCGGTGACCTCAAGCGCATGCGCTCCCCTGTGCATGCGCTTTTTTTATGCGACTGGCCTGGCTCGCCGTTTTCTTTTTGCGCGGCGCTCGCCGCTCTCCAGGCCGCGCACGCTTCTTTCTCACCACTACTCTCCCACCGCACGCTCAACCCGCGCTGTCCATCCGTGCGGTCGTAGCGTCGCGCGCAAAAAAATCCCGTCACCAGTTACCCGGTGACGGGATCTCGATCGAGTAGGCCTACTCAATCATGGACACATCGCGATGTGTCCAGGGACTGCGTGCTGTTACGGACGGCTGCCGGTCGGGAACGGCCATGCAGCAGCCGGATTCAACGCGGTCTTCACCGTCGCTGCCGGCGCGCTCGATGCAGCAGCGGGCGCAGCGGGAGCAGGTGCAGCCTTCTTCGCAACAGCCTTCTTCGCAGGGGCAGCCTTCTTTGCAGGGGCGGCCTTCTTGGCGGCAGCCTTCTTCGCAGGCGCAGCCTTCTTGGCCGCAGCCTTTTTCGCAGGCGCCTTCTTCGCAGCCTTCTTCGCTACCTTCTTGGCGGCAGCCTTTTTCGCAGGCGCCTTCTTCGCCGCGGCCTTCTTCACAACCTTCTTGGCTGCAGCCTTCTTGGCCGGCGCTTTCTTCGCAGCAACCTTCTTCACTGCGACTTTCTTGACTGCAGCCTTCTTCGCTGCGGCCTTCTTCGCCGGTGCCTTCTTCGCAGCAACCTTCTTCACTGCGACTTTCTTCGCTGCAACCTTCTTCACCGCGACTTTCTTGACAGCGGCCTTCTTCGCCGGTGCCTTCTTCGCAGCGACCTTCTTCACAGCGACTTTTTTCGCAGCAGGTTTCTTCTTGGCAGTTGCCATCATTTACTCCTTCAGGTTTTCAGATGAGGTTCAAACAACACACCCTTCGTCAAAACCCGCTTCCCGCGGACGCTTCTCACGGCGCGCGCTACAAAGCGGGCTATTCATCGGCGTACGCAGATCCTGCGCGCTTACGCTAATGAATACGGTAAGGCGCACCGTGTCAGAAGACACCGCGCGCCAAGTCCAGTCGACGTCGCATCCGGACGTCGCCAATCGTTTGATCTCACCGCCGGCGCTTGGGCCGACGGCATTTTCCGGGGGGAAGTTTGCCCATCCCACTGAAGGGTTCGCAAAGTGCCTGTCATGTTTGTGGGCCGTTAAGGCACCGGGCATGCTTTGCATCAGGCGTTCCTGCTCCTAACGTCGTACGCCGGCACGGCGCGCTTGCGCCACGGTGCCGGCATCCCCATCATCGATGCGTGCTGCTGCGAAGAGCCGTGGGTCATTCCCAGGACAGCGCTCCGCCAGTTTGATATTCGATCACGCGCGTCTCGAAGAAGTTGCGTTCCTTCTTCAAGTCGATCATTTCGCTCATCCACGGGAACGGGTTTTCTTCGTTCGGGTACAGCGGATCGAGACCGATCTGCTGGCAACGACGGTTGCAGATGAAGCGCAGGTAGCTCTTGAACATCGAGGCATTCAGACCGAGCACGCCGCGCGGCATCGTGTCTTCAGCGTAGCGATATTCGAGTTCGACTGCCTGCTTGAAGATCTCGCGGATCTCCGCACGGAACTCGGACGTCCACAGATGCGGGTTTTCGAGTTTGATCTGGTTGATCAGGTCGATGCCGAAATTGCAGTGCATCGACTCGTCGCGCAGGATGTATTGGTACTGTTCCGCCGCGCCGGTCATCTTGTTCTGGCGGCCGAGCGCCAGGATCTGTGTAAACCCGACGTAAAAGAACAGCCCTTCCATCACGCAGGCGAACACGATCAGCGACTTGAGCAGCTTCTGGTCGGCTTCGAGCGTTCCGGTGGTGAAGGCCGGATCGGTCAGCGTGTGGATGAACGGAATCAGGAATTCGTCTTTCGCGCGGATCGACGAGACCTCGTGATACGCGTTGAAGATTTCGCCTTCGTCGAGACCCAGCGATTCGACGATGTACTGGTAGGCGTGCGTGTGGATCGCTTCCTCGAACGCCTGGCGCAGCAGGAACTGGCGGCATTCGGGCGCCGTGATGTGGCGGTAGGTGCCCAGCACGATGTTGTTGGCGGCAAGCGAGTCGGCCGTCACGAAGAAGCCGAGGTTGCGCTTGATGAGGCGACGCTCGTCTTCGGTCAGCCCGTTCGGGTCTTTCCACAGGGCGATGTCGCGGGACATGTTGATTTCCTGCGGCATCCAGTGGTTCGCGCAACCCGACAGATACTTCTCCCATGCCCACTTGTACTTGAACGGCACGAGCTGATTGACGTCGGTCTTGCCGTTGATGATGCGCTTGTCGGCAACATTCACGCGCGCTTCGGAGGCGGCAGCCGGTGCGGCAGAGGCGGTGTTCTGAGCGGCGTACGGAGCGACAGCGATGTCGTTCGCGAAAATATCCTGCGCCGAGGGAGCCTGATGAGCGGGACGCGCAACAGCTTGCGTACCGACGGCCGTCGCCGCGGAGTGACGCAACGCATTCTGTTGCGCACCGCTCGCGGGAGTTACGGCAGTGATCTCGTCATCCCAGTTGAGCATAAATGTCACCATCAATTTAGAACGGTTTGTACCATCTTTTCACGAGCGTTAAAAGAGTTCGCTCACGAAAGTTCCTGTTTTCGATTCGCGTTGCGACCTTCATACAACACTTTGTTCGATCGACTGTGTCGCGCGCTTCGCGCGATGCAATCGCAAGAGGTGTCGATGACGCGCTTCGCGTGATCGAATTGCGTCGAACGAAGACCGCTCGACGCGTTGAAAATTTCTGCTGCCGGATCGTTCACATCGCCTGCATCGCAGACGATGCTACGGGTTGTCCCTTGCTCGTTCACACTCATCTGCGAGTCAGCTGCAACGTGCGATTCGAATCGAAACAAGCGCGGAACAAGCGCAAAGCAAGCGCGAAACAAGCGGATCGAAGTGAGGATCGAACGCGATGCGCTCTTCGATCCGTCGGGCGGCGCAAACGCTGTGCCGCCCGATCCGCGCGAGAGCATGGCCGACTCATCGCCGGCGCTGCTCTCTATATATAGAGCGTTACTGGCAGGCCTCGCACTCGTCGAAGCCCGGATCGCCCGGACGCATCACGCACACGGGACCATCCGCTTCGAGTGCGGCGACCGGCGCTGCAGCTACGGCTGCAACCGCTGCCGCATTCAGCGTGCCCGACGACGCAGCGCCGCCCTTCACACCGAATCCACCCGCGTTGCCGAGTCCACCGCCTGCCGCGCCACCACCGGAAGAACCGCCGGACGAATCGCCGCCGTCGCCCGACGACACCGCATTCAGCGCGCCGTGCGCGACCGTCGACTTCTCGACGTGCGTCGCCGCCATCGTGCGCAGGTAGTAGGTCGTCTTCAGACCGCGCAGCCACGCGAGCTTGTAGACCTCGTCGAGCTTCTTGCCCGACACGCCGCCCATGTAGATGTTCAGCGACTGCGCCTGGTCGATCCACTTCTGCCGGCGCGACGCCGCTTCGACGAGCCACGTCGGGTCGACTTCGAACGCGGTCGCGTAGATCGCGCGGAGGTCGGCCGGGATACGGTCGATGCGCGACAGCGTGCCGTCGAAGTACTTCAGGTCGGCGATCATCACCTCGTCCCACAGGCCGCGCACCTTCAGGTCGCGCACCAGGTAGTCGTTCACCACCGTGAATTCGCCCGACAGGTTCGACTTCACGTACAGGTTCTGGAAGGTCGGTTCGATGCAGGCCGACACGCCGATGATGTTCGAGATCGTCGCCGTCGGCGCAATCGCGATGCAGTTCGAGTTGCGCATCCCGTACGTCGCGATGCGGGAGCGCAGTTCGGTCCAGTCCATCGACTCGCTCGAGTCGACCTCGACGTAGCCGCCGCGCGCGTCGGCGAGCAGCTTCAGCGTGTCCTGCGGGAGGATGCCGCGATCCCACAGCGAGCCGCGGTAGCTCGAGTAGCGGCCACGTTCCTGGGCCAGCTCGGTCGACGCGTAGTACGCGTAGTAGCAGACCGCTTCCATCGACGTGTCGGCGAACGCCACCGCTTCCTGCGACGCGTACGGCGTGCGCAGCACGTGCAGGCAGTCCTGGAAGCCCATGATGCCCATGCCGACCGGACGGTGCTTCAGGTTCGAGTTACGCGCCTTGGCGACCGCGTAGTAGTTGATGTCGATCACGTTGTCGAGCATCCGCATCGCGACGCTGATCGTGCGCTTCAGCTTGTCGTGGTCGAGCACGTACGAGCCGTCCGCCTGCTTCGCCAGGTGGGCGACCAGGTTCACCGAGCCGAGGTTGCAGACGGCGATTTCGGTGTCGCTGGTGTTCAGCGTGATTTCCGTGCAGAGGTTCGACGAGTGGACCACACCGACGTGCTGCTGCGGGCTGCGGATGTTGCACGGATCCTTGAACGTGATCCACGGGTGGCCGGTTTCGAACAGCATCCCGAGCATCTTGCGCCACAGTTGCGCCGCCGGAATCTTCTTGAACAGCTTCAGCTCGCCGCGGGCGGCCTTGGCTTCGTAAGCGGTGTAAGCCGTTTCGAACTCGGCGCCGAACTTGTCGTGCAGGTCCGGGCAGTTGGACGGCGAGAACAGCGTCCAGTCGCCGCCTTCCATTACACGCTTCATGAACAGGTCGGGAATCCAGTTCGCCGTGTTCATGTCGTGGGTACGGCGGCGATCGTCGCCGGTGTTCTTGCGCAGCTCGAGGAATTCCTCGATGTCGAGGTGCCACGATTCGAGGTACGCGCAGACCGCGCCCTTGCGCTTGCCGCCCTGGTTCACCGCGACCGCGGTGTCGTTGACGACCTTCAGGAAGGGAACGACGCCCTGCGACTTGCCGTTGGTCCCCTTGATGTGCGAGCCGAGCGCGCGCACGCGGGTCCAGTCATTGCCGAGGCCGCCGGCGAACTTCGACAGCAGCGCGTTTTCCTTCAGTGCTTCGTAAATGCCGTCGAGGTCGTCGTCGACGGTAGTCAGGTAGCACGACGACAGCTGCGAGCGGCGCGTGCCCGAATTGAACAGCGTCGGGGTCGAGCTCATGAAGTCGAAGCTGGACAGCACGTTGTAGAACTCGATTGCCCGTGCTTCGCGGTCGACTTCGTTCAGCGCGAGGCCCATCGCGACACGCATGAAGAATGCCTGCGGCATTTCGATCCGCACGCCGTCGTTATGCAGGAAGTAGCGGTCGTACAGCGTCTGCAGGCCCAGGTAGCCGAACTGCAGGTCGCGGGTCGCGTCGAGCGCGGCGCCGAGACGCTTCATGTCGTACTGCAGCAGTTTGTCGTCGAGCAGTTCGGCCTGCACGCCGCGCTTGATGAACTGCGGGAAGTATTCGATGTAACGCTCGTCCATTTCGGCCTGCGTCACTTCGCCGCCGAGAATCTCGCGGCGGATCGTGTGCAGCAGGATGCGGGCGGTGGCCTGGCTGTACGCCGGGTCCTTCTCGATCATCGTGCGCGCTGCGAGGATCGCCGAGTCGTAGACCTGACTCATCGGCACGCCGTCGTACAGGTTCTTCACCGTTTCCGCGACGATCGGCGCCGCGCTGACGGCGTCGCCCAGGTTCTCGCACGCCGACTCGATCAGTGCCTGCAGCGCCTGCAGGTCGAGCGGACGCGTGATGCCGTTGTCGGTCACGTTCAGGCCGGACGCAGCCGGCGCATCGGCCGCTTCGTTCGCGACGCCGCGCTCCTGATTACGCTTCTCGCGGTACAGCACGTACGCGCGCGCGACGTTGTGTTCGCCCTCGCGCATCAGCGCGAGTTCGACCTGATCCTGGATGTCTTCGATATGGAACGTGCCGCCGTTCGGGCGGCTGCGCAGCAGCGCGCGCACGACGCTCTGCGTCAACTGCTCCACCAGCTCGCGCACGCGCGCCGACGCCGCGCCCTGGCCGCCGTTCACGGCGAGGAAAGCCTTGGTCACCGCAATCGCGATCTTCGACGGTTCGAACGACACCACGCTGCCGTTGCGGCGGATCACCTTGTAGTCGGCGAAAGTCGCCTGCGGCGCGAGCGCCTGTGCGCCCGCCTGCCCACCGAAGGGACGGCCCGCAGGGGCGTCCTCATACCGGGTCGTCACGTTGTCGGTCGTTTGCATGTGCAAAGCTCCTGATTCTGGAATGTGCGGAGAAACCGCGGATTAAGACGGACGCTGCGCCGCCGCGAGCGCAAGCGATGAAGCGGAAGAGGAGGACCAGCGAGGCCAGGTGGCCGGATGCGACAGTGCTGAATAGACCGGGGTCTGCATCATGAATGTCGCGATCACTTGCTGCTCTCCCCTCTTCGATGTGTCGGATGCCGCGGGACCCTGAACCCGCTGCGCCGCACGAATTTTCTGGACGCTGGAAGTGCTCGCGGCGCCATGCTCGAGGAGCGGGGCGCCGCCAATCTACTTGCTCACCACCTACTCACATACACAAGATGTAGTGGAAAACCGAGCGTCTGGCACCAAGTATAGTGAACTTTCCTACCATCTCAAATTATTTTATTTGCCTTCCCGTGCTTGACTTTTGAAGCCCCGCGCAACGACGGGGGGCTGCCCGGAAAGCAAGCGCCCATCACGTTTCGCGCGCGTCGCGCGAGGTGGCTACGACGGCTGTTATTGAGCGGTTACGAAGCCGCGGAGAGATTCAGGTAGGGGAAATACCGAGCGGCGAGCGAGGTGTCGCGCTGCAGTCGGGCCCACTCGAAATGAGGCCCTGGATCGGTCTTGCGATCGGGTGCGATGTCGGCGTGGCCGGCGAGCGCTTCGATCGGATAGTGCGCGACGAGCGCGGTAACGAGCGCGGCGAGCGTCCGGTATTGCGCCGCTTCGAACGCGGTCGCGTCGCTGCCTTCGAGTTCGATGCCGATCGAGAAATCGTTGCAACGTTCCCGGCCGAAGAAGTTCGATGCGCCCGCGTGCCACGCGCGCTCGTCGCACGACACGTACTGTTCGAGCGCGCCGTCGCGGTGGATCACAAAGTGCGCGGAGACCTGCACGCCACGCAGATGCGTGTCGTAGTACGGATGCGCGTCGCAGTCGAGCCGGTTCAGGAACAGATCGGCGATCGCGCTGCCGCCGAACTCGCCGGGCGGCAGGCTGATGTTATGCACGACGATCAACGTCGGAGGCGCACTACCGTCGGGACGCGCCGCGAAATTCGGCGAAGGCAGCCGCGTCGCGCCGGCTACCCAGCCGTCGGCGGCGACGGCGAAGCGCGCGGTCATCGCGCGTCGGGACCCGTCCGCGCGGCGTGACGGCGCGCGTGATCGGCGCAGCAGAAAGCCTGCTCCGCGACGACGACGGAGTCGCTCTTCGGCGCGTGAACGCCGCACTCGACGCAGCGGATCATCGGCTCGGCGAGCTGCGCGGGGGCGTGCGGTGCGCCCGCACCGGAACCTGCACCGGCCGTCTGGCCACTACCCGGATTACCGGCGCTGCCGGAGCCACCCGAACGTTGCGCCGTGCGCGCGTCCGCGCGGCGCAGCGCCTTGACCAGCCATTGGCCGACGAAGAACAGTACGATCAGCAGAAAAAGTTGTCGCATGGAAGACTCAGACCACAGGACGGTGCAGCAGCACCTCGAAGACGAAACGGCTGCCGACGTACGCGAGCAGCAGCGCCACGAACGACGCCAGCACCCAGCGCAACGCCGCGCGGCCGCGCCAGCCGGAAACCTTGCGGGCGATCAGCAGCGCGCCGAACATCAGCCACGAAAGAATCGCGAACACGGTTTTGTGATCGAGCCGCAGCGCGCGGTCGATCAGCTGTTCGCTGAAGAGAATGCCGGAGAGCAGCGTGAGCGTCAGCAGCACGAAGCCGGCGGCGATCAGACGGAACAGCAGCTTTTCGAGCGTGAGGAGCGGCGGCAGCGTATCGAGCCAGCCCGACAGCCAGTCGCCGTCCGCCGCGGCGGAACGCTGCTGCGCGGTGCCACGCATCTTGTGCAGACGGCGCTCGACGAGCAGCATCAGCACCGCGTGCAGCGCCGCGATCGCGAACAGCCCGTAGGCAATGTTGGCGATCAGAAAATGCAGTTTGAAGAGCGGATCCGCCGCATACGACAGCACGCGCACGCCGCCGAACGCGAGCGGCAGCAGCGACGCGACGCAGGCGAGCGGCAGCACCAGCAGCCGCAGACCGTCGAGCGGGAAAAACAGGCTCTCGATCCAGTAGATGCCGACGCCGAGCCAGAACATCGCGGACAGCGCGAACGCGAAACCGAACACCATCGCGTTCTGCGGGAAGATCGTGGTGTGCAGCAGCGCGCCGTGCGCGAGCAGCGCCACCACCATCAGCGCGCGGCCCGGCGTGCTCAACCCCACCGACGCCACCGCGCGCGCGCCGGCCGGTACGGCGGGAACGCTCTCGAGCAGCGGACGCGTCGCCGTCTGCCGGTGCGTGCGCCAGCCCGCGACGGCGAGGCCGCCGTAGAGGAGCGCAGTGAGGGCATACAGTACAATATCCATGTTCGAAGTTTACACTAGGGTCCCGGTCCGCGACGGCTTAGTCGCCGCGCGCCGCACCGACCGCACTGCTCATCGTTCCCCATGCTCGACAATCTGACTCAACGGATGGCGCGCGTCGTCAAGACGCTGCGCGGCGAGGCCCGGCTTACCGAGGCCAACACCCAGGAAATGCTGCGCGAAGTGCGCCTCGCACTGCTCGAGGCGGACGTCGCGCTGCCCGTCGTGCGCGAGTTCATCGCGCGGGTGAAGGAAAAGGCGCTCGGCGAAGAAGTGATTTCGAGCCTGTCGCCTGGCCAGGCGCTCGTCGGTGTCGTGCAGCGCGAACTGACCGCGGTGATCGGCGGTGACTACGAAGGCAAGGCCGCCGAACTGAACCTCGCGGTGACGCCGCCGGCCGTCGTGCTGATGGCGGGCCTGCAGGGCGCCGGCAAGACCACGACCGTCGGCAAGCTCGCGAAGCTGCTGCGCGAGAAGTACAAGAAGAAGGTACTGACCGTCTCGTGCGACGTCTACCGCCCCGCCGCGATCGCGCAGCTGAAGACGGTGACCGAGCAGGTGGGCGCCGATTTCTTCCCGTCCGAGCCGGACCAGAAGCCGGTCGACATCGCGCGCGCCGCCGTCGACTGGGCGAAGCGCCACTATCACGACGTGCTGCTCGTCGATACCGCCGGGCGTCTCGGCATCGACGAAGCGATGATGCAGGAAATCACCGCGCTGCACACCGAGCTGAAGCCAGCGGAAACGCTGTTCGTCGTCGACGCGATGCTGGGCCAGGACGCGGTCAACACGGCGAAAGCGTTCAACGACGCGCTGCCGCTCACCGGTGTCGTACTGACGAAGCTCGACGGCGACTCGCGCGGCGGCGCGGCGCTTTCGGTGCGCCACATCACCGGCAAGCCGATCAAGTTCGTCGGCGTCGCCGAAAAGCTCGACGGCCTCGAGATCTTCTATCCGGACCGGATGGCCAACCGGATTCTCGGCATGGGCGACATTCTCGCCCTCGTCGAGGAAGCGCAGCGCGGCGTCGACGTCGAGGCCGCGCAGAAGCTCGCCAACAAGGTCAAGAAAGGCGGCGACTTCGATCTGAACGATTTCCGCGCGCAGCTCTCGCAGATGAAGAACATGGGCGGCCTGTCGTCGCTGATGGACAAGTTGCCGGCGCAGTTCCAGCAGGCCGCGTCGGGCGCCAACATGGGCCAGGCGGAAAAGCAGATGCGTCGCATGGAGGGCATCATCAATTCGATGACCCCGCTCGAACGCGCGAAGCCCGATCTGATCAAGGCCACGCGCAAGCGCCGCATCGCGGCCGGGGCCGGCGTGCAGGTGCAGGAAGTCAACCGCATGCTGAACCAGTACGACCAGATGCGCACGATGATGAAGAAGCTGAAAGGCGGCAACATGCAGAAGATGATGCGCGGCATGAAGGGTATGCTACCGGGCATGCGCTGATTTCCGGCCGCGCTTCAGGCCATGCTTCCGGTCACACCCTGGAGCATGGCCGCCGGGTTTATGCGGTAGCGCACCGCCCCGCTTTCTCTCACACTATGTCTATCGTTATCGCCCGTCAGACGTCATGAACCGCGAAGAAGCCCTCCATATATTCCGTCACTCCGAAGAAATCGTTTCGGCCAGCGACGTCAATGCGTCGATCAGCGGCATGGCCGCCGCCATCAGTGCCGAAATGAGCGAGGACTTCCCGCTCGTGCTGTCGGTGATGGGCGGCGCGGCGGTGTTCACCGGCATGCTGCTGCCGCACCTCGATTTCCCGCTCGAGTTCGACTACATCCACCTCACGCGCTACCGCAACACGACCAAGGGTGGCGCCGAGATGCAATGGCGCGTCGCGCCGGCCGAATCGGTGAAGGATCGCGTCGTGCTCGTGCTCGACGACATCCTCGACGAAGGCGAAACGATGGCCGCGATCCGCGACCGCATCGTCGACATGGGCGCGAAGCGTTTCCTGAGCGCGGTGCTGTGCGAGAAGACCATCCCGAAAGCGAAGCCGCTGCGGCCGGACTTCTGCGGGTTCGATGTGCCGGACCGCTACGTGTTCGGCTGCGGGATGGACGCCAAAGGCTACTGGCGCAATCTGCCGACGATCCGCGCGCTGACCGACGGCGCCTGAACACCCGTCGGGCTCTCTCTTTTCCGAGACGACAAAAAAGCGGCCCGCGGGCCGCTTTTGTTTTGCTGTTTTGCCGCTTCCCTGCTTCCCCGCTCACAGCTGGTGAACGAAACTCCGGATCCCGCCGAGAATCATCTCGACCGAAATCGCGACGAGCACGAGCCCCATCAGACGCTCGAACGCCGTGACCGTGCGCTCGCCGAGCCATACCTGAATCCGTTCGGCCAGCACGAGCACGATCGCGCACACGATCATCGTGACGGTCAGAGCGCCGACCCATTCGAGCATCTTGCCGGGCGCCTGCGACGTCAGCAGCATCACCGTCGCGAGCGCCGACGGACCTGCAAGCGCAGGGATCGCGAGCGGCACGATCAACGGCTCGCCGCCGCGCGTGTCGCCACCGAATGGACCGTCCGGATGCGGAAAAATCATCCGCAGCGCGATCAGAAACAGCACGATGCCGCCGCCGATGCGCAGCGACTGGTCGGTGAGGCTCATCATCCGCAGGAAGCGGTCGCCGAACACCATGAACAGCAGCAGGATGACGAACGCGATCCCCACTTCGCGCAGGATCACGACGACGCGCCGGTGAGGCGCGACGCCGCGCAGGCAGTTGATGAAAATCGGAATGTTGCCGAGCGGATCGGTGATCAGCAGCAGCAGGATCGTCGCGGACAGGAAGGTGTATTCCACGTCCGCCCCGGTCAGCCAGCCAGCGCCGCGCGGATTTTCTCCGCGACGGTCTGTGCCGCGCTGTCCACCGGCAGCAGCGTCGCCTCGGCGTCGCGCCGGCCCTGGTACTCGATCTTGCCGTCCTTCAGCCCGCGCTCGCCGATCACCAGACGATGCGGCACGCCGATCAGTTCCCAGTCGGCGAACATCACGCCCGGACGCTCGCCGCGATCGTCGAGGATCGCATCGATGCCGGCTTCGACGAGCGCCGCGTACAGCGTGTCCGCATGCTCGCGCACCGCGTCGCTGCGGTCATAGCCCATCGGACACAGCACGACCTGGAACGGCGCGATCGACTCGGGCCAGATGATGCCCTTGTCGTCGAAATTCTGTTCGATTGCCGCACCCAGAATGCGCGTGATGCCGATGCCGTAGCAACCCATCTGCATCGACTGCGGCTTGCCGGATTCGTCGAGGTAGGTCGCGTTCATTGCGTCCGAGTACTTGCTGCCGAGCTGGAACACGTGGCCGACCTCGATGCCGCGGCAGATGTCGAGTACGCCCTTGCCGTCCGGCGACGGATCACCCTTGCGGACGTTGCGGATGTCGGCGACGACCGGCTCCGGCAGGTCGCGGCCCCAGTTCACGCCGGCGATGTGGAAGTCCACCTCGTTCGCGCCGACGACGAAGTCGCTCATGTTCGCGACCGTGCGGTCAGCGATCACCTTGATCGGCTTCTTCGTGCCAATCGGGCCGAGATAGCCCGGCGGCGTGCCGAACGTCGCGACGATTTCTTCTTCGGTCGCGAAGCGGAGGTCGGCGAGGCCGGGCAGCTTGCTCGCCTTGATTTCGTTCAGGTCGTGATCGCCGCGCAGCATCAGCAGCCAGATGGTCGGCTCGGCGCCTTCGTTTTCGGTGGCGAGGATGATCGACTTGATCGTGCGCTCGAGCGGGATATTCAGCAGTTCCGCGACCGCCTCGCACTTCGCCTTGCCGGGCGTCGCGACCTTCTGCATCGGTTCAGCCGGCGCCGCGCGCGATGCGATCAGCGGCAGTGCTTCGGCCGCCTCGACGTTGGCCGCGAAATCGGAGGTCGGGCAGTAGGCGATCGCGTCTTCGCCGGTGTCGGCGATCACGTGGAATTCGTGCGAGCCGCTGCCGCCGATCGAACCGTTGTCCGCCGCGACCGCGCGGAATTCGAGACCGAGGCGCGTGAAGATCCGCACGTACGCGTCGTACATCTTGCGATACGACTCGCGCAGACCGTCCATGTCCTTATCGAACGAATACGCGTCCTTCATGATGAACTCACGGCCACGCATCACACCGAAACGCGGACGGATTTCGTCGCGGAACTTCGCCTGCACCTGGTAGAAGTTCACCGGCATCTGCCGGTAGCTCTTGATCTGGTTGCGCGCGATGTCGGTGACCACTTCCTCGTGGGTCGGCCCGAGCACGAAATCGCTCTGCCTGCGGTCCTTGAAGCGCAGCAGTTCAGGACCGTATTTTTCCCAGCGACCCGACTCCTGCCAGAGCTCGGCCGGCTGAACAACCGGCATCAGCAACTCGATCGCGCCCGCCCGATTCATTTCCTCGCGCACGATGGCTTCCACCTTGCGGATCGAACGCAAACCGACAGGTAGATAGTTATAAATGCCGCCGGCGACGCGGCGGATCATACCGGCGCGCACCATGAGCTTGTGACTGACGATCTCGGCGTCGGCAGGTGCTTCCTTCAGGGTGCCGATAAAGAAACGGGAGGCTTTCATTCAGAGTTTTCCAAAAGCGGCGGCCCGGACAGGCTGCCCAAAAAGATCAAACGGTATGAATCGGTTGAATCGCGAACCCGGCGCCGACCCGGTTGAAGTGCGTGAACGCAGACCGGGCGGGCCGCGACGGCACATCGATCACGCCCTCTTTACAGGGGTAAGGCGGAGAATCGGTCCATTCGTTCCGATTCGGTGCGTCGGGTCCGTTATCTGTTTATAATCAAAGCAATTTTAAAGGATTCGAAGGTGGTTGTATGCTGGATCGTGAAGGCTTTCGCCCGAACGTCGGCATCATCCTCTTGAACGCGCACAACGAGGTGTTTTGGGGCAAGCGGCTCCGTGAACATTCCTGGCAGTTTCCGCAAGGGGGCATCAAGTACGGTGAGACCCCAGTGCAAGCGATGTATCGGGAGTTACACGAAGAAACCGGCTTGCATCCGGAGCATGTCAAGATCATCGGTCGCACGCGCGACTGGTTGCGCTATGAGGTGCCGGACAAGTTCATCAAGCGTGAGGTCCGCGGTCATTACCGCGGCCAGAAGCAGATCTGGTTCCTGCTTCGGATGGTGGGGCGCGACTGCGATATTTGCCTGCGCGCCTGCGATCATCCGGAGTTCGATGCCTGGCGCTGGAACGAGTACTGGGTGCCCCTCGACTGTGTGATCGAGTTCAAGCGGGATGTATACCAGATGGCGTTGACGGAGTTGTCCCGTTTTTTGCGCCGCGCTGCGCCGCGGACGGAAAAACCGGGCTCGCACCACGGGCCGCGCTACCCGCGCATCGTATCGTCGGCGGACGGAACGATGGTCGAATCGGTCACGGTCGAAGCGACCGTCCGTATGACGATCGAGTCCGACTGCGGGTCTGTCGAAAGCGCGATCGGCCGCGGACCCGGGCTGCACGATTAAAATCCAGGCGGCCGGCTCAACGCTACGCCGCCTTTCTTTTGCCGGTGCGGCACGCACGCTGCCGCGCCGGTGTTTCGAGGAAATCACATTGAAAGCACTTGCTCTCGTCGTGGCGTGCGCCGCCACCGGCGTCTTGCTGGCTGGCTGTTCGAGTTCGCGTCAGCCGACCAACAAGGACGACAGCGCGTTCCATTACCTGCTCGACGAGCCTTCCAACTGGGTGGAAAACAAGGTCGACACGTTGCCGCCACTGCCGCAGTCCGCTGACTTGCTGCCGTTCGAAGTGTCGGGTAATACGCCGCTGCACTTTGCGCTGGACGCGAAATCGGTCACTGTCGGCACCGACGGCGTCGTGCGCTACACGGTCGTGATCACGAGCCCGGCGGGCGCGCGCAACGTGAACTACGAGGGTATCCGCTGCGATACGTACGAGTGGCGCTTGTACGCGGGCCTCGATGCCGACCACAACGGCTGGGACCGCACCGTGGCGAACGACTGGACGCGGATCGAGAACGGCGAACTGAACGCTTACCACGCGGTGCTCTATCAGGATTATTTCTGCGCGAACAAGATGCCGACCGCATCCGCATCGCGGATCGTCGAGAACGTGAAGTACAAGCGCACGGCCACGTCGCTGATTCGCTGATTCATCTGGCCGGCGGCGCGGGTTTTCGCCCGTGCCGCCTGGGCAGCTTCACTCTTGTTAGACGATCACCAGATTGTCGCGGTGAATCAGCTCCGGCTCGAGCATGTAACCGAGCACCGATTCGATCTCGCCGCTCGGGCGACGCTGGATCAGCTTTGCTTCCGCGCTGCTGTAGTTCGTGAGCCCGCGCGCAATCTCGCGCCCGGCCGCGCTGAGACACGCGATGACCTCACCGCGCGCGAACGCACCCTGCACGCCGACCACACCGATCGGCAGCAGACTCTTGCCGCCGGCGGTCAGCTTTTCGACCGCACCGTCGTCGATCACCACGTGGCCGCGCACCTGCAGGTGATCCGCCATCCACTGCTTGCGGGCCGCCATACGGGCGGTACGCGCAATCAACTGCGTACCGATCGCTTCGCCCGACGCGAGCCGCGCGAGCACGTCCGCCTCCCGGCCGCTCGCGATCACGGTATTCGCCCCGCTGTGCGCCGCTCGCTTGGCCGCGAGAATCTTGGTCAGCATGCCGCCGCGGCCGATGTTCGAGCCGGCACCGCCGGCCATCGCCTCGAGTTCCAGTGCACCGGCATCCGCCTGCTCGACCAGCTGTGCAGCGGGGTCCTTGCGCGGATCGGCGGTGTAGAGGCCGCTCTGGTCGGTGAGAATGATCAGCGCGTCGCCTTCGATCAGGTTCGCCACCAGCGCGCCGAGCGTGTCGTTGTCGCCGAACTTGATTTCGTCTGTGACGACCGTGTCGTTCTCGTTGATGATCGGCACGACGCCGAGACGCAGCAGCGTCAGCAGCGTAGACCGCGCGTTCAGATAGCGCTCGCGGTCGGCGAGGTCAGCGTGCGTGAGCAGGATCTGCGCGGTGCGGATGCCGTGCTCGGCAAAGCGGCTTTCGTAGACCTGCGCGAGGCCCATCTGCCCGACCGCCGCGGCGGCCTGCAATTCGTCGATTTCACGCGGACGCTTCGTCCAGCCGAGCCGCTGCATGCCCTCCGCGATCGCGCCCGAGCTGACGAGCACGACTTCCTTGCCCTGCGCGCGTAGCGTGGCAATCTGCGCGGCCCAACGTCCGATCGCCGCATGATCGAGTCCGCGCCCGTCGTTCGTGACGAGGCTGGATCCGACTTTCACTACCAATCGCCTGGAATCTGCGATGACGGAACGCATGATGCGCGGTCTCCCAAGATGACGCGTGATGCCGCGAGCGCGCGATCGCACCGCGGCTCAACCGGATGTTGTTATTCCTGCACCGGCGCTGCACCGCCGTTCGGGCCTTCCCGGAAGCGAACGTCGGCGGCCAGATCTTCCGCCTCGGCGGCACGCTGCGCATCCGAATGCGCGGCGATATGGTCGTACACCGCGTAGCAAAGGCTTTCGCAACCTTGCCCGGTCAGCGCGGAGATTTCGAACACCGGACCGTGCCAGCCGAAGCCCTCGATAAACGCGGCGACACGCGCTGCGCGCTCGTCGTCGGGCACCATATCGAGCTTGTTCAGCACCAGCCAGCGGGTTTTGTCGTATAGCTGCTCGTCGTACTTGCGCAGCTCGTTGACGATCGCCTTCGCCTCGGCGACCGGGTCCACGGTTTCGTCGAACGGCGCGAGGTCGACGATATGCAGCAGCAACCCCGTGCGCTGCAGATGGCGCAGGAACTGATGGCCCAGCCCGGCGCCTTCCGCCGCGCCTTCGATCAGCCCGGGGATGTCCGCAATCACGAAGCTGCGGCTCGGCCCCACGCGCACGACGCCGAGATTCGGTGCAAGCGTCGTGAACGGATAGTCGGCGATCTTCGGCCGCGCATTCGAAACCGACGAAATGAACGTCGACTTCCCGGCATTCGGCATGCCGAGCAGACCGACGTCGGCCAGCACTTTCAGTTCGAGCCGGACCATCCGGCGCTCGCCGGGTTTGCCCTCGGTTTTTTGCCGCGGCGCGCGGTTCGTACTGGATTTGAAATGCAGGTTGCCGAGGCCACCGGCCCCACCCGTCGCGACCTGGATGGTCTGATTGTGGTCGGTCAGATCCGCGATCAGCTCGCCAGTGTCCATGTCCGTGATGATCGTGCCGACCGGCATGCGCAGTGTGATGTCGTCGCCGCCCTTGCCGTAGCAATCCGCGCCGCGGCCGTTCTCGCCGTTGCGCGCCTGGTGCTTTTTCGCGTAGCGGTAGTCGATCAGCGTGTTGATGTTGCGGTCCGCGACCGCGTAGACGCTACCGCCGCGGCCGCCGTCGCCGCCATCCGGACCGCCGAACGGAACGAACTTCTCGCGGCGCATCGACGCGCTGCCATCCCCTCCGTCACCGGCGATGACTTCAATTCTCGCTTCGTCAATGAACTTCATGCGTTGCTCCGTCCCGTGGCTGTTGCCACCGTGGTTGATGCTATTTTGCCGCGCCCGGCGCGCGATGAACATTCGGCCGAACAGCCAGCGGCAATGAAAAAGAAAAAGGCCCCGCTAACTTCGCGGGGCCTTTTTTCCGGTCCTGAAGCCCGTGTCTGATTAAACTCAGACTGCTGCCGGGACGACGTTGACCAGTTGCTTCTTGGCGGCGCCTTTCGTCGTGAACTTGACGTGGCCGTCCGTCAGTGCGAACAGGGTGTGATCCTTGCCGATACCGACGTTGTCGCCCGGGTGCATACGCGTGCCGCGTTGACGCACGATGATGCCGCCAGCGTTGATTGCCTGACCGCCGTACACCTTCACGCCGAGGCGCTTCGACTCGGAATCGCGGCCGTTCCGGGACGATCCGCCTGCCTTTTTGTGTGCCATTTGATTGCTCCTTGACCGGTGCGCTTACGCGTTGATCGCGTCGATGCGCAGTTCGGTGTAGTTCTGGCGATGGCCGCCATGCTTCTGGTAGTGCTTCCGGCGACGCATCTTGAAGATGGTCACTTTGGCGTGACGACCGTGCGACACGACGGTAGCCTTGACGGAAGCCCCACTGACCAGCGGCGTACCGAATTGAATCGATTCGCCTTCGCCTACTGCAAGAACCTGGTCGAGCGTGATTTCAGCGTCAATGTCTGCCGGTATCTGTTCTACTTTCAATTTTTCGCCGACAGCAACCTTATACTGCTTGCCGCCGGTTTTTATGACCGCGTACATTGAGAACCTCACTCTGTATTCATTTTCCCGACGCACCACGCGCGGAAACCCGTGATTATACATAGAGTTAGCTTCGTGGTCAAAACCCGCTGACAACCGGCCAGGGACGGCGGCTCGCCGGGCATTGCGCGGCAGGCGGAAACCCGGAGGAACCGCGATTCGCCTTATAATTCGCGGCACTACCCCTTTTCGCCATCATGTCGTCGACCGCCACCCCCGCCCCCAACGCCGCCACCCTGCTCGCCCCGATCGCCGAAGACATGGACCAGGTGAATCGTGTCATCCGGCATCGGCTGGCGTCCGAGGTGATGCTGATCAACCAGATCTCCGAGTACATCATCAGCGCCGGCGGCAAGAGGCTGCGCCCCGCGCTGCTGCTGCTCGTCGCGGGCGCACTCGGCGAAACCACCGGGTACCGGCATGAACTGGCCGCGGTCGTCGAGTTCATTCATACGGCGACGCTGCTGCATGACGATGTCGTCGACGAATCCGATCTGCGGCGCGGCCGGCAAACGGCGAATGCGCTGTTCGGCAACGCGGCAAGCGTGCTGGTCGGCGACTTCCTGTATTCGCGCTCGTTCCAGATGATGGTCGGGGTCGGCAAGATGCGCGTGATGGAAATTCTCGCCGAGGCGACGAACATCATCTCCGAAGGCGAAGTCCTGCAGTTGCTGAACATGCACGACGCCGATGTCGACGAAGCGCGCTACATGCAGGTGATCCGCTACAAGACCGCCAAGCTCTTCGAAGCCGCCGCGCAACTCGGCGCCGTGCTGGCCGCCACCGACGCAGCAACTGAACAAGCCGCCGCTGAATTCGGCCGCCGCATCGGCACCGCGTTCCAGATCATGGACGACTGGCTGGACTACACCGGCACGCCCGAATCGATGGGCAAGAACGCCGGCGACGACCTGCGCGAAGGCAAGCCCACGCTCCCACTGATCTGGCTGATCGAACATGGGACGCAGGCCGAAGCGTCACTCGCGCGCGAGGCGATCGAACAGGGCGGCACCGACCGCTTCGACGAAATTTTCGCGGCCATTACACGCTCCGGCGCACTCGACCACACACTCGACTGCGCGAAGCACGAAGCACGGGCCGCCGCCGAGGCGATTTCTTCGTTCCCCGATTCCATTTACAAAGAAAGCCTGCTAGAATTATGCTCTTACTCGACGGCAAGACAGTCTTGATTGAGACTAAAACGCCGTTAAAGTCCAGATTCGGGGTGTAGCTTAGCCTGGTAGAGCGCTACGTTCGGGACGTAGAGGCCGGAGGTTCGAATCCTCTCACCCCGACCAGATTCTGAAAAACCGCGTACGAGCTACGCGGTTTTTTTTCGCCTGTTTGTTTTTCACCCTTCGGGCCGGCATCGCTCCACCCGGCCAGGGGTGAGCGCCGCAAGCCCTCTGCTATATTCTCCCCATCCTTTTCTGACTCTTCACTTCACGACGCGTGGAACAACTTCCCTTATGGGCGCAGATCGGCGCCGTCCTTCTGATGCTGGTCTGCTCAAGCTTCTTTTCCATTTCCGAGACGGCAATGATGGCGCTGAACCGCCATCGCCTGAAGCACCTCGCCAATCAGGGCACGCTCGGCGCAAAAACCACCCAGGGCCTGCTGGTACACACCGATCGCCTGCTCAGCGTGATCCTGATCGGCAACAACCTGTTCAACACGATCATCCCGGTACTGACCACGTCGATCGCGCTGCATACGTTTGGCCGGAACAATCTCGTGCTGTCGATCGCGACGGGTATCGTCGCGTTCCTCATCATCGTCTTCGCGGAGATCACGCCGAAGATCGTCGGCGCAACGTATCCGGAAAAGATCGCGCTGCCGGCCAGCCTGCTGATCGCACCGATGATGCGAGTCGCCAGGCCGCTCATCTGGTTCGTGAACCTGTTCGCGAACGGCATCCTGCGGGTCCTGCACATCAACACCAAGGGCAATCGCGAGCAGCGGCTGTCCACTGAAGAACTCCGCACCATCGTGCTCGAATCCGGCAGCTTCATGCCGACGAAGCACCGCAGCATTCTGCTTAATCTGTTCGATCTCGAAAACATCACGGTCGACGACGTGATGATTCCGCGCCGCCGGATCGAGGCGCTCGATTTCGACGCGCCGTTCGAGCAGATCCTGCATCAACTGGAGACCTGCTATCACAACAAGCTGATC
The DNA here is from genome assembly GCF_050742655.1 of Paraburkholderia sp. GTDB lineage: Bacteria > Pseudomonadota > Gammaproteobacteria > Burkholderiales > Burkholderiaceae > Paraburkholderia. The sequence continues at coordinate 39,935 of NZ_JBOIGG010000025.1, read as the reverse complement.
GTCTACCAGGGCGACATCGACCGCGTGCTGGGCGTGCTCCATGTGCGCAAGACGCTGGCCGCGCTGCACAACCAGGAACTGGAGCGCGAGACGCTGCGCGAACTGCTTGCCGAGCCGTACTTCGTGCCAACCGGCACCGCCGTGTTCCAGCAGCTTCAGTATTTCCAGGAGAGCCGTCAGCGCACGGCGCTCGTCGTCAACGAATACGGCGAACTGCAGGGGCTGGTCACGCCCGAAGACATTATCGAAGAGCTGATCGGCGAGTTCACCACGTCGATTCCACGTAACGCGGCGTCGCGCGGCGGATGGAACGAGGACGGCGAGTGCATCGTCGCGGGCAGCATGCCGCTGCGCGAACTGAATCGCTGGCTGCATCTCACGCTGCCCACCGACGGTCCGAAGACGCTCAATGGCCTGATCCTCGAGATCCTCGAAGAGATTCCAGAAGGGGACGTGTGCGTGCGCATCGGCGACGTCAAGCTGGAAGTGATGCGCAGCGACGATCAGGCCATCCGTACCGTCAAGCTGTTCCGCCCAGGTCCGGTGCCGAAGAAGATCAAGAAGGCGTCACGCAGCGCCTGACTCGCTAGCGATTAGCCGCTAGCCATCCGGCCGAATGGAGCAGCAACACCCGTTCGCGGAAGATGAAGCCGTCTTGTTCTACAGGCGGCTTCCTGCCGGTCTTCGATGTCCTCGCTTTCTCGCGGCACGCCGCAATCCGCTGCCGGCTCGTCCGACAGCGGCACGCCGACCTCACCAAATCGCCTCCCGTTCCCAGGCGCGACAGCTACCGCCGACGACACCGATAGCGCGCCCGCCGTCCGCCTGCTGACCGACACGCTGCATGAAGCGACGCAACGCGACGCATCCGACATCCACGTCGAACCAGCGGAACGCGGCTGGCGAATCAGGCTGCGAATCGACGGCGTGCTGCACGAAATCGCGCGGCCGCCCGCGCATCTGCGCGATGCGTTCGTGAGCCGCGTGAAGGTGCTCGCGAGGATGGACATCGCCGAGCGGCGCGTGCCGCAGGACGGCCGGCTCCGGCTCGCCGTCGCGAAAGGCGTCTTCGAGGATTACCGCGTCAACTCGCTACCAACGTTGTTCGGCGAAAAGCTCGTGCTACGCCGGCTCGAGGCGTTGCCTGCCCAACTCACACTCGACGCGCTCGGGCTCGACGCGCAACAGCGCGACACGGTCGACGCCGCGATCCGCGCACCGCATGGCCTCGTGCTCGTCACGGGTCCGACCGGCAGCGGTAAGACGCTATCGCTGTACTGCTTCCTGCAGATGCTGAACGCCGAGTCGCGCAACCTGTGCTCGGTCGAAGATCCGGCTGAAATCCAGCTGGCCGGCATCAATCAGGTCGGCGTGCGCGAGAAAGCCGGCTTGACGTTCGCGGTCGCGCTGCGTGCGTTCCTGCGTCAGGACCCGGACGTCATCATGGTCGGCGAGATTCGCGACGAAGAAACCGCCGACGTCGCCGTCAAGGCGGCGCAAACCGGCCATCTCGTGCTCTCCACGTTGCACACCAATGATGCCCCTGCGGCCGTCGCGCGGCTGATCGACATCGGCGTCGAGCCCTACAATCTCGCCGCCGCATTGCGGCTCGTTACGGCGCAACGTCTCGTGCGGCGGCTCTGTCCATCGTGCCGCATGCCCGCACCGGAATCGCCCGCGGCATTGCGCGCCGCCGGCTTCGACGCGACCGATCTCGACGGCTGGCATCCGTATGCCGCAGTCGGCTGCGCGGGGTGTCACGGCATCGGCTACCGCGGACGCGTCGGCATCCATCAGGTCATGCCCGTGACGGAATCGATGCGCGCACTGATCGTCACGCGCGCGGACAGCACGGCAATCTCGGCGCACGCGCAACGCGAACGGGTCGGTACGTTGCGCGATGCGGCACTCGCTCGCGTGCGCGACGGCACCACCAGCCTCGCCGAAGCACTGAGCGCGACGGAGACCCGATGAACCACGCCGCAATCGAAGCAGATCGCGCGGAGACACACGGATCGCACGAATGGCGCTTCGTCTGGCACGCGTTCGCCCCCGATGGCGCGCCACGACGTGGTGCGATCGTCGCGCCCGACGCCGCAGCAGCCCGGACCGCGCTACGACGTGACGGCCTCTTCGCAGTCGAGTTCACCGGGCGCCGCCAGGCACGGAAACCACGGACGCGTGCCGCAGACGTCACGCTGTTCACACGCCAGCTCGCGAACCTGCTGCGAGCCGGTCTGCCGCTTGCACCCGCACTCGACCTGCTCGGCCAGGCCCCAGGCCCGCGCGGGATGCCGCGCATCGTCGCCGCACTCGCACGCGACATCACGGCCGGCCGCGATTTCTCGTCGGCATTGCAACGGCATCCGGCGCAATTCGGCGCGTTGTACTGTCAGTTGGTCGCCGTCGGCGAAACGGCGGGCGCGTTGCCGTCGATTCTCGCGCGCATCGCCGACGACCGCGAACGCGCCGCCGCGCAGCGCGCGAAAGTACGTGCCGCGCTCACCTATCCGGCGGCGATCCTGTTGCTCGCCATGGCGATCACCGCGGCTCTTCTGATCTGGGTCGTCCCGACGTTCGCGCAAATCTTCGACAGCTTCGGCGCGAAGCTGCCCGTGCCCACGCAGATCGTGCTCGCGCTGTCCTCTGCGGCCGCGCGCTGGAGCGGGCCGGTCGCTGCTGCGATCTGCGCGGGCAGCGTCGTCGTCGGCCGGTTGTTGCGGCGCTCGGCGACTGCACGCATCCGGGTCGCGCGGCTGTCGCTGCGCATGCCGCTGTTCGGTCCGTTGCTGCGTACGTTGTGCGCCGCTCGCTGGGCGCGTGCGCTCGGCACACTGTTGTCGGCCGGCACGCCACTCGCCGATGCATTCGATTCGCTCACCCACGCCACCGGCAACGCATACTTCGACCACGCGAGCGCCGGTATCGCGTCCCGGCTGCGACGCGGCGAGCGGCTCGCCGCTGCAATGCGCGCGGCGGGCTGCTTCCCGCAGGAGGTGGTCCAACCGGTCGCGGTAGCGGAGGAATCGGGTGCGCTCGACACAATGCTACTCGACGTCGCCGCGCTCGGCGACCGGCAGGTCGACGAGAAGATCGGCGTGCTCGCGAGCCTGTGCGAACCGCTCGTGATCGCCATCCTCGGAGCGCTGGTCGGCGGCCTCGTAGTCGCGATGTATCTTCCCATCATCCAACTCGGCAACGTGGTGTAGCATCGCAGCCGAATCCACCGTTTCCCCTATGCCGGCGCACTCTCCGTTCGTGACCGAATCCCCGTTCAGCGGCCCGCCCGGCCGCTTCCCCGCCGACGTCGGCATGACGTTCAGCCTGCTGCCGCCCGGCGTCCAGATCGCATTCGCGATCGTGCTCGGGCTCGTCATCGGGAGCTTTCTGAGCGTGGTCGTCCATCGCCTGCCGATCATGCTGGAACGCGCGTGGCGCGACGAGGTTGGCGACGCCACCGGCGAGCAGCCCACCGACGACGGCCTCCCGCCCCGCTACAACCTGTGGCTGCCGCGCAGCGCATGCACGCAGTGCGGCCACACGCTGCGCGCGTGGGAAAACATCCCGGTACTGAGTTACGTCCTGCTGCGCGGGCGCTGCTCCGCGTGCGGCATGCGCGTGAGCTTCCGCTATCCGCTGCTCGAGCTTGCGAGCGCGGCCTGCGCGGTTGGGGCGCTGGTATCGTTCGGTCCTACACTGATGGCGATCGCGGCCTTCGGGCTGTGCGCGACGCTGCTCGCCACCAGTGCGATCGACATCGACACGCATCTGCTGCCCGACTCGATCACGCTGCCGCTGTTGTGGGCCGGGCTGATCGTCAATTTCAACGGACTTTTCACGAACCTGCACGACGCGGTGCTCGGCGCGATCGCCGGCTATCTCACTCTATGGTGCGTGCACTGGATCTTCCGGCTGGTGCGGGGCATCGAAGGCATGGGCTACGGCGACTTCAAGCTGCTCGCTGCGCTGGGTGCGTGGCTCGGCTGGGCCGCGTTGCCGCAGATCGTGCTGATCGCGGCGGTGGCCGGCGCAGTTATCGGGCTCGCGGCAACATGGCGCGGCCGCATGCGCTTCGAGGAGCCACTGCCGTTCGGCCCGTTTCTCGCAGCCGGCGGCGCGGTGACGCTGTTCGTCGGCACGCCGCTCTATCTCGCACTCGGAGGTTGACCATGTTCTCGGTGGGACTGACGGGCGGCATCGGTAGCGGCAAATCGACGGTCGCGAATCTGTTCGGCGCGCTCGGCGTCACGATCGTCGATACGGACGTGATCGCACATCGGATCACCGCGCCGCTCGGCGCCGCGATGCCGCTCATCGCGCAGACGTTCGGACCGTCGTACGTCGCGGCCGACGGCTCGCTCGACCGGGTGCGGATGCGCACGCTGATTTTCAGCGACGACGCCGCGCGTCTGCGGCTCGAAGCGATCACGCACCCGCTGATCCGCTCGGAAACCGACCGCGAGCGGCGCGACGCGAGCGGCCCGTATGTGATCGTCGTCGTGCCGCTGCTCGTCGAATCGGGTAGCTGGAAGACGCGGGTGGACCGCGTGCTGGTCGTCGATTGCAGCGTCGACACGCAGATCGGGCGCGTCATGCGCCGCAACGGATTCACACGCGACCAGGTGCTGGCCATCGTCGCCCGCCAGGCGACGCGCGAACAGCGCCTCGCGGCAGCGGACGACACAATCGTCAACGACGAAGACGCGTCGCTCGACACGCTGCGTGCCGACGTCGACGCGCTGCATCACCGCTATCTGTCTCGCGCCACGCAAAACTAGGCGATACCGCACGTCTTGCGACGCTTTTGCGGGAACTCGGATGGTGCAATCGCAGACAGAACACACAGTGTGAAGACACGCAAAAAGTGTGTGATTGCGGGGGTAGTCTCACGGCATTAGAATGTCCCGCACGATCCTGTCACCGACCACGCCCGAGGCGAGCCCGCTTGATTCTTTACGAGTATCCGTTCAACGAGCGAATCCGGACGCTGCTGCGCCTCGAAGACCTGTTCGAGCGCTTCACGTTCTTCCTGACCCAGGAAGACGCCAGGGAACACCACGTCGCGCTGATCACGCTGTTCGAAATCGCCGAAGTCGCGGGTCGCGCCGACCTCAAATCGGATCTCATGAAAGAACTGGAACGGCAGCGCCAGACGCTCGCGCCGTTCCGCGGCAATCCGGGCATCGAGCAGAATGCGCTCGAGGCCGTGCTGGGAGAAATCGAGCAGACGCTGACGGGCCTGTCGCAGATGCAGGGCAAGACTGGCCAGCATCTTGCAGACAACGAATGGCTCGCGAGCATCCGCAGCCGCGCGATCATCCCGGGCGGCACCTGCAAGTTCGATCTGCCGTCGTACTACGCGTGGCAACAGACCCAGCCCGACCAGCGGCGCCATGACATCGCAAAATGGGTGATGCCGTTGCTGCCGTTACGCGATGCCGCGACGATCGTGCTGCGCCTCGCGCGCGAATCGGGTCAGGCGTCGAAAGTGATGGCGATGCAAGGCAGCTACCAGCAGATGCTGTCGGGCCGCTCGTATCAATTGATGCAGGTGCGCGTCGCGCCGGAGCTGCGGGTGATCCCGGAAGCGAGCGCGAACAAGTACATGCTGTGGGTGCGCTTCACCGTGCAGGACGGCGACCTGCGGCCGCGCGCGGTGGATGTCGACGTGCCGTTCCAGCTGACGCTGTGCAGTCTGTAGCGCGGCGCGAGTCATTGCACCTTTAAAGTCGGGCAGAACGCCCGCACCTACGTTATCCGTTCAGTTTCAATCTGCGTTGTCCGACCGTATGCCTACCATCGTCAAATGCCCCACTTGCGCAAAGGACGTCCGCTGGACCCCTGAGAACCGCTTCCGCCCGTTCTGTTCCGAGCGCTGCAAGCAGATCGACCTCGGCGCCTGGGCCGCCGAAAAATTCCGGATCGGCGGCGCCGACGAGGAGCTGCCGTCGGACGATACGCCGGGCGGCGACCGCCCGCACTAACCGCACCAGGCGCCGACCCGCCAGTTCATTCCGCCGCGAGCCACTCCAGTACCGGAATCGTCGCGGGCAGCAGCGGCTCGACATCTGCGGGCAGCGTCTGCCAGACGAACGCCTGGCCCTCGCGCCCGTGCGGCTCCCCATCCCACTCGGTGACCTTGCAGAAGTACAGCCGCACGTACGCGTGCGGGTAGTCATGCTCGAGCGTGTGCCAGCGATGGCTCGCCTTCACGTCGATGCCAAGCTCCTCGTGCAACTCGCGCGCGAGCGCCGCTTCGACCGTTTCGCCCGGTTCGAGCTTGCCGCCCGGAAACTCCCAGTAGCCCTCGTACGGCTTGCCGGCCGGCCGCTGGGCGAGCAGGTAGCGGCCATCGGGCTTCACCAGTACGCCAACCGCCACTTCGGTAACGGGCCGCGCGACGGATTGCTCAGTACCGGCCGTCATACGGCGGCCCGGCGGCCGGACCAGTCGCGTGCGAACTGCCACGCGACGCGCCCCGACCGCGATCCGCGTTCGAGCGCCCACACCAGTGCGTCGCCGCGCGCCGCCTCGACGCCCACGTCGTCGCAGCCGAAATGGCGCAGCCAGTGCCCGACGATCGACAGGTAGTCGTCCTGCTTGAACGGATAGAAGCTCACCCACAACCCGAAGCGCTCGGACAGCGAGATCTTTTCCTCGATCACCTCGCCGGGATGGATCTCGCCGTCCGACGTGTGCTTGTACGTCTCGTTGTCCCTCATGTACTCGGGCAACAGATGACGGCGGTTCGACGTCGCGTAGATCAGCACGTTGTCCGATTGCGCGGCAATCGAGCCGTCGAGCGCGACCTTCAAGGCCTTGTAGCCCGACTCGCCGTCCTCGAACGACAGATCGTCGCAGAACACGACGAAGCGCTCGGGACGCGCGGAGATCAGGTCGACGATATCGCCGAGGTCATGCAGATCGTCCTTGTCGACTTCGATCAGACGCAGGCCTTCGCTCGCATACGCGTTCAGGCACGCCTTGATCAGCGACGACTTGCCGGTGCCGCGCGCGCCTGTCAGCAGCACGTTGTTCGCGGGCAGATTGCGGACGAACTGGCGCGTGTTCTGTTCGATCAGCGCTTTTTGCCGGTCGATGTTCCGCAGGTCATCGAGCGTGATCGCCGAAATGGTCGGCACGGGCTGCAGATAGCCGCGCCCCTGGCGCGTGCGCCAGCGAAACGCGACGGCCGCGTTCCAGTCGATATCGGGTGCCGCGGGCGGAAGCACCGCCTCCAGACGACCGAGCAACGCCTCGGCGCGGGTCAAAAATTGTTCGAGCTTATCCATGGGAGAAGAAATGCGGATCAGGAGCGGTAGTCGGCATTGATGCTCACGTATTCGTGCGACAGATCGCAAGTCCAGATCGTGGCTTGCGCATCGCCTCGTCCGAGCAGCACGCGAATCGCGATCTCGCTTTTCTTCATCACGCGCTGCCCGTCTTCTTCGCGGTAGTCCGGATTACGGCCGCCCGCTTTTGCAACCAGTACGTCGTCGAGGTATAGATCGATCTTGCCGACGTCGAGATCGGTCACCCCCGCATAGCCGATCGCGGCCAGGATACGGCCGAGATTCGGATCGGACGCATAAAACGCTGTTTTCACGAGCGGCGAATGGCCGATCGCGTAGGCAATCTGCCGGCATTCGGCGACGCTGCTGCCGCCTTCCACCTGCACGGTCATGAATTTCGTCGCGCCTTCGCCGTCGCGCACGATCAGTTGCGCGAGCGTCTGCGCAACCTCGGTCACCGCGTCGCGCAGTGCGGCGTACGCGGGCGCGTCCGTCGACGTGATCGCCGGCAGCGTCGATTTCCCCGACGCGATCAGGATGAACGAGTCGTTCGTCGACGTATCGCCGTCGATCGTGATGCAGTTGAACGAGCGATCCGCCACGTGCTTGACGAGCGCGTCGAGCACCGGCTGCGCGACCGCGGCGTCGAACGCGAGGAAGCCGAGCATCGTCGCCATGTTCGGCTTGATCATCCCGGCGCCCTTGCTGATGCCGGTGAACGTGACCGTGTGGCCGTCGATCGTCACCTGACGCGACACCGCTTTCGGCAGCGTGTCGGTGGTCATGATCGCCTGCGCGGCGTCGTACCAGTGCGCGGCCCGGCGGTTCTCGAGTGCGGCGGGCAAGCCGGCCTTCAGGCGATCCACCGGCAGCGGTTCGAGAATCACGCCGGTCGAGAACGGCAGCACCTGTTGCGGTGCGACGCCCAGGAGTTCCGCGAGCGCATCGCAGGTTTCGCGCGCGAGGGCAAGACCCGGCTCGCCGGTACCCGCATTCGCGTTCCCCGTGTTCACGACCAGCGCACGAATCGCGGGACCGCCCGCTCGCACGCGCTCGAGATGCTCGCGGCACACGATGACCGGCGCCGCACAGAAGCGGTTCGACGTGAACACGCCCGCGACCGTCGCGCCTTCGTCGACGGAAATGACGAGCACGTCCTTGCGGTTCGGCTTGCGGATGTTCGCCTCTGCCCAGCCGAGCGTGACGCCAGCGACGGGATGCAGTTGAGCGGGATCGATCGAGGGGAAATTGACAGCCATGGTCGCGACCTGTCGTAGCGGAAAATGCCGGCAGGAAGCCGGCATGAGGGAATGGAACGATGCGCCGGCGTGACGGCCGGTTCATCGCGAAATCAACGCGCCGTCAACGACGGCCTGTGCAATACCAAAGCGGCGCGCTCATTGCGCGCCGCTTTCGAGATTGATTATGCAATCCTGCCGTGACACTGCTTGTACTTCTTGCCGCTGCCGCACGGGCATGGATCGTTGCGCCCGACCTTCGGCACACTGCCCGCCGGCAGCGGTTCGGCCGCGCCACCGTGGCTCATCGCGTCGCCGATCATCGTCGCGGCCGCATCCATCGCGATCGGCGCGGCAACGGCTGCGCCTGCTTCCGCGAAATCGGCGTGGCGGAACTCCACGTGATCGAGATGGCCGCCTTCTTCTTCGATCTGCTCGGTGGCCTGCTCGAGTTGCTCCGGCGATCCGATCTGCACGTTCATCACGAAACGCGTGACTTCGAGCTTCACCGAATCGAGCATCGCGGCAAACAGTTCGAACGCTTCGCGCTTGTATTCCTGCTTCGGGTTCTTCTGCGCATAGCCGCGCAGGTGGATGCCCTGGCGCAGGTGATCGAGCGCGGCGAGGTGTTCGCGCCAGCTACGGTCGAGCGTCTGCAGCATGATCGAGCGCTCGAACGTGCTGAACGATTCGCGGCCTACCTGCTCGACCTTCGATTCGTACGCTTCGTCGGCGGCGCTGGTCACCGCTTCGAGAATGTCTTCCGCGCTGATCGACTGCGACTCGTTGATCATCTCCTGGATCGCGAGATCGAGCTGCCATTCGTTGCGCAGCACTTCTTCGAGCTCCGGCACGTCCCATTGCTCTTCGATGCTGCCGACCGGCACGAACTGATGAACGATGTCGTTGATCACGCCGTGGCGCATCGCGCCGATCGTTTCGGCGATGTCGTGCGCTTCGAGCAATTCGTTGCGCTGCTGGTAGATCACCTTGCGCTGATCGTTCGACACGTCGTCGTATTCGAGCAGCTGCTTGCGGACGTCGAAATTGCGGGCTTCCACCTTGCGCTGCGCCGATTCGATCGAGCGCGTGACGATGCCCGCTTCGATCGCCTCGCCTTCGGGCATCCGCAGACGGTCCATGATCGAGCGCACGCGGTCGCCGGCGAAAATGCGCAGCAGCGGATCTTCCAGCGACAGGTAGAAGCGCGACGAACCCGGGTCGCCCTGACGGCCTGCGCGACCGCGTAACTGGTTGTCGATCCGGCGCGACTCGTGACGCTCGGTGCCGATGATGTGCAGACCGCCCGCGGTCTTCACCCGGTCGTGCAGCGCCTGCCATTCGTCGTGCAATTGCTGGATGCGGCGCTGCTTTTCATCGGCGGAAAGCGACTCGTCGGCTTCGAGGAACGTGGCCTGCTTCTCGGCGTTGCCGCCGAGCACGATGTCGGTACCGCGACCGGCCATGTTGGTCGCAATCGTCACGCGCTGCGGACGGCCCGCTTCCGCGACAATCTCCGCTTCCCGCGCGTGCTGCTTCGCGTTCAGCACTTCGTGCGGCAAGCCAGCCTTGTTCAGCAGGTTCGACAGCAGCTCGGAGTTCTCGATCGACGTCGTACCGACCAGCACCGGCTGGCCGCGTTCGAAGCACTCGTGGATGTCGCGGATCACCGCGTCGTAGCGTTCCTTCGCGGTCTTGTAGATCTGATCCTGCTTGTCGTTCCGCTTCGGCGGACGGTTGGTCGGGATCACGACCGTTTCAAGACCGTAGATCTCGTTGAATTCGTACGCTTCGGTATCGGCCGTGCCGGTCATGCCGGACAGCTTCGCGTACATGCGGAAGTAGTTCTGGAACGTGATCGATGCGAGCGTCTGGTTCTCGCTCTGGATCTTCACATGCTCCTTCGCCTCGACCGCCTGATGCAGACCGTCCGACCAGCGGCGGCCGGACATCAGCCGGCCGGTGAATTCGTCGACGATCACGACTTCGCTGTTCTGCACGACGTAGTGCTGATCGATGTAGAACAGCGTGTGTGCGCGCAGTGCGGCGTACACGTGGTGCATCAGCGTGATGTTCTGCGGCGCGTAGAGGCTTTCGCCGTCACCGATCAGCCCCCACTCGGCGAGCAGCCGCTCGGCTTTCTCGTGACCCGATTCGGTGAGGAACACCTGACGCGCTTTCTCGTCGAGCGTGTAGTCGCCCGGCTTCTCGACGCCGGTACCGTCGGCTTTTTCTTCACCGATCTGCCGTTCGAGCAGCGGCGGCAGTGCGTTCATCCGGACGTACAGTTCCGTGTGATCTTCGGCCTGGCCGGAGATGATCAGCGGCGTGCGCGCTTCGTCGATCAGGATCGAATCCACTTCGTCGACGATCGCGAAATTCAGTGCGCGCTGTACCCGTGCGTCGGTCTCGTAGACCATGTTGTCGCGCAGGTAGTCGAAGCCGAATTCGTTGTTGGTCCCGTAGGTGATGTCCGCGGCGTAGGCTTCCTGCTTCATGCCGTGGTCCATCTGCGACAGGTTGATGCCGACCGACAGCCCGAGGAAGTTGTACAGCCGACCCATCCATTCGGCGTCGCGCTGCGCGAGGTAGTCGTTGACCGTCACGACGTGCACGCCGCGGCCCGACAGTGCGTTCAGATAGGCGGCGAGCGTGGCGACGAGCGTCTTGCCTTCGCCTGTGCGCATTTCTGCGATCTTGCCGTAGTGCAGCACCATCCCGCCGATCAGCTGGACGTCGAAGTGGCGCATTTTCAGCACGCGTTTGCTCGCTTCGCGGCAGACCGCGAATGCTTCGGGCATCAGCTTGTCGAGCGATTCGCCGCTCGCGACGCGCTGGCGGAATTCACCCGTTTTGGCGCGCAACTGATCGTCCGTCAACTGCTCGATCTGCGGCTCGAGCGCATTGATCGCCAAGACGGTCTTTTGATACTGCTTGACGAGCCGCTGGTTGCGGCTGCCAAAAATCTTCTGGAGAAAACCGGTGGTCATCGGATCGGTGTCTGCGTCGCGGCTTCGGCGAGGCGTCAGGCGCGGTGTTCGCGCGCTGCGCGCCCGGTGTCGGTGGGGCCCCGGCGACTTAGTCCAAGAGTGAATTCGAATCGGGGATTTTAGCACGCGCCCCCGCCAGCGCCTGTGTCATGGAAAAGACCGCGCAACGCCGCCCGCTGGGCACGCCGGCGGGCTCCGCCGGCGCAAAAAAGGCGGTCGTCGTGGTCAACGTCCAACCGGACACAAGGTACAATTTACGGACCGCCGCGCTCGACGCGCAAGCGTGCCCTCACCTTCGCACATGAGCCGTTTCACATCTTTTTCAAGACCATTCAATCCCCGCCGGCCGCAGCCGGTGTCGGAGTTGCTCGGCCGCACCGATGAGTTCGCAGCGCTGCGCGCGGGCGTCGAGCAGATTGCCGCGCTCGAGCGCGATCTGAAAACGATGCTGCCCGATTACCTCGCGACGAGCGTCGAACCGGGGTTCATCAAGGACGGCGTGCTTGCGCTCTTCGCCGCGCATAACGCGCTCGCCGCGCGGCTGCGGCATCTCGAGCCGCGGCTGCTTGCCGATCTGCAACAGCGCGGCTGGGCGGTGAACGCATTGAAGATCCGGGTGCGTCCGCAATCGGTCAAGGAGCCCACGCCACTAAAGCAGGCACGGATGACGGAGGTCGGTGCGGCTGCGCTGCAGGCGCTCAGCGAATCGCTGGAGGCGTCGCCATTGCAGGAGGCGCTTGCCAGAATGGCGAAGCGGCATCTGAGAAAGCAGGGTTAAATGAAAAAGGGCCGGAAATTTTTCCGGCCCTTTTTCATTCGTTCAGCAAAAACTCACGCAAACGCAGTTTGCGCGTCGTATCCAAAGCCGCGGGGCGCTTGCTGCAGGTCGTCGAACGTGACGACTTCGTACGCATCTTCGTGTGCGAGCAGTTCGCGCAGCAGCGCGTTGTTCAGCCCGTGGCCCGACTTGTACGCCTCGTACGACGCCAGCAGCGGATGGCCGACGACATACAGATCACCGATCGCGTCGAGCATCTTGTGCTTCACGAACTCGTCGTCGTAGCGCAGCCCGTCGTTGTTCAGGATGCGGTATTCGTCGAGTGCGATGGCGTTGTCCATACTGGCGCCACGAGCAAGACCCAGTTCGCGCAGCGTTTCCACTTCATGCGCATATCCGAACGTGCGGGCCCGGGCGATCTCACGCACGTAGGAGGTATGCGCAAAGTCCACTTCCAGCGCCTGCCCGGTTTTATCGACCGCCGGGTGACGGAAATCGATCGTGAACTTCAACTTGAAACCGAAAAACGGCTCCAGGCGGGCGAACTTGTCGCCTTCGCGGATTTCGACTGGTTTCTTGACCTTGATGAACTTCTTCGCCGCGTTCTGTTCCTCGACGCCAACCGACTGAATCAGGAACACAAACGTTGCGGCGCTGCCGTCCATGATCGGAATTTCTTCCGCGGTCACATCGACATAGAGGTTATCGATGCCGAGACCCGCGCAGGCCGACATCAAATGCTCGATGGTCGAAACACGCACGCCATCCTTCTGAAGCACGGAGGCGAGACGTGTGTCACCGATCGCCGTCGTGGCCGCAGGAATTTCTACAGGAGTCGGCAAGTCCACTCGCGTGAACACGATACCGGTGTCAGGACCGGCCGGGCGGAGCGTCAACTCGACCTTGCGGCCCGAGTGCACGCCAATGCCGACCGTCTTCACGATCGATTTGATAGTCCGCTGCTTCAACATGATGATCTTTTACTCGATTGAAAATCCCAATCGGGACTTTTTATTCAATAGCCGAGATTATACTCCATTCGTTCAAATCCCGTTTTACACGGAACGTATCAATCTGTTTCGCGGAGTTACCCCATGGCCTCCGGGAAGAAAGCGTGGCGGGCCGATGTCCGGAACGGAGGCGTTTCCGGTCATCGGCCCGCGTAACGGCCTGTCACAACGACGTCATTTTCGCCGTTGCCCTCGAGCAACGCAGGGCTGGCGGACGCCGCTGCGTCTAGCTCAACGTCGCAAGAATACTCTGCGCATCGCTGACTTCGAACTTGCCGGGTGCCTCGACGCGCAGCGTCTTGACCACGCCGTCGTCGACCACCATCGCGTAGCGCAGGGAACGGATCCCCATGCCGCGCGCCGACAAGTCCTGCTCCAGACCAAGCGCCCGCGTGAAAACCGCACTGCCGTCCGCCATCATGCGCACCTTGCCCGAGGTGTGCTGATCGCGTCCCCACGCGCCCATGACGAAAGCGTCGTTAACGGACACGCACCAGATCTCGTCGATGCCGGCAGCGCGCAACTGCCCGGCGTGTTCGACGTAACCTGGCACGTGCTTCGCCGAACAGGTCGGCGTGAACGCGCCCGGCAATCCGAAGATCACCACGCGTTTTCCCGCCGTCTGCCCGTGTACGTCGAAGCTGTTCGGTCCGATCGTGCAGCCCGCGCGGTCGTCTTCGACAAACTCGAAGAGCGTCGCGTCGGGCAGCTTGTCGCCAGTCTGAATCATGCTCAGTCCTTCACATCGATGCACAGCCAGTCCGCACGCAGTCGTGACGCAAATGATGCGATGGTTCGCTTTCCAGCGACACGTGCCCGATCCGCTTCGAAAAACCGAAGAGGGCACCTGTCCTTACCGCGCTCCAGAGAAACGCGGTCTGTCAGCGGCTCCATCCGTCACGCCCGTGCATTCGCGAACGGCGCTGCAATCATGCAGCCGCGCCGCGGCGAAAGCCTGGCCCGTGCGCGTCAGTCCGCCTGCTTGCGCAGGAACGCCGGGATATCGTATGTGTCGACGCCCTTTTCCTGCAACGCCTGCACATGCGATGCCGCTGTATCGCGCGACGTGCGCCACACAGCCGGCGTATCCAGCGCGCCGTAGTCCGCCGTACCCGCGTGCTGCGGCGTGTACGCGTGCTGCATCGCACCGATCGGCTGGTTGTCCGTGCCGGTGCGCAGCAGCGTCATCGGTGCGGACTGCTGCTTCTTCGCTGCGCGGCCGAGGCCGGTTGCAACGACCGTCACGCGCAGCGCGTCGCCCATCGCGTCGTCGTACACCGCACCGAAGATCACCGTCGCATCTTCCGCAGCATAGCTCTTGATGGTGTTCATCACTTCGCGCGTTTCCGACAGACGCAGCGAACGGCTCGACGTGATGTTCACCAGCACGCCGCGCGCGCCCGACAGATCGACACCTTCCAGCAGCGGGCTCGCCACGGCCTGTTCCGCCGCGAGGCGTGCGCGATCGACGCCGGCGACCGTCGCCGTGCCCATCATCGCCTTGCCCTGCTCGCCCATCACCGTCTTCACGTCCTCGAAGTCGACGTTCACCAGACCGTCGACGTTGATGATTTCGGCGATGCCAGCAACTGCGTTGTTCAGAACGTCGTCTGCGCACTGGAAGCACTTGTCCATCTCGGCGTCGTCGCCCATCACCTCGAACAGCTTGTCGTTCAGAACGACGATCAGCGAGTCGACGTGATCCTCCAGTTGCTGCGAGCCTGCTTCGGCGACGCGCATCCGCTTGCCGCCTTCGAATTCGAACGGCTTGCTAACTACGCCGACCGTCAGAATCCCCATCTCCTTCGCGATCTGCGCGACCACCGGTGCCGCGCCCGTACCCGTGCCGCCACCCATGCCTGCGGTGATGAACACCATATGCGCGCCGAGGAGTGCGTCCGCGATGCGCTCGCGCGCTTCTTCCGCGGCCGAACGGCCCATTTCCGGCTTCGCACCCGCGCCCAGACCCGTGTTGCCGAGCTGGATCACCGCGGTCGCGCGCGAACGCGACAGCGCCTGCGCGTCCGTGTTCATCACGATGAAGTCGACGCCCTGTACACCCTTGTTGATCATGTGCTGAACGGCATTGCCGCCAGCGCCACCAACGCCCACCACCTTGATGATGGTGCCGTTGGTTTCCGTTTCCAGCATCTGGAATTCCATGTTGCCTCCGTCAAGAAAAAAAGTACCCACACTCGGCCGTTATCCGGCAGGAGATCGGGCAACCTCCTGTCGCGCGCCGGCCGCCGGCACCAGCGCGTATTGATGAATCTGTCCGTGCCTAGAAGTTGCCGAGGAACCAGTCCTTCATCCGCGTGAAGACCTGTCCCATCGACCCCGACTGCACCGCTACCTTGCGACCGCGCATCCGTTGCGCGCGCCCTTCGACGAGCAATCCCATCGCCGTCGAATAACGCGGATTGCGCACGACGTCCGCGAGACCGCCCGCGTATTCCGGCACGCCGATGCGCACCGGCTTCAGGAAAATGTCCTCGCCCAGCTCGACCATGCCCGGCATCATCGCCGCGCCGCCCGTCAGCACGACACCCGAGCTCAGCAGTTCTTCGTAACCCGACTCGCGCACGACCTGCTGCACGAGCGAAAACAGTTCTTCGACGCGCGGCTCGACGACCGCCGCGAGCGCCTGGCGCGACAGCGTGCGCGGACCGCGCTCGCCGAGCCCCGGCACTTCGATCATTTCATCCGGATCGGCGAGCGCCTGCTTCGCGATGCCGTAGCTCACCTTGATGTCTTCCGCGTCCGGCGTCGGCGTGCGCAGCGCCATCGCGATATCGCTCGTGATCTGGTCGCCGGCGATCGGAATCACCGCCGTGTGACGGATCGCGCCTTCGCTGAAAATCGCGATGTCGGTCGTGCCACCACCGATGTCGACCAGCACCACGCCCAGTTCCTTCTCGTCTTCCGTCAGCACCGCCAGCGACGACGCGAGCGGCTGCAGGATCAGGTCATTCACTTCGAGCCCGCAGCGGCGCACGCACTTCACGATGTTCTGCGCCGCGCTGACCGCGCCCGTCACGATGTGCACCTTCACTTCGAGCCGGATGCCGCTCATCCCGATCGGTTCGCGCACGTCTTCCTGGCCGTCGATGATGAATTCCTGCGTCAGGATGTGCAGCACCTGCTGGTCGGTCGGGATGTTGATCGCCTTCGCCGTTTCGATCACGCGCGCGACGTCCGTCTGCGTGACTTCCTTTTCCTTGATCGCGACCATCCCGCTCGAATTGAAGCTGCGGATGTGGCTGCCCGCGATCCCGGTGAAGACGTTCGTGATCTTGCAGTCGGCCATCAGTTCGGCTTCTTCGAGCGCACGCTGAATGGACTGCACCGTGGCCTCGATGTTCACCACGACGCCTTTCTTGAGCCCCTTCGATTCGCTCTGGCCGAGTCCGATCACCTCGTAGTGACCTTCGCCTTTCAGCTCGGCAACGATGGCCACGACCTTCGCGGTCCCGATGTCGAGGGCAACCAGCAGATCTTTGTAGTCTTTACTCATAGGGTGCTCATTGCGTGTGATGTTTCATGAGAAAACGCCGGGCCGCCCCAAGTTTTCCGCCCCGCAGGAAGTCCCCTTGGGGGATCGCCCCCCTCGGGGGGCTGACGCGAAGCGTCAGATTGGGGGCGCCCATTACTTCTTGCCTTTGTCGGGTTCGCTGAGAAAGCGCATGCCTGCCGCACGAATCGCGAAACCGTTCGGATAGCGCAAGTCCGCATACTCGATATCCTTCCCCCACCGTTGCGTCACCGCCGACCACGCCGCCGTCAGCCGGCGCGAGCGATCGAAAAGCGTGTCCTGATTGCGTTCGCGCCCGAGTTCCACCTGCGTGCCGTTCGACAGCTTGACCGTCCATGCATAGCGCGGCGACAGCGTCACTTCGTCGGGCGTCGCGCCGAGCGGCGCGAACCACTTCGTGAAGTCGCGATAGCGAGCCACCACTTCCTTCGCCGTGCCGTCCGGGCCATCGAACGCGGGCAGATCCTCGTCGAGTTCGCCCTGGTTCGCGGTGAACAGGTCGCCGTCCACGCTGACCAGTTGATCGCTGCCCCACGTTCCCAGCGGTTTGTACTCTTCGAGCGTGACAGCCAGCGCGTTCGGCCAGACGCGCCGCACGCTCGCGTGGCGCACCCACGGCATCTGCTCGAACGCCTGCCGCGCGACGTCCAGATCGACGGTGAAGAAATTGCCCTTCAGCCGCCCGACCACACCCGCGCGCACTGTCGGCGCGTTGATGTGCTCGACGTCGCCGTCGATGAGGATCTCGCGCAGCGCGAAATTCGGCCGCTGGATCGCCCAGTACCCGCCGGCCGCCAGCAGCACGAGCGCCAGCAACGCGTGCAGCGCGTTGGCGGCGAAATTCAGCTGGCGAGCGTTGTTCCACATGGCGGTTCGTTCAATCCTTCAGCGTCAGAGACAACACGTTCACGACGAGATCCTGGTAGCTGATGCCGACCGCGCGCGCCGCTTTCGGCGGCAGCGAGTGATCGGTCATGCCCGGGGCCGTGTTCACTTCGAGGAAATACGGATTGCCGTCCGCGTCCAGCATGAAGTCGGCGCGACCCCAGTCGGTGCAGCCGAGCACGTCGAACGCGCGACGGGCCAGGATCTTCAGGCGCGCTTCGGCGTCCGGCGTCACGCCGCACGGAATCAGGTACTGCGTCGTGTCGACGATGTACTTCGCGTCGTAGTCGTAGAACTCACCGGCCGGCACGATGCGGATCAGCGGCAGATCGAGATCGCCCGCGACGCACGCGGTGTACTCGCCGCCGCCTTCGATGCTCTTCTCCGCCAGCACGATGCGGTCGTACTTCGCCGCTTCAGCGAGCGCCGCCGGCAGCGCGTCCGCGCTCTTCACCTTGATCACCGCGACGCTCGAGCCTTCGCTCGCCGGCTTCACGAACAACGGCAGCCCGAGCTTCGCGACGATCGCCGTCGCGCGCGCCGCATAGTCGTCACCGCGCAGCACCGTTTCGAACGGCGGCGTCGGAATGCCGAGCTGCTGCCACACCAGCTTCGTGCGGAACTTGTCGAGCCCAAGCGCCGAACCGAGCACGCCGCTGCCCGTATAGCGGATGCCGTAGAAATCGAGCGCCCCCTGGATCTGACCGTTTTCGCCGTAGCCGCCATGCAGCGCATTGAACGCGCGCACGAAGCCTTCGTCCTTCAGCGCCGCGAGCGGACGCTCGGCAGGATCGAACGGATGCGCGTCGATGCCCGCGCCGCGCAGCCCCTGCAGCACGAGACGGCCCGAGTTGAGCGACACTTCGCGCTCGGCGGACACGCCGCCGAGCAGCACCGCGACCTTGCCGAATTGCTTCGGATCGATACTGCTCATTTCACACCTTCCGTTTGCGCGAGCCGACCCGGCACGCCGCCGATCGATCCCGCTCCCATCGTGATCACCACATCGCCGTCGCGCACCACCGCGGCGAGCGCATCCTGTACTTCATCGACCGTTTCGACGAACACTGGTTCGACCTTGCCGGCGACGCGGAGCGCCCGTGCGAGCGCGCGGCCATCGGCGGCGATGATCGGCGCTTCGCCCGCGGCATAGACCTCGGTCAGCACCAGCGCATCGACCGTCGACAGCACCTTGACGAAATCCTCGAAGCAGTCGCGCGTGCGCGTAAAGCGGTGCGGCTGGAACGCGAGCACGAGGCGCCGGTCGGGAAACGCACCGCGCGCCGCCGCGACTGTCGCAGCCATCTCGACCGGGTGATGACCGTAGTCGTCGACCAGCGTGTACGTGCCACGGGACGTGTCGTCTGCCGCGACCGGCACCTCGCCGTAGCGCTGGAACCGGCGGCCCACGCCGTTGAAATCCGCGAGCGCCCGCTGGATGTCCGCATCCTTCACTTCGAGTTCAGTCGCGATCGCGATCGCCGCGAGCGCGTTCTGCACGTTGTGCGTACCCGGCAGGTTCAGCACGATGTCGATCGCGGCCGCGTCCTCGCGCATCGCGGTGAAATGCATCTTGCCGTCGCGCGCGACGACGTTCACCGCGCGTACCTGCGCATCCGGTGCAAAGCCGTAGCGGATGATCGGCTTCGACACGAACGGCAGGATTTCCTTCACATTCGGATCGTCGACGCACAGCACCGCGATGCCGTAGAACGGCAGCCGGTGCGTGAACTCGATGAACGCCTGCTTGAGCCGCGCGAAGTCATGGCCGTAGGTGTCCATGTGATCGGCGTCGATGTTGGTAATGACCTCGATCACCGGAAAAAGATTCAGGAACGACGCGTCCGATTCGTCCGCTTCCGCGACGATGAAGTCGCCGGTGCCGAGCCGCGCGTTCGCGCCCGCGCTGATCAGCCGGCCGCCGATCACGAAGGTCGGATCGAGCCCGCCCGCGGCAAGCACGCTCGCGACGAGCGACGTCGTCGTGGTCTTGCCGTGCGTGCCGGCGATCGCGATGCCCTGCTTGAGGCGCATCAGTTCCGCGAGCATCACTGCGCGCGGCACGATCGGAATCCGGCGGTGGCGCGCGGCGAGCACTTCGGGGTTGTCACCGCGCACGGCCGTCGACACGACGACCGCGTTCGCGCCTTCGATGTTCGCGGCGTCGTGGCCGATCGCGATCTTCGCGCCGAGCGCGGCGAGGCGGTCGGTCACCGCGTTGCTGGTGAGATCGGAGCCGCTCACGTGATAGCCGAGGTTCACGAGCACCTCGGCGATGCCGCTCATCCCGGCGCCGCCGATCCCGACGAAGTGAATGTGTTTAACGATGTGTTTCATTGCTGTCCTTCCAGGCTCGTGCTCGGAATCGCGCCGGCGACGGTCGCACAGATCGTCGCGACCTGTTCGGTGGCATCCGGTTTCGCGAGCGAGCGCGAACGCTCCGCCATTGCCGCGAGACTGTCGCGGGTCTGGCTGCGCAACCAGGCGGCGAGACTGTCCGCCGTCAGATCGCGCTGCTGTACGACGAGCGCCGCGCCGGGACCGGCGAGGAACGCTGCGTTAGTGGTTTGATGGTCGTCGACTGCGTACGGGAACGGCACGAAGAACGCCGCCACGCCGACCGCCGCGATCTCCGCAACGGTCATTGCGCCCGAGCGGCAGATCACCAGATCGGCGTTCGCGTATGCAGCCGTCATGTCGTCGATGAACGGGACGAGCTGCACGTCGTCGCCGGGCGCAAGGCCCGCGTCCGCGTAGTTCGCCCGCAGCGCATCGATGTGTTTCGCGCCAGCCTGATGCACGACGCGCGGCCGCTCATCAGGCGCAAGCTGCGCGAGCGCGCGCGGCACGACCTCGTTGAGCGCGGCCGCGCCGAGACTGCCGCCGACCACCAGCACGTTCAGCGGACCGCTGCGTGCCGCGTAGCGCGTCTGCGGCGCCGGCGTGTGCGCGAGTTCGTCGCGGATCGGATTGCCGGTCCATTCGGCATGCGGCAGCGCGCCCGGGAACGCGACGAGCACGCGCTTCGCAAGCTTCGCGAGCACTTTGTTCGCGAGTCCGGCGATCGAATTCTGTTCATGCAGCACGAGCGGTCGGCCGGTCAGCGCCGTCATCAGCCCCGCTGGGAACGTGATGTAGCCGCCCATCCCGAGCACGACGTCCGGCTTCACGCGACGCAGCACCGACAGACTCTGCACGCACGCGCGCAGCAGATTGACCGGCAGCATCAGCCGCGTCGTCAGTCCCTTGCCGCGCAGCCCGTCGAAGCGCACGTATTCCATCGCGATGCCGTGCTTCGGCACGAGCGTCGCTTCCATGCCGGCCGGGTTGCCAAGCCATACGACGCGCCAGCCCCACGCCTGCATCCGGTGCGCGACCGCGAGCCCCGGGAAGACGTGTCCCCCAGTGCCGCCGGCCATCACCATCAGCGTGCGCGCGCTTGCGGTCATACCTTGCCTCCGCGCATCAATACCCGGTTTTCGTAATCGACACGCATCAGCACGGCGAGCGCGACGCAGTTCAGCAGAATGCCGGAGCCGCCGTAGCTGACCAGCGGCAGCGTCAGGCCCTTGGTGGGCAGCAGACCGAGATTCACGCCCATGTTGATGAACGTCTGCGCGCCGAACCACAGGCCGATGCCTTTCGCGACGAGACCGGCGAACGTACGGTCGAGCGCAAGCGCCTGACGACCGATCTCGAACGAGCGCCGCACGATCCAGTAGAACAGCAGGATCACGACGAGCACGCCGACGAAACCCAGTTCCTCGCCGATCACCGCGAGGATGAAGTCGGTGTGCGCTTCCGGCAGATAGTTGAGCTTCTCGACGCTGCCGCCGAGCCCGACGCCGAACCATTCGCCGCGACCGAACGCGATCAGCGAGTGAGTCAGCTGATACGCCTTGCCCTGCGCGTAGCGGTCGTCCCACGGATCGAGGTACGCGAAGATCCGCTCGCGCCGCCACGGCGACGCCCAGACCAGCAGACTGAACGTGCCGACCGCGGTCGCGACGAGTCCGCCGAACAGCTTGCCGTTCACGCCGCCCAGAAACAGCACGCCCATCGCGATCGCCGCGATCACCATGAACGCGCCCATGTCCGGCTCGAGCAGCAGCAGCGCACCGACCACACCGACCGCGACCGCCATCGGCATGAAGCCCTTCGCGAAGCTGTGCATGTATTCCTGCTTGCGGACCGTGTAGTTCGCGGCGTAGATCGTCACCGCGAGCTTCATGATCTCCGACGGCTGCATGTTCGTGATGCCAAGCGGAATCCAGCGCCGCGCGCCGTTCACGCCCTTGCCGATGTGCGGGATCAGCACGACCACCAGCACGAGCAGTGCGAGCAGAAAGAGCTTCGGTGCGTACTTGTCCCACGTCGAGATCGGGATCCGGAACACGACGACCGCCGCGACCGCGCCGATCGTCACCGACACGATGTGGCGCACGAGGAACGCGTAGTCGCGGTAGGCCGCGTACTTCGGCGAATCGGGCATCGCGATCGACGCCGAGTACACCATCACCACGCCGAGCCCGAGCAGCGCGATCACCACCCACAGCAGCGAGTGGTCGTAGTCGAGCATCCGCGACCGGAGCGGCCGCACGCCGTTCACAGCACTCGCGAGACCGCCGGTGCGTGCGCGGCCCGCGGCCATTTCACCGCCGGCGGAACCGCGTTGCTTCGCGAGTCGCGAGCCGAAACGTTCGGACCAGTTCATAGCATCGTCCCCCGTTCTGCGGCGATGTATTCCACCGTGCCGCGGAATACCGCTGCACGATGCGCATAGCCCTTGAACATGTCGAAACTCGCGCACGCCGGTGACAGCAGCACGGCGTCGCCTGGTTGTGCGAGCGCGCTCGCGGCCTGCGTCGCGGCCTCGAGCGTCGGGTGATCGGCGAGCGGAATGCCGGTGTCCGCGAGCGCCGTGCGAATCAGCGGTGCGTCGCGGCCGATTAGCATCACCGCGCGGCACCAGCGCGTGACCGGTGCGGCGAGCGGTTCGAAATCCTGACCCTTGCCGTCGCCGCCCGCGATCAGCACTGTGCGCTGCGCGAGCCCGTCGAGCGCGGCGACCGTCGCACCGACATTGGTGCCCTTGCTGTCGTCGACGTAGTCGACCCCTTCGATCGACGCGATCAGCTCCACACGATGCGGCTCGCCGTGATACTCGCGCAGGCCGTGCAGCAGCGGAGCGCCGGGCAAGCCGATCGCGCGTGCAAGCGCGAGCGCGGCGAGCGCGTTCGCCGCGTTGTGCAGGCCGCGGATGCGCAGCGCGTCGGCGGGCATCAGGCGCTTCAGGCCGATATCCGCAGGCACGGTCGCTTCGCTCTTGCGGCGGCGGGTCGATTGGGCTTCGTCGGTCGCATCGCGGTCGTGCGCCTCGACGAGCCACAACATCCCGTTGTCGCGCAGCATGCCGTAGTCGCCGGCGCGCACCGGTTCGTTCAGGCCGAACGTCACGGTCCGCGCGGTCCTGTCAGCGGCGGGCGCGAGTGCCATCACGCGTGTGTCGTCGCGGTTCAGCACGCGCACTGTTTGCGGCCCGAAGATGCGGCCCTTCGCGGCCGCGTACGCATCGAGGCCGCCGTGCCAGTCGAGATGATCCTGCGTGATGTTCAGTACCGCGGCCGCGTCCGGCGCGAACGTGTGCGCGGTTTCCAGCTGGAAGCTCGACACTTCGAGCACCCAGATGTCGGGCAGCGCGGTCGCGTCGATCGCTTCGGTGAGCTTGTCGAGCGCAGCCGGACTGATGTTGCCCGCGACCGCGACCTTCTTGCCCGCGCGTTCGCACAACAGGCCGGTGAGGCTCGTCGTCGTGGTCTTGCCGTTGGTGCCGGTGATCGCGATCACCTTCGGCGCGTAGCCGCTTTCGCCGAGCGTCTTCAACGCCTGCGCGAAGAATTCGAGTTCGCCCCACACGGGGATGTCGCGTTCGCTTGCGGCGGCGATCAGCGGCACGAGGTCGGCAGCGAGCGGCGACAGGCCCGGGCTGATCGCGACGAGCTCGACGCCTTCGAGCAGCACCGGCGAAAACGCGCCGCCGACGAAATCGGCATCGATGCCGTGCGCTGCGAGCCCGGACAGGTTCGGCGGCATTTCGCGCGTATCGGCAACGCGCAGCCGGCACCCGTGCCGCGCGCACCAGCGCGCCATCGCGAGACCCGATTCCCCGAGTCCCAGCACGAGCACCATCGGCTTTTGCCGATCCCGAAACTTCTCGCCAAACATCGCTTTCCCTTTGTTCCGTTGCCTGCTTAACGCAGCTTGAGCGTGGACAGACCGAACAGACACAGCATCAACGTGATGATCCAGAAGCGGACCACCACCTGCGTTTCCTTCCATCCCGACAGTTCGAAATGGTGATGCAGCGGCGCCATCTTGAAGATGCGCCGCCCTTCGCCGTAACGCCGCTTCGTGTATTTGAACCACGTGACCTGCAGCATCACGGACAGCGTTTCGGCGACGAAGATCCCGCCCATGATGAACAGCACGATTTCCTGCCGCACGATCACCGCGACCGTGCCGAGCGCGCCGCCGAGCGCAAGTGCGCCGACGTCGCCCATGAACACCTGCGCGGGGTGCGTGTTGAACCAGAGGAACGCGAGCCCGGCTCCCCCCATCGCGGAGCAGAAGATCAGCAGTTCGCCCGCGCCCGGGATGTGCGGAAACAGCAGGTACTTCGAATACACCGAGCTACCCATCACGTACGCGAACACGCCGAGCGACGCGCCGACCAGCACGACCGGCATGATCACGAGGCCGTCGAGGCCATCGGTCAGGTTCACCGCGTTGCTCGCGCCGACGATCACCAGATACGTCAGCACGATGAAGCCCCACACGCCGAGCGGATAGCTGATCGACTTGACGAACGGCAGCATCAGGTCGGCGCGCGCAGGCAGGCCCATCGACAGCCCACTTCTCACCCACGCCATGAACAGGTCGAACACGCGGACGTTATTCGCCTCGGACACGCTGAACGCGAGATACACGGCGGCAAACAGTCCGATCACCGATTGCCAGAAATACTTTTCGCGCGACGACATGCCGCGCGGATCCTTGTAGACGACCTTGCGGTAGTCGTCGACCCAGCCGATCACGCCGAAGCCGAACGTGACGAGCATCACGATCCAGATGAAGCGGTTGGTCAGGTCGCCCCACAGCAGCGTCGAGACCGCGATACCGATCAGGATCAGCACGCCGCCCATCGTCGGCGTGCCGGATTTCACGAGGTGCGTCTGCGGGCCGTCCTTGCGCACCGCCTGGCCGACCTTCATCGCGGCCAGCGTGCGAATAACCCACGGGCCGCAGACGAGCCCGATCAGCAGCGCGGTGATGGTGGCCATCACCGCGCGAAACGTCAGATAACTGAACACGCGCAGGAAGCTTGCGTCATTCTGCAGCCATTGCGCTAGCGCCAGGAGCATGCTTTCGGTCCTTCTCTATCAGTGCGCGCCGGGCGCGTGGCCCGGTGCGTCGGGTTGTGGACTCGTTACGGCGTCCACC
Source organism: Paraburkholderia sp. (assembly GCF_050742655.1). Taxonomy (GTDB): domain Bacteria; phylum Pseudomonadota; class Gammaproteobacteria; order Burkholderiales; family Burkholderiaceae; genus Paraburkholderia. Next base: position 14,710 of record NZ_JBOIGG010000025.1, on the reverse strand, counting down.
ACGCGCTCCATCTTCATGAAGCGCGAGCCTTTTACGAGAATCGTCGCGTCGGCGCCAAAGCCGGCTTGCTGCAATTGCACGAGCAGCGCGGCGACGTCGACGGCGTGATGCGCGCCGGTGCCGTACGCGGTGCAGGCGTCGCGCGTCGCGTCGCCGGTCGCGAACAATGCGTCGATGCCGCGTTCGCGCGCGTACGCGCCGATTTCGCGGTGGAACGCCGGACCGTTGTCGCCGACTTCGCCCATATCGCCCATCACGAGCACGCGCGGCCACGGCCGTGCGGCAAGTACGTCGATTGCCGCGCGCATCGAATCCGGATTCGCGTTGTACGTGTCGTCGATCACCATCGCGCCGTCGAGCGCGCCGCCGCTCGCGCGCTTCACCTGCAGACGGCCTTTCACCGCGCCGAACGCTTCGAGCCCGCGACGCACCGCGTCGAGTTCGACGCCTGCCGCGAGCGCTGCCGCGGTTGCGGCGAGCGCGTTGCGCGCGTTGTGGTCGCCGAGCACCTGCAGCGTCACGTCGACGTGACCCGCGGGCGTATCGATCGCGAGACGGCTGCCATCGAACGTACCGATGACCGCAGCCGGCGTCGTACGGGTCGCGTCGTTCAGTGCGAAATCGACGATGCGGTTGCCGGTCGCGGCGACGCGCCAGATGCTCGCGTACGCGTCGTCGGCGGGAAACACGGCGGTGCCCTCCGGCGACAGCGCGTGAATCACGCTCGCGTGTTCAAGAGCGACCGCTTCGACTGTCGCCATGAATTCCTGATGCTCGCGCTGCGCGTTGTTGACGACCGCGACGGTCGGTTCGGCAAGCTTCGCGAGCAACTCGGTTTCGCCCGGATGGTTCATGCCGACTTCGATGACCGCGAGCTTGTGCGCGCCGGTCAGACGGAACAGCGTCAGCGGCAGGCCAACGTCGTTGTTGAAATTGCCGGCAGTGGCGAGCCGTTCATCCGCGCCGACGGCGGCCGCGAAGATCGACGCGATCATTTCCTTCACCGTCGTCTTGCCGTTGCTGCCCGTGACCGCGACGAGCGGGATCGCGAAGCGACGGCGCCAGCCGCGCGCAAGCTGGCCGAGCGCAACGCGCGTATCCGCGACGCGGATCGCAGGCGTCTGCCAGTCGGCTGGGCTGCGTGCGACGAGCGCCGCCGTGACGTTGTTCGCAGCGACGTCAGCGAGGAAATCGTGCGCGTCGAAGCGCTCGCCCTTCAGCGCGACGAACAGGTCGCCGGGGCCGGCGGTGCGGCTATCCGTCGACACACGTTCGAACGTGATGTCGCCGTCGCCGGTCACGGTGGCGCCGGGAACGAGCGCGGCGGCTTCGCGTAGCGAGAAGAGCGTCATTCGCCGCCTCCGCGCGCCTGAGTCGCCCGCGCAGCCAGCGCGAGGCGTGCATGGTCCTGATCGGAGAACGCGCGTTTGCGGCCCATGATTTCCTGAGTCGATTCGTGACCCTTGCCAGCCAGCACGATCACGTCTTCCCGCGCGGCACTGCGGATCGCCTGCAGGATCGCGCTCGCGCGGTCCTCGATGCGGCGCACTTTCGACGGATCGCTCATCCCGGCGACGATCTGGTCGATGATCGCCTGAGGGTCTTCGCTGCGCGGGTTGTCGCTGGTCACGACGACGCCGTCGGCGAGCCGTTCGGCGATCGCGCCCATCAGCGGACGCTTGGTCGCGTCGCGGTCGCCGCCGCAGCCGAACATGCAGATGAGTTCGCCGCCGCGCGCCTGCGCGATCGGGCGCAGCGCGTCGAGCGTTTTTTCAAGCGCGTCGGGCGTGTGTGCGTAGTCGATTACGACGAGCGGTTCGTCGTTCTGCAACCGGCCGCCAAGCCGCTGCATGCGGCCGTTCACCGGTTCGAGCTTCGCGACTTCGGCGAGCGCGGCGTCGAACGGCATGTCGGCGGCGAGCAACGCTCCCAGCACGCCGAGCAGATTGCTCACGTTGAATGCGCCGAGCGTCGCGACTTCGACGTCCGCGTCGCCCCAGTCGGACGACAGATGGAATGCGGTGCCGGTCGCGGTCGCGCGAACGTTCGACGCGATCAGCGAGGCGTCGGCATCTACGGTATGCGAACCTGCCGTGTCGAGCCCGTAGGCTATGACCCGCGCGTGGCCATGTACGGCGGCGATCAGACGGCGGCCGGCTTCATCGTCGCGGTTGAGCACCGCGCAACGCAGTCCCGGCCACGCGAACAGATGCGCCTTCGCGGCTTCATACGCTTCGAACGTGTGGTGATAGTCGAGATGGTCCTGCGTGAGATTCGTGAACACCGCGATGTCGAACGACGTGCCGTTCACGCGACCCTGATGCAGCGCATGCGACGACACTTCCATCGCGACCGCCTGCGCGCCGGCGGCGAGCAGCTGCGCGAGACTGCGCTGCAGCTGCGGCGCGTCGGGCGTCGTGAAACCGGTGTACACCAGTTGACCCGGCAGCCCGCTGCCGAGCGTGCCGATGATCGCGCAGCGCGTGCCGAGCGCGGTCAGCGCCGTGGAAATCCACTGGCTGCACGACGTCTTGCCGTTCGTGCCGGTCACACCGACGACGAGCATCGCGTCGCTCGGATCCCCGTACCAGCCGCTCGCGATCGGGCCGGCCAGTTCGTTCAGCGCCGGTACCGCGTGGGCAATCGCCGGATCGGGCTGGCCCGCGAAATTTTCCGGCTGATACAGCACGGCGGCCGCACCGCGTTCGAGCGCGTTGTCGATGAACGGCCGGTTGTCCGCGCCGTCCACGGCGTACGCGCAGAACACGTCGCCCGCGGCGAGCGCGCGGGTGTCGGCGTGCAGATGCGCGGCCGGCTGCGCATGCGCATGCAGCCAGGCGAGCGCATCGGCGATCTGCCCATGAGCCGGATGCGACGACCGCAGCGCGCTCATCGCACGACTCCGGGCCGGTTTTTCGCGTTATCCGCAATCGTCATGTGTTTCGCCGTCGTGCCGGTCGCGAGCTTCTTCGCTCCGGCAGCGGGGGCCGCAGGTGTCGCGGTCCCGGTCGGCGCGGCCGTATCGTCAGACACGACCAGTTGCTTCACCGGCATGTCGGGCGGCACGTTCAGCGAACGCAGCGTGTCGCCGACGATCGACGAGAACACCGGCCCCGACACCTGGCCGCCGAAGTGGCTGCCGGCAGTCGGTTCGTCGACCGATACGGCTACGACGATGCGCGGGTTCGGCATCGGCGCCATGCCGACGAACGACGCGCGGTACTTCGATTTATCGTAGCCGCGGCCGAAGTGCTTGTACGCGGTGCCGCTCTTGCCGCCGACGCGATAACCGGGCACGGCCGCATCCGGCGACGTGCCGCCCGGCGCCGTCACGGCTTCGAGCATCGTGCGGACTTCGCGCGCGGTGGTCGGCGAAAAGACCTGCGGGCCGGTCACCGGCGCATCGCCCGGCGTGCGGAAGATCGACACTGGCAGCACCTGACCGTCATGCGCGATTGCGGTGTACGCACGCGCCAGCTGGAACAGCGAGGCCGACAGACCATAGCCGTACGACATCGTCGCCTGTTCGATCCGGCGCCAGCTCTTCCACGGACGCAGCCGGCCAGCGGCTGCACCCGGGAAGCCGACCTTCGGCGCCTGGCCGAGACCGATGCTGGTATACATATTCCACATCTCTTCAGGCTTGAGCTGCATCGCGATCTTCGTCGCACCGATGTTGCTCGACTTCTGGATCACGCCGCCCACGGTGAGCACGCCGAACGCGCTGTCGTCGGTGATCTGCGCACCGTCGAGCATGAAGCGGCCGGGTCCCGTATCCACCAGTGTAGTCGGCGAAACACGGTGTAGATCGAGCGCGAGCGAGATCGTGAACGGCTTCATGATCGAGCCGGGCTCGAAGACGTCGGTGAGGATGCGGTTGCGCAGCTGGTCGCCGGTCAGATGTGAGCGGTCGTTCGGGTTGTAGGTCGGGTAATTGACGAGCGCGAGCACCTCGCCCGTCCGCACGTCGATCACCATCGCCGCGCCGGCCTTCGCCTTGAACTTCTGCACCGCGGCTTTCAGGTTCGTGTACGCGATGTACTGGATCTTGCTGTCGATCGACAGGTCCACGTCCTGACCGTTGTGCGGAATCACCTGCTCGTCGACGTCCTCGACGATGTGTCCCATCCGGTCCTTGATCACGTGACGGATACCCGGCATGCCGGCGAGCAGCTTCTGGTCGCTGAGTTCGACGCCTTCCTGGCCTTCGTCCTCGACGTTCGTGAAACCGATCAGGTGAGCGGTAATCTCGCCTTCGGGATAGAAGCGCTTGTATTCGTTGCGCTGGTAGATACCGGGGATGTCGAGATCGGCGACCTGCTGCGCGACGTCGACCGGCACCTGACGCTTCACGTAGACGAACGTCTTGTCTTCCGACAGCTTCACGCGCAGTTCCTTCTGCGTCATGCCGAGCAGCTTGCCGAGCGCGGTGAGCTTGTCGGCGCCGAGATCGTCTGGCACGGCTTCAGGAATTGCCCAGATCGCGCGGACCGGCAGGCTGGTGGCGAGCACGAGGCCGTTACGGTCGAGAATCTTGCCGCGCGTGGCCGGCAGTTCGAGCGTGCGCTGATAGCGGCTCTCGCCCTGCTTCTGATAGAACGCGTTGCCCGGCCCCTGAATCCAGAACGCGCGCGCGGTCAGCGCGACGAACGCCATGAACAGCATGAACACGACAAGCTTCGAACGCCACATCGGCAGACGCACCGACAGAATCGGGTTGGCCGAAAACGCGACGCTCTTGCGGCTCGACGACTGCTTCGACGGCTTCATCGAGCGCCTCCGCGACGGGTCGTGGCGGGCGCGGCGGCCGGCGCCGAAGTCGGAAGCGGCGCGTCCTCGGCCTTCACGGCGCCGGGGTCGAGCGTCAGGTATTGCGTGCGACCGGTCGTGACAGACTGCATCTTCAGAGAAGTCGTGGCGAGCTGTTCGATGCGCGACGTCTTGGATAGCGCGCTCTGCTGATATTGAAGCTGCGAGTAGTCCTGCTGCAACTGGCGCTCCTGTGACTGCGCGCGCTGCAGCTGAATGAAGATCTGCCGCTGCTGGTTGGTGGCGTTGACGACCGAAAGCGCACACCCCATCACGACGATCAGCAGGAAGATGTTGAGACGGTTCATGGCGCGATCCGCTCCGCGACACGCATCACGGCGGAACGGGCGCGCGGGTTGGCGGCGACTTCGGCGTCGCTCGCGAACACGCGGCCGCGCAGCTTCAGCGGCGGACTGGGCAGATCGGCGGCACGGATCGGCAGGCGGCGGTCGAGCGCAGGCGCACTCGCGTGCGCCTGCATGAATCGTTTGACGATCCGGTCTTCGAGCGAATGAAAGCTGATCACCACCAGCCGCCCCCCTTGCTCCAGCAACGACAATGCAGCTTCTAGAACGACTTGCAGCTCCGCAAGCTCTTGATTGACGTGAATCCGTATAGCCTGAAAGGTGCGGGTTGCCGGGTCCTTGCCCTTCTCACGGGTCTTGACGACGTTAGCCACGATTTCGGCAAGCTCGCCCGTGCTGACGAGAGGCCCAAGACGGTCGGACTCTGCCCGGCGAGCAACAAGCGCCTTTGCAATCTGAAAAGCAAACCGTTCTTCCCCATAATCTCGTATTACCTCCGTCAGTTCCTGCACTGTGGCCCGCGCGAGCCAGTCGGCTGCAGACTCGCCGCGCGTCGGGTCCATTCGCATGTCGAGCGGGCCGTCCGCGCGGAAACTGAAACCCCGCTCCGGGTCGTCGATTTGCGGCGACGACACGCCCAGATCCAGCAACACTCCCGACACACGCCCTACGCCGCGCGACCCGACTGCGTCGCGCAGTGATGCAAAACTCTCGTGCACGATCTCGAAACGCGGATCGGCGATCTGCTGCGCGGTGGCAATGGCGAGCGGATCCTTGTCGAAGGCGATCAGCCGCCCACCTTCCGCCAGCTTTGCCAGTACCGCGCGGCTATGGCCGCCGCGGCCGAACGTACCGTCCACGTAGACGCCGTCCGCGCGCGTCAGCAGCGCATCGACCGCTTCGTCCAGCAGCACCGTGCGATGCTGCAATTCGTTTCCCATCGCAGGCGCCATGTCAGTCAGCCGCGATCAGAACGTGAAATTCTTCAGCGCATCGGGCATGCCCTGCGCCATTGCCGCCTGCTCCTTGGCGGCGTAGGTCTGCGCATCCCACAGCTCGAAGTGACTGCCCATACCGAGCAGCATCACTTCCTTTTCCAGCGCAGCGGCCAGCCGCAGTTCCGGCGACACGAGTACACGGCCTGCGCCGTCGAGATCGACATCGGATGCATTGCCGAGAAAAATCCGGCGCCACCAGTGGGCGTCCATCGGCAACGCGGCGATCTTGGTACGGAAGACTTCCCATTCGGGGCGCGGAAACAGCAACAGGCAGCCGTCCGGGTGCTTGGTAATCGTCACCCGTCCTTCTGCCTGTCCTTGCAGCGCATCCCGATAACGAGAGGGAACCGACAACCGCCCTTTCGCATCGAGCGTCAGCGCCGACGCCCCTTGGAACACTTCGTTCTCCCCTCGCCCGGCGATCGCCGCCGTCTGCCTGATCTCAAAAATCTACCTGGAAAAGCCCGGTAAATTCACACAAAAATGCACTTTCTCACACTGTCTCCCACTTTAGAGGAACGCTAAACAGGGGTCAAGGGAGAAGCGCGCTTTTTTGACGAAATTTGTTTGTTAGAACAAGGACTTAGCACCGCTCCCTCATGTCGTCGCTAAAAATGGAAAATCGTTATAAATGAACGAACTAGTGCAGCTTGTGAAGGTGATACGTGAAAAGAAGGAGGGAAGCGGCGGACAGGAAGGAGGTTCTGCGGAGGGAAATCAGGCAGGCGGGAAGCAGATAGACGACGCGGGCACAGCCAATCGACAGATATTTTCGAGACAGCGCAGAGGTCGTGCAAATCCGCGCTGTCCCACTTCAACCAGCTTGATCGATCACACGTAGTACGCAGTGCGAGTCATGACCTTCGACGCCGCGCGCATCAGCGCACGAGCAGGAAACGGCAACTCGACGCCGCCTGCATCGAGCGCCGCCTTGCCGTGCGCTGCTTCGTCCGCGCGCATCTGCTCGACGACCGCACGCGAATCGCGATCGGCTTCGGGCAGCGCATCCAGATGGCTGTTCAGATGCTGCTCGACCTGACGTTCGGTTTCCGCCATGAAGCCAAGACTCACTCGATCTCCGAAGCGGCCGGCGACCAGACCGATCGTCAAGGCGCCCGCGTACCACAGCGGATTCAGCAGACTCGGACGCGAATCGAGCGCCTCGAGTCGTCGTGAGGTCCACGCGAGATGATCTTCTTCTTCGCGCGCGGCGTGATCGAATGCGTCCTTCAACGTCGGCGAACGCGTGGCCAGTTTCTGCGCCTGATACAGCGCCTGCGCGCACACCTCGCCGACGTGATTGACACGCATCAGCGCAGCAGCATGCGCGCGCTCCTCGGGCGACAGTTCCACCACGGGCTCGGACGATTCCGGCGCAACCGGCATCGGACGGGTCATTCGGGACACCCCAGTGATTGAGCGTAAACCCCGATCCAACTCGCTAATCCATTCGTCCAGCAACATCGGCCTCTCCTGCTTCTCGAATCCGCCGACGATCGCTGAGAGGGCCTGTGCAGCAAGGGTTTGCGGCAAAAATTCAGGCGCTTTTCGACAGCGATTTTCAGCGATTTAAACGGTCAGTTTTTGATTTTAGACCATGTTGCGTAAACGAAACAGGGACCGACCGGGCGGTCTGCTTTTTCTTTGTGCAGGTAGACCCTTTTGTTACATTACGTGGCAACTTCTCGCGAAGTTGAAGGCAAGGCCGCAACACACAACTAATCGCCTTGTAACAAGAATTTCGTAGCAATCCTTGGAGATCATTCGATGAAAAAGTCGCTTCTCGCGCTAACAGCGCTGGGCGCGTTTGCTGGCGTCGCTCACGCACAAAGCAGCGTCACCCTGTACGGCATTATTGATGAAGGTTTCAACATCAACACGAACGCAGGTGGCAAGCACCTGTACAACCTGTCGAGCGGCGTGCTTCAAGGTAGCCGCTGGGGTCTGCGCGGCACCGAAGATCTGGGCGGCGGCCTGAAGGCAATCTTCGTGCTCGAGAACGGTTTTGACGTGAACACCGGCAAGCTCGGTCAAGGCGGCCTGATGTTCGGTCGTCAAGCTTATGTCGGTCTGTCGAGCCCGTTCGGCACGGTCACCGCGGGTCGTCAGTATGACTCCGTGGTCGACTACGTCGGTCCGCTCGAAGTCGGCGATCAATGGGGCGGCTACATCGCCGCTCACCCGGGCGATCTCGATAACTTCAACAACGCGTACCGCGTGAACAACGCAGTCAAGTTCACGAGCGCGAACTACGGCGGCCTGACGTTCGGCGGTCTGTACAGCTTCGGCGGCACCGCTGGCGACTTCAGCCGCAACCAGACGTTCTCGGTCGGCGCAGGCTACAGCAACGGTCCGCTGGTGCTGGGTGTTGGCTACCTGAACGCACGCACCCCGTCGTCGGCAAGTGGTCTGTTCGGCAACAACACGACGTCGACCACGCCGGCGGCCGTTACGTCGCCGGTCTACGCAGGCTACGCTTCGGCGCACACGTACCAGGTCATCGGTGCGGGCGGCGCATACACGTTCGGTGCAGCGACGATCGGTGCGACGTACTCGAACATCAAGTTCATGAACTTCACGAGCGGCGCGTTCGCGAACCAGACCGCCACGTTCAACAACGGTGAACTGAACTTCAAGTATCAGCTGACCCCGGCACTGGTGCTCGGCGCTGCCTACGACTACACGAAGGGCAGCTCGATCTCCGGCGGCTCTGCTGCGAAGTATCACCAGGGTTCGCTGGGCGCCGACTACTTCCTGTCGAAGCGCACGGACGTCTACGTGATCGGTGTCTTTCAACACGCTTCGGGTGACACGCTCACCTCGAGCGGCCAGGTCATCCAGGCCGACGCCGCGATCAACGGTTTGACCGCTTCGTCGAACAAGAACCAGCTGGCAGCTCGTGTCGGTATCCGCCACAAGTTCTAATAAGTCGTAAAAAAAGTAGTTCACCTCAAAGGCGCCTTCGGGCGCCTTTTTTCTTGGCTTGCGCTGCAAGGTGGGGGCAGCTGAGCAACGGCGATACGCAATAAAACGGCCCGACAGGTTTTCCTGTCGGGCCGTTTTATTGGCGTCGTCGAAATCGACGTGACGATCGACGTGACTTGCGGATCAACCCGATTATCGCGCGCAGCTCATGCGCGCCCGTCGCGCAACTCGCGCCGGAGAATCTTGCCTACGTTGCTCTTCGGCAGTTCGGTGCGAAATTCGATATGCCTCGGCCGCTTGTAGCCGGTGAGCTGCTCCTTGCAGTACGCGAAGAGCGCTGCATCGGTGAGCGTCGGGTCTTTCTTCACGACAAACAGCTTCACCGCCTCGCCCGAGCGCTCGTCGGGCACCCCGACCGCCGCTACTTCGAACACGCCCGGATGCCGCGCGACGACATCCTCGATCTCGTTCGGATACACGTTGAAGCCCGACACGAGGATCATGTCCTTCTTCCGGTCGACGATCTTCACGTAGCCGCGTTCGTCCATGAAACCGATATCGCCTGATTTGAAGAAACCGTCGTCGGTCATGACCTTGGCCGTCTCATCCGGGCGATTCCAGTAGCCGGCCATCACCTGCGGCCCGCGGATGCAGATCTCGCCCGGCTGACCTAGCGGCACTTCGTTGCCTTCGTCGTCGCGGATCGATACTTCGGTCGACGGCAACGGCAAACCGATCGTGCCGTTGTATTCGGTGGCTGTCGATGGATTGCACGTGACCGACGGCGACGTTTCCGACAGACCGTAGCCCTCGACGATCGGCGCGTGCGTCCGCTCGTACCAGCGTTTCGCGACGGCTTCCTGCACCGCCATGCCGCCGCCGTTCGCCACCAGCAGATTCGAGAAATCGAGCTTGTCGAAATCAGGGTGATTGAGCATCGCGTTATAGAGCGTGTTGACCGCCGGTATCGTCGTGATCGCGTAGCCCTGCAATGCCTTGATCATGCCCGCGATATCGCGAGGATTCGGAATCAGCACCCCAAGACCACCCGTGCGGATGGTCAGCAAACCGCAGACCGTCAACGCGAACACGTGATAGAGCGGCAGCGCCACGACCGTGATGAACTGCTGGATATCGGGTCGCTTCGAGCGCGCCGCGTCCAGCCACGCTTCCGACTGCAACACGTTGGCGATCAGATTGCGATGCAGTAGCGTCGCGCCTTTCGACACCCCCGTCGTGCCACCGGTGTACTGCAGAAATGCGACGTCCTGCGGACCCTGCTTCGCTCTCTGGAACGTGTGGCGCGCGCCTTCGGCGAGCGCCTGGTTGAATTTGACGTGACCCGGCAGGCTCCATGTGGGAACCATCTTCTTCACCCGCCGCACGACGAAATTGACGATCAACCCTTTCGCGCCGAGCATATCGCCGATCGATGCGACGACCACGTGCTTGATCTGCGTGTTGCCAACAACAGCTTGTAGCGTCGCGGCGAAGTTCTCGAGCAGGATGATCGCCTCGGCGCCGCTGTCCTTCAATTGATGTTCGAGTTCGCGGGGCGTATAGAGCGGGTTGACGTTCACGACCACGTACCCTGCGCGAAGGATCGCCGCGAGTGCTACCGGATACTGCAGCACGTTCGGCATCATGATCGCGACGCGTGCGCCACGCGCGAGGCCCTTCGACTGCAGCCATCCCCCAAGCTTCACCGAGTACGCGTCGAGTTCTCCATAGGTGATCTGCTTGCCCATGCAGGTGAATGCCGGCTTCGCGCGATGTTTCCGGAAGCTGTCTTCGAGCAGGTCCGCGATCGACTCGTACTGTCCGGGATCGACCTCCGCCGGGACGCCGGGCGGATAGGACTTCAGCCAGATTTTTTCCACGCGACGTCTCCCTGTATATTTTCGAATGGTCGTGCTAAAAGGCGCATCGTAGCATGCGGCTGGCGCAGAGCAACGCGAAGGGCCCCTGGGTTAGACGGGGCCCTCGAACCGTTGGCCGGGTTCCGGCGGCCGCCCGTTTTGACTGCGGCATCCCGTGGCTTTCGCACCGAACTCACGCGCGCTCCACCTCGACGAGGCAGTCGTAAAAAGTCGCAGAGCCACCGAGATCGGTCAGCCGCTGACTGGTGACCTGGTTCGCATTGCGGCCGTCCGGGGACAGTTTTTTCCACCAGATCGACAGGCCAACGACGAGCCCTTCCCTCGCCTTATCGGTAACGCGCGCGCGAGCCCGCATCGAACCGCGGTCGTTGAAGATACGCACTTCGTCGCCGTCGGCGATACCGCGCGGCTGCGCGTCGGCGGGATGAATGTCGAGATGCGGATGGCCTTCGGTCGACCGAAGGCTTTCGACATTGACGAACGTACTGTTGAGAAAATTGCGCGCCGGCGGCGAGATCATCGCGAGCGGATAACGCGCGGCAAGTTCGGGCGAACCGTCGGCGGATTCATAGGGAGGCAAATAGTCCGGCAACGGGTCCAGCCCCTGCTGCGCGAGGCGTTCGCTGAAAAACTCGCACTTGCCCGACGGGGTCCGAAAACCGCCGTTCGCCAGCGGCGCATCCGGCAGTTGAAGGCGAACCCAACCTGTTTGCTTTAACGTCTGCCAGTCGGTCCCTGCCAGCGCGGGATCGCTCCAGCGAAAAGCACTCGCTGCGATTGCGTCATCGCTCTCGTACAGCGCCGGCTCCTGCAGCCCCATCGCACGGGCGATGCCGCGAAAAATCTCGGTGTTCGCCCGCGCATCGCCGACGGGTGCGATCGCGGGGAGGTTCGCCATCACGTACGTATGGCCGTAGGACTTATGGACGTCGAGGTGTTCGAGCTGCGTCGTCGCCGGCAACAGCAGGTCAGCGAAATCGGCGGTATCGGTACGGAAATGCTCGAGCACGATCGTAAACAGGTCTTCGCGTGCAAAGCCGGCAGCCACGCGCTCAGAGTCCGGTGCCACCGCGACGGGATTCGAGTTGTAGACCACGATCGCTTCGATCTTCGGGCCGAAGGTCGGATCGCCGTGATGCAACAGCGCATCGCCGATTGCGTTCATGTTGATCGCGCGCGGCTGCTTCGTCGGCCAGCCCGGCATCAGATCGGGACGTTGGAGCGCGTGGGAATCGACCGGCGCCCATCCCGACGACGCCAGCAGCAAGCCGCCCGCCCGCTCGCGCCACGCACCGGTCAGCGACGGCAGACACGCGATCGCCCGCACCGCGTTGCCGCCGCCCCGCACTCGTTGCATGCCGTAGTTCAACCGGATCGCGGCTTTCTTCGTGCTGCCATACAGGCGCGCAAGATCGACGACGATCTGTGCATCGATCCCGCAGATTTGCGCGACACGCGCAGGTGTATAAGTCAGCGCACGGGCCTTCAACGCATCGAAGCCGAGCGTGTGATCGGCGATGTAAGCCGGATCGAGTCGATCTTCGGCGATCAGCACGTTCATCATGCCGAGCGCGAGCGCGCCGTCGGTGCCAGGTTTCAGCGCAATGTGCTGGTGGCATTTTTCCGCGGTGAGCGAGCGATACGGGTCGATCGCGATCAAGCGCGCGCCGCGCCGCTTGGCTTCCTGAGCGCGGGTCCAGAAATGCAGGCTCGACGCGATTGGATTGGCACCCCAGATCAGGATGACCTCGCTCTCTTCGTAGAACTCGGTCAGCATGCCGAGACTTGCACCATACGTGTACTTAAGCCCGGCCGCGCCCGCAGCACTACAGATCGTTCGGTCCAGTCTCGACGCGCCGAGCGAATGGAAGAAACGTTGCGCGATGCTTTCGCCCTGCACGAGACCCATCGTCCCGGCATAGCTGTACGGCAGGATCGCTTCGGGCGCACGCGCCGCGATATCGGAAAGACGGTTGGCCGCGAGTTTCAGGGCTTCGTTCCAGCCGATCGGTTCGAACCGTCCCTCTCCCTTCCTGCCGACCCGCTTCATCGGCGTCGTAAGACGATTCGGATGATGCACGCGCTCGGCGTAACGGCTCACCTTTGTGCAAAGCACACCTTGCGTAGGCGGATGATCTGGATCGCCGGTGACTTTGATCGCTCGCCCGCCTTCGACCGTGACGCGCATCGCGCAGGTGTCCGGGCAATCGTGAGGACAGACGGCACGGGCGAAATCGACAGGGGCGTTCATGGCGCGATAAGGTCGGCAAACGGGACGATGAGCGATTTTATTACGTCCGTAGTCGGGAGACCCGCACGGTGGCGTCAAAAATTTCGTTGGGCGTAGAATGGATCGCCTCCGTGCCCGAGTCGCGCAGGTGGCTTCGGGCAACATCACGCACCACGAAGCTAGATCACATCATGAAACTGATCCCGGAAATTCAGGCCGCCTGCGGCGAAATCCAGACTCTTCGACGAACGATCCACGCTCACCCCGAATTGCGTTATGAAGAAACCCAGACGGCCGATCTGGTTGCGAAGACCCTGGCCGACTGGGGGATAGAAGTCCATCGCGGGATGGGAAAAACCGGTGTAGTAGGTGTCCTGAAACGCGGCAGCAGCCCACGGTCGATCGGATTACGAGCTGACATGGACGCACTTCCGATACAGGAACTGAACACTTTCGAGCATCATTCGCGCAACGACGGAAAGATGCACGCCTGCGGGCACGACGGCCATACGGCGATGCTCCTCGGCGCAGCCCAGCATCTCGTGAAGCATGGCGATTTCGATGGAACCATCGTCTTCATTTTTCAGCCCGCAGAAGAAGGGGGCGCCGGCGCTCAAGCAATGATCGACGATGGCCTCTTCAAACAGTTTCCTGTCGACGCGGTGTTCGGCATTCATAACTGGCCCGGCATGCCCACCGGAAAGTTCGGTGTGACAGAGGGGCCGATCATGGCCTCGAGCAATGAATTCCGGATCGACATCGTCGGCATTGGATCCCACGCGGCGCTGCCGCATAGTGGGCGCGATCCGGTATTCACCGCTGTGCAGATTGCGAATGGGCTGCAAGGCATTATCACGCGCAACAAGAAACCGCTCGATACGGCGGTTCTATCGATCACACAGATCCATGCGGGCGATGCGGTGAATGTCGTGCCGGACGAGGCATGGATTGCGGGAACGGTCCGCACTTTTACTACGGCGACGCTCGATCTGATCGAAAGCCGGATGCGCAAGATCGCGGAATCGACCGCGGAAGCCTACGATTGCTCGGTGAAGATCCGCTTCCACCGAAACTATCCGCCGACAGTAAATAGCAGTGAGGAAACGCGCTTTGCCGCGACGGTGATGAAAGAGATTGTGGGCGCAGAAAATGTCGACGATTCAGTCGAACCGACGATGGGCGCCGAGGATTTCTCATTCATGCTTCTGGCCAAGCCCGGATGTTACGCGTTTTTGGGCAATGGAGAAGGCGGCCACCGCGATGCTGGTCATGGGGCTGGTCCCTGCATGCTGCACAACGCCAGCTACGACTTCAACGACGAACTGCTGCCGATTGGCTCGACATACTGGGTTCGGCTGGCGCAGCGGTTTCTGTCGCGGCAATGATGGAATGGGGGCGAGCGACTATTTGAATCGCCCTCTGTTAAATCTCGGCGCGCATAAAGCACGACGCCCCCGCGAGCCTGAGGGCGGGCGGGGGCGGGTGTTGCTGCTGGGGAGCCTGACGATTACCTACTTTCACACGGGCAATCCGCACTATCATCGGCGTGGAGTCGTTTCACGG
>NZ_JBOIGG010000024.1:0-76498 GCF_050742655.1 Paraburkholderia sp. | reverse complement strand
CGCCCTTGTCGCCTGCATGCGCAAACTGCTCATCACGCTTAACGCAATGGTTCGCTCCAACACTCCCTGGCAGTCGGACTTCCATGACGCGTGACATTGCTCGTCTCAAGATAGTTGCTGTCGATCGTTGTTGTCCGCATTCGTAAGCGATGCGTTGGCCATGATCGTAGGGACGATTCTGCTACATGTAAAATACCTATTTCTGGCATCTGCCATATCATTAAAATATGGCAATCGCTGCCTGCGAAGGAACCCGCACCATGGAACTGCGTCACTTGCGTTACTTTCTGGCCGTCGCCGAAGAAGGCCAGTTCACCCGGGCGGCCGAGCGGCTCGCGATGCAGCAACCGCCGCTGTCGCAGCAGATCCGCCTGCTCGAGGAGGAGCTAGGGTTCGACCTGTTCATGCGGCTACCACGCGGCGTCGTGCTGACACCGGCCGGTCAGGCGTTCGCGCAGGACACGCAGCGCATCGTCGAGGGTCTGCAGCAGGCCGCTGAACGCGCAAAGCGAATTGCGCGTGGCGAGATCGGCACGATCGCGATCGGCCTCACGAGTTCGGCGAGTTTCCATCCGCTGACGACCGAGGCGATCCGCGCGTTCCGCCGGTTGCATCCCGATGTCGGCATCGACCTGCCCGACCTGAACGCGGCCGAGGTCAACGAGCGGCTCGCGAGCGGCCTCGTGCACGTCGCGTTTCTGCGCAAGCCAGTCGAGCGGCCAGCAGGTCTGGCGTTCAAGATGCTCGACGAGGAGCCGATGGTGGTCGTGCTGCCGGACAGCCATCCGCTGCTGAAGCGGCGTCGTACCGCCCAGCCGGAGGTCGCGCTCGACACACTCGCTGACGAGGACTTCATCCTCGTGCGCCGCCCCGGCGCGCCGGGCATGTACGCGGACATCCTCACGGCATGCAGGCACGCCGGTTTCTCGCCGCACATCGCGCGCGAGGTGCCGCGCATGCTGTCGGGCATCAAGCTCGTCGCGGCCGGGCTCGGCGTGACCTTCGTGCCCGCGTCGATGCAGCGCTACAGCCAGGTCGGTGTCGTCTACTGCCGGCTAAAAAAACCGCCGACGCTCACCGCGCCGCTGCACATCAGCTATGCCGAGGCCACACTGGGCGGCTCGAGCAATGGCGCCGCGAGCCTCTTCATCGAGTTCGTGCTGCAGCATTACCGGTCGCGCGGCGCGCATTAGATTCACACGCTGCAGCACAACGCCGCGCGACGATTTCCGCTACATTGAACGGCGATGCATCGATGACCGGTAGACCTGCACGGAGAACACATGGCAACGGATCAACCCTATTCGCCCACCGCGCCGTCGCGCGCCGACGTCGACGCGCTGCCCGGCACCGCGGTACTCGACTTCGGCACCGACTGGTGCGGCTATTGCCAGGGCGCACAGCCGCTGATCGAAGAAGGCTTCGCACAGCATCCGGGCGTGCGCCATCTGAAGGTCGAGGATGGACCGGGCCGGCCGCTCGGACGGTCGTTCAAGGTCAAGCTGTGGCCCACGCTGATCTTCCTGCGCGAAGGCCGGGAAGTTGCACGGGTCGTGCGGCCGACCGATGCCGCATCGATCGAGGATGGGTTCGCGGCGCTTCGTTAATACGCTGGCCGCGAGGTGATTGCCGGCAGCGCCGCATGAGCGGAGCCTGCATGGCTCGGCGCCTGAAGTGGGTCATACCATCGCTCCGGCATTTTTTCGCGCCCGGCCCCGCGTGCGGGCCAGGCCAGCGTCACCACGGCAGGATTTCGTTACGGTAGTTGACGAACACGAGCCCACGTTCGCCCGCGCGGCGATCGAGTGCATCGACGACGCCGGGGATGCTCGTGTCGATGTCGAGCGGCGCGTCGGCGCCGCCCATCTCCGTGCGCACCCAGCCCGGCGCGACCGCGTAGAACGTGCGCGCGTCGCCGGCACGCCGCACGACAAGGCTGCGCAGCATCGTGTTCAACGCGGCCTTGCTGCCGCGATAGACCTCCCAACCGCCGTTGACGTTGCCCGCGACGCTCGCCAGTTCCGACGACATCACCGCGACGCGCCCATCGGGCTTCACCCGCTCGATCAGCCGCTCGATCGCACGGATCGGGCTCAGCGTGTTCGTCACCATCACGCGGACGAACTCGTCGGTGGTCACATCGCCGGCGGGTTCCTGCGGATCGTTCGACACGCCCGCGTTGACGAACAATAGATCGAAGCGGCGCCCGGCGAGCCGCGCATCGAGCGCGGCGATCTGTTCGGGCTGAGCGATGTCGACCGATTCGATTTCGAGCCGTCCATTGGCTTCATCCTGCAACGCGTGCAGCGGCGTGCGTGTGGCGAGGTCGCGCACCGTCGCGACGACGCGCCAGCCGCGGCGCAGATATTCGCGCGCGAGACCCCAGCCGAGTCCGCGCGACGCGCCGACGATCAATGCAACAGGTGAATCGGACATCGTGTTCTCCGTGAAAGGGGCGGCTTCTGCGTGATAGCAACGCGCCGCGACAATTCATTGTCGTCGTGCGGGACCACAGAAGCGATAGCCGCGGGGTCATCGCACCGATGACCCCGCGGCATCGGTTGCGCGCAACTGTGCTGCCGCCCGGCATGTCGACTGTCCCTGTCGAGAGCACGTGCCGTCGTTGCAAAATCAATCGGCCAGACTGGCTCTCACGGCTGCACCCTTTCCTTCGCCAAGGCTCCTCGATGACATACGTGATGCACGACGTTTTTTCCGCGCAGTTGCTGCTCGCCTGCTCCGTCTATCTGGTCGGCACCGCAAGCCCCGGCCCGAGCAATCTCGCGATCATGTCGCTTGCGATGGGCAGCGGCCGACGCGCCGCGCTGACGTTCGCATGCGGCGTCCTGTCCGGCTCGTTCTTCTGGGCCACGCTCGCGACGCTGGGCCTCGCCGCGGTGCTCGCCGCATGCTCGACGTTGCTGATCGCGATCAAGATCGCCGGCGGTCTCTATCTGCTGTGGCTCGCGCTGAAGTCGGCGCGCGCCGCGTTAAGCGGCAACGCGCACGGGCCGGCCGCTGCCTCTGCTGCCGCGCAGCCGTATTCCGCGCGCCGGCTCTACCTGCGCGGATTGCTGCTGCATCTGACGAATCCGAAGGCCGTGCTCGTCTGGTTGTCGATCGTGTCGCTGACGATGTCGAGCCAGTCGTCGCACGCAGGTCCCGCGCATCCGGCGGTACTTGTCGCGAGTTGCCTCACGCTCGGCGTCGGCGTGTTCTTCAGCTACGCAGTGCTGTTCTCGACAGCATCCGCGCGGCGCATCTATGTCGCGATCCGGCGCTGGTTCGAGGCGTCGCTCGCGATCGCGTTCGGCGCCGCCGGGGTGAAGTTGCTGCTGTCGAAAAGCTGACGGAGAAGCCCACGGCGCAACGGTTGTGGGCTTCCCTGCACGTCCGGCAAACCTGACCTATAGTAGCTCCCGAGGTTCAACGCCGGTGCGGCTCGCCGCGTTCACATATTGAGATTTGCTGTGCGAAGCAATCCACGTCGTCCGCACATCCGGCATTCGATCCTCACGTAGCCTCTCGATAAACGTATACAAACACTTATGCCGGCGCGGACGCAGTCGGTCCGCTCCATCACGCGGAGAAAAGGATGAGAAAGAGGAAGACACTCATGGTCGCGGCGCTGTTGACGACAGCCGCCGCAGGGGCACAGGCGCAAACAAGCGTCACGCTGTACGGACGGGTCGACGCGGGTCTCGAATATATGTCCGGCGTACCGACGGGCGTCGGCGCAAACGGTCAGGCCACCGGCAGCGGACATCGCTTCAGGGCCGAGAGCGGCGACTGGGGCACGAGTCTGTGGGGCTTGAAAGGCCGTGAAGATCTCGGCGGCGGTCTGGCCACGGTATTCCACCTGGAAGGCTCGTTCAATACGGTGAACGGCACGATGAGCAGCGCAGGTCTGTTCGACCGCTATGCGACGGTCGGTATCGCAAGCGACAAGTTCGGTACGCTGCTGCTCGGCCGCGAACTGTTCATCTCGAACGGCGTGTGGGACTTCGATCCGTTCGGCCAGTCGAACTGGTCGTCGGCGTCGCTGGTACGTGGCCGCAACTGGCTGCATTCGAGCAACAACATTTCGTACCAGTCGCCGACCATCGCCGGGTTTGACGCATTCGGCCAGTACGCGCTGTCGAACGCCACCAACTGGAACGGCAACGGTACGACGCCGCAAGGTCGCTGGGCCGGCCTGCAGCTGACCTACACGACGCCGCTCTTCCAGTTGCGCGGCATCTACGACGAAATTCGCAGTTCGGAGAACGGTCAGTTCGTCGACCCGTTCACCGCATCGCGCGAATACACGGCCGCCTTCAACGTGTTCCTCGGCAAGTTCAAGATCCAGGGCGCGTATCAGGCGATCCGCACGTCGGGCGGCACCGCAACCGCCGGTATCGCACCGACGACCCTCGATCACGAATGGGGCGGCGTGACGTGGCAAGCGACGCCGGCCGCCGCGCTGATCGCGGCGGTGTATCACGTGAACGCGAACAAGGGCGCGGGCAACGCGACGATCTACACGGTCGGCGGTACCTACAACCTGTCGAAGCGCACATTGCTCGACATGCAGATCGCCACCGTGCAAAACAGCAAGACGGCCAACTTCGGCCTGAATGCGAACAACGAAGGCGACACGACCGCGACCGACAATCCCCTCGTCGGTCACAGCCAGTCAGGCGTTTACGCCGGCATCCAGCATCTGTTCTAACAGCGGTATTCGCGCGGCGGCGGGTTTTACTACGCCGCCGCGCGTTGTCTTCCTCCTTTCGTTTTACTCCCTTCGGTAACGCCACATTCATCGTTTCTCCGTCCTTGCATTTTTCGCTTTTTATGTGCAGTATGCATATATGCATACTGCACACGAATAGGTGACACGATGACCCAACGCACGGAAAACCTGCTCGGCGTGCTTGCCGTGCTGGTCACGGATGAAATGAATAGCCAGGACACGCCGACCGCGCTCGCGGGTGCCACCACGCGCGCGATGCTGAACGCGATAGGACAGTACCCGCATTCGTCGATCGAAACGCTGCGCGAAGCGGTCGATCTGTCGCATCCCGCGGCGGTGCGCGCGGTGGCGGGGCTCGTCGAGGCGGGCTTCGTCGAAAAGAAAGCCGGTGACGACCGACGCGCAGTGAAGCTCGCACTGACGGCTACGGGCCGCCGCGAAATGCAGCGCATGCGCGGCGCACGCGACCGGATGCTGAAGCGCATCGTCGGCCGGCTCGACGACGGCGAACGCGGCACGCTCGAAAGCCTGCTGATCAAGATCCTGTGGGAAGAAACGCGTGACCCGTCGCACGCGATGCAGCTATGCCGATTCTGCGACGACGGCCCGTGCCTGAAAGCGGGTTGCCCGGTCGAATGCCGCGAACAGGGCCTGCCGATGCCCGCGCGGAGCGCAGTGTGAATACGCGCAGCACAACCCGGATCGACTGGCGCGCGGTCGGTGCGTTGAACGCGGTGTCGACGTTCGCTCAGATCGCGCAGTTCGGCCTCGGCTTCATGGTGCTGCCGGTCTGGCTCGCGCATCAGGGCCTCGACGCGCCACGCGCCGGCATGTTTTCGAGCGCGCAATGCACGGGCATGCTGGCCGGCCTGCTGATCGCGCCCGTGCTGCTTGCGCGGATCGGCGCACGACAGACTGTGCTGCTCGGCCTCGCATTGACGGCACTCGCGTTCGCGATGATGGGCTTCGTCGGTTGGCCGCTGTGGATCGTTCCAGGCGCGTTGATCGGCATCGGACTTGGGCTGCGCTGGATCGGCAACGAGACCTGGCTGTACGGGCTCGTGCCGGCGGAATCGAGCGGGCGGATCGTCGGTGTGCATGAGGCGCTGATCGCGACAGCGGGTGTCGTTGCACCGGCGCTTGCGGCGTTGTCCGGCGTCGACGGACGCGTCACGTTCGGCGCGGGCGCGGTGTTCACATTGCTCGCCGCGCTGCCGTTGTGCGCGACGCGCTACGACCGCCGCATGCACGTGCGTGCGCGGCCCCGTTCGTCTTTATCGTTGCGCCTGCTGCGTATCGAACCGATCGATGGACTCGTCTGCCTCGGCATGGTCGCCGCCGCGATCGGCGGACTCAGCGACGGCGCGTTGTACGGCTTGCTGCCGCTATTCGCAGCCGGCCGCGGACTGGGCAGCACGCAAGCCGCGACGCTGTTGACCTTCCTCGGCATCGGCGCGATCGCGCTGCAGTTTCCGGTCGGCTGGTTTGCCGATCGCGCAGGGCTCACCGCTGCCGTGATCGTCGCCGCGGCGCTGAACACGGCGGCGGCGGTGTCGTTCGAACTCTCCGATGCATCGTCGTGGCAGATGGCCGTGAGCGCGCTCGTGCTCGGCGGCGCGAACAGCGCGTTCCTGACGCTCGGCATGGTCGCGGTGGCGGGGTCAACCGGCACGACACCGGGCCGCAACATGCGGCTGATTTCGGTGTCGTTCGGCGTTGGTGCGATCGTCGGGCCACTTGTTGCCGGGTATTCGATGCAGGCGCTTGGTAGCGATATGCTGATGTGGCAGCTTGCGCTGCTGAGCGGAGGGCTTGCGGTGTATGCGGTTGGAGTGCGGGAGGGACGGCGGAGGTTGACGGAGGTGCCGTCTGCGCGGTGAATGATGAGCGGATGCAGTGATGGCCCTCGCCACTTTGACGGAATGTGCCACTCACGACGGCCGGGCCGGCACGCCGACGTCTTTCGGAGCAAATTCGTAACCCGCTGCCGACACTCAGCGTTGCGGGAAGTAGTCATTCACGTGCGCCCTGTACCCAGAAATGGTCAATGATTGTCCAACCTGCACGCCTTGGTTGCCGCGTACTCTTGCCGCTCGGCGGACAGATCATCGTGGCCTTCGGGTCGCCATGCGGACGGGGAAGCGCATCGCGTAGGATTCAAGCGGCAATTGCAGAGCGTTGGTGAGATAGCTTACTGTTCGATAGAGGCCCGCGAGCATCAGCATCTCAAGGATCGCCTCCTCTGCGAAGTGTGCGCGCAGCACCTGCCATGAGTCTTCGTCGACACTACAGTCGCGATGCAGTACGTCACACATTTGCAAGATGGCTGAGTCTTCGGCCGACCAGCATTCGTCTTGAGGAGTGCCGTGTACGAGAGCCTCGATCTGCTCAGCCGAGAAATCGACACGCGCGCCAAAGAAGGCCATGTGTACCCCCCACTCGTACTCGGATCCACACAGCGCGGTGGTTCGATCGATGATCAACTCGCGTTGCCGCAGAGTCAGGTGGCCACGGTCCAGCAAGCTGGCGGCGAAGAATTTGCCAAACAACCGCTCGTCGCGAGCCATCGTCGTGAAGAGGCTAAGCGGCGGCACACCTGGCGGCATGATCTTCTCGAGGATCTCATGGATGGCTGGCGGAAACGGCAGCTGAGCGGGTGCGATACGGGCGGGCATGTCACATCCTCGTGCTATATTTTCAATAGCATATCCTGGTCACATCGCTATGAAAAGTAAAGCATGAAGATACCTAAAGTTGGCAAACCGGTGCGTGGGTCAACGACGGGCCGCCCCATCATGGTCGCGCTCGATCTGCTTGGACGACGGGCGGCGCTACGCATCTTGTGGGAATTGCGGGGCGAGCCGCTGACGTTTCGCGCACTGCTTGAGGCGGCCGATACCAATCCCAGTTTGCTCAATACCCGGCTCAAGGAATTGCGAGAGGCGGGGCTCATCGATCATGCGGGACAGGGATACTGTCTGACCGAGGGAGGGGTGGCGTTACGGACGGCGTTACGGCCGCTACACGATTGGGCGGAGACCTGGTGCAAGTGATACCGGAATGGCATCTTCTCACTCAGGACATTAGCCCGAAAGCATCATGTTATCCAGTTGATACGCGCGCCGCATTGATGCGATTTCCTGACGCTCGATACCCATTGTCGACCATCTGGATATCGACGCAGAACGACTCTTGCTGGCCGCGAACTGCCCACCCGCACGCCCCCTCAAGCACCGGGCTAACCAGCGCGACACCCGCCGCGCCGGAACCATCACATCACCGCGCCCCCACCTTCTGCTGCCTCCACAAACACAGCACATCACAAGCAATATGCGCCGCCGCAAGCGCGGTAATCTCACTCTGATCATAAGCAGGCGCAACCTCAACCACATCCGCGCCAATCAGATTCATCGCCCCCAACCCACGCACAATCGCCAGCGCCTGCGCCGATGACAAGCCACCCGAGACCGGCGTACCCGTACCCGGCGCAAAAGCCGGATCGAGACAGTCGATATCGAACGTCAGATACGCGGGTCGCTTGCCGACGATCGTCTCGATCCGCTCGATCACCGCGCGCGTGCCGTGTTCATGCACCCACGGCGCGTCGAGAATCTGCATGCCCATGAAATCGTCGTTCCACGTGCGGATGCCGATCTGCACCGACGTCGCCGGATCGATCAGCCCTTCCTTCACGGCCTTATAGAACATCGACCCGTGATTCAGGCTATCGGGACTGTCGTCGGCCCACGTGTCGCAATGCGCGTCGAAGTGGATCAGCGACAGCGGCTTGCCATACTTCTCCACGTGCGCAATCAGCAGCGGATAGGTGATGTAGTGATCGCCGCCGAACGTCAGCATCTTCGCGTTCGATTTAAGAATCGTGCGCGCATGCTCGACGATCGACGGCTTGATCGTCAGCGGGTTGTGCGCATCGAACCAGCAATCGCCGTAGTCGGTCACCGCGAGGTCGTCGAATGGACTAAAACCCCACGGAAACGGACGCAATTCCGATAGCTGCACGCTCGCGGCACGCACCGCCGCAGGCCCGAGACGCGCGCCGGAACGGAACGTGGTCGCGAGGTCGAGTGGTATGCCCGACACGACGACGTCTGCGCCTTCGAGTTCGCGCGTGTAGCGTCGCCGCATGAACGACAGCACGCCGGCATAGGTGTTTTCGATCGAGGAGCCGTAAAGGGACGGACGGCGTATTGCACCGTCGCCATAAAGCAGTTCGGTCATGGGATAAACCTGCTGAAACAGGCCGGCGGCCCGCGCTTCATCAGAGGCGCGCGAGTCCGCCAGCGACGGATTCATTGGGAACGCGACGGGCACGCGTCACGTGCCGCACCCGCCGCGCTGGTGCGCGAATCCTTTAGCGCAACCGCACGAGCGTGGACTTCAGCTCGGTGTACTTCTCCAGTGCGTGCAACGACTTGTCGCGGCCGTTGCCCGATTGCTTGTAGCCGCCGAACGGGAAATTCATGTCCCCGCCCTCGTCATAGCAGTTGACCCACACGGTGCCCGCGCGCAGGCTGCGCGACACTTCGTGCGCGGTGGTCAGGTTCGATGTCCATACCGCAGCGGCGAGACCGTACTCGCTATCGTTCGCGATCCTGACCGCTTCGTCGACGGTATCGAACGTGATCACCGACAGCACCGGTCCGAAAATTTCTTCACGCGCGATCTTCGCATCGGGCTTCACGTCGAACACGGTCGGCTCGACATAGAAGCCACCGGTTTCCTGCTTGACGCGCGAACCACCGAATAGCAGTTTCGCTTCGGCGCGACCGGCGTCGATATAGCCGAGCACGCGATCGAGCTGCACCTGATCGACGATCGCGCCCATCGACGTCTTCGGATCGAGCGGATTGCCCGGCGTATAGTCGCGCGCGGCAACCGCAAGCCGTTCGAGGAATGCATCCTTGATGTCGCGATGCACGAGCAGGCGCGAACCCGCGGTACACATCTCGCCCATATTGTAGAAAATCGCGCCCGCCGCCGCATTCGCCGCGCGATCGAGATCGGGGCAATCGGGCAGCACGATGTTCGGCGACTTGCCGCCCAGTTCGAGCCACACGCGCTTCAGGTTCGATTGTCCGGCGTATTGCATGATCAGCTTGCCGACATTCGTCGAGCCAGTGAACGCGAGGCAGTCGACGTCGTGATGCAGCGCCAGCAGCTTGCCCGGTTCGCCACCGCCCGGCACGACGTTGAACACGCCCGCCGGAATGCCCGCGTCGTACGCAAGCTGTGCGACGCGGATCGCGGTGAGTGGCGATTTCTCCGACGGCTTCAGCACGACGCTGTTGCCCGCCGCGAGCGCGGGGCCGAATTTCCACGCCGCCATCAGGATCGGAAAATTCCACGGCACGACCGCAGCGACGACGCCGATCGGTTCACGCGTGACGAGGCCGACCAGATGATGGTCCGAGGGCACCACTTCGCCACCGACCTTGTCGATCGCTTCAGCGAACCATTCGACGCAGTACGCGGCGCCCGGCACATCGACGCTCGTCGTGTCGGCGATCGGCTTGCCCGCGTCGAGCGTTTCGAGCAGCGCCAGTTCGTCGCGATGCTCGCGCATCAGCGCGGCCCAGCGCAACAGCACAGATTTGCGCTTGCGCGGATTGAGCCCGGCCCACACACGCGCGTCGAATGCACGACGTGCGGCGGCAACCGCCGCGTCGATGTCGGCTGCACCGCTGTCCGCGACCTTCGCGAGCAGCTTGCCGTCGATCGGGCTCACGCAGTCGAACGTGCGGCCTTCGTGCGTGTCGCGGTACGTGCCGTCGATGAATGCGCGGCCCTCGATCGAGAGGGTCGCGGCCTTGTCCTGCCAGTATGCGAACGTTTGCTTGTCCATCAGGATGCCTCAATGTGTATGGCTCGCCGCCGTGCTTCAATCGGAACCACATAGACGGCGAACGCGTTGACGCGGCGTCAGAATCTCGGAAGGTCAAAACGTCAGAATGTCGGTGGGGAATTCGCCGACACGACCTCGCAGATCTGCTCCGCGCTGGGATTACGAAAACGGTGCGGAATACGGCTTTCGAAGTAGTAGCTGTCACCGGGGTCGAGCAGCCACGTCGTGCCGTCGACAGTCAGTTCGATCTGACCGCTGACCACGACGCCGCCCTCGTGTCCCGCGTGCTGCAGCATCTCCGGGCCGGTATCGGAAAGCGGCTGATACACCTCGCGCATGATGCACATGTTGCGGTCCTTCATACCGGACCCCGCGAGATAGAACTCGATCGATTCGTTGCCGAGGTTCGGCATCTCGGCGCGTCGCGACACGACACCGCGGCTCGCTTCGACTTCGAACGTGAAGAACTCGGCGAGACTCATCGGTATGCTCTCGAGCAGTTTCTTCAGCGAACCCACCGACGGACTCACGCGATTCTGCTCGATCAGCGAAATCGTGCCGTTCGTCACCCCCGCGCGTTTCGCGAGCTCGCGCTGCGACAGGCCGTGTTTCTTGCGGATGTACTGCAGACGGGTCGCTACTTCAATGGACATCGATAGGCTCGTCGAACGGGTGGGCGTGCACGCGAAACGCGGCCGCGAGTGTTGAATATTCTAATCACTTTAACGCGCGCGCTGCCCGGGAAAACCCTGAAAGGTCATCGAAATATTGCGCGCGCAATCGGCATTCCCAATCGGCCTGAATCGCCGCAACGCCTCGGGTAAGCCCTGATCAAGGTTTCGCAAAAAGCATTTGACGGCATTTTTGGCTCGTATATGCTGAACTACAGGTCATCGTCATGCCGTCGTAACCGCCCCATGCAAGGTACTTCGCCCGCTCGTTTGCGGTGCGGCACGGAGGTTGGAAGCGTCCATGGTCGACGAGACCCGCGTCCCGTTTCTTTAAACGCTTTTTGCGTTTTATCGGGTGGGGCGTTCAACAGTTTCAACACCAGGTCGAGTGTAATCGTGAGAGTCCGAGGCCCTTTGGTTAGGTGGGATCGTAGTCAGCCGGCGAGATGTTTTCGCGCTGACTGCTCCATCGCCGACGGCAGCAACGGCAGGCTTGCGTTTCGCCGCTTTCTGTCCGTCTTCACGATCCTTTCCCGCCGTTCAGTCAGACGCCACAACGCCGTTTCCGCGCGCGCATTCATCGCTGTGCGCACCGACGAAGTCGCTTCGCTGCTGCCGTAGCGCCTTCCCTCCTTTCGCCGTTCGCTTCGTCCGTCTGCGTCAGCGCGCCGCGCACTGTTCTGCGCCGGTGACGGTATGCACTCGCGTGTCGTTCCCGCGCATTGCGCCGGCCGCGCGACGCCGCGGATCGAAGCGAACAGCCAGTCTGTTCGTCACACGCGGCGCGGTCCGCTGACGACCGTCCGCCCGCTGTTTCCAGCGGCCTTGCGCATCCGCGCACGGCAGCGGAATCGTGCCGCGTGTATGGTGCACTGACCGCACCCCGATCCACTTCGACACCACGATTCGTTATGCATACGAAGCCCCTCGTCGGCATTAGCGCCGACAGAACGATGATGGGAGCGCATCCGTCGCACACCGTCGGCGAGAAGTACATCGCCGCGATCGTCGACGGGTCGCAGGCGCTTGCGATGCTGCTGCCCGCGCTCGGCGACCGGCAGGCCGCTTCCGACATCCTGCGGACGGTCGACGGGCTGCTCTTCACCGGCAGCTATTCGAACGTCGAGCCGCAGCGTTACGGTGGCCATCCGAGCAAACCCGGCACGCTGCACGACGCGGCCCGCGATGCGACGACGCTGCCGCTGATGCGCGCCGCGATCGACGCAGGCGTACCCGTGCTCGCGGTCTGCAGGGGCTTTCAGGAAATGAACGTGGTGTTCGGCGGCACGTTGCATCAGAGCGTGCATGCCGTGGCGGGGTTCGACGACCATCGCGAGAACAAGGAAGACGTGCTCGACGTGCAGTACGGACCGTCCCATGCGCTCAAGCTGACCCAAGGCGGTCTGCTGCAGCGGCTCGCGAACGGCGCGATCGACGTGCGCGTGAACTCGTTACACGGTCAGGGCATTGAGCGGCTCGGCGACGGCCTCGTCACCGAAGCCGTGGCACCGGACGGACTGATCGAAGCGGTGAGCGTCGCGGGCGCAGCGGCTTTCGCGCTCGGCGTGCAGTGGCATCCGGAATGGAAGCACGCTGCCGACCCGTTATCCACCGCGATATTCCGCGCGTTCGGCGACGCTTGCCGGGCGCGAATACGGAACAGGGCCGCCGCCGCGTGCGCGAATTGACCGGCATCCGCCGGCAATCGCACCGTAGCCTCGGCCCACGTAAACCTAGAGAGAAAAATCATGCATGAGATCGACGAATTCCTGAAGAAGCACCGCATCACCGAGATCGAAGCGATCATCCCCGACATGGCCGGTATCGCGCGCGGCAAGATCATTCCGCGCAGCAAGTTCGAATCCGGAGAGTCGATGCGCCTGCCACAGGCCGTCATGATCCAGACCGTCACCGGCGACTATCCGGAAGACGGCACGCTGACCGGCGTCACCGATCCCGACATGGTGTGCGTCCCCGATCCGTCGACGATCCGCATCATTCCATGGGCCGTCGATCCAACCGCTCAGGTGATCCACGATTGCGTGCACTTCGATGGCACGCCGGTCGAAATCTCGCCGCGCCGCGTGCTGCGCCGCGTGCTCGAAATGTATAAGGCAAAGGGCTGGAAACCGGTGGTCGCACCGGAACTCGAGTTCTATCTGGTCGACATGAACAAGGACCCCGACCTGCCGCTGCAGCCGCCGATCGGCCGTACGGGCCGGCCGGAAACCGGACGTCAGGCGTATTCGATCGAAGCGGTGAACGAGTTCGATCCGCTCTTCGAAGACATCTACGAGTACTGCGACATCCAGGAGCTCGAGGTCGACACGCTGATCCACGAGGTCGGCGCGGCGCAGATGGAAATCAACTTCATGCACGGCGACCCGCTGAATCTCGCCGACCGTGTGTTCCTGTTCAAGCGCACGGTGCGCGAAGCCGCGCTGCGTCACCACATGTACGCGACGTTCATGGCAAAGCCGATGGAGAACGAACCCGGCTCGGCGATGCACATCCATCAGAGCCTCGTCGACGAAGAAACCGGCCTCAATCTCTTCACCGACAAGAACAACCAGCCGACCGACCTGTTCCACGGCTACCTCGCCGGGCTGCAGAAATACACGCCCGCACTGATGCCGATCTTCGCGCCGTACATCAACTCGTACCGCCGGCTGTCGCGCTTCATGGCCGCACCGATCAACGTGCAGTGGGGCTACGACAACCGCACGGTGGGTTTCCGCATTCCGCATTCGGGACCGGCCGCTCGACGCATCGAGAACCGCATCCCCGGCGTGGACTGCAACCCGTACCTCGCGATCGCCGCGACACTCGCGGCCGGCTATCTCGGCATGACGCAGCGCCTGACGCCGACCGAGCCGCTCACGAGCGACGGCTACGAGCAGCCGTACCAGCTGCCGCGCAATCTCGAGGAAGGCCTGACGCTGATGGGCGCATGCGAACCGCTCGCGAGCATGCTTGGCGAGCCGTTCGTGAAGGCGTACCTCGCATTGAAGGAAACCGAATACGGCGCGTTCTTCCGCGTGATCAGTTCGTGGGAACGCCGGCATTTGCTGCTGCACGTTTGAGCAGCCAGAACAACTGGAGGCAACATGAGTTACAGAATCGAGGATTCCGCGTACATCCAGCCCGCACAGCCCGCCGCGGGCGCGCAGGCACAGGTACGCAGCACCGCCGAATACCGCGCGCTCGACGCCGCGCATCACATTCACCCGTTCTCCGACATGGGCGCGCTGAATCGCGCGGGTAGCCGCGTGATCGTGAAGGCGAAGGGCGTGTACCTGTGGGACTCGGACGGCAACAAGATCATCGACGGGATGGCCGGCCTGTGGTGCGTGAACGTCGGCTACGGCCGCAAGGAACTCGCCGATGCCGCGTACCGGCAGATGCAGGAACTGCCCTTCTACAACACGTTCTTCAAGACCACGCATCCGCCGGTCATCGAACTGTCGGCGTTGCTCGCCGAACTTGCGCCCGCGCCGTTCAACCACTTCTTCTATTGCAACAGCGGCTCGGAAGGCAACGACACAGTACTGCGTATCGTCCATCAATACTGGGCGACACAAGGCAAGTCCGCGAAGAAATACGTGATCTCGCGCAAGAACGGTTATCACGGCTCGACGATCGCGGGCGGTACGCTCGGCGGCATGGGCTACATGCATGAGCAGATGCCATCGAAGGTCGAGCACATCGTGCACATCGACCAGCCGTATTTCTTCGGCGAAGCAGCGGCCGACGAAACACCGGAAGCGTTCGGCCTCGCCCGTGCGCAGCAGCTCGAAGCGAAGATTCTCGAACTCGGCGCGGAGAACGTCGCCGCATTTATCGGTGAGCCTTTCCAGGGGGCGGGCGGCGTGATTTTCCCGCCGTCCACGTACTGGCCGGAAATCCAGCGCATCTGCCGCAAGTACGACATCCTGCTCGTCGCCGATGAAGTGATCGGCGGTTTCGGCCGCACCGGCGAGTGGTTCGCGCATCAGCACTTCGGCTTCGAGCCCGACCTGATCACGCTCGCGAAAGGTCTGACGAGCGGTTATGTGCCGATGGGCGCGGTCGGTCTGCACGATCGCATCGCAAAGGCGATCGTCGAGAACGGCGAATTCAATCACGGCCTCACGTATTCGGGGCACCCGGTCGCGGCGGCGGTCGCAGTCGCGAACCTGAAGCTGCTGCGCGACGAGAAGATCGTCGAGCGCGTGAAGACCGACACGGGTCCGTACTTTCAGCAGCAGTTGCGCGACACGTTCGCGGGACATCCGATCGTCGGCGACATCGCCGGCACGGGGCTCGTCGCGGGTCTGCAGCTCGCCGAAGTGCCGAAAACGCGGAAGCGTTTCGCGAACGGTGGCGACGTCGGCACGATCTGCCGCGACTTCTGCTTCAACGGCAACCTGGTCATGCGTGCGACCGGCGACCGGATGCTGCTGTCGCCGCCGCTCGTCATCACGAAGCTGGAAATCGACGAGATCGTGTCGAAGGCGAAACAGGCACTCGACGCGACCGCGCAACAAGTAGGTGTCTGGTAACGGCAGTCCGTCCCGGCAGGCGCGGCGACCCACACGCCGTCAAGCCATGCCGGGATCTCAACTTCAGAGGAAAAAACCATGAGTGTTCGTCATCTTCGTCATGCGGTCGCGGGGGCCGCACTGGCTGTCGTTGCAGGGCTCGTCGCGCTCCCGGTCTCGCCGGCGCTTGCCGCCGACAACGAGCTGAACGTCTATAACTGGTCCGACTACATCGCAAAGGACACGATTCCGAACTTCGAGAAAGAGACCGGCATCCACGTCAAATACGATAACTACGACAGCGACGACACGCTGCAGGCGAAGCTGCTCGCGGGCAGTTCGGGCTACGACATCGTCGTGCCCACGTCGAACTACATGGCCAAACAGATTCAGGCGGGCGTCTACCAGAAGCTCGACAAGGCGCAGATGCCGAACCTGAAAAACCTCGACCCGGTGCTGATGAAGCTGATCAGCGACGCCGATCCGGGCAACCAGTACGGTGTACCGTGGGCCTATGGCACCGACGGCATCGGCTACAACGTGCAGGCCATCCAGAAGGCGCTCGGCGCCAATGCGCCGGTCGACAGCTGGTCGCTCGTGTTCGATCCGGCGAACCTGTCGAAGCTGAAGGGCTGCGGCGTGTCGTTCCTCGATCAGGCGGTCGACGTGTTCGCCGCGGCGCTGCAGTACCTGCATAAGGATCCGAACAGCACGAACCCCGCCGACTACCAGGCCGCGTTCGAAATGCTGAAGAAAGTCCGCCCGTACATCACGCAGTTCAACTCGTCGGGCTACATCAACGATCTCGCGAACAACGACGTCTGCGTCGTGCTCGGCTGGTCCGGCGACGTCGGCATCGCACGCCGCCGCACGCAGGAAGCGAAGCGCTCGTACGAGATCAAGTTCTCCAATGCGAAGGAAGGCGGTCTGCTGTGGTTCGACGTGATGGTCGTGCCGAAGGACGCCCCGCATCCGGAAGCCGCGATGAAGTGGATCAACTACATCGAAGACCCGAAGGTCAACGCCGCGATCACCAACGAAGTGTTCTACCCGACCGCGAACAAGGCCGCGCGTCAGTTCGTGATTCCGGGTGTCTCGCAGGACACGACCGTGTATCCGGGCGACGAGGTGCTGGGCAAGATGACGCTGATGCGGCCGATGCCGACGGACATCCTGCGACTCCAGAACCGCCTGTGGGCACAGCTGAAAACAGGTCACTGAATCTCTTAACCGCTGACGACATCCGCGGCGCAGGGGTCGCTCGATCCCTGCCCGCCTGAAGTACGCAGTACGGTAGTTAGCCTGCGCCGTCACACGCGCAGTCCCATGTTTTCCGATCGCTTCACGCTTTGTGAGTGGCTCGCGCACCTCGCACGGGGACGCTTACGCCTGCGATCCGCAACGAATGGTTACACCATGAACTCGACGCCTTCCCCTCAGACCGCCCAGCCGGCAGGTCAAACGGCCGCGACGAAAACGACATCGGACGATTTCGTCCGCATCGAAAACGTCGTAAAGAAATTCGGCGACAGCATCGCTGTCGACAACGTAAGCCTGACCATCGCGAAGAACGAACTGTTCGCGCTGCTCGGTAGCTCGGGCTGCGGCAAGTCCACGCTGCTGCGCATGCTCGCGGGGCTCGAGACGATCACGTCGGGGCGCATCTTCGTCGAGGGCGAAGACCTCGCCGCGCTGCCGCCCTACCGACGCCCGGTAAACATGATGTTCCAGTCGTATGCGCTCTTTCCGCACATGACGGTCGAGTCGAACGTCGCGTTCGGCTTGAAGCAGGAAGGCGTGCCGAAAAACGAACTCAAGGAGCGCGTCGCCGATGTTCTGAACCTCGTGCAGATGAGCAAGTACGCGCAGCGCAAACCGCATCAGCTGTCGGGTGGCCAGCAGCAGCGCGTTGCGCTCGCACGATCGCTCGTCAAGCGGCCGAAGCTGTTGCTGCTCGACGAACCGATGTCCGCGCTCGACAAGAAAATCCGCCAGAAGACCCAGCTCGAACTGGTCAACATCATCGAGAAGGTCGACGTGACCTGCGTGATGGTGACACACGACCAGGAAGAAGCGATGACAATGGCCGGCCGGCTCGCGGTGATGAGCGAAGGCCGTATCGTGCAGATCGGTTCGCCGTCGCAGGTCTACGAATTTCCGAACAGCCGCTTCTCCGCCGAGTTCATCGGCACGACCAACCTGTTCGAGGGCGTCGTCGTCGAAGACGAGCCGGACCACATTTTCGTCGAGAGCGAAGACCTTGAAGCACGGATGTACGTCAGTCACGGCATAACCGGGCCGCTCGGGATGCCGGTCGGCATCTCGGTGCGCCCCGAGCGCGTGAGAGTGTCGCGCGAGCGCCCCGCCGCACCGCATAACTGGGCACACGGCATCGTCTCCGACGTCGCGTACATGGGCAGCTACTCGCTGTATCACGTGCGACTGCCGAGCGGCAAGGTGGTCGTGTCGAATCTCTCCAGTTCGCACCTGATGAGCGAGGGCGCGCCCTCGTGGAACGACGACGTGTTCGTCCACTGGTCGCCGGCAAGCGGCGTGGTGCTGACGCAATGAGAACGACCGCCCCCACCTCCTCCGTCGCGCTCGCCCCAGGCCAGCGCGCTTCGTCCACGTCACGGCTCAGTCGCTATCTGTCGCGCTTCGTACCGTCAGGCCGCACCACGGTGATCGGCGTGCCGTTCATCTGGCTTGCGCTGTTCTTCGCGCTGCCGTTCGTGCTCGTGCTGAAGATCAGCTTCGCGGATCTGCGGCTCGGTATTCCGCCGTACACCGAGCTGCTGACCGCGAAGGACGGCATGATCCACTTCGCGCTGCAGCTCGGCCACTACGCGTTCCTGCTGCAGGACAGCCTGTATGCGGCGACCTACCTCAGTTCGCTGAAGATGGCCGCGGTATCGACCATCTGCTGTCTTCTGATCGGCTATCCGATCGCGTACTACATCGCGCGCTCGGCACCGGCCACGCGCAACCTGCTGATGATGGGCGTGATGCTGCCGTTCTGGACGTCGTTTCTGATCCGCGTTTATGCATGGATCGGCATCCTCAAGGACGACGGCCTGCTGAATCACACGCTGATCGCGCTCGGCATCATCCACTCCCCGCTACGCCTCTATCACACCGATGCCGGCGTCTATATCGGCATGGTGTACTCGTACCTGCCGTTCATGGTGATGCCGCTCTACGCGCACCTCGTGAAGATGGACCTCACGCTGCTCGAAGCCGCCTACGATCTGGGCGCCAAACCGTGGACCGCGTTCACGCGGATCACGCTGCCGTTGTCGAAGAACGGGATCATCGCCGGCAGTCTGCTGGTGTTTATTCCCGCGGTGGGCGAGTACGTGATTCCAGAACTGCTCGGCGGCGCCGACACGCTGATGATCGGCCGCGTGATGTGGGATGAATTCTTCAACGACATGGACTGGCCGATGGCATCCGCCGTCACGGTCGCGATGGTGTTGCTGCTGCTCGTGCCGATGGCCGTGTTCCAGTACTACCAGGTCAAGGAACTGGAGGGCGCGAAATGATTCAGCCAAACAAACGCATCTCCGCCGGCGTGCTCACGCTGGGCTTTCTGTTCCTCTACATCCCGATCATCAGCCTCGTGGTGTTTTCGTTCAACGAGTCGAAGCTCGTCACCGTGTGGTCGGGTTTCTCGCTGAAGTGGTACGGCGCGCTGCTGCAGGACGACGAGCTGCTGACCGCCGCGTGGCTGTCGCTGAAGATCGGCCTGATGACCGCATGCGCATCAGTCATGATCGGCACGTGGGCGGGTTTCGTGCTCGCGCGCTTCGGCCGCTTTCGCGGCTTCACGCTCTTCGCCGGGATGATCAACGCGCCGCTCGTGATTCCCGAGGTGATCCAGGGCATCTCACTGCTGCTGCTGTTCGTCGCGCTCGAGCAGATGCTTGGTTGGCCGAAGGGACGCGGCGTCCTGACCATCTGGATCGGCCACGTGATGCTGTGCGTGTCGTACGTCGCGATCATCGTGCAGTCGCGGGTGAAGGAATTGAACAAGTCGCTCGAAGAAGCCGCGCTCGATCTCGGCGCGACGCCGCTGAAGGTGTTCTTCCTGATCACGCTGCCATTGATCTCGCAAGCGCTGATGGCCGGCTGGCTGCTGTCGTTCACGCTGTCGATCGACGACCTCGTGCTGTCCGCGTTCCTGTCGGGTCCGGGCTCGACAACGCTGCCGCTCGTCGTGTTCTCGCGCGTCCGGCTCGGCCTGAATCCGGAGATGAACGCACTTGCGACGATCTTCATCACGATCGTGACGATCGGCGTGATCGCGGTCAACCAGTGGATGCTGGCGCGCGACCGCAAGCACACGCGTGACATGCAGCTCGCGTTCGCGCCGCCCGCGACGGACCCAGTCACCCCTTCCCTTCAACCTGCCGCCGTGACCCAGGCGCTCGACGCGGCCCGCGCATAAGCAGTGCCTCGCAATACGACTACAAGGAGAACGTCAATGAAGATGAAACTGATCTGTCTGCTGGTCGCGGGAACCCTACCGGGTGTCGCGCTGGCCGACTCCACCAGCGCCCAGCTAAAGGCGATGCAGGCGCAGTTGAACGCGCTGCAAAAAGAGGTCAAGGAATTGCGGGCTCAGGTCGCCAGCAAGAAGGCGGCGCCGGGGGCGCCCGCGGTCGCGGCCTCGCCAGGCGTTGCGGGCAAGGCGGGCACGCCGGCGGTCGCGGCGGCGCCGGTCGACGTGTCGTCACCAGACTACGGCAACGCGCAGGCGTCACTGACCAACGACCAGGTCGGCGCGATGAAGCAGCAGATCGCCAACCAGCAGCTGAAGGTCGATTCGCTGGTCGATGCGGCGAATACCGGACCGCTCGCAGGTCTTTCGGTGACTGGCTATCTCGACCCGACCTACATCTACAACCGTGCGGCAAGCAGTTCGTCGTTCCTGTTCGGGAACCACGAAAGCAGCTACAACTACTTCAACAGCACGTTCGGCGATCTGTACCTCGACATCAAGAAGACCTTCGGTGTTGGCCCGATGGCGCCGTCCGCGGAAGTCACGCTGATGCCGAACCGGGGCAACGGCATCACGCTGCTGACAAACGAGCACGGCAACATCGGCAACAACCTGTTGAACACGGCGGTTATCACGGTGCCGGTTACCGCGACGACGACCTTCGTGGCCGGCCTGATGCCAAGCTTCGGCGGCTATGAAGTGCAGCAGTCGAACCAGATGCTGACGCTCACGCACAACCTGCTGTATGACTTCTCCGATCCGGGCAGCTATATCGGCGTCGGCGTGAACTACACGGGTGACGGCAGCAACTGGGCGTGGAAGTTCATGCTGGGCAATGAACAGTACCGCACGTATGGTTCCGTGGTGCAGACGGGCACCAACGCGCTGGGCGATCCGATCACGAGCAGCAACAAGATCCCGACCTTCACGGCCCGCCTCGATTACACGTGGTCGAGCGCGCTGGATATCGGCGGCTCGTTCAATATCGGACGCCAGACGCTGGCGGCGTCCGTTGACAACAACGGCAACGGTGTCTACGGGGTCGGCGGCGGGGCGAGCAACCCGTATGGTTTGTTCTTCTTCGGCGAAGCTGACCTGGCCTACACCCAGGCCGACGTGCAGTACAACGCCGAAGTCGACTACGGCCAGCAGCAGAACGCGGCGTTCAACGGCGGGCAGGCACAATGGTACGGTATCTCGCTGCTCGCGCACCGCAAGTTCAGCATGCCGGTGGTGGGCCGGATGGGCGTGACCGCACGTTATGACGCACTCGTCGACAGCAAGAACGGCGGCGGCGGCGGCGGTGTCGCGCTGAACTCGAACGGCATGGATACGGCGGATGGCTTCGGCATCGGCGCGGACTGCCTTGCCAATTCGAAGGCAGGCGGCGGCCTCGGCTTCGAGTGCAAGGGCGCGATCCATCAGGACGTCGCGCTCGACCTGCTGTTTTATCCGACCCAGCAGATCACCGTGAAGGTCGAATACCGGCACGACTGGGCGAACAAACACGTGTTCCTGCGCAACGACGGCTCGTACGCGAAGTCCAACGACCTGGTCGGCACGCAGCTGATCTACGCGTTCTAACGTATCAGGCTGGAGCGCGGTGCGATGCATTACTGCACCGCGTTTCGGCTCTCTTTTGTGTCTCTGCCTATGGCCAGCTTTTCGCAGCAACCTCATGTCGCGTCTTACTACGCGGCTACCGTCAACGACACGACCGTTCATCCGCCGCTCGACACCGACATCGCCGTCGACGTATGCGTGATCGGCGCCGGTCTCACCGGCATCTCCACCGCGCTGAATCTCGCGGAGCGCGGCCATTCGGTGGCTGTGCTCGAAGCATCGAAAGTCGGCTGGGCCGCGAGCGGACGCAACGGCGGCCAGTTGATCGGCGGCTTCGCGTGCGACATCGATACGTTCGCCAAATATCTGCCCGAAGAAGACGTGCAGCGCATCTGGGCGATGGGCCTGGAAACGCTCGACATCGTGCGCATGCGCGTCGAGAAGCATCAGATCGACTGCGATCTGACCGCGGGCTACCTGACCGCTGCGAACAAGCCGCGCGACGTCGACGCATTGCGGCAGTGGCGCGATACCGCGGCATCGCGCTTCGGCTACGACCGGTTGCGCTATGTCGAACGCGATGCGCTCGGCCAGTACGTGCAGTCGTCGCGCTACCTCGGCGGCCTGTTCGATCAGGACAGCGGCCATCTGCATCCGCTCAACTACACGCTCGGCCTCGCGCGCGCCGCCGTCGCCGCGGGTGCGCGGATCTTCGAGGACAGCTGCGTCACCGCGCTGCGCCGCGAAGACGGCCGGCACGTTGTGCGGACTGCACGCGGCACCGTGCGTGCGCAGTTCGTCGTGCTCGCGTGCAACACGTACCTCAATACGCTGGCACCGGCCGTCGCGCGCAAGATCATGTCGGTCGGCACCTACGTGATCGCGACCGAGCCGCTCGGCGAAGCCCGCGCGCAAGCGCTGATGCCCGCGCAGGCGGCCGTGTGCGACAGCAGTTTCGTGCTCGATTATTTTCGCCCGGCGCCGGACGGCCGGCTGCTGTGGGGCGGCAAGGTCAGCTACTCGACACTCGAGCCGCACAATCTCGCGCAGGCGATGCGCAGCGACATGCTGAAGACGTTCCCGCAACTCGAGGACGTCGCAGTCGATTACGCGTGGGGCGGTTTCGTCGACATCACGATGAACCGCGCGCCGCACTTCGGCCGCATCGAGCCGACCGTCTATTTCGCGCAGGGCTTCTCGGGGCACGGCGTCAACACGACCGGGCTCGCGGGCAAAATGATCGCCGAGGCGATCGACGGTCAGGCGTCGCGTTTCGACCTGTTCGGCAAGATCGAACACCGCGATTTCCCCGGCGGCGCTACACTGCGCACCCCTGCACTCGTACTGGCGATGGCGTGGTATCGCCTGAAGGATCTGCTTTGATGGCTGACAGTCTCGACCGCCGCGCGGATGACCTGATCCGCGACTCTTACTACGAAGCGAGCGCGACGCGCCCGTCCACCGACGATCCCCAGCTGCAAGGGTCGCACGAGGCCGACGTGTGCGTGATCGGCGCGGGCTTCGCAGGGCTGTCGGTGGCGCTCGAATGCCGCGCGCGCGGTCTTTCAGTGATCGTCGTCGATGCGCACCGGCCGGGCTGGGGCGCATCGGGTCGCAACGGCGGACAGATGATCGTCGGTTTCGCGAAAGACCCGGTGATCGAACAGCAGCTTGGACTCGACGGCGCGCGCGCGGCGTGGGCGCTGTCGGTCGAAGGCGTGAAGCTGATCCGCGAACGGGTCGAGCACTACGGTATCGATTGCGATTTCACGTCCGGCTATCTGACCGTCGCGACGAAACCGAAACGCGTGCCCGACCTGCGCGCGTGGATGGATGCGGCGACGCAGCGCTGGGGGTACGCGCAGCTGTCGTGGCTCGACACCGACGCGATACGGGCGCGTATTGCATCGAAGCGTTATCTGGCAGGCGTCTACGATCCGTTGTCCGGCCATCTGCATCCGCTCAAGTATTGCCTCGGACTCGCCGACGCTGCACGACGCGAGGGCGCGCAGCTGTTCGCGCATTCGGCGGTGGTCGAGGTCGTGCGCGGCGCGCGTCCGGTCGTGCGCACCGCGGCGGGCGAGGTGCGCTGCCGCTTCGTCGCTGCCTGCGGCAACGCGACGATGGGCGACGTACTGCCCGCCGGCATCGCCGCGCGCATCGCGCCGATCGCGTCGTACATCGTCGCCACCGAACCGCTCGGCGAGGCGCGCGCGAACGCGCTGATCGTGGGACGCGAAGCGATCTGCGACAACAATTTCGTTCTCGACTACTTCCGTCTGTCGGCCGATCACCGCGTGCTGTTCGGCGGGCGCGCGAGTTCGTCCGGCGCGTCGCCGGCGCAGCTCGCCGATGCGATCCGTGTACGGATGCTCGACGTGTTCCCGCAGCTCGCCGACGTGAAAACGGCCTACGCCTGGGGCGGTTTCGTCGACGTCACGCGCAATCGCGCACCGGACTTCGGCCGGATCGATCCGAATTACTTCTACGTGCAGGGCTTTTCTGGTCACGGTGTCGCACTAACCGGGATCGCGGGGCGCGTTGTCGCTCAGGCGATGGCCGGCGAGAGCGCCGCGTTCGATCTGTTTGCGAAGCTGCGGCATGCGCGGTTTCCGGGTGGGCCTGCGCTGCGTGGGCCGGCGCTTGAGATTGGGATGTTGTATCACCGGATACTTGAGCTGTTCTGACCGTTCCGTATTTCTCCTGTAACGAGGGGCAAAATTTTTGCAGTAGTGTCCGGCCGCCCGCTTGCGTCCCGGCCGAGTGCGGATACGAGTTTTACTGCGGCTGCCCTTTGCCACTAGCGTTTTCCTGCCAGGCTGCGTGCGAGGAAAGACGAGCCCGACGCGCCCCATCGTCCTATCTGCCGTGCTCCTGGTGGGCGAGTTGACGCGCCTCGAATCGACAAGGCATAGTCATTCATTCCGAGGTCAATCGCCAATTCAAAAATGCCTACTGCAAACGTTGCCAAGAAGGCAAAGAGAAATCCGAATGAGCCTGTTCAGATCGCGATTGTAGGTGGTGGCCCAAAAGCCGCTGCTCTCGCTGCCAAGGCTTCGGTTCTGAGCAACTCCGGCAGGGGCGTTACGGTCAATGTGACAATTTTCGAATCCAGTGAGATCGGAGCCTACTGGTCGGGAAAAGGCGGCTACACGAACGGCGAACAACGACTGTGCACCATCGCTGAGAGAGATGTCGGCTATCCCTACCGCTCGATGTTCGACAAGTCACTGGACGTCGAAATGGCTTCTCGATTTTCGTGGGGACGTTTTCTGCACGGTCGCTCGAAAGGTGACCGACGCGCGTACAGCACCTGGGTCGACGGTGGGCGCAAGCCGCCGCTTCATAAGGACTTCGCGGACTATCTCAAATGGGTGGTTGACGAGTCCGGACAAAAGGTCGAGATCGGAAAGGTCACCGAACTGGCCAAGGCAGCCCCAGAGAAATGGCGTATCAAGAGTGAAGATGCCAACGGGAACGTCTCCGTGCACCGCACTCACTTCGACGCTGTTGTTGTGACCGGACCCGGCCCGGCCCGCTCCGTCAAAACGAGACCCGGCTCTGGAGACCCGCTGCCGGCTGCGCGAATCTTCGATGGCGCCAGTTTCTGGCTGCGGCACGATGAGGTGAAGAAGTGCCTCGCGAGAGCCGCAAAAGAGCAGCAAAAGTTGGGCGCGTTAGCCAATCCTATTGTGTTAATTGGCGCGGGAGGAACTGCCGCTGCCATTCTCTCCTGGCTTGTCGCCAATGGTGCGAAGGATCTGCCAATCCAGATCGTTGCCAACCAGGCGGCGCTTTACACGCGAGTCGACAGCGTCTTCGAGAATCGGCTTTTTAGCGACCCCACGCAGTGGGAAAGTTTGTCTCCCGATAGCCGGAAAGCGTTCTTCGACAGACTGAATCGAGGCGTGGTGTGGGCGACGGTAATGGACCAGGTGTCTTCCGCCACCAACTTTACGATGGTCGATGGCCGCGCCCAGTTCGTCAAGCCGACTGGTAAGGACAAGATAAATCTGGAGGTCAAGCGCGGAGACGGCACGTCTTATTCTGCGGAACCCGTGATGCTCGTCGATTGTTCGGGTTTCGATCCGTGGTGGTTTCTGTCCCTCATCAAGGGGCTGCCTGCCAGAATCAAAAAAGAGGCAGACCTGCGTCCCGGCTGGCAGCAATTGATGGGAAAGGCCTTACAGTTAAAGGGAGCGCCCTGGGACGACTTCCCGCCCCTTCATGCTCCAATGCTTTCGAGCAACCTGGGGCCGGGGTACGGCAGCCTGATGGTTCTCGGTGCGATGGCTGACCGGGTGCTGCACGCTCACGCGGGACTGATCAACGTTTCTTGAACGTCGGTCAATAAAGGTGTATACGTATACATATGAACGTACGGGCCCCGGTCCGACAAGGAGTAGCGCATGGCAGACAAAAATCTCGTCCTCCGCACGGTGTATATGGACCCGGACATCGACGACGAGTTGCGCGACGAGGCGTATGCCGGTCGTCGCAGCAAAAATGACCTGGTCCGGATGTATATCAAGATGGGCATGGAGGCAGCAAAGCTCGGCGCGACCCTTGGCAAGCCTGTTGTCATCCAGAAGGCAAACAAGGTAGTCGTCTCTGATGTAACTGCCAGATCCGGCACAGCCGCGCGCGCAAAATCGACCCCCTCCGGTCTGACCAAATCTGTCCCGGCGGCTCTTTTGCAGAAGAAGCCGTCTGGAATGGCGCGAGCAAGCGCTGCAAAGGCGGCCTCGGCTAGACGCGCTTCTCCTGCGAGGAAAGCCGCTGCCAAGCGCGCAGCCGTCGGATAAGGTGTTCTCGCAGGCTTGCCTCACGGCCTTGCACCCGACGTCAGAAAAGCCGGTCTCATGACCGGCTTTTCTGTCTGCCACGTTCGCTGTGACGCGCCTGGCGATTAGCTACGGACACCCGCGCCGGACCCCGCCCACCTCATCCAGAGAGTCACCGATGACCCAACTCACTTCCGCTATCGCAGCGAAATTCGCTACGCTCGCGCTCGATCACCTGACGCGCGAATACCCGAACAAGCTCACGCATGCGCTCGCCGGCCCGCAGGACGTGCAGGGCCCGCGCGCGCTGCATCCGATCTTCTACGGCAGCTACGACTGGCATTCGTGCGTGCACGGCTACTGGCTCGTGCTGCATCTGCTCGAACGCTATCCCGATCTGCCCGAGGCCGAGCGCATCGTCGCTTTGGTCGACGAGCACTTCACGGACGCGAACGTGGCCGCCGAACGAGCGTACCTCGACCTGCCGCACAATCGCGGCTTCGAGCGTCCGTATGGCTGGGCGTGGCTGCTCGCGCTGTCGGCGCAGCTCGACACGCTGAAGCATCCGCATGCCGCGCGCTGGGCCGCGACGTTCGCGCCACTCACCGACGCGTTCGTCGAGCGCTTCGAGGAATTCCTGCCGAAGGCGACCTATCCGCTGCGCGTCGGTACGCACTTCAACATGGCGTTCGCACTCGCGCTGTCGCTCGATTTCGCGCGCACGACGTCGCGCGATGCGCTGGCCGCGTTGATCGTCGATACGGCGAAGCGCTGGTATCTGAACGACGTCGGGTGCCAGGCCTGGGAGCCCGCGGGTGACGAATTCCTGTCGCCGTCGCTGATGGAGGCCGAACTGATGCGCCGCGTGCTACCGGCGGAAGCGTTCGCCGACTGGTTCGCGCGCTTCCTGCCCGATCTCGCGCAAGGCGAGCCCGCGACGCTGTTCGTGCCGGTTACCGTGACCGATCGCAGCGACGGCAAGATCGCGCATCTGGACGGGCTCAACCTGAGCCGCGCGTGGTGCCAGCGTTCGCTCGCCCGCGCGTTGCCCGCAGGCAATGCGCGGCGTGCACGGCTTGAAGATGCCGCGCAACGCCATCTGGACAGCGCGCTCGACCACGTCGCCGGCGACTACATGGGCGAGCACTGGCTCGCCACGTTCGCGACGCTCGCGCTCGAAGCGTAAGCCTGCACAGGCATCGTCAGTGCGAGATGTCCTCGAGCGCGATACCCCGCGTTCGAGGACCGAGCAGACCGATCGCGAGCATCACGATCGCCATCGCGCCCGCGATAAACACGAACACGCCGACCGTGCCGAAAAGCCGCAGCACCCAGGCGATCAAAAACGCGGTGAAGATCGCCGAGAAGCGGCTCCACGAATAGACGAAGCCCACGGCCCGCGCGCGGATGCCGGTCGGGAACAGTTCCGACTGATACGCGTGGAAGCTGTACGACATGATGTTGTTCGCGAGCGTGAGGCCGATGCCGAGCGTCACGAGCAGCACCGCGTCCGCGACCTGGCTGAACCACAGCCCGCAGACGATGTTCGCGCCGGCCATCGCGACGATCACCGTCCTGCGCTCGAAACGATCGGCGATCACGAGGCCAATCAACGGACCGATCGGCGCAGCAAGCGCGATCACGGTCGAATACATCAGGCTCGTCGTTACCGTGATGCCTTGCCTGATCAGCAGCGTCGGTACCCAGTTCGCGAAGCCGTAGAAGCCGACTGTCTGGAACACGTTGAAGATCACCAGCATCAGCGTGCGGCTGCGGTATGGCGGCACCCACATGTCGGCAAAACGGCCCTGCGCGACGACCGGCGCAGCCGGTGCGGGCAACGGCAGCGGCTGTCCTGTCTCAGCCTGCACTTTCGCTTCGAGCATCCGCATCACGCCATCCGCTTCGTCGAGGCGCCCCTGCTGCGCGAGCCAGCGCGGGCTTTCCGGCAACTGCCGGCGGATCCACCAGACGAACAGTGCGCCGTGCGCGCCGATCAGCACGACCCAGCGCCAGCCGTCGAGGCCGAACGGCGCGCGCGGCACCAGCAGGTACGCGAGAAACGCGACCACCGGCACCGCGGTGAAACCGACTGCCTGCTCGCACGCGAACGC
Source organism: Paraburkholderia sp. (assembly GCF_050742655.1). GTDB lineage: Bacteria > Pseudomonadota > Gammaproteobacteria > Burkholderiales > Burkholderiaceae > Paraburkholderia. Next base: position 47,750 of record NZ_JBOIGG010000024.1, on the reverse strand, counting down.
GCGGCCACGAATGTGCTTCGGCACCAGCTCGGAAATGTACGTGCCGATCGTCACGAGCTCGACGCCGATGCCGATGCCCGCGACGAAGCGCCAGAAGTTGAGGCCCGTCGCGGTCTCCTGAAACGCCATCACGACGTTCGCGACGGTGTACCACAGCAGCGAGTACGTGAAGATCGCGCGACGGCCAAAGCGGTCCGCAAGAAAGCCGCACGCGATCGTGCCGATGAACAAACCCGCAAACAGCGCCGCGATGAAACTCGCGACACCGGTCGTGCCGAACAGGCCTTGGGTGGTCGACGTCAGCAGGCCGCTTTTGACGAGGCCAGGCGCGACGTAGCCGGTGTACAGCAGGTCGTATAGCTCGAAGAAGAAGCCGAGACTCAGCAGCACGACGAGCTTCCAGATCGAGCGTGTCGCGGGCAAGCGGTCGAGCCGCGCCGAGATCGTGCCGGCGTCGATGGTTGTATTCATATGTGCGACGGATCCGGGTCGGTCGGATGATGCCATGTCGTCTCCTCGTTCGACTGTTCCCCGCCGGCATGCAAGGCCGGATGCGGGTCCGGCCTGCATTCTAGCTGCACGTGGCTTTCAATTCACCGAACCAGGGGACTGTCAGAGGTTACGCGTCTTCGGAGAGCCGGCGATCAAGGCTATGCGACAGCCTGCGGATCAGCAACGTCGCGCAATAGCAGAACGCGAAGAACCACGCCATCGCGTACAGGTACACCCACAGCATCATGTCCGTCCTGCCGGCCGCATTGACCACGGTATTGCAACGGCTGACGATTTCCGGCACGCCGATCACCGATGCCGTCGACGACGCCATCACGACGATCACGAAGTAGTTGCCCCAGCTCGACACGAACAGATGCGCGTCGCGTCGACAGCCCGCGCGCCACGCACGCACGGCGCGCAGCAGATGGTCGGACACGAAGGCGGACACCGCGAGTGCAAGTGCGAGCGCAGCCTTTAGCCACGACGGAAACGGCATGCGTGCAGCCGCGAACGGCAGTGGCAATGTATCGGGCAGCATGAAAACCAGATAGAACTGGAACACGAACGTCGGTATGTTGCGCGTGAGTCCGGTAACCGTGATACCCGTGTTCGCGCACGCGCGCCGCGACGATGCACTCAGCCGCATCAGCAGATAGCCGCACACGGTGCCGACGATCATCGCGATTACCGAGATCGCGATGTTCCACATGAAGCCGCCCGCAAGGAACGGCGTCCACGCAAACAACAGGCTCACGATGTCGCCGACGCTCGCGGTGTGTTCAAGGCCGTTCATGGGCTCCCCGCTTTTCCATCCAGCGCAGCAGGCCCAGCACACCGAACACGGGCAGCAGGAACATCAGCATCAGCGTGTTCATCATCGTCGCGACGTTGCCGTGCTCGGCAACGATCGACGTCGAGACCGACAGCAGCTCCGGTACGGCGACGGCGCTCGCCATCATCGTCGCCTTCGTCACGTTGACGAGCAGCGCGGTGATCGAGGCCGAAGCATGACGGATCAGCCCACCCAGAGTCGCGATACGCAGCGAGAAATCCGGTGCGAGCCGGCGTTCGTGATGCGCGGCATCTTCGAGCGCCTGCATCACACCGGCGCCGGTATAAAGACTCAGCGATGCCACCACGGCCGCAAACGCATTGCACTGAAGACCCCAGCGCGCGGCGACGAGACTACCGACACCGAACACCAGCACGTAGATCTGCAACAGCGGTGGTGTCATTCTCGCGATCAGCGCGAAGCCACGCAACGCTCTACTGATGCAGGGCCATTCGTGCGCGGCGAGCAGCGCGAGCGCGATGCCGCACACGAGACTGCCTGATACGCAGCAGACGGTCAGCGCGAGCGTCAGCCACAGCCCATGCAGAAATTCGCCGCGTTCGTAATCGTCGTAGATGTACGTCAGATTGATGCCGGTCTTCTCGAATACGCGCAGACCCCAACTGCGCAGACCGCTCACATCGGTCGACGTGACGAAGATCGGATTGCGGCATGCGGGCGGCCACTGCCCGTCTGCCTGACGACGGCACACCCATGCACCGTCCGGTTCGCGCCGGGTCCACAACGTATGCATGTCCGCGAGAAAAGTCGAAGGCGGCAAACTCCATTTGCGTTCGAGCGCGATCAGCGTGCCGCTTCGGTGCCAGTCCGCGACGGTATCGCCGATGAAGCGTTCGAGCGGATCGCCCTTCGCCGCGCGCGCGATTGCGATCGCCCACGGCGTCATGAGTTCGGGCGGCAGACCGATGCGGTAGCCGTGCCATTCGGGTGTCAACAGATCGCCTGCGATCGCGGTGTTGTCGAACAGCCAGCCGACGCAGCGCCGGTCGCGCACGCCGAGCTTTGCGTCGCGGCCGTTTGCGTAGATCTGCAGATTCACCAGATAACGCGTCGCCACGGTCCGGTTGAAATAGCTGCCCTGCGTCGCGCACACCGTCTCGCCGCGAATACCGGCCCACGTCTTCAGCGTGCTGTCGGGGCGCGTCATCAGCGTCACGCCGGACGAGTAGTAGTCCGGTTCGATCAGCGTCGCGATCTGGCGCCGCTCCGACGTGTCGCCGAGCGTCGCGATCGTGACGTCCGCGCGACCTTCGTCAAGCACCTGAAGCCGGTTCGTGCTGGTCACACCGATGGTGCGCAGCTGCACGCCGAGCCGTCCCGCGAGATCGGCGGCGAGATCGTGCTCGAAGCCCTGCTGCACCGCATCGCGCGACAGCATGCCGAACGGTGGATAGTCGGTCTTCACCGCGACGACCAGCACGCCGCGCTGGCGGATCGTGTCGAGCAGTCCGGCCGCGTGCGCGGTGTCAGTCGCTGCGAAGATGGCGAGCGTCAGGCAGACAAGCGCACACAGGGAGCAGGTTCTGTGCAAACGTGCGGGCGCCCTCATACCGGCCGCGCCAGCACGCGGATGCCGTAACCGAGCGAGGGTGCGATCCAGCGCGACACGATGCGGTCGAGACCGCGCAGGATGCGCGATTGCGTCACCCACCATTCGGGCAGCACGCTTTCCGCTTCGCAGCGCTGGATCGCGAACCCGGCGGCCGCGAGATCCGCACGCAGATCGCGCAGCGTGTACAGGTGGTAGAAAAACGTCAGCGAATCGCCGTTCACCAGGCGAGTGAAATGGATATTGCCCGCTTCGTCTTGCGGCGGCTGCGCACGGCCCAGGCGCCGCGCGAGCACCGCCTTCAACAACTCCCACGGTCGTCGCCGGAAAATCGACGGTACCGACAGGATCAGGCGGCCATCGTTGCGCAGCAGGCGGCGCAATGTCGACAGCGTGCGGACGCGCGTCGCACGGTCGCCGACATGCGACAGCACTCCGAACAGCATCAGAATGAGATCGTATGAAGCAGGCTTCCCGAGCGCGGTCAGATCGTCGTGCACGAAGGCGACGCGTGCGCCGTACGGTGTGCGTTTCAGTGCGTCGGCGAACTCGGTCAACGACGCGGCCGAGATGTCGAACGCGGTCACGTTCGCATTCGATTCGGCGAGCAGCGCGAGCGCATAGCGGCCATTGCCGCAGCCGAAATCGAGAATCTTCGTAGCAGTGCGCGCGCCGTTCGCCAGCAGGAAATCCAGCGTCGCCGCGTTGGGCTGCGGATAACGGTGTCGATAGCCCTCGCTCGAAAAATACCGGTCGTACGTGTGTTGCATCTCCGCTGCAACGGGGTCGACAGAGCGATCTGGGGTCACTGCGCGCTCCGCGGTGTGGTGCTCTCGCTGCGGACCTGGACTGCTTCCCGCAGCTGAGCCAGCAGATCGTGCATGCCGTGGTCTTCTTTCGCGAGCGCGGTCTCTATCTTCCGCACCACCGCGAGCATCGCGCGCGACGGCGTACTGCCGCTGCGCGCGCGCCAGCGCATCCACCACAACACCGCACGCGCAAACACGACCATGAAGAAAAAGCGCACGCGTTCCAGCTCGGCGATCACGTTGACGACACCCGCAGCGACCCACAGCGCGAGCAGCGGCGCGAGATAGCCGTCGACCACGCTCGCCAGTGCCGCCGGAAAATGCGCGTAGGTCCACGGCGTGCCGTTGCGATAGAAATCGTCGACCCGGCTTTCCGCGAGATCGACGTTGCCCGAATAGCGCGGAAATTCATCGGAGCGGTTGACGTAGCTGCTCCGGCGATGCACCTCGCGCATCGCCTCGAGCACCGCATAGGTCGTCGCCGGCGGCAAGTCGCGACGCGCGGCGACCGAAATCGTCGCGGCGAGCATGCCGACGTCATGCGCGGGAAGGTCGTGGGCAAGATCGAAGATGCCGGCGGGCAGGCTCACTTCCTTCAGGTAGGTCAGCTTCTTCGTGATCGCCGTCTGCTGCGCGATCTGCACTATCGTCAGGTTCGGGTCTCTCGCGAGATCCGCCATCAGGTCGCTGTCGGCCGCGAGAATGAATAGCCCCACGTCGAACGCGCCGTGCTTCAGGCGGTCGATGCCCTGATCGAGCGGCAGGAATTCGATGTGCGTGTTCTGCCGGTCGATATCGTTCAGCGCGAAGATGCCGAGCAGCGTACGGCTGGTCAGGCTGCGCTCGGGCGGCAGCACCAGCGTCATCCCGCGCAGGTCGGAGAACGCGTGGATCGGTCGGGTGGCGGCCGTGCGACTGTTTTCGAAGATGAAGATCGGCTGCAACTGGATGTCGCCGAGCGACATCAGCTTGTCGCTCGCTTTCGCGCCCAGGTCTTCGGCGACGAAGCCGATGTCGAGGCCACGACGGTCGTCGGCCACGTCCGCGCCGATCTCGTCGGTGTTCTGAAACGGCACGATCTCGACGCGATAGCCCTTCTGTTCGATGATTTTTCGGTACTCGACCGCGGTTTCATAAAAGCTGCCGCCGACCGGTCCGGCCGCGATGCGGATGTGCCGCGACGGCAGGACGTGCACGGTCGCGTACACGAGACTGCCGAGCGCCACCGCACTCAGCAGCACGCGTGGGCGCCGGAGTTTCTGCATGATTCGCCACATGTCGGATTCCCGTTCGGATTCCCCGTTACCCGCGGCATCTGGACGATCGACGGCTACCGTGGTCGGCGTTGCGCGGAACCGCGCGGTTCATCCGCCGGCCCTGCGCACGCCCTCGTTATCGTGATGACCCTCCGGTATTGCCGTCGACACCGCACCGCGCGGCTCGTCGGCTTGCCGACCTGCGGCGACGTCATGTGCTGTTCACGCAAGGAAGGTCCATGTACCGTCTTCGCACCAGCAGAGTCACTGGATGCGCGACGGTCGAAGCCAGTGTAAAAACCGGCTGGGTCGACGGAAATGTGGCATTCGTTTGCAGCGACGCCATGGGCCAAAAGTCACGCGGGCGAACGGATGACCACGGCGCCCGGTTCGAGTGCAGGTACCCGCAGACGTGCCCTTCGATGATGCAAAGGGAATCGGGAGATTTTTCTTGCTTGAATAATTAGAATCGATTTAAGTACCGAATTTAATCTAAATCTTCCAATTTCCCATAATCTATTCCAAGTGGAATTAAATAGAGCAAATCGTCCATTCATTCGCCTAATTCAAACGCCTGTATCGCGTTCCGCGACCTGAGCGACACCGCCTGCGATGGTCCGGAAGAACGCTCCGAAACAACGGACGACGACGAAGGACGATGTGCTCGGCACCATGAATCGCGTCGCCTGCAACCGCGCGAGCTGCATCGGAGAGCGGACGGGTCGAGCTCACCGACGGTCTCGCCATCGCACTTGGCAATTTGAGCAAGAACGAGGTTTCATGCGGCTCTTGAGGCATCTCCATCACAGCATAAGTTGCACTTTTTGAACATCGCTGCGACCAGTTCTCGTTCCGCGCAAGGTTGACATGTCGCTGCGAAGCCATCGGAACATGGTGCGTGTAGACGCTTCACGCGCACCATCGCAAAGCCGGTCCAGCGCAAGCCGGTGCATGCACGTCACCTCGGCAACAAGTCGATTTGATTAAATTTATGCAGAGTGTTTATTTTGAAAAAGCCGCATAACTAATTCGAATTCCGTTAACTTTTTCCCTTGCGTTTACCCGGATCGCCAGACTATATTCCGGTCACGACATTGCGCCGCACAATTTGTTCCGGGGCAGTATTTTTCAGTGCGGCTCGCCTCGATTTTCAGCTGATGTAATTCACTGGTTATCGCCCCTCGTGGCGCGATGGTGGATCGTTTTGTCTTTCGAAACGCGGAGATGACATGCCTGTCGAGAAAGTGGTCGTTCGCCTCGCGAATTCGTTCAACGTGCATGTCGAACGGCACGTTTTTCATCCCGATGCCGACAGCGTCATCCTGATCAATGGGGCGCTCGCAACTACCGCGTCGTTCGGTCAGACGATCAAGTACATGGGCGAACGGTACAACGTCGTGTGCTTCGATCTACCGTACGCGGGACAGTCGCGCCAGCACAACAAGACCTCGTCCGTGCTGACCAAAGACGACGAGGTCGACATCCTGCTCGAACTGATCCATCGTTTCAAACCGGCCTTTCTCTGCTCGGTGTCCTGGGGCGGACTGGCGGCGCTGCTCGCACTCTCCCGCGGCGCGAGCAGCATTCGCCGGGCGACGATCTGCTCGTTCTCGCCGCACCTGAACGATGCGATGGTCCGCTACATCACCAGCGCACGCGACCTGCTCTCGCGCAGCGAAAACCGGCTCGCTGCACAACTGCTCAACGATACCGTCGGACAGCACCTGCCGCGCATCGTGAAGCTGCTGAACTACCGCTACCTGACCGCCCTGCCGAAGGACGAGGTCGATCAGGTCGCGTTCCACGTCGACCAGATCCTCGCGCTGGAACCGGCGGCCTACCTGCCGCGCCTCGCGGATATCCGCTGCCAGGTGAAGTTCATCAACGGCGCGCTCGACGAACATACGACCGCACACGATATCCGGCAGATCTTGCCTTACGTGAAAGGCGCGCAGTTCGCGTCGATCCCCAACGCCGGTCACTTCCTCGATCTCGAAGGCCGCGCACAGGCCGCCGCGGTGCGCGATGAAATCCTCGGTTTTTACGGCGCGCCCGTGCATACACCGGCACCCTCGCCAGTTCCTGCGCCACAGGAGCAAACGTTTGCTCCCATCGGATTCAATACGTCATTCGGAGCCTGAGCATGTCCTACCTGCGTTCTGCCGCCATTCTGATTCCGTGGCTGATGTGGGTCGCGTACTGGGTCCGCGCGTCGTCCGGCACGAAGCAGACCGTGCGTCGCGAGAGCGATCTGTCGCGCAGGCTGCAGGCGCTGCCGCTGATTCTCGGCGGTGCGCTGATCGTGCTGCCGCCGGTCGCATTCGGCCTGCGCAGCAACGCGGATGATTTCGGCTGGTTGCAGACCGTCGGTCTCGCCGTGCTCGCTGCAGGGCTCGCGTTTACGGTGTGGGCCCGCCTGCATCTCGGCACGAACTGGAGCGTGTCGGTCACGCTGAAAGATGCACACGAACTGATCCGCACCGGACCGTATGCGCTCGTGCGTCACCCGATCTACACGGGCTGTCTGCTCGGCGTGATCGGCTCGGCGCTGATTCGCGGCGAATGGCCTGGCGTGATCGGCTTCGCGCTGATCTTCGCGTCGCTCGCGTACAAGGTCCGCGTCGAGGAGCACTGGCTCTCCGAGTATTTCGGCGAAGGCTACCGCGTGTACCGGCGCGAAGTTCACGCGCTGGTGCCGGGACTGTACTGATCCATCGGGTTCGTCGGACACATCGAACGTACCGGACGCATGGGGCGCAAAACGCATGGCACAGATCATCATCACCGCGATCGGCTCGGCCGGCGACGTTCATCCGTTTCTCGCGATCGGCCGCACGCTGGCGGATCGCGGACACCGGATCGTGTTCTGCACGCATCCGCCATTCGCGCCGCTCGTCGAGCAGCACGGTTTCCAGTTCGTGCCGATCGGTACCGCGCTGGAATACGAAGCGGCGATGGCGAATCCGGCGCTCTGGCATCCGCGCACGTCGTTCCGCACGCTGTGGAAAGTGATCGCGCCGACGATTCGCCCGCACGTCGATGCGCTGACCGCACTCGTCACTGAAGACACGATCATGGTCGGTTCGCTGTGGGCGTTCTCCGCGCGCATCGTGCAGGAGATCCAGGGCACACCATACATCTCGGTCCAGGTCTCGCCGTCGACGCTGTTCTCCGGTCACGCGCCACCGACGCACAAGCGCTTCACGGTGCCGATGTGGCTGCCGCTGCAGATTCGCATCGCATCGATGCGGCTGATCGAAAAAGCCGTGCTCGATCCCGCGCTCGGCCCCGCGCTAAACGGCGTACGCAACGAGATCGGTCTCGCGCCCGCCCGGCGGATTCTGGGCAAATGGCTGCATTCGCCGGACGGCGTGCTGTGTCTGTTTCCCGAATGGTTCGCGAAGCCGCAACCCGACTGGCCGTCGAATCGCTTTCTGTGCGGCTTTCCGATGGCAAGCGAAGCCGGTCTCGCACCACTCGACGACGATCTCGCGGACTTCCTCTCCGCCGGCCCGGCGCCCGTCGCGTTCACCGCCGGCTCGACGCTGATCGACGAGCGCGCGTTCTTCGGCGCCGTGGAGGAAGCAATCCGGTTGACCGGCGTACGTGCAATCGTGCTCACACGCAGCGCACCGGCCGCGCTCGCCGCGCATCCGCACGTCAGGCTACGCCCGTTCGTGCCGATGCAGACGCTGTTGCCTCGCTGTGCGGCGATCGTTCATCACGGCGGTATCGGCACCGCTGCGCTCGCGTTCTCGAGCGGCATCGCGCAAGTCGTCACGCCGTTCGCGCACGACCAGTTCGACAACGCCGCGCGGATCGAGAAGACCGGCTGCGGTCTACGCATCGACGGTCCTGCGAGCGGGCGCGCGCTAGCCGCCGCGTTGACGCGCGTAACGCACGATTCCGCAGTCGCCGCGCGCTGCGCGCAGATGCGTCGGCGTATCGCCGAAGCGCCCGACGCGACTGTCGCCGCATCGCAGTACATCGAGCGCTTCGCGCCGTCGGTGGCCACGCTCGAAGCGCTGGATGTGCCTGCATGACGGGCGCACCTCCGCATCGGCAATCCGCCCCGTTTCCGCACGGCGGTACCGGAAGTAGCGACGCCACGCCGCTTCTGCGTGGCGCAAAACTCGCGCTGCTGACGTTCGCGCTGTCGCTTGCCACCTTCATCGAGGTACTCGATTCGACCGTCACCAACGTCGCGGTGCCGTCGATCGCCGGGAGTCTAGGCGTATCGAATTCGCAGGCAAGCTGGGTCATCAGTTCGTACTCGGTGTCGGCGGCGATCGCCGTGCCGTTGACCGGCTGGCTGTCGAACCGCATAGGCGAAACGCGGCTCTTCGTGATTGCCGTGCTGCTGTTCACGCTGACGTCGCTGATGTGCGCGACGGCACCGAACCTCGAGCTGCTGGTGGGCTTCCGCTCGCTGCAGGGCCTCAGTTCGGGCCCGATGGTGCCGCTATCGCAGACCATCCTGCTGCGCGCGTTCCCGCCGCAGCAGCGCGTGCTTGCGCTCGCGCTGTGGGCGATGACGGTGCTGCTCGCGCCGATCTTCGGTCCGGTGTTCGGCGGCTGGATCATCGACCGTTTTTCGTGGCCGTGGATCTTCTTCATCAACCTGCCGATCGGCGTGTTCGCGTTCATCGCCTGCATGTGGCTGCTGCGTCGTGACCCCGCGCCGGAACGCCGCGCGCGCATCGACCTGCCCGGCATCGTGCTGCTGGTGGTGGGCGTCGGTTCGCTGCAGGCGGTGCTCGACCTCGGCCGCGAGAACGGCTGGTTCGATTCGCCGATGATTATCACGCTCGCGGTCGTCGCCGCGATCGCACTGTCGTCGCTGCTGATCTGGGAATCGGCCGAAAAACATCCGGTGATCGACCTGTCGCTGTTCCGCGACCGGACCTTCTCGTTCGGCGTCGCGATCATTTCGTTCGGCATGGTCGCGTTCTCGGTGATCGGTGTGATCTTCCCGCTATGGATGCAGACCGTGATGGGTTACACCGCGTTCCAGGCCGGCATGGCGACCGCGCCGCTCGGTGTCCTTGCACTCGTGTTTTCGCTGCTGATCGGCATCTATCTCGAACGACTCGATGCACGCCTCGTCACGTCGTTCGGCTTCCTCGTGTTTTTCGGGGTACTCGCGTGGGATACGACGCACTTCACGCTGACGATGACCTTCCAGCAGATCGTCACGCCGATGCTGATCCAGGGCATCGGGCTGCCCTGCTTCTTCATCCCGTTGACGGCGGCAATCGTGTCGCGCGTGCCGGATCACCAGCTCGCGGCGGCGTCGGGATTGTCGAACTTCCTGCGCACGCTGTCGGCCGCGTTCGGCACCGCGCTCAGCGTCACATGGTGGGACAACCGCGCGGCGTTTCACTACGGCACCCTGCGTCAGTCGGTGACGCCCGCGTCCGACGGAACCAGCCTGTTCGCGCAGTCGCTGCACGATGCGGGTCTCGCGGCCGCTGGACCATTGCCGGTGATCCGCGAGGTCGTGCAGCAGCAGTCGTACATGATGGCGACCAACGATCTCTTCTATATGGCTTGCATCGTGTGCCTGGTGCTCGCTGCAACGATGTGGCTGACGCGGCCGGCCCGCCGTCTGTCGGCCGCAGGCGCGGGACACTGACGACCATGGCACGCGATCTCGACCGAACCCCAATGCGCACCTGGCTGCTTCGCCTGCGCCCGATCGCCGTCTCGATGCTGCTCGTGCCGATGCTCGTCGCATGCATCGACGACGGCACCGCGCGTCACGCGGTCGCGCTGCACGTGCCGAAGGCCGATGCGCTCGCGAACAGCACCCGCACCACGCACACCGATGCATCGTCGAACGCCACGACGAACGACTGGCCGACGACGAACTGGGTCGCGTCGTTCGGCGATCCGCAACTGGTCGCGCTCGTCGACGAGACCTGCGCGAACAGCCCCGACATCGATATCGCGAACGCACGGATCGCGGCCGCACAGGCTCAGCTCGAGACGTTCGGCGCCGCGTCGGGGCTCGGCGGCACCGTGGCCGCCAACGCGTTGAAAGCGCGGCTACCGAGAGTCGACGGTGCCGCCAACGTGAACTACGCGGGCACCACCATCCCGATCGATCTGTTCAGCGATCCGTGGGTTTCACCTGCAAGCGTCATCGGCGCCGCGCACTACGACCTCGATCTGTGGGGCCGTAACCGCGCGATCACGCGCTCGTTGGTCGCCGAACGCGACGCAGCACGCGTCGATGCGCAGCAGGCGCGCCTCGCGCTCGTGACGACGCTCGTCACGCTGTACGGTCAACTCGACGCGGACTACGCCTCGCGCGATCTCGTCGTGCAGAAGCAGCAGGACGAACAGCGCCGCGATGCGATCCTGCAAAACCGCATGACACGTGGCCTCGATACCGGCTACGACGCGCAGACCGCGCGTGCGCGTCAGGCCGATCTCGCGCTGCAACTGCAGCAGGCCGACGACACGATCACGCAGGTGCGTCTGCAGATCGGTGTATTGACCGGTAACGGTCCTGAGCGCGGGTTGAAGCTCACGCGTCCGGCGTTCGCGGCATCGGGCGCCACCGCGCTGCCGTTGCCCGCGAACCTGCCGCTTGATCTGCTCGGCCGGCGCCCCGACATCGTCGCCGCACGGCTGCGCGTTGCGGCGGCCGAAGGACGCATCGACGCGGCACGCGCGCGGTTCTATCCGAACATCGATCTGATCGGGGCGGCTGGCTTTTCGTCGTTGAACATCGGCTCGCTGTTCTCCAGTTCGTCGGCACTGTTCGCGATAGGGCCCGCGCTATCGCTACCGATTTTCGAGCGGCCGCAGCTGCGCGCGCAACTGCACGGCGACCAGGCGAATGCGGACGCGATGATCGGCCTCTACAACAAGACACTCGACACGGCACTCGGCGAAGTGGCGCGCTCGATCGCAACCGTGCGCAGCGCCGACGCGCAGATTACCTTGCAGGAACAGGCTGTCGCGGCGCGCACACGCGTCGCCTGGATCGCCGACGAACGGCACAAGCGCGGTCTGCTGCCGGAAGAACAGGTGCTGTCCGCGCGTCTCGCGCTCGCCGACGAACAGCTTCGCCTCGTGTCGCTGCACGCGCAGCGGCGCGACGCGAAAATCGCGCTGATACGCGCGCTGGGCGGAGGTTTCGATTACGACATCAAAGAGAACCACGGGCATGCATAGAGACAATCTGTCCGAAGCGGACATCGCGCCGGCCATTCGCGATGTGCAGGACGCGCAGGACCTGCGCGACCCGCGCAAGGTACGCCGCCGCAATGTGATGTTCGCGGTGCTGGCCGGGCTCGTGCTGCTCGCCGCGCTTGCGGCCGGCATCGAGTGGCTGGTGTGGGGCCGCTACGCGGAGAGCACCGACAACGCGTACGTAACGGGCAACATCGTGCGCATCGCCGCGCGCGCGCCCGGTGTCGTGCGTGACGTCGCAGTGGTCGACACCGAATGCGTGAAGGCAGGCCAGCCGCTCGTGCGTCTTGATCCGACCGACGCGCAGATCGCGCTCGAACGCGCGAAGGCCGGTCTCGTGCAGGCCTTGCAGCAGACGCGGCAAACCGGCTTCACGAATGCGATGTACGAAGACGCGATCCGCGCGCGCACCGCCGATCTCGCGCTCGCGGAACAGGCGTTGAAAGCGCGCTCGAACGCGCCAGCGGAAGTCGTGTCCGGCGAGGAATATGTGCGCGCGCAGTCGTCGGTTGCGCTCGCGCGCGCCAATCTCGCGGCCGCACGCAACCAGCTCGCCGCGGGCCAGGCGGCGATCGGTCCGGCCGATGCGAAGAACAACCCCGCGGTTGCGAACGCCGCGCAGCAGGTGCGGCTCGCATACGTGAATCTCGCGCACACGACGATCGCCGCGCCGGTCGCGGGCTGCGTGACGCAGCGCTCGGTGCAGATCGGTCAACCGGTCGCCGCGGGCGCGCAGTTGATGGCGGTCGTGCCGCTCTCGCAGTTGTGGATCGAGGCGAACTTCAAGGAGGCGCAGATCCGTCACGTGCGCGTCGGGCAGCCGGTGAAAATCGTGTCGGACCTGTATGGCTCGGACGTGGTGTTTCATGGCCGCGTCGAAGGGCTCGCGCCCGGTACCGGCAGCGTCTTCTCGATGCTGCCGCCGCAGAACGCGGCGGGCAACTGGATCAAGGTCGTGCAGCGGCTGCCGGTGACGATTTCACTCGTGCCCGCTGAAATCGCGGCGCATCCGTTGCCGCTGGGGGTGTCGATGGATGTGTCGATCGATACGCACGATCGCAGCGGGACGATCGCGACATTGGCGCCGCCGCGCGTGGGCGGATCGCCCGTGGCCGACGACGGCACGATGCAACAGGCGGACGCGGTCGTCAATGCGGTGATCGACGGCACCCAATAGCAGCGTAACGAGGATAGACGACATGAACATCATTCAAAGCATTGCCATCCTGCTTCCGTGGACTATCTGGCTGATCTACTGGATCGCCACGTCGAAGGCCGTGAAAGCCACGGCAAAACGCGAGGGCGTCCTGTCGCGCAGGCTGCAGGCGATCCCGCTCGTCATCGGCGGCGTGCTCATTACCGTACCCGCACCGGTCGCCGCCTTGTGGACGCCTGATCTCGGGAGCCTTGGCACCGTGCAACTTGCCGGCGAGCTGATTCAACTGGCCGGACTCGGGTTCTCGGTCTGGGCGCGACGGTACCTCGGGACGAACTGGAGTGTGTCGGTCACGCTGAAGGAAGGGCATGAACTCGTGCGCAACGGCCCCTATCGCCTCGTGCGGCATCCGATCTACACGGGTTGCCTGCTGGCGCTCGTTGGCTCGGCACTGATCAACGGGCAATGGTTCGCATTTCTGGGGGTCGCGTTGATCTTTGCGTCGCTCGCGTACAAAGTCCGCGTCGAGGAAAGCTGGTTGACCGATTATTTCGGCGATGCATACCGTCACTACCGACTCGAGGTGTCCGCGTTGATCCCCGGACTCTACTGAAAACCCAGAGGAGCGAAACGCGATGACGACACTGGGTGCGCTGATCGTGCTGTTTCACCCGAGCAAGGAGGAGCTTGCACACGCCGTGTCATTGCGTACGCACTGCAGCTCGATGCTTGCGATCGACAACTCACCGCAACCCGACGTCGAAGCGGCTGCCGTGCTCGGCGCATCTGGCGTACCGCTTCTTCATAACGGCAACCGCAACGGCATTGCTGGGGCGCTGAATCGCGGCCTGGCGCAGCTTTTCGTGGCGGGCGCAGACGCGGTCGTGCTGTTCGACCAGGATTCGTCCCCCCCGCCCGAGTTCTTCGACGTCATGCGCGATACGTGCAGCACGCTCGGCGCACAGCCCTTCCTGCTCGGGCCGCGCATCTACGACGACAACGAAAAGCGCTTCCTGCCCGAGATCGTTATCGACGGTCTGCTCGTGCGTCGCCTGCGGCTGGACCCGGGTACCCGCGCGCAACGCTGTTCGTTCCTGATTTCATCGGGATGTGTCGTGTCACGACGCGCGTTCGAGACGCTGGGTAATTTTGTCGAGTCTCTTTTCATCGATCACGTCGATACCGAATACTGCTTCCGCGCATTGCTGCATAACGTGCCACTCTATGTAATTCCCCAACTCGTATTGCCCCACAGAATCGGCAACAAGCGGCGACATCGGCTTGGACCGTTCATGCTCACGTCGGAGAATCACGCGCCCACGCGCAGGTATTACACAGCGCGCAACGCGATGTACATCGCACTGAAGTACGGCATGCGTTTTCCCGTCGCGTTTAGTCCTAACCTGTGGACACTGTGGCAGGCCTTGCAGGTTCTGCTGTTCGAGGCAGACAAGATCGCGAAGCTGCGCAGCATCCTGATGGGGGTGGCCGATGGGTTGTTCGGGCAGCTTGGGCCGCTCGAGACGGCGCGGCCTGGGCTTGCGGCCTGGCTGGCGCATCGTGTTGGGCGGGAGTGACGGGTGTTACTTGCTGCTGGTTTGCTCCGGCAGATGGCTAGGTTCGACCAATCTCCTGGGAGTTCACGATGACAGACAATTTCTCGCCGCAAGCCGCAGGCGACAGTAAAGCTGCAGCGGTTAAAACCGATCCGCTTTTTGTCAACCTGGATCTTTTCGGCTGGTTGCAGGAGGTGGTCGTGGCCCCGGACGTGCTCGCCGCTACCGTCGACGACGCACTCGCGAGTGCTTTGCGCGGCGCAATGACGGAAAAGGTGGGAGAGCGGTTAGCTAAATATCCTGGCGAGTTCATGATCTATACGCAGATCAGCTTCCAGGAGAATGGATATAACGCACCACCCGACTCTTGCGTATTCCTGTCGAGCGCGAGCAACGATTTTCTCGCCGGTTACGTCACATGGATGGGTCCCAAAGGGTACCTGGGAGGTGTTGGCGCGAACCATGCGATCACCTGTACCGTGGCTTGTTTTCGAGGTGGGCAAAGCTTTACCGTTGACGGACTTGACCGGGATGGTTTTCGCTACGGTGTGGTCGAGAAAGTCTTGAAAAGCCAGGCGGCAGTCAACGCCGAGAAAGACCAGGAAGCGGTATGTGCCGCCGTGCGAGACGGGATAACACAGGAAATGCAATCGAGGTTACCCGGTTATCAGGTGTTTACGCACGTCGGCCTCACGTCCGATGTCGATTACACCGACTGGCACTGGCCAGATCAATTTCTTGCAAGCAACGCCGGCGATCTCCACGCAGGCTATGTAGCGACGGGTGTCGGTCAAGCCGCTTTGGGGGGTGCTAACGAGATGTATGAATTTGGGGTAAGCGTCGCTTTCTGGAAATGACGAGGGAACATCAGATTCAAGCCACTCGCGCGAAGGCTGTCATTCCTCCGCGCCCGAATCGCAAGACAAAGCGCCGCTACAGTCGATGTGGCCTAATAGTCGAGCCGTCCGCGCAATTCTTCAAATGGAATCATCACATATTCCCTGTACGCCGGACGCTCTCTGAGTCGTTCGTACCACGCTTCAACATGCGGTACGTGAGGTCTCCTGATATCAAGTTCGAAGTATCGGTACAGGTTCGTTCCAGCGGGTATATCGGCCAAGGTGAGTCTATCGCCAGCGAGAAACGGCCGCTCAGAAAGAACTTGATCAAGAAGCTGGAAATATTGCGCGCATAGATCAATGCTCTGTTCAACGCTGGGGGCGTCTCGCAACTCTGGAGGGGTTCGAAAATAGCCCCAAAATACCCCGGTCAGGAAAGCCGGTTGCAGACTCGTTTGGGCCCAGTCCATCCAGCGGTCTGCGTTGGATCGGGTACCGGGGTCCTCACTCCAAAAATCGGGCCGCCCATAGCGAGCAGCAAGAAATCTCAAAATGCTGTGCGACTCCCAGACGACAGTTCCTTCATCATCGATAACTGGGACTCGCCCATGCGGATTCATCGCGAGAAATTCGGGGGTATTCTTGATTCCAAAACTTCCTCCGGCCGGAATATGCCGATGTTGAATACCTAGCTCACCAATGAGCCACATTACCTTTTGAACATTGAACGAACTACTGCGCCCCCATACCGTAAGCATACTGTTCTCCCGGAACCCTGTGCGTGCCAAAGCCTGGATGGTAACTCCAGTCGATTTGGCGTCGACACGCTACGGGTATGAGCGATCCATGAAAATGTGAACAGAGCCTGGAACAAGGACGCGCGCAATCTCACCGCGCACGCCCTACTTCGCGTCGTCTTACTTGCCGACAAACACGTCACGATACGCGCCATAGATTGCCAGCAGCGGCAGCGCAGTCAACAGCGGCGTCAGGACGAGCGCCCGCACTGCGAGCGGCATCGTCGGCATAAACAGCACGACAAGGGTCATCACAAGGAAGCCACCCAGCGTCAGCGGCCAGTTGCGCAGTGCGCCGCCGAGACTGGCGATCATGGCGTCAAGCGGTGTCATGTTGTGCAATGTCACGAGCGCCGGCGCAAAGCATGCGGCAGCGACGGCAACAGCGTAGATCGACGCGCCACACATTGCTTCGAGTGTGCCGCGCAGGCCCGGAGCACCGCCGTAGCTGATCGACAGGTTATGAACACCGTCCGCCGTAGTCGAGGCCATCAGCGAGACATTGAAGATCGCCAGCATGACGACGTAACCGATTGCGACGATCGCTGCGGCATACAGCCCGATCATGCAAAGTGCGTTGCTGCGGCGACGGATTGCCATCCACATTTCGCGAAACGACACTGGCTCGTCCCGGCTTGCGCCTTCCTGCACGAACATCAGCGCGCCGACCGCGAGCGGCGCCAGAAGCACCGCCAGCGGCCGCAACAACGGCAGGAAGCCGAGCAGCGTTGCGAAGTCGGCGCAGAGAAGCACGATGCTGAGCCACAACACCGGCTGCATGCTCGCCGCCCGCCAGCCGGCTGCGAGCCACGCGAACAAGCGCAGCGGACTGACTTCATGGCCCGCGGGGAAACGCAATGCGGGTGTGCTATGGGTGCGGGTTTCCCTTGAAACTGCGCTTGGGTAATCGATGTTCATGACGATTTCCTCTGATAGGGCGAATGTGGGGGTTTTGCTACCGTGTTTAGTTATCCGAATCTTCAATCGTTCTGTGATCCAATGACTTGCGTTTCTTCACTTCGTGTTCAGGACGTCTGGTCGCGCTCGAGTCTTTCCGAGACCACGTCGATTTGCCGCATTACATAGCGCGTCACGGCGCGCCAGCTCATTCGTGTCAGCCAGACCCAGAACAGCAGACCCAGCACGCCTATCGGCAGCATTGCGACCAGATAGTTATATTTACCGCCCGATGCGTGGACACGAATCCGGTCCTGACCGTCGTCAATGTCGACGCTGCCGTTGCGGATCTGCACCGAGTCCGAACCGCTTTTCGCGATCAGACTGCTGGTGTTGCCATGCGCGTCTTCCTCGATCTCCACATGGTCGCCATCGTCGCTGGACATTTTCCACCTGGCCGACTTGCCATCCTGCCCGGCGCTGACAAACGACACGCGGTCATCGTCGTCATTCCTCACGTCGAGCGTCACCACCTCATCGCGGCGGATACTCAAGGTACCGTCCTTCTCTTTGCTCAGAAGTTGCCGCGCGCCATCGCTCGGGGTTTCGATCTTCAGCTCGTCGTCGTCATTGCGCATCTTGATCGGACCGGCGCGTGTCACCATCGACACGCTGCTGCCATCCTGTAGATCGAAGACAAACCGGTCGCCGACGATTCGCAAATCTTTCAGGTTGCCCGGCGACTCCTCATCGCCCTTGCTGCTGCTGGCGGCGGTGGTATCCGCGTCGCCAGCATTGCCGTGGTCGCTGCTGCCGAAATGGATAGACGGAATGCCGTGCGACGGCGTGCTGAACAGGTGGTGTCCACTCAATGCAACTACGCCGACAATCCCGGCAATGGTCAGCCCGGTGAAGGCCACATAGCCAATAGTCAACACCACCAGGTACAACATGAGCGGCACCAGTAGCAGCACATTCAGCAGCCCCAGCCCTGCGATCGAGACCATCACGCGGAGCAGATTGCCGACCGAACGGCGGCTTTGCCATTGCCGGTAGTTCGCCTGCGCCTTCAGTTCGCGGGCCAGCTTGACCGGGTCGCCCAGCGCGGCGATCACGTCTTCCTCGCGCCGTCCGGCGGCGAGCGCGTCTCCGATGTACTCGCGATAGTCCGCCACAATTTCATCGACCGCCTGCTTGGGCAGACTGCTGAGTTCCCGACGCAGCGCTTCGATGAATTCGTCCTGCTTCATGGGTTTTCCCCTGAGTTCTGTTTGCCTTGTTGTCCCAGCACGCCGTTGACCTCGTCCACAAAACTGCGCCATTCGTCTTCCATTTCGAGCAAGCTGCGCCGCCCCGCACCCGTCAGCGAGTAGTACTTACGGGGTGGCCCCGAACTCGACTCGACGAGGTAAGTCGACACCCACGCTTCTGCCTGTAAGCGGCGCATCAGCGGGTAGATCGTGCCTTCGCTGATTTCCATCGTTTCCGCCAGCGTCGACACAAGCTCGTATGCGTAGCTATCCCCACGGGCCAGGACAGCCAGCACGCACATATCGAGCGTTCCTTTCTTTAACTGCGTCTTCATCAATTGCCAAGTTTGTAGTGTGTGTTGCGCGGTACCGTGCAAAGCACTGTAGCAGCGGCTACTGTTTTATGCAAGGTACCGTTCTATGCACGTCTCCTTGCCAAAAGACACCCCGAAAACCACCGCCACCTCCCGATTTACCCGAATCAGCCAACCTTATCGCTGCACTGCGAAATCATACAAACAGGCAGGCTGCACAAGGCTTTAACCACGACACTCCCTCACCTGATTCCCGCACCGCACCGCAACCTCCATCCTTGACACCCCATCCTCGCCCTGCTGTACTAAATAAACCAAAGTGATTTAGTCCCGACCGCAGCACAACCGCTCGCAAAACAAAGAGCGACTAAAAGCGGCCAGGAACAGAGGCGCATCGAACGCCCGCCCGCAGTCCCGACACGTCGTCAACTATCCGGATTTGGAGGAGCAACCCATGACCCAGCATTCCCGCAGCTACCCTGTCGCGCGGCGTCTCGCCGCACTCTGCGTCGCCGCATCCGCGCTCTGGGGCGCGAGCGCGTCGCAGGCCGCCGATCAGCCGATCGTCGGCCTCATCACGAAGACCGACACCAATCCGTTCTTCGTCAAGATGAAACAGGGTGCCGAAGGCGCGGCGCAGAAAAGCGGCGCGAAGCTCCTCACCGCCGCGGGCAAGTTCGACGGCGACAACGCGAGCCAGGTCACGGCCATCGAGAACATGATGACCGCCGGCGCGAAGGCGATCCTGATCACGCCGAGCGACACGAAGGCGATCGTGCCGAGCATCCGCAAGGCGCGCGCGGCAGGCGTGATGGTGATCGCGCTCGACACGCCGACCGAGCCGCAGGACGCAACCGACGCGCTCTTCGCCACCGACAACTTCAAGGCCGGCGTGCTGATCGGCGAATACGCAAAGGCCGCGCTCGGCAACAAGCCGGCGAAGATCGCGACGCTCGACCTCGCACCGGGCATCTCGGTCGGCGTGCTGCGTCATAACGGCTTTCTGCAGGGCTTCGGTGTGAAGGAAGGCGATCCGTCGATCGTCTGCAGCCAGGACACGCGCGGCGATCAGGCGAAGGGGCAGACAGCGATGGAAAACTGTCTGCAGAAGTCGCCCGACATCAACGTCGTCTACACGATCAACGAACCGGCCGCGGCTGGCGCATATCGCGCACTGAAAGCAGCGGGCAAGGACAAGAGCGTGATGATCGTGTCGATCGACGGTGGTTGCGAAGGCGTGCGCAACGTGAAGGCCGGCGCGATCGCGGCGACCTCGCAACAATACCCGCTGAAGATGGCCGGGCTGGGCGTGGACGCGGGCGTCGAATACGCGAAGACCGGCAAGAAGGTCAGCGGCTATCACGACACCGGCGTGACGCTGATCACCGACAAACCGATGTCCGGCGTCGACAGCAAGGACACGAAGTTCGGCCTCGACAACTGCTGGGGCAACAAGTAACGCTGCTTGTGCGGATCGCGCAGCGCATGTAGTACACGCGCTGCGCGATCCGCGACGTGAGTCACAGGGCGCACCGCGCCCTGCATCGAGGAATCCATCATCATGTCGACTCCCTCCGCGCCGGCGTCCTCGTCGCGCCGTTTCGCCGATCGCCTGCCGTCGCTTGCGGAAATCGGTCCGTTGATTGCACTGCTGCTCGCGTGCGCGTTCTTCATCTCACAGAGCAACCGATTCCTGTCGGCCGAGAACCTGTCGCTGATCCTGCAGCAGACGATGGTCGTCGCCGTGATCGCCATCGGCCAGACGCTGATCGTGCTGACCGGCGGCATCGATCTGTCGTGCGGGATGCTGATGGCGTTCGGCTCGATCGTGATGACCAAGTTCGCCGTCGTACTCGGCGTGCCGCCGATCATTGCGATTGTCTGCGGCATCGCGGCGAGCGCGCTGTTCGGCGCGCTGAACGGTGTGCTGATCACGCGCATCAAGCTGCCGCCGTTCATCGTCACGCTCGGCACGCTGAACATCGCGTTCGCATTAACGCAGATCTATTCGAACGCGGAGAGCGTCTCGAACCTGCCCGACGCGATCATGTTCCTCGGCAACACGTTCCGCTTCGGGCCGGCCGAAATCACGTACGGCACGGTGCTCACGCTGCTGATGTACCTCGCCGCATGGTTCGTGTTGCGCGACACGGTGCCGGGACGTCATCTGTACGCGCTCGGCAACAACGCGGAAGCCGCGCGTCTGATGGGGCTGTCATCGCAACGCATCCTGTTGACGGTGTACACGCTGGCCGGCGCGATCTACGGCATCGCCGCGCTGCTGTCGGTGTCGCGCACCGGCGTCGGCGATCCGCAGGCCGGGCAGACCGAGAATCTCGACAGCATCACCGCAGTCGTGCTCGGTGGCACGAGTCTGTTCGGCGGACGTGGGTCGATTGTCGGCACGCTGCTTGGCGCGTTGATCGTCGGCGTGTTTCGCAACGGGCTGACGCTGATCGGCGTGTCGTCGGTGTACCAGGTGCTGATCACCGGGATGCTGGTGATTCTCGCCGTCGCCGCCGACAAGCTTTCGCATCGCCGCACGTGAGTTCGCGCGCCCTGCCCCCAGCATTCCAGGAGACCGTCATGTCGACCCCTCAATCCGCCGCGACCCCGGTGCTGCAGGCACGGGGCCTCGTCAAGCGCTACGGCCAGGTCACCGCGCTCGACGGCTGCGATTTCGAAGTGCTGCCCGGCGAAATCCTCGCCGTGATCGGCGACAACGGCGCGGGCAAGTCGTCGCTGATCAAGGCGTTGTCCGGCGCGACCGTGCCCGACGAAGGCGAGATCCTGCTCGACGGCAAGCCGGTCAAATTCCGCAGCCCGCTCGACGCGCGCGAACAGGGCATCGAAACCGTCTACCAGGAACTCGCGGTCGCGCCCGCGATGAGCATCGCCGAAAACCTGTTTCTCGCACGCGAGATCGTCAAGCCGGGCTGGCGCGGCTCGCTGCTGAAGATGATCGACAAGCGTCGGATGCTCGAGGAAGCGACCGCGCACATGAAGGGTCTGCAGATCGGCATCCGCTCGATGCGGCAGGCGGTCGAGACGCTGTCGGGTGGTCAGCGCCAGGGCGTCGCGGTCGCGCGCAGTGCGGCGTTCGCACGGCACGTCGTGATCCTCGACGAACCGACGGCCGCGCTCGGCGTCAAGGAAAGCAACATGGTGCTGGAGCTGATCCGCCGCGTGCGCGATCGCGGGCTCCCGGTGATCCTGATCAGCCACAACATGCCGCACGTATTCGACATCGCGGACCGCATCCACATCCAGCGGCTTGGCCGACGCGCGGCGCTCGTCAATACGAAGGACGTGCACATGTCGGAAGCGGTCGCGATCATGACGGGCGCTAAAGAAGCAGACGTCAAGGCGATCGCATGACCTTGCTTCGCGATTAATCGGCGCACGTAATGGACACCGGTACCCGCTCACCGATGCGGCGCACGGTCGGCTCGAATCAGGTCGGCATGCGCCAGTTCAACGAACGCATCGTGCTGCAGGCGATCCGTCTGCATGGTCCGTTGCCGAAGGCCGATGTCGGGCGTCTGACGCGGCTGTCGATGCAGACGGTATC
This sequence comes from Paraburkholderia sp., assembly GCF_050742655.1. GTDB lineage: Bacteria > Pseudomonadota > Gammaproteobacteria > Burkholderiales > Burkholderiaceae > Paraburkholderia. The sequence goes on along the minus strand of NZ_JBOIGG010000024.1, from coordinate 25,205 downwards.
GATGATCGTCGAGCGGCTGATCGACGACGGGCTGCTCGTCAAGCAGCCGCGCGTGCGCGGCCGCATCGGCCAGCCTTCGGTACCGATCGCGCTGCGGCCCGATGGCGCGTTCACGATCGGCATCAAGGTCGGACGCCGCAGCCTCGACGTGCTCGCGATGGACTTCACCGGCAGCGTCTGCTGCCGCGACGTGCTCGACTATGCGTACCCCGATCCGCGCGAGCTGTTTCCCTCGCTCGAAGCGAAGCTCGCGCGCGTGAACGATGCGCTCGGCGCGCGTGCGCGCAAGGTGGTCGGCGTCGGCGTGGCTGCGCCGCTGTGGCTCGGCGGCTGGCGCGATTTTCTGGGCGCGCCGCAGGAAGCGCTCGACGCGTGGCACGACATCGATATCCGCGCGCGCATCGAAGCGATGACCGGCCTGCCCGTCGAATTCGCGAAGGACACGACCGCCGCGTGCGCGGCCGAACTCGTGATGGGCCAGGGCCGCGGCATTCACAACTTCCTGTATCTGTTCGTCGGCACGTTCATCGGCGGTGGCCTGGTGATCGACGGGCGACTGCACAGCGGACCGCACGACAACGCAGGCGCAGTCGGTTCGATCCCGCTCGCGGGCACGTCGCGCGCGAACGCGCCTGCGCGGCAGTTGCTGCACACCGCATCGGGCTTCGTGCTCGAACAGGCGATCGGCGCAGCGGGTGCGCCGATCGCTGCCGCGCACGATCATCGCGCGTTGTCGGCCGAATTGTGGCGTCACACCGAGCAATGGCTCGATGCTGCGTGCCCCGCTATCGCTGGCGCGCTAACCAACGCGGCGGCGTTGCTCGATCTGGAAGCGGTCGTGATCGACGGCGAACTGGACCGGCAGCTGGTACGCGAGATCATTCGACGAACCGAGCGCGTGCTCGACCGTTTCGAATGGGAAGGGATAGTGCGGCCGCAGTTGCTCGAAGGGACGATCGGCGCGGACGCACGCGCGATGGGCGGTGCGATTTTGCCGCTATACGCGCACTTCGCGCCGGTGCATGAGCTGTTTCTGAAGCCCGCAGTCGAAGCGCCGTTTTGAGCGGTCAGCTGGCTGCGTCGATGTCAGCGGTGCCAGTGACACCCGGCGTGGTGCCTTCGGCCCGTCGATCGTCGTCGAGCAGCGGCTGCAGCACCGGCGTCAGCGACTTCAGCAACTGCACGGACAGCGCGCTCGTGAAGTCGTAGCGCGCCGCATACGGTTCGTGCACGTAGGCCGTCAGCGTGCCGAAGAAGCGATCGCCGATCACGAACACGAACGTCGCGCTGCGATTCACCTTGCGCGACGCGATCAGCCGCGCGCCAGGCGCGAACACGTTGAAGCGCTGGTCGCCGGTGCCGGTCTTGCCATACACGTCGAGCGTGCGACCATCGGGCAGCGCGATACCTTCTGCGAGCCGCTTCGCGGTGCCGCCGTTCACGACGTCGCGCAGCAGCACACGTGCGACTGCCGCGATCTCCGGCGAGAGCACCGGTTGCGCGGGCGCCGCGACATGCGTGAAGCGCGTTTCGTACGGCGTGCCGCTCGCGAAATCGAGCGACGTCATGCTGTGCGTCGGGATGCGGTTACCGTCGTCGGCGATGATGCCGATCAGTTGCGCGAGCGCGACCGGCCGGTCGCCGGATGCGCCGATCGCCGCCGCGTACGACGGCGTCAGGTTCGCGAATGGATAGCCGAGCGCCTGCCACGACTTGCCGATCGCATCGTACGCGCGCAGCTCGACCATGCGCTTGATGCGGCGATCCTGGGTCGCGTGATAGCGGGTCTTGAAGAGCCACGTGTACGACGAGAAGCGTACGTCGCGGCTTGCGTCCTGCACGTCGTTCGCGCTCGCGTCCGGATGCGCGCGCAGGTACGCGGCGGTCCACAGCTCGAGCGGATGCACCTTCGCGATGTAGCCACGATCATTCAGATTGAAGCGGTCCACGCTGTACTTCGCGTACATCGTCGCGAGATCGTCGTCGGACATCGATGCGGCCGGCGTGCCCTTCAGTGCCACGCGCATCTGCGCGTCGAACCATGCAGGCGACTGCTCCGGCGCGACGCTACGCAGCACGGTGGCGACGCGCTGAGGCGATTTGCGCACTGTATGCAGCATCGTCGCGAGTGCGTCGTCGGCGGTCTTGCCGTGGTACTTCGTGTAGAAGCGGTTCATGTACACGCGGCTTTCCTGATCGACGAAACGTCGCAGATACATCTGCCGCGTCGCCGGATCGTCGAGCCATTGCGACGACGGGCCCGACGTCTGGATCATTTCGTAGCGCACGATATCCCGCATCAGCCGCACGAACACGAGGTTCACCGAATGCTGGAACGCGCGGTGCACGGTCAGGATGCGGTCGTTGTCGCTCGATTCGAAATTGGTAAACGCCTGCGCGCCGCCGCCCGTGTAGAAGGTTTCGCCCGCGCTCGCCGAGTACTTGCGCTCGACCGCCGCATCGAGCATCGGGCGCAGCGAACGATCCGGCGTCTTCGCGAGATAGTCGAGCGCCCAGCGAGTCAGCACGTCCTGGCGATCGGGCTGCACCGCCCGCAATTGCGCCGTGCTCATGCCGGCGTAGCGCTCGTGCAGGTCCGACACGATCTGCAGGTACGTGACGATAGTGCGCAACTTCGCGGTCGAGCCGAGATTCAGCCGAGCGCCCTGGTTGATGTCGAACGGCTGGTCAACGCTATCGGTCTGCACGCGCACGAGGTTCGCACCGCCTCGGCGTTCGAACAGCGTGAAGCTGTACGCGATCTTCGATGGGTCGTCCTGGGTCCGTAGCATTTCGAAGCCGTACAGGCCAGCCACGCGCGCGCCGTCGCGCGTCGCCGCACTGGCGAGCCGTTCGCTGACGGCCTGCTGCACGGTGTTGTCGAGCGTCGCGGTCGCGCGCAGATCGAGCCGGTCGAGATCGTACAGACTCGCTACACCCAGCGCGCCGAGCAACTGCGAACGCAGCGACGTCACCGCCTTGCGCGTGACGAACGACGTCGCAGGCGGCGGCTTCGACGTGCGGTTCAACGCGAGCGGCGCATTCAGCGCGGCATCGCGCACCGTCATCGAAATGACACCGTTCGCCGCAAGCAGCCGCAGATAGCTGTCGGTCAGCCGCTCGAGTTCCGGGTAATCGCGTTGCAGAAAGAACGACGGTGCGCGCTGCGCGATCATCAGCGACAGCACCTGCCGGAACGCGAGTCCCTGCGCGGCCAGTTGATCGGGATCGGTAGAAACGGGTGCCGTCAGGATGCGGTTCACATCCGCGAAATCGCGGCCATACCACGCGGCGAGGCCATCACCGATACCGTTGATTTCGCCAGTGCCCGCCTGCGCGGCAAGCGGCACCGAGTTCAGATAGCGCACGACGATCTGCCGCCGCGCGAGCATCGTCTGCGGACCGTTCAGATACGCGCGCACCGAAGCGGACGCGATCTGCCTCAGCTTCTCCGGCGCCGTCGACGTGCGGCCGCCCGCAGAGTGGCGGAATTTCTCGATCTGAGTCGCGAGCGTGCTACCGCCAGGCGTCTGCTGATGCGGATCGAACAGCCGCACGCCCTGATCGGCGAGCGCGCGACTGAAACGCCCCCAGTCGATTGCGGGATTGCGGTTCGGCTGCGACGGGTCGAGCAGATAGCGGTCTTCGATAAAGAGCAACGCATTCACGACGAGCGGCGGCACGTCGTCGTAGCTGCCATAGATGCGCGCCGGATAGCGCGCGCTGAAGAGCGGCGTGCCCGCTGCGTCGAACAGTTGCAGGCCGGCCTGGTCTTTTTCTTCGTAGGGAAGAAAGAGGCCTTCGTCGGCGAGATCCGTCATACGCACCGAATCGCGCGCCTGTGCGGCGACGACGTAGCCGCGCGACGCGAGACGCGCTTCGAACGCCGGCAACTGTGCGTAGCCGAGCCGGGTGTCGTAGGGTGCTTTGGCGGGGAAACGGATGCTGTCGCTGCGGCCTTCGTCGACGGTAAAGCCGACGTCGCGCGTCAGTTCGGACAGATAGCGCGCCTGCAGCCGCGAGGTTTCGATCTCGGTCCGCGCGACACGGTAGACGATCGCGACGGCCAGCAGAAACACGGCGAAAAGGAGCCACTTGAACCACGTCCAGAAGGACGTAGTGCCGATCGCGCGATGCGGGATGCGAACCAGCGGCCGATTCATGGCTGCGTCTCCTGCGCAGGTACAAGCCACAAAAACGTCGTTTCAGCAGCTAGTCTAGCGCCGATTTGCAAACTCGGCCGGACCACCGTTGCGCAGCCAGTACATCCATTTAGAGCGCTTGCAGACGCGCAAAACGCGGCTACACTATCAAGTTCGCAGGACGCTTCAACACCCTCAACGCGATGCCCTGAAAAAAACAGACGGCCCGTGAGTCGTCAAACGCACGGACCGCCTGGTGCTACGCGCTTATTGCGCAACTACGCTGCTTGATCACTGCGTATAAAGCGCGCTCAGCTTGCCGAAGTCGAGACTGCCGAACCCGGTGTCGTCGTCCCAGCCGGCCTTTGCGGTATAGCCATGACCGCTGTAGCCGTTATTGCCCGACGTCACGTCGTGGATGTACGTCGTATTGGTCGGGAAAGTCTGGTAGAAACCGGACGTCGGCAAGCCGATGCCGTTGCTATGCGCGGATTCGATCCGTGCAAAGCCGCCGACGAAAATCGGCGAAGCGAGGCTCGTACCGCCGAACTGTTCCGACTGTCCGTTGACGATGACCTTTGCGCCCGTCGCCCCGGCCGCATCGAATCCGACGTCCGGCAACACGCGCTTCGTCACGGAACTGCCGAGCGCCGTGGTCTGCCAGCTCGGTGCGGTCTCGTACGAGCTGACGCCGCCGCCGGTCGCCCAGATCCGGACCGAGTCGTCGATCTGGTTGCCGAACTGGTCGACGTCGGCAAACGCGGTCCCTTCGTTCCAGACCGTTTCGCCCGACCACGTGGTGGTGTTCGTCGTCGACAGCGTCGTGCCGCCCACCGCGACGACGTTCGGCGAACTGGCCGGCGACGATACGCTGTAGTGCGACAGGTTGATCGTCGTGTTGACGCCGCTGCCGTCGTTCGTGCCGATGTAGCCCGGCGCACCTTGCGGCGACGTGGACCACTGATACACGCCCGCGTCTCCGGACGACACCGAGAAAATCTGCCCCTGCGCCGCGGCCTGCTTGAAGACCGTATCGTCGGCGCCAAGCGAGCCGTCCGAATTCGCGGACGCTTCGTCGAGGCCGAGCGACACGTTGATGATCTTCGCCAGGTTGTCGGTCACGGCCTTGTTGTACGCCGACGTCAAAGTGCCGTCGGTCAGACCACTGTCCTGGCTGTCGCCGTTCACCGCCGCATAGAAGATCAGTTGCTTGACACCGCCAGACGTGCCGATGATGTCCTGGCTGTCGAGATCCCACTCGCTCGGGTCGCCGTCGTCGGCGAGCGTGCCGGAGCTTCCCGCGACCACCTTCGTGTTCACTGTCGCCAGACCGGCGTTGCCCGTGAAGGTGTTCAGATCCGCGATCGTCTGGGTCATGTCGCCCCACGTGATGATGCCGACGGTCGTGTTCGTCGCGGCAGGCAGGCTGCTCGCGCCGTAGATCTTCGCGAAATCGGTTGGCTGGTGTCCGACCTGCGCCGCCGCCGCGTTCGTTCCCGCCGTGCGTGCTTCGACGTTAGCGTTGACCGGGAAGACCCGGTGCAGCAACCGGTGCGGCACGATCGCGTTCTGCAGGCCGAGCACGGAGTCGACACTGGCGCTGAGCGACGACGGCACGAGTGCAGCCGTATCGTTCGCGAACACTTGCTTGCCGCGGTAATTGAAACGCTTCAGGCTCGCGTGAAATCCGTTCTGCGCGTTATTCGCATTGCCTTCCGCCGTGACCAGCTTGTTATTCGCGGACACCGCGATGTTCGTGAAACCACTTGCCTTCAAATGCGCGACTACCGCCTGCACCTGCGCATCGGTCGGGGCGAAACGCGCCTTGAATTGCTCGGGCGTCAGATACTGGCGGTAATGCGCGCTGCCCGGCTGGGCAACCTCGCGCAGAAACGCATCAAGCTGACTTTCGTTGCGGCCCTTCAGCACCACCGTAACGTGCAGCGGCTGGCTGACTTCGAGCGGCGTCACGAGCGCGTTGTTGAGTTCGGCGGCCGCGTGCGTGCCGAGCGTATAGCTGGCCACACCTGCCGTCGCACCGCGGGCTTCCGATTGCGCTGCGGCGGTAGCCGCCTGCGCGGGTTGCAGGAACGCGGCAGTCCGCGTCGCCACCCAGCTGTCCGCGGCATACGCGGACAGCGGCAGCAGCGTCGCCGCCACGGCCATCGGCAATAGCGCTCTCGCGAAACCAGCCGGGGATACACGTTTCACATGCACGACCTTCTTCATTTTTCCACGCTCCTGAAAAGAAACAAGAAATGAAATACCGGCACGACGATATATCTATAGTTAATTATCTGAAAACCCGCCCATTCCGATAATCAAAATCAAAATAACTCAAATTAGATCGTTATTAATCCGGCGGACGAAAGAAGCCCTCCGGAAATTATTTTTCCGGTAATAACGTCCAATGGATAGACCGCCTGCTCGCCATACGGCAAAAGCGTCCGGTCAGCAAGAAATGTGATCGCAGATGGAATTCGGGTGGTCAAAAGGTATAAGTCCCAAAACCCTCTGTCAAACTTTTTTTGATGAGATTTTGGATTTGTTGAATATTGGCAAGAAACTCATGTAATTAAAAGAAAGTATTCCGTAAATTAAATAGAATCCGTCGTGCATATCAGAAAATGTAAAATCGAAATAGTTAAATCGGCGAATTGGGCGCGGTGCGCCGACCATGCTCGTCCTCGTCACGCAACGGGCATTTCCTGATAGCCTGCCGGCTCATCGACCCCACTTACTCTCCCGGTTTTTTCATGCAGAGTTTCTACGAGGCAACGGTCGTGCGGCCCGAACGGCCCACTGTGAACGGCGCGCAAAGTGCCGAGGTATGCATCGTCGGCGGCGGCCTCGCCGGGCTGTCGACCGCACTCGGGCTGGCCGAACGCGGCGTGCGCGACGTCGTCGTACTCGAAGCCGAACAGGTTGGCTTCGGCGCATCGGGGCGCAACGGCGGCTTCGTGTTCGGCGGCTACAGCCTCGATTGCGCGGATCTGCTGCGCACGCTGGGGTCGGTCCATGCGAAAGCGCTTTACGCGCTGACCACCGACGCCGTCGATCTGATGCGCAAGCGCATCGCGCGCTACGACATCGCCTGCGACGCGACGGACGCGGGCGTGATCCTCGCGAACTGGTTCGACGATCCCACGCGCCTCGACACGCAGCGCGCGCTGATGAAGGACGCGTTCGACGTCGACTGGGAGCCGGTCAGCCGCGACGCACTCGCCGCGCAACTGAAGACCACCCGCTATCACGGTGGTCTTCTCGAGCGCAACGCGTTCCACTTTCATCCGCTGAAATACGTGCTCGGCATCGCCGAGGCGGCCGCCGCGCGCGGCGTGCGCATCTACGAACGCTCGCCGGTCGTGCACGTGCGTCCGCAGCGCCGCGGCGGGTTTCTCGTGCAGACCGCCGGCGGCAGCGTCGATGCGCGGCACGTCGTGATGGCGGGCGGCGGCTATATGCGCGCGGTCTACCCGCGCGTCGAGCGCGCGGTGTTGCCGATCGCCACCTACGTGATGGCGACCGAACCGCTCGGCGCCCGGCTGAAGGACGCAATCGATTGCGCGTCGGCCGTGTACGACACGCGCTTCGCATTCGACTACTACCGGCCACTGCCCGACACGCGCATCCTGTGGGGCGGCCGCGTGTCGGTACTCGAGCGGTCGGCGGACAGCATCGCGCGGCTGCTGCGGCACGATCTGCTGAAGGTCTATCCGCAACTTCGCGATGCGCGAATCGAATTCGCGTGGGGCGGCCTGATGAGCTACGCGCGGCACAAGATGCCGCAGATCGGCCGCGACCGCGACGGCGTGTGGTATGGCGTCGGTTTCGGCGGCCACGGGATGGCGCCGACCACCGTCTGCGGCGAACTGCTGGCGGGTGCAATTTCCGGCGAGCGACCGGTACCCGACGCATTCGCGAAGTTCGGTCTCACGCAAACGTTTGGCGCGGCCGGGCTCGCGGCCGCGCAACTCACGTACACCGCGATGCAGACGCGCGATGCGCTTGCCGCCCGTCGTCGACGCACGTCGTAATAAGCATTCCTGAAGCCCGTTTCGAGCCGCCGAAAAAGCCCGTCGATTGGCCGCAAATAGCGCTAAAACGCCATGCTAGAATGCGCCGTCATCGCCGCCGAAAATGCTCAATGAAACAGGGAAACAAGGCCGCCTCACCCGACCCGGATAGCCCTCCATCCGGGGGCCGGCGCAAGTACGATCCCGAGCAGACCAAGCGCAACATCCTCGACGTCGCGACGCAGGAATTCTCCGCGATGGGCCTCACCGGCGCACGCGTCGATGCGATCGCCGAACGCACCAGTACCACGAAACGCATGCTGTACTACTACTTCGGCAGCAAGGAAGGGTTGTACGAGGCCGTGCTCGACAAGGTGTACGGCGACATCCGCGCGCTGGAACAGGATCTGCATGTCAGCGAACTCGATCCCATCGAAGGGTTGCGCACGCTCGTCGAATTCACGTTCGACTATCACGACCGGCATCGCGACTTCGTCCGTCTCGTTACCATCGAGAACATCCACGGCGCGAAATACATCGAACAGCTGAAGTCGTTCAAGTCGCGCAACGCGAGCGTGATCGACACCATCGAAGACCTGCTCGCGCGCGGCGTCGCGGCCGGCGAATTCCGCGCCGATATCGACGCAATCGATCTGCATCTGCTGATCAGCTCGCTGTGCTTTCATCGCGTCGGCAGCCGGCATACGTTCGGCGCCGCATTCGGCCGCGACCCGTCGCATCCGCGGCTACGCGCGCGGCATCGCGAGATGATCGTCGATGCGACGCTGCGCCTCGTGAAGCGCTGAGCGAGCGCGGCCATCCCCAGCGCGAAGAACGCCACCGACAGGATCGCGATCAAGGCCACGGGGCTTCGACGGCGTCGAGATCTCGAAGTCGAGAACCGCGCCGCCGAAACCGCCCTTCGACCTCGTCAGGCAATCCATCCGCCATCGACCGTCAGGCTCTCACCCGTGGTATAGCCCGCTTCGGGACTCGCCAGGTACGCTACCGCCGCCGCAATTTCCTCGGGCTTGCCGAAGCGGCCCACACTGGCGAGCTTCGTCATCGTCGCGTGGTCTTCCGTTCCGGGCTTCGGCGACAGTTCGGTGTCGATCGGGCCGGGCTGAACCGCATTGACGGTCACGCCGTACTTCCCAAGTTCGCGTGAAAGACCGCGTGTGAAACCACGAATGGCGAATTTCGACGCGATGTAGAGCGTCACGCCAGGGAGCGGTGCCGCTTCGCCGAACGCGGAACCTATATTGACGATGCGCCCCCAGCCCGTCTTGATCATCCGCTTTGCCGCGTCCTTCGCGAGTTCGATCGGCGCGCGCACATTCAGATTGAAGTGCGTGTCATACGACGTGTCCGACGACTCGAGGAACGGACCGTACTCGACGGTGCCCGCGTTGTTGACGAGGATGTCGAGCCGGCCTTCGAACTTGCCGCCGAAGACGCCGTTCAACGCATCGGTCAGCGACGTCACACCCGCGGACTTCGACAGATCGGCACCGACTGCTTCGGCCTCGCCGCCCGCCTCGCGGATCGCTTTGACCACGGCTTCCGCGCGTGCCGGATTCGATGCGTAGTGGACGACGACCGATGCGCCGTCCCGTGCGAGACGCGTTGCGACGGCGGCGCCGATGCCGCGGGAAGCGCCGGTCACGAGTGCGAGTTTGCCTTTCAGAGCTTGAGTCATGATTACCTCGATAGTGAGTGTCGAAGGGTCCGCTTATGGTCGCAAACGCGGGGATAAACGGACCGCTGCATGTGCCCCAATGCGTCGATGCACGGGTTGATGTGTATCGTCCGCTCGCGTCGGGAGGCGCGGTAGTCATCGTCGAGGAATAGGTTCTATTCCTCGTGTTATTCGACAGCGTGCCTCGCTGGAATAACTGTTATCGACGGGGGATGTCTTCTGCCGGGGGTCGTGGAGCTTCAAGCTGTGGCTATCGTGAGCAGCAACGCGATGCGGATTCAAGGCCGCAACGGCCTCACCCACTCAAGGAGATTTGCGATGGCACTGCAAGACAGACTCGACGCTTTCAAAGCCGATTTCAAGGCGGGCAAGGCGCCCTATCACGCACCGGCGGAGATCCACCCGATCATGGAGCGCGCGACGGCCGAACTGATCGCGAGCGGTCAGGCGGCCCGCGCCATCAAAGCCGGCGATCGTGCGCCGCAGTTCACGCTGAAGGACCAGAACGGCGATGACGTCTCGTCTGCCGACCTGCTCGCGCAGGGACCGCTCGTCGTGACGTTCTATCGTGGCGCCTGGTGTCCGTACTGCAACCTCGAGCTTCAGGCGATCAACGACGCACTGCCGCAGATTCGCAGCTACGGCGCGAACGTGGTCGCGATCTCGCCGCAAATGGCGGTGAATAGCCGCAAGTCGGTACGCGACAACAAGCTGGGGTTTCCGGTACTGAGCGACGTCAAAGGCGAGGTCGGCGCGGCATTCGGCCTGCGCTTTGCGCTGCCCGACTATCTGGTCGATCTCTACAAGCGTCTGAAAAACGACCTCCCGTCGTTCAACGACGACCCCAGCTGGACGCTGCCAATGCCGGGGCGTTACGTCATCGGTCAGGATGGCATCGTGCTGTACTCGGAAGTCAACCCGGACTACACGCACCGTCCCGACCCGAGCGACATGTTTGCGGTACTCGAGAAGGCTGCGGCGAAGGTGTAGCTGTACGTTCCATCAATCCGCGATCGTGCTGCCGAAGTTATCGGCAAGCAGATGTTCGACGAAAGCGACGAAGGCACGCGCCTTCGTCGTCGCCATGCGGCCGGATGGAAAGACGGCCCAGACGTCGATGGGCGGCAGCGTCCATTCGGTGAGAACCGCTTGCACCGTGCCGTCGGCGAGTTCGGGCGAGAACATCCATTCGGACGCGACCGCAAGGCCCACGTGCCCCAATACCGCTGTGCGCATGCCCTCGGCGGCGCTCACGCTGACCCGGCCCGACACGGTCACGGCGACCTCCGCGCCATCGTTGCGGCTGAACGACCAGGACTCGCCGCCGCCGCGCAGCGAGTACACGATCGCCTCGTGTCGGCTCAGATCGGCCGGGGTCTTCGGTATGCCGGCTTCCGCGAAATAGCGCGGCGTTCCGACAACCAGTCGCCGTCCTCGCAGGATGCGCTTCGCGGTCATCGTCGAGTCGTCGAGCGTGCCCATGCGCAGCGCCACGTCGACGCCCTCTTCAAGCAGATCGATCGAGCGGTCGTCGAGGACGATGTCGATGTTCAGTTTCGGATGCTGGTCGAGGAAGGTCTTGAGCGACGGCAGAACATGCAGCCGCGCGAACGTGACAGCTGCGCCGATCCGCAAGCGCCCCGAAAGCCCGTCCGACGATTCGCGCACGACCTGTTCGGCCTGATCCGCCTCGTCGATCGCACGGCGGGCGTGTTCGTAGAATCGCTGACCCGCATCCGTCGGCGTCAGGCCTCTCGTCGAGCGCAATAAAAGCCGTGCGCCGAGATGCGCTTCCAGCTGTGCAATTGACTTCGAGACCGCCGGCTGGCCCAGCTTCAACCGGCGAGCCGCAGCGGAAAATGAACCCGCGTCCACTACGGTCACGAACGTTTCCATTGCCATCATGCGGTCCATACGTTCCTCTCGTACGAATGGCGGGTAGCGAAGCCGCACAGTCTACCTGGCATGCGTGCCGCTGTCTTCGGTGCCGGGATCGCGGGCCGACCACCTCGATCGCCGCTCCTCGCCCCGTTATAATCGACGTTTCAGCCGGCGCCGCCGCAACGCTCGCGCCGGCCCCGACACGAGCGAGGAGAAGCATGACGAAGTCGCTGAAAACCTTCAAAGCGATTGCAATGATCTCGACGATCGCAGCCGTTCCGCTGTGGCTCGGCGCATGCGCGCAGTTCCAGAACCCGGACGTCGGCGATCCCGTCACCGATACGCTGACCCAGCGTCCCGTCGACGACGTCGTGCAGTGCGTGATCGCCCAGGCGCAAAAGCACGACGCAAACTTCCAGGCTACCGATATCCCGCAGGGCAAGATGCTCGATTTCGGCGATTCGAACGTGATCAAGGTGCGCACCGACAACGGCGGCACGACGTACCGCTTCTACGCGGGCAAACGTCATATGTCGAATTTGTGGCTGGAAAGCGCGGGCAAGACCTGCGCGCCCTGACCGGTACCGCAGGCGTCGTACAACCGTACGACCGTGCGCCCGTAACGACCGGTTACGTCTTTGTCGCGTCCGTGAACGCGGCAGGCCGCCGGACGGTGTGGTTTTAAGAATGGCTTAAGTCTCGATCCGCATCATCGGCCGACAGACTTACACGAGGTGTACCGATGAACAGCCCTGACCGCCCCGCCGACGAAACACGCGCCGCCCCGAAGCGGCCCACCATCCTGCGTCGCCTGCTGAGCCACCACGAGCTGGCGACGTTGCTGCTGCTCCTGCACGCGCCGGTCGATGCATTCGCCAAACCGGAAATTCCGATGCTGCAGGAAGCCGGCCTCGTCGAGGCGGTTGCTTCCGAAGCAGGCACTCCGCACATCCGTCTCACCCCCGAAGGCAACGCGATCCTGCGCGGCCTCGGCATCAAGTAAGCGCAAGCCGGCCGCGCAACACCGCAGCACGGTTCACGCCTGCCACACCGCGTAACCCGCCTCACGCAGTCCTATTCCCAGTTCCACTTCCATGTCGCGCGCACCGTCGTACGGCAGCGGATTGAACACCTCATATAGCTCGGGCAGCAGCCGCACGCCGTAGTCGTGCACATAGCGGTTCGACTGGATGCCGGCTTTGTGCCGGTCGAAGCGCAGATCCGGATCGAGCCCGGTCATTCCCACATAGACACACGGTTTATCGAACCGGTACGACGGATTCGCGCGGCGAAAGCGCGCTTCGTTCCAGACCGTATCGTCGAGCAGCACCACATAGACGAAGTAACGCAGACGCGGCGTACGGCGAGTGGCCATGAACGTCGTGCTCAGCCGCGCGCGTGGCCCTGCAGCAGCGCGCGATATTCGCTCGGCGTCACGCCGACGGTCGCCTTGAACTGCCGCGTGAACGCGCTGTGATCGGTGTAGCCGCACAGCGCGGCAACATCGGTGACCTTGTCGTGCGACACGAGCAGCGCGGTGGCGGCGTCGAGCCGCGTCTTCAGCAGGACCTGGCGCGGCGTCAGGTGGAACACCTTGTGGAAATAACGTTCGAGTTGCGCCACCGACATGTCCGCCATCGCGGCCAGTTGCTTCAGATTCAGCGGCTGCACGTAGTTGTCCTGGATGTACTGCACCACCGTCGCGAGCCGGCTGTACGCGGGATGACCGCCCTCGTCCGCCTTCAGGTCGCGTGAAATGCCGACCAGTCCGACGATCTGCCCCGACGCATCGCGCAGCGGCTCCTTGGTCGTGAGGCACCAGCCCGGCTGACGTCCCGCATACAGATGCAGTTCGAGCTGATCGACCAGCTGGTTGCCGGCTTCGATCACGGCCTTGTCCTGCGCGGTGTAGATGCGACCGAAGCGGCGCGGGAACACGTCTTCGGCGGTCTTGCCGAGCAGCGCGGTCTTGTCCTTGTGACCGCAGCGCGACGCGAGCGTGCGGTTCACCAGCGCATACCGCGCGTGTGCGTCCTTTACGAAGAACACGACGTCGGGCATCGCATCGAAGATCGGTGCGAGCAGTGCGAAGTGCGCGAGCATGCCGGCGAGCGTCGTGTCCGTCGGATGCGACGACAGCAGCGGTTCGAGCGACGACGGCGACGGCGACGGCGACGGCGATTCGGGCGGGCGGTCCAGCATGATCATCGCGTGACGCGCGGATAGCGCATAAAGGCAGGTGAATGAATATGCGACCGATTATAGGGCCGCGCGGTGCGCGAAAAAATCAGGGCTGTGCCGGGGCGGCTTCGGGGAGGTCGGATGTCGGCTGATCGTCGGCGACAGCAGCCATCAGCGTGCCGATCCGCGTGGGGCCGAACGGTGGACGGTATTGCGCGGTCTGCGTGACTTGCGTGGTCTGCCAGCCGAACAGCGTCTGCGCCGCGGTGCCGCAGACGCGCCCCTGACACGCGCCCATACCGCAGCGCGTATGCAACCGCGCAGCGCGCCAGTCGGGTTGCATCCGCACGTCGCCGCACGTGATGTCTTCGCAGCGGCACAGCAGCGTGTCGTCGGGAGGCAGCGCACGTGCTTCGTCGCGCAAGGCGAACGCCGTGTCGAGCCGTGCGGCGAAGCGCCGCCAGCGTGCGCGCTGTGCATCCAGTGCCGGCGACGGTACCAGGCCGCTCGCCGCGACCCCGGCGATCTCGCCTTCGACGCACGCGAGTTCCATCCCACCGATGCCGGTGCACTCGCCGGCCGCGAACACATCGGCGACCGATGTACGCTGCGCATCGTCGACGGCAATCGCACCGTGCGGCGACAGCGCGCAGCCGAGCGCCTGCGCCAGTTCGACGTTCGGCACGAGTCCGTAGCCGCACGCGATGCGGTCGCACGCAAGCGTCGTGTCTTTACCGTTCGCGCGCCGGATCGTGACCTGCTCGACGCGCTCTGTACCGTGTGCTTCACGGACAATACTGCCCGCCCAGTAGCGCGTGCCGATGAAACCGTGCGTCAGTTGCACGGCCTGCCACAACTTCGACGGCGTCGCCGCGAGCGACGCACCGAAGCGCGCGAGCGCCGTCCAGGGCGCTTGCTCGACGACGGCGAGCACGTGCGCGCCGGCCGCGCGCGCTGTAGCCAGCGACGCCAGCAGCAACGGCCCGCTGCCCGCGATCACGATGCGCTCGCCGCGCACCGGCATACCGCCCTTGATCAGCGCCTGCAGACCGCCCGCCCCCGTGACACCAGGCAACGTCCAGCCGGCAAACGGTAGCAGCCGCTCGCGCGCGCCGGTCGCGAGAATCAGTTGGCCGTAGCGAAGGCGCAGGCCATCCTGAGAGGCCGTTTCAACCAGCAGAGTGTGCGAGCCGAGCGTTGCGACGATCCGCGCGGACGGCCACACGTCGACGTTTGCCCCCTCGGCGAGCGCCGTGAGCCGTTCGCGCAGTGGTGCCTGCGGCGGATGCGCCGGCCCCTGACGCCACACCTGGCCACCCGCGCGCGGGTTGTCGTCGATGAGCGCGACGCGCGCACCACCGCGCGCAGCTGCCTGCGCCGCGCTGAGTCCTGCAGGCCCCGCGCCCACTACAACGACGTCATAAGCGCGGTTCATCGCGGCCCCGTCGTTTCTATCGCTAACCCATCGCGGCACACGGTCTGACACGCGAGTACATGCGCGCGCCCATCGACCGTCACGCGACACTCCTGGCAGATCCCCATCCCGCACACGGCCGTGCGTGGCTGTCCGCTCACCGACGTGCGCGTGCCGCGCAATCGCGGCATCGCAAGCACGGCGGCAACGCTCGTACCGTCCGGTACGCGAACAGCGTAGCCGTCGATCGTCACCTGCACGAGATGCAGGGCGTTCTCTTTCGATGAATTCATTGCACGCGCTCCGTGACACCGTTCAACGCGGCGAAGCGCTGCGGCAGATACGGCTCGTACGGAATCGGCGCGGCCATGTGCAACATCTGCGCAGCAAGCAGTTGTGCGGTCGCAAGCGACGTCGTCACGCCGAGCCCTTCGTGTCCGACCGCGAGCCACACGCCGGGCGTCGCGTCGCCGGCCGGGCCGATCAGCGGCAGACCATCGGGCGATGCCGCGCGAAAACCGGTCCACGCGCGAATGCCGTTCAGCGACGGCAGCGACGGCAGATAGCGGGCCGCGCGCCTCAGCATCTGCGCGAGCACCGGCAGTTCGACGGCCGGATCGGTCGTATCGAACTGTCGGGATGAGCCCAGCAGCAACTGGCCGGTCGGCCGCGGCTGCGCGTTGAACGCGACCGATGTGCCGGCCGCGTGATGCGCGCTCTTGATGTAGCCGAGCTCGAGCAGCTGATGGCGAATGAAGCCGGGATAGCGATCGGTGACGAGCAGATGGCCCTTCTTCGGCTGCAGCGGCAGCGCCGGCACGAGCCGTTGCGCACCCATGCCGTTCGCGACGACAACCTGCGCAGCGGGCACGCGCTCGCCGTTCGCGAGCGTCACGCCGTGCGCATCGACGGCGACTGCTTCGGTATTGCAGCGCACGCGTATCTTCGCCGCGCCCGGCGATGCTTCGAGTAGCCACTGTGCGACGGTCGGCGCATAGACGATGCTGTCGTCCACGATACGCAGGCCGCCTGCCATGCCGGGCACAAGCACCGGCTCGCATGCGCGCAGTGCGGCCGCGTCGAGCAGTTCGCCAGCCACCTGCTGCGCGGCGAACGCGGCGTGCATCGCCTGCGCGGCGGCCCACTCCTCTTCGTCGGCTGCGACCCATAACGTGCCGCAACGCGCGAATGCATCGCGCGGGCGCAGCTGTGGCGCAAGCTCGAGCCACAGCGCGCGCGCATAGCGCGTCAACGCAAGTTCGGCCGGCGAATCGTTCATCACGACCAGATGGCCCATGCCGGCCGCCGTCGCACCGCCGCCGATATGCTGCGCGTCGATCACGTCGACCCGCAGTCCCTGCGCGGCGAGCTGTGCCGCACACGCCGCACCGACAATGCCGGCGCCGACGACAATCGCATCCGCGATCATGCGACGCGCACGCCCCACGCGAATGGGTCACGCTCGTCGAAGCATTGACGCCCCTCGGCCATGATGTACGCGTGACCGGTGATTGTCGGGATCACGGTACGGCCGTCGCCCGCGTCGTAGAAGCTCGCATCGAACACGCTGCCGATGATGCTCTCCTGGCGCCACACCGTGCCCTCCGCGAGCTTGCCGTCCGCCGCGAGGCAAGCAACCTTTGCGCTCGTCCCCGTGCCGCACGGCGACCGGTCGTACGCGCTGCCCGGGCACAGCACGAAACTTCGGCTGTCGATGCCCGGCGCCGAGCCCGGACCGAAGAGCTCGATGTGATCGATCATCGCGCCGTCGGCGCCGGTGATGTGCTGCCCGTCGAGGGCATCGCGGATCGCATCGCAGAACGTGGTCAGTTCGGGAATGTTCGACGGCACGAGCGTGCGGCCGTGATCGGCGACGAGGAAGAACCAGTTGCCGCCCCAGCCGATGTCGCCGGTCAACGGGCCGTAGCCAGGCACGTCGACGGTCACGTCTTTACGCAACCGATACGCGGGCACGTTGCGCACCGCGACGCTACCATCGTCGTTAAGCGTCGCTTCGACGACGCCGACCGGTGTGTCGATCTTGTGCCGTCCCGGTCCGATGCGGCCGAGATGCGCGAGCGACGCGACGAGTCCGATCGTGCCGTGTCCGCACATGCCGAGATAGCCGACGTTATTGAAGAAGATCACGCCGGCTGCACATTCGGGGTCGTCGGGTTCGCACAGCAGCGCGCCGACCATTACGTCGGAGCCGCGCGGCTCCATCGCGATGCCTGCGCGCCACGCGTCGAACTGCATACGGAAGCGTTCGAGCCGCTCGGCCAGCGTGCCGCCGCCGAGATCCGGGCCGCCCGATACGACGACGCGCGTCGGTTCGCCGCCCGTATGGGAGTCGATAAAGTTCAGGGTTTTCATGCCGCCATGGTAGGAAGCGCGAGCCCGCGAGTCTTGTCGCCGTTGCGCGCCGATCGTGACGATTTCAGCACAACACGCGATTCTGCTCGGGAACGCTTTGCAGGCGCCGCGCCGCGTGGCGGCCCGCGCGCGACGACTGTGCCAAAATCGTCATCCGGTACGCGTTAATCGCGCAAGACGTGCGCTTTTTCGATACTTACACTGCAGCACACTCAACACTATCGGGAGATCAATCGTGGCGCATATCTGGGAAGGCGTGTGGCCTGCGGTCACTACCAAGTTCAACGCGGATTTCAGCATAGACCGTGCATGGACTGGCAAGAACATCGACGCGCAGATCGACGCGGGCGTCGACGGAATCATCGTGTGCGGATCGCTCGGTGAAGCGTCGACGCTGTCGCTCGACGACAAGCTCGATGTACTCGACATAGCCGTCGAATCGGCACGCGGACGCGTGCCGGTACTGCTGACGATCGCCGAGAACAGCACACTCGACGCGTGCCGCCAGGCCGAAGCCGGCGCACGACGCGGCGCGAGCGGCTACATGGTGCTGCCGGGTCTTCGCTATCTGTCGGACCGTCGTGAGACGCTGCAACACTTTCGCAGCGTCGCCAGCGCGACGACGCTGCCGCTGATGATCTACAACAATCCGCTCGCCTATGGCGTCGACATGACGCCCGACATGTTCGCGGAAATCGCCGATCAGAAAAACGTCGTCGCGATCAAGGAATCGTGCGGCGACGTGCGGCGCGTGACCGAGCTGATCAACGCGGTCGGCGATCGCTTCGCGATCCTGTGCGGCGTCGACAACCTCGCCATGGAAGCGATCCTGATGGGCGCGCACGGCTGGGTCGCGGGTCTCGTCTGCGCGTTCCCGCGCGATACGGTCGCGATCTACAAGCTGCTCAAGGCAGGTCGCCTCGAAGAAGCGCGCGCGATCTATCGCTGGTTTGCGCCGCTGCTCGCGCTCGACGTATCGTCGAAGCTCGTGCAAAACATCAAGCTCGCGGAAACGATCGTCGGTCTCGGCACCGAGCCCGTGCGTCCGCCGCGGCTGCCGCTCGTGGGCGACGAACGCAAGGCGGTCGAAGCACTGATCCGCCGTTCGCTCGAAACGCGGCCCACACTGCCGGCGCTCTGAACCCGGATACGACGGCGCGCTTCCACGCGCGCCGCCGCAGTCCGGCATCCGCGAGTTCCGCCACGCGAACGACCCGGCACGCACGGCGCCGGCGCGCGCGCTCGCATCCACAAAACGGGAAAAGTCGTACAGGCACGGGAAGGGCGCGCCCATAGTTCAGCCGACACCGAAACATCGGCTGCGGGGCCCGCTCTATCCTGTGCACATGAACCCGACCTCCTCCCCCTCCTCCCCTCATGCATCGCTTACGCCGGCGCTCGCGCGCGTCGTCGCGACGGTCAGCGTGGGATTCGTCGTCACGCAGCTCGACGTGACTATCGTCAACGTCGCGCTCGCGCGCATAGGCACCGACCTGCACGCGAACGTCGCGGGCCTGCAGTGGATCGTCGACGCGTACACGCTGTCGTTCGCCGTGTTGATGCTGTCGGCTGGCGTGCTCGGCGACCGGCTCGGCGCGCGCCGGATGTTCGCGGCCGGCATTGCGCTGTTCGCGTTCGCGTCGCTCGCTTGCGGACTCGCGATCGACGCGACGACGCTCGTCGCGGCGCGCGCGTTGCAAGGCGTCGGCGCCGCGGCGATGCTGCCGAACTCGCTTGCGCTGCTGAACCAGGCCTGCGGACACGATCCCAAACTGCGTGCCCGCGCAGTCGGTCTGTGGACCGCGGCCGGCGCCGTGTCGATCGCCGCGGGGCCGGTGGTCGGCGGGTTGCTGATCGCGGCCTTCGGCTGGCGCAGCATCTTTCTCGTCAACCTGCCGCTGTGCGCGGCGGGTCTCGTTGCGACGTTCCTGTGGGTGCCGAAGGCACGTGGCAACGCGACGACGACGCGCCGCGGCTTCGATCTGCCGGGCCAGGCTCTCGCGATCGTCACGCTGACCGCGTTCACCGGCGCGGTGATCGAATGGCGTCCGCTCGGCCTCTCCCATCCGCTCGTCGCGGGCGGACTGCTGCTCGCGCTCGTTGCCGGCTGTGCGTTCATCGCCGTCGAACGCCGCGTGCGCACGCCGATGATGCCGCTGCCGCTGTTCGGCAACCGGACCTTCAGTGCGGCCGTGCTGTTCGGCATCTGCGTGAACCTGACGTACTACGGCGTCGTGTTCGTGCTGAGCCTGTATGTGCAACGCGTGCGCGGCGATACGCCGTTGCAGGCAGGCCTCGCGTTCCTGCCATTGACGGGCGGCTTTCTCGTGTCGAACGTCGCGAGCGGCTGGGTGGTCGCGCGCTACGGTTCGCGCGTGCCGATGATCGTCGGCGCGCTGATCGCGGCGCTCGGTTACGGACTGCTGCATCTCGTCGATGCGCAGACGTCGCTGCCCGGACTGCTCGTTCCGTTCCTGCTGATTCCGTCGGGGATGGGCCTCGCGGTACCCGCGATGACGACGGCCATCCTCGCGAGCGTCGAACCGCAGCGCGCAGGCACCGCGTCGGCGATCCTGAACACCGCGCGCCAGGCGGGCGGTGCAGTCGGCGTCGCGGCATTCGGTGCGCTCGCGAGCGGCTCGGGTGCTGCGCACATCGTGTCCGGCGTGCAGACGGCGACAGCGATTTCGGCCGGGCTGCTGCTCGTCGGCGCGGTGCTGGGGAGTCTCGTGCATCCGCACCCGCATACGCCTATGCGCAACGGCGCACAAGGACGGTCGAGCAACGATTCGCGCGCGGCGGCCGCGGGCAAATGACCGGCTCTGCGCTGCTCCCTTTTTCGCTGTAAACGCAAACACCCACGATGCATCCGCATCGTGGGTGTCGTTTTGATCCGGCGTGGTGCGCGCCGTTTGCGTTACAGCGCGGCTTCCTGAATCGTGCCGGTCCTTAGCGCCTGCTCGATCAACCCTTCGCTGCGCACTTTCCTGATCGCATCGGCGATCAGCGCCTGCGGCTCTTCGAACTCCACTTTCAGCGCGCCTAGAAAACCCGACGCATCGAGCACGACCAGCGTCTTCGCCGACTCAGCCTCACTGATGATCACGCGATGCGGCGTCGGCCCTTCGCCGAGGCTCGCGCAGAAGGTCACCACCTGGCCGTCGATCGTCTGTTCGAAGTTCTGAATCATCGTGTGCTCCCTTCGTGTGCGCCCTAAGTGCGGGTCAGGTCACGCCGCATCCGTCAAAGCCCGAGCCCGCTGCGCGGCGCCCGTGCGCCGTCGATGCTGATGCGCCCCGCGCCCGTCACGCACAGCAGCAGGAAGCCGCCGGCGATACCGATGTTTTTCCAGAAATGGATGACCATATCGTGTTGAATCACCGGATCCGTGATGTTCCAGAAGTCGTGACCGAGCACCGCCGTCGCGACCGTATAGACCGCCATCACGAAACCGAGCGGGCGGATCTTGAAGCCGAGGACGAGAAACACGCCGCCAAGCGTTTCGACTGCGGTGGCGATCGGCGCGGCGATCTGCACGAAGGGCACGCCCTTCGATTGCAGGTACCCGACGAAGCCCGCGTAACCGAGAATTTTCATCACACCTCCCCACAGGAACAGCACAGCGAGGGCGATGCGTGCGACAAGGATCACGCCGGAATCGACGGGACGCGTCATAGGGGGCTCCTGTAATGAATTAAACAGAAGACCGGGCTGCGCGGCCGCAGTTCCCGGGCGCTCACGTCAGCATATGTGCGTTGCGGACCTTTTCCAAGCGAAACCGCGTGCTGCAAAGCACCGTGGCGCGGATCGTGCGGCCTGGAAGGCTACGAAAATCGCGTGTTCCGTTTGTGCATCGCTTGTTATAATCTTTTCACGAACCCGAACGAAAACTAACGCGTCACGGCGCCTTCTCCACGGAACCTCCATGTTGAAATCCGAACGCCTGCGTGCGCTCGCCGATGCTCTGGCCCGACAGAACGTGATGCGTCTGCGCGATGCCGCGACGCTGCTCGGCGTGTCGGAGATGACGGTGCGCCGCGACATTGCCGCGAGCCCTGGGCATTTCACCTATCTCGGCGGCTATATCGTCAGTGCGACCGATGTGCCGAACACGGCCGGTTATTCGCTCGAGCAGGAAAAGGATCATTTCGCACAGGCGAAGGCCGACGCATCCGCGTTCGCCGCGCAGTTGATCGGCGACAACGAGACGCTGTTCATCGATTGCGGCACGACACTCGCGACGCTTGCGCGGTTGATTCCCACGGAGCGGCACGTGACGGTCGTGTGTTACTCGCTGAACGTCGCGGAGATTCTGCGGCGCAAGCCGAATGTGCGGATGATTTTGCTGGGCGGTGTGTATGTTCCGTCCTCTGACTCGTTCGCGGGCGAAGAGAGTCTGGAGACGTTGCGTCGGATGGGGATCAACAAGGCGTTCATATCAGCGGGCGGCGTTGACGTGGAGCGCGGCGTGACGTGCTGGAACTTTCATGAGGTGGCGTTGAAGCAGGCGGCAATGGCGAGTGCGGTGGAGCGGCATCTGGTGGTCGATACGAGCAAGTTCGGGGTATTGAAGGCGGTACGGTTTTCGCAGATCGATGATTTTGATTCGATTATTACGGAGAAGGGGCAGCAGGTTCGGAAGAGGAAGTAGGTGTTCGTTTATCTGTTGTTGGTTTTTGTTGTTCGCTGTTCGCTGTTTGTTGCTTGTGGTTCGCCCTGGCAGGCGGTGCTTATTCGCGCCTCGCGGCGCAGGCGTTGCCCCTGTGCGGGGCGGCGCTTACTCTTCTTTGCCGCGGCAAAGAAGAGTAAGCAGAAGAAAGCCGCCGAGACGTTACCAGGTCCTTTCCGTGTGATGCCGGGAATGGCACTCGCCTAAGTGGGCACCTCGTTCACACAGCACAGTGGTCCGAGACGAGACCCGCCCTCGCGCCACTTAGGTTAGTGACAAAGCAGTCATTCGCTCCGGCGAGCTTCGCCGCCGATAGGCATAACACCCTCGGGCAATGCCTTCGCTTAATATCTCTCGTCAATGCCTTCGCTCAGAGCTCTCGTTGCGATCCTGGTTCTGTCGATCGCGGCGACAGGCCTGCACGAGCATCCCTAAGCTCGAGCGGTACATCGCGACCCCTCTCCCGGCGCGGTAAACAACCTGGCAGCGGACTGGGCAAGGTTCGTCAGGCCGTCGAGCGCACGCATGCCTCGCCGCATCACTTCCGGTGCCTTCGGATCCGTTTCGAGCGACGCGCCGACATTCACACAGCCTTCCTTACCCTCATCGGCCGACGCACCTCGCAGCGTACTCAAAGCACTTTGTGAAGTCGTTTCCAGGACCGAACCCGTTGTCGGGTATCCGCTCGAGCAGACGGTCCGTTTTTCATTATTCGTGTTCCCCGACAGATGAATTCGCATTGTCTTGCTTTATCCATGACGCTGAAGCCCATAGGATTAACCCTGCCTGAAAACCGGGAGACGCCCGTTGCAGCGCTCCCGATCGCACGAACCTTAGGGAATCTTATCAATGCATCAGCGCTCCATGAATACTTCCCCGTTGGCCCCGAGGTCCAGACGCGCCAAAGCCCTTGTTCTAATCGCGGTGATTCTGGCCTGTGTCAGCTTGCCTTTGAGTCTCTCGGCGGGGCCTGCTGCACAAACCTTTATCAGCCGTGATCTTGCAGGAGGGACCGTCGCTCTTTCCTGGATCACCAATGCTTTTATGCTCGCGTGCGGCAGTACCTTGATGGTGGCCGGTGCGCTTGCCGACCACTATGGCCGCAAGAAAATCTTTTTTATCGGCATGCTGGTCATGACGCTTGTTTCGCTTGTGATGCCGCTCGCACCAAGCGTTTTGTGGCTTGACTTCCTTCGCGTTCCACATGGTCTCGCGGCTGCTTGTGCTTATGCCGGCGGCGTGTCAATGCTGGCCCAGGAATTTGAAGGCGCAGCGCGCGTCAGGGTTTTCAGTCTTATCGGTATCGCGTTTGGCGCGGGCCTCGCTTTCGGCCCGACTCTGGCCGGCATTCTGATCGCTTTTTTCAACTGGCATGCGGTCTTCCTCAGTAGTGCAGTCATCAGTTTTATCGCGCTGATACTGTGCATTTTCTGCATGACGGATAGCAAGAATCCTGCGGCGCATGGTCTCGACTGGACAGGTGCCGGCATCTTCACCCTCGCATTGACGCTCTTCACCTTCGCAGTGATTGAAGCTCCGGTGTATGGATGGACAGGCTCGCTTGTCTTGGGACTTTTTCTGGCGAGCGGTCTGATGCTGGGCCTTTTTGTCGCGGTAGAGATGAAGGTCAAAAATCCCATGCTTGATCTCAGCCTGTTCCGCTATCCGCGTTTCGTAGGTGCGCAGCTTCTGCCGCTCGCAACGGCGTACTCATATATTGCGTTGCTCATTATTCTGCCGCTGCGCTTTATCGGGATTGAAGGACTCAATGCGCTGGATGCCGGGATATTGATGCTTTATTTTTCAGCGCCGCTGCTCTTTATCCCGTTCCTTTCGGCGATGCTCACCCGATTTATTCCGGTTGGCATCCTCTCGGGTCTGGGCATGCTGATCTCGGTCGCTGGGCTCTTTCTGCTCGCCCAGGTGCCGCTCGGCAATCACGGCATCCTGATGCGCGTGGATCTGCTTCTCATTGGTCTCGGTGCCGCCATTCCATGGGGGTTGATGGATAACCTTGCCGTCAGTGTGGTCCCCAGTGAAAAAGCTGGAATGGCGGTTGGTATTTTTGGCGCTTTGCGCGTGTCGATCGATAGCACGGCAATGGCTATTGTGGGTTCATTGCTGGCGTTTTTCGCCCAGCAAACCCTGACCGACATCAGGCCTGAACAGAATCCGGATAGCCTGGCATCAGGTGCGGCACAACTTGCGGCCGGAACGCTGGAGAAAGCGGGATCGATCCTTTCGGGCTTCGATCACGCGCACCTGCTGCAGGCTTATGACCTTGCATTCCAGAAGCTGCTTTGGGTCTCGATTATCCTGACCCTGGTGGCTGCCGTTCTGGTCTTTGTGCTGCTTGGAGCGGTTCGCTCCGACCATGGAGAAATTGCGGTAGAAAATGTAGAACCAAGCGCGTCGTAAAGTATCTGCATCGTGATGCGGAAGACCGGGCGTGGATTAGCGGCTTGCTGTCCGCACGTTTCTTGACAGCAGATGCCACCCTGCATAGAGGCGACACCTACGGCGCAAAGGCATAGCCGCATTCCAGAAGAGCAAAAAAAAATCGCCAGCAAACGGCGAGGGCAACATAGCGCAAGCCATCGGCAGCGTGATAGAAGAGCAGCGGTACGCGGCCGAAATGATTCACGGTGCGCAGAATATTCAAACGGTTTCCCAAGCAGCCCCCTCCGCGCGCACACCAGTGCACCGCGGGGTGGGCGGGCCCCGTGTCACTCCGGTTTGCGACGCGAGGGACGATCTCGTCTCGGACCACTACCGTGTCAGTGCGAGGACGACACTTAGGTGCGGGCCATCTCGGGCTACGCGCGGAAAG
>NZ_JBOIGG010000023.1:0-77411 GCF_050742655.1 Paraburkholderia sp. | reverse complement strand
TGTCGACGGAGCTCGAAACTCGCAGGAGACACAAGCTGCGCCACGGCTGCCAACCGGCTTGGTGGCAAACCATTAATGGCTTGCTACCCACTGAATTCTGAATCAAAAGCAAGATATAAGGAGACAAGAAATGCGCATCAAACTGATCAACCCGAACACGACGTGGAGCATGACCGATGCGATGGCGCGCTGTGCACGCGATGTCGTCGCACCCGGCACCGAGGTGATCGCGGTGAGCCCGCCGATGGGGCCGCCGTCGATCGAAGGCTACTACGACGAAGCGCTCGCCACGCCCGGCCTGCTCGCCGAAGTCGCGGCTGGCGAGCGCGACGGTTGCGACGGTTACGTGATCGCGTGTTTCGGCGATCCCGGCCTGTATGCAGCGCGTGAACTGGCAAGAGGCCCGGTGATCGGCATCGCGGAGGCCGCGATGCACGCGGCCAGTGTGCTCGCGCCTGGCTTCTCGGTCGTGACGACGCTCGCGCGCACGCGAGGGATGGCGTGGCATCTCGCCGAGCGCTACGGGATGACACGCTTCTGCCGCAACGTGCGCGCAACCGATGTCGCGGTGCTCGATCTCGACAAACCCGGCTCGGCGGCGCGCGCCATCATCCTTGACGAATGCCGTCGCGCACTCGACGAGGACGGGTCGGATGCGATCGTGCTCGGCTGCGCAGGGATGGCGGAACTGTGCGCGGAGATCGAGGACGCGCTCGGTGCGCCGGTGGTGGAGGGCGTGACGGCCGCTGTGAAGTGGGTCGAGGCGCTGGTCGCGCTGCGGCTCGGGACGGCCAAGCGCGGCGACTACGCCCGCCCGCTGGCGAAGCGCTACGACGGGGAGTTCGCACGATTCAGTCCGGAGGGGGATGCCACACCGGCCGACACCGCCAAAGTCACCGCCAAAGTCACCGAATCCCCCGCCGAACGCCGTCCGCACATACACCCGGTCTGACCCGCACTATCTGCGTGGATGTATGGGCGCACGGGGGCGTTTTCGCTACACTGGTTCCACCCTGGCGCCGGCTTCGCTCGCCCGGGATACGCTCCCGTTGCCGTCTTCCGCCGCACCGGCGCGCATCCCGCGCAGTGTGCGGACGTCGCGCGTCATTCACCCCGTCAGGCTGCATTCGTTCACACCATGCCATTCGATTCGACCTATCCACGCGATCTGATCGGCTACGGCCGCCATCCGGTGCAGGCGAACTGGCCCGGGCAGGCCCGGGTCGCGGTGCAGTTCGTGCTCAACTACGAAGAGGGCGGCGAGAACTGCGTGCTGCACGGCGATGCGGGCTCCGAGCAGTTCCTGTCGGAGATCGTCGGAGCCGCGTCGTACCCGTCGCGCCACATGAGCATGGAATCGATCTACGAATACGGATCGCGCGCAGGCGTGTGGCGCATCCTGCGTGAATTCGAGAAGCGCGGACTGCCGCTGACGGTGTTCGGTGTCGGCATGGCGATCGAGCGGCATCCGGAGGTCGCGCGCGCGTTCGTCGAGCTCGGTCACGAGATCGCGTGCCACGGTTATCGCTGGATTCACTATCAGGACATGTCGCCGGAGCGCGAAGCGGAACACATGCGGCTCGGCATGGAAGCGATCGAGCGTGTGACGGGCGAGCGTCCGCTCGGCTGGTACACCGGCCGCGACAGCCCGAATACTCGCCGGCTCGTCGCCGAATACGGCGGTTTCCTGTACGACTCCGATTACTACGGCGACGACCTGCCGTTCTGGATGGACGTCGGGGTGACGGGCGGCGTGAGCGTGCCGCAGCTGATCGTGCCGTACACGCTCGACACCAACGACATGCGCTTCGCGTCGCCGCAGGGCTTCAACACCGCCGACCACTTCTTCACGTATCTGCGCGACGCATTCGACGTGCTCTACGAAGAGGGCGCCGAAGCACCGAAGATGCTGTCGATCGGCATGCACTGCCGGCTGCTCGGCCGGCCCGGACGGTTCCGCGCACTGCAGCGTTTTCTCGATCACATCGAGCGGCACGATCGCGTGTGGGTGACGCGACGCGTCGACATCGCGCGTCACTGGCGCGAACATCATCCTTATCAACCGACCCAACCGACTCAACCCACGCCCGGCGGAGCCGCGGCATGAAGGCGATGCACTACACACTCGATCAACTGAACACTGGCTCGACCGACGCGTTCGTCGCGGCGCTCTCCGGCATCTTCGAACACTCGCCGTGGGTCGCTGAAGCGGCCGCCAGCATGCGTCCGTTCGCGAGCGTCGACGCGTTGCATCACGCGATGTCCGGCATCGTCGAGGACGCGGGCGAAGCAACGCAACTCGTGCTGATCAACGCGCACCCGGAACTGGCCGGCAAGGCCGCCGTGCGCGGCGAACTGACGGCGGAGTCGACCCGCGAGCAGAGCGGCGCCGGGCTCGACCAATGTACGCAGCAGGAATTCGACCGGCTCGTCGCGCTGAACGCCGCGTATCGCGAGAAGTTCGGCTTTCCGTTCGTTCTCGCGGTGCGGGGCTACGACCGGCACGGCATCATCGCGAACTTCGAGGCCCGCGTGAATCACACGCGCGCGGACGAACTGCGCGCGAGCCTCGACCAGATCTACCGGATCGCACGCTTCAGACTCGACGAATTGATCGACGCCTGAGCTCAATAACGACACAGCGCACGACACACAGCAGACAACACAACAGCAAGGAAGACAACGATGGCACTCCCGATTCTCGACCCCAACGCACCGGACTTCACGCGCCGCTATGTGAATCTCGCGGACCCGCGTCTCGGCGCGCAGGCGCTCGAGACCAGCGACGACTTCTTCGCGCCGAAGGAGCGCATGCTGAATCCGGAGCCGGCCGTCTTCATCCCCGGCAAATACGACGATCACGGCAAGTGGATGGACGGCTGGGAAACGCGTCGCAAGCGCATCAGCGGCTACGACTGGTGCATCGTGAAGCTCGCGCGGCCGGGCGTCGTCAAGGGACTCGATCTCGACACGAGCCACTTCACCGGCAACTTCCCGCCGGCCGCATCGGTCGAGGCGGCGCGCGTGGTGGACGGTGCGCCGAATGCGTCGACGCAATGGACCGAAATCGTGCCGTCGACCACGTTGCAGGGCAACAGCCATCACTACGTCGAAGTCGCCGATGCGAATGCGTGGACGCATCTGCGCGTGAACATCTATCCGGACGGCGGCATTGCGCGGCTGCGCGTGTACGGGCAGCCGCAGGTCGACTGGGCAGGAGCGAGTCGCACCGAACTGTTCGATCTGGCCGCGATGGAAAACGGCGCGCGCATCGTCGGTGCGAACAACCAGCATTTCGGCGCCGCATCGACGCTGCTGATGCCGGGCCGCGGCGTGAACATGGGCGACGGCTGGGAAACGCGCCGGCGCCGCGAACCGGGCAATGACTGGGCGATCGTCGAGCTGGCGCAGCCGGGCGTGATCCGCAAGATCGAAGTCGATACCGCGCACTTCAAGGGCAACTATCCGGACCGCTGTTCGCTGCAGGCCGCGCATGTGACGGGCGGCACCGACAGTTCGCTCGTCACGCAGGCGATGTTCTGGCCCGTGCTGGTCGGCGAGCAGAAGCTGCAGATGGACAAGCAGCATCACTACGAAAGCGAACTGGCCGCGCTTGGGTCCGTCACGCACGTGCGCTTCAACATCTTCCCGGACGGCGGCGTGTCGCGGCTGCGTCTGTGGGGCACGCTGGCCTGATCCGATGAAGACGCTCGCAATCGAACCGTTGACCCGCGCCGCGTTCGCCCCGTTCGGCGACGTGATCGAACTCGAAGGCGCGAAGCAGATTCCGATCAATCTCGGCACGACGATCCGCTATCACGATCTCGCGAAAGTGGACGTCACCGACGAGAGCGGTCGCGCGCTCGTGAACCTGTTTCGCGGCCAGCCGCGCACGCTGCCATTCGAAGTGACGATGCTCGAACGGCATCCGCTCGGCAGTCAGGCATTCGTGCCGCTGAACGACAAGCCGTACCTGGTCGTCGTCGCGCCGGCGGGCCTACTCGATCCGCACGCGATCCGCGCGTTCGTCACGAGCGGCTGGCAGGGCGTGAATTACGCGAAGGGCGTGTGGCACCATCCGCTGATCGCGCTCGGCGAGGTGAGCGATTTTATCGTCGTCGATCGGGGTGGGGAGGGGCTGAATCTGAACGAGCAGGATCTGGATGAGTCGGTGTGGTTGACGGAGGATGCGATGCGGGCCGTCAGCGTGTGAGCTGACGCGCGCTTTCGGGTGCGTGTTGCTGCACAAGTCGGAATTGAGAACGCCTGTCGCGGATGCGGCAGGCGTTTTGTTTTTGGGGGTGCGGAAAAGGGCGGGCAGGGGTATGGCGCGTCATCTTCTCGAGCGCTCGCCCGGTTATTCAGTCCTCTGTGCTGCAATGTTCGACGTGCAGGCATAGTTCGCTGTTCGCCGCCCCGTAGCTGCGCAGTTTGTCCGTCACTACCACGCGCGGGCGGACGTGACGCTTGAGCCGCTTGCGCATCAACCGCCTCGCCGCCGTCTAGTTGCTGTCACCGTTTTGAAAGCGGCTTGTAGTCAGGCACGCCCGGGTGACAAAAATTTCGCCCGACACGCGACGGATTTCGGATGCTCCCTTCGTATAAGAGAAACGACAGGTCATCAACAGGATGGATTTGTCGAACGTAGGAGTCTCAAATGAAATCGATGTTGCTTGCTGCCCTCGGACTCGGAACACTGGTTTTTGCTGCGTCACAACCAGCGATTGCGGGTGTCTCGGTAGGACTGAGCGTCGGCGTACCCGCGCCGGTTTACGTCGCGCCCGCACCTGTATATGTGGCTCCTCCACCGTCCGTCGTAGTACCCGCTCCCGTGGTAGTCGAACCTCCTGCGGTAGCGCCAGCCGGTGTGGTCTACGTCGCTCCGGTAGGGGTTGTGCCTGCTCCGGGCTATCTCTGGCGATATCACGTCGGTGTCGGCTGGGGCTGGTGGCATGCTGGATATGGCTGGTGGGGTCACCCTGGGTATGGCAGGTATCACGCCGGCTGGGGACATCCTGGGTATGGTTATTATCGAGGCGGATGGCATCGGGGTTGGCGCTGAACGTTAAGCGGAAACTGCAATGCGAAAGACGATATTTGTCGGCGGCGTGTTGTTGTGGCACCGCCGCACCGCCATTGTGAGTCCCGTAAAGGGATGTGTCTGGCCGTCTGGCACACATCCCTGACCACATGAACAACGCTATTTCGCCAACCAATCATTGAGATAGAGAACTTGGACGCCTTCAGCCTGGTTGGCTTGACGGTATGGATTGTTATTGCAGTCGGCGACAGGGCTATTTCTATTTTTCTGCAAATCAAGGAGAGGCGCGACTCCGATACTGATCTCGATGATTCCAGGAAAAGTGACTCAAGATCTAAACGATCGGATGATGGAAAATGAAAATACTCCATCGCTAGCCGCGCCCGTCACCTTGCAGTGGCCAGTGTCCAGTTTAGCGAGCGCCATGCGGGTACAGGTAAGTCATGAAATCACGTTACGTGAGGCAGCCTCGAACCCACACGTCCCACGCATTTCACACGCAGCGCGCGAACGCAGGAACCCCCCAAAAAAAACGGGCCACGCGCTTTTGCGCACAGCCCGTTTCATCGAAGCACCTGCCAATGCTCCAGCGCCATCCATCCGCATGACGCCGGAGCCACCCGCCAAACCTACTTCGCCGCCCCCGCTTCAAACCACGCCGCAATCTTCAACCGCTCCGCATCGGTCATATGCGTAACGTTGCCAAGCGGCATCGCCTTTAGCGTCACCGCCTGCTGATAGATGCGCTGGGCGTTCTGCGAGATCTCGTCGGGCGTATCGAACAGCACGCCGGCCGGTGCACTGCCCATCAGCGTCGGATGCGCGGAGTGGCACGCGATGCAGCGCTGCTGCAGCACCGGCACGATGTCGGCGACCTTGAGGGCCGGCTGGTTCGCCGCCTGCGCCTGCGGCACGATCGGCTTCGGTATCGTCCAGGCCAGTGCAGCAGCCATCAACGCGACGCCGCCGAGCGGCAGATACCACAGCACCTGACCGCGATGGCGCATCACGAAGAACTGGCGGATCATCGCACCAGCCAGCATGATCACCGCGAGCACGGCCCAGTTGTACGGATGCGTGTAAGTCATCGCGTAGTGATTCGACAGCATCGCGAACACGACCGGCAGCGTGAAATACGTGTTGTGCACCGAGCGCTGCTTGCCGCGCTTGCCATAGATCGGATTCGGCGTGTCGCCCTTGAGCATCGCGGCGACCACCTTGCGCTGACCCGGAATGATCACGAAGAACACGTTCGCCGACATGATCGTCGCGAGCATCGCGCCCACGATCAGGTACGCAGCGCGCCCCGCGAAAATATGGCACGCGAGCCACGCGGCGATCAGCACGTACAGGCCGACGCAGATGCCGAGCACCTTGTCCTTGTTGCCGAGCAGCCGGCACAGCGAGTCGTAGACGATCCAGCCGGCCATCAGGAAGCCGAGCGCGGAGAAGATCGCGACGACCGGGCCCATGTCGAGCACGTTCTTGTCGATCAGGTAGGTGTTCGGCGCCATCAGGTACAGCACGGTGAAGAGACTGAAACCGGACAGCCACGTCGTGTACGACGGCCACTTCGACCAGTGCAGGTCGTCGGGCATTTCGGGCGGCGCAACAGTGTACTTCTGCATGTTGTAGAAGCCGCCGCCGTGCACGTGCCACAGCTCGCCGAACACGCCGCGCTTGCGCTGATTCGCGTCCTGCGGCGGTTTCAGGCTGTTGTCGAGCGCGACGAAATAAAACGACTCGCCGATCCACGCAATCGCGACGACGACGTGAAACCAGCGAATCGCGAGATTCAGCCAGTCGGTGATAAAGCCTTCCATGAAACTCCTCCACTTCCAGTTCGTTATGCGCGACGCTGTCCTGAAACCTTCGATGCCTGCGCACGGATGGCGCTTGTAGGGCATACGGTGCGTGCGACGCGCGTTGTCTTCGTTTGCTGTCGCTGGATCTGCGTCGTACAGATGTCGTCAGCCGATATAGCTCGCTGCATTTCGCAGGTATCTGCGGAGGTCTCCTCACACTCTGCGAAATGCGGCGGCTGGCTGTCGACGGGACGCGTCCGCGGCGTGATGTTCCAGCTACCGCTTAACTACCGCGATACGTGCTGTACGACCACGGCGACACCAGCAGCGGCACGTGATAGTGCGATTGCGGATCGGCGATACCGAAGCGCAGCACGACGCGATCGACGAAGCGCGGTTGCGGCAGGTTCGCGCCTGCGGCGGCGAAGTAGTCGCCCGCGTGGAACACGAGTTCGTATTCGCCTGCCTGCAGTGCGTCGCCGGTGAGCAGCGGTTCGTCGCAGCGACCGTCGTTGTTCGTGACGACGGTTTTCAGCGCGCGACGCGTGTCGCCCGCGAGCGCGAAGAGTTCGACCTTGATGCCCGCGCCGGGACGGCCGTTCGCGGTGTCGAGTACGTGGGTAGTGAGCTTGCCCATTCGCAGTTTTCCTTTGCTTGAATGCGAGGTTTCGGCGGCGGCCCGATCCGTCATGCATGCGGCGGATCGAGGCTCCACGTCAGTGGCTACATACCCGTCGGCGGATCGATGCGAGCGCCGTGGCAGCCATTGTAAAAAGAACGGATGCCGTCGAACGCGAGCGATAGGCAACATAAAGCCGCACGCATGACGGCTGGCCTGACCCCAACCAGCATGCGCCAGCCCGGATGCCTTGTCACACCTGCCCGGGCGATACCGCCTCGCGGAATCGATCGTACCGGCGCCAAAAACACCCACTATATTGAGTCCGTGAAGGCGGGTATCGCAGCCGCGTGAATTGCCAGCGCAATTTTGGCCCGCGAAGGTTATGCCTGTGCGCAGCGCCGCTGCGCATCCCGAAGACGGCGCAGCGCGCCGGGTAACCGGGCTCTCGCGTCCGGCCGGCGCGATGGCGCGGCTTCCCGGGACTGCCGGTGCTGCCGCCTCACCGCGTTCGGACGACGTTGCACACGCCGCGCCGGCAGGGTGTCGTTCCGACGACCCGCCGCCGCGGCACGAACCAGAGGCGGAGAAACGAATGACGACGGAAGCGGCTGCACAGCACATACAACGAGGCCGGACGATCCTGGTCCGGCATGCCGACGTGCTGGTGACGATGGACGACGCGCGCCACGAGTGGCGCGATGCCGGTCTCTTTATCGAAGACAACCGGATCGTCGCGGTCGGTCCGACGGCGGAGCTGCCGCAGACCGCCGACGAGGTGCTCGACCTGCGCGGACATCTGGTGATTCCGGGACTCGTGAACACGCATCACCACATGTACCAGAGCCTGACGCGTGCGATTCCCGCCGCGCAGGACGCCGAGCTGTTCGGCTGGCTGACGAGCCTGTACAAGATATGGGCGCACCTCACGCCCGAGATGATCGAGGTGTCGACGCTCACCGCAATGGCCGAACTGCTGCTGTCGGGCTGCACGACGTCGAGCGACCATCTGTACATCTACCCGAACGGCAGCCGGCTCGACGACAGCATCGCGGCGGCGCAGCGGATCGGCATGCGTTTTCATGCGAGCCGCGGCAGCATGAGCGTCGGTCAGAAGGACGGCGGCTTGCCGCCCGATTCGGTGGTGGAGCGCGAAGCGGACATCCTGAAGGACACGCAGCGGCTCATCGAGACGTATCACGACGACGGCCGTTACGCGATGCTGCGCGTCGTCGTCGCGCCGTGTTCGCCGTTCTCGGTGAGCCGCGATCTGATGCGCGAATCGGCGGTGCTCGCGCGGCACTACGGCGTGTCGCTGCACACGCACCTCGCGGAGAACGTCAACGACGTCGCGTACAGCCGCGAGAAATTCGGCATGACGCCGGCCGAATATGCGGAAGATCTCGGCTGGGTCGGGCGCGACGTGTGGCATGCGCACTGCGTGCAGCTCGACGATCCGGGCATCGCGCTGTTCGCGCGCACTGGCACCGGCGTCGCGCATTGCCCGTGCTCGAACATGCGGCTCGCGTCGGGGATCGCGCCGATCAAACGGATGCGGCTCGCGGGTGTGCCGGTCGGGCTCGGGGTCGATGGCTCGGCGTCGAACGATGGGGCGCAGATGGTCGCCGAAGTGCGTCAGGCGTTGCTGCTGCAGCGGGTCGGTTTTGGACCGGATGCGATGACCGCACGTGAGGCGCTCGAGATCGCGACGCTCGGCGGCGCGCGGGTGCTGAACCGCGACGACATCGGCGCGCTCGCACCGGGGATGGCTGCGGATTTCGTCGCGTTCGATCTGCGGCAGCCGCTCTTTGCGGGCGCGTTGCACGACCCGGTCGCAGCGCTGGTGTTCTGCGCGCCGTCGCAGGTCGCGTACAGCGTGATCGGCGGGCGTATGGTCGTGAAGGAGGGCGTACTGACGACGCTCGATCTCGGGCCGCAGATCGAGCGCCACAACCGGCTCGCGCAGACGCTTTATCAGGCATCCGCGTGAACGTGCCGTGACGTGAAACCCGTCAGGGCTTGTCGATCAGCGCTCGTGTGGCCTCGGCGACGAGGCTGCGCAGCCAGCGCACTTCGTCGGAATAGTGGCAGCGTTCGTGCCACAGCTGGTAGTACTGCATCGGCGGGAAGTCGAGCGGCGCCGGCACGACGGTGAGCGGCAGGAACTTCGAGTAGTGATCGGCGAAGAGGCGCGTCGTCGTGAAGATCAGGTCCGACTTGACGAGCACGTACGGCGCGAGATTGAAGTACGGCAGCGTGACGACGACGTGGCGCTTCAGCCGTTCGCGCGCGAGATGCACGTCGATCGCGCCGCGCTGGCCAACCGAATAAGGCGTCGGCGCGAGATGCGGCGCGTTCAGGTACTGGTCGAGCGTAAGGCCGCCGCGTTTCGCGAACGGATGCGTGCTGCTCATCAGGCAGACGATCTGGTCGACGAACAGGTTCGACAGATGCAGCTGCTCGGGCGGCTCCGGCCAGTTGCCGACGACGATGTCGAGCTTGCCGTCCTCGAGCGCGAGTTCATAGTCGAACGCGGGACCGAGCGAATGAAACTCGAGCGTCGCGTTCGGCGCGGCGAGGCGAAAGCGCTCGACGACGGTCGGCACGAACAGCACGTTCAGGTAGTCGGGGCAGCCGATCCGGTAACAGCGGATCGACGTCGCCGGATCGAAGTTGTGTTGCTGGAACTTGATGCGCTCGATTTCGCGCAGCGCGTTCTGCACCGGCTCGAGCAGGCGCAGACCGTACTCGGTCGGCACCATGCCCGACTTGCCGCGTACCAGCAGCGGGTCGCCGGTGATGTCGCGCAGGCGTCGCAGCGCCGCGCTGATCGCGGGCTGCGACTGGTTCAGCTTGACGGCGGCGCGCGTCACGCTGCGCTCCATCAGCAGGGTATGCAGGACGCGCAACAGATAGGTGTCGATCGCCTCGCGTTGCTGGCTCATGACTTCTCCAAATATATGTACAGGCTGATCGAGTAGGCGTGGGGGTATATGACTTTTAATATGGACATAAAGCGGCGTCAAGGGTGGGTAACCCGCAAAGCGTGCTGTGGCGCGGCTTTCCGGGATTTTTGACGGCTCGACTGGGCTGGGCGAATTAGGTATCGTCAAACGGCTGTGCGGCGCACAAAGCCCTTCCAGGGCTGTAGCCCCGCGCCGCGGACGGTGTTTCGACGCACGACGGACTCTCATGAACGACTCTTCCACGGCTTCTTCCCGTACAGGCAACCCGGCCTCCGCGCCTCCCCGCCTCGCGCTCGCGGGCATCAGCAAGCAGTACCCGGCCGTGCGCGCAAACGACGACGTGACGCTGACGGTCGCGCCCGGCGAGATCCACGCGGTGCTCGGCGAAAACGGCGCGGGCAAGAGCACGCTGATGAAGATCATCTACGGCGCGGTGCGGCCGGACGCGGGCGAGATTCGTTGGGAGGGCGAGGCTGTCGAGATCGCGAGTCCAGCGGCGGCGCGCAAGCTCGGTATCGGCATGGTGTTCCAGCACTTCTCGCTGTTCGAGACGTTGACGGTCGGCGAAAACATCGCGCTCGCACTCGACGAACCGTTCGACCTGAAGGCCCTCGGCAAGCGCATCCGTGAAGTCTCCGCCGACTACGGCCTCGACATCGATCCGCAGCGTCACGTGCACAGCCTCACGGTCGGCGAGCGGCAGCGCGTCGAGATCGTGCGCTGCCTGCTGCAGAATCCGCGTCTGCTGATCATGGACGAACCGACCTCGGTGCTCACGCCGCAGGCGGTACGCAAACTGTTCGAGACGTTGCGCCGGCTCGCGGCCGAAGGCTGCAGCATCCTCTACATCAGCCACAAGCTCGACGAGATCCAGGAACTGTGCGACACCGCGACGGTGATGCGCGGCGGTCGCGTAACAGGCCGCGTGACGCCGCGCGACGAAACCCATGCGTCGCTCGCGCAGTTGATGGTCGGTCACTCGCTGCCCGACTACACGCGTCGCGCGCATACGCCGGGCGACGTGCTGCTCGACGTGCGGCATCTGTCGGCCGCGAGTGCAGATCCGTTCGGCACGTCGCTCGACGACGTGTCGTTAGCCGTGCACGGCGGCGAGATCTTCGGCATCGCGGGTGTGTCGGGTAATGGCCAGGCGGAACTGCTCGCGGCGCTGTCGGGCGAGGCGCGTTCGGCTCAGGCCGACACGATCGCGATCTGCGGCAAGCCGGCTGGACGTCTCAGTGCCGGTGCGCGCCGCGCGCTCGGCTTCGCGTTCGTGCCGGAAGAGCGGCT
This sequence comes from Paraburkholderia sp., assembly GCF_050742655.1. GTDB lineage: Bacteria > Pseudomonadota > Gammaproteobacteria > Burkholderiales > Burkholderiaceae > Paraburkholderia. The sequence goes on along the minus strand of NZ_JBOIGG010000023.1, from coordinate 65,690 downwards.
CGGCCGCGGCGCGGTGCCGGCGATGTCGCTCGCGGAAAACGCGCTGCTCACCGCGCATCGACAGAAGATGGTCCGCTCCGGCTGGATCGACGCGCGCGCGATGAAGGCGTTCGCGCAGCGTTGCATCGACGCGTTCGACGTGCGCTGCGGCGGCGATGGCGCGCTTGCGCAGAGCCTGTCGGGCGGCAATCTGCAGAAGTACATCGTGGGCCGCGAGATTCTGCAGGCGCCGAAGGTGCTCGTCGTCGCGCAGCCCACATGGGGCGTCGACGTCGGCGCGGCGGCGTTTATTCGCCAGCAGTTGCTCGACCTGTCGGCGCGCGGCGTCGCGATTCTGGTGATCTCCGAAGAACTCGAGGAGCTGTTCGACATCTGCGATCGCGTGGCGGTGCTTGCGCGCGGTCGGTTGTCGCCGGTGCGCAAGACCGGCGACACGAACGCCGAGGAGATCGGCCGCTGGATGGCGGGCCTGTTCGGCGAGCGCGAGAGTGCGCCGCCGTCCGCCGAGCCGGCGCACGCGTAAGTCTCCCGCGACGAACGATACGAACAACGCACACAACGACAATCCAGATCCACCGCTCATGATCCTTCCGTATCGACTCGAAGCGCGCACATCGCCGTCCCGCGCGATGCAGCTCGCCGTTCCGCTGGTCGCCGCGCTGCTCACGCTCGCAATCGGCTTCCTGATTTTTGGCCTCGTCGGGCGCGATCCGGTGCAGGCGATGCATGCGTTCTTCATCGAGCCGCTGTCGAGCGTGAATGGCTGGGCCGAACTGTTGCTGAAGGCATCGCCGCTGTGCCTGATCGGCCTCGGCCTCGCGATCGGCTATCGCGCGAATGTGTGGAACATCGGCGCGGAAGGGCAGATGCTGCTCGGCGGCATCGCGGCGAGCGGCGTCGCGATCTACTTCGATCAGGCGAGCGGCTGGTGGATCCTGCCGACGATGATGGTCGCCGGCGTACTCGGTGGAATGGCATGGGCCGCGATTCCGGCGCTGCTGAAGAGCCGCTTCAACACCAACGAAATTCTCACGAGCCTGATGCTCACGTACGTCGCGACGCAGTTGCTGATCTACCTCGTGAGCGGCCCGTGGCGCGACCCGCAGGGGATGAATTTCCCGCTGTCGGAGATGTTTTCCGGCGACGCGTTGTACCCGACCTTCGCCGGCGACTGGCACTGGAAATTCCTGCGTGGCACGCGGCTCAACGCATCGATCTTCGTCACGCTGGTCGCGATCCCGCTCGTATGGCTGTTCATACGCAAGAGCTTCGCGGGCTACCGGATGAACGTCGGCGGCCTAGCGCCGCTCGCCGCGCGCTACGCGGGCTTCTCCGATCGCAAGACCATCTGGATGTCGCTGCTGATCAGCGGTGGCTTGGCAGGCCTCGCGGGCATGGGCGAGATCGCCGGGCCGATCGGTCAACTGCAGGCGACGTGGTCGCCGGGCTATGGCTTCACCGCGATCATCGTCGTGTTCGTCGGGCGGCTGCATCCGCTCGGCATCGTGCTCGCGAGCCTGCTGATGGCGCTGCTGTATCTCGGCGGGGAAGCGGTGCAGACCTCGATGCAGTTGCCGCAGGCGCTCTCCGGCGTGTTCCAGGGGCTGCTGCTGTTCTGCCTGCTCGGCGCCGACCTGTTCGTGAATTATCGCGTGCGCCGCCGGACCGTCGCGACGCCCGGCCACTGACTTCACTGACTTCTATAGATCGACCCTCATGGATATCCAGCAAGCCAGTGCATTGACCTCCAGCGCCGTCGTCGCATCGATCCCGCTGATGTTCGCCGGTGTCGGCGAACTCGTCGCGGAGAAATCGGGGGTGCTCAACCTCGGCGTCGAAGGGATGATGCTGATGGGTGCGGTGAGCGGCTACGCGGTCACCGCGGTGACCGGCAGCCCGTGGCTCGGCGTCCTCGCGGCGCTGGCCGCGGGCGTCGCGATGTCGCTGCTGTTCGCGTTCCTCACATTGACGATGCTCGCGAACCAGGTCGCGACCGGCCTGTCGCTGACGATCTTCGGTATCGGACTATCCGCGTATGTCGGCAAGCCGTACACATCGGCGGCGGTGCGCGCGACGATCGAGGTATGGCCGATTCCGCTGCTGTCGAAACTGCCCGTGCTCGGCCCCGCGTTCTTCAGCCTGACGCCGCTCGACTACCTCGCGTTCGCGATGTTCGCGGTGGTCGGCTGGTTTCTCTATCGAACCCGTGCGGGGCTCGTGCTGCGCTCCGTCGGCGAATCGCCGCAGGTCGCGCATGCGGTCGGCTTTCCGGTGGTCGGCGTGCGCTACGGTGCCGTGCTGTTCGGCGGCGCGATGGCGGGCCTCGCGGGCGGCTACTACTCGATCGTCAACCTGCATCTGTGGCAGGAGCAGTTGACGTCGGGACGCGGCTGGATCGCGCTCGCGCTCGTCGTGTTCGCGACGTGGCGCCCGGGGCGCCTCCTGATCGGCGCGCTGCTGTTTGGCGCGGTGACCGGCCTGCAGTTCTATGCGCAGGCGATCGGTGTGCCGGTGCCGACGCAGTTTCTCGCGATGCTGCCGTACGTCGCGACGATCGTCGTGCTCGTGCTGATCTCGCGCAATCCGAACACGATCCGGCTCAATGCGCCGGCGTCGCTCGGCAAGCCGTTCTTCGCGGCCGGCTGAATGTTCATCTCACCTCATACGCACTCAACCCGCAACCCGCGACACAACAGGAGAAAACCCATGACAAGAAAACTGCTGACCGCCTTTGCGTTCGCCGCTGCGTCGTTCGGCGCCGCGGTGCCGCTTGCGCAGAGCGCCCACGCGGCCGATGCGCCGGGCGTCGCGTTCGTCTACCTCGGCAATCCGGGCGACGCGGGCTGGACGTTTGCCCACGATGCAGGGTCGAAGGAAGCCGAAGCGAAGTTCGGCAGCAAGATCAAGATCACGCGCGTCGAGAACGTGCCTGAGTCGGCGGATTCGGAACGCGTGTTCCGCGATCTCGCGAACAAGGGCAACAAGATCATCATCGGCTCGAGCTTCGGCTACCAGGATTTCGAGCTGAAAGTCGCGAAGGATTTTCCGGACACGGTGTTCCTGCACGCGACCGGCTACAAGAAGGCTGCGAACTTCGGTACCTACGACGTGCGGATGTACCAGGGCGCGTACCTCGCGGGCGTCGCGGCCGGTTACGTGACGAAGACGAACACGCTCGGCTTCGTCGCGTCGGTGCCGATTCCGGAGGTGCTCCGCAACATCAACGCGTACACGCTCGGCGCGCGCTCGGTGAATCCGAAGGTGCACACGAAGGTGATCTGGATCAACAGCTGGTTCGATCCGGGCAAGGAGAAGCAGGCCGCCGAAACGCTGATCGGGCAGGGCGCCGACGTGCTGCTACAGAACACCGATTCAAGCGCAACGCTCGCGACCGCGTCCGAGAAGCACGTGCATGCGTTCGGCTGGGATTCGGACATGAAGAAGTTCGGTCCCGATGCGCACCTCGGCTCGGTGGTCGGGCACTGGGGCGTCTACTACACGGCGGCGATCCAGCAGGTGCTGGACGGCAAGTGGAAGAACGATCCGGTGTGGTGGGGCATTCCGCAGAAAGCCGTCGATCTGGAGGACCTGAACACGGGTGTGATTCCGGCAGTGGCGCAGAAGGCCGTCGAGGCGAAGCGGGAGCAGATCGCGAGCGGCAAGTGGGACGTGTTCAGCGGCCCGATCAAGGATCAGACGGGCGCGGTCAAGGTGCCGGCCGGCAAGACGCTCGCCGATCCGGAACTGCAGCGGTTGAACTGGTATGTCGAAGGGGTGGACAGCGTGTTGCCGAAGTGATGGGCGACGTGTGACGTGAATCTATGCTGTCAGCGCCAGGTTGGCCCGGGCGTATTCACCCGGGGCCTGGCCTACCTCGCGGCGGAACGCTGTACTGAAGGCGCTGGCGGACTGGTAACCGACCGCGGCTGCAACGGCGTCTTGTGGCAACCGCTCACGGTGAAGGATGTCCCTGGCTACCGCCATCCGCCATTTGATCAGATACGCCATCGGTGGCATACCGACGAGACGGGTGAAGCGTTCGCTAAAAGCGGTCCGTGAAAGGAGCGCTTCTTCGGCCAGGGACCCAACGGTCCAGGCTCGTGAAACGTCGGCGTGGAAGCGGGTCAGCGCCCGTCCGATGCGATCGTCGGCCAGTGCATTCAACAGGCCGGGGCGAACCGGTTCTCCGTTCTGTTCCGAGCTGTAGCGCAACGCTTCGATCAGCATCACCTCGACCAGGCGCTGCATGATCAGGTCGCGTCCGGGTCGCTGATCGAGCGCTTCTTCTCTTAGCGAACCGATCGTGCTGGCAATCCTGCGACTGGAGTGGTTGGCACTGTCGATATGGATCGGTCCCGGCATGATTTGCGTCAGCATCTCCGCATTGGGTGCGCTGAACTGAAAATACCCCCCAAGCAGGCGGAAGTCGGGTTCGTCAGTGTCAGGTCCGAAGTGAGTTTTTGCGAGCGTGGCGGGAGTCGTGCAGATCTCCATCGCTTCGGGTTCAACGTCCGGATCGCTGAGCATGACGAAGCCCGGGCCATCCGGCAGCAATATGAAATCGCCCTCGGTCAGTTCAACGGGCTCACACCCGCCAACCTGGATATGGCATTGACCAGCCATCACCATCCCGAAGCCGGCGTTGGTCGAACGAAGATAACGAACGCCCCAGCGACCTGAGCCGCTGACGACCTTCGATACGACGGCCTGAGGGCGCATGAGCGCAACGAGTGAGGAGAGAGGATCCAATCTGAACGATCTATAAAGAAAAGCGGACGATTGATTATAGATTGTCTTGCGTCGATTCACTAGTATCCGTTCTGATCTACTCAAGGACGGATATTCATGAACACGGTTCTTATCACTGGTTCTTCGTCGGGCTTCGGCAAGGCGACCGCGCAACTTTTTCTGGATAACGGCTGGAACGTCATCGCCACGATGCGGCGGCCGGGTGACAACACCCTCGAAGGACCCGCCGATCGTCTGCGGGTCGTGGCGCTCGACGTCACAAAGGCCGACAGCATCAAGGCAGCGGTCAACGAAGCGATCGGGCTCTTTGGGGGCGTGGACGTTCTCGTCAACAATGCGGGAATCGGCGGATTCGCGCCGATCGAAACGACGTCGGATGAACTCATCCGGCGAATGTTCGAGACCAACACCTACGGTGTGATGGCGATGGTCCGCGCGATCGTGCCGCACATGCGCGAGCGGGGATCGGGCACGATCGTCAACGTCACGTCCCGCGTGGTCTACAACCCGGCGCCGATGGTTTCGGTGTACGCGGCCAGCAAAATTGCCGTCGATGGCTTCTCGCAGGCGCTCTATCACGAGCTGGCACCGCTCGGCATCCATGTGAAGCTGGTGGAGCCCGGTTATGGGCCCGACACGAAGTTCGAATCGAACATGATGGCGCTCAATGACGAGCACTCGTTTCCAGCGCCTTACCAGCCACAGCTAAACGTCCTGATGAGCAGTCTTCCCAAAGTCACGACCAGTATCGAGGACGTTGCCACCGCGGTGCTTCGGGCGGTCAACGACACGGGCCCGACCCTTCGATTCCCGGCCGGCGCGGACGCGGTAGCCGCTGCGGAGAAGCATGCCGCGCTGGGCAAGGAGGCCTTTCTGGCTGAGATGCATCGAGCGTTTGGGGTGCAGCAGTAGCTGCCGGATCGACGCTCCGCGTTTGCAAAGCCGCGCCTCATCAGGCGCGGCTTTTTTCTCGACTATCGACAGGCGCAATGCTGCCGGCTAGTCTTCAATCTTCAATCCGCAGGCCGACCTTGATCGTCACCTGCCAGTGCACGACCTTGCCGTCTTCGATATGGCCGCGCGTGTCGGTCACCTCGAACCAGTGCAGGTTGCGCAGCGTCTTCGATGCCTTTTCGATCGCGGTGCGGACCGCGTCGTCGCTCGATTTCGTCGACGAGCCGGTGAGGTCGATGTGCTTGTAGACGTGGTCGTTCATGGTCGGTGTCTCCTCGGTGGGTCGGTGGGCGAAAGTATTCGTAAAAGGCGTCTGCAAAAAGTATAGGCAACGCGGGATCGCGGCGACCCGGTTTCCGGCGCGATCCGGCGGCTGGCCGGAAAGCGGTACGACGCATGCCCGGCCGTTTCCACGGGTTTTCGATCCTGGTGACCGACACATGCGGGAAAAAGGACGCGGGTAGCATCGTCAAACCGGGCGTCTGACCTGCGGCGCCACAGCGGGCGGCTGACCCTGAAAGCCCCGCCACCCCGTGCCGGCAACCGGAAACGCTCACGAGAACCTGTTAAAATCACAGGTTTTTCGCCGATCTACCTTTCAAAGGGACGCGCTGTGCTGTCTACCGCCAACATCACCATGCAATTCGGGCCGAAGCCCCTCTTCGAGAACATCTCGGTCAAATTCGGGGAAGGGAACCGCTATGGCCTGATTGGGGCGAACGGTTGCGGCAAGTCGACCTTCATGAAGATTCTCGGCGGCGACCTCGAGTCGAGCTCGGGCAACGTGATGCTCGAACCGAACGTCCGCCTCGGCAAGCTGCGCCAGGACCAGTTCGCGTATGAAGACGTGCGCGTGCTCGACGTCGTGATGATGGGCCACACCGAAATGTGGGCCGCGATGAGCGAGCGCGACGCGATCTACGCGAACCCTGAAGCCACCGACGACGACTACATGCACGCCGCCGAACTCGAAGCGAAGTTCGCCGAGTACGACGGCTACACCGCCGAGGCGCGCGCGGGCGAACTGCTGCTCGGCATCGGCATCGCGATCGATCTGCACAACGGCCCGATGAGCGGCGTCGCACCCGGCTGGAAGCTGCGCGTGCTGCTCGCGCAGGCGCTGTTCTCGAAGCCCGACGTGCTGCTGCTGGACGAACCGACCAACAACCTGGACATCAACTCGATCCGCTGGCTGGAGGACGTGCTCAACCAGTACAACTCGACGATGATCATCATCTCGCACGATCGACATTTCCTGAACCAGGTCTGCACGCACATGGCCGACATGGACTTCGGCACGCTGAAGGTCTATCCGGGCAACTACGACGACTACATGCTCGCGAGCACGCAGGCGCGCGAGCGCCAGCAGAGTGCCAACGCGAAGGCGAAGGAACGCGTCGCCGACCTGCAGGACTTCGTGCGCCGCTTCTCGGCGAACAAGTCGAAGGCCCGTCAGGCGACCAGCCGTCTGAAGATGATCGACAAGATCAAGATCGAGGAATTCAAGCCGTCGTCGCGGCAGAACCCGTTCATCCGCTTCGAGTACGAGAAGAAGCTGTACAACATCGCAGTGGTTGCGGACAGCATCACGAAGAAGTACGACCGCACGATCTTCAACAGCTTCAGCATCAGCGTGCAGCCGGGCGAGCGTATCGCGATCATCGGCGAGAACGGCGCGGGCAAGACGACGCTGCTGCGGTCGCTGCTCGGCAGGCTGAAACTCGATCACGGCACGGTGAAGTGGGCCGAAAACGCGAACCTCGGCTACATGCCGCAAGATACCTACGAAGAGTTTCCGGACGACGTCACGCTGATGGAATGGATCGACGGCTACCGCAAGGAAGGCGACGACGAGCAGTCGGTGCGCGGCACGCTTGGCCGGCTGCTGTTCAACGCGGACGATATCCGCAAGTCGGTGAAGGTGCTGTCGGGTGGCGAGAAGGGCCGCATGATCTGGGGCAAGCTGATGCTCGGCCGCCACAACGTGCTGCTGATGGACGAGCCGACCAACCACATGGACATGGAGTCGATCGAGTCGCTGCAGATCGCGCTCGACAAGTTCGAAGGCACGCTGATTTTCGTGTCGCACGACCGCGAGTTCGTGAGCGGGCTGGCCAACCGGATCATCGAAGTGAAGACCGATGGCAAGCTGAACGACTTTGGTGGGAATTACGAGGATTTCCTGGCGAGCCAGGGGGTGGAGTAAGAGCCCGGTTCACGCCGGTTGTACTTGACGGCGCAAGTAAAGAAACACCGCTGCGGGAATGAGCGTGAATAGCAGGGCGAAGGGCGCAAGGATCAGCGGAGCAATCCAGATCCAGATGGAGTCAATTAGCAATACGGTGTGCTTCAAGCCGTTTGCCATTGTGCCGGTGGGTGCGCCCCCGTTTATATCGTCGCTGCTGAAGGGGCGCACCGCCGGATAAAGCTTACGAGCAGGCCTTGCCGTGATCGGCGTGGTAGCCGGCGGCTTTCGCTGCCGCTTCGCTCATGTAGGAGCCGCTCTTCGTCTTGCCGTAATACTTGTCGGTCGGGCAATGATACGTCTTGCTCTTCGGGTTGGCCCAGACCTGGCCGGGGCCGCCGCCAGTCGCCGCCGCCTTCATGCTCGCAGCGGGCGCAGCGGAGGAAGCCGGTGTCGCTGCTGCCGGTGCTGCTGCCGGGGCAGCGGAAGCGCCGGCAGCCGGTGCAGCGGCGCCCGACGCGCCGTACCAGGTCTTCACGCCCTTATGACCGGCGCAGGCACCTTTTTTCGTCGCGCCCGAAAAGAACGAGCCGTCCTTGCAGAGTGCGGTCGATCCTGCCGGTGCGCTGGCCGGAGCCTGTGCATAGACAGCCGTTGCGGTGAGCATGCTTGCGGCCACTACGATGGAAAGAAGCGACTTGTTCATGGTGAATCCTCTAGGTGAGTGACAGGGAAATCGTTTTTAATGCACGCGCTTGAGTCATCAGGCTCGTGCTCGTTGCGACAATGTATGACTTCCTGAACTTCCGGGATTGCCGGCCTGATTATTCCCAATAAGCGTACCGATTATCGAATTACTCGTGAAAACCCATCGTGGGTTGTGCCAATCCGTGCTACAGGAATGGTCGGCACTGACGGGTATAACGCGTTACTCACGCTTTTCGTCTACCGGTATGAGCGTCATTTTGTTAGTTCTTGTAAAACTGCTCGAACCGGCGACCTGCCCGGAATGGGCGCCATGGCATGAGCGGACAGGCCGCCATCGGTTCATCGATTCGCCGTGCAGATTCAGCGCATCTGGCGATGAGTCCGGTAATTCGCTCATCGGCAACAGTTGGGTGGCGCCGCGTTATTCATGTTTGAGCGTTTTCGTGCTCATCGCATGAATTCAATAGCCGCTGCAATGTGGCGCTCGTTATCCCCATCCATAAGCCGTACATCACGCGGTGGGGGATTTCGGTCGGTGGAAGCCCAGGACGGAATTTCCAGTCAGCGTTATGCAAGTACGGGATGGAGGGATATCCCGGGTACGAATCGATGCGGCTGGAGGCGGCCAGGCCGGCCTGAGCGCGCCGTACTACAGCTTGTCGTACTGAAAGCGCATCGCGGTGCCTTCGCGCTGGATGCGCTCCCACACCGTGCGTTTCTCGTCGTCGGTCAGGAACACCCAGTTCGCGACTTCTCCCGCGGTACGGCCGCAACCCTTGCAGACTTCGTCGAAGAGCGTCGAGCAGACGCCGATGCAGGGGCTGTCGGGAAGGTCGTGAAGATTGGATGCCATCGGGGAAACCTGAAAACGTGAAAGCGGGAAACGACGAAGCGAGTCCCGGCATGTTAACCGAAACGGCCGCGACGCCAGCCCAAACCCATACCGTTAGCGCGCGATGCTATAGCCGATCCGCGCGATCCAGTGCTGGCGATTGTTGTAGTCGAGGATGTCCTCGCCGTAGCCGTTGAAATAGCCGACCCACAGATAGCCGCCCCACGCGCTGCCGAGCAGTTTCGCGACCGGGTAGGTGAGCTGCGTGTCGACGCTGCCGTACCAGTGTTTCGTGCCCTTGCGCAGCGTCGTCGCGAGCTGCAGGCCGTCAGGGCTGCCGTACTTGACGAGCAGGTCGACGTAGCCGCGATAGTCTGCGATATCGGGGTTGTCGCTCTTCTCGAGGTAGTAATAGAACTTCGGCGACACGGTCAGGTGGTTCGCGCTCAGGTCGCCGAATTCCCACGTCGGGCGCACGAACGCGATGTTGATGCTGCGCGAGTCCGAGCCGGCCTTGCCGTTGGATTCGTGTCCGATGCCGGCGGCGATGCCCATCCGTGTGAACCACGAACTGCGCCAGCCCGTATCGGGCAGGTAGTAGAACAGTTGCGGCTCGTAGCTCGTGTCGCGGAATGGTTTCGAGTCGGCGGACAGATCCCAGATCGATGTCTGCGTGTACGCGAAATAGAGGTTGTCGACGAACGCCTTCGAGTGCAGATCGTCGGGCATCAGGATGCGGTACTTGAAGCTGAACTGGAAACGCGCGGTCGTGTCGCCGTTGCGGCCCACACCGAAGTACATCGGCTCGAAGTACGAGATGTGCGATAGCACGCCGCGTCCGGTGGTCGCGAGCGAATCGCCTGGCGGCACGAGTTCGTCGCCGGTCGGGGTGGTCTGTGCGGTCACCGGCTTGCCGTCCGCCGCGACCGCCGCATGCGCGGCCGCGACCTGCGCGGGCGTCGTCGCCTGCGCTTCGGCGCGCTCGGCCTGCGCGACCGCATCCTGCTGCGGGCCGCGATTGATCGCGACGAGCGCAGCCGACGCATCGAAACCCACCGGATCGATACGGACTACGCCGCGTGCCGTCTTCGGCCATGCGGCGGAGAAGCGCACCTTGCGGAACTGACCCGCCTGCAGTTGCAGCGTGGCGGGCACGGCGGCGTCGCGTGTGAGGTCGAGCCGCTGCGGCGACGCATCGCCGATCGTGAGCGTCACGTGCAGCGTCGGCGGAACGGTGACCGTGAGCGGCTGACCGTCGTCCGCCGAATAGAGCAGCGTGAGCTGCAGCGGCTCGTTCAACGCGGCTTCACGCGGCGGCTGAAGCATTGCGACGGTTGCGTGCGCAGTACCCGCGCACAGCGTCGCGGCGACGAGCAGCGTATGCAATGTGTGATGCGTGCGGCGGGCACATCGCGCGTGCAGCGTGGATCGAAGGGAAGAAACCGGGGAAGCGGGAGAAGCGGGGTCGCGGGTGAGCAGGTCGTTCAGGCGCATGGGCTGTCCGTGGTCCTGTGGGTCCGGATTGAAGCGGGCGTGCGGTTCGCGAGCGGTGCGTCGGCACGAAGACACGGCAACGCCCTTCGAACCCGCATTGTAGGCGATGGTTTACAACGAGCCTGCGAGCGAGCCTTCAACCCACCAACGCAGCTGCACGTCCGCTTCACGCACCCGTCGCGACCTGCCACAGCAGCGCACCGTTGAGCACAAGGATCGCCGCCGCCGACAGCCACGCCAGCACGAGCGGCGTCCCACGCACACGCCAGTCGCGCATCAGCACCGGGTCGGACGAATAGCGGATCAGCGGGAAGACCGCCAGCGGCAGTTGCACGCTCAGCACGACCTGACTCGCGACCAGCAACTGGTTCGAGCCGTGCTGACCGAACAGCCCGACCGCGAGCAGGGCGGGCCCCATCGCGAGCGCACGTGTGAGCAGCGCGCGTTGCCAGCGCGGCAGCGTGAGGCGCAGGAAGCCTTCCATCACCGCCTGGCCCGCGAGCGTGCCGGTCACGGTCGCATTCAGGCCGCACGCGAGCAGCGCGGCCGCGAACAGGATGCTCGCCCAGTGCGACCCGACGAGCGGTGCGATCAGACGATGCGCGTCGGCGAGATCGGTCACGTCGCGATGGCCGCTCGTGTAGAACACCGCAGCCGCGACGATCAGCAGCGCCGCGTTGATCACGAACGCGATCGACAGCGACACGAACGTATCGAGATTCACACCGCGCAGCGCCCCGGCGATTTCGCTGCGTGTGCCGCCTGGCGCGTGCTTCATCACGAGCGCCGCGTGCAGATAGAGGTTGTGCGGCATCACGGTCGCGCCAAGGATGCCGGCTGCGAGCCACACCATGCCCGCGTTGCGCAGCAGTTCGGGGCCCGGCACGGTGCCCGCGAGCGCCGCATGCCAGTCCGGCCGCGCGAGCGCGAGTTCGACGACGAAGCACAGCCCGACGAACACGATCAGCGACGCCACGGTCGCTTCGAGCGTGCGCTTGCCGGAGCGCTGCAGCGCGAGCATCGCGAGCGTGCCGACCGCGGACAGCAGCACGCCCACCGTCAGCGACACGCCGAGCAGCAGTTGCAGTGCGACCGCGCTACCGACCACTTCGGCGACGTCGCACGCGACGATCGCGATCTCGCTCGAGATCCACAGGCACAGCGTGACGGCCCGGCTGTTGCGTTCGCGGCAGAGCCGCGCGAGATCGCGTCCGGTGACGACGCCGAGTCGCGACGATAGCCATTGCAGCAGCATCGCCATCAGGCTTGACAGCAGCACGACGCTGAGCAACTGGTAGCCGTAGGCCGCGCCGCCCGCGAGCGCGGTCGCCCAGTTGCCCGGGTCCATGTAGCCGACCGCGATCAGCGCGCCGGCGCCGATGAACGGGAACCCGCGCGCGCCCGTCCGCGGTTCGCCGTCGCGCGGTGGGCGAGGCGGACGCGGCGGTCGATCGGGGCGCAGCGCGAACGGGTTGCTGTTCATGACGGACCTGTGGCGGTAAAGCCTGCGTGATCTACACCTGATGCAGGCGGAGTGCACGGCCTGATCTATTGTGCGCGCCGCTGGCGTTCGCGCCGCGATTTCCCTGCTGCCGGTGCGTTCATATGCATGCGGGATCGCGTCAATCGCGGCATGCGGCGGCGACCTATTTTTTTTCGCATGGACACGCGCGCATAACCCGTTAAAATTGCCGCCGTTTTAGCGCGACGCGAAATGCGCGCGACTGGCCGCGACCCGCATGGTGGCTGGCTTGAGCGTGTACCCTTTGTGCGACAGCCCGGCATTTTTTTTGGCGCACGCGGCAATTGATGGTAGTTTTCGAATTTTTCAGGGGTGCCGTGCGTGGACCCATGGGCCCATGGACCATCAGCGCGCGGCATGAGCGAGACAGGCGACCGGTTCGAGCCGGTCAGCAACGGAGAGCGGGATGAAGAAACAGGTGATGGGCAGTGTGGCGGCGCTGGTGCTGTGCGCGATGCCCTGGGTGTCGGCGGCAGCGAAGGACACGCAGCTGAACGTGTACAACTGGTCGGACTATATCGCCAAAGATACCATCCCGAACTTCACGAAACAGACCGGCGTCAAGGTCCAGTACGACAACTACGACAGCGACGACACGCTGCAGGCCAAGCTCCTCACCGGCAACTCCGGCTACGACATCGTCGTGCCGACGAGCAACTACGCGGGCAAGCAGATCGCCGCCGGCATCTTCGCGCCGCTCGACAAATCGAAGCTGCCGAACCTCAAGTACCTCGACCCCGCGCTGATGGCGCTGGTCGCAGGCGCGGACCCGGGCAACCAGTACACGGTGCCGTGGGCGTACGGCACGACCGGCCTCGCCTACAACGTGACCAGGGCGCAGAAGATCCTCGGCGCGAACGTGCCGCTCAATAGCTGGGACGTGCTGTTCAAGCCGGAGAACATCTCGAAGCTGAAGGCCTGCGGCGTGTCGGTGCTCGACGCGCCCGACCAGATGTTCGCCGCCGCGCTGCACTACATCGGCAAGGATCCGATGAGCACGAACCCGGCCGATTACCGCGCCGCGCTCGAGATGCTGAAGAAAATCCGTCCGTACATCACGCAGTTCAACTCGTCGGGCTACATCAACGATCTGGTCGGCGGCGACGTGTGCTTCGCGTACGGCTATTCGGGCGACGTCGTGATCGCGAAGCATCGCGCGCTCGAAGCGAAGAAGCCGTACAAGATCGAGTACTACATCCCGCAGGGCGGCGCGCCCGTGTGGTTCGACGTGATGGCGATTCCGAAGGACGCGAAGCACAAGGAAGCCGCACTCGAATGGATCAACTACATCGAGACGCCGCAGGTCCACGCTGCGATCACGAACGCCGTCTACTATCCGAGCGCGAACGCGGAAGCCCGCAAGTACGTCGACAAGGATGTCGCAAACGATCCGGCTGTCTATCCGCCGCAGGACGTCGTGAAGACGCTGTTCCTGATGAAGCCGTTGCCGCCCGAAATCCAGCGCCTGCAGACGCGGCTCTGGACAGAATTCAAGTCCGGTCGCTAGACGCAACGGCCGCCAGGTCATTTCCCGAAGCCCTCGGTCTCCGCCGGGGGCTTTGTTCGTCAAACGCAGGTGAGAAGCAAGCGATCATGAGTGACCAGTCGAGCGTACCGGCCGCGGCCGCAGCCATCGTATCGCCCCGCGACAGCGTGGGCATAGCGGGAGAGCCCGCCGAAAACTTCGTGCAGATCGTCGACGTGGTGAAGAAATTCGGCGAGACGGTTGCCGTCAAACAGGTGAACCTGTCGATCCGCAAAGGCGAGCTGTTCGCGCTGCTCGGCAGTTCGGGCTGCGGCAAGTCGACGCTGCTGCGGATGATGGCCGGTCTCGAATCGGTCACGTCGGGCAAGATCCTGATCGATGGCGAGGATCTTGCGCAGTTGCCGCCGTACCGTCGGCCCGTGAACATGATGTTCCAGTCGTACGCGCTGTTTCCGCACATGACGGTCGAATCGAACGTTGCATTCGGCCTGAAGCAGGAAGGCGTGCCGAAAACAGAACTGAAGGAACGCGTACAGACCGCGCTCGAACTCGTGCAGATGGCGCGCTACGCGAAGCGCAAGCCGCACCAGCTGTCGGGCGGCCAGCAGCAGCGCGCGGCGCTCGCGCGCTCGCTGGTGAAGCGGCCGAAGCTGCTGCTGCTCGACGAGCCGATGTCCGCGCTCGACAAGCAGATCCGCCAGCGTACGCAGATCGAGCTGGTCAACATCCTCGACAAGGTCGGCGTGACCTGCATGATGGTCACGCACGATCAGGAAGAGGCGATGACGATGGCGAACCGCCTCGCGGTGATGAGCGAAGGCGAGATCGTGCAGCTCGGCACGCCGCACGAGGTCTACGAGTTTCCGAACAGCCGCTTCTCGGCGGAGTTCATCGGCTCGACGAACCTGTTCGACGGCAACGTCGTCGAAGATGAACCCGATCACGTGTTCATCGAAACGCCGGACCTGCCGTGCCGCCTGTACGTGAGCCACGGCATTACCGGGCCGCTCGGCATGCCGGTGACGATCTCGGTGCGCCCCGAGCGCATCGCGCTCACGCGCAAGCCGCCCGAGGGTGCAACCAACTGGGGCAAGGGCGTCGTGTCGAACGTCGCGTACATGGGCGGCTATTCGCTGTATCACGTGAAGCTCGACGGCGGCAAGACGGTGATCGCGAACGTGTCGAGCCTTGCGCTGACCGAGATCGATTCGCCGGTGTGGGGCGACGAGGTGTACGTGCGCTGGAGCGCGTCCGCCGGCGTCGTGCTGACGTCATGAAGCGAAACGTTATGAAGCGCGCATTCAATGCGCTCGTCGCGTGGCCGGTGAAGCGCTTCAACCTGACGGGCCGCACGGCCGTCGTCGCGGGGCCGTTCATCTGGCTGCTGCTGTTCTTCCTCGTGCCGTTCCTGCTGGTCGTGAAGATCAGCTTCGCGGATCTGCGGCTCGGGATTCCGCCGTACACCGAGCTGCTGACGTTCAAGGACGGTTTCGTCCACCTCGCACTCGACCTGTCGCACTACGCGTTCCTGCTCACCGACAGCCTGTATTTCGCGACCTACGTGAACTCGGTGGTCGTCGCGGCGATCTCGACGCTGCTGTGCCTGCTGCTCGGCTATCCGATGGCGTACTACATCGCGCGCTCGAACCCGGCCACGCGCAACATCCTGATGATGGCGGTGATGCTGCCGTTCTGGACGTCGTTCCTGATCCGCGTGTATGCGTGGATCGGCATCCTGAAGAACAATGGCTTGCTGAACAACTTCCTGATGTCGATCGGTCTCATTCATTCGCCGATCGAGCTGTATCACACGAACGCGGCGGTCTATATCGGCATGGTGTATTCGTACCTGCCGTTCCTCGTGATGCCGTTGTACGCGCACCTCGTCAAGATGGACATGACGCTGCTCGAGGCCGCGTACGATCTGGGCGCCAAACCGTGGAAGGCGTTCTGGCAGATCACGCTGCCGCTATCGAAGAACGGCATCATCGCGGGCTGCCTGCTGGTGTTCATTCCGGCGGTCGGCGAGTACGTGATTCCGGAACTGCTCGGCGGCGCGAACACGCTGATGATCGGTCGCGTGATGTGGAATGAGTTCTTCGACAACGCGGACTGGCCGATGGCTTCCGCCGTGACGTGTGCGATGGTGCTGCTGCTGCTCGTGCCGATGGCATTCTTCCAGTACTCGCAGGCGAAGGCGCTGGAGGAGAAACAGCGATGAAACCGAATCGCATCTTCCAGTTCATCGCGCTCGGCATCGGCTTCCTGTTCCTGTACATACCGATCGTCAGCCTCGTCGTCTATTCGTTCAATGAGTCGCAACTCGTCACGGTATGGACGCATTTCTCGACCCGCTGGTACGCGGCGCTGCTGCAGGACGACGAGCTGATCGCGGCCGCGTGGCTGTCGCTGCGCATCGCGCTCTTTACCGCGTTCGCGTCGGTGGTCATCGGTACGTGGGCCGGCTTCGTGATGGCGCGGATGGGCCGCTTTCGCGGCTTCACGCTGTACAGCGGGATGATCAACGCGCCGCTCGTGATCCCCGAGGTGATTCAGGGCATCTCGCTGCTGCTGCTTTTCATCGAAATGGAAAAGTGGTTTGGCTGGCCGGCGGGGCGGGGCATCTTCACGATCTGGATCGGCCACGTCATGCTGTGCATTTCGTATGTCGCGATCATCGTGCAGTCGCGCGTGCGGGAGCTGCATCCGTCGCTCGAAGAGGCCGCGCTCGATCTCGGCGCGACGCCGCTGCGCGTGTTCTTCGCGATCACGCTGCCGCTGATCTCGCAGGCGCTGATCGCGGGCTGGCTGCTGTCGTTCACGCTGTCGATCGACGACCTCGTGCTGTCGGCGTTCCTGTCGGGTCCCGGCTCGACGACGTTGCCGCTCGTCGTGTTCTCGCGCGTGCGGCTCGGGCTGAATCCCGAGATGAACGCGCTGGCTACCTTGTTCATCGCGGTCGTGACGGTCGGTGTGATCGTCGCGAATCACTTCATGCAGCGCGCGGAAAAGCGTCGTGTTGCTGAGGCGGTCTGACGAGCGGCAGTGCGATGCGTGCCCCCTCCCGCATCGCACTCAGGCACAGGCACTCCCGCTCCGTCAAACCTTGTAGGCGATCCTGAAGCCGCCCCAATGGCGCCCACCGACATAGATCGGCGCCGACGCGTCTTTCATCAGCACGAATGTGTGGGCGCCCATGTCGCGCCGGTACGTCTGCAGCAGGAAGCGCTTCGTGTGCGTGCCCGCGGCGAGGCCGGTGCGATCCGCGAACAGCCGCCGGTTGCGGGCGTTCGCCGCATTCCACACCGGGTCCGCGCGCTGCGGGTGCGAAAACTTCAGATTGTGCGTCGGCAGATAGCCGTGCGTGTCGACGGCCGCGCAGAACACGATGCGCGAATCAAGTTCGAGCACGGGCTCCTGGATCGCCGGCAGCACACGGTCGGTGAATGCGGTGAAGCGCGTCACGAACTGCGCCGGATCGCTGCCGGGAATCGGCTCGTAATGCGTGTCGAACAGATCGTCGAGCGCGATCTCGCCGCGCGCGACCGCCGCGTCGAAGAGCTTGCTGACCCGCGCGGCCGCGTGCAGCGCGGCTTCGATAAACGGCGTGTCGGCGGTCTCGATGCCGGCGGCCGCAGTCAGCTCGAGCAGCGTTTCCGATACGCCGAGCAGATTGCCGAGCCGGTTCTTTGCCTGCACGAAGTTTTCGCTCGAATCCTCGACGCCGCCCGCGATCTCCAGCACCTGCGCTTCGAGCCCATTGCACTGCGTCTCGATCTCGCCGGTGAGCGCGGCGATCTGGTTCGCCTCGTCGTCGAGCCGGGTGATCGCGTGACCGGTCGAATGCACGACTTCGCCGATCATCCGCGTACCTTCGCGCACGCGATGCGCGCGCTCGGTGTTGACCGAGCCTTCGGCGATCAGTTGTTCGGTCTGCTGCGTGAGTTGCGCGAGCGTGGTTTCGATCTGGCCGGTAGCCTGCGCGGTTTTCGCCGACAGATTTTTCACTTCGGCCGCGACCACCGCGAAGCTCTTGCCCGATTCGCCGGCGCGTGCGGCTTCGATTGCCGCGTTCAGTGCAAGCAGGTGCGTCTGCCGCGCGATCAGCGAGATTTCCTCCGACACGCGGCTCACGTGCGCGAGCGCGGCGCGCAGTGTGCCGATCTGGCTTTCGATTGCGGTGACGCCTTCGACCAGCCCGTGAATATCGGCCAGCGACGTCTCGAGCGTCTGCCGCGATGCGCCGACACTTGTCGCGGCCTGCGCGCTGACGCTGCGCATCTCGCGCGCGGCTTCGGCGATCCGGTGGTTGCCCGCCAGCGTCTGCGCCGCCGATTCGCGCAGCGAGCGGCAGACCCGTGCCTGGTCCTGGACGCGCGCGGCAACCTCGTCGACATGGCCCGACACATCGCAGATCTCGATGCCGAGTTTGCCCGCCTGGGCGGCGATGTCGCCGACCACGGCCTGAGAGCGTGTCGTCGGGCGCAGGCGGCGAAGACTGAAGCGCGGCATACGGGTGTCTCCTCGAGGGTCCCATGCAGCATGGTTGCTGTTCGCGTTTACGGCGTAACACATGGGAACTTGATACGGGATGTCCCGCGGACGCCGGACCGATATCATGCGGATTCGACTCACACAGGCCGCATCGCGGCATATCACGGCGATGGGAATGATCGAAGGACTCTGGCGCGTCGGACTCTGGCAGCAGCTGGTTCAGCTGTGGGAGCTGATCGTGCTCGTCTGCCGCTTTGTGTGGGATCTGCTGCGCTTTCTCGGCGGCGGTTGAAAGCCCGGCGTCATGCAGGTGCCCGCGAACTCGGGTAACGTTGAATCCCACTGTTGAATCCCATTGCGCCCGGGCTTGCCGGCCCGCTGCGATTGACCGCTACGACAGGACTTCCGATGAGCCTCGATTCGACCCAGCGCTTCACCGACCGCGTCGCCGACTACGTCCGCTACCGGCCCACCTATCCGCACGACGTCGTGCGCTTTCTGCACGAGCGGTGCGACGTTGCGCCGGACGCGCAGGTGGCCGATATCGGCGCAGGCACCGGCATTTCGTCGAAGCTGTTCGTCGACGCGGGCCATCCAGTCGTCGCGGTCGAGCCGAACGACGCGATGCGTTCGGCCGCCGATGCATGGCTCGGCGGCGACGCGCACTTTCGCAGCGTCGCGGGCACCGCCGAAGCGACGACGCTGCCCGACGCGAGCGTCGATCTGGTGATCGCCGCGCAGGCGTTCCACTGGTTCAATCCGGTGACGGTGCGTAAGGAATTCGCGCGCATCCTGACGCCGCAAGGACGCATCGCGCTGTTCTGGAACAGCCGGCTACTCGACGGCTCGGTGTTTCTCGCCGACTATGAGGCGCTGCTGCAGCGCTACGGCGTCGACTACCGCGCGGTGGCCGATACCTATGCGGACGACGCGTCGATGGCCCGCTGGTTCGGTCCTGCGTTCATCGCGAACGCGGTGTTTCCGAACGGACAGCGGCTCGATTTCGACGGCCTGAAGGGGCGGCTGATGTCGTCGTCGTATGCACCGAAAGAAGGGCACCCGAACTACGCGCCGCTGCTCGACGCGTTGCGTGAGCTGTTCGACCGCGCCGAGGAAAACGGCACGGTCGAGTTCGCGTACGAGACTCGGGTTTATGTGGGGCGGGCGGACGTTTGAAGCGGGCGTGTGGTCAGCGCTACATGGCTAACCGCGCGACTCACGCCGGCCGAAGCGCCACACCGCCCGACGTACGCGCAAGAAACGCGCGCAGATCGCGCAGCACGTCGGCCGGCGATTCTTCCATCGGAACGTGGCCGAACGACGGGTACATGATCGACTGCACGCCCGGAATGCGGCGCGCGAATTCGGCCGCGTGCGCGGGCGGAATCCAGCGGTCCTTCGCGCCCCACAGCACCAGCGCGGGCACGTCGAGTGTCTTCAGCACGTCGGTGTCCAGTTCGCGAAAATCGAGCGTCGGCACCATCTTGCCGATCGCCTCGCGCGTGTCCTCGCCGTGGAAGAAGTCGACGTAGCGTCGCAATACCGGCGCCGTCAGCTTGCGCGGATCGCCGTACACATTGCGCACCGCGCTCTTTACGATCATCTCGGGCAGCCACCACGGCGACGTGACGCGCACGAGTGCGTGGTTGAACAGATCGATATAGATCGGCAGCTTCATCGGGAAGCCGGCCGAGTCGATCAGCACCAGCCGCTCCACCGCGTCGCGATGACGCACCGCGTAGTCCCACGCGATCAGCCCGCCGAGCGAATTGCCGATCAGCGTCGCGCGGGTCGCGCCGACCGCCTGCATGAAGGTATCGATGAAACGCCGGTACGCGCCGATGTTCATCGTCTCGATGCGGCCGGCTGTGTCGCGCAGCGGACCGGTCACGCCGAACGGCGGCAGGTCGACACGGATTACGCGATGATCGCGCGCGAGATCGTCGGCGACACCGTCCCACGTATGCAGCGACGCGGCGAAACCGTGGATCAGCACGAGCGTCTGCGGACCCGTGCCCTGTTCGACATAGTGCACGTCGGCGCCCATGATCTGCACGAACTTCGAGCCGGTCTGCGTGTAGCGCCGTCGCAGTTCGGCGCGCGGCACGCTGACGATGCCGAGACGCGCGGCGAGCGAGCGGCGCGGCAACGATGCCGGCTGCGTGGGGGAAATGGATTCGAGGCTGGTCATGCTTGCGTCTCCAATCGTTTGAATGTTCGAATCGAATGAGCCGCTACCGCGCAAACCGGTAATCGTCCGCGCGCACGCGCCGCGTCCTGCGCCGGAAGCTGAACGTGAAGCCCGGCCACAGCGCGGTGACCTTGCCGCTCTTCGTCTGGTACCAGCTGCGGCAGCCGGTCGTCCATACCGCGTGGCGCATTTCGTGCTGCAGGCGTGCGTTGAAGTCGCGCTGCACGTCGTGCCGCAGGTTCATCGTGCGTGCGCCTTGCCGCGCGAGTTCGCGCAGGCATTCGGCGATGTACTGCACTTGCGACTCGATCATGTAGATCATCGAGTTGTGGCCGAGTCCGGTGTTCGGACCGACCATGATGAAGAAGTTCGGGAAGTCGGCGACGCTCGTGCCGAGGTACGCCTCGGGTCCGTCGCGCAGCCATTTCGCGCCGAGATCCGCGCCGCCGATGCCAGTCACGTCGAACGGCGCACCGTAGTCGTTCACCTGGAAGCCGGTGCCGCAGATGATCGTGTCGGCCGGGTAGTGCGTGCCGTCCGCGGTGACGACGCCATCGGCGACGATCTCGCGGATCGACGTCGTGACGACGTCGACGTTCGGCTGACCGAGCGCCGGATAGTAGTCGCTCGATAGCAGCACGCGCTTGCAGCCGAGCAGGTAATCCGGCGTGAGCTTCGCGCGCAGCGCCGGGTCCGGCACGCGGCGTCGCAGATAGCCGAGGCTGAACTTCATCGGCAGCTTCATCAGCTTCGGATTCACGACGAACGCGACCGCGCGCGATTCCAGCTGCCAGTAGATCGCGCCGCGCACGAAGCGCTGTGTGAACGGCAGATGGTGGAACAGCCACTGCATCCGCGGGCCGACCGGCTTGTCGGGCTTCGGCATGATCCACGGTGGCGTGCGCTGGAACAGCGCAAGCTGCGCGACGCGCGGCTGGATCTGCGGCACGAACTGGATCGCGCTCGCGCCGGTGCCGATCACCGCGACCCGTTTGCCTTCGAGCGGATACGCGTGGTCCCAGCGCGCGGAATGAAACAGCTTGCCTTCGAAGCGCTCGAGACCGTCGATCTGCGGCATCGCCGGACGCGACAGCGGGCCGCTCGCGGCGATCACGACGTCGGCTTCGATCTGTTCAGCGTCACCATCGGCGCTGCCGATATCCAGCTGCCACACCTGACGCGTTTCATCGAAGCGCGCGGCGTGCACCGGTGCGTTGCAGCGCAGATAAGGCGCGAGACCGTATTTGCGCACGCAGTGCTTCAGGTACGTGAGGATCTCGGCCTGGCCGCCGAATGCGCGCGACCAGCCGGGATTCGGCTCGAATGAAAACGAATACAGATGCGATGGCACGTCGCACGCGGCGCCGGGGTAAGTGTTGTCGCGCCAGGTGCCGCCGATGTCGCCGGCCGCCTCGTAGATCGTGAACGACGTGAGCCCCATGCGCAGGAGCCGGATCGCCATGCCGATGCCCGCAAAGCCGCTGCCGACGATCGCGATACGGGGGCGGGTAGGGCTCATGGTCATCCAGGGCGTCTCGGGTCGAATTCAGTCTACGTAGACATATGTCTACCTTATGACGCAGAGGGTAGACAACTGTACACTTCGCGTCAAGATCGTTTACAGTGCGATCTATCGATATTGAATGCCGCACCTGGCGCTCCCCAACCAGCACACCATGAATTCCGCTGCCGATATCCCGCCCGCTCTGGACGTCGATCCCGACCCGGACCTCGCGCCCGGCAAGCGCAAGCTGATCGAGGCCGCGTTGCGGCTGACGGCCGGCGGCCGCAGCTTCGCGACGCTCGGTCTGCGCGAACTCGCGCGTGAGGCGGGGCTTAATCCGAACACGTTTTACCGGCACTTCGACACGCTCGATGCGCTCGCGCGCGAGGCCGTCGAATGGGTAAGCCGGCGGCTACGGCCGATGCTGCGACGCGAGCGCTGGCTCGCCGCGCATGACGAGCCGCTCAGCGTGCCGCGTCGCGCGTCCGCCGCGTTCTTCGCATTCGCGCTCGATAACCGCGATGCGTTTCTCAGCGCGCTCGCCGAATATCACGGCACGTCGCCGGCACTGCGCGACGCGGTGCGCGCGAACCTGCATGAGGTATCCGCTGAAATGGCCGACGACGTCGTGCAGTTGAACCTGATGCCTACGCTGTCGCGCGAAACGGTCGATGAAATCTGCACGCAGATCGTGCTGCAGCTGTTCCACCTGTCGCACGAATACATCGTCAACGCCGCGCATCGCGACGCGCTCGTCGATTACGCGGAGCGTTTCATCGTGAGGTTGTTCGCAGGCGCGATGGTGCTCGCGCAGCACGAGGCGCGAGCTTAAACTGGCCTGACGAAAAAACACCCTGCGGGCCGTGAGGCGCGCAGGGTGTTTTGTCTTGCGTTGCTTCTTGCGTTACATGGAAGCGCAGGCGTCAGGGATCAGGTATCGCTCCAGCCACCCGAATCGTCGTTGCTGCCCATGTCGACATCGCCGCCACCCGAGCCACCGTCGTTCCAGTCGTTCGAGCCCTGGCCGAAGTCGAGATTGCCATTGTCGCCACCGCCGCGCTTGCGCGTTTCGTCGTCGACGATCACGTCGCGTTCGACCACGCGATCGCGGCCGGAATTGAGCACTTCACCGAGCAGCACGCCGGTCAGCAAACCGCCCATCCCGCCGCCGAAACCGCCGCCTTGCTGAACGATCACGGGTGGTTGCTGTTGAGGATAGGGCGGTGGCGGCTGCGAGCGGCCAAAACGCTCGTCCGCTTCACGCGCGAACGCGGAGTCGCCCGAGCCGGTCTGCGCGTTGCCGCCCGCATACGGATCGGGACGGCCTTCCGCGCGCGCCTGCAGGCTCGCGACGCGGCGCTCGAGCTCTTCGAGCTGATACGGCGGCACGGGATTCTTGCTGCCCGACAGCGCTTCGACCTGTTCGCGCAACTGCGCTTCGAGGCCTTCCACTTCTTTCTCGAGCGCCTCGTGTCCCGGGATGGTGGACAGACGCACGTCGAGCTTCAGCGAGCGCACAGTAGTCAGCAGTTCGGTTGCGCGCTTCAGTTGCGCGCGGCGTTCGTCGTCGCTTTGCGTATCGGTGGCGTTGCGTGCGCGCCGCAGCGTCCAGCGCAGTATCAGCGCGATCGCGCCGAACACGAGCACGATGCCAATCCACATGCCCATCGACGGACCGTGACGTTGCGGCGCCTGCGGGGCGAGCGCGGTTTGTTGCTGGATCGCGGGCGCGTTTTGCTGAGCGAACGGATTGCCGGTGCGGCCGGTGTTGGTCGACGCACCCGTGCGCTCCGCGTCGCGGCGAATGCGCGCTTCGGTCTGCGCGAAGCGCGACGCATCGGTGAAGCGGATCTGTGGATCGAGCGTCTTTGCCTGCTGGATCTGTGCGAGCGCATCGGCGGTGCGACCTTCGCGGTCGAGCACCTGCGCGTACAGGTAGTGCGCGCGTGCGTTGTTCGGATGCGCCTGGAGCACCTGCGTGAGGCCGCTGTCGGCCTGCTGCCAGTTGCCTTGTGCCATCGCCGATTCGATCTGCTGCACGGTCGGCACCGCTGCGAAAGCGGCACCCGATGCGAGCATCAGCGACAGACACGCTGCTGCGAGGAATTTCTTCATCATGCGGACCGGACGGCTGACCGTCCGTCTCCTTTCGGTTTGGAACAACCGGGATTGCACGCAACTCCGGTGCCCGTCCTGCGACCGGCGAGAACCGGTGTACCGCGCGATGAACTGCGCGGTCTTACTGCGGATGCATTACTGCGCCGGCGTATTCAACTGCTTCTTCAACGCTTCGAGACGATCATCGACCGACGGGCCGTGGTTCAGATCCGCGAGCTTGTCGTCGAGGGCCTTGCCGCTCTTCGTGTCGGCGGAATTCAGCCGCGCGTCCGAGCGCGCATTCGATAGCGCGACCTTGTCTTCGAGCTTCTGGAAATCTTCGGAAAGATTCTTGCCGCCGATGCCACCGAGTGCGGTGGCCGCGACGTCCTTCGCCTGCGCGATCTGCTGTTTTGCCTGCAGGATGTTCGAACGCGCGTTCAGGTCGTTGCGACGCTGGCGCATGTCGTCGATCTGCTGCTTCAACTGGGCGACCGACGGTTCGAGCGTCGAGAGTTCGTGCGCGAGCGCATCGCGTTCCGTCTCGGCGTTAGCTTGCGCGCTGAGTGCTTCGCGTGCGAGGTTTTCGTCGCCGCCCTGCAGCGCGCGCTTCGCGCCGTCTTCGTACTTCTTCGCCTTGTCGGCGGCGACATCGCGCTTGCTTTGCTGCGTTGCGACCTGAGCCTGAATCTCGATCAGCGAGTTTTCCGCCTTCGCGATGCTGTCGTCGAGTTCGCGAACGATTTGCCGCGAATCGCGCGACGGGTCCTGCACGGAATCGGCGGCGTCGTTGAGCAAGCCCTTGAGCGTGCGCGAAATGCTGTCAAAAAGCGACATGAAACCCTCCAAGAATTGAAATCGGCACCGGATTAACGGATAGCCGGACGCGTCCACGGCCTGTGCGATATGCGTGCACTGCACGTGCGGACGCCGAACCGGACATCGGGGCGCTTCGCACGAATTGCAATAGCGTTGCCGCAAATTGCGTGTACCGCTTCGTCGATCGCGCCATCCATCGGCAACAGCCCGGCTGCCCGCGGATATTACACCACGACCTCTCTTAAAACGGTCTTAAGAGCCGCTTTCAAAAACGATGTTCCGAAACCGTTTTTGTGTGTGTTTCGGAACGGGTTTTGCCGGACCGTGCGCGCTACGCGAAACGGCCGTCGGGTGTTGGCGAGCCCGGTGGATCGCGTTCCTCGGCATCGATCGCGCGGCGTTCGTGTGCAGCTGGAGCGGGGCGCGTTGTGCTGGTGGCGGTATCGGCGGCGGGGCTGTTCGCAGCGGAGCCGTTTGCGGCGATCGCGGCGGCTTTCGCGGCGATCACGCGCGCGGCGGCCGCAAGGTCGTCGATAGCCGGATCGGCTGGCGTGCCGTCGACAGGGTCGGGCGTGAGTGCGTCGCGCTGCGCACGCAATGCTTGTGCGAAAGGCAGTGCTTCAGGTGTGTCGGTTGTTGCCGTATCGGCTGCAGCATCGGCCGGCGCTTTCTGCACCGCTGCCGGTTTCGCTGCCGCTGCACGCACGCCGCGCGGCTTCGCAACCGGGCGTACAGCACGCTGCAATGCTTCGTTCAGTGCGTCGGGTTCGCGCGGCGCATTGAGGCGATCGACGATGCTTGCCGCCTTCACCTGTTCGCTCGTCGCGTCGAAGCTCAGCACCGCGCGTCGCATCAGTTCGCTGACGCTGATTGCGAGGCGCTCCGCGGTCGCGGCAATCGCGCGTTTCTGTGCGGGCGTGACGAATACGACGATGCGTTCGGTAGGCTTGCTCATGGTCGGCTCGTGCTTTGTTGGCGTCGTTCCGGTGCCCGGCGCACAGGCGCGCCGTCGCGTATCGTTTCATCATAGGACGCGGCGCCCGGACGCGAAACCGGGCGCGCGATGAAAATGCCGTGACTTCAATGAGTTGTACGCCTTTCGGCGGGTTTGTCCACAGGGCTCTCAACATTTTCTGTTGATAACTGTACCGTACGCAGGCGAGAGAGATACGGACAGGAAGCCCGATGGGGAACCATCGTGAGGGAATTCTTACAAAAAAATCGACGGATGGCCCGCCTGATTTCTTTAGAATGCGCTGTTAGGTTGCGCCGGGACCTTTGCCCACGCACCATACGGCCCACCGGGGCTTCGTGCCGTATGGCGATACGTGAGCGGTATACATTGACGGTAGCGCGTTCGGTTCGTGCACCGTCCGGTACGGGATAATCGCAGGACGGCCATTTACGCGGCCGTTCACGGGGTTGCACCGGCAGACGCAAGGGCGTCGAAAGCCGCGTCCCGATTCATGGTTCATGCGTATGCAACACGCGGCGTCGCCGATACCCGGTAACCGGCGGCCGCGCGCAGAAGGTGCGCCGCGACGCGCCTAATACTCCAGACATGCCTATCATCAAACGACCGCATTCTTCCCAGTCGCCCGGCCCGTCCGGAGATCGAGAACCTCGCCGCAATAACGGAAATCCGCCGGGACGATCCCGCAGCGACCGCGCACCACGCGGGCGTTCATTCGCGGTGTCGCTCGTGCTGTGGTTCGCGGGTCTGCTCGCGACGGCCGGTGTGATCGGCGCGCTGATCCTCGGCTATGCGCTCGTCGTGATGGGCCCGCAACTGCCGTCGCTCGATGCGCTGACCGACTATCGTCCGAAGGTACCGCTGCGCGTCTATACCGCCGACCACGTGTTGATCGGCGAATTCGGCGAAGAGCGTCGCAGTCTCGTGCGTTTCCAGGACATTCCCGACGTGCAGAAAAAAGCGGTGCTCGCGATCGAGGACTACCGCTTCTACGAGCACGGCGGCGTCGACTTCGTCGGCATCCTGCGCGCGGGCGTCGCGGATCTGATGCACGGCGGCGCGTCGCAGGGTGCGAGCACGATCACGATGCAGGTCGCGCGCAACTTCTTCCTGTCGAGCGAAAAGACCTACACGCGCAAGATCTACGAAATGCTGCTCGCGTACAAGATCGAGCGTGCGCTGACGAAGGACCAGATCCTCGAGCTGTACATGAACCAGATCTATCTGGGAGAGCGTGCGTACGGTTTCGCCGCGGCGGCGCGCGTGTATTTCGGCATCGACCTGAAGGACGTCACGCTTGCCCAGGCGGCGATGCTCGCAGGGCTCCCGAAGGCGCCGTCCGCGTATAACCCGGTCGTCAATCCGAAGCGCGCGAAGATCCGCCAGGAGTACATCCTGAAGCGGATGCTCGATCTCAGGTACATCACGCAGGACCAGTACGACCAGGCAGTGAAGGAGGATATCCATACGCGAACGGCCGGCAACGAGTACAGCGTGCACGCGGAATACGTCGCGGAAATGGTGCGCCAGATGATGTACGCGCAATACCGCGACGAAATCTACACGCGCGGCCTGAACGTCACGACGACGATCGATTCCGCCGACCAGGCCGCTGCGTACGACGCGGTGCGCAAGGGCGTGATGGATTACGAGCGGCGTCACGGCTATCGCGGGCCGGAAGGTTTCGTCGAGTTGCCGGCGCCCGGCGACGATCGCGATCAGGCAATCGACGACGCGCTCACCGATCACCCGGACAACGGCGAGATCGTCGCCGCGGTTGTCACGTCGGCGACACCGAAGGAAGTGCAGGTGCAATTCCTCGACGGCACCGGCGCGACGATCAACGGTGACGGGCTGCGTTTCGTGGCGGGCGCGCTGTCGGCGCGCGCATCGCAGACGCTGCGCATCAAGCCGGGTTCGATCGTGCGCGTGCTCGCCGACGCGAAGGGCAACTGGCAGATCACGCAGCTGCCGCAGGTCGAAGGCGCACTCGTATCGCTGACGCCGCAGGACGGCGCAATCCGCGCGCTGATCGGCGGTTTCGACTTCAACAAGAACAAGTTCAACCACGTGACCCAGGCATGGCGTCAGCCGGGTTCGAGCTTCAAGCCGTTCATTTATTCGGCGGCGCTCGACAAGGGCCTCGGACCGGCGACGATCATCAACGACGCGCCACTGTATTTCCCCGCGACCACACCGGGCGGCGACGCCTGGGAGCCGAAGGACGACGATCAGCCCGACGGTCCGATGCCGCTGCGACTCGCGCTGCAGAAATCGAAGAATCTCGTGTCGATCCGCATCCTGTCGTTCATCGGCACGAAGTACGCGCAGGACTACGTCACGCAGCGCTTCGGCTTCGATGTGGACAAGACGCCGCCGTATCTGCCGATGGCGCTCGGCGCCGGGCTCGTCACGCCGCTGCAGGAAGCGGGTGGGTACTCGGTGTTCGCGAACGGCGGCTACCGGATCAATCCGTATCTGATCTCCGAGGTCACCGATGCGCGCGGCGAGCCGATCTCGAAGGCACAGCCGCTCACCGCGGGCCACGACGCGCCGCAGACGCTGACGCCGCGCAACGCGTACATCATGAACAGCCTGCTGCATTCGGTCGCGACCGCGGGCACCGGCGCGGGCACGAACGTGCTGCATCGTTCGGACCTGCAGGGCAAGACCGGTACGACGAACGACGCGAAGGACGGCTGGTTCGCCGGTTATCAGCAGTCGCTCGTCGCAGTCGCGTGGATGGGTTACGACCAGCCGAAGAGCCTCGGTAGCCGCGAATTCGGTGCGCAGCTCGCGCTGCCGATCTGGGTCGAGTACATGCAGCGTGCGCTGCGCGGCGTGCCGCAGGCCGAACCGGCGATGCCGGACACCGTGACGACCGTCGACGGCGAACTGTTCTACGCGGATATGACGCCGGGCAACGGCTTCATCGCGAGCATCGGGATGGATGCGGCGAATCCGCTCGCGGGCGGCGCCGACGCAGTGGGCGGTATCGGGCCGGCGGGCATGACGCCGCCGCCGGTGCCGACGGTGTCGTCGGGCGAGAAGCAGCAGATCATCGACCTGTTCGAATCGAACAAGCCGTGATGTTTTGCCATACGCGGACGCGTTGTGCGTCCGCGTATGGCGATTCTTGTGTCACCAGGCGAAAGCCGTCTTCAATCAGATACCTGGCGAGGTTGTCCGGGTGTTATCAACAGGTCTCTCAACATAAGCTGTGGATAGATGCGGGCTCGCGCCTCACGTTCACGGTATCGTCAACCAAAGATCTCCAGTCCGTTCTTCTGCACAAGTTGAAGCATACGGGCCGCGATGCCGCTCGGCTTCTTGTCGCCCTGTTCCCATTGACGAACGGTGGAGGCCGTGGTGTTCAGGTACAGGGCGAACACGCCTTGACTGACCTTCACACCCTCCCGGATACGGGCGATCTGCTGGGGATTGAACTCCGGTGCCTTTTCAATGCAGAGATCGTCGTACTCGCGCATGGTTTTCTTGTCGATCACCTTCGCGCGATGCAGACCGGACGCTGCGCTGTGAATCGCCTCTGATGCATCGCTTCTGAAGCGGGTCTTGGTCATTGCAAATCTCCATGAGTTCCTTCAACGCCAGCATCCTCTCGAGGTCGGCGTTCTTCGCGTTGCCGTAGTCACGGGCAAGCGCCTTGAAGCCACGCAGCTCGCGATCGTCGATATTCTCTCGATCACTCTTCGCGAACAGGTACACGAACACCCAGAAATCCCCGATCCTGTTGACGACGATGCCGCGCTTTGTGTTCTTGTCGAGCCGCTTTTTCCAGACGTTTCCGCCGAGATCGTTGCCCTGGCCGATGTCCAGCTCCTTCGCCGCTTTGCATAAGTCAGTGTCGGGGATTCCAGCGACTCTTGCGTTCTTCGTGAACCAGGATGTCTTGAATATTCTCGAGATCGTTTTTGCCATGTATCGGCGATGCCTGAGAGCGGTTTAAATATACCACTTAGTGGTACATATATCAACCCGTCGTGTCGCAACAGGCGCTCGATCATGGAGCACCGCGACGGGACCACATAACAGACTTGTCTCTCTCGAATCCGTTCGCCGTTCGCCTCTATCCGGGCAAGGGCAGGCCAACTGGTAGATGGCCTTTTGCATGACTGGTCATCGGAGGGATGGGGGGCTACTACCCGTGACCGTTTTTGAGATAACCGCCGTGTGACGCATTTCGCACCGCCGTACAAAAGCGTCATCCGGACAACGCGTTAGCCGCGTTGTCCGAACGTTATCCACATCTTCTTCAACATAAACCGGGGATAACTCTGGTTCAGTCTTTCGCAATGTTGCTGTTGCCCGCGGGCGCGGTTGTTTGCGCGGACGCGGAGGCCGCCGAAGCCGAAGGCGTGTCCGGCAGCGGATTACCCATCGCCTGAAACAGCACCGCGGTGTCGGTGAGACGTGCGCCGCTGTAGCGGATCTCGTCGAGCCGCGCGTTGCGGTACTGCTGTTCGCTCGAACGCGCGGTCATCAGGGGCACCGCGCCGAGTCGATAACGCTGGGACGTCTCGTCGAAGATCTGCTGCGCCGAGCGCGCGGCGACGCTCGCGGCATCGAGCGATTGCGCATCGTGTTCGAGCGCGGCAAGCGAATCGGCGACGTTCTGGAACGCGGCGAGCACGGTCTGCCTGTATTGCTCGACCGCGGCCTGGTACGTGTCGTTGGCCGCGCGGCGTTGCGCAAGCAGCGCGCCGCCGTGGAAGATCGGCTGCGTCAGCGACGCGCCGATGCTCCAGATCGCACCGGCACCCGACGTCGCGAGCGGCCAGCTGAAGCCGGCGCGTCCCATCGACGCCGTCAACGACAGGCTCGGGTACATCGCCGCGGTCGCAGCACCGACGTCGGCAGCGGCTGCCTTCAGCGTTGCGTCCGCGGCCTGGATGTCGGGCCGCGCGCGCAGCAGGTCGGACGGCACCGACACGGGCACGTCCTCGGGAACATGCAGTGCGGCGAGATCGAGATCGTCGGGTGCGGCATCGGGCGTGCGGCCGAGCAGCACCGCGAGCGCATGGCGCGTCGCGAGCCATTGCTGGCGCAGTCCCGGCAGACTCGCCGTGAGCGACGCCGCGCTCTGCTGCGCATTCAGCAGATCCGCATGCGATACCGCACCGAGTTCGTAGCGACGCTGCGTGTCGCGCGCCTGATCGTTCGCGAGCGCGACGAGTTGTTCGGTCGTGTCGACCTGCGCGTGCAGCGTCGCCGCGTTGATCGCCGCCGACACGATGTTCGCCGCAAGCGCGCGGCGCGCCGCATCGAACTGGAACGCCTGCACGTCGACGCGCGCAGCGAGCGCGGCGTTCTGCAGCCGCGACGCGCCGAACAGATCGAGCGTGTAGTTCGCCTGAAGCTGCCCGGCAAACACGTTGTACAGCGCCGTGTTCGGTCCGAACACGGGGATGCCGAGCGCGCGTTCGCGGGTGGCCTGGCCGCCGGCGTCGATCGTCGGCAGCATCGAGCTGCCGATCTGCGCGCGCAGCTGTTCGTGCGCGGCGGCAAGGCTCTTGTCGGCGGCGGCGAGCGTCGGGCTGTGGTGCAGCCCTTCGTCGACGAGCGCGTTCAACGCATCCGAGCGATAGAGCTTCCACCATTCGGGCACCGCCTTCGCGCCCGCGACGAACTGCTGCGACACGCCTTGGGCCGACACGGTTCGCAGCGGCTGAGGCTCGGCGCCGTAGTGCACGGGTTGCGGCATCGCGGGCGGTGTGCCGCTCGGTCCGAACGAGCAGCCGGCGAGTATAAACAGCGTAGTGCCGGAGAGGGCAGCCGTCGTGCGGCGCAGGACAGAGTGGTTCATGGTCAGTTTCCCGAATGCGCGGCGGCGTCGGCCGGCGGATCGCGCTCGTCGCCGCGGACGCGGAACGACATCGCGTACAGCGCCGGCAGGTAGAACAGCGTCAGCACGGTCGCGCTCGTGATGCCGCCCATCAACGCGGTTGCCATTGGCCCGAAGAAGTTCGAGCGCAACAGCGGAATCAGTGCGAGCACAGCGGCGGCCGCCGTCAGCGTGATCGGCCGGAAGCGTCGCACGGTCGCGCCGACGATCGCGTCGAAGCGGCGATGGCCGGCCGCGATGTCCTGTTCGATCTGGTCGACGAGAATCACCGAGTTGCGCATGATGATGCCGAACATCGCGATCACGCCAAGCATCGCGACGAAGCCGAACGGCTGGCCGAACAGCAGCAGCGTCGCGACGACGCCGATCAGCCCGAGCGGCGCGGTCAGCACGACCATCAGCACGCGTGCGAAGCTCTGCAACTGGATCATCAGCAGCGTTAGTACGGCGACGAGCATGATCGGCATCTGCGCGTTGATCGACGTCTGGCCTTTCGCGCTTTCCTCGACCGAGCCGCCGATCTCGATTCGATAGCCGACCGGCAGCGTGCTGCGCACCGCTTCGAGCGCATG
The DNA here is from genome assembly GCF_050742655.1 of Paraburkholderia sp. Lineage (GTDB taxonomy): Bacteria > Pseudomonadota > Gammaproteobacteria > Burkholderiales > Burkholderiaceae > Paraburkholderia. The sequence continues at coordinate 33,247 of NZ_JBOIGG010000023.1, read as the reverse complement.
ATCGACCGCGTGCGTGACGTCGATGCCCTGCGCGTTCGCGACCACATCCGATTGCACGGTGATCGTGGGTTGCCGGTCGCGTTCCCACACGACGCCGTATTCGAGGTCGTTGCGCAGATGGCCGAGCGTACCGAGCGGCACCGGACCGTTCGGTGTCGGCATCGCGAGCGTGAGCAGCTGCGACGGATCGACGCGTTCACGCTTCGGCGCGCGCAGATCGACGCTGATCAGCTTGTCGTACTCGCGGTACTGCGTGACCGTGTAGCCAGACAGCGTCATCGCGAGGAAGCTGGACACGTCGTCGGACGTGACGCCCAGTTCGCGCGCTTTCTTCTGGTCGATCTCGAAGCGCACCGAGCGTTCGGCCGGCTCGTCCCAGTCGTACTGCACGTTGCTCGTGCGGGCATCGGCACGCATTGTCGCCGCGACGCGCTCGGCGATCGAGCGTACCGTCGCGATGTCGTCGCCGCTCACGCGGAACTGCACCGGATAGCCGACCGGCGGCCCGTTCTCGAGCCGCGACAGACGCGTGCGGATCGCCGGATACTGGTTGCGCAGCGTCGGTTCGAGCCAGCTCGCGAGCTTCTCGCGATCCTTGACGCTCTTCGCGGTGACGACGAACTGCGCGAAGTTCGGCTGCGGCAGTTGCTGGTCGAGCGGCAGATAGAAGCGAGGCGCGCCGGTGCCGACGAAGTTCACGAAATGATCGATCTCAGGCCGGCCGTCGAGCGTCTTTTCGAGGCGCTGCACCTGGCGCAGCGTTGCTTCGAACGATGCGCCTTCCGGCAGCCGCACGTCGATCAGTAGTTCAGGCCGATCGGAACTCGGGAAGAACTGCTGCGGCACGAGCGTGAAGCCCGCCAGCGACACGACGAACAGCGTGACGGTGATCCCGAGCACGACAAAGCGTCGCTCGATGCACCACGCGTTCCAGCCGCGCAACCGTCGATAGAAGCGGGTGTCGTAGATGTCGTGCTCATGTTCGTGTTCCTCACCATGTTCCTGGCCATGAGTCGGCGCCGGACGTTTACGTTCCGGCAGCAGGCGATACCCGAGCAGCGGAATCAGCACGACCGCCGCGAACCACGACGCGATCAGCGCGATCGCCGAGACCTCGAAGATCGAGCGCGTGTATTCGCCGGTGCTCGACTTCGCGAGCGCGATGGGCAGAAAACCCGAGACGGTGACGAGCGTGCCGGTCAGCATCGGGAACGCGGTGCTGGTGTAGGCGAACGCGGCGGCGCGCGTGCGGCTCCAGCCCTGTTCGAGCTTCACGGCCATCATCTCGACCGCAATGATCGCGTCGTCGACGAGTAGCCCGAGCGCGAGCACGAGCGTGCCGAGCGATACCTTGTGCAGGCCGATGCCGAACACGTACATGCACAGCGCAGTGACCGCGAGCACGACCGGGATCGAGATCACGACGACGAGGCCCGTGCGCACACCGAGCGACACGAGGCTCACCACCAGCACGATCGCGATGGCTTCGGCGACGGCCTCGAGGAAGTCGTCGACCGAGTGCGCTACTGCGTTCGGCATGCTCGACACTTCGACGAGCTTTAGCCCCGCGGGCAGCGCGGCACGCAGCTCGGCTGTCTTCGCGTCGAGCGCCTTGCCGAGGCGGATCACGTCGCCGCCCGGCTGCATCGTGACGCCGACGCCGAGCACGTCGTGGCCGCCGAAGCGCATCCGTGTCGACGGCGGATCGTCGTAGCCGCGCCGGATCGTCGCGATGTCGCCGAGCCGGAACGAGCGGTTGTTCACGCGGATCAGCGTGTCGGCGAGCGCGTTCACGTCGCCGAACTGGCCGCTCGGGCGGACGAACACGCGGTCGTCGAAGGTCGTCAGCGTGCCGGCCGGCGACACGGCGTTCTGCGCGTTGATCGCCTGCGCGATCTGCTGCGGCGAGATGCCGAGGCGTGTGAGCTGCGTATTCGTGATCTCGATGTAGATGTGCTGGTCCGGATCGCCGAAGTAATCGACCTTCGCGACGCCCGGCACGCGCAGCAGCACGGTGCGAAGTTGATCCGCGTAGTCGTGCAACTGCGCCGGCGAATAGCCGTCGCCTTCGAGCGTATAGATGTTCGTGTAGACGTCGCCGAACTCGTCGTTGAAGAACGGGCCCTGTATGCCGGGCGGCAGCGTCGATGCGATGTCGCCGACCTTCTTGCGGATCTGGTACCAGGTTTCGGGCACCTGGGAGACCGGTGCCGAGTCCTTCATCGTGTAGAAAATCAGCGATTCGCCGGGGCGCGAATAGCTGCGCAGGAAGTCGGTCGACGGCGTTTCCTGCAGCTTGCGGCCGATACGGTCCGTTACCTGTTCCTGCACCTGACGCGCGGTCGCGCCGGGCCAGAACGTGCGGATCACCATCACGCGGAACGTGAACGGCGGATCTTCCGATTGCGCGAGCCGCGTGTACGCGAGAATCCCGAACGCGGTGGCGAGCCCGATCAGGAAGACGACCAGCGCCTGATGGCGCAGCGCCCACGCGGACAGATTGAAGCGTCCTTCTTCGTGCGCTGCATTCATGACGCGAAGTCCTCCGGATGCAGCGGCGCGATCACGTGCACTTTTTCTCCGGCGGTGACCGTGTGCACGCCTTGAAGCACGACGCGTTCGCCGTCCTTCAACCCCTGCGACACGGAGACGGTGCGCTCGGTGTAACGCGCGACCTGCACGCGGCGCAGTTCGAGCGCGTTGTCGGCGGCGCGCACGACCCACACGGCCGGTGCTTTGCCGTCGTGGAACAACGCGGTGGCGGGCAGTGTGAACGACGACCCGGCGGCGATGTTGCCCGTGAGCGCGATGTTGGCCGTCATGCCGAGGCGTACGTCGGGGCCTGGATTATCGAGCGTGAGCCTTGCGCGCCACGTGCGGCTCTGCGGATCGGCGGCGGGCGACAACTCGCGCACGCGCGCGCTGAACGTGCGTCCCGGCAGCGCCGAGAGTGTGACCGTCGCGTGCTGGCCGACCGCTAGCGACGCGAGCGAGGTTTCCGGCGCATCGCAGACGACGTCGATGTCGCCGCTCCACGCGAGGTTGTAGACGGCCTGGCCCGCGGACACGTTCTGCCCGGTGTCGGCCTGTTCGGCGGTGATCACGCCGGCGTGGTCGGCGGTGAGCGTCGCGTATTGCAACTGGTCTTTGGCGAGCGCGGCCTGCTGCGCGGCCTGGTCGCGCTGCGCGCTCGCCGATGCGTACGCATCCTCGGTCTGTTCGAGCTGGGCACGCGCGATCAGGTTGGCCTGCGCCTGCGCGCGGTCGCGATCAAGCTGCTGCTTCGCATATACGAGACGATGCTGCGCGGCATCGAGCTGCGCCTGCGCACTGGCGGAATTTTTCTGCGCGTCGGCGGGGTCGAGCTGCGCGACGATCTGGCCGGCCTTTACCGTATCGCCGAGCCGCACGCGGCGCTCGACGATCTTGCCCGCGATCCGGAACGACAGCGGCGTCGAATAGCGCGCCTGGATTTCGGCCGGCAGCGTCGACGTGCCGGGACGGCCGTCGGCCTGCACCGTGGCCGCGACAACTGGCCGAGGCGCGGGGGCCGCCGCTTCTTTCTTCTGACAAGCCGCGAGCAGGACGACGCCGGACATCGCCAGCACGAACGCCGCCCGGCGCAGTGACGCAGCGGGCCGCGCCGGTGGCCGGGACGGGAAGAGGGCCGCTTGCGCGGCGCGGGAATCAGAAGAATCGGGAGAATCGGGACGATTCACGGTGGCTCCGGTCGGGAGAGAGCGAAAAGAAACGGGCAACCGGTGCGGGCATGCCGCGCGGAAACCACGCGCAGCCCGATGAGCGAGTGCAGCACGCCGCCGGTCAAATGGTGGAATGCATTCTAATACAACACTGTATCTGAGTGCAAAGATGAATGTGTAATCGATTCGATGCTAGACTTAAGTCATGAAACGAACACGCCTGACTCGCGAGCAGAGCAAAGACCAGACGCGCCTGCGTCTGCTCGATGCCGCGCAAGCCATTTTCATGAAGAAGGGATTCGTCGCCGCGAGCGTCGAGGACATCGCGGCCGCGGCCGGGTACACGCGCGGCGCGTTCTACTCCAACTTCAGCAGCAAGACCGAGTTGTTTCTCGAACTGCTGCGGCGCGATCACGAACTGATGCAGACCGAGCTGCAGGACATTTTCACGGGCGGCGCCACGCGTGAAGAGATGGAAGCGCGTGTGCTGCTGTACTACAGCCACATGCACCGCGATAACCGGTGCTTCCTGCTATGGGCCGAAGCGAAGCTTGTCGCCGTGCGCGACGCGCGTTTTCGCACGCGCTTCAACGCGTTCATGCACGAGAAGCTCGAGCAGATGGCCGCCTATATCAGCGAGTTCTCGGCGCGTACAGCGGTGCCGCTGCCGGTGCCGGCGGAAGTACTCGCAGTGGGGTTGATGGGCCTGTGCGACGGCGTGCAGTTCCTGTACACGATCGACCCGAAGAACGTCACGGGTGATCTGGCGGAATCGGTGCTGGGGGAGTTTTTCGGGCGCGTTGTGTTCGGGCGCGGGGCGGTGGGGTGAGACGCGGCACGGCGGCTTGTATTTTCAATCAGCTGCTTGATCCCGGCCCGTCGTTGCCGCCGATCAGCCGGGTCACCGCGTCGCAATTCGCGTAGTCCTGTTCGGGCAGGCCGTCCAGCATCGACAGCACGTCGTTGCTCGCGCCGGCTTCGCGCGCGGCGTCGACGAGTGCATCCTTGTTCGCCGGATAGCGGACCGCCTGCAGCACGTCGCTGATCTGCAGATCGATCGGCTCGTCTGGAATGCTCGGTCCGGTCATCGGGGGCTCCGGTGTGAGCAGTGTGAACTGGCCGTCAGGTTTGCAGATGCTCGTCGGGGCCGGCGAATGCGTGGCTCAGATGATGCGACTTTGGCAGGGCGATGGTCTGCCACTGCTGCGACACGGAATCGCCGGTGGCGGAGTCCGTAGCGGCATTCCCGGCGGGCGTGGTACCTGCAGGACCCGCCGGTCCGGCTGCCGACGCTTCGGTGACGTCGCGCGCCGTATGGATGGGCGCGGCGAAACAGGAAGCGGACAGCAGCACCATGGTCATCAGCGTCGAGGTTTTCATCGCCAGACCTCCTTTCCTCATGCAGCACCATGGCTGCAGCAAGCGCCGTGCCACTCCGGAAACCGGAAGCGCACCCGCCCGGCGCGGGCATCGCGTGGCCCGCGAGACGCGCCTTATTACATCTTATACGGCAATTTCCGTCGGCGCTTTTTACAGCACCGCCGGTCGATGGAGGAGCGCGAACGGTCGTGCGGTCCGGCTCAGCGCATGACGTCGAAACGGACCCACGGCCACGACGGCCGGTCGCGCATATAGCCGTTCAGCCAGTTCCATTGCGGATGGCGTTTCATGAACGCCTGCGCGTCGAACGGCCGGCCGCACGGATGACCCCAGCGCGCGAAAAACGCCATGTCGCGGGCCATCTCGCTGTCGACCACCTTGCCGTCGTTCGCGCCCCACGGATTGAACGGGCCATGCTCGGTGCCGCCGAAGCGGGCATCGTCGAGTTCGAGGTGTCCGCAGATGGTTCGCGAGCACGGGTTGTCCGCCTGCTGCAGATAGACGTCGTGGTGATCGGCGATCATCTGCTTCGCGAGTTCGACGTCGATGCGCCCGCGATGCTCTTCCTCCAGTTGCATGAAACGCACCCGCCGCGCGCCGTTGTGGCGCACGTCGGTGTAGTCCTCGCCTTCGCCGATGCATTCCTGATTGCGGATCTTCAGATCGGTCGCGGTGTTGTAGCCGCTGTAGAAGCCGTCCTTCGTGCTCTCGAAGCCCGAGTAGTGCAGCCCGAGTTCGTAGCGCGCGATCTCGCCGGTCTTCGTATCGCCGAGCAGCCAGCTGTTCGCGTAGCCGCCGTTGTTGTCGCGCGCGAACATCTCGCACCATTCGCCGATGCTGTTCGCGTACTGGCTCGCGCGCCGCGACCGGTAGAACTCCGGCGCGCCCGCCGGGTTGTAGCCGACGAAGTTCGAGATCGTCGTTTCGGTCACCATCAGGCCGGCGGCGGTGACCCAGAAGTCGGTGAGACTCGAGATGCAGCCGGGCAGTCCCTGCATCAGGATCCGGTGGCCCGCGTCGGGCGCGATGTCGAAGACGACGTTGAACGCATCGCCGGCCGCATAGCGGTCCCACGAGTTGTGCGCCATCACGATGCGACCATCGCGCGTCGCGCCGCCGGTCGCGATGAACGCGCTGCAATGATGACCACGCCGGCCGCGCCACGGCTTGATACCCAGTTGCGGCTGGGCTGCCGACGCATGGGCCGGCCACCAGCTCTGCAGCAGGTCCATGTAGCCATTCCAGGCGAGCACGTCGGCGAACCGCAGGCCGGCGCCGTCGGCGATGCCCTGGATTTCGTCGGCGAACTCGGTGTCGAGCTTCGGTGCGAACTGTTCGACGGCGGCGTCGACGAAGGTGTCGAAGTCTTCGCCGGTGTCCCACTTCGCGAGGTAGCGCGCGGTGCGGATCGCGCTCTGGATTTCCGCGGCGAGTAGCTGACCGTGTTGCGTGCCGCGATCGTAAGGCTCGCCTGCGACGTGCACGAAAATCCAGCCCGCGTGGTCGCGGCGAACGGCATCGAGGGAAGGCTCGCTCATCTTCGCTCCGGTCGGACAGGGCTGCGCGGCGATGTCTTGGTACATCGACGATGCGCCGCGATTCGTTTCATTGTAGAAAATCTGCGGCGGTTTGCCCCGGCGTTTCAGCGCGTCGGATTCATCCGGAAATACGCATCGAGCAGTGAGGTCTTGTAGACCACGCCGGCCAGCAGCGGATGCTTGATGCTTTCGACGACCGGCAACCGCTCGCCCTGGAACGCCATGAAATGCTGCAACGCGACGCCGAGTGGCATGTCCGGTGTCAGCACGTCGAAATGCGGCTGCAGATAATCGGCGGCGGTGCGCGCGGACGTGTCGCGCCGCTCGAGCAGGTCCGACGTGATGTCCTTCAGCGCGACGACGCCGAGAAAGCAGCCGGCTTCGTCAGTCACGTACAGATATTTGACCGGATACTCGAGAAAAACGCGCGTCATTTCCTGCACGGTCGCATCGGGCCGCACGACGGTATCGGGCGGTTTGATCAGCTCGCGCATCTGGGTTGCGCGCAGCCGCATCCGCTCCTGTTCCTCGCGGTTGCGATGCAGCGTGATTTCGTACATCGACGTCTTCGCGATCGCGCGCGACACGAAATACGCGACCACACACGACAGCATCAGCGGCAGCACGACCTGATAGCTGAGCGTCATTTCGAAGATCATCAGGATTGCCATCAGCGGCGCCTGCGTCGCGCCCGCGAGGAACGCACCCATGCCGACCATCGCGTACGCGAACGGCGCGGACGTAGCATGCGGCCACAGCGCATGCATCCCCTGACCGAACAGCGAGCCGAGCACCGCGCCGACGAACAGCGTCGGCGTGAAGATCCCGCCGACCGCGCCCGAACCCGCTGTCGCCGCTGTCGCGACGATCTTGAAGACGAGCACCATCACGAGCGCGGACCAGGTCCACGGCGAATGCAGGATCGAGTTGACGACGCTATAGCCGTTGCCCCATACCTCGGGCGACCACACCGACAGGATGCCGACCGCGAGGCCGCCGAGCGCGAGCTTGATCGGCAGCGGCAGCACGATGCGGCGGAAGCCCGCCTTCGACAGATCGAGCAGGCGCAGGAACTGCGGCGCCGCCGCGCCGCACAGCAGACCGAGCGCGACGAACAGCAGCACCTCGACGCCGGTGACGGGCGGAAACACCGGCATTTCGTAAGGCGGTCGATAGCCTGCGAACTCGCGCATCGTAATGTTCGCGACCACCGATGCGACGACCACCGGTCCGAAGCTTTCCATCGCGATCGAGCCGAGCACGATTTCGGTGACGAAGAACGCGCCCGCGATCGGCGCGCTGTACGCCGACGTGATACCGGCCGCGGCGCCGCACGCGACCAGCAGCCGCAACCGCGGCGGATCGAAGTGCACGACGCGGCCGACGAGCGACGCGGCGAGCGCCGCAAGCTGCACCATCGGACCTTCGCGGCCGATCGAGCCGCCGCTCGCGATCGTGAATAGCGACGACACGCTGCGCCACAGGCTCAGCCGTACCGGCACGATGCCGTCGCCGATCGCGACCGCTTCCATGTAGTCGACGTGATTGTTGCGATCCGCGCCGCGCCGCGCGATCAACAGGAAGAGGCCCGCGATAAGACCGCCCGCCGCGGGCAGGCAGATGCGCACGGTCCACGGCAGCTTGCGCGCCATCTCGACGAAGCTGCCGGGCTCGCCCGAGATCGCGCGTTGCAGCAGCGCGATGCCCTCGCGAAACGCCATCGTCGCGAACGCGCCGGCGACGCCGACGATCACCGACCACAGCAGCATCGTGTGCGCGTCCGACAGTCTGAACAGCCGTTGCGCGCGGGTGCGCAGTTTCAGCAGGAATGAGAGCACGGCGGGAGCGTGGAGCGTGAGTGGAATGGTGCGAGCGGAAGAATAGCATCGCGTCCGCCAGTCTTGATGTGCACGGTGGACGCGGACAGGAGATTAAGCGACAGGAATGATCCCGCAGGCGCGTTTAGCGGCCGGCTTTGTCGAGTTCCGGATAGTGCCGGAAGACGCACGCCTCGTTGTGCCGAGTGCGGCGGTCGGACTCGAGATACGCGGCAATCCGCGGTCGCTCGGCGATCCGGTCGTGCAATGCCACGAGCCGCGGGTAGTGCGTACTGAAGCGCCTCGTGCCGCGCGGGAATGCGTACATCAGCCCATCGATCAGCTGGAACATCGACAGGTCGACGTAAGTCAGCGCATCGCCGACGAGGTAAGTGTCGCCGGCCGGATTCTGCGCGAGCACGCGTTCGAAGTAGCGCATGAACTTCGGAATGCGGTGATCGATGAAGTCGTGCGCGCGGGTTTTCGCGGCGTCCTTCTGGTCTTCGTAATAGAGGTTGCTCGCGAGCGGATGATGCGTGTCGTGCGCTTCCGTGACGGCGTCGGCGATTGTCAGCTGCAGACCGTTCGCGACGTAGCGTAGCGGCTCGCCGCGTGGCGCGAGACCGAGCTTCGGGCCGAGATAGAACAGGATGTTCGCGGTCTGCGGGATGATCAGGCCGCCTTCCTGCAGGTCCTGCAGGAATGGCGGCGCGAACGGCGGATGCGCTTCGTCGGGGCTGTCGAGCAGCGCCATCATCGCGCCGGTGCCGAGATCCTCCGACTCGTCGCCGCGCGCCACGTCGACATAGTCCGCGCCGGCTTCCTCCAGCGCGAGCCGCACGAATTCGCCGCGGCCCTGGAGGCCGTCCCAGTAGTAGAGTTTGTACGTCATCGATCGGTCCTCGCTCACACGGGTTGAGTCTGTCGGGCGAGCATGCAGTATGCCGCGAAGTCTCGGATGCGTGCGATGCGTGCGACCGGGAAAGCGCAAAAGCCCTGCGCGAAGCAGGGCTGGGCGTGATGCCGGGCGAGGTCAGCCGAGGACGCGTTCGACGAGCCACGTGATCGCGAGCCCCCCGAAGGTCAGCCACACATACAGGATCAACCCGGTGGTCAGCGCGCGCGGTCCGGCCTGGCGAATCTGCGACACGCGTGTTTCGATGCCGAGCGCGGTCATTGCCATCGTCAGTGCGAAGGTGTCGAGCGTGTTCACTGTCTGCGTCGCGACTTCGGGCAGGACGTGCAGCGAATTGACGATCACCAGTGCGAGAAAGCCGAGTGCGAACCAGGGGATCGCGAGCTTGTGCGGTGCATGTGTGCCTGCAGTGCTGCCGGCCGTCGTGCCGCGCGCGGTCCGGTTGAGCCACACACCGAGCACGAGCAGCACGGGCACCAGCAGCATCACGCGGGTCATCTTGACGATCGTCGCGATGTGAGTCGCCTCGGGGCTGACGTTGCTCGCCGCGCCGACCACCTGCGCAACCTCGTGAATCGTGCCGCCGAAGAAGAGGCCCGCGCCGATCGTGTCGAGATGCAGCCAGCCTGCGCGATACAGCGCCGGGTACAGGAACATCGACAGCGTGCCGAACAGCACGACGCTGCCGACCGCCATCGCGCTCTTGTGCGGCTTCGACTGCAGCGTCGATTCGAAGGCGAGCACCGCGGCCGCACCGCAGATCGCGCTGCCGGCGGCGGTGAGGATCGCCGTGTCGCGATCGAGCTTCATCACCTTCATGCCGACCCACGTGCCGATGACGAGCGTGCTGACGACGATCAGTACCGACACCGTGAGCCCCGGCAGACCGACCTGCGCGATTTCCTGCAGACTGACCCGCAGCCCGAAGAACGCAACCGCGATCCGCAGCAGCTTGCGTGCCGAAAAGTTGACACCGGACGCCCAGCTGTCGGGCATGCCGTCGCGCAGTACGTTGCCGTAGATCGCGCCCGCGACGATCCCGACGATCAGCGGACTGAGCCCGAGTCCCGCGATGGCCGGCAGCTGCGCGACGCGTGTCACCGCGGCGGCGAACAGCGCGACGAACAGGATCCCGTTGAGATGACCCCGAGTCGACGAGGCTGCGGCCAGTACTGGGGTGTTGAGAGGGGTGGTGGACATGCTGGGGCCTCCATGAGGCGTTCTGATGCGATGGCCTAATCCTAATTTGGATATATCGATATGAGAAATTGTGATTTGTGACGTAAAATATCGGCTCAACCGATAATTAACCGCCATGACCCCTGATCAGCTTATAACGTTTGCCGCAGTCGCCGAGCAGCTGAACATCAGCCGCGCGGCGGAGACGCTGCATCTGTCGCAGCCGGCGGTGTCAGGGCAGTTGCGGCTCTTGCAGGACGAGTTCGGCGAGCCGCTGTATCAGCGGGAAGGGCGTGGCGTGCGGCTGACGCCGACTGGCGAGCAGCTTGCGACCTACGCGGCGCGTCTGCGCGATACCTGGCGCCAGGCGCACGCGTATCGCGACGCGTTGCGCGGGATGGAGCGCGGCACGCTGCGGATCGGTGCGAGTACGACGCCCGCGAGCTACCTGCTGCCGTATCTGATTGCCGATTTTCGCCAGCACTATCCGGACGTCACCCTTCATGTCGCCGACGGCAACACGTCGGAGATCGTCGGCGCGTTGGCGTCGGTCGATATCGCGCTGATCGAAGGGCCGGTGGGTTCGGATCTGCCTCCCGATACGGGAGTTCATCCGTGGCACGAGGATGAGATCGTCGCGATCATGCCGAGTACGCATCCGCTCGTGACTGTCGGCGCGGCCGGGCCACGTCGTGCGACGCTTGCCGAACTCGGCCCGTGGCCGCTGGTGCTGCGCGAAGCGGGCTCGGGTGTGCGGCAGATCGTCGAGCGTGCGTTCGCGCGCGCGGCCGCGCCGATGCGGGTGGCGCTCGAGATCGCTGGCGTCGAAGGCGTGAAAGAGGCGGTGCGCGCGGGGATGGGCATCGGCTTCGTATCGGCGATGTCGATGCGCCACGAGGACGACGCGCTGTGCGTCGTCTCGCTCGCGCCGGAGCCGTTGACCCGCCGCTTTTCGATCCTCGTGCCGCATGCAAGTGCGCCGTCGCGCGTCGCGCAGCGGTTTCTCGAGATGTGCATGACGTAGGGGATTACCACGATGGTTCGGTGACCACGCGGGGCGCATGATTTACGCCATCGAAGCGCACCAGCGCTTTTTTTCGACCTGCAGATGGAACCGGTTCCAATGACTGTGGCCAGTACGCTGCAGCCGGTAACAAGGAAGCCTCGATATGAGTGAAGTCGTGATTGTCGCGAGCGCGTTCGGCGTGGAGTCGATCCGGCGCGATGGACATCGCGCGTGGCTCGCGGTCGCGGCTACGGCTGGCGCCGCCGGCTTCGAAGTTCGCCGCGAACTATTCGCGTCCGATGACCAGGCAGCGCCGCGCGCACTGCAGGAACTCGGCGCCGCGATCACGGCGCTCGGCATGTGGCCGGTCTATTCGACGCCGGCCGCGCTGTACTCCGACGACGGCACGCTCGATACCGCTGCGTTGAAGCTCGCACTCAATGAAGCACAGGCGCTCGGCGCGCGCTTCGTCAAACTGCAGCTGGGCGGTTTCGCGGACCGCCCGCAGACCGCCGAACTCGCCGCGTGCTTGAGTGGCGAAGCGCGGCCACGCCTGCTGGTCGAAAACGGCCAGTTGCGTATGGGCGGCTCGCTGGCGCAATTCGCGGCGCTGTTCGATGTGCTTGACCGCGATGGACAACCGGATCTCGTCGGCATGACGTTCGATATCGGCAACTGGCGCTGGCCAGGTGAAGACCCGATCGAGGCGGCGAAGCAACTCGCGCGTCGCGTCGAGTACGTGCATTGCAAGGCGGTGACCGGCGAGGGCGCGCGACGCTTCGCCGTCGCACCGGCCGCCGACGATCCGCTCTGCGCTGCCGTGTTGCCGCTGCTGCCGCACAGTGTGCCGCGCGGCATCGAATTTCCGTTCGACACGACACGCGTCGCCGCCGACGCATCGCATTACGTCGCGTGGCTTGCGAACGCAGCACAACCCACAGCACGACCCGCCGCACAACCCACAGCACGACCCGCCGCACAACAGAAGGAGACACCATGACCCCGTCACTCGATGTCGTCACCTATGGCGAAGCCATGGCGATGTTCGTCGCGAACGAGCCGGGCCCGCTCGCGGACGTCGGGCAGTTCACGAAGCGCGTCGCGGGCGCCGACCTCAACGTGGCGATCGGGCTGTCGCGGCTCGGCTTCAACGTCGGCTGGATGAGCCGCGTCGGCCGCGATTCGTTCGGTGACTACGTGCGTGCGACGCTGTCGCGCGAACGCATCGACCAGCGTCGCGTGACGACCGACGAGCGCTACCCGACCGGCTTCCAGCTGAAGTCGAAGAACGACGACGGTAGCGATCCGGCGATCGAGTATTTCCGCAAGGGCTCGGCGGCGAGCCACCTGTCGCTCCACGACTACGACGCTGCGTACGTGCTCGGCGCGCGCCATCTGCATCTGACCGGAGTTGCGCCCGCGCTGTCCGTGTCGTCGCGTGAACTCGCGTTCCATCTCGCGCGCGAGATGCGCGCGGCGGGCCGCACGATCTCGTTCGATCCGAACCTGCGTCCGACGCTGTGGCCTTCGCGCGAAGCGATGGTCGCCGCGCTGAACGAACTCGCGTCGCTCGCCGACTGGGTGCTGCCGGGCCTCGGCGAGGGCGAGATTCTGACGGGCCACACGCGTCCCGATGACATCGCGCGTTTCTACCTCGACCGCGGCGCGCGCGGCGTCATCGTGAAACTCGGACCGCAGGGCGCGTACTTCCGCACGGCCGACAGCGAAGGCACGGTCGCTGCTCAGCCGGTCGAACGCGTCGTCGATACCGTCGGGGCCGGCGACGGCTTCGCGGTCGGCGTCGTCAGCGCGTTGCTCGAAGGACGCTCGTTGACGGAAGCCGTCGCGCGCGGCAACCGGATCGGCGGGTTCGCGATCCAGGTGATCGGCGATTCGGAAGGCCTGCCGACGCGCGCCGAACTCGACGCGCTCGAACAGGCTACGCACGTGTGAGCAGCACGGCGGCATAGCAGAATGAAGCAAAAATCTGGAGACGAAGGAGACAACCCATGAACTCATCGCTTGCAATGCGCCGTTGGTGGACGATCATGCCGATCGTCTTCATCACGTACAGCCTCGCGTATCTGGATCGCGCGAATTACGGCTTCGCGTCCGCGGCTGGCATCAATCAGGATCTCGGCATCAGCAAGGGTTTGTCGTCGCTGATCGGTGCGCTGTTTTTCCTCGGCTATTTTTTCTTCCAGATTCCGGGCGCAATCTACGCGGAACGACGCAGCGTGAAGAAGCTCGTCTTCTGGAGCCTGATTCTGTGGGGCGGCTGCGCGGCGCTGACTGGCATCGTGAGCAACGTGCCGTCGCTGATGGCGATCCGCTTCATGCTCGGCGTCGTCGAGGCGGCCGTGATGCCGGCGATGCTGATCTTCATCAGCAACTGGTTCACGAAGCACGAGCGCTCGCGCGCGAACACGTTCCTGATTCTCGGCAATCCGGTGACAGTGCTGTGGATGTCGGTCGTGTCGGGCTATCTCGTGCACTCGTTCGGCTGGCGTCACATGTTCATCGCCGAAGGCGTGCCCGCGGTGCTGTGGGCCGTGTGCTGGTGGTTCCTCGTGAAGGACAAGCCCGCGCAGGTCTCGTGGCTGTCGCGCGACGAAAAGGACGCGCTCGACGCGGCTCTGCGCGCGGAGCAGGCGGCGATCAAACCGGTGCGCAATTACAGCGAGGCGTTTCGCTCGCCCGCGGTGATCAAGCTGTGCGCGCAATACTTTTGCTGGAGCATTGGCGTCTACGGTTTCGTGCTGTGGTTGCCGTCGATCCTGAAGAACGGCTCGACGCTCGGCATGGTCGAAACCGGCTGGCTGTCGGCGCTGCCGTACCTCGCTGCGACGATCGCAATGCTCGCGGTGTCGTGGGCATCGGATAAACTCGATCGGCGCAAGGTGTTCGTGTGGCCGTTCCTGCTGCTCGGCGCGATCGCGTTCGCCGCGTCGTATGCGCTCGGTTCGACGCATTTCTGGTTGTCGTATGCATTGCTGGTGATCGCGGGTGCCGCGATGTACGCGCCGTACGGGCCGTTCTTCGCGATCGTGCCGGAACTGCTGCCGAAGAACGTCGCGGGCGGCGCGATGGCGCTGATCAACAGCATGGGTGCGCTGGGTTCGTTCGTCGGCTCGTACATGGTCGGTTATCTGAATGGCGCGACCGGTTCGCCGGCTGCGTCGTATGCGTTCATGAGCGTCGCGCTCGTCGCGGCTGTGATCTTCACGCTCGCGGTGAAGCCGCAGCAGTCGACGGCACGGACGTTGACCCCCCCTTTGCAAGCAAAGCACGGAGAAGGACACTGATGAACAGGATCGTTGCGTACAAACCGTTGCCCGACGACGTGCTCGCATATCTGCGCGAACACGCGGAGGTCGTACGGATAGAAGCAGGCCCGGACGAAGCGCACGACGCATTCGTCGCCGCGCTGCACGATGCGGACGGCGCGATCGGTGCGAGCGTGAAGATCACGTCCGCGATGCTCGAAGGCGCGCCGCGGCTGAAGGCGCTGTCGACGATCTCCGTCGGCTACGACAACTTCGACGTCGCAGACCTGACGCGCCGCGGCATCGTGCTCGCGCACACGCCGGACGTGTTGACCGAATCGACAGCCGATACCGTGTTCTCGCTGATCCTCGCCACCGCGCGACGTGTCGTCGAACTCGCCGACTGGGTGAAGGCCGGGCAGTGGACCCACAGCATCGGCCCCGAGCATTTCGGCGTCGACGTGCAGGGCAAGACGCTCGGCATCGTCGGGCTTGGCCGGATCGGCGGAGCGGTCGCGCGACGGGCGGCGCTCGGCTTCAACATGCAGGTGCTGTACACGAACCGCAGCCCGAACCGCGAAGCGGAAGCCGCGTGGGGCGCACGCCGCGTCGAACTGGCCGAGCTGCTCGCGCAGTCCGATTTTGTCTGTCTGCAGGTGCCGCTTACGCCGGAGACCCATCATCTGATCGGCGCCGAGCAACTTCGGGCGATGAAGAAGAGCGCGATCCTGATCAATGCGTCGCGCGGCGCGACCGTCGACGAAGCGGCGCTGATCGACGCGCTCCAGGCAGGCACGATTCACGGCGCCGGGCTCGACGTGTTCGCGCATGAACCGCTCACCGCCGATTCGCCGCTGCTGACGCTGAGCAATGTCGTCGCGCTGCCGCATATCGGGTCGGCGACGCACGAGACGCGTCATGCGATGGCGCGCTGCGCCGCCGAAAATCTCGTCGCGGCGCTGGCGGGCACGTTGACGCGCAACGTCGTGAACCGCGAGGTGCTCGCGCGATGAGTGGCGCGCCAGGCGACACGAATCCGCCGCGACGCGCGACGATCAGCGACGTCGCGCGCGAAGCCGGTACGGGCAAGACGAGCATCTCACGCTATCTGAACGGCGAGATGAGCGTGCTGTCGGAGGACATCCGCACGCGCATCGCCGCGGCGATCGAACGGCTCGACTATCAGCCGAACCAGATGGCGCGCGGTCTGAAGCGTGGCCGCAACCGGCTGATCGGCATGCTGCTCGCCGACCTGACGAACCCGTATTCGGTCGAGGTATTGCAGGGCGTCGAAGCCGCGTGCCACGCGCTTGGCTACATGCCGCTGATCTGCCACGCCGCCAACGAAGTCGAGATGGAGCGGCGTTTCCTGCAACTGCTCACGACGTACCGCGTCGAAGGCGTGATCGTCAATGCGCTTGGCGTGAGCGAGGAAACGCTGCGGCCGGTGGGCAGCGGCATTCCGGCTGTGCTCGTCGACCGGATGATCGAAGGGCTGGCCGCCGACATGGTCGGCCTCGACAACGCGGATGCGGTGAACCGCGCGACGCGTCACTTGCTGGAGCAGGGCTTCGACGACATCCGGTTCGTCGTGCAGCCGTACGAATCGGTCAGTTCGCGCCGGCTGCGCGAGGCCGCGTTCCACGCGACGCTGCGCGAACAGCAACGTGCGGGGGAAGCAAGGGGAGAAGCGAGGGGAGAAACGGTCGTCCTCGATCTCGCGGACGAAACAAGCGTCGCGCGCACGCTCGCGCAACTCGATGCCGCGATCGATGCCGCACCGCGCCGGCTCGCGCTGTTCGCTGCGAACGCGCCGGTCGCACTGCGCATCGCGCTGCATCTCAACCAGCGACTCGGCGCGCGCTGGCCCGAGCGCGTTGCGCTGCTGTCGATCGACGATCCCGACTGGGCCGAACTCGCTGGCATCACGACGGTTCGTCAGCCGACCTACGACATCGGCTATCGGGCAGTGGAGTTCCTGCACGAGCGGATCGACGGTGCCAAAGCGCCGGCGCGCGACTGCCTGCTGCCGGGCGAACTGATCGTACGCGCGTCGACGACGCGCTGATCTGCGATCATTCGGGTTGCGGCGCGCGAACCGTGCGCGCCGGTTACTGCAAGGAACCTCATGGTCGTCGCTCCACTCACGCTGGTCTGTCTGTCGCTCACGACGCTCTTCATCGCGATCGTCCCCATCATCCTGTACCGCCGCCTGAAGGTGCCGTTCGCGTTCAACCGGCGCGACGTCATCGCCGGTATCGCGGTGTTCGCGGCGTTCGCGATGGTGATCGAGCGCGCGGTGAACGACTACCTGTTGCGTTTGAATCCGGTGACGTCCGGGTGGCTGTCGAATCCGTTTGTGTTCGTCGTGTACGGCGCGCTTGCGGCGGGTATCTGCGAGGAGGTCGGCCGTTTTATCGCGATGCGCATGATGTGGCGTCGCGCGGCACCCGGCACGCCCGCGGCCGACCCGTCCGGCGACGGCCGCGCGCTCGCGTATGGTATCGGTCACGGTGGCGCGGAAGCGTGGCTCGTCGGCGTGCTGGTGCAGGCACAGTGGATTTTCTTCGCGGTGCTCGCGAACCGTGGGCAACTCGACAGTCAGATGTCGAACCTGCCGCCCGACGCGCTGATGCGCATGCACCTGATTCTCGCGACGCTGTCGCCGGTGACGAGCGGTATCTTCACGCTCGAGCGTCTTGCGTCGCTGGTGCTTCAGATTGGCCTGTCGGTGTTGATGTGGCGCGGGGTGCGGGCCGGCTGGCGCGGCATCCTGCCGCTCGCGATCATCGTGCATGCAGTCATCGAATTGCCGGCTGCGATGTTTCAGGTGCGGATGCTGTCGCTTGTCGAAGTGGACGGCCTGTATGTGATCGCGGCGATCGTGGTCGCCATCGTGCTGGTGCGTCGCGTGCGGCGGCCGGGTGTGCTTGCCTGAACGCTGCCGTGCGGTCGCGCATCGTGGCATGATTCGCCGCGCGGCTGCATCGGTTTCATCGGCAACGCGGTGCCGTAGCCGCATTCCGATTCACGACGTTCTCAGTCCCGACGCTTATGGAAGAAGCCTACCAGTACGACTGCGCGAGTCCTGATATCGAGGAGCTCGCGCGCGTGATCAGCGATCTGTTCCCCGAGCAGACGCGTTTCGCCGAACAGCCCGCCGACGACGGTACGCCGACGCTGGTCGTTCACTGGGTCGCGATGCGCTTCGGATCGACCGCGCGCCGTATCGCGCTGCACGTGGTGGTGTCGCCCGCTGCGCTCGCACGCTATCGAGCATTGCCCGCACGGTTACGCGGACGGAGTTTCGCGGTACTGCGGGCGTATGTGGAAGCATCGATCGGCTCGCTCGAGGAGCAGTATGCGAACGGCGAGCCGGTGCCGAAAGAAGTGACGGTCGATCTCGGCGACGAGTTTGCTTAATGGATTTGCATGAAGGGTTCGCATGAGGACCGTGATAGTCACGCGTCGCCGGCGATCCGATACACCTTCGCGAATCGCGCGGCCTGCACGACGCCGTAATCGCCGGGCGCATATTGCATGATCCAGTCGCCGGCGTTGCCGGTGAGCACGTCGCCGCCGTCCGCGGAGCGCGCGAGCGAGAACGCTTCATCCATGCGTTTCGCGAGCACGACGGCGGGGCGGTTGCGATAGGCGCCAGGCGTGCCGTGCACGAGCGTCGCATCTGCCGGGACGTATTTCGCATCGAAGCGCGCGCGGGACACGACCCAGCGGTCACCGGTGGAACCGGTGATCAACGCGTCGCCCGGCACGTAGCGATTCGGGCCTTCGAGACTCATCAGTTCGCCGTCGTGTGCGGCGAAATCGACGGCGACCGTTTCATCCTTGACGACGCGTTGAGTGGCGGCATCGGTACGCAGGTCGATGTGACGGAGTTCGATCATGACGCGGGTGCCCGGCTTCGGGGCGGGTAGTGGACGAGGCCGCAAGCGTAACGCTAAAGCGCGCGTCGCGAAAGCACGACCTCCACGTGCGCGCAGATGCGTCACGCATGAAAAACGCCCGCCGGTGAGGGCGGGCGCGGTAACACAGCGTAAACCTGCGTAAGCGATGCGAGGGCGATTACGGCTTCACGGTCGCGTCGCTGGCGGCCCCGGCAGCCGGCGCCTTGCCCGAATGACGGCGGCGCGGATGCTCGGCGCGGTGCTGTCCGCCTTCGCGGAACGTCGTGTCGGCGAGCGTCTTCTGCTCCGGCGAGAAGCCGTTGTACAGCGGCTCGAACGCGTCGACCAGCTTCTTCGTGCCGTCGGCGTGAGCCTGGGCGATTTCCGAGTACTGCTTCATGTCGTCGAGTGCCGACACGTTCTTGTTCTCGCCACGCTGACGATACAGTTCGCCCATCGTCTGGCCGTTGCCGCGCATGACGTCGGCGAAGGTGCTCCATTGGGCTTCCTGCTGCGGCGTGATCTTCAGCTGCGAGTGCAGGTAGGCGATGCGCTCTTCGACGCGCTGCTCGTGCGGGACCTTGGCCGCAGGGGCGGAGGCTGACATAGCCGGTGCGGCCGGCGATGAAGCCTGGGCGAAAGCGCCGCTCATGGTGAGGGCGGTGGCGAGGATAGCGAGGGTTTTTTTCATCGAGACTCCTGATGGTCGTTCGTATCGGGAAGATACCAGCCCGCGGCTGGTCGCTTCGCCTTGGCAATATTAGTATCACGATATACCAGGGTTGCGTCCGCGATGCGACAACTGCTTACAAACGAAACGAACAGGAAATAGCGGGTGGACAAGTTCGCCAGCATGGAGGTATTCGTGGCCGTCGTCGAGGCGGGCAGCCTGACGGCGGCCGCCGAACGCTTCGGTATTTCGTCGGCGATGGCCGGCAAACATATCCGTTCGCTTGAAACACGGCTTGCGACGCGGCTCCTCACGCGTACTACGCGACGTCAAAGTTTGACCGAGATCGGCCGGCAGTATTACGAGCAGTGCCGCCGCATCCTTGCGGAGGTGAAAGAAGCGGAGTCGATCGCGGAAGCGATGGCGACGGCGCCGCGCGGCCTGCTCAAGGTGACCGTGCCGCTCACGTATGGCGTCGAGGTGTTTGCGCCGGCGATGACCGACTATCTGACCGCGTGGCCCGACGTCAGTCTCGAACTCGATCTGACGAACCGCATCACGGACCTGGTCGAAGAGGGCTTCGATGCGGCTGTGCGGATCGGCCGGTTGCCCGATTCGAGCTTCGTCGCGCGGCCGCTGAAGCCGTACCGGATGCGCGCGTGCGCGTCGCCTGCGTATCTCGAACGGGCCGGCACGCCGCGCACGCCCGCGGATCTCGCACAGCACGAATGCCTTGGCTTTTTGCACTGGGGACGCGAGGGCCTCTGGCGACTCGAAGGCGATACACCCGGCGAGAATCTGCGCGCGGGCCGGTTTCGCGCGAACAACGGGCAGGCGCTGAAGGTCGCGGCACTGCGCGGCTTCGGTCTCGTGCTGCAGCCCGAAGCGCTGCTTGCGAAGGAGATCGCGGGCGGCCAGCTCGTGTCAGTGCTCGAGGACTATCTGCCCGAAGGCTTACCCGTGCATCTGATCTACCCGCGCGACCAGCGCGCGACGCCGAAGCTCACGACGTTCATCGATTTCGTGATCGAGCAGCTCGGCGCGTGATGCCGCGTGATGTCGCGTGATGTCGTGCAACGTCGCGCGTGCGGACGCCGCCTGCGAACGAAGGCATAATCCGCGTGCCGATGCTTCTTTCCTGTTCGACTCACTCTTGCTCCGCCTTCGATGAGACCTCCGCGACTCGACCAGCTCGACGATCTCGACCGCAGCCTCGTGGCTCTGCTGCAGGCTAACGCACGCGAGAGCGTCGCGAATCTCGCGCGCCAGCTCGGCGTCGCGCGTACCACCGTGATCGCGCGGATCGCGCGACTCGAACGCACGAACGTGATCGCCGGCTACAGCGTGCGGCTCGGCCAGGACGTGCTCGACGCGAGCATCTATGCGTACGTCGGTATCATCATCGTGCCGCGCTACGGCGCCGACGTGCAGAAGCGGCTCGCGAAGATGCCCGAGGTGCAACTGCTGTGCGCGGTGAGCGGCGAGTTCGATTACGTCGCGTGGTTGCGTGCGGGAACGCCTGACCGGCTCAACGATCTGCTCGACCAGATCGGCGGGCTCGAAGGCGTCGAGCGGACCACGACGTCGATCATTCTCGCGCGCAAGATCGATCGCGGTTCGGCCGTTGGCTGAACAGGTTTTTAAACGCATTTCGACTCATCGACGATCCGCGTCGTCAGATCGTCGAAACTGATGGTCATTGCGCAGCATTTTGCGTCTAGGATCTGTTCGTCCTTCTCCCTACACTGTTTCGCAGGGTTTCAGCCGGCCGATACGAAAGGCCGGCCGGCTCGAGACAGCCGCTCACACAGAACAAGGAGAAGCGCATGAAAGTAGCCATCGTTGGTGCAGGTCTGATCGGTCACACCATCGCTCACATGCTGCGCGAAACCGGCGACTACGATGTCGTCGCGTTCGATCGCGATCAACAGGCGCTCGACAAGCTCGCCGCTCAGGGCATCCCCACCCGCCGTGTCGATTCCGGCGACGCCGCCGCGCTACGTGCCGCAGTCCAGGGCTTCGACGTGCTCGTCAATGCACTGCCGTACTACCTCGCGGTGAACGTCGCGACCGCAGCCAAAGGCGCGGGCGTCCATTACTTCGATCTCACCGAAGACGTGCGCTCGACGCACGCGATCCGCGAGATCGCCGAAGATGCCGACCACGCATTCATGCCGCAATGCGGACTCGCACCGGGCTTTATCGGCCTCGCCGCGCACGAACTCGCAAACCGCTTTACCGAAATCCGCGACGTCAAGATGCGCGTCGGCGCACTGCCCGAGTTTCCGACCAACGCATTGAAGTACAACCTGACGTGGAGCGTCGACGGGCTGATCAACGAATATTGCCAGCCGTGCGAAGCGATCCGCGACAGTCGCACGCAGTGGGTGCAGCCGCTCGAAGGTCTCGAGCATTTCTCGCTCGACGGCACCGAGTACGAAGCGTTCAACACGTCGGGTGGTTTGGGCACGCTGTGCGAGACGCTGGCAGGCCGCGTCGAATCGCTCGACTACAAGTCGGTGCGCTATCCGGGGCACCGCGAGCTGATGAAGTTCCTGCTCGAAGACCTGCGTCTTGCCTCCGATCGCGACACGCTCAAAACCATCATGCGCCGGTCGGTGCCCGCGACCGAGCAGGACGTCGTGCTGATTTTCATCACGGTGACCGGCACGCGCAACGGCCAGCTGCTGCAGGAAGTGTTCACGCGCAAGATCTTCGCGAAGACGGTCTGCGGTGTGCCGATGAGCGCAATCCAGATCACGACGGCCGGTGCGATGTGCGCGGTGCTCGACCTGTTCCGCGAAAAGAAGCTGCCGCAAAGCGGTTTCGTGCGCCAGGAGCAGGTGTCGCTGCGCGAGTTCCTTGGCAACCGCTTCGGGCAGTTGTACGAAGGGCAGTCGATCGATGCGATGGCGACGGTTTGATGTGAGCCGCTGTTGCTGATCGTGGCTCGATAAAAACCCCCGCGCGGACTAATGCCGTTTGCTCAAGAACTGAACGGCATTAGCCCGTGCGGGGGTCTTTTCGACCGAACGTCCTCTATCTGTTTTAATAGGTAGTCGACGTTATGGATACGTCTGTTATGCTTTTCGGCGATTTGCTCGCGCGTTGCTGACTGTATCTGGCGCATCAAACAACCGGGAGGATACAAACAATGCCTTGGACGTACAGCCAGAATACTGGCCGTCTCTCGCATGACGGAGCGCTTGCGGGGATTGGCTACTCCGGCCGTGATGCGGGAAAGAACAATTCGGCCACGCAGATGCAGGAAGGTGTCGGGCCTATCCCGCGAGGCACTTACAAGATCACCGCGCCATTCACGCATCCGCATACCGGCATCTACTCAATGAGGCTTATCCCGCAACCCGGAACGCAGACTTTCGGTCGCTCAGGCTTCTTGATGCACGGTGACAGCGTGGACCATCCGGGCGAGGCATCGGACGGCTGCATCGTCCAAAGCCTCGGCGTTCGACATCAGGTATGGGCCAGCGGCGATAGAACGCTAGTGGTGACGCAATGAAGGGCGCCGCACTTGTTGTTGCTCTCGCGCTGAACGCGCCTGCTCTGTGCCTTGCGTCTTCGCCTGCTTCACCTGCTCAGTGCGTGAGCTGGCCCAGGAACATGGCGATGGTTCATCTCAAAAACGCGGGCATCACTGATCCCACGAAGCTTGATGAATCGAAGACCCATGCGGTACGGCTCGCGTCCGAGAAGATCGGCAAAGACCTGTACCGCGATGTGTACGACATTACGTTCTATGAGAAGTCGGGCAACGCAATCGAAGTCATCACGTCGAGCGAAGCCTCATCGTCTGAGTGCTCTATGAGCGGTGTGGACGTGTATGTTGTTTCGAAGAAGATCGGCGGGCCTTGAGCGGTTGTATTACCGCCTGATCGAGGCAGTCCACGCCCAACGCGGCAACGCTCCTATTGTTTCCGCCCGCTGAATTGCCTCCAGACAACCAGGGACGGTGGCATGCCTCCACCCCGCGTTCCCGTAAATGGGGCTTTTTCTTTGCATCGAAGCGCTCTTGCTAGACCGGCAGCGGCGGCAGCATCGTGGCGGTGGACGGCGGCGTTCCAACCAGTTGCGCGAGCAGTGCATCGTAGTCGGCGGCGCCCGGCGACGTGCTGTCGAACATCAGCAGATCGCCGCGGATGTCGTCGGCGGGTTCGAAGCGACGCTCGCGGTACGTGTCCCAGTTCGCGAGCTTGTACGCGTCGTCGGGATGGCCGCGATCGGCGATGCGCTGATGCGCGACGCCTTCCGACGTAGTGACCCACACCACGCGGATCGTCACGTCGTTCGCGACGCCGAGCCACGCGCGATCGACGAGCTTGCGCTCACGCACTTCGCGCGACAGCGGTGCGACGATCGCCACACTGACACCGAGCGCCAGGTTCTCGCGTGCGGTGTCGATGAGGCCGCGGTATTCGGGATCGCGCAGATGCTGCAGGTAAAGCGGACTGTCGCGGTCGTGTGGATTGCCGGTCAATGCGCCGATCGCTGCAGCGCCCGTCGGGCCATACAGCGTGTCCTTGTCGAGCAGACAGAACGGCGCGCCGGTCGCGCGCATCAGCGGACCGACCAGCCGCTTTGCGACCGTGGTCTTGCCGGTGCCCGCGTGGCCGCAGAAGAAGATCAGGTGCGTCACGTACCGGTGTCGCTTCGCTTGTCGCCAGTGGGCGCGGCAGGCGCAGCCGTTTCGTCGGGCAGATGCCCGCGTATGAATTTGCCGTTCTCTTCGAGCCACATCACGTTGATGATGCCGAAGCCAAGCGCCACGCCGATGCCGAGAATCCAGGTGAAATACCACATCGCAGTGTCTCCATGAACCGGGGTGTCCCGCGCAACCAGGCGGGCGGGCCTGCGTGACGGGAGTCAAGGCGCCGGCAGGGCGTTGCCGTCCAGCCCGTCATCGAAGATCATGAACAAGAAGTGCACCGGGCGCAAGAGCGTGCCGGCTGCGCGGGTATGATGAACTCGCTGAACCAGTGTGAACCTGTGGCATCGCGCCGCGGCCATGACCGGCGAACGGCGCGGTTAAAAAGAAGAAGGAGACCTCCATGCGTGCGCGCCCCCTTTCAGGTGCCGTAGCCGCGCGGTGCGCGAGAACGGCCGCCGCGGTGGTCCATACAGCGGCCACCTCAGCGGCCACCTTAGCGGCCACCTTAGCGGCCACCTTACGCCCCTTCACCGCCATTGCCATCGTCACCGCGGCCACGCTGTTCGCCGGTTGTGCCGCGAACCCCGCCGATCCCGTGCCGTTCCGGCCGGTGCCCGCCGACCGCATCTTCAAACCCGACATCGTGCAGCCAGCCGAAGGCCTCGTCGCGGTCGACCTGCGCCGCGAGCGGTCGGCCGACGTGATCGTCCGGTTTCGCGACGTGCTCGTGTACGTCGACGGCGTGCACGTGGCGGACGTGATGAACGGCGAACGCCTCGCGCTTTATCTGAGCCCAGGGCCGCACCGGATCGGCGTATCGACGCAGTTCGATCCGCTCGTCGAATTCGGCTTTCCGGTCGACGTGCGCTATACGAATCACGCGATCGTCGTGTTCGGCAGCGATCATCGTGTGTCGATGCGGCGCGTGCCAAAGTAGGCGCCGGGTCAATCCGTAGGGCGCCCGCAAGCGGGCACGCGTCACCGGCAAGACTCGCCAGCAGGATTCCCCGGTAAGATCCGACTATCCGTTCGACATATTCACGGCATCCGCATCCGCTAACATGGCGCCCACGCCGGACCGGCTACGGTCGGCGCAGGTCCGCGCAAGCGGTGTCCGTTTTGAAGGTAATCCTCCCATGTTGATCAATTGCGCCGCCTACCAGGACGGCAGAAAGCTGGCCGACATCGAGATCGACGACATCAGCGTCTATGTGGCGAAGCCCGAGTGTTTCGTCTGGGTCGCGCTGAAAGACCCGGGTCCAGGTGAACTCGACGTGATGAAGCACGAATTCGGGCTCCACGAGCTTGCCGTCGAGGACGTTAGCAACGGCCATCAGCGGCCGAAGATCGAGGAGTACGGCGAATCGCTGTTCGCGGTGATGCACACCGTCGAAATGGATGACGAAGGCGAACTGACGATCGGCGAGGTCGACGTGTTCGTCGGCAAGAACTATGTGCTGTCGGTGCGCAACCGGACCCAGCACGGCTTCCAGCAGGTGCGCGCGCGCTGCGAGCGCGAACCGCAACTGCTGAAGGAAGGCTCTGCGTTCGTGCTGTATGCGCTGATGGACAACCTCGTCGATCGCTATTTCCCGATTCTCGAAGCGCTGGGCACGGAGATCGAGGAGATCGAGGACCGCATCTTCGAGAAGCACAGCCTCGCATCGTCGCGCGGGATCATCGAGGATCTGTACTCGTTGAAGCGCCGCCTCGTGATCTTCCAGCATCACATCGCGCCGCTGCTCGAATCGATCGGCAAGCTGACGGGCGGTCGTATTCCGCAGATGTGCGTCGGCATGCAGGCCTATTTCCGCGACGTGTACGACCACCTCGAGCGGATCGTGAAGACGATCGAAGGGCGCCGCGAAATGATCGTCACCGCGATCCAGGTGAACCTCGGCATGATCTCGCTCGCCGAGAGCGAGGTGACCAAGCGGCTCGGTTCGTTCGCCGCGCTGTTCGCGGTACCGACGATGATCGCCGGCATCTACGGGATGAACTTCCAGAGCATTCCCGAACTGCACTACAAGTACGGCTACCCGATCTGCATCGCGTCGATGCTGGTGGTGGACGTGTTCCTGTGGTGGCGCTTCCGGCGCGCGGGCTGGTTATAAGGCTGGCGAAAACTGCTGCGAGCACGACGGCTGAAGGCTAGCGTTTCGTCAGCGCGAGGCGCACGCCGAGTCCGATGAAGCTCGCGCCGACCACGCGGTCGATCCAGCGCCGCACGACTGGCTGCCCGCGCACCGCGCGTGCGGCCGTCGACGCAATCCACGCGACGACGCAGTCGTTCGCGAGACCGAGCAGCACGAATACCGCGCCGAGCACGAGAAACGCGAGCGTCTTGTGCGGGTTGTCGGTGGCGACGAACTGCGGGAAGAACGCGACGTAGAACAGCAGCACCTTCGGGTTCGACGCGTTCGTCACGAAACCGCGAAACAGCAGTGCGCCGCGCGACAGCTTCGGTGGCGCCAGTTCTTTTCCGCCTGGTGCACCCGACCGCACAGCTGATTGCACAGCCGGCCACAGCGTCCGCACACCGAGCCACATCAGATAAGCGGCACCAATCCACTTGATCGCATTGAACGCACCCGGCGACGCCGCAAGCAGCGCGGTCAGCCCGAGCGCGCACGCGATCGTGTGCGCACATCCTCCGAACGACACACCGAGCGCCGACAGCAGACCGGCGCGGCGCCCATGCGCGACGCTCTGGCCGGCGACATATGCAATGTCGGGACCCGGCGTCAGGTTGAGCACCGTGACGGCGAGCAGGAAGAGCGGAAACTGGACGATGCCGAACATGGCGGACCTGTAGAGGCGAGCGTGAAAGAGAAGGGCGTCGACTCATGATACTGAAGTCGTCTCTATCCGTTTGCCTTCCGTCCACGCGATGCGCAACGGCTTTCCGCACCCTTGCGGCACGCGACAGAAAGGGCGAGCATAGGCGGCCCGCTGGGTGGCTCACTCAGGCCATCTGATCCACAGGCGGGCGCGGGTCGATCAACAGGCCACACGCGAAAACACCACGCAACACGACCCGCAGTTCGACCCCGCCTCACGTCTGCGACGAACCTTGTCCACGCGTTGTCGGGATGCATGGCACATGCGATTCGCATCGGTTGCGCGATGCCGACGGCATCATTCCGTCGGTGCGGCGCAGCACGGCGAGGCGTTGACACGCATCACGAGATACGCTGAGAATAGGCGCTCGCAAACGTTTGCGTGCTCGTAATACCCCTGTAACGTCCACGAAAAATAGGGTTCTCCCTGGGCCCAACAACTGGAGATATCGCATGAACCACCGCATTCGCCGCCGCGTGCTCGCGGCTGCTGTCGCGTTGACCGCCGCCGTTTCCCTGCCGTTCGCCGCGCCCGTCCACGCGCAGACCGCGAAGAAGCCGAAAGTCGCGCTCGTGATGAAATCCCTCGCCAACGAATTCTTCCTGACGATGGAAAACGGCGCGAAGGATTACCAGAAGCACAATCCGAACAGCTTCGACCTGATCACGAACGGCATCAAGGACGAGACCGACACGGCCGGCCAGATCCGTATCGTCGAGCAGATGATCGTGTCGAAGGTCGATGCGATCGTGCTCGCGCCGGCCGATTCGAAGGCGATGGTGCCGGTCGTCAAGAAGGCGGTCGACGCGGGGATCATCGTCGTGAACATCGACAACCGGCTCGACCCGGACGTGCTGAAGTCGAAGGATCTGAACGTGCCGTTCGTCGGCCCGGATAACCGCAAGGGCGCGCAGAAGGTCGGTGACTATCTCGCGCAGAAGCTGAAGTCCGGCGACCAGGTCGGCATCATCGAAGGCGTGTCCACCACGACCAACGCGCAGCAACGCACGGCCGGCTTCAAGGACGCGATGCAGAAGGTCGGTGCGAACGTGGTGTCGGTGCAGTCGGGCGAATGGGAAATCGACAAGGGCAACGCCGTCGCGTCCGCGATGCTCAACGAGTACCCGAACCTGAAGGCGCTGCTCGCCGGCAACGACAACATGGCGATCGGCGCGGTGTCCGCGGTGCGTGCGGCCGGCAAGCAGGGCAAGGTGTACGTGGTCGGCTACGACGACATCAGCGCGATCAAGCCGATGCTGAAGGATGGCCGCGTGCTCGCTACCGCCGATCAGTACGCGGCCAAGCAGGCTGTGTTCGGCATCGATACCGCGTTGAAGGCGCTGTCAGAGCACAAGAAGCAGAGCGAGCTGTCCGGCGTCGTCGAAACGCCGTGCGATCTCGTGACGAAGTAATCAGGCCACGGCACGACGCGGGCTTCGCGGCCCGTGTCGTGCCGCGCCCATTCAGCAGCCGCTCAAGAAACCCGCTGTGTGGCCGATATCCCAGAGGTAAGCGTCATGACGATGCGCACGCCTGGCGGGGATCCGCAGCGTCGCGACGCGCGAAGCCGCCTCTCGGCACGTCACCCAGCCTGGCTGACGATACCGTGCACGGCGGCTTTGGAACCAGGATTGCAATGGATTTGACCGATAACGACGCATCGTCCGCCGTACTGTCCGTTAGCGGCATCGGCAAGACCTACGCCGAACCGGTGCTCGCGGACGTGAGTCTCGCGCTGCACGCCGGCGAGGCGCTCGCGCTGACCGGTGAGAACGGCGCGGGCAAGAGCACGCTGTCGAAGATCGTCGGCGGGCTGGTCGACCCGACTGCCGGCACGATGCGACTCGCGGGCGCGCCGTATGCGCCGGCAAGCCGCACCGAGGCCGAGGCGCTCGGCGTGCGGATGGTGATGCAGGAACTGAATCTGCTGCCGACCTTGTCGGTGGCCGAGAACCTGTTTCTGAACCGCCTGCCGTACGTCGGGCCGTTGCGCTTCGGCTGGATCGACCGCCGCAAACTGCGCGACGATGCACGCGAAGCGATGGCGCAGGTCGGGCTCGACGCGATCGATCCCGATACGCTCGTCGGCGAACTCGGCATCGGTCATCAGCAGATGGTCGAAATCGCGCGCAATCTGATCGGCGATTGCCGCGTGCTGATTCTCGACGAACCGACCGCGATGCTGACCGCGCGCGAAGTCGATCTGCTGTTCGAGCAGATCGCGCGGCTGAAGGCACGTGGCGTCGCGCTGGTGTACATCTCGCATCGCCTCGAAGAACTCGCGAAAGTGGCGGAGCGCGTTGCCGTGCTGCGCGACGGCCGGCTCGTGCATACCGACGCGATGGCGAACCTCACGAGCGACCGCATCGTCACGCTGATGGTCGGTCGCGAGATCGGCGAGCGGATCGATCTCGGCGTGCGCAACATCGGCGCGCCGCTGCTGAAGGTGGACGGTATCGGGCGCGGGCAGGTCGTGCGCGACGTGTCGTTCGAGGTGCGGGCCGGCGAGATCTTCGGTATCAGCGGGTTGATCGGCGCGGGTCGCACGGAGTTGATGCGCGCGATCTACGGCGCGGACCTGAAGGATCGGGGCACCGTGTCGCTCGCGCGTAACCCGGGCGAGACGCCGCAGCCGGTCGAGATCGCGTCGCCGGCCGATGCGGTGCGCGCAGGCATCGCGCTGATCACCGAGGACCGCAAAGGCGAGGGGCTGCTGCTGCCGCAGCCGATCGCGGCGAACGTGTCGCTCGGCAACGTCGGTAGCGTCGCGCGTCACGGCATCGTCGATACGAAGTGCGAGAACGCGCTTGCGCAGCGGCAGATCGACGCGATGCGCATCCGCACGTCGGGACCGGCGCAGGCGGTCGGCGAGCTGTCCGGCGGCAACCAGCAGAAAGTCGTGATCGGCCGCTGGCTCGCGCGCGACTGCCGGGTGCTGCTGTTCGACGAACCTACGCGCGGCATCGACGTCGGCGCGAAGTTCGATATCTATGGATTGATGGGAGCGCTCGCCCGCGAGGGCCGGGCGCTGGTCGTGGTGTCGAGCGACCTGCGCGAACTGATGCTGATCTGCGACCGGATCGGCGTGATGTCGGCGGGGCGCATGACGGGCATCTTCGCGCGCGACGAATGGTCGCAGGACGCATTGCTCGCCGCGGCGTTCGCCGGCTATCGCAGCCGCGACGCATTGCTGGACACACACGACACGCACGCAGCAGGGAGTCTGTCATGACGAATCAACCGGTGCCGCAGGACGGCACGAAAGCAGTTGCAGCCGCGGCACAGGCACACGATCCGTCGGCACCGCTCGCGGGCGGCAAGCCGGCCGGCATGCTCGTCGGCCTGTCGAACTACCTTGGTCTCGCGGGCGCATTGCTCGCGATGATCGTACTGTTTTCGCTGCTCAGCTCGCACTTCCTGACCTACGACACGTTCAGCACGATCGCCAACCAGATTCCGGATCTGGTCGTGATGTCGGTCGGCATGACGTTCGTGCTGATCATCGCGGGGATCGATCTGTCGGTCGGCTCGGTGCTCGCACTCGGCGGGTCGGTGGTCAGCGTCGTCGCGCTGAAATGGGGCTGGGGGCCGATTCCGGCCGCGCTGCTCGGGGTCGTCGCGGCCGCGGCGACCGGCACGTTCACCGGCGCCGTGACGGTCGGCTGGCGGATTCCGTCGTTCATCGTGTCGCTCGGCGTGCTCGAAGGCGCGCGCGGCATCGCGTACCAGATGACGAACTCGCGCACCGCCTATATCGGCGACGCGTTCGACGTGCTGTCGAATCCGATCGCGCTCGGCATTTCGCCGGCGTTCCTGATCGCGGTCGCGGTGATGATCGTCGCGCAGCTGGTGCTGACGCGCACGGTGTTCGGCCGCTATCTGATCGGCATCGGCACCAACGAGGAAGCGGTGCGGCTCGCGGGCGTGAATCCGCGGCCGTACAAGATCATCGTGTTCGCGCTGATGGGTGCGCTGTCGGGGCTCGCAGCACTGTTCCAGATCTCGCGTCTCGAAGCCGCCGATCCGAATGCGGGCGTCGGGCTCGAACTGCAGGTGATTGCGGCGGTCGTAATCGGTGGGACGAGTCTGATGGGTGGACGCGGGTCGGTGATCAGCACCTTCTTCGGCGTGTTGATCATTTCGGTGCTGGCGGCGGGTCTCGCGCAGATCGGCGCGAGCGAGCCGACCAAGCGCATCATCACGGGCGCGGTGATCGTCGTGGCGGTCGTGCTCGACACGTATCGCAGCCGGCGCAAGCAGGTGTAGCGGTACGCGGCCTGCGGTTGGCAGAGAACGGGGAATGGAAAGGCGGAAGGGCGGCAACGGCCGCGAGCAGAACGGAAAACGGCACGGACCGTCCGCATGGACGGTGGGCACAACGGGCAGGAGAGCAACGGGTTATGGCGACGATCAAGGATGTAGCGGCCGTGGCTGGCGTGTCGTTCACGACGGTATCGCATGTGGTCAACAACTCGCGGCCGGTGTCGGCTGACGTGCGTGCGAAGGTCGAGCATGCGATCCGCCAGCTTCACTACGTGCCGTCGGCGGTCGCGCGTTCGCTGAAGGCGCGGGCCACCGCGACGATCGGCCTCGTCGTGCCGAACAGCACGAATCCGTATTTCGCGGAACTCGCGCGCGGTATCGAGGACGGCTGCTCGCGCAATGGCTACTGCGTGTTCTTCTGCAATTCCGACGACGACCCTGCGAAGCAGCGTAACTATCTGCGCGTGCTGCAGGAAAAGCGCATCGACGGGTTGATCGTCGCCTCGGCCGGCGACGATGCGGTGCTCGCGCAGACGCTTGCTCACGCACGTGAGCCGCTCGTCGTCGTCGATCGCAACATCGAGGGGCTGAATGCGGACCTCGTGCAGATCGACCACGAGAAAGGCGCCTATCTCGCGACGCGCCACCTGCTCGAACTCGGGCACGTGAAGATCGGCTGCATCACCGGGCCGGTCGAGACCGCGGTCAGCGCGATGCGTGTGCATGGCTTCATCCGGGCGATGGCCGAGCGCGGCATCGAGATTCCGCCGGGCGCGATCGTCGAGAGCGATTTCACGGGCAACGGCGGTCATCGCGCGGCGGGCGAACTCTTCGACACGGTGCATCCGACCGCGCTGTTCGCGGGCAACGACATGATGGGCATCGGTGCGCTGCGTGCGGCGGCTGAACGCGGGCTGCGCGTGCCGCTCGACTGCTCGATCATCGGTTTCGACGATATCGAACTGGGCCGCTTCACCTATCCGGCGCTGTCGACGGTCGGACAGTCGGTGCGTGCGCTCGGCGACATGGCCGCACAGACGCTGATCGAGCGGATCGTCTCGCGTGCGGCGGGCGGCGTCGGCACGCCGGCGCGTCGTCGCGTTGTCGCGCCGCGGTTGATCCTGCGCGAATCGACCGGTCCATGGAACGGCGCCGCGACCGGCAGCCCAGGTCTCGCGGCCTGACGGGCGGCATTACGCGGAAAGATTGCCGCGGCGGGTGACCGCCGTTCACGGCCGGGTCGTGATCGCGTACCGTGTCTGTGGACGCGGCCGCCGCCCGCGTTACCGCTCCGCTATCGACATCACCCTCATAGACACACAAGCCATACGCGCCCAGGGCGCAGCAGGAGAATGACGTGACGAACAATGCAGCGCGCGGCCGGGTCGCCGTGGTCGGCAGCCTGAACATGGATCTCGTGGCGCGCGCGCCGCGCCTGCCGCGTCCCGGCGAAACGCTCGCGGGCCACGCGTTCGCGCAGGTGGCGGGCGGCAAGGGCGGCAATCAGGCGGTCGCGGCGGCGCGGCTCGGTGCGCAGGTCGCGATGGTCGGTTGCGTCGGTGCCGATGCGAACGGTGCGCAACTGCGCACGGGCCTCGAAGCGGAGGGGATCGACTGCGCGGCACTCGAGACCAGCGAGCATGCGTCGACGGGCGTCGCACTGATCGTCGTCGACGACGGTAGTCAGAACGCGATCGTGATCGTCGCGGGCAGCAACGGCGACGTGACACCCGCGATGGTCGCGCGGCACGAGGCGGTACTGGCTGCCGCCGACGTCGTCGTGTGCCAGCTCGAAACGCCGGACGAATCCGTAGAGGCCACGCTCGCCGCCGCACGCCGGCTCGGCAAGACGACGATCCTGAATCCTGCACCCGCGACCGGACCGTTGCCGGCCGCGTGGTTTCCGCTGATCGACTATCTCATTCCGAACGAACTCGAAGCGGCGACGCTGACCGGCTTGCCGGTGACGTCGCCGGCCGATGCGGCTGCGGCAGCCACCGCGTTACGCGCGGCCGGCGCGCGCAACGTGCTCGTCACGCTTGGTGCGCAAGGCGTGCAGGTCGCGCTTGCGGACCGCACGGCGCAGCACTATCCTGCGC
>NZ_JBOIGG010000022.1:0-125915 GCF_050742655.1 Paraburkholderia sp. | reverse complement strand
CTGCGGCCCGTCTTCTTTGCGCTGTTCGTCCTGAAGTGGTTTGCTCATGTTCTCGACACTTCGCGGGTTCGATGGCTCGCGATCACCTGATCTGGACTGCAAATGAATTCTTCAGGGCCGACTAAATATTTCGGGATAACGCCCTGGTATTTAGCGCGTGCAGCATCATAGGTTGCACCATAGGTGTCGAGCCACCCGGCTTCCGATTGAATCTGTACGTCCAGTTGATCACCTACCGAGATCGGCACATCCGGCGAGCGATAATCCTTGGAATACGTTAAATCAATAAATGCGCCATCCGAATACCATCGCCAGGTTACAGTATCAGCCCTAGTTAAATGCTTCCATTGATCCAAGGTCAACTTATAATCAGGGTCACCGTACACCAATAATGACGGAGACACGAATGTCCGTCCGCCATACCCCTCCGGCTGAAAAACGTAAGTGTCCAAACCCGCCAATCTTGGTGTTGAAAGGGAAATATATCGTTTCCACCCAGCGCCATTGATGAGCGAAATCACACCCATCACATAGCGGTACATCGCTTCGTCGTAGGTTTCGAAAGCTGCCGTGTCATGCACGTCCTCCGGTGAAGTCGGGACCTTGAACGTCAATTGGATATTTCTTATCCTTCGACCTTCTTCAGTATCCGACATGAACTCGACGTCGGTGGTTTGAGGAAATACGATTCCGTGTTTGGGGTCTTTGAGTTGAAACACGGGTTCTACTCCCGTCGCGATCCGGCTCGCGTCGTACATCAGCGCTGTCGAGATATGTGATCTCTGAATCGGCACTTTCGCCAGGCGCATCACCTCGTCACTGTCGTCGCCCAGGCCAAAAATTAAATTGGGTTGCGTGTTTGCCTTTTCCTCTCGCGTGTTAGCGTTATTGATCACTTTCCAACCAAAGCCGCACACGCCAAACGTAACGATTAGCGCAGCAAGAATTACAACTTGGCGCTTACGCATCTTTCCAGCCCGCAATCGTTGATATTTGCTCGATCATGTAGGGACGATACCTGTCATCCGTCATTAGAGAGTGATATTTATCGAGTATCTTTTGGACATAACGCATCCGATCGCTCTGAAATTCGTATCGGCAAGTGCACACCACTGCCAAAGGCAGTCAATGCCCGCCGAAGCGTGATTTTCAGCACACAACCGCCCTCGCGACGCCTCCCCCTCACCGATCCGCCGGCACCGCCGCCAGCCCATCCAGCAACGCCTTATGAAACGCCTGCGGATCCTGCATCTGCGGCGCATGCCCCAGCTCGTCGAACTCCACAAGCCGTGCATGCGGAATCGCCTGCTGCGTGAGCTTCGCGAGTTCCGGGTAGTGGCCAAGCTTCGCGCGGACCTCGGGCGGCGCCAGGTCCTTGCCGATCGCGGTCGTGTCCTTGTCGCCGATCATCAGCAATGTCGGCACCTTCAGCAGACCCAGTTCGTACACGACCGGCTGCGTGTAGATCATGTCGTACAGCAGCGCCGAATTCCACGCGACCGCATTCTTGCCGGGCCCGCGATACATCCCCGCGAGCATCTGCACCCACGGCTCGTAGTCGGAGCGCCACTGTCCCGTGTAATACGTGGACTGCTCGTAGCGACGGATACCGTCGGCGGTCGTCTTCAGTTCGCGCGCGTACCACTGGTCGACGGACAGCGACGGCACGCCCTTCGCCTTCCAGTCCTCGAGACCGATCGGGTTCACGAGCACCAGTTGCTGCGTCTGCGCCGGGTACATCAGCGCGTAGCGGATCGCGAGCATGCCGCCGGTCGAATGGCCGATCATCGTTGCCTTCTGGATATCGAGCGAGCCGAGCAGCGCGTTCGTGTTGCGCGCGAGCTGCTGGAAGCTGTACTGGTAGCGCATCGGCTTGCTCGACTTGCAGAAGCCGATCTGGTCCGGCGCGATCACGCGGTAGCCCGCATCGGACAGCCGGCGGATCGTGCCTTCCCACGTCGCCGCGCAGAAGTTCTTGCCATGCAGCAGCACCGCGACGCGACCGTTCGGATGATCGGGCTGCACGTCCAGATACGCCATGTGCAACGCTTCGCCCTGCGACGTGAAGTTGAACTGGTGAACCGGCGCCGGGTACGTGAAGCCCTCCAGCTCGGGGCCGTAGGCCGGTCCTTCGTTGCCGGCCGCCAATGCGGCGTCGGCGGCCGTGGCAGGCGACGCGGGCATGCTGCTCGCGGCACTGGACTGCGCGGGCACGGCGGCTGACGCGCTCCCGGCGGCAAACGCTTCCGTAACAGGCGCGGCAGCGACACAGGCAAAGGCTCCCGCGACGAACCACGCGGCAAGAGAGTGACGGTTCGAGATCATCGACGGAATGCCTCATGCGGATCGGAGCCGCCGATTCTACCGGCGCGGCGCGCAAGCCGCTGCGAGCCGGGCAGGCACGACGCACGGGGTTTCGCACCGACCCGCCACCATCCCGTCGAACCGGACCGCAACCCGCGTTGCCGATATTGCACCGCCACACGACCCGTCGACGCGCTCCACCGCATCGACGCCGCAACCCGCCCCACCGCGAAATCCCCTCGATCCGCGCAACGCGAAGCACCCTCCCCACCCCATCGCCCTATCGCAAAAACCATCCATTCGAGCGCGCGCGGCGAAACGGTGCTAGAAATAGCAGACGTGCCGCAAAACTGCGACGACAGCGACGACCGATATCAAGAATCCGACGAGAGCGGGCTGCCACACCGCCAGGGCCATCTGGGGAAAAATAGATAAAGGAGACGTACATGCACACTCCGGCCAGTCTCAACGATCTGCAGCACACGACCCTCGCCATCGTGCTTGCTGGGGGCCGCGGCACCCGGCTCGGGCCGCTCACGAACAAACGCGTGAAGCCCGCCGTGCACTTCGGCGGCAAGTACCGGATCGTCGATTTCGCGTTGTCCAACTGCCTGAATTCAGGCATACGACGCATCGCCGTGGTGACGCAGTACAAGGCGCATTCGCTGCTGCGGCACGTGCAGCGCGGCTGGGGGTTCCTGCGCGGCGAGTTCAACGAATTCATCGACCTGTGGCCGGCACAGCAGCGCGTCGAGGGCGCGCACTGGTATCGAGGCACCGCGGATGCGGTGTTTCAGAACCTCGACATCGTCCGTTCGATCCGCCCGAAGTACGTCATCGTGCTGGCCGGCGATCACATCTACAAGATGGACTACACGCGGATGATCCTCGATCACACGGAGAGCGGCGCGGAC
This sequence comes from Paraburkholderia sp., assembly GCF_050742655.1. Taxonomy (GTDB): domain Bacteria; phylum Pseudomonadota; class Gammaproteobacteria; order Burkholderiales; family Burkholderiaceae; genus Paraburkholderia. The sequence continues at coordinate 122,697 of NZ_JBOIGG010000022.1, read as the reverse complement.
TGCACGGTCGGCTGCATCGAGGTGCCGCGGATGGAAGCAACCGCGTTCGGCGTGATGGCCGTCGACGAATCGCGGCGCGTGATCGGCTTCGTCGAAAAACCCGCCGACCCGCCCGCGATGCCAGGCCGCCCCGACATCGCGCTCGCGAGCATGGGCATCTACGTGTTCAACGCGGACTACCTGTACTCGCTGCTCGAAGAGAACATCACCAGCGCCGCGACCGATCACGACTTCGGCAAGGACATCATTCCGCGCGTCGTCACCCAGGGCCACGCGATCGCGCATCCGTTCAGCATGTCGTGCGTGACCTCCGATCCAAAGGCCGAATCCTACTGGCGCGACGTCGGCACGATCGACGCGTACTGGGCCGCGAATCTCGACCTCGCGTCGACGATCCCCGCGCTCGACCTGTACGACCGCAACTGGCCGATCTGGACGCATCAGGAGCAGTTGCCACCCGCGAAATTCGTGCGTGACCTGAACGGACTGCAGGGCTCGGCGACCAACCTGATCGTGTGCGGCGGCTCCGTGATCACCGGCTCGCAGATCTCGCGCTCGGTCGTGTCGTCGAACGTGCTCGTGAAGTCGTTCTGTAACATCAATGAGGCAGTCTTGCTGCCACAGGTGACCGTCGGCGCGAGCTGCCGGCTGCGTCGCGTGGTGATCGACCGGGGCTGCTCGATTCCCGACGGCACCGTGATCGGCGAAGATCCCGTGCTCGACAGCGAACGCTTCTACCGGACCGACGCGGGCGTCGTGCTGGTCACGGCCGAAGCGCTGCGGCGCCAGCAGCAGGCGGCGCATTGACCGCTCGCGGCGGGTTGCATCAAGCGCGTCACAGATGTGATGCGCTTGATGCACGCCGTGCACGCCCCGCCCTCGTCCATTCCGGTTTTTCACAGGTTCAGAGCTTATGACGATCCGTGCGCTGCATGTCGCCAGCGAGCTGTATCCGCTCCTCAAGACCGGCGGTCTCGCCGACGTGGCCGGCGCACTACCGCCCGCGCTGATCGAACGCGGCGCCGACGTGCGCGTGCTGCTGCCCGGCTTCCCCGCGGTTGCTGCGGGCCTCGCGGATTTGCGTCCGGTTGCGCAGCTGGCGCATCCCCTGGGACACCGGGGTAGTCTCTCGCACGCGACGCTCGAACTCGGCACGCTTCCGGCCAACGGTATCTCGGTCTACATGATCCGCGACGACGCGCTGTACGACCGTCCCGGCAATCCGTATCTCGATGCCGAGCACGTACCGTATGGCGACAACGCGCAGCGTTTCGCGCTGCTCGGCTGGACCGCGGCGCAGCTCGCACAGCGCGCCGATCCCGCGTGGGCGCCGCAGATCATCCATGCGCACGACTGGCATGCGGGCCTGGCTCCCGCCTATCTGAAGGCCGCCGAACGCGCGGCCGGCCGCACGTTCGCGCGCACCGTATTCACCGTGCACAACCTTGCGTATCAGGGCATTTTCCCGGCGCAGGAGTTCGGCCATCTCGCGCTGCCCGGCGATTTCTTCAGCATGCACGGTGTCGAATTCTATGGGCAGCTGTCGTTCCTGAAAGCCGGTCTCTACTACAGCGACCGGCTCACCACCGTGAGCCCGACCTACGCGCGCGAGATCCAGACGCTCGCGCAGGGCGGCGGTCTCGACGCGCTGCTGCGCGCGCGCACGCACGATCTGTCGGGCATCCTGAACGGTGTCGACTACACGGTGTGGAATCCATCCATCGACGACGGGCTCGCGGCGCGCTACACGAGCACGCGACTCCCCGGCAAGCGTGCGTGCAAGACCGCGCTGCAGGCGCGCTTCGGGCTCGCGCAGAAAAGCGACGCGCTGCTGTTCGGCGTCGTGAGCCGGCTCACCGAACAGAAGGGCCTCGACCTGCTGCTTGGCGCCTTGCCGGAGATCGTATCGCGCGGTGGCCAGCTGGTCGTGCTCGGCACCGGCGACCCCGCGCTCGAAGCGGGGCTGCTGCGCGTCGCGCATGCGCATCCGGATGCGGTGGCGGTCGAACGCGGGTTCGACGAGCCACTCGCGCACGCGATCGTCGCGGGCAGCGACGTGATCGCGGTGCCGTCGCGTTTCGAACCGTGCGGCCTCACGCAGCTGTACGCGCTCGCGTACGGGTCGCTGCCGCTCGTGCATCGGGTCGGCGGGCTGGCCGATACCGTGGTCGATGCGTCGCTGGAAAATCTCGCCGACGACCTCGCGACCGGCTTCGTCTTCGAGCGCTTCGAGCCCGACGCGCTGGCCGCCGCGATCCGCCGCGCGTTCGCGCTGTACGCGCGGCGCGGCGAATGGAAAGCCGCGCAGCAGCGCGCGATGCGGCAGGATTTTGGGTGGGGCGCGTCGGCGCAGCGCTACCTGGATCTGTACCGGTCGCTCGTTTAACCTGGGTAACGTGGGCGGGCGGCACAACCCGATCCACGCCCGCTGACGATTTCCCGCAACACCTGACGCACGACGCTGGTCACCGCGCGCGAAAACTCATGTATCGTCACCCGATAGCCCGCCCGTGCGCCCCGTCTGCCGCGGCCAGCGGGCCTCGCACCCTTCACGCGTCACCCCTGACCGACCATGAAAAACGTTCTGAGCATCCAGTCGCACGTCGTCTTCGGACACGCGGGCAACAGCGCCGCGGAGTTTCCGATGCGTCGGCTGGGCGTGAACGTCTGGCCGCTCAACACCGTGCAGTTCTCGAACCACACGCAGTACGGCCACTGGACCGGCAGCGCGATCGACGCCGGACAGATGGCCGATCTGGTCGACGGAATCGGCGCGATCGGGATGCTGCCACGCTGCGACGCGGTGCTGTCCGGCTACCTCGGCACACCGGAGCAGGCGCAGGCGGTGATCGACATCGTCGCCGCCGTGAAGGCCGCGAATCCGCGCGCGTGGTTCTTCTGCGATCCGGTGATGGGGACGTCGACCGGCTGCAAGGTCGAGCCCGGCATCCAGGAGTTTCTCGTGAACCGGATGCCCGAAGTCGCCGACGGCCTCGCGCCGAATCACAGCGAACTGCAGCGGCTCGTTGGCCGCACGATCGAAACCGTCGACGAAGCGCTCGCCGCGTGTCGCGAAGTGATCCGGCGCGGTCCGAAGATCGTGCTCGTCAAGCATCTGCTCGACCGCAACTCTCCCGCCGATCGCTTCAACATGCTCGTCGTCACCGCACGCGAAGCGTGGATGGGCCAGCGTCCGCTGTATCCGTTCGCGCGTCAGCCGGTCGGCGTCGGCGATCTGACGAGCGCGGTGTTCGTCGCGCGCACGCTGCTCGGCGACCCGCTGCGCGCCGCGTTCGAGCACACGCTCGCGGCGGTCAACGCGGTCGTGCGCACCACGTGGGAAGCGGGCCGCTACGAACTCGAACTCGTCGCCGCGCAGGACGAGATTGCGAAGCCGCGCGAGTGGTTCGACGCATGGGTGGCCGCGACCGTCTAACAGTCGCGGCGCCTGTAATGCGGGCCGCACACTACACCGCAACGAACGAGGATCAGATGGACGGCACTATCCGCAGCGAACGCGAAGAAATTTTCGAGCAGTTGTGCGAGAGCGTCGACGCCGGCGAAACGCACGAACAGGAAGCGATCGAATTCTTCGAGAGCCAGTTCAGCGAGCCGGATTTCGATCCCGCGCACTGGCTCGACATCGCGCTTTATCACGCGCCTGAAGTTGCGCGCGGCGTGATCGACATGGTCGCCGCCGACGACCGCGCACGCAGCAACATCGCCGAAGTCATCGCGGACAACCTCGACATCTCGTACGGCGACGAAGAATGCCAGCAGTTCGCGGAGACGCTGCAGTTCGCGCTCGCAAACGGTATCCCGATCGACTTCGACATCGTGCTCGACGGCTGCCAGCGCGCACTCGACGACCTCGAAACGTGGGCCGACGACGAAACGAAAGCGCCGCTGCTGCGACTGCGCGACGAAGTCCTGCGGTTGCAGGGCGACAGCTAGTCGCCTTCTCTCCCCTCCGCATTTTTTATCCGACCTGCACGGGCGACGCGTCTGCCTGTTCGTCTACCTATTCGTCTGCACAAAGCGGCATCGCGCTGTGCTGAAATGCGCGCGCAAAGCGCCGCGTTTTGCCAAGACGTTCGCAAATTGGCTTCTTATATTCGCGCCACGTCGATCGGCCGCCGCCCTTTTTAATCTGCTTTGCGTTCCTTCTGGCCGGCCGTACGCCGTTTCCGGCGCACCGCGGGCACCTCGCGCGTGTTCCGCGTTTTCCCTGTATTCCGCGTTTTCCAGCATTGCCCGCATGACCGGATCGTCCGTACGCTGAGCCGTCGAGGGCGCGCGTCGAACGCACCCGTTTTCGAATCCTGAACCTGCCGATGGAAGGAACCACCATGAGTCTTCGCAAGACGCTGAAACCCTTCGCCGTAACGGTTGCCGCGCTGTTCGCGGCTGCGCCGCTCGCCGGTTTCGCCGACGACCTGCCGGTCACGATCGGCTTCGCGGCACCGCTGACCGGTGCGAACGCCGGCTACGGCAAGGATCTGCAGAATGGCGTGCAACTCGCGCTCGACGAAGCGAACGCGCAGAAGATCCACATCGGCGACAAGGTCGCGCAATTCACCCTCGCGGCCGAGGACGATCAGGCCGACCCGCGCATCGGCGTGCAGGCCGCGCAGAAACTCGTCGACCAGCACGTCGCAGTCGTTGTCGGCCACTTCAATTCAGGCACGACGATTCCCGCGTCGCGGGTCTATGAAAGCGCCGGCATTCCGATGATCGATCCGGCCGCGACGAATCCGACCATCGTCAACCAGGGCTTCGCGAACACCTTCATGGTGATCTCGACCGACGCGCAGAACGCCGGCAATGCGGGCATCTACGCAGTCGACGTGACGAAGGCGAAACGCATCGCGATCCTCGACGACCGCACCGCGTTCGGCCAGGGCGAGGCCGACGAATTCGAGAAGGCCGTGAAGGCGCACGGCGGCACGCTCGTCGCGCACGAGTTCACGTCGAACCAGGCGGTCGATTTCCGCACGCAGCTAACCAAGATCAAATCCACCGATGCGGACCTGCTGTTCTTCGGCGGGCTCGACACGCAGGCGGCATCGGTCGCGAAGCAGATGAAGCAGCTTGGATTGCGCGCGCAGCTGGTCGGCGGCGGCGGCGTGATGGACCCCGAGTTCATCAAGCTCGCCGGCGATGCAGCCGAAGGCACGATGGCCTGGGAATACGGCCGGCCGCTCGCGTCGCTGCCGGGCGGCAAGGACTTCTCGGCGAAGTTCAAGAAGCGCTTCGGCGTCGACATCCTGTCGTATGCGCCGTTCGGCTATGACGCCGCGTGGGCCGCGATCAAGGCGATGGAGGCTGCGAAGTCGACGTCCCCGGCGACCTATCGGCCCGCACTGAAGAGCATCAGCTTCGACGGCGTGACCGGTCATATCGCATTCGACAGCAACGGCGCGCTGAAGAACGCGGGGTCTACGTTGTATCAGGTGAAGAGCGGTGCGTGGGTGCCGATCGTGACGAAGGGCGGGAGTTGAGGAGGAATAGCTCCGTCACAGCCGGCGAATGGGACCGGGATATTTCGCCACGGTGTCGTCGTGGGTCAGCAGCGTCACGCCTTCGACAATGGCCTGCGCAACCAGGATACGGTCGAAGGGGTCGCGATGAATGTTCGGCAACTGCTCGAGTTCCAGTGCGTGCGAACCGAGGATCGGCAGTTCCTCATAGCCGACGTCGAGCAGGCTGCGGCGCAATACGCGCGGCTCAACCTGAAAGTCGTCGCGCCCGAGTCCACGTTTGATCACGATCTCCCACAAGCTGGCCACGCTGAAGAGCAGTGCGTTAGCGGGGTCATTCAGCAGCGCACGCGCCTCGGTCGACAGTGCCGGGGCATCCGCTGCCGCCCACAGAATCACGTGAGTATCCAGCAGGAATTTCATGCGGCATCACCGTCGAACAGCCGCTCGACCTCACCGGCCCCCATCGTGTCGAAGTCGGCCGGTACCTTGACCTGCCCCTTCAGGAAACCGATCCGGCTGAACTGGACGGCCACCGGCAGGTCGAGAGGTACGACCTTGACGAGTGGCTTGCCCGCTTTGGCAATCACGAAGGGTTCACCTCCGTGCACCGCCTGATCGATCAACCGTGACAGGTTGGTCTTTGCGTCGTGGATGTTGTACGTGAGCATGGCTTGTCACTCAGGTAGATTGGATGGAGTTAGCTTAGTTGATTGAACTAAGTCCGTCAAGGCGGGGGCGTCGCCCCTTGCGGGGCGTGCCGTCGACATCACGAGCCGGGGGAATTTCAGGCATGGAGAACACGGTAGGAAAAGCCGACCGCGAATTCATATGGTCTGTGATGTCGGAGTTCTTCGTCGACAGCGAAATTGACTACGACTTCGAAGCCGCTCGAATCCGTCGCTTCCCTGCACACGTCCTGAAAGACATCTTCTTTCGGGAGGTCGCCCCTGTCTGCGGTCCCAATCTGCTGACGCCGATACCCCCGATCTGGATGGGCTTCGATACTCACAAGGTGGTACGCGAGATCCGTTCGTTACTGTCGAACAAGGAGAAATCGTGGCTTCGCAGGATCGGTTACGAGGCGGACGTTCTGTATTACCGGTATCTGCTGGCCGGTGTATGGCGTGAAGTCGAACACGCGTTGAAGCGGGACTGCGCGGGACAAGCGAGGCCTGGTTGACGCTCGTGCACCGCCACTACATCCTCCCCGCCTTCACCACCACCTGCGACAGCGCATCGCGCTCGATCCGCTGCAACGTGCCGCGCATCTGCGCGAACTGGTCGGGCGTGCACACCTGATGACCGAACTGCGCGGTCAGCCGCCGCGTGATCTGCAGCACATGCGTCGCGGGATCGAACACATAGTGCGACGCGTAATCGAAGAAGCCGTCGCGCACCGCGGTATCGGTCGGCAGATCGGTCACGCGCAGCGTGTCCGGCAGCGCGATCTCCGCGGTCTCGTCGAAGTCGCCGCCGATGCACACCCACGGCTGCGTGCGCTCCGGCTCCGCGAGCCACGCCTGCACCTGCGTCGCGAGGCCGCCCGCGAAGCTCGTCAGCGCGGGTAATGCAGTCGTACCATCGGGCCACGTGAAGTGTTCGAGCGTGCCCTGCAGCGTCGTCGCGAACGGGCCGCGAGTCGCCGCGACGTCGCTCGTCGATACGTGCGCGGTGCCGTGCAATCCCGTCTGCCGCAAACGGTCGGCGGCAATCTGCTGCGCCTGCCGATGTGTCGCGCGGCGAAACACGTTGCGCTCGAGTTCGGCCGGTGCGCCGCTATCCTCGACACGGTACGCGAACGTCCCGGTGCCGCTTGCGTCGACGTCGATCTGCAGACGCGTCGTGCGGCCGCGCGGCTGCACGGCCGGCGTGCGCGCGAGCGTGCCGTCGCCGTCCAGCAGGACCGGCCGGTCCATCACGCCCGTCGGCAACGTGCCGAACGCGATACCACCCGCGGTCGTGTCAGCGAAAAGGTGCAGCTCGGGAATCCACACGATCACATGATTGATCGCGCTCGCGCCGTAGCCCGGCACTGCGGGCAACGTATAGAAGGGGCCGAGGTTCAGCAACGCCGCCTCGCTCCGGATGCCAACCGCCGCGAGCAGCGCACCGTACAGCGCGACGTGGTCCTTGCAGTCGCCGTAGCGGTTGCGCAGGATGTCGACGACCTTGTGCGGCACCGCCGCCGTCTCGCCGAGAAACAGCGCGACGTAGCGGATGTTGAAGCGCATCCAGTCGTACAGCACGCGTGCCTTGTCGGCCGGTTCGGTGAGCCCCGCGGTCAGCGACTGCGCGAGGCTCGTGACAGTGGGATCGTTCGCGGTCGGATCGGCTGCGGCGCTACGGTACTGCGCGGCGAAGGTCGCGAAGTCGGGTACCGTCGACACCATCAGCCGGTCGCCCCATGTCGCGTAGCCGACCGCGCCGGCTTCGATCGGCGCATACGTGCCGTGCCGGTATTCGAACGTATAGCGGGTGCGGCCGTTCGCAGTGACCGGTGGCAACGCGGTGTAGCCGCGTGCGTCGGCGTAGAGCGGCAAGTCGTCGGGCAGATCGAAGATCAGTTGCTGCAGTTCGACCGGACCGCGCGTCGGCTCGACCAGATACGCGAACGCGCCGGCCTGCAGCGGCTTCGTGCGCGTCTTGCGGAATACCAGATGCACGCGCGCGCCCGGCTCGACGCCTGGAAAGATCACCGTGCGCAGCACGCCGTCCTCGAACGTCGGCGCGCCGGCCGAGCGCGGCTCCTGCACGTCGCGTATCGCCTCGGACCCGACCGGATGCGCGACGCCGTCGCGGTCGATCGTCTCCGCCTTCAGCAGATCGACGTGCTCGATGTCCTTGTTGAACCATACGTAGCGTTGCGCGATGTCGTCGACGCCGCTCGTCGTATTCGCGCGCAACGTCGAGTCGTCGTGCTCTTCGACCGAACCGTCTTTCTGGATGACGAACAGGTGGACGTCGCGTTCGAGCGTCGATGGGGCGACGTCGTCGGCTGCGGACGTGGATGTAGTGCTCGTCGTGGTCGCGGCTTCGTCGGCGAAGACCGCCGATGCGCTGCATGCGCCGACCAGCAGCGGCAGCGCGGCGACCGCGCGCAAGCGGCGCACGATGCGGGTCATGAGGTTGCCCCGCTCACGTCAAGCGCACAACCCACCTCATCCCTCCACCGCTCCGCCTGTCGGTTCATCCCGCGCCCTCCAGATAGTCTCGCCGTTGTAGCACATTGCGGACCGCACGGCATTCGAGAACCCCACGTTCAACGCTGCCGCAACTCCGCGCCTTCATCCGGTGAAAGCCGAACGAAAAAGAACAGCGAGCACAACGTCAACGCGCCGACCACCATGAATGCCGGAGAGAAATCGCGCGCCACCAGATGCGCGACGCTGCCGCCGTAGAAACGCGCGGTCAGCGCGACGAGCGTCGCACCGAACGCGACGCCGAGGCTGATCGACAGTTGTTGCGCCATGCTCGACAGCGCGGTCGCGCGGCTCATCTTCGGCTTCGGCATGTCCGAGTAGCCAAGCGTATTGAGCGTCACCATCCCGAGCGAGTTGAACAACCCGCCGAACAGCAGCACGACGAAGATCAGCAGATGCGGCGTATCCGGACGAAACAGCCCGTAGCACGCGTAGAAGCAGCCGGTCAGCGACGTCGCGCCGATCAGCAGCGTGCGAAAACCGACGCGCCGGATCGCCGACGTCATCACTGCCCGCACGCTCAGCGAACCGATCGCAGTCGCGACGCTGAGCGAACCCGACTGCAGCGGCGACAGGCCAAAGCCGAGCTGCAGCATCAGCGGCATCAGGAACGGCGACGCGCCGATCGCGATCCGCAGCGGCATCCCGCCAAGCACCGCCGTGCGATACGCGCGGTAACGCAGGATGCCGGGATCGATGATCGCGTCGCTGCGCGCTCGGCTGTAGCGCCAATACGCGAGCAGCGACAGCGCGCCGGCTCCGACGAACACAAGTGTGACGACCGGCGGCACGAGCCCGCGGCCCACCGTGTCGAGTCCGCCGACGAGACCGACGAGCCCCGTCGACAGCATCACGAAACCCGCGAGATCGAAACGCTCGAACACGGGCTCGTAGGTATCGTCGATGAAGGCGAGCGCGGCCAGCACGCCGATCACGCCGAACGGCACGTTTAGCAGGAAGATCCAGCGCCACGACGTGATCGTGACGACGAGGCCGCCGAGCAGCGGCCCCGCGAGCCGGCCGATCGCGCCCGGCACCGTGAACCACACCATCGCGGCGACCATCTGCGCGGGCGACACGCTGCGCAGCAGGATCAACCGGCCGACCGGCACCATCATCGCGCCGCCCATCCCCTGCACCACGCGAAACACGACCAGTTGCGGCAGCGAATGCGCGAGCCCGCACAGCGCGGAGCCAACCGAGAACAGCACGATCGCCGAGCAGAACACGCGGCGTGGACCGAAGCGATCCGCGAGCCAGCCGCTCGCCGGCAGGAACACGGCAAGGCTCAGCAGATAGGAGGTGATCGCGAGATTCAGATGCAGCGTCTCTACGTCGAGCGAGCGCGCGATGGACGGCAGCGCGGTCGCCATGATGGACGTGTCGAGGTTTTGCAGGAACAGCGGGCAGGCAACGATCAGCGGAATCAGTCGGGCTCGGTCGGTCATGCGTTCTTTTACCGCAAAACGCGGGGACGCGGTACCGGACTGTACAAGCCGGTTTTTTTACGAAGTTTTACCGGGCTTCGCCGACGCCGGCTCGCTAACCGGCGTGTAGATCGCAAGCTTCAATGCCGAGTCGTCGTTCGCCTGGAACGTCGTGTATTCGTAGCGCTGCTCGCCGCGCTCCGGATGCACGAGCACCTTCCGTCCGGCCGCGCCGTCGCGGACGTCGTGCGCATTCCACCACTTCGCGAATTCCGGGCTCTGCGTGCGCAGGCGGTCGACCAGTTCGACGAACGCCGGATCGTCCGCATGCAGATCGTGGGTTGCGCGAAACAGCGCGATCATCCGGCGCGCTTCGTCGGACCACGTCGAGCCGAACAGCCGCCGCGCATCCGGCTCGACGAACATGAAGACGAGAATGTTGCGGTCCGCTTCGGCGAGCCGGTCGAAGCCAAGGATATCGGCGGCGGCCGCGTTCCACGCGAGCAGATCCCAGCGAAGGCCGGTCACGTAGGCCGGCAGACCGATGCTCGCGAGCAGCCGCTCGATCTCCGGTGGCACGCGCTCGCGCTCGAACGCGCGGCGCTCGCCGGTGTGCGCAAGCGCGCGCAGATGAGCCGCTTCCGCTTCGCCGAGACACAGCGCATGGACGAGCGCGTCGAGCGTCGCATCGGACGGCTGGACCGTGCGGCCCTGCTCGAGCCGCACATACCAGTCGACGCCGATGCCCGCCCGCTCCGCCACTTCTTCGCGCCGCAGGCCGGGCGTGCGGCGCCGTCGGCTGCCGTTCAGGCCGACCGCATCGGGGCTCAGCTTTTCGCGCCGCGAACGCAGGAAGTCGCCGAATTCGTTTCGGCTCGATGTCGTCACGAGGGGTCCTTCGACTTGACGAGGGAGGTACGCCGCCATCCCAGGATGGTACCAGGCCTTGTTACCGATACTACGCCTGGCAGAATGAAGTCATCCCATCCAGTCAGACGGAGTACCACCATGAAAGCCGCCATTCTAAAAACACTCGGTACGCCGCTCGCAATCGAGCATATCCCGGACCCGCCGATCGGCACCGGCGAAGTCATCGTCGACGTCGTTGCCGCACCGGTGCTGTCCTATGCCGACGAAGTGTTCAGCGGCGCGCGCCGCTATCCGATCGATCTGCCGATGGTGCCCGGCTGCGGCGCGATCGGCCGCGTGCGCGAGATCGGTCCAGACGCGACGCATCTGCAGCCCGGCGACTGGGTGTTCTGCGATCCGACCGTGCGCTCGCGCGACGACGCGCTGATGCCCGACATCACGCTGCAGGGCTGGAGCGCGCGCGGCGACGGCGGCAAACGGCTGCATCAGTACTTTCATGACGGCCCGTTCGCCGAACGGATCCGCGTACCGACCGAGAACGCGATCCGCATCGGCGATATCGAACCGCGCGACGCTGCGCGCTGGTGCGCGCTCAACGTGATGCTGGTGCCATACGGCGGACTGCTCGCGGCCGGCTTTCAGGCTGGCGAGACGTTGCTCGTCAGTGGCGCGACGGGCAACTTCGGCAGCGCATGCGTCGCGGTCGCACTCGCGATGGGCGCGCGTTGCGTCGTCGCACCGGGACGCAACGAACGTGCGCTTGCCGATCTCGAACGCCGCTTCGGCGAACGCGTGCGGGCCGTGAAGCTGTCAGGCAATGAAGACGACGATCGCGAACGGATGCGCAACGCGGCGCCCGCGCCGATCGACTGCGTGATCGACCTGCTGCCGCCGTCGGTCTCGACGAAGACCGTGCGCGCGGCGGCGATGGTGGTCCGCCCGTATGGGCGCATCGTGCTGATGGGCGGCGTCGGCATGCTCGGCGGAGACGATCTCGCGCTGCCCTACCCGTGGATCATGCGCAACGACATCACCGTGCGCGGCAAGTGGATGTACCCGCCCGCAGCGGTCACGCGGATGACGGGTCTGATTCGCGGCGGCCTGCTCGACCCCGGTCACTTCGAGATCGCGACATTCGCACTCGACGACGCCAACGAAGCGGTCGCGCATGCCGCCGCAAACGGCGGCCCCTTCAGGATGACGGTGATCCTGCCGTAGCCCGTTGCCTGTACGCTCAGCGCCCCGCTTCGTCGATCGCGCGCAGCAGCGACAGCGCGATACCTTCGGCAGCCGCGCGCACTTCATCGAGCGACGGGAAGGTCGGTGCGATCCGCAGATGCCGATCGTCCGGATCGTTACCGTACGGATACGCTGCGCCCGCCGGCGTCAGCACGAGACCCGCGTCGGCTGCAAGCGCGACCGTGCGCTTCGCGAGCCCAGGTGGCGCATAGAGGCTGATGAAGTAACCACCCGCCGGTTCGTTCCAGCTCACGCCGGGCACGCCGGCGAGCCGCGCGGAAAACGCCGCGAGCACCGCATCGAACTTCGGCCGCAACAACGCGCGGTGCTGCTCCATCAATCGCTCGAGCCCCGCGCGATCGCGCAGCAGATTCACATGACGCAACTGGTTCAGCTTGTCCGGGCCGATCGTGCGTACCGAGCAGCGCTTCTGCCACCACGCGACATTGCGCGGCGACGACGCGACGAACGCAATCGCGTGGCCCGCGATCGTCACCTTCGACAGCGACGCGAAGATCAGCGCGCGGTCCGGATGGCCGGCTGCCGCGCACGCGTCGAGCACGTTCGGCGTCGTGTGCTTCGTGTCGGTCAGGTGATGGAAACGGTAGGCGTCGTCCCAGAATAGACGGAAGTCCGGCGCGGCGGTCGGCATCGACGCGAGCCGCTGCACGACGTCCGCCGAATAGATCGCACCGCTCGGGTTGCTGTACAGCGGCACGCACCAGATGCCCTTGATCGATACGTCGTCGCGCACCAGTGCTTCGACGACGTCCGTGTCGGGGCCGTCGCCGGTCATCGGCACGGGAATCATCCGGATGCCGAGCGCCTCGCAGATCGAGAAATGGCGATCGTAGCCGGGCACCGGGCACAGGAACGCCGCGTCTTCCTGCGACCAGGGCGTGCTGTTGCTTTGCGTGCTGCTCTCGCCACCTGGCACACCAGACATCGTCGCGAACGCGAGCGCGTCGTACATCAGTTCGAGGCTCGAGTTGCCCGCGGCCACGACTTGCGCGGCCGGCACGTCGAGCAGCGACGCGCCCAGTTCGCGCGCCTCCGGCAGTCCGAGCGGCTGTCCGTAGTTGCGGCAATCGATGCCGTCGCGCGACATGAACCCCGCCGCAGCCGCGTCGTCGAGCAGCGCCTGCGACAGATCCAGTTGCTCCGGCGCGGGTTTGCCGCGCGACATGTCGAGTCGCATCCGCAGTTGCTTGAAGGCTTCGTAGGTGTCAGGCATCGTGCGCGTCTCCGGCCGCTTCGGCGGCAAATCAGTGAAGTCGACGCAGTATGCGGACCGCCGTGCATTCAGGCAAACGCGTTATATTGAACGCCTCGATCAGTTTTTCTGATGGCACACGCGCTGCAGTGTCGCGTGTCTTTTCATCCGCTTTTTCCTCTGCTCCGACATGAAATCGCTCGATCTCGACGTTCTCTCGATGGTGGTCGCCGTCGCCGATGCCGGCAGCTTCGTGCGCGGCGCCGCGCTCGTGCATCGTTCGCAGTCCGCGCTCAGCATGCAGATCCGCGCGCTTGAAACCGCGCTCGGCAAGCCGCTGTTTATACGCGGACCGCGCAGCGTCACGCCGACGCAGGACGGTCAGTTGTTGCTTGCCTACGCGCGCCGGATGCTCGCGTTGCGCGACGAGGCGTGGGCGTCGATGGTGCACCCCGAGGTGAAGGGCCGCGTGGCGATCGGCGTGCCGGACGACTACGCGGCGTCACTGCTGCCCGCAGTGCTGCGCAAATTCTCCGCGAGTTATCCGAAAGTCGAGATCCAGGTGATCGGTCTGCCGAGCCACGCACTCGCGCCGCTCGTGAAGGACAACAAGGTCGACCTCGCGTGCGTGACGCGGATGAAAGGCCTGAACGGCGAGTTCATCCGCTTCGAGCCGATGGTGTGGGCTGCGCCGCCGGCATCGACTGCATCGGCCGCGTCGCCTGGACGGGAAATCTGGAAGGAACGTCCGCTGCCGATCGCATTGTTCGGCGTGGGCAGCGTCGCGCGCGCGAACGCGATCCACGCGCTGGAACGCGCGAAGATCGCACACCGCACGTCGTATGAAAGTCCGAGCCTGATGGGTCTGTTCAGTATGGTCGAAGCCGGTCTCGCGATCGCGCCGCTCGCACGCTGCGCAGTGCCCGCGCATCTGCTGCAACTCGGGCGGCCGCATGGGTTGCCTGCGCTGCCCGCACTCGAGATCGTGCTGGCGCGCAGCGCGCGTTCGAACCGGCCGCCCTGCGATTTTCTGGCGGAGCAGATCTTGTCGGAGCTGCGGCTTTAGGTCGACGTCGCGCCATGGATGCGCCCAGGCGGTCACCCGCATGTTCGACGATTCTCGCGGGGACCACCGGCCAGCCATCGCGCTCGCCGCTGCCGGCTGAAGTCGAGGCTGCACTGCCGCGAGTCAATCCCCGATCCGCGCGAGCAACTGCTGAAGCTTCTCGACATGCCGCTGCAGCAGTTGCCGATGCTTGTCGATCTGTTCGAGCCGCCCTGCCAGATCGGCGCGATCGTGATCGTCGAAATCGGCTGCGGCGATCACGTCTTCGACTTTCGCGCGCAGTGTCGCGAGATCGACCGGCGGACGGCCGAAATGCCGCTCGAGCCGCCGCACGTCCTGCATCGCGAGATCGCGCAGCTTCCTGACGTGCGCGAGCCGTCGATTCGTCTCGGCCTCCGCGCCTTCATCCTCGATGCGCCGCGCCGCAGGCTGGCCGAAGATCGGCTCCGGCGGACGCAGCACCGTCTTCTTGCGCACCGGATGCGCAGTGCCGCGAAAGCGCGCGAGCGGCGTCTCGTTGTCGATCGCGTCGCGCGCGGCTTCGGGTACGTTGCCGTCCGCGTGCGGCACGTCCATCCAGCCGTTCGGCAAACCGGTCACCGCTTCGACGCCGCGTGCGAATTCCTCGCTGAAATCGCGCTGGCCGGACAGCATCAGCTTCAGGTACGTCGCGGAGAACGTCATCATTCGCGCAAGTCGCGTCGCCGCGCCGACTTCGCGCGTCAAGACCACCAGATTGGCTCGCCACACACCGAGCCGTGCATCGTTCAGATCGTTGGGATCCTTCATCGTCGAGTCTTCCATCTTTCTCACCCGATGTTCACGTGACGTTTTCGCGCGGCAAGGCCGCAGCGCGTCATCTGGTTATACAGGGTAGCCGCATCGCCGCCCGTTGAAGCAGCGTACGGCCCAGGGTTTTCCACAGGGGGCGCGCATCGTGTGCGCCGCGATGCCTTCACACAGGCACCTGAAACAGACCGCATGCGCGGCCAGTCGTTCCATGCACGGCACCGCGCGCGCGACCGAGACTCTCCTCGACAAAACCGCTACGCAGCCCACTTCGCGTAATGCTACGCTCGCCCCGATTCTGCCATTGATCAATGTAATGATAAAACACACGGAGAACACGCATGAGCGTATCGGCGCTTTGTCTTCTGGTCGTCGCACTGCTGCCTTACGTCTGGACCGTCTGCGCGAAAGCGCAACGCGGCTACGACAATCACGCACCGCGTGCGTATCTGGCGAATCTGGAGGGATGGCGCGCGCGTGCGTTCGGTGCGCACCAGAACGCGTGGGAAGCGTTGGCGCTGTTCACGGCGGCGCTAGTCGTCGCGTGGCATGGCGGGGCGAACCCGCAGCGGGTCGATGCGCTCGCGCTCGCATACGTCGCGATACGCGTACTGCACGGCGTGCTGTACGTGCTCGGCTGGGCGTCGCTGCGCTCGCTCGTGTGGTTTGCGGGGGTGCTGTGCGTCGTCTGGCTGTTCGCGACGGGACTCTAGAAACGGCACGGCCGCGCGTCGCGTTTTGCGATGCGCGGCCGGGTGTTCGTCGAACTCTTAACCCTGTGTGCCGGTCGTCCATGCGAGGGCTGTATCGACGAGCGTCGCCAGCAGCGGCTCGACGCGTTGCGCGAGCGCTTCGTCGTACGCGTACGGCATCTGTTCCTGCATGTACGTGATCTGCGACAGTTCGAGCTGCACCGCGTGCACGCCCTGCTCCGGCTGCCCATAGTGTCGCGTGATATAGCCACCCTTGAAGCGCCCATTCGCAATCGCGGAATAGCCGCCGTGACGCGTGACGATCGCGGCGAGTTCGTCGGCGAGACCCGGCGCCGCACTCGCGCCGTTCGACGTGCCGAAGTTGAAGTCCGGCAACCGCCCTTCGAAGAAGCGCGGCACATGCGAGCGGATCGAATGCGCTTCCCACAGCAGCACGGTGCCGTGCCGAGCCTTCAGCGCGGCGAGTTCATCGACGAGCGCCGCGTGATACGGCTTCCAGTACAGCTCGCGACGTCGCGCGATTTCCGCTTCATCGGGCAGATGGCCGTCGCGATACAGCGGCTCGCGATCGAACGTATCGACCGGCAGCAGCCCCGTCGTGTCCTGGCCCGGGTAGAGATTCGCGCCGTCGGGCGGACGGTTCAGGTCGATCACGTAGCGCGCGTACGTCGGCGCGAGAATCGACGCGCCAAGCTTCGACGCGAACGCATACAGGCGATCGAGATGCCAGTCGCAATCGTCGGTGCGTTGCGCGGCCGGCGTCATCGTCGCGGCGATGTCGTCGGAAATGCGCGTGCCCAGATGCGGAATCGAAATCAGCAACGGCAGGCTTCCCCGCTTCAGCGAGAAAACCGGCGGATGGTTGGCAGCAGTCATGTCGTGTCCGTCGAGGTAATTGAAGCGTCAGGCCAGCAGCTCGGCGAGCGCCGCGCGGTACTGCGCATACGCGCGCGCTTCGTCGCGATGACGACGATTGTCGACCACTTTCGCGCCGCCCGCATACACGTCGCGCACCGGCGTCTCGCCGTGCTCGCAAAACACCGCGCCCGCGAGCCACGTGTGCGGCGGATGATCGGCGATGGACGGATGGTCCGCGTCGAACACCTGCCAGTCCGCACGTGCACCCACTTCGAGCGTGCCGACGCGACGGCCTGTCGCGCGCGCACCGCCTTCGAGCGCCGCGGCGAACAAGCGGTCCGCGACCTGCGGCGCGTCCGCGCTCGCGAGCACGTTGCGCTGCCGGCGCAGCAGCCGCTGCCCGTATTCGAGCAGCCGCAGTTCCGCGCGCCAGTCGACGCCGATGTGGCTGTCCGAGCCGATGCCGAAACGTCCGTGTGCATCGAGATAATCGACAGCCGGAAAAATGCCGTCGCCGAGATTCGCTTCGGTCGTGAGACACAGCCCCGCGACCGCGCCACTCTTCGCGAGCGCGGCGGTCTCATCTGCATCGACGTGAGTCGCGTGGACGAGGCACCAGCGCGCATCGACGTCGAAGCGATCGAGCAGCCAGCGCACCGGCCGCGCGCCTTCTGTCTCGATGCATGCGTCGACCTCGGCGGTCTGCTCGGCGATATGGATGTGCACCGGCGCGCCGGGCAGCATCGTGTCGAGCCCGCCGAGCAGTTCGCGCAGCGACGCGTCGGACACTGCGCGCAGCGAATGCGGCGCGACGCCGTAGCGCAGCGCGTGATGTTCCGGATGCGTCTGCTGCAATTGTGCGAGCAGTTCGAGCAGTTCGTCCGGCGTGTTGATGAAGCGCCGCTGATCGTCGCGCGGCGGTTTCGCGCCGAAGCCGCTGAACTGATACAGCACCGGCAGCATCGTGATCCCAATGCCGGTCGAGGACGCCGCATCGACGACACGCGCCGCGAGTTCCGCGCGCTGCGGATAGCGCTCGCCGTCCGCCTGATGATGCACGTAGTGAAACTCGCACACCGACGTATAGCCCGCCTTCAGCATCTCGATGTACAGCCACTGCGCGATCGCGGCCAGGCCGTCGGGGGAAATCTTCGCGGCGAAGCGGTACATCAGGTCACGCCAGCTCCAGAAACTGTCGACTGCATTCGCACGGTATTCGGTGAGCCCGGCCATCGCGCGCTGAAATGCATGCGAGTGCAGGTTCGGCATGCCCGGCGCAATCGGGCCAGCCGCGCGCGCGACACCCGCGGGCGCGGCACTGTCGGTGCGCACTTCCGTGAGCATGCCGTGTGCGTCCCATTGCAGCAGCACGTTGCGGTGCCAGCCGTCGGGCAGCCATGCGTGATCAGCGAACAGTGAACGGTCGGAAGAAGTCATGGTTGAGCTTTGTATGAAATTGCCGTGGCTGGCCGCGTATAGACCGTCTCGCCGTCGCGCACGACGCGCGCGCACAGCGGACGACCGAACCAGTACGCGAGTTCGGCGAGCGTCGCGACGGACCACACCGCGAAGTCCGCGCGACGACCCACCGCGAGTGTGCCGTGCCGCTCCGCCTGGCCAAGTGCGCACGCCGCGTGCGCGGTCACGCCCTGCAGCGCTTCGGGCACGGTCATCCGGAACAGCGTGGTCGCCATGTTCATCATCAGCAGCAGCGACGTGACGGGCGACGTGCCCGGATTGCTGTCGGTGGAAATCGCGATCGGCACGCGGTAGCGGCGCAGCAGATCGAGCGGCGGCAACTGCGTCTCGCGAATGAAGTAGTACGCGCCGGGCAGCAACACCGCGACTGTGCCCGCGGCCTGCATCGCGGCAACGCCCGCTTCGTCGAGAAATTCGAGGTGATCCGCCGACAGCGCATGATGCCGCGCGGCGAGCGCCGTGCCGCCGCTGTTCGACAGTTGCTCCGCGTGCATCTTGACCGGCAGGTTGCGGCGCGCGGCCGCATCGAACACGCGCTCGCTCTGCGCGAGCGAGAAGCCGATGCGCTCGCAGAACACGTCGACCGCATCGACGAGGCCTTCGTCGGCGAGCGCCGGCAGCATGCGGTCGCACACCTCGGCGATGTAGTCGTCCGCACGGCCTGCGAATTCGGGCGGCAATGCGTGTGCGCCGAGGAACGTCGTGTAGACCGTGACCGGATAGCGCTCGCCCAGTTGCCGTGCGACGCGCAGCATCTTGCGTTCGCTCGCGAGGTCGAGGCCGTAGCCCGACTTGATCTCGATCGCGGTGACGCCT
This sequence comes from Paraburkholderia sp., assembly GCF_050742655.1. Classification (GTDB taxonomy): domain Bacteria; phylum Pseudomonadota; class Gammaproteobacteria; order Burkholderiales; family Burkholderiaceae; genus Paraburkholderia. Next base: position 103,544 of record NZ_JBOIGG010000022.1, on the reverse strand, counting down.
TCGGCGAGCAGCGGTTCGAGCCGTGCGGCCGCGTCGCGGAACAACGTCGCTTCGTCGGCGGCACGCGTCGCGCGCACCGTCGACACGATGCCGCCGCCCTGACGCGCGATTTCCTCGTAGCTGACGCCCGCGAGCCGTTGTGCGAACTCGTCGGCGCGCTGACCGCCGTACACCAGATGCGTATGGCAATCGACGAGACCCGGCGTGACCCACGCGCGATGCAGGTCTTCGCGTGGCCACGTCGCGTACATCGCGGGCAGTTCGCTCTCGGCGCCGAGCCATTCGATGCGGCCGTCCGCGACCGCGATCGCCGCATCGGCGATCGCGCGGTCGGGGTCGCCGTCGGGGCAGAGATTCAGGTGATGCCAGACAGTGTGCTTCATCGCTTGGGAATGACTGGATGATGCTACGTGTAGCGGATTTCGACGGCGAGCAGCGCCGATGCGTCGTTTGCTTCGTTGCCTTCGACATTGCATCGCACATCGTGCGCGCGGTCGATGCGCAGTGTGTCGCCGGCTGCGAGATGCACAGGCGTTGCATCGCCAACCGTAACGGTAACCACGCCGGTCGCGCAATACAGCAGCGCGACGTCCGCATTCAGCGTGCGCCGCGTAGCGCCGCGCCATACGTCGAGCGTACCCGTTGCCGCGTGTCGCCGCACCATCAGGTTGAAGTCGCGCGTCGCGCCGTCGACGAGCCGTGCATCGATCGCCGCTTCGCCGCGAAAACGCGCGACGTCGAGCGGCTGCGTCAGTGCATGCGTACGGTCGCCCTGCCCCGTGCTCTCATCGAGCAGCATGCCCGCGCCCGACAGCAGCACGAGCGTCCGGTCGACGCCATCGAACTGCGAGAACGGACCGGCCGACGCGACATCCGCGACGCTCACGCGCCACACGAATGCATCGAGCGAAGCCCGATCGGAACGCAGCGCTGGAATATGCGCCGCGATCTCGCGCGTCACGCCGCCGCCGTTCTTCCACGGCGACGCGATCAGTTCATCCGCGCGAATAACCGCGGTGCTCACGGTACTCACGGCGTTCAACGACCGAGCATCGGCAGCTTCAGCCCCACATCCCGCGCCGTCTCCTGCGCGAGTTCGTAGCCGGCATCCGCGTGACGCATCACGCCCGTCGCTGGATCGTTGAACAGCACACGTTCGATCCGGCGCGAGGCCGCATCGGTGCCATCGCAGACGATCACGACGCCCGAGTGCTGCGAGAAGCCCATGCCGACACCGCCACCATGATGCAGCGACACCCACGTAGCGCCGCCTGCGGTGTTCAGCAGCGCGTTGAGCAGCGGCCAGTCGCTGACCGCATCCGAGCCGTCCTTCATCGATTCGGTTTCGCGATTCGGGCTTGCGACCGAACCGGTGTCGAGGTGATCGCGACCGATCACGATCGGCGCCTTCAGCTCGCCGTTCTTCACCATCTCGTTGAACGCAAGGCCCAGGCGATAACGGTCCTTCACGCCGACCCAGCAGATCCGCGCAGGCAGACCCTGGAACGCGATCCGTTCACGCGCCATGTCGAGCCAGTTGTGCAGATGCGGATCGTCGGGGATCAGCTCCTTCACCTTGGCATCGGTCTTGTAGATGTCCTCCGGATCGCCCGACAGCGCGACCCAGCGGAACGGCCCCTTGCCTTCGCAGAACAGCGGCCGGATGTACGCGGGCACGAAGCCCGGGAAATCGAATGCGTTCTCGACACCCATTTCGAGCGCCATCTGACGGATGTTATTGCCGTAGTCGAGCGTCGCGGCGCCGCGTTCCTGCAGCGTCAGCATCGCCTGTACCTGCTTCGCCATCGACTGCTTCGCCGGCGTCACGATGCTGTCCGGCGCGGTCTTCTGACGCTCGCGCCAGTCTTCGACGCTCCAGCCCTGCGGCAGGTAGCCGTGAATCGGATCGTGCGCGCTCGTCTGGTCGGTCACGCAGTCGGGCGTGATGCCGCGTGCGACGCATTCGGCGAACACGTCGACCGCATTGCCGACCAGCCCGATCGATACCGGCTTGCCGTCACGCTTCGCTTCTTCGAGCATGGCGAGCGCTTCGTCGAGCGTCTTTGCTTTCTTGTCGACGTAACGCGTCTTCAGACGGAAGTCGATGCGCGTCTCGTCGCATTCCACCGCGATCATCGAGAAGCCCGCCATCGTCGCCGCGAGCGGCTGCGCGCCGCCCATCCCGCCCAAGCCGCCGGTCAGAATCCAGCGTCCCGTCGGATCGCCGTTGAAGTGCTGGTTCGCCACCGAGAAGAACGTCTCGTACGTGCCCTGCACGATCCCCTGGCTGCCGATGTAGATCCAGCTGCCCGCGGTCATCTGGCCGTACATCATCAGGCCCTTGCGATCGAGTTCGTGGAAATGCTCCCACGTCGCCCAGTGCGGCACGAGGTTCGAGTTCGCGAGCAGCACACGCGGCGCGTCGGCATGCGTGCGGAACACGCCGACCGGCTTGCCCGACTGGATCAGCAGCGTCTCGTCGTCGTTCAGGTCTTTCAACGACGCCAGGATCTGGTCAAAGCAGTCCCAGTTGCGCGCGGCGCGGCCGATGCCGCCGTACACGACGAGCGCATGCGGATGCTCGGCGACCTCGGCGTCCAGATTGTTCTGGATCATCCGGTAAGCGGCTTCGGTGAGCCAGCTCTTGCAGGTCTTCTCGGTGCCTCGCGGTGCACGGATCGTGCGGGTCGGATCGAGACGCGGGTCGATGTGTTTCGGATTGTTCATGATGGCTGGCTCTCAGTGTCCCGTTTGTGGACTCGGAATGGAATACGGATTCGGAAACGTTGGGGGCGTTAGAAATGTCCGGTGAAGCGGTAGCGGCTGCCCGGATGCCACAGGTTCGCGATCGACGCGACCACGCTCTGCGACCACGTGCGCCGATGCAGCACGAGACACGGTTCGAGCGGGTCCATCGTCAGCAGCGTGCGCGTGCCGTCGTCGGGCGCAGCCGCCTCGATCCGGTACTCGACGCGCTGCAGCGGCGCGACGCGCACGAGGTACTGGTTCGGTGTCGTGTTCGTGAAGTCCTGCAGCGCGTACTCGGGCGCGACCGCCGGGTTCACCCAGCGCTCTTCGAGCTGCACCGGCTCGTCGTTCTCGAGATGCAGCACGCGCGAATGGAAAATCGGACTCCCCGCGCTGACCTGCATTTCACCGGCGAGCGTTTCGTCGGCGATCGCCGCCCCGATGTGCAGCACCTTTGCCTGATAGCGATGACCGCGCGCGACGATCTCGTCGGAGATGCTGCGGATCGCGACCAGCGTCGATTCGTACTTCGGCCGCGCAACGTACGTGCCCGCGCCCTGCACCCGCGTGAGCACCTGCTCGGACGTGAGTTCGCGCAGCGCGCGGTTCACCGTCATCCGCGCGACCTTGAACTCGCGCGCAAGCTCGTTCTCGGATGGAACCTGGTCGCCCTCGCCCCACTCGCCCGCATGAATGCGGGACAGGATGAAGTCCTTGATGCCCTGGTAAGCCGGTGAGTTCATGTGCGTCGTCGCTCGGGTGCGGGCTGGCGTTTTTTACTTCGCTTCGGACGCAAACGCGAACGGGCTGTGCGCGGCGATCGAGCCGTCCTGCACACGCCGCGCGATCGCCGCGATGTCCGGTGCGAAGTAGTGATCGAGTTCGTAGTGCGCGACGTCGCCGCGCACCAGATCCATCACGCCCTGCAGCCGCGGACTCGTGCGATGCGGTGCGCGCAGGCCGACGCCCTGCGCGGCGGCGAGCAGTTCGATCGCGAGAATGTTGGCGACGTTGTCCGCGATGTCGGCGAGCTTGCGCGCGGCGAACGTCGCCATCGACACGTGGTCCTCCTGGTTCGCGGAGGTGGGCAGCGAATCGACCGAAGCCGGATGCGCAAGCGTCTTGTTCTCCGATGCAAGCGCGGCCGCCGTCACGTGCGCGATCATGAAGCCGGAATTCACGCCGCCATCCTTGACGAGGAACGGCGGCAGGCCCGACAGCGTCGTGTCGATCAGGAGCGCGATGCGGCGTTCGGCGAGTGCGCCGATTTCGGCCACGGCGAGCGCGAGATTGTCGGCTGCGAACGCGACCGGCTCCGCGTGGAAGTTGCCACCCGACAGCACCTCACCGGTGTCCGGGAAAATCAGCGGGTTGTCCGATACGGCGTTCGCTTCGATCAGCAGCACGTCGGCCGAGTGACGCATCTGGTCGAGACACGCGCCCATCACCTGCGGCTGGCAGCGCAGCGAGTACGGGTCCTGCACCTTGTCGCAGTCCGCGTGCGACACGTTGATGCCCGAGCCTTCGAGCAGCGCGCGATACGCGGACGCCGCGTCGATCTGCCCTTGATGGCCGCGCAGCGCATGAATGCGCGCGTCGAACGGCTTGACCGAACCGGCCGCCGCATCGACCGACAGTGCGCCCGCGACGAGGCCGGTGCGATACAGGTCTTCGATTGCGAACATGTTGTACAGCGCGAGTGCGGTGGATGCCTGCGTGCCGTTCAGGAGGGCGAGCCCTTCCTTCGCCTGCAGCGTCAGCGGCTCGAGGCCGACGAGACGCAACCCCTCCGCGGCCGGCGCGCGCTCGCCCTTGACGAACACCTCGCCGACGCCAAGCAGTGCCGCCGACATATGCGCGAGCGGCGCGAGATCGCCCGATGCGCCGACCGAACCCTTGACCGGAATCACCGGCAGCACGTCGGCATTGAACAGCGCAATGAGTGCGTTCATCACTTCACGGCGGATGCCGGAGTGGCCGCGGCCAAGGCTCGACAGCTTCAGCGCGATCAGCAGACGCACGACCGGCGCCGACATCGGCGCACCGACTCCAACCGCGTGCGACAGCACCAGATTGCGCTGCAAAAGTTCGAGCTGATCGTGCGGAATATGCGTGCTGGCGAGCCGGCCGAAACCGGTGTTGATCCCGTACGCGGGCTCGCCTTTCGCGGCGATGTCCGAGACCGCTTTCGCGCACGCGTCGATCGCGGCGAAGCTGGCCGGATCGAGCTGGAGCGTAACCGGTTCGCGAGCGATCCGGCGGAGTTGGGGCAGAGTCAGTTGACCGGGCGTGAGCTTCATCATGGATTCGATCCTGTCTATACAAATTTTCAGAAAGTCTAGCGTCGCCAGCTTGTATATACAAGTCCTTTCTGTGCTTTCGGTATAAGGGTTTTTACCAGATTTCGCGGGGCTCGCCGCATTGTGCGGTGCGAGTCGGCTACGTGGCTTAGCTGCCTTAACTTGTATATACACGTCCAAAAATCGGCCGGGCAAGTGGACAAAAAACCGCGCAGCCGTGTTGCCGCGGAGGGCCGAAACAGCTGGACTGGCAGATTCAGAAAACGCCAGACTGCCGCGCCGATGTTCTGACGGTGGAAATCACGGGAAATGAGGTCGGTTGGGATGACGCTAGCGAGCCTCGTCCATCGTGTCCCGCGGGGTCGGGCGGGATAGGCTCGAGAGTCAGGTGCCGACTTGCTGTGGACCGACCACGGCTCATCATTCGAATGACAGTTTCCGGAGGTGCAACTGCCATTGACGCGAGGACCGCCGTTCCCTCGCAATAACGCTCATGACACGTTGCCTCGGTGTTTGTCGAGGTGGTCGACCAGCATGCGCGCCGGAAGCGGCAGCGCGTCAAAATTCCGGGCGACGATCAATAGCGGCCGCAGCGACCACGGCTCGTCAAGCTCAATGACGCAAAACGGCGCCGACTGCATATAAGGCGTGACGCTGCCCTTGGGCAATACACCGATCCCCAGGCCGGCGCTGACCATGTTGCGCACCCCCTCGAAGCTTGTCACCTCTATGCGTACACGCAGCCGCCTGCCGGCACGCTCTGCGGCGGCACGACACAATTTCGAAATGGATGTGCCGTACGGCATGCTGACGACGTCGTCCTCCAGAGCTTCTGCGAAGTTCATGCTTGCGCGCCGGGCGAGCCGATGGTCCGGCGGCACAATGACGACGAGCTTATCTACGCAGTACGGACGCCACTGCAGATCGCCGAGGGCGTCCTCGGTGGCTGAGCAGATGCCCAGATCTGCGACGCCACCTGCGATTGCCTGCACCACGTCATCGCTCGGCTTCTCGAGCATATCGATCCGCACTTTTGGGTTTTCGCGTAGAAACGAGCGCAGTACGTCTGGTAAATACTGGACCATTGCGGTGAAGTTGACATAGATTCGCGCATGCCCTCTTATGCCGTCGGAGTATTCAGATAGCTCATCCGAAATCTGCTGCAAATGCTCGCCTAGCCGTTTTGCGTGGTGATAGAGTGCCTCGCCTGCCGGCGTAGGTTGTACACCACGGCTGTGGCGATATAACAGTGGTGTGCCGGCATCGTCTTCGAGGTCCGACACACGCTTGCTGACGGCCGATGCCACGATGTGCGTGCGAGCTGCAGCCGCGGCAATGCTTCCCCCCTCGATTACAGCCACGAAAATACGCAGAGACTCCATATCCAGGCGTATCGGGCGGTCTGCTGAAACACGCATCCTCGTTCCTTCGGGTCGGATTTCTGACCGATTGCGGCCATCGCATTTGGCGATGCCTGTGCTGAACATTGAGAAGTTTTCAACAAGGCCGGAAACCGCCATCCTGCAGGCATAGCCTTCGACCTGCGCGGGACCATTGATCGAAGCACGGCACGATCTGTGCGCATCGCGATTCTATGCCCAGGAGACGACTTTGTCCTTGCAGACAGTCTGTGGGCATGGTGTGTCGCCAATCGATCGAAGGCTTGCTTTTAACTTTGGATACCTAACGTTGTATCTTTCTGGAGATTAAAATGTCTCAAAGTTTTCGTATTGGACAAATCGTTCCGAGTTCGAACACGACCATGGAAACCGAAATTCCCGCCATGCTACGTGCCCGCGAAGCCATCCGACCCGAGCGGTTCACTTTCCATTCGAGCCGGATGAGATTGCACCAGGTTACGAAAGAGGAATTGGCCGCAATGAACAAAGAAGGCTTGCGCTGCGCGGCGGAACTCGCCGACGCTCGTGTCGATGTCATGAGCACGGCGTGCCTGGTGGCGATCATGGCGATGGGGCCCGGCTATCATCGGGAAACTGAACGCGAACTGCTGGAGGCTGCGCGTGCCAATCATTGCCTTGCGCCGGTCATGACCTCGGCGGGAGCGTTGGTAGAAGGTCTGAAGATCCTGGGCGCTCGCCGGATTTCGCTTATGGCGCCGTACATGCGGCCCTTGACTGACCTTGTCGTCGCTTATATCGAGAACGAAGGAATTGAGGTAATCGATTCCATCTGCTTCGAGATTCCCGACAACCTTGAAGTCGGTCTGCGCGACCCAATGCTGCTGATCAACGACGTTCGGGGCCTCAACACCGAAGGCGCGGACGTGGTAGTGGCGTCCGCATGCGTCCAGATGCCTTCGTTGCCGGCGATTCAGCGCATCGAAGACATGCTGGGAATCCGCACCGTTTCGACTGCGGTATGCACGGTTCGCGGCATGCTGGATCGGCTCAAGCTCGAGCCGATCGTCCCGGGCGCGGGGGCATTGCTGTCCGGCGCGTGAAAGGCAACGCTGCGAATGCTCACGGAGCGACGAGTCGGACGTGGATTGATGCCCGTTCGTGTGAACGCGGGTGCGTCGGGATCGAGAGCGAGAGTCGCCATGCGTTTTTACGCGAAGTGATCGGGTTCGTAAGCTGGGACGCTCAGGCGTCCGGCACCCACGACTGCGTACCTTGAAGGTCCGACTCGAAGTCGTGGAGCACGGCGATTTCCACGGGTTTCGGCGTGTTGTCGCCTTGCCCCTGAATCTTGACGATGTCTTGCGGGCACGCGGAAAACGCGACGAAGCAATCCATTTCCGCGCGCAGCGTGATGTACTGGCCTGGCTTCGTTACGGTGGGCAACGTCTGCAGCGTGATGCCATCCGGCTGTACGCGAATATTCATGAAGATGTTGAACGACGCGAGGTTCTGGCGCGGCGGCGTGACGCCGAGTTCGAACATACCTTCGAACATGTTGTCGCAACAGTTGCGGTGATAGCCGCGCACGCCGAGCAGTTCATAGCGTTTGCGATCGCAGGCCGCCATGAATGTGTCGTGGACGCCGGGCGTCGTGTCTTCGACGACGGTCAGCACCGGATGACGCTGGTTGGTCACGAAGCTGTCGCCGACGATCGGGTTCAGCCGCTGGTTCCACACACGCGTGGTTTCCATGCACATGTATTCGTTCAGATCGTACGCATTCCAGGCCCAGCAATCCACCACCTGAGTGCCGTGCGTATTGACGACGCGTACGGCCTGGCCGGCTTTCAGTCGAACGGCTTTGCCGTGGCCGGCGGGAACAGTCGATGTGGGTTGATTCGTGTAGCTCATGAGCGGGAAGACTCCGGGTTAAAGCGATAGAGAAATTGCTGGAGACGCGGCGACGACGGCGCGTCGATCACCTGGGCAGGCGGCCCCTGTTCGACGATGCGTCCGCCGTCCATGAAGATCACGCGGTCGGCCACGTCGCGCGCAAAGCCGATTTCATGCGTGACGACGATCATCGTCGTGTCGTTCGCGGCGAGGCCGCGCATCACCGCGAGCACTTCGCCGACCAGTTCCGGGTCGAGCGCGCTGGTCGGCTCGTCAAAGAGGATCACTTCCGGCGCCATCGCCAGCGTGCGCGCGATGCCCACGCGTTGTTGCTGTCCGCCCGACAGATTCGCCGGCATCGATGTGTGCTTGCCGACCAGACCCACCTGACGCAGCGCTTCGACCGCGAGGTCGGCGGCCGCGAGCCGGTTCATCCGCTTGACCGACAGCAGACCTTCCATCACGTTTTCGAGCGCCGTCATATGCGGCCATAAATTGAAGCTCTGAAACACCATGCCGATCCGGCTGCGCTGTGCACGGATCTCGCGAGCGGGCCGCGGGCTGGTCGAGCCATTCGTGTTCTCGCGCAGACCGATCCGCTCGTCGCCGATCCAGATCGCCCCTTCGTCGGGCGGAGAGAGCCAGTTCAGGCAGCGCAGCAGCGTCGATTTGCCGGAGCCGGACGGGCCAAGTATGCAAACCGTTTCGCCGCGCGCAACCGTCAGATCGACGCCGTCGAGGATGCGATTCGCGTCGAACGACTTGACGATGCCACTCGCCTTCAATGCAACGGGGGTCGTATTGCCGGATGGATTCATGCTGCTCACCGGGGCAGGACGACCCGTTGGGAGCGGCCGAGACGGCGCTCCCAATGGTGGGTCGAAAGATGGATGATGGACGTCGCAGCCCAGTAGACCATCGCGACAACGAAATAGACTTCGAGCGGCGCGTACGTGTCGGACACGACGGCCTTCGCGGCGAACATGAACTCGTGAACCGAGATCACGGACAACAGCGCGGAATCCTTGATCAGACCGATCAGCAGCCCGGTCAGCGTGGGCAGCAGCAACGGCAGCGCTTGCGGCGCGACGATGCGGCGCGCAATTGCAACCGGCGACATGCCGATCGCGACACCCGCTTCGATGGTGCCTGCGGGCACGGCCGCGACGGCCGCCTGAATCACTTCGGCGACGTACGGGCCGTAGTAGATCGCAAGCGTCACCGTGCCGACCAGCGGCGCAGGCAACAGCACGCCGAAATCCGGCAATACGAAGAACGTCACGTAAAGCAGCACGAGCAAGGGCAAACCGAGCGTCAATGCCGTGTAGCCACGAATCAGCGCGGCGAGCCACGGGGCCCCGCGACGCTGACCGACGGTCAGCAACACGCCGAGCCCGCCGGACATCGCCGCCCCGGCCGCGCACAGCCAGATCGTGCCACCGAGTCCTTGCGCCAGTTCGGGCCAGTAGCCGGACAGAACACCGAGGTCGAACGTCATCGTGTGCCTGCGGTCGCGACACGTGCACCGCCCTGCACGCGCGGCGTACGCTGGACGCGTCGTGCGGCATAGATGACCGGGAGCGCGACCGCGAGATAGCCGACGCTGACGAGCAGCATCACCTGCGTCGACGTGTAGGTGCGCGCGATCACCATTTGTCCCGCGTAAGTGAGCTCGGTGACGGCCACGACCGACGCAAGCGGTGTGGTTTTCAGCAGGATCGTGAATTCGTTGATGAGCGCGGGCAGGCTCGCCTTCAACATCTGCGGCAGCGCGATCCGCAACGCGATACGCCATGGGGTCATGCCGAGCGCAATCGCCGCTTCATACTGACCGGCGGTGACGACGCGCAGATTGCCGCGCAGGATCTCCGCCGTATAAGCGCCGCTGTTCAGGCCGAGCGTCAGTGCGGCCGCCAGCATCGGACGGCCGCCCAGTCCGATCAGCGGCAACGCGAAAAACAGTACGAACAGTTGCACCAATGCCGGCGTGCCGCGCATGAAGCTGATGTAGAGCCGCGTAGCCCAGCGCAACGGCGCGATGCGCGTCAATTGCATCGCGAGCACGAGGTGGCCGAACGCGAGACTGCCGGTTGCGCCGAGCAGCGTCAGTTCCACGGTCAGCAACCAGCCGTCGATCAGCGTCGGCAGGCTGTGGATCACTTGCGGGTCGAAGCCCATCGTGGCAGTCCCCCGAAAATCAGAGTTCGTCGAGTTCTTCGGCAGTCGAGAGTTCGAGCGCGCCGGGCGTGTCGTTACCGGCGATTCCGGTACAGCACGCCGACACGATGAACAGCATGTCCGTGACCACGCGGCACGCGACAAAATCGCCGGCGCGCGTGGTATTGGACAGCGGTTCGATGCGGCCATCCTGATGCAACGCGACGTTCATGAACAGATTGATCGGGTCGGGCATTTTCGGCGGTTCGAGGCCAAGCGCGCCGATCACCGCACCAACCGACTCGACGCAGCCGGTCTGTCCCGCGTAGCCCTGTTCCGCCAGATACGCACTTGTCGACGCAGGCAGCAACAGATCGTGCTTGCCGCTCGAATCCTTGCCGAGCACCATCATCGCGCGTCGGCGGTTGCTGACGATCCGCATGCCCGCCTGCAACACGTACGAGTTGCTGAACACGCGGGTGTGATGGACCGACATGTAGACGTCGTCGTTGATCCGGCTAAAGCCGAACATCGATGCTACCGCGCCCGATTCCTTCGCTTCGATGCGCAGGATCTGGCCGGCCTTGACGTCGATGGCGCGGCTTTCGCCCGCCGGCACGGCGATGGTCTGCGGAGGCAACGGGGCACGCGAAGGCGGTTCTTTCAGAAGCAGCATGGTTGAGTCCGTTCAGGCGGCGACGGGCGTCGCGGGCAGGATGGAAATGTCGATGTCGGTGACCCTCAGGCCATTGCCGGGAATGATGTCCTGCGGACACGACGACACCGCGCACACCAGGTCTTCCAGTACGTCGAACGTGATGTAGTCGCCAGGTTTGCTGGTCGGATCGGTGACCTGCATCCGGCAATCCTGCGTGACCGGGCCATTCTGAAACAGGTTGAACGGCTCCGGCACATCGAAGGGCGACAGTCCGTACAGCGCGAGACCCGCGTGCATGTTGTCGAGACAGTTGCGATGCCCGATGACGTTGAAATCGACGGTGAAACGCGTGTCGTCGCAAGCGGGGACGTTGGCATCGTGAATGCCGACGGTATCCTCGACGACCCGCAATAGCGGACGTCCCAATGACGAGTACAGCGCGTCGCCGATGTTGAAAAATAGCGTGCGAAGCTGGCGTCGCGTATGAGTCGGCGACAGCTTTTCGGCATGATTCGACGCAACGACCGCGACGAAATCGGCAGCCTGCTGGCCTTCGACATCGATGATCGTCAATCGCTGGCCGGTCTTCACTTCGAAGGTGCGGCCGTGTCCCGCCTTGGCGGTAAGAGTCTGTACTGGATCTGTCATGTGATTCGGTCTGCTCGATTTACTGCGCAGGGATGAAGTCGGACGTCGGCGTATCGAAGCTCACACCGAGATTGGCCTTTTGCAGGCGCGCGAGTTCGCCGGACTTCTTCATCGCCATGATCTGTTCGCTGATCGCCTTGTTCAGACGCGTATCGTCCGGACGGGTCGCCCAGGCGATCCATTGCGACGGTCCGAGTTCGCCAGTCGATTTCAGCTTGCCGGGGTTCTGCTTGATGACGCCTGCGAGCACGGTCATATCGTCGAACACGAAATCGGCACGGCGCGTCATCAACGCAGCGACCGTCTGATCGACGCTATCCACGCTGATCAGCGTGATCGGCGCGAGACCTTTGGCTTTCAGGGTTTCGTTGAACTGTTTGAGGATCTGCTCGGGCGCGCTCGCGCTCTTGACCGCAGCGGTCAGTCCCGCGAGCGATTCGATAGTGGCTTTCTCAGGAATCTTTCTGAAGTCGGAACGCACGAGGGCGCCGTTCACGGTCTTGCTGGTCGGGACCACGTACGCGAGACGCTTCGCGCGTTCGGCGGTTACGTTGAGGGCAGAACCTTCGATATCGAACGAATGCGCGAGCAGGCCCGGAATGATCCCGCTGAACGCCATGCGCTGATATTCGATCTTCACGCCGAGATGTTTTGCGACTGCCGCCATGATGGCCGGATCGAACCCGACGATGTTGTTGTTGGCGTCGGTGTACTCGTACGGCGCGAAAGTCGGGTCGATAGCGACCGTCATCGTGCCACGACTCTTGATGTCGTCGAGCGTATCGGCATGGGCGGTGACCGCGTGAATCAACGCGGAGCACTGCAACAACGCGGCGAGGGCAATGCTGGAGAGGCGGCGCTTCGACATCAGGAGAACTCCCGTAGACAGGTGGACGATGCCCGACGCAATGCACGATCCATACCAGTGCGAACCGTGAAACACTTGTTTCGTGATTCCATTTATGAAAACATCGGTTTCTACCACCCCCACCGAGAAACACGGATTTCATATTGTCGTTGCCGAACCTATAATAAAGTCGACGCAAGAGGCTCTCAGCCTGCACCCGTCGCGTGCAGCGAACCGTCGATGCACGTTCCAGGTGCCGGCGTCGCACCATCACGGGCTGTCAATCTACCCACAAGTCGAAATGTCAAACGCGCAAACAAAAAAAGAGATGCGATCCCCGCCGTCGATCGAGAGTCGGATCGCGGAACGCTATGACGAACTGTCGGAAATCGATCAACGCCTCGCCGACGTGATTCTGAGCGCGCCTGGACAACTGGCGATGCAAACTGCCACTGAACTGGCGACGACCGCGCAGGTGTCGAAGGCGACCGCGACGCGTTTTTTTCAGAAGTTGGGGTACGCGTCTTATGACGATGCACGCGCGATTGCGCGTGCGGCGCAAATTGGCGGTTCGCCGCTGTATTTGCAGGATCGGGGCCGCAAGACCGCTGGCTCGAAACTCGACGACGTGATTCAGGCGCATCTGCAGCACGAAGTCGAAAACCTGGCGAACACATACCGTTCGCTGGATACGCACGTGCTAGGTAAGGTGGTCGATGCGATCGCACACGCGCGGCGAGTGGTGATCATCGGCTATCGGCATAGTCATACGGTCGGCATGATGATCAGGCGGGAACTGATTCAGGTACGTTCGGACGTGGTGTTGTTGCCCGCACCGGGCGACACCATCGGCGAATATCTTGGCGATCTGAACGCGAAAGATGTCGTGATCATCATTGGTTTGCGGCGCCGCGTTCCGGCGGTTGGTTTGACTGCCACCGCACTCGCCGAGGCGGGCGTTCCGGTTCTATACATGTCGGATGTGATCGCCGGGAAACCGGCGCGGCTCGCGCGCTGGGTGATCCGATGTCATACCGATGGTCTGATGCTGTTCGACAGCAAGGTTGGTATGACGGCGGTGGTCAACCTGATTTGCTCGCTAGTCGCGGAACGATTGCTTGAACGCGGTAATAGTCATTTACAGCGCGTCGAAGTCTTGCACGACAGTTTGCGCGAACTGGAATGAAGCGGACATTCAGCGAGAATACGCATTGGATGAGACATCAAGGCCAGACAGGACGTCGCTGCAGGCAAGCGACGTAATGCAGGCATTCGCGCCGGCCTTCCGCCTCGTCCATCGTTTCCGGTTCACCGCACGGGCCGCCGTCGACCAAAGTAGTTTGGCAAGTCATTGACTTTCAGAGAGCCGTCGTCTCTTCCATCCGGTTTCCCGACACTGCATCGATTCGTGCGCGCAGATCAAATGTGATTTGAGCCCAGGCCCCTTTTTGCGCGCCCCATCGCGACCGATACTGGCTGCACGGTTTCACGACACATTCACAGCAACCATCCGCAGTGGACGCTAACAGGGGTCGACGCCGGAGCAAACGCTAAAGCGCTAAAGGAGAAACATCTTGAACATTTTCATCACGGGCGCCAACGGTTTCATTGGCGGATCGATCGCGGCGGGACTCGTCCGCGCAGGCCACCATGTCACGGGACTCGTGCGCAAACCCGAGCAGGCCGATGCATTGCGCAGCCTCGGTATCGAACCGGTCGTCGGCACACTCGACGATCGCGCGCTGCTGATCTCGCATGCACAGGCCGCCGACGCCGTGATCAACGCGGCGAGCAGCGACCATCGTGGCGCGGTCGTTGCGCTGATCGAAGGACTGGCGGGCTCGGACAAACCGTTCCTGCACACGAGCGGCTCGAGCATCGTCGGCGATGCGTCGGGCGGCGAACGCGGCGCGGCCACTGTGTACCGCGAAGACGAGCTGCCGGAGCCGACCGCCGACAAGGCAGCGCGCGTCGCGATCGATCAACTGGTACTCGACTCCGCTCAACGCGGCATCCGCTCGGCGGTGTTGTGCAACACGCTGATCTACGGCCACGGTGCAGTGTCGGGCAGCGCGAGCGTGCAGCTGCCGCGACTGTTATCGCAGGCACGCAGGAGCGGCGTCGTGCGGCACGTCGGCAGCGGCGGCAACATCTGGTCGAACGTGCATATCGACGACGTCGTCGAGCTGTATCGACTCGCACTCGAAAAAACGCCGGCCGGCACGTTCTATTTCGTCGAGAACGGCGAAGCGTCGTTCAGCGAGATGACGACCGCGATCGCCGACGTGCTCGGACTCGGCAAGCCGCAGGACTGGCCGCTCGAAGAAGCGCAGAAGGAATGGGGCTACGAGATGGCGTCGTATGGTCTCGGGTCGAACAGCCGCGTACGCGGCGAGCGCGCGCGCAAGCTGCTCGGCTGGCAGCCGAAGCATGCGTCAGTGCTCGACTGGATTCGCGACGACATGCTGCGGGGAGCGTAAGCGATGTAAGCCCAGCCGTTGCGAATCCGTAAGCTCGTATCGATAG
Source organism: Paraburkholderia sp. (assembly GCF_050742655.1). Lineage (GTDB taxonomy): Bacteria > Pseudomonadota > Gammaproteobacteria > Burkholderiales > Burkholderiaceae > Paraburkholderia. The sequence goes on along the minus strand of NZ_JBOIGG010000022.1, from coordinate 88,406 downwards.
AATCGCCCGCATTTACAGGTGCGATTCGTTTCAACGAGCTTGGATTTCCCCATGTCGCTTGCGCTGAATTTCGAATGGCTGACCAACCTGCTCGCGATCCTCTTCGTCGTCGCGTGTCTGCATGATTTACGCTACGACGAATACGGCACACTGACGCTGTCGGCGGCCGCGCTCAGCCTCGTGGTGATGGGAATCGAGCTGTTTCTGCGGCCGGCGTTCGATATGTCGTTGTGAGGTTGCGGCGCTCTTCCGTCAGTGCTTCGCGTCCTCGGATCCGTCAGCCTTAGCCGCAGCAAAGCGGCTTTGCCCGGCAACGAGTTGATCGTCGGTGGTCGCCACCAGCCACAGACGCGCATGCTCCTGGAGGTAGCGGTTGTGGTCTTTCAACGGACCCATCGCGGCAGCCGCCTTCCAGACCACCGGGCCGACCTTGCTTTTCCTGCCTGACGGCGCACCCACCAGCAGACAGTAAGGCCCAAGCGGCATCGATACGAACGGCAGCGCCGGGCTCGTGCGCACGCGCCAGTCGATGAACGGCGTCTCGCTGATGAGCAACGGTGCAGGCAAACCGTAAAGCACGCTGAAATCGTACATCGCCAGCTGCTCGCGCACGCCTGCGTATAAACGCCGGATGTCCTCGACCACCGCCGCGCGGATTTCATCGTCGAACATGGCTTCCTGCGCATAGCGTTCCAACGCCGCTTTCGCGTCCCCCTGATAGGCGCTGAACAGGCCGAGATCGAGGCAGTCTTCCACGGCGCGCTGAACCTCCGCCACGGAGCCCGCCTCTTCCGGTTTTCCCAATTGCGCGGCTCTCAGGAAGCGCGCCAGCCCCGCCTCCTGGATCGCGGGGCCGTGCACCGATGCGTCGTCTTCAGCATCCTTGTCGAGCGGCACGTAGATATATTCTTCGGCCGCGAAGTGCGACTTCTTGCCTTCGTCGAACTTGATCTCGCCATCGGTGCAGTCGAGATAGCGGGTACCTACCCGACCATGCTCCCAAACCCAGTTCTTCAGGAACGGACGTAACGGATGCAACCTGTCATGACTAGCCATTGAACCCTCCAGGAGCCGTCAGTATAGATTCAAGTGGCTGCGAACTCCGTCAGGACAAGGCCGGCTAATCTAACCGGCGGATCGGCAGCGATATCAGATCGCCCACCCACCCAGATAAAACACCGCAAGCACCACAGCGATCGCCACCGTCCCGACATTCAGCTTGCGATATTCCCCGCTGACCACACGCCCAATCACCAGCGTGCAGAACCCAAGCATGATGCCGGTGACGATGTTCGCCGTCAGCACGATGAACACCGCGCAGACGAGTCCCGACATCGCGTCGACCATGTCGTCCATATCGAGCTTGCTGACGCTCGACAGCATCAGCAGACCGACGTACATCAGCGCCGGCGCCGTCGCATACGAAGGCACGAGTCCGGCGAGCGGCGAGAAGAACATCACGACGAGAAACAGCAACCCGACGACCGCCGCCGCGAGCCCCGTCTTCGCGCCCGCGGCGACACCAACCGTCGATTCGATATACGCAGCCGCCGGCGCGCCGCCGAGAAAGCCCGAGAAAATCGAACTCAGCGAATCGGCGGTCAATGCACGACCGCCGTTCACGATGCGCCCGTTCGCATCGAGCTGCCCCGCCTGCCCCGCGACCGCGCGGATCGTGCCGGTCGCGTCGAACACGGCGGTCATCACGAGGGCAAGCACGCTCGGCAGCACGGCGAGCGACAGCGCGCCCTTGATGTCCATCGCGCCGATCAGCGACGCATGACCCGGTGCGCTCAGCGACGGCAACGCAAAGATGCCGTGGTACGTCACCGCCGGATCGATCAGCAGCGCGAGCGCCGAGATCGCGACGATCACGATCAGGATCGAGCCCGGCACGCGACGTCGCACGAGTCCGAAGATCGCGGCGAGCCCCGCCACCGACATCAGCGCCGGCAGCGACGTCAGATGGCCGAGAGATACCGGCAGTCCCGGTCCCGGGTTCTTCGTCACGAGGCCGACGTCGTTCGCGGCGATCAGCAGCAGGAACAACCCGATGCCGATGCCCGTGCCGTGCGCGATGCCCGTCGGCAGATTGCGCAGGATCCACGAGCGCACACCCGTCACCGAGATCCCGGTGAACACGACGCCCATCAGGAACACCGCGCCGAGCGCGACGGTCGGGTGCAGCCCCTTGCCGAGCACGAGGCCGAATGCGGTGAATGCGGTGAGCGAAATCGCGCAGCCGATCGCGATCGGCAGGCGCGCCCAGATGCCCATCAACAACGACCCGAACGCGGTCGTCAGGCACACGGCGACGAAGACCGCACTCGTGTCGAAGCCGGCCTTGCCGAACATGCCGGGCACGACGAAGACCGAGTAGACCATCGCGAGAAACGTCGTGACGCCCGCGACGATTTCCTGGCGTTGCGAGCTGCCGCGCGCGGTGATGTCGAAATAACGATCGAGCAGGCCGTGGCCGTCGAACGGTTTTGCGCCGGCGCCGGCGCCGGTGTCGGCAAGCGCTTGCGCCTGGGCTTGTGCGTGGGATTGTGCGTGGGGTTCCATCATGGCGAGTGCCTCCTTTATCAGCATGCTGAAACGGCCCGTGGGGCCATCGTCAGGGTTCGTCTCTTTGCGGTTGGTATCGTGTCGTCCCGGCGCGCCATGCGCCGTTGTCTTTTTGCCGTCACGAAGAGTAGGCGAACGCGCTCATACGTCCCATCGCAGGGACGGCATGCCTGGCATGTCGGCGGGCTTATATCGCGGGAATGACGGGAGAAGGCGGGGACGTCGCGGGTGTTTACACCTAGGCTGCGCGCGTCGGGCGAAGGGTTACGCGATGCGCGAACCGCAGCCGCTGCGATCGCGTGCGGCACATGCAGGCGGCGCTACACGCATGCTTCAAGCGGGACCACCCGCGTGAGCAGGTTACACTTCCGCCTGTCGATCGATCAATACCGCGGCGCTGCGGTCGCGCCGCGCGGCCATGGAGCATCCCTTGATGAGTGGCGGTTTTTCACGTCCAACGTTGCGTCTTCCCGTTTCCGCCGCCCACGCGGCCCTTGCCGCCCTCCTCGTTCTCGTCGCGTTCGCGCTGTCGGGTTGCGGCCTGTTCCCCACGCAGCAGCAACCTGCGCTGATTACCGAAGCCGTCGTGAGTCCGGTCGAGCCCGCGAGCGAACCGGAGGCCGCATCCGAAGCCGAACCCGAGCAGCCGGAAACGACCGGCCACGACGTACCGAAGAAACCGAAGCACCCGGTCGTACGACCGCGCAAACCCGAACCGCCCGCGCCCGCGCCGCCCCCCGCACCGCCGCCGCCCACTCCTGCGCCGATCATCTCGACGCGGGCGATCGAGCGTAGCCAGGTCCGCGCGCTGCTCGACAGTGAAGTGCAGCGCGGCAGCAAGGTGATCGGCCGCGCGGTCGATCTGATCGCCGATGCGAACGGCAAGCCGCGCGAGATGGTTGTCAACCTGCAGGGTTTTCTTGGCGTCGGCGACCGCAAGGTGAGTTTCCCGTGGAGCGTGTTCCGCTTCACGCCCGGCGCGAAAAGCGCGCCGATCACGCTCGATCTGCCGCCCGGCAAACTGCCGCCCGCCGACCGGCCGAAGCCCGCCGCGGCGATGGCCGCGCCGCTCACGGGCGCGACGCCGATGCCGGTGCCGCCGGGTCAGTTGCCCCTGCTCGACACGACGCTCGAACGACCGAACGGCGCGAAGGTGGGCCGCGTGGTCGATGTGCTGATCGACGGCAGCGCGCAGCCGCAGGCCGTCGTGCTCGACGTGAGCGGCATGGTGAGTCCGGACCGGCGCACGATCGCCGCGAACTGGTCGGCGCTGCGCTTCGTGTCGAAGGACAAGGAAGTGCACGCGCTGCTCGATCTCGACGAAGCGCAGATCAAGGCATCGCCGGTGTATGCATCCGACAAGCCGATCCAGGCGGTCTCGCCAGTAACGGCCGCGCCCGTCGCTCCTGCGCCACTACCCGCGGCGAGACCCGCCGCACCCGCCGCCTCGCCGGCGAGAGCTACGCGATGACCGGCCGCCTCATGGTCAACGCACGCAGCCTTCGCGCCCTCGACTGGCTCAATTTTTTCGTCGCCAACGTGCAGACGGGCTTCGGTCCGTTCATTGCGTCGTACCTCGCCTCGCACAAGTGGACCCAGGGCGAGATCGGTATGGTGCTGTCGGTCGGAACGATCAGCGCGATGGTGAGCCAGGTGCCGGGCGGCGCCATGGTCGATGCGCTGAAGAACAAGAAAGGTGCGGCCGCGTGGGCGATCGTCGCGATCATCCTGAGTGCCGTGCTGCTCGCGACGAGTCCGACCGTGCTGCCGGTGATCGCCGCGGAAGTCTTCCATGGCTTCGCGAGCTGCATGCTCGTGCCGGCGATGGCGGCGATCTCGTTCGCGCTGGTCGGCCGCCAGGATCTCGGCGACCGGCTTGGCCGCAACGCGCGCTGGGCATCGATCGGCAGCGCGGTCGCGGCCGGACTGATGGGTCTGTTCGGCGAGTACTTCTCGGCACGCGCGGTGTTCTGGCTCACGGCCGCGCTCGCGCTGCCCGCACTCGTCGCGCTCGCGATGATCCAGAGCGAGTACACGTCGACGCGCGCGAAGCCGAAGGTCCAGTCACACGTCGCCGCCCTCGGCGAACGCGAAACGCTGCGCGAGCTGCTGCGCGACCGGCGCATGCTGATCTTCGCTGCGTGCATCGTGCTGTTCCATCTGTCGAACGCGGCAATGCTCAACCTCGCGGCTGGCGAAGTCACCGCCGGCATGGGCGACAACGTGCAGCTCGTGATCGCCGCGTGCATCATCGTGCCGCAGGCGATCGTCGCGATGCTGTCGCCATGGGTCGGACGCACCGCGCAGCGTTGGGGCCGCCGGCCGGTCCTGCTGCTCGGCTTCTCCGCGCTGCCCATACGCGCGCTGCTGTTCGCGGGCGTGAGCAGTCCGTTCCTGCTGGTGCCGGTGCAGATGCTCGACGGTATAAGCGCGGCAGTGTTCGGTGTGATGCTGCCGCTGATCGCCGCGGACGTCGCGGGCGGCAAGGGACGCTACAACCTGTGCATCGGCTTGTTCGGCCTTGCAGCAGGTATCGGTGCCACGCTCAGCACGACGGCCGCGGGCTTCGTCGCCGATCACTTCGGCAACGCGATCAGCTTCTTCGGCCTCGCCGCGGCGGGCGCGCTCTCGGTGCTGCTGGTGTGGGTCGCGATGCCCGAGACACGCGACGCGGCCAGCGCGGAGGAAAAGGCATCGCCGGCGCCAACGCCCGGGTCGGCGAATCAGGCATAGCCAGATCCCTACGACGCGCCCGGAAGTTCGCCTAAATACGAGGCGGGAGCGCCGTAGCAAAAAACTCCGTCACCCGACGCACGCGTGCCGGCACGAATCGACGCTTGGGCCAGACAAGGCTGACGTCCCTGACGTCGCTGATGAATTCGTCGAGAACGGTGATCACGTCCGGATGCCGGAGTTCATCGGCAAGCGAGACCTTCGCAAACAGACCGATTCCCACCCCGGCCAGCACACCCGAGCGGATCGTTTCGACGCTGTTCGACGAAAGATTTCCGCGAACGGTCACGCTGAATCGACCCTCCTGCCCGACAAACGGCCAGTCCGCTGACTCCAGCAGGCCGCCATACAAAAGGCAATTGTGATCGACGAGTTCGGCGGGCGTCCTGGGTATGCCGCGTCGCTCGAAATAGCCACGCGATCCGACGCATACGAGCGGCGTGCTGGCCACGCGCCTGACGACCGTGTCGAGGTCGTTGACGGTACCCACCCGGATCGCCAGATCGATCCGGTCTTCGGCCATATCCCGCACGAAGTCCGACAGAACCATATCGACCTGAAGGCCGGGATTCAGCGACAGCAGTTCCGGTATCAGCGGAAGAACGTGAAGGCGGCCGAACGTCGAAGATGCGGCGATCCTGATCAGACCCGAGACATCGAGCGTGCTGCTGGTCAGTTCGCTGTCGGCTTCATCCATCTCGTCGACCAGCGGTTTGGTCCGGTCGTAGTATCGCTGCCCCTGATCCGTCAGGGTCACGCTGCGTGTGCTCCGGTTGAACAGCATCACACCGAGGCGCCTCTCCAGCGCGCCGATGGCCTTGCTGATAGCGGACTGCGATTCGCCGGTTCGACGTGCCGCGGCGGAAAAACCGCCCGCTTCGACGACGGCGATGAAGGCGTTCAACTCGTGAAATCGATCCACGATCAATTCCCCCAAAGAATAGATTTTATGAAAAATAAGCCAATTATCATTCCGGGAAGCGGCAATTACCATGGTTCTGTCAATCACGAACAGGCAGAAGGTTTCCATGTCCACTCTCGCAGGCAAGAACGCCGTCATTAGCGGCGGAACAACCGGTATCGGTCTGGCGATCGCCCAACGGTTCGTCGCCGAAGGCGCTCACGTCTTCATCTTCGGTCGTCGGCAAGCACAGCTCGACGAGGCCGCCAGACTGATCGGACGCAACGTCACCGCGATCAAGGCGGACGCCGCGAACCTCGATGACCTCGACCGTGTCGCTGCGACCGTCCGGGACAAAAAGGGGGGCGTCGACATCGTCGTGTCGAACGCGGGCTTTACCGAGCAGGCTTCGATCGACACGATCACGCCCGAGCATTTCGACAAGGCATTCAACCTGATGGCCCGCGGCCCCGTGTTCCTCGTGCAGAAGCTGCTGCCGCTGATGACAGGACGTGGATCGATCATCCTGGTCTCGTCGGCGATGCACGGCATGGGCATTCCTGGCCACACCGCCTACGCGGCGACCAAAGCGGCGTTGCGTTCCTATGCCCGCACCTGGGCGGCGGAATTCAAGGATCGCGGCATTCGCGTCAACACGCTGAGCCCTGGCGTCACCGACACCCCGATTCTCGACTCCCAGTCGGCGACACGCGAGGATCTGGTGAACATGTACCAGAGCATGGTCCCGCTCGGTCGACTCGCCCAGGCTGAGGAGCTTGCCGGCGCGGCGCTCTTCCTCGCGTCCGACCAGAGTTCGTATGTCACCGGTTCGGATCTGATGGCCGATGGTGGTATCGGTCAGGTTTGAGACCCGAGGGTCCTGGACAACCACTTATGGAGAATTCAATGAGCTACGCAATCATCGGTCTCGGCAAGATCGGAACTGCCATCGCCCACGCGTTCGCCCGCCAGGGAATCGAAGTCGCCGTCGCGGCCCGACGATCGCTCGACACACTCGCAGCGAAGATCGGTCCATCGATCGTCCCCCAGCGGATTGAGGATGCGGTCAAGGCCGATGTCATCATCCTCGCGGTCCCCTTCGCCACGCACCGCGATATCGCGCGGACCCTCGACAGCTGGAAGGGCAAGATCGTGATCGACGCGACCAACGCGTTTGGTGTCCCGCCGGAGGAACTGGACGGTCTGCCGTCGAGCGCTGTCGTCGCGAAGGCGTTCACCGGAGCGAAGGTGGTGAAGGCCTTCAATCACCTGCCTGCGGGAACGCTGGCTCAGGGGGCGACAACGCCTCAGGGAGGCCGGCGCGTCGTGTTCGTCTCCAGCGACGACGACGCGGCGAGCACGTCGGTTGCGGCCCTCGTCGACCGGCTCGGCTTCGCGCCGATCGAGCTGGGGCAGATCGGCGAAGGTGGCCTGCTTGTCCAGGCACGAGGCGACACGTGGGGCCGGCTTATTTTCCAGGACCTGGCCAGGTTCAACTGATCAATCGAGCGGCCGTCCCGCCGTTTCTCTCATAAACGGCAACGGCAACAGCGACACGAGCCCGCAACCAATCAGATACCACGCAGGCGCGAGCGTACTGCCCGTCAGCTGGATCAGCCACGTCGCGAAGAATTGCGCGAAGCCGCCGAACACCGACACGCCGAGGCAATACACCAGCGACATCCCCGTCGCTCGAATCGCGCGCGGAAACAGCTCCGGCAGCATCACGATGTTCGGCACCGCGGTGAACGCGACCAGCACCGCGAGCCCCGCGACCACCGCGAGCAATACCGGCACCGTCGGCACCGCGTTGATCGCGACGAACGCAGGATAGACCGTCGCGATCAACAGCACGCGCGACACCCACATCACCCGTTTGCGACCCACGCGGTCTGACAGCGCGCCGGCAAACGGCGAGCACACCACCGTCACCGCAGCCGCGGTCCACGATGCCCACAGCGCGAGCGCCATCGGCATATGCAGGATCTTGATCGCGTACGTGGACAGATAGAACAGCACGATGTAGTTCGCCGCGGTGCCGCCGATCGTCGTGAGTACGCCGGTCACGAGCGCGCCGCGGTGGCGGCCGACGATCTCGCGCACGGGGCGCGCGACGTCGACGGCAACCGCGGCGCCGGGCGCTGGTAACGTCAACGTCTCATCGAGATGACGGCGGATATACACGCCGACCGGTCCCATCGCCATACCGATCACGAACGGCACGCGCCACCCCCAGCTTTCGAGCGCATGCGTCGAGAGTCCCGCCGCGAGCGCCACGCCGAGCAGCGATCCGCACACGGTGTTGAGCCCCTGGCTCACGAATTGCCAGCTACCGTAGAAGCCGCGCGTGCGGTCGCTGCCGTACTCCATCAGCAGCGAAGTCGATGCACCGATCTCGCCGCCGAGCGCGAAGCCCTGCACGAGCCGCGCGGCAATCACGATGAGCGGCGCCGCCAGTCCGATCGATGCATACGTCGGCACGAACGCGATCATCGCGGAGCCGAGCGTCATCAGCCACAGTGTCGCGCTCATCGCGGCCTTGCGACCCGCCCGATCCGCGTACGCGCCGAGCACGATGCCGCCCACCGGCCGCATGATGAAACCGACGCCGAACGAACCGACCGCGAGCATCAACTGCGCGAGCTGTCCTTCCACCGGAAAATACAGCTTGCCGATGATCGTCGCGAAGAAGCTGTAGATCGTGAAATCGAAGAACTCGAGTCCGTTGCCGAGCGTGATCGCGGCGATCGCTTTCACGTGGTTCACGGCGGGCACGGCGACGCTCGACGCGCGTGCGTCGTCTTCATCGTGCTGCAGCGGATGCACTGTAGCGGGTGCGGCGGGATAGTCCATGTCTGCCTCCGTGGCGACGCCTAGACGAGAAACGCTTCGGCGAGCTTCACCCAGTACGCGGCGCCCGTCGCGAGGCAAGCGTCGTTGAAGTCGTAGCCGGGGTTGTGCACCATGCAGCCACCCTCGCCGTCACCGTTGCCGATGATCAGGTAACTGCCCGCGCAGCGTTCGAGCATGAACGCGAAGTCCTCGCTGCCGGTGAGCGGCTGCATCGCCGGCAGCAGGCCGTCGTCGCCGAGCCAACCGGTGGCGACGCGCTGCGCGAAGTCCGTCATCGCCGCATCGTTGACGAGCACCGGATAGCGGCGCTGATAATCGATCTCCGCGCGCGCGCCGTACACGGCGGCCTGCGCGTGGATCACCTCGGTGATGCGCTGCTGCAGCTGGTCGCGCACCTGCGGTTTCAGTGCGCGCACCGACAGGCGCAGTTCCGCGTGTTCCGGAATCACGTTCGGCGCCTCGCCCGCATGGATCGCGCCGACGGTCACGATCGCCATGTCGAGCGGCGCGACGTTGCGCGACACGATGGTCTGCAACGCGAGCACGATCTGCGCGCACACCACGACGGAGTCGACCGCCTTGTGCGGCATTGCGCCGTGACCGCCGCGTCCGGTGACGGTCGCGATCACGGTATCGGACGACGCCATGAACGGCCCCGGCAGAAAACCGAACTTGCCCGTCGGAAAGCCCGGCATGTTGTGCATCGCGAACACCGCATCGCACGGGAAGCGTTCGAACAGTCCATCTTCGATCATCTTCTTCGCGCCGGCGAGACCCTCTTCGGCCGGCTGGAAAATCAGGTTCAGCGTGCCGTCGAACGACTTCTCCCGGGCGAGATGCTTCGCTGCCGCGAGCAGCATCGCCGTGTGGCCGTCGTGACCGCACGCGTGCATCTTGCCGGGGATCGTGCTGGCGTACGGCAGGCCGGTCTGCTCGTGGATCGGCAGCGCGTCCATATCGGCGCGCAGACCGAGCCGGCGTGTGCCGGTGCCGACTTTCAGTTGTCCCACGATGCCCGTCTTGCCGAGCCCGCGATGCACCGTGTAGCCCCATTCCTGGAGCCGTTCGGCGACGAGGTCCGCCGTGACGAATTCCTCGTAGGCCAGTTCGGGATGCGCGTGGATCTTTTGCCGCAACGCGATCATTTCGGCTTCGATACCGGCGATCCCCGCTGGAATGACCATCGTGTTCATGCTGCTGTCTCCGTCCATGACCAGGTCGGGCCAGCATAGCCTCCGATTTATTTGACCGGCAGGCGTAGAATCGTCGCGACGGCAACCACCGGTTGCCCCCCCCCCGCAGCCCGCACCGATGAAACTTCACCAGCTCAGCACGCTCGCGGCGATTGCGGACACCGGCAGTCTGCGTGCCGCCGCGCGCTCGCTCGGCGTGTCGCCCGCCGCGGTCACGAAGGCCGTGCGCGAACTCGAAGCGGACGTGCGCGCGCCGCTCGTCAATCGCGGCACGAACGGCATCACGTTCACCGAGTATGGCCGCGCACTCGTCGTGCATGCGCGGCTCGTGCTCGGCCAGCTCGCGCGCGCCGAGTCCGAACTCGACGCGATGCGCGGCGCGGCGGCGGGCAAGCTGTCGATCGGCGTGACGCCGTGGGTCGCGCTGACATTCCTGCCCGAGACCGTGCAACGGTTTCGCCGGCGCATGCCGGACGTGCAGCTCGAATTCTTCGAGGGATTGCTCGCGGTCGTGCAACCGCGATTGCGCGACGGCACGCTCGATTTCTCGATCGGCCGGCCGCCGCCCGCGTCGCCGCAAGGAGAATTCCAGCACGTGCCGCTGTTCTCGACGCACGCGGCAGTGGTCGCGCGGCGCGGTCATCCACTGGCCGACTGCCGTTCGATTCTCGAGCTGGAAGACGCCGAATGGGTGCTGAACTGGGACCCGGCGAGTCGCGAATCGATGGCCGACAATCTGTTCCGTCGCCGCGGAATGAAAGTGCCGCACACGATCCATCTCGCGCACTCGTCCACGATCCTGATGAGTCTGCTGTCGCACACGGACATGCTGAGCATCTGTCCGTGGCCGCTCGTCGAACTGACGATGGCGAAAGAAAACCTGTGCGCGTTGCCGCTGCGCGAGACCGTCGACGAAACGATCGTCAGCGTGACGTCGCGGCGCGATGCGCCGCCCGGACCCGCCGGTACGTGCTTTCTCGACTGCCTGCGCGAAGTGATCGACGAAGGCGCGCGCTCGAAGGACCCCGAGCAGCGCCGCCTGTTCCATTCGATCGAACTACTGCTGTAAGCGACAGGCAGCGCGCGGAAATCTCAGTCAAGATAATCAGCCGCGCGCGTGCGCAGCATCGCGCCGAAATCGTCGAGCCAGCCGATCGACAGCCGCCAGCTTTGCCAGTACAGATCGATGTCGATGTGGCGGCCCGGCGCCATATCGACGAGTTCGCCGTTCGCGAAATGCGGCGCGATCATCCGCTCCGGACACATCCCCCAGCCGAGCCCCGTCACGCATGCGCGCAGAAAACCGGCGACGTGCGGAATCCAGTGCAACGGTGGATCGACTTCCGCGCGCGTCACGCGACGCACGAAGCGTTTCTGCAACTGGTCCTTGGGGCTAAACACAATGGAGGGTGCACCGCGCAACGTGTCGCGCGTGACCCCGTCCGCGAAATGACGCGCGTAAAACGACGGCGAACACACCGCGCGATAGCGCATCCGGCCAAGCCGCACCGACCGGCATCCCTGGATTGGCTCGGCCTGCGTCGTCACCGCGCCCTGCACGCTGCCGTCGCGGATGCGCTGCGCGGTGTGGTCCTGATCGTCGATCACGAGATCGAGCAGCGTCGAGCGTTCGACGCAGAAGTCGGCCACCGCGTCGAGAAACCATGTGCCGACGCTGTCGTCGTTCACCGCGATGCGCAGCGTGGGCCACGCGCTCGCCTGAATGCCGGGCAACGCCGGCAGCCGGCCCGTGAGTTCCGCTTCGAGCAGTTGCACCCGTTCAGTATGACGGCACAGCAGCGCACCGGACGAGGTCGCGACACACGGCTGGCCGCGCTTCACGAGCACGCTGCCGACGCGTTCCTCCAGCAGCTTCACCCGCTGCGATACCGCCGACGGCGTGACGTTCAGCGCGCCCGCCGCGCGGTCGAACGAACCGTGGCGCACGACCGCCGCGAGCGCATCGAGCAGTGCATAGTCGAGCATTAGCGTTCCTTAATCGGCGTTAGTCGAATTAGCTTCTCTTACTCTAGCCAGTCTTGCAGACTAACGCCAGTTCTAACAAACATCGATTGGATCGAGCATGTCCTGGCTGGCTTTTTCTCATGGTGCGGCGCTGTGCGCGTCGCTGATCGTCACCATCGGCGCGCAAAACGCGTTCGTGCTGCGGCAGGGTATCCAGCGCTCGCACGTCGGCAAGATCGTGATGCTGTGCATGCTGTCCGATTTCGCGCTGATCGCGGCCGGCGTCGGCGGCGCATCGGCGTTGATGGAACGCTACCCAACCTTCGTGCATGCGCTGCTGTACGTCGGGCTCGCGTATCTCGCGTGGTTCGGCCTGAGCGCGCTGCGCCGCGCATGGCGGCCGCGTCAGACGGGCCTGCATGTCGACGCATCCACTGACGTCGGACAGCAGCAGCAACCGCAGCGCGCACTGCCGATCGTGCTGACGACGCTCGCGTTGACATGGCTCAACCCGCACGTGTACCTCGACACGTTCCTGCTGATCGGCACGGCCGGCGCGCGCGAACCCCTCGATGCACGCGTCGCGTTCGCGCTCGGCGCGATGGCGGTCAGCGCGGTGTGGTTTATAGGCCTTGGCTATGGCGCGCGGCTGCTCGCGCCGCTGTTCCGGCGGGCAGGCGCATGGCGCGTGCTCGACGGCGCGATCGGTGGGATGGTGCTCTTGATCGCGGTGACGCAACTGCGCTAGCGCTGCACGAGGGCGTATACGCAGATCTACAAACGCGGATCGCCGTAAAATCGCCGCTTCAGTCGAGCGAGCGTCGCGCCCCATGGTCAATCCGACACACTTCGATCTCCACTCGCTGCGCGTCTTCCTGATGGTCGCCGAATCCGGCAGCCTCACGAAGGCGGCCGAGCGCAGCCACATGACACTGTCCGCGGTCAGCAAGCGGATCGCCGATCTCGAACGCGCCACCGATTGCGCGTTGCTCGTGCGGCAGCCGCGCGGCGTCGAGCTGACGCCCGCGGGCCAGGGACTGCTCGCACACGCCGCGCAGGTGCTCGACCAGGTGAACCGGATGGCGAGCGAGATGACCGACTTCGCGGTCGGCGTGCGCGGTCATGTGCGGATCTGGGCAAACACGTCGGCGATCGTGCAGTTCCTGCCGGTCGATCTGCAGCGCTTCGTCGCGACGCATCCCGGCATCCGGCTCACGCTCGCGGAACGGCTGAGCGGCGAGATCGTCGATGCGCTCGGCGAAGGTCGCACCGATCTCGGCATTTTTGCGGACAACGTGCCCGCGCCGCTGATCGACAAGCGCGTGTACCGGCGCGACCAGCTCGTGCTGCTGGTGCCGCCCGACCATCCGCTCGCAGACGCGCATGCAGTCGCCTTCACCGACACGCTCGACTACGACTACGTCGGCCTCACGGCGGGCAGCTCGCTGCTGATCCGGATGCTCGACGCGGCGATGGCGGCCGAACGCACGCTGCGGCTGCGCGTGCAGGTAAGCAGTTTCGACGGTATCTGCAGGATGATCGAGGCGGGGCTCGGCATCGGTGTACTGCCCGAGGCCGCGGTGCGTCGCGAGATTCTCTCGGCAGGTCTGCGCGCGGTACCGCTCACCGACGCGTGGGGCATCCGCACTCTGTGGATCGGCGCGAAGGCGGGTCGCATGCTCACGCCGGAGGCGGCGAAGCTGTTCGATTTCATGTCGGCTGAGACGGTGGACTGATCGCAGGCCACCGATTCCATCGCGTCGAGCGCGGCAGCAATCTGAGGCCGCGTCGCTATCAAGGGGTTTGCTAGTTCGCGCTGTCCGTTGTGTCCGGTCCCGCGCCGACCGTGCGCAGCGCCCCATCGGTCACGTATGGAATGAGTCCCTCCGCGCGAATCTTCGCGACGATCGTGCGACGACAGACGGCATCGTCCGGCGCGCAGTAGTCGATCGAAATAACCGGCAACCCATAGCGTTCGCGGATCGTCTTCGCCTGCGCGAGCAGCCAGTCGCGATCGGCCGTCGGCACCGCGTCGTAACGCTGGTTGCGCTGGTCCCAGTTACCGAACAACGATTCGAACGCGACCGCAGCCACCGCGTCGTGCACCTGCGGCAGGATCTCGAAGCCGCGATTCAGGATCAATTGCGCCTGCGGGTAACGCGTCTTCACCGCGCGGATCACCGCAACGAGGCCGGCCTCCTGCTTCGCACGCGCCGCGTCGGTCTTCGCAACCAGTTGATACGAATCGAGCGTGTCGAAAAAGAAGCCGCGATAGCCGCGCGCCCACAGCGGCGCGATGACCTTCTCGACGAAGAACGCGGGCCAGCCAGGCGCGGACTGATCGACGACCGTCGACGCCCACGTCGTGTTGCGTCCGAGCAGCCACTGCTTCGGCATCGCACGCGCGTAGTCGCGTTCGCGCGTTACTTCGCCGACGCTCACGTACGCGTACCACGCCGGACACGGCACGCGTTGCGCGCGTGGATCGAAGCCACTGTCCGGTTCGACAATGACGGTGCCGAACTTCGCAAGCTGTTCGACGGGCACGTTTTCGCCATAGAAGAACGCAACCGATTGCAGGTGCCCAGCCGCATCGTGCCCACACGCCGCGGGTTCCTCCGCGCGGGCAGCACGCGCCCACAGCGCGCACAGCACGATCACCGCAACAACGGCAAGCGCAGCGGCAACGGAAAGCACAGTCGGCATCATCGTCGATGAGCGAGAAAGATGGGATCGGACGAACGGCAACGGGTCACCTCACTGGCGCAGCATATAGGTTTCATACTCGAGACGGCTGAACTTGCGGTCGAGCAGCAGCACCGCCGCGACGTCGAGAATCAGCAGCGCGAGCGCGAAGCCGTAGCCGTACGCGTCGGGCGTCATCCACAGCGTGATGCCGGTCAGCACGCCGTTCAGCGCGACGAACCCGGCGGAGAGCGCCACCACCGAACGGCGCGCGTCGAGATAGAAGAACACGTTCAGCAGCCCGAGCAACAGCACCTGCAAGCTCGCCGCGATCACGTCGACGAGCAGCAGCGGCAAATACAGCGTCGAGATATGCAACGCTTCGAGCAGCCAGTGACCGAACGCGACGATCAGCAGCAGCACGACCGCCTGCACCTTGACGATCTCGTAGAGCCCCGCGCGCACGCTGTTCACCATCATGTCGCGCATGTCGTTGATGTGGCGCAGCGTCGCGCCGCTGCGCACCGCCTCGTAGAACGCGTCGTAATACTCGACGAAATCCGCCTCGATCCGCACGAGGAACGTCGCCATGCCGGGCATCACGCAGACGTATGCGATGAACACCGGGATGTCGTAGATCACTGATGCATGCAGCGGACCGATCACCTGCGAACCGGTGCCCGGCGCATACCAGAACATAAACTTGTCGAGCCACACGCCGAGATTGAACAGCAGCCCGACGAGCGCGAGACTCGGGTACGCGAAGCGCGGGTCGATCGCATCGAACGCGATGAAGCGGTCACTGCTGTAATTGCGGTAGATCAGCCCCGACAGCCCCGCGAAAAGCACCAGATGCCCGGCGACGAAACCGCCCAGCAGCCCCGAGATGCCCTGCCGGTTCAGCAGCAGCGCGAACGCGACGGTGCAGCCGTAGCCGACGAGAAACACCAGCAGGATCTGCCGGTATTGTTTAACGCTCGACAGAAAAATCACCGCGATCCAGATGTTGCTGACGACAACGAAGCCCGCCACCATCAGCACGCGATAGACGAGCGGTTCACCATGAAACCCGAGCGCGACCGCGACAAAGCCGACCAGCCCCGACGCTGCGGTGGCAAGCAGCACGATGCCGTTGTAGTTCGACAGCACGAGGTCCTCGCGCTTCTCGAACAGGCGGTCCGAGATAAAGCGCGTGAACGACAGCTGCAGCGGCCCAGTGAGGATCAGACTGCCCGCGATCAGATAGGTCACCGACACCTGGAACTGCACGATCGCGTACTTCGGGATCACGAACGCGAGACTCATCACGCCGATGATCAGAATGCCGAAGACCGACAGGATCAGCGGGCCGGAGCTGATCAACCCCGCGTACGCATACGCGCGCGCGACGCCGAACAGCGTTTGCTGCCGAAGGATCTTGCGCAGTTCGAAACCGATGCCGGCCATCAGCGGGTCTCCTGCTCGGGGTCGTTCGGAGCGGCTGTATGCACGGGGCAACCTGCCCCACTTGCCCCGCGTGCTCCACGTGCATCGTGCGGCCGGTCAGGCGCCACGGTCAGCGCGTCGTACAGCGTGCGGTACTGATCGATCATCTGCGCGCGCGTATAGAAGCGCCGCACCCGCGCGATGCCCGCCTGCTGCGCCGCCAGCCAGCGCGGCCCATCGCCGAGCAGATCGAGCACGGCCTGTGCAAACGCGGCCGGGTTTGCGATCGGCACGACCGCGCCCGCGCTGCCCAGCGCGCGGTCTTCATCGCTGAGTCCTTCGATCAGCTGACGGCATGAGCCGACGTCGGTCGTGATCGACGGCACACCGGCCGCGAAGCCCTCCAGCACGACGAGCGGCAGCGCTTCGCTGATCGACGTCAGCGCGATCACGTCGACCTTCGGCAAGATCGCGTCGATCCGCTGGAAGCCCAGGAAGCGCACGTTCTCCGCAAGCCCGAGACTCTGCGCGAGCGCGTGGCATTCCTGCGCGTACGCCGGGTCTTCCTCTTCTGGCCCGACGATCCAGCCTTCGAGGTCCGGCATCGTGCGCGACGCGATGAAGATCGCGCGAATAAACGTCTTGATGTCCTTGATCGGCACGACGCGGCCGATCAACGCGACGACGCGGCGCGGGCCATCGACGCGCTGATCGATCAGCGGCGCGAGGCCATCCACGTCGACGCCGTTCGGAATGTTGCGCGTCCGTTCGGCCGACGCGCCGTCGGCGATCTGCCGGCGACGGTTGGTCTCGTACAGCGCGACGATCTCGTCGGCGGCGTCGTACGCGAGCTTGCCGAGCGCTTCGAAAAAACGCACCCACAGCTCGCGGAAATAGCTGATCTTCGAAATGTCGCGCTCGAATGCGCCGCGATTGTCGCGAATCCACTGGCTTTGCAGCAGATCGATCTTGCGTTCCTTCGTGTAGATGCCGTGCTCCGACACGAGCAGCGGCCGACCGGTCCGGTAGTGCAACAGCGCCCCCAGAAAGCCCGCATAGCCGGTCGACACCGTGTGGTACACCCGTGCCGGCGGCAACTCACGTGCGATCCGCGCAAGTTGCCACAGCGGCTTGTGCATGATCCGCACGGTCCAGAAATAGTCCGTAAATGAAGGATCCGTGCAGTAGCGGTGATACTGGTCGACGATAAAGTCCCACGCCGCGCGGCTCGCGGTGAACTGCCGCTCGTTCAGCGGTCCGTCGTCGCCGATCAGCTGCACCATGTCGGCCATCAACGCGGCCGGGTTCTCGTCTCCATGGCCGCGCCATGCGTCGTGCAACGCGGCCGAACGCGCGAACGCGGCGGCATCGCCGGGAATCTCGCGCCGCGTGCTCGTGTCGGCTGGCGTATCGCTGTACAGGTAGTGCGCTTCGAAATGCACGACGTTCGCGGGCAACTCGTACGCGGCGGCGCGATAGTCCTCCTCGCGGCTGCCGATGAACGCGATCGCGAAACGTATTTGCGGGTACGCGCGGATCATCTCGTTGACCCAGCTCGACACGCCGCCGCGCACGTAGGGGAACGTGCCTTCGAGCAGCAGGCAGACATCGGCGTCGGCGGCGCGACGGATCAGGGACGGTTTCATGACGACCAGTAGCGGACGACGGGTTTGAGAACGGGTAGCGCAGCCGCGTTGCCGAGCGACGCGAGCAGTTCGCCGACCCGCGGATAATCGCCGCGCAGGAACGCGACTTCGGCGAGCCACGGCACGAGGCGTTCGCGCGGGAAGCCGAGTGCGAGCGCGCGGTCCATGTACTGCCCGGCTGCATCGGCATCGCTGTTCGCGAGCGCGAGGCGGCCGCGGATCAGCCACAGCGCGGCGTCGCTCGCATCGGTCGCGAGAGCGGCCTGCGCATGGCGGTCGGCCTGCTCCAGCGTGTGCTTGTAGACCGCGCCCTGCACGAGATTCTGATAGACGAGTTCGAAGTACAGCTCGGCGAGCCGTCGGTGAATTGCGTGACGCTGCGCATCGTCCGCGGCTTCGTCGAGCGTCTGCGAGGTCTGGAAGATCTTCTGCATGATCTCGTTCTCCGCGCGGTCGAGCGTGCCATACGCGATCAGCCGCACGTCCTCGATCGGATCGGCGAGCAGGTCGCGCAGCAGCGTGCCGGTGGTGCGCGTCGGCATGCTCTGGATCGCGACGAGTGCGGACAGCCGGTCGGACGCGGCGACCTGCGTGTTCACGAGACGCGCCTGCAGACGCGCGCCACCGCCGTGCGACACGCGCGACACCAGGTACGTGACGAACTCGGGCACCGGCACGTCGGCGAGCGTATCGTCGTCGCGTTTCGCGGGCCAGCACGCGGCCCACGCGCAACTCGCGAGCACGACGAGGCCAGCACCCACCGGCACGAACGTGCAGGCGAGCCACAATGCGGCAAGCGTCCAGCCGCGCGGCTCGTGGTAGCGTAACGGCAGCGCGAACCGGAACAGCACCGCTTGCGCCGCGCCGCCGACAACTGCCGCCGCGCTCACTGGCCACAGCGGGTCGATGTGCGCGTCAGGCACGCGAGCGAAATGCGCGAGCACCGCGTATTGCAATGCGGCCACGACGGCGACACCCGCGAGCGCCATCAGCACGCTCACCACCGTCAGCGCCGATGCAGCGCTGGACGGGACGGCAGACGTGGAAGCGGGCCTAGACATCGACGCCGCTTCGCTTCAGAAAGCGCTGCAACGCGAGCCCCGGCTCCAGACTGCCGAGGTGCAGCGTATGCACGCCGATGCGCGCGCCCTCGAGATCGAGACTGAACTGCGCCGCGAGACTCGATTCGATCCGCGCGAGATAACCGTCGATGCCGGTCGTGTCGGTCGCGGGCATCAGGTTCACGAGCACCGACTGGGTCGGCGTCTTCAGCGGCCACATCAGGTCGAGCGCGCGGCGACGACGCACCACGTGCTCGAAGAACGAATCGCCGGCCTCGTCGTGCGGAAACACCAGCGCGACCAGCGACGACGCGATGCCCGCTTCGCGCTGCAGACGCGTGAGGCGCCCGAGGTCGAGCGCGAAATCGTACGGACAGTTCGGCACCGCCGCGAGCACGTCGCGTACCAGATGCGAATGCTCGACACCGTCCGCGTAGTAACCGAGCAGCACGAGCAGCAGTTGCAGGTTGTCGAAGTTCAGCGACAGGAACGGCATGCGGCGGATCGCGAGCAGTGCGATCAGCCGGCCATCCGCCGATACGAGCGGCGCACACACGAGCAGTCGCGTAGCAAGCATCGCGGGCACGCTTTCGTCGGCTTTCAGATGCGCGACGCTCCTCGTTTCAAGCGCGCGCACGACGAGGTCGTCGCGCGGATCGAATTCGAATGCGTCGCCGAGCCGGGCAACCGGTTCGCGCGCGATTCGCGCACCGTTCACCGGATACAGCGCCGCCACTTCGATCTGGCAGGCCTGCGCGACGAATTCGAGCAGTTCGCGTGCGCCGGGCAGCGGTTCGTTTTCCGCGTTCGTATCTGAGCGCGCGACCGCAGGCCGCACATCGAGCCCATGCGCGATCGACAACCTGCGCAGTTCGGTGATCGAATCGCGCAGCGTCGTCGGCTTCGACAGCAGATCCTTTTCGAGCCGCTCATGCGACAACCGCATCAGGTAGTGGCTATTCGTGATCGCGACGAGCCGGTCGTTCAGGTAGTCGTTGATCGCGTTCGCGCGGCTCGCGCGGCTGCCCCACGTGTCGCCGAAATGGCCTGCGACGATCGTTTGCAGCAAACCGCCGGTGAAGAACAGCAGCGGCCACGCAGCGCCTGCCACGTGCGAGTGCACGTTCAATTGCCATGCAGCTACCACGAACGCGTCGGCGAGCAGTCCAAGCAGTGTGCCGTAGCGCAGCGCGACAATGAGCGGCGCGAACCACAGCCACGGAAACCCCGCGTGCAGCAGCAACGGATCGTCGCGATCGAACGCCCACGCAAGCGCGAGCACGATCACCATAAAAACTATCGTCTCGACGACCGACATCGGCCGCGCAGCAGCCGGCGCGACAAAGCGGCGCACCGCGCCGAGATGGCCGAACGGATTCGCGTGGCGCGGCCTGGCCGAAGCCGCGGTCGACGGTGCGTTGGCGTGGTTCACGGCGCCCTCCCGATCAGGTATCGCGGCGCGGATCACGAGCGCGGCTGCGTAGGCCGAAGCGGCGCGAGCAGGCCACCGATCAGCGAACCCGCGACGCTCGACAGGCTCGACCGGCTCCAGCCGCTGCGCGTACCCGCCGCGCTCCACACGACCTGACCCGACTCGACGTCGACCAGTTCGAACGTGAGCCCCGCAACCGGCTCGCCGTCGACGCCGACCTTGTAGCGCCATTCCTCGACTGCGCCGGCCAGCACGTACTTCACGTGCTGCTCGCGTGCCCACGCGAGCCGGCGGTCGCCGGTGTCGCGCTGCGCGGTGTCGAACATCGCGTTACCGGAGCCTTCGACCGGTGCGATCCGCACGTCCTTCAGACCGTTCGCACGCAGCACGTTCGCCGCGATCGCCGCGGCGCTGCCGCCGGCCGCGGGCGTTTCGGTGAAGTTCGCGATCGGCGCGATCGCGACCGCGTCGTTCGCCGCGAGCGTCGGCGCGGGCGTCTGGCGGATCGAAGCGCAGCCGGCCAGCAACGCCGCCGAAACGGCCAGCGCCATCGACCAGTGGGTAAAACGGGACCATCGATTCACTGTGTTCATCGAACACCTCCTCTGTCACATCACATCGTTGTTTGAGTCGCCGGGTCGACCACCGGGTCGACCCCACTTCCTGACCGTGTCAATAAAACCAGCTGTAACGCGCACCGAGCACCGTCACCGGCGTGCCGATCTTCGACACGCGCTGGTGCTCGACGAACAGCGCCGCATGATCGCCGCCGAACACCGTTCCCGCGATGCCCGCGCTGATCTCCGGCCCCCATCCCTGAATCGAATCGTGCACGATGCCGACATCGAGAAACGGCCGCCATCGATGCGTGTACTGGTCGCGCAGATCGTTGCCGAAGCCGGCGAACAGACCGTACTGCGAGTACGTCGCCGGGATGAAGTTGCCCGCGGTCGCCGGCTGATCGGCGGGTGGCAGCAGCGACGCGATCAGCGGGTCCGCGCGCCCGCTCGCGCCGTAGTCGCCGTGGATGCCGACGAGCCGCACCGTGTAGTCCGGATACGCCGTGCGGATCCGGTAGCTCAGTTGCGCCGTCGACAGCACACCGCTGCCGAGATAGGTGCGCGCCTGGCTATAGAAGCGGTCCGCCTCGACACTACCCGACAGCGTGACGCGCGTGCCGAGCTGCCACGTCAGATCGGCGATCGCGTTGTCCTTCATGCCTCCCACGCGAAGCGCCGGCAGTTCGTCGGCGATCTGGTTGCGGCCCGCGCGCACGCCGAATTGCAACGGCGCGTTGCGGCCAAACTCTGCGCCGACGCCAAACGTATAGAAGCTGTCGAGCGCTTCGCGGCGTCCCGCGCTCACCATGAATGCGGTGTCGAGCGTCTGCCGGCGCGCATAGAAGCTGACCGAGCGATCCACCGACGGCACGCCGACAAGCTGCGACGTATCGGTCGAGCGCTGGAAGTCCTGCGTGCTGGTCACACCGACCATATAGTGTTCGGCGATCTTGCGGCTGCCCGCAAGGGTCTGCTCGATATAGTCGAGCGGATGTTCGACGTAGCTCGTCACGGTCGCGTCGAGCGACTGCGGCCACCCGAGCGCCGTTTCTACGAGCCGTCGATGCATCTCGGTGTCGTCGGGTGCTCCGTCGAGGCCGTCGAACGCGAGCGCTTCCGCCTGCGCCGGACGGTCGACCGCAACCGTCGCGTCGATCCGGTCGTAACGCGGCAGCCGCGAGCCCTGCGCGAGCAGACGGTCCATCGTCGCGACGTCGTCGTCGGCAAGCGCGACGGTCAGTTGCGCGGCGGCCGGCTGCGCGAGACGGTTCACCGCCTGCAGCGCGAGCCAGCGCTTCGCAAGCGGATTCGCCTCGCGCGACAGCGCCCATGCGACGGCGACGTCCTGCGCGACTGCGGTGCGTAACTGGCGATCGTTGTCGAGCGCCGCTGCTGTTTTGCGCGAAGGCGTGTCGAGCGGCGGCAAACCACGCGTATCGCCGAGCAGCGTGCGGCGTTCGCGCGCGACGCTCGCGCGGGTTGCGTCGTCGCTGAGCAGATCGTCAAGCAGCGCGGCAGCCGTGTCGGCATCCGCGAAGTCGCCAGCGAGCGCGACGCGGCGGCTGCGCAGTTGCATCCGTGTCTCGGCGTCCTGCGATGCGCGCGTACGGGCCGTGCCGCGCTGAGCCGTCAGCCCCGCCTGCCGCGACCCAGGTGTGCGCGATGCATCCTCGCGCATCTGCAACCAGACCTTGCGACGGATCGACCACGCGAGATCGGAACGCCCCGCCATCTCCTGCGCATCCGCATAGGTGAGCAGCCACAGCGGATCGCGCGACATCAGCGCGGCCTGGCGACGCAGATATTCGAGCGCGTCGACGGGACGGTTCAGTCGCAGTTCGGCTGCCGCGTACGGCCCCCACAGCGGCGCGCTCTGCGCCGCCGTGCCGCGCCAGCGCACGAGCGCCGCGCGCAGTTCGGCATCGGTGCCGTAGTCGACGAGCGTCCACAGCAGCGCCGCGTCGAGATCCGCCGACGCGCCAGGCAGATCGACCGCGCGTTGCAGATCGTGCAGCGCATCGAGCGGACGACCAGTCTGCCGCTCGTATTCGGCGCGCACACCGAGAAAACCCGGCGACGCTTCGGCGGCCTCGCGTTCCTGCGGCGTGAGGCTCGCGAGCAACGCGTCGATGCGCTCCATCGCGCCCGCATCGGTGTAGTAGTAGACCGCTTCCTGCAGCGCGCGCACCGTATGGCCGCGCTGGTAACGCAGCTCGGAGATGCGGCCCGCGTCGATTGGATACGCGTCGTAGAAGTACGCCATGTCGCCGAGATCGTCGGGCGTCGCGGCGCCGCTCGCGAGCAGATGACGGTATGCGTCGTGCGTGGCGTCGTCCCGTTGCAGCAGCCGCGCGAGTTCGCCGTAGTTGCGCCAGAACACGTCGTCGTCGTCTTTCGCGACGCGGCTCGCGGGCGTCATCGCAGCGAGCGCGCCCGCGTAGTCGCCGTCGCGGTACAGCACGCTCGCCGTGTGCAGCGCGTAGCGCGGATTGCGCGGGTCGCGCTGCTGCAGCCGGCGATAGATCGCGAGCGCCTTATCGTCGTGGCCCGCGCGTTCCGCTAGCGCGCCGGTACGCTCGTCGAGCGCATTCGCTTCGCGACCGCGCGGCAGGCTTTCGAGGAATGCGATCGCGTCGTCGGGACGGCCGAGCCGCTCGTAGGTCGCGGTGACCGAGTCGACCAGCTTCAGATCGTCCGGCGTCGCGCGCGCACTGCGCAATAGCGCGGCGAGGTACGCGTTGTCGTCATCGAGCATCGGCGCGATGCGCAGCACGTTCTGCCAGCCGAGCGGATCGTCGGTCTCGCGCGCGTACTGGAGCCACGACTTCAGCGCGAGTTCGGGCGCCTTGTTCCACTCGGCGACCTGCGCGAGACGTTTTTGCCACAGCGTCGAATGCGGGTCTTTCGCGAGCTGCGCCTGCGCGACTTTCTGTGCGCTTGCGGGATCGGACGATTCGAGGAACGACTGGTATAGCAGATCGGGGATGTCGGGGGATGCGGTCTGCGGGATTGGCTGTGCCATCGCGGGCGCCGTATGTACCGTCGCGCGCGCGGTTGAAGCCATGACTTTGAGCACGTGCACGTGATCGCGCTGCGGTCTGGCGTCGTACGCTGCCGCGCGCAGCGCAAGCGCGAACGGCATTGGGCCGTCGCGATACGTCCATGCCGACTGCACGGGCACAACCGCGCGTTCATGTGCGCTTCGACCGTCACGCGGCCGGTACGCGATCCCGCCGATCCCCGCACGCCGCGCAAGCGCCTTCGCATAACGCTCGACCAGGTCCGGACGCTGTGCAGCACGCGCGAGATTGAGCAGCGCAACGAGCGTCGGCTGATCGTCGATGAACGTACCGCTCTGTTTCTCCGCGATCGCGATCGCGTCGCCCATCAGGTTGCCCGACTGCAGCGTGCGAATGCCTTCGATAAAACAGCGCCGCTGTTCGTCGAGCGTCGGCGCATTCGCCTCGCGACGAAACCAGCTGTCCGCTGCCTGCCGGTAGTCGCCGACCTGCAGCGCGTAGCGCGCGACGTCGGCGTCCCATCGATCGCGATGCGCGGGGTCCTGCTGCGCGAGACGCGCGTAGAAACGCAGCGCGAGCGCGGGTGCATCGACCGATGCCGCGTACTGCGCGAGCCACGCGAGATCGTGGTCGGACCAGTCGAGCGCGGCCGCATCGGCAACCTGCGCGCGCAGCGCATCGAGCGCCGCCGCGCGGCGCGGATCGTCGGCGGTCATCGCGAACGTGCGCTGCTGCGCGATCGCGAGCCGCAGACGCATCGCGTCCTGACGCATCCGCGCGGACGGCTGTGCATCCATCCGCTGCACGATGCGGCCCGCGTCCGCGAGGCGGCCGAGCGTGACGTACTGCGCGCCGAGCATCGACAGGAATTCTTCGTCGCGCGGCCGCACCTTCAGCCAGGCTTCGAGGTACGCCGCGCTCAGGTCGCTCGGCGCACCGACCGTCGCCATCCGCTCGCGCAGGCCGCCGCTCGGAGCGACCGCGTAGCAGGTCAGCAGCACGACGCCGGCCAGCACCAGCACGAGCCACAGCGAAACGATGCGCGGACGGTTATCGACCACAGGCAATCTCGACAGGCTGATAACGCATCGGCTCGCTCGGGCTCGCAACGGTATCGAAGCGCAGAGTCGCGCCGTCGCGTCGTGCGGCAACTGTCTGCCCCGCGACGCTGACGCGGCAACGCTGCGCATTGGCGAGCTTCACGAACGGCTGGTAGTAACCGCCGAACTCGAACGCGAGGCCGTCGGCGGTGCGGCGGAAATGCCGGACGAAGCCATTGGCTTCAGCGATGTACGGCAACTCATTCGCTGCAGAAGGCGTGCCGAACGACACGCGCGCCGCGCCGTCCGCGATGTGCACATAGGTGCCGTCCGGACCCGCCGCATAGCCGGTCACACCCGGCGACGCACCCAGGTTCGGTGCGTCGCTATGCGGCCAGTGCAGTTCGCGCACTTCGCCATTGCCGCGCACGATCCACGCGCCGCCACTCACCTCGCGCGCGACCGCGAAGCTGCGCCAGTCGAGCACCTTGTGCGTGTAGTCGGTGATGTAGACCGGCAACACCGGCTGCTTCAGCACGGTCGAGAAAATCTGGTCGAGCGCGCGCAGCGACGCGACTTTCGTGCCGCTGTACATGTGGTAGTACACGTCGATCGGCTTGAAGCGCAGCGGCCGGTCGGTCATGTCGTAGGTTTCGAGTACCTGCGTGAAGCCGTAGAACGGTCCGAGCCAGTTGTTCGTGTAGACGTTCTCGTCCTGATTCGGCGCATACACCTGGTACGCGCCCGGCCCCTTGTCGACGCCGATCGGCGCAATGTGGGTCCAGCTGTTCGCGGACTTTCGGATGATCGTGTCGCCGCCGTTGATGTTCTGCACGCCCGCCTCGTACGCCTTGCGCACCGCGATCGCGGGCGGCTCGCAGTCACCCGGCCATTGCAGCACTTCAGTGCGCTTGCCCGCCGGTGCGAGACGCGAATTGATGTAGTCGATCGAACCCGTGATCTCGCGATCGAGATTGAACGTATAGCCCGGAATGTTCAGCGAGAACGCAGTGTCACCGCCATTCCCACGATCCACACGATCCACGCGCTTGCCGGTCGTCAGATCGAGGTCGGCCATCTGGAACGGATGCGAGTACGTGTGCGAGCCGATCTGCACGTACGGCAGCGCGAACATCTGACGCGCGAGCGCTTCGAGACGCGGCGAAATCTTCGGATACAACCCGCTAGGTCCCACCTCGCCTTCGATCACCGACAGCGTCATCGGCACCTTGTAGCGCGTGAAAATCTGCTGATACAGCGCATCGCCGGAATAGTCGGCGCCGGGAAACTCTGCGCGCGACGCATAGCCGTCGCCGTCCACGTGCGACATGAACAGGCGCCGGCCGTTTTCCGTCGTGACGCTCGGCGACGGCATCGGCACGAGACGCAGCGCGGCGCTCATGAACGCGATCGGCTGGATGGCCCAGCGCGTCTGACCGATGCCGTTCAGCGACACGATCGTGTGCGGGCTCAGCACGTAGCCGCCCCACGGCGTGATCGCCGCGGCGTCGACGGTGCCACCCGACGCCGCGAGACGCAGCAGCGGCCGGCTCTTGTCGCCGACGCGCACGCCGGCGAGATCGCGAGCGTCGGGCTTCGGATCGATCTCGAAGCCCATCATCGGATCGTGCACGACGACGCCGACCGGCGCCGCGAACGGTCCCGGCACCGGCTGCAGATCGAGTGCCGCGCCCTCCTGCTCCGCGGCATCGAAACCGAACTGCCCCATGAACGCGACCGGCACATGATCGGCGATGCGTGCGTCGATCCAGCGCTGCCAGCTCGCGGGATCGACCGGCTCCGCGCCTTCGATCCACGCGACCACGCCTGCGTAGCGATCCGGCGTGATGTCGGTGGGCAGCGGCGCGTTCAGATCCGCGTACTCGACGTCGTAGCCGAGATAGTTGAGCGGCGTCGCGAGATTGCGCACGCCGAGCGTTTCGTCGAGCGGCTGGTCGGCGTCGCGGTTCTGCACGATCAGCACCTTGCGCGGCAGCACCTCGATTGCGCCGATGCCGACCACGTCGCGGCCCGCGCTCGTGACGTACGGCGTGACGCCGGTCGCGACGACCTGCGCGGCCGTCGAGCGCGCGCACGCACGGTCGGTGCGCGGACAGATTTCGAGCGACAGCACCGGCACGCCGGTTTGACGCATGAACGCCTGTGCCGCATCGACGCGTGCCGTGCGGTCCGCGGCCGGCACGTCGCGCACCGAGCGTGCGTCGTCGCCGTCGGTGTAGCCGCGCACGAGCGACGGGCCGAGTACCGCGTACAGCGTGTTCGCGTTCGCGTGCGGCAGCGCGGCGCGCAGCGCATCCGTGCCGCCGACGATCAGTCGCGCGTCCGGATGCGTAGCACGCAGCGCGTCGATCGACGCGATCGCATCGGGTGTGTCGAGCAGGAAGCCGCGATAGCCGCGCTGCCACAACGGCTCGATGCGCTGCGCGACGAATGCCGCGGGTTCGAGCGCGGCACCCTTCGGCACGCGTGCGAACCATACGGTGTGCGCGAGCGGATGCGTCGACGGATCGAAGTTGCTCATCGGGTTCAGTACGACTGCGTCGAAGGCCTGCAGCAGCGCGACGGGGGGCTGCGGGCCGTCGAAGAACGCGACGTTGACATGCAATGTCTGGACAGACACGGCGGCCTGTGCGGACGTCGGCACGAATGTCGCAGCGGGCACAAGCGCAGGCACAAGCGCGAGCAGCACGACGAGCGCACTCGCGGCCATGCCGTTCAATACGGCACGGCACGCGGCGAGGACGCGTTCTCTCGGGTCGTTCTTCAAGTCGTGTCGTTCCGGGTGTATCGCGGCATCGGCGGACCTCCGCGCGGCGCAGCGAGTATGAGAATCAGCGAGTGGAGTGAACCGTCGAGGTTCGCGGTCGCGACCGGAGGTTCGTCGTGCGCGAACGGGAGCCACCGGATCGCGAAAGCGTATCGGGGGGCATTGGAAAGCAAGGGGAAGTCCGCACGTTCATGGCCGTTTGATCGCAAGGAATGTTCTGGTTCTGGTCGGCCGCGAATGCGATTGCACCTGCTGTTTCGCAGTTTCGAATGCAATGGCGGGCACGGCCGAAAGTCCGTTGTCGGGCAATACCTCATTCAATAATGACCGACGACTTGAACCGGTGCCGAATATTTTTCCGACTTACGCATTCATTTCGATCTGGCATTACCGACGAAGTGCGGCGGATTTTAACCGAGGTATCCTGAAAATGGCACGATTGTTAAATGAAAGCTGCGCAGCGCGCTGAGGCCGCGCCCTGTATGGCGCTCCGATGAACCACCGTTCTGGTGAATCGTGCACAAGCGGTTCTATCCCGGACATCGATATTCGAGGGATTCGATCGGGATATTTGCACGGTAACGCATTCCATGAAGCAATCGAGTGCTAAAGACCCATGCCAAACGTTTGGAAGTTATTTTTTTGCGTTTTTTTAACACGCGCAAACGTTAGCGATTAATCCATCACGATGATTTTAGCCCGCCGCTCATGCGCCGCCGGTAATCAATGCGCGCCGACATCGCGCGCGGCTTGCGTGGCGGTAAACGCGTCCGCCGGCACATCGACATCGATATTCAATTCTTCGCACAGAAAGTTTTGCAGTGCCTGCACCGCGGCCGCGTGCGCGCCGGGCGCGGGTCGCGTAAACAGCGCGAAGTCGGCGGTGGGTGGTTCGGGCAGACGGTCGTTGCGGCTGAGCACACGCATCGATTCGTGGCGGATGTTGCCGTCGAGCAGCACCGACACGCCGAGCCCGGCTTCGACCGCCGACTGCACCGCCGGCAGGCTCGTGCTGGTACAGACGATCCGCCACGCGATGCCCGCGCGGCGCAACGCCGTCAGCACGCTCTGCTGCCACAGACAGCCGCCGCCGAACGCGACGACCGGCAGCTCGGCTTCGGCCGCGCGATCGAAACCGCGCGCGCCGACCCAGAACAACGGCTGCGTCCAGCTGACGAGCGGCACCGCATCGACGAGCGACGGGTCCGCGACCACCACGTCGAGGCCGCCGTCGGCGAGCTTGCCCGACAGCACCGTGCTCGCGTCGACGACGATCTCGAGCGCGACCTGTGGATAGGCCGCCGAGAAACGCCGCAATGCGCGCGGCAAACGACCCACCGCGATGTCTTCGAGCATGCCGAGACGCACCGTGCCCGACACCTGGCCTGCACTCAACGCACGCCGCGCATCGGCGGCGGCACCGAGAATCGTGTATGCGTAAGGCAGCAGCAGATGACCCGCCTCCGTCAGGCGCACGCCGCGCGGCGAACGGTCGAGCAGCCGTTGCCCGACTTCGTCCTCGAGCCTGCGCACCTGCATGCTGACCGCCGCCTGGGTGCGCGCGAGGCGCACCGCCGCCGCGCTCACCGCGCCCGTCTCCGCCACCGTCACGAACGCGCGCAGCAGCGCGCTGTCGAGATCTCGCATCATCAGCATCCGTGATACGGTCATAAGGAATATCAGCTTATCTTAATCGTCGCGCGGCCGATATGATCGGGGCTTCGCCGTTCAGGGCATTCCGGAATTTCATCATGCGTGAAGACACGCTCTCGTCGACGCTGCCCGCTGCATCGTCGCCACCTACCCAGCGCGAACCGCATCCGCGCCGTGCGGCCGGATTCGCCGCGTTGCTCGCGCTGCTGTCGATGTCGAGCGTGCAATTCGGCGCCGCGCTGTCCGCGCCGACGATGACCGCGTTCGGTTCGCTCAGCACGACGTGGCTGCGCCTCAGCTGGGCCGCCGTGGTCCTCGCGCTGGTCGTGCGGCCGAAGCTGCGCGGCTACGCCGCCGCGCACTGGCTCGCCGCGGGCGTGCTCGGCGTCGCGATGGCCGGCATGACCCTGTGCTTCTTCGCCGCGATCGAGCGCATTCCGTTGGGGCTCGCGGTCGCGATCGACTTCCTCGGTCCGCTGACCGTCGCGACCGTCGGCGTGCGTCGCTGGCGCGCGCTCGTGTGGCCGGCACTGGCGATTGCCGGCGTGGTGCTGCTCGCACGCGATGGGCATGGCTGGATCGGCGGATCGTCCGACGGTGCGATGGGCGTGCTGCTCGCGGGTGGCGCGGCGCTCGGCTGGGGCAGCTACATCGTGCTGATGAAAAAGACCGGCGCCGCGTTCGCGGGCCTCGACGGGCTGTCGATTTCGCTGATCGCGGCCGCGCTCGTCGCGACGCCGTTCGGTTTGATCGACAGCGGCGGACACGTGCCGCTCGCGCAACTCGGCGCGACGGCCGGCCTCGCGCTGCTCGTGCCGCTGCTGCCCTACGCACTCGAGATGATCGCGCTGCGGCAGATTCCCGCCGCCGCGTTCGGCATTTTGATGAGTCTGGAACCGGCGATCGGTGCGCTTGCGGGCTTCGTCGTGCTGCATCAGCCGATGACGGCGCTGCAGATCGCGGGGAGCGCGTTCGTCGTGTGCGCGAGTATCGGGGTGATTGCTGTGGCGCGTTAGCGGTCGCGCCGGAACTGCGCGTTCTGAAGTACGATCGAACGATATCGACAGACAACCGGAGACCGTCATGACCGACGACGAACGCGCGATCCGCGCCGTGGTGGATACATGGATGTCCGCGAGCCAGGCTGGCGACACGGCGACCGTGATGACCCTGATGGCCGACGACGTCGTGTTCATGGTGCCAGGCGCCGAACCGTTCGGCAAGGCGGCGTTCGCTGCGGCGTCCGCGGGACAGCAGCAAGCGCACATCGAAGGACGCAGCGACATCCGCGAACTCCAGGTGCTCGGCGACTGGGCGTTCCTGCGCAATTACCTTGAAGTTTCGATGACGCCCGAAGGCGCGACGCAGCTGGTGCGCCGCGCCGGCTACACGCTGACGATCCTGCGCAAGGAACCCGACGGCCGCTGGCTGCTCGCGCGCGATGCGAATCTGATGAGCGTCATTGAGTGATTCAGTTGGCTCATCGGACCGCCGGTTGCACGGCTTCCTGACCGCCGTGATAGTCCTCACTGTCGACGTCGTAACCAGACGGTTCCCAGCGGATCGCGAGCAATGTCGTCAGCGATACCAACGGCGCGAGCGCGATCACCCAGAACACCTTCGTGCCGAGCGCGGCGGCGAGCACCGGGAACAGGAACAGCGAAATCGTCGACGCGGTGCGCACGAGCGTCTGGTTGAAACCGACGCCGACACCGCGTAACGAAGTCGGATAGCTGAGCGACGCGTAGGTCATCGAGTGCGAACCCGGGCCGAAACCCTGACCGAACAGATACGCGCCGAGCAGCAGAATCGCGAACACGATGAACACCGGCGAGGCCGGCTTGCCGATCGTGGCGAGCCCGATCAGCGCGACGAACTGCAGCGAGACACCGGCCACCGTCATCTTCCACGCGCCGATGCTGTGCGCGGTGCGCACGCCGATCAGACCGCCGACGAATGCGAACAGCAGGTTCAGCGTGAGCGACGCAACGATCGTCGTCAGTGGCCCCTGCTGCAGGAAGCTCGCGATGATCACCGGCAGCCCGAAGATCACCGCGTTATAGCCGAACGACGACGCCGCGCCGATCACGGCCGCGAGGATCGTGCGTCGCCGGTAGGTCGTGTTGAACAGCGCCGCGTAGTTGCGCCAGCTTGCCGTGCGTGGCACATGGATGGACGACGCATCGGTGCGCTGCACGGTCGCATCGATTCCGTACGTGCGCTTCAGGATGCGCGCCGCACCTTCGAGGTCGCCCTGATTCGCGGCCCACACCGGCGATTCGCTGATGTAGCGGCTGCGGACCGCGATGATCACGAGCGCGGGCACCGCGCCGAACGCGAGCGTCAGACGCCACAGCCAGCCCGTGTGCGATTCGGGCAGCACCGCGTACAGACCGAGGATCAGCAAATAACACGTGCTGGTCGCCGCGTACCAGGCGGGGCACCACGCGGCGACCGCGGCCGCCTTGTTGCCCTTGCCCGACACGCGCGAGAACTCCGCGAGGAAGGCCATCGCGACCGGCAGATCGAGCCCGACGCCGAAGCCCATCAGGAAGCGCGCGCCGCCGAGCACCCACGCGTTCGGGGCGAGCCCCGCGGCGATCGCGGCGACGACGAAGAACAGCATGTCGGCCATGAACACGCGATAGCGGCCGATACGATCCGTCAGATAGCCGCCGACGGCCGCGCCGAGAATCGCGCCGAATGTGATCGCCGACGCGACGAAGCCGACCTGCACCGGCGTCAACGCGAACTGCCGCGCGATGTCCTTGATGCCGTACGCGAGCGACGTCAGATCATAGGCATCGAGGAACACACCGCCGAGCGCAATCGCGATCACGATGCGCGCGTGGCTGCCCTCTTTCGCGCCCGCGTTGACGAGGCGCGACACGTCCTGTGCGGAGCGGACGATTGCGGAGGTGGAATCGGATGGGCGATTAAAGTCCGCGACGTCGTCGACGGACGGGGAAAGCGTGACGGTGGACATGATGCGTAGCCGAAGGAGCGTGAAGGGAAAGCACTGCGCTCGATGCTACCGGGCCCATCGTGCCCGCCCAAACGATGAATTCGACTATGCAAATCGCGTATTCGACAGAGCTTGAGGACCCTGCTGCGGGCGAGGTCCGCGCGTCCATCACACGCCGCTCTCCATGCGGCTGGCGCTGCGCCAGGAGTTTGCTATAATGCGCGTCCCCGCCGGAGAGATGGATGAGCGGTTTAAGTCGCACGCCTGGAAAGCGTGTATAGGTTAATAACCTATCCGGGGTTCGAATCCCCGTCTCTCCGCCAGATTCCATTCCTGGCAGTTCCCGAGTCCTCTCGCGAATTCGCTCAGACGGCACATCTCCTACCCACGGTTTGCGGGTGTCGCCGTTCTTGCCTTCTCTCGCTGCTGCCCACACAAGCCAACCATCATTTGTGGGTTGGATTGCAGGTATCGCCCACTCCAGGCAGTTCGAGTTCAACGCGACGATCAGGAACAAAGCCGTCGTCGCAGCGCTGGTGCCAGGCAAGAAGTACTACGTGACATTCACGGAAGCGCCGGACTACGGAATGGCGATCCAGAGATCATGCAGCGACAGCGTGCTGCTTGATCTCAGCGATCTTTTCCTCGCCGATCTTCTCTTTTGCCATTTCCGTGTCGAAGTGCGTTTGCAGATTCATCCAGCTCTGCGGGTCGGTGCCGAAGTAGGCCCCAAGGCGCACAGCCGTGTCTGCAGTGATAGAGCGTTCGCCCTTCACGATTTCGTTGATGCGGCGAGCCGGCACATCGATCGCCTTCGCGAGCGCGTACTGCGTGATGCCCATAGGTTCAAGCCAGTCGAGCGCAAGGATTTCTCCCGGCGTCGCCAGCGGAATTTCGCGTGCCATATTCACTCCTGTCTCTGTGATGCTCACCTGCCTACCTGACTCTGACTACCACCCTCAGTGGTAGTCGACGATCTCGACGCCGCTCGCGTTCCCGGCGTCAAACCGAAAGCAGATGCGCCACTGATCATTGATGCGGATGCTGTACTGGCCAGCCCGATTACCCTTCAGCAACTCCAGCCGGTTCGCCGGCGGCACCCGAAGGAAGTCGAGCGTCGCGGCCGCATGCAGTTGCTGCAGCTTGCGCATCGCCACCTTCTCGATGTTCGCGAACCGTGCGACGCGGGTGCCCTTGAACAGGATCTCGGTGTCGCGGTCGTCGAATGAAGTGATCATGGAATCGATAGTAACGTTGCGCGTTATTAACGTCAAGCGTTATTATCAGAAAATTAGTACGCGGTTCGACTACACGCCCCGCTACTACAACGGGCGACGCACTTCTCAACCTCATCCAAGGGACAGACATCGACAATCAGCACAAGCAGATCACGGGCTACCGCGATCTGTCGCCGCTCAAGATCGACTTGATGAACGACGTCAAGGAGAAGGGCAAGAAACTGCGGGAGGATCCGACGTTGAATAGTCGTGACTAACCTCGGCCGTCGTCAGAAGAATATGCGACTTCACAGCTTCCGGCATATCGCGACGACCGGTGCCGCCAACATCATTTCGCTAACACGGCCACTTGCCGGCGACTGGACCCTAGTCGCCGCACGATGCGGCCCATACCTAGCAGGTATTTTGTCACGTACTTCGTCATCACATACTCGATGTTGCTTACTGGACACCGCTGCCGGTTCACGAACAAATGATCTTCATGCCCGTGCGATTCCTTCGTAAAGTTGATCGAAAAAAATCCTAGCGATTTGATCCGACGCTCGAGTCGCGCTACGTCCTCCTTCTTCACAAGATTGCAGAAATCGTGGAATTCGATTGCAATCTGACCCACGTTGCCTAGAAAAGAATCGGGCAATGAATCAAGGAGCGACACTTCGGCACCTTCAATGTCGATCTTCAGCAGATCGAGCCGACCGATACCCTGCTGTCGCGTGAAGGTGTCAAGCCGCATGGTAGGGACCGAAATTTCCAGATCGCTATCGCTGGTGCGCGCGAAAGACGACGCTTCCGAATTCAGCGCGACGAAAAAATTCATCGTCCCTTCCCGGTCAGCGATTGCAAAGTTAAATGGCTTCACATGAGTAAAACCGACTAGCCGCTTAAAACAGGCGGGATTCGGTTCAACCGCATAGCATATACATCCGTATTTTTCCGACATCGTCCGGGAAAATGCCCCGACGTTCGCACCGAGATCGACTACAACGCTGTCTCGCCGCAAGAAACGTTGAAAAAAAGTGTGCCCGCTGATGCGATCCATTGCGCCCCCCCAAAAATAAGCTAGAGACCGTCAGACCGTAACTGGCGGAAAGCGCCAGGACTGACGTGATGATAAGGCGATTGCGATCAGCACAGGCGCTGATTCAGTTCTGTGCGTAGAGACATTGCCGACCATTGGGAAGTGTTGGCCGAATTACTGGAATGATCGGTGCGGTGGCGAACTTTGGCAAGCACGAGCGTCATCCCGGCACTTTCATCAACCCCGCTTCGTTTCCCGACACCCCGCTTCGCACACCCTCCTCGCTGCCCCTCTCCCGGCCGCTACATTAATCACAGGCACCGTCACGACGGTTTCCCCAGTGTAGTTCCCTACTTCAGCAGCACCCTTTGACCCAGGAGAAAGATCATGGGAGCAGCAGGTAAGTTATTCAGCAGCGTTTCGTCCGTCGCGGAAAAAGCAAGCCCGGTCATCGAAAGCGCCAACGGCGTTAAGGAGCTCTGCAAAAAAGACAGCGGCGAGTCGAACAGCCCGGCACCGGCTGGTTCGCCCCAGGACAATGCGATCCAGCAACTGCTCGAGGGCTTCATGCAGTCGCTGAGCGGTGGATCGGGCTCGCAATCGTAATCGATGCAAGGAACCCCCATGGATCTGCTCCAGACGAATGAGGCCGCCCGGCTGGGGCAGGCCGTGATCGACAGCATCAACGCCGACCGTTTCGACGAGGCCGAGACGCTCCTTCAGCAGTTGCACGAGGTGCATCCCGCCTCGAGAGACATGCTCCTTTTTCCCGTGCTGATGGCCATTCAACGCGGCGACGTACGGGGGGCGTGGCAGATCGTCAACGGCTTGCCCGAAGACGAAAGTCCCGAGTTAAAGGCACTGTGCCTGTATCTTCTGAAAGATCCGTCATGGCACAGCTATGCGACGGCACTTGAAGACAGCAAGGACCCCTACATCCGTAAAGCGATGCTGCGGCTGCTCGAGCGCGAGGAAGAAACGGGCCTTGGCGAGCTGGCGTGATGAAGCGGCTCAGTCTTGCTGCCCATGCAGACCTGGACGTGTACTACGAGGCAGAGATGGCTCGTTACAAAACACTCGGGGAGCATGGGCAATGGATGATGCACACCGTCACCCGGAAACGCTTTATCGATTTCTTCGGGGCATGTCCCTCGATAGGTTTCGAGTACGACGGGAAACCTATTGGGGGCATGATTTTCGACGGCGAAGAAGCGCATGTTGCGGTACTGCCCGAGTATCACGGACGCTGGGCATTGCTGTGGGAATCGGCGCTCGACTGGGTCTTCAGTCTCAAGCAGGAAATCGACGTAAAAGTCGAAGCCTTTAACCCTACGTGTATTGCGTTCATGGAACGCAACGGCTGGCCGGCTATAGACAGGGACGGCGACTTCATCGTTTTTCGCATGACTCCGCGCACGCGTGTCCGCAAAGGCATTGCTCGACCGCTCTAATCGTTCGTGGATCGCCCCCCGCTCTCCTCATCGATCCGCAACAACCTCCCCGCATTCGCGATCACGATAAACGTCCCGACGTTATGCAGGATCGCCACCCACACCGCGCCCAGCACCCCAAGCGCGGCGAGTGCAATCACTTCGACCGTCCACAGCAAACCGATCGCCGCATTGATCGTCGCGGTACGGCGGCAGCGCCGCCCGAGGCGAATGCACGTCGCGATCCGCCGTAGATCGTCGCCGAGCAGCACGATGTCCGCGGAAGCGACTGCGATGTCGATGCCCCGTTCGCCCATCGCGATGCTCGTCGCGCCCGCCTTGATCGCGAGCACGTCGTTCAGACCGTCGCCGACGACGAGCGGATGATGTCCCGCGTCGAGTTCATGCATCACGTAGTCGAGCTTGTCGTGCGGCAGCGCCTGCGACACGACCGTGTCGATGCCGACTTCGGCCGCGACCTTGCGCGCCACGGTGTCGCGATCGCCGGTCAGCAAGGTCTGCCGAGCGAGTCCCAGGTCGCGCAGGCTCGCGAGCGCATCCGCGGCTTCCGCACGCAGCGTGTCCGCGAAACCGAACCACGCGAGCAACCGGCCGTTCAATGCAAGACCGACGCACGGGCCGTCGATTTCGTCCGGCGGCGGCTGCAGTTCCGCGACGTGCGCAACGAGTAGTTCGGCGCGTCCGAGCACAGCCTCCCCATCGGGCGTCTCGGCAAGCACACCGAGGCCGCGCATCTCGCGCGTTCGCTCGTAAGGCACGGGTTCATGGCTGGCGCCGGCCGCATGACGCGCTAGCGCGCGACTCACCGGATGCGCACTGCCCGCCCCGAGTCGCGCAGCCAGCGCGATCGCCTGCGCCGCATCGACGCCGGGCTGCACCGCGACCGTCGACACATCCAGTTCGCCGCGCGTCAGCGTGCCAGTCTTGTCGATCACCAGCGAATCGATCTCCGTGATCCGGTCGAGAAACGCGGCGTTCCGGAACAGCACGCCATGCCGGGCACCGACCGCGATCCCCGCAATCGCGGTGGACGGCGCAGCCAGCACGAGTGCGCACGGACACGCGGCGACGATCACGGCCAGCATCGCCGATGCATTCGCCGACGTGAACCAGACGATCGCCGCGATCAGCAGCACGAGCGCGAGATAGCCGCCCATATAGCGTTCGAGCACCTGCGTGATCGGCGGCTTGACCTGCTCCGCGCGCTGCAGCAGTTCGATGATCTTGCCGAGCGTCGACTGCGCGCCCGCATGCGTGACCTCGACGCGCAGCGGGCCATCGAGATTCATCGCACCGCCGAATACCGTCGCGCCTTCGTCGACGTCGACCGGCACCGATTCGCCGTTGATCGGCCCGTTGTCGACGCTCGAACGGCCTCGCCGCACGATGCCGTCGGCGGGAATGCGCGCGCCGGCTGCCACCTCGACCAGATCACCCGCACGCACCGCTTCGTAGGCGATCTCTTCGATCGATCCGTCGGTCTTCACACGCCGCACGTTGCCGGACGTGAGGCGTCCGAGCGCGCGGATTGCTTCCTGCGAGCCGAGCACGCTGCGTTCTTCCAGCGCATGGCCGAAGGTCATCACGATCGGCAACAACGCGGCCGTCGTCATGTCGCCGATGGCCCACGCGGCGAGCATCGCGAGCGCGATCAGCCGGTCGGTGACGCCGTGCAGGCTCGGTGACTTCAGGCTGTGCCACGCGCCCGCGAACACCGGCCCGGCGACCAGCAGCGACGCGAGCCCTGCCAGCACCTCGGCCACCTGCGAGCCGCCTGCCGTCCCACTGTCGGGTCCGAAATAACGCCACCCCAGCGACAGCACGAGCAGGCCGCCCGCGAGCAGCGCGAGCGCAATCTGCCGCGTCACCGTGCGGCGCTCGGTGGCCGACAGTGCGATCGTCGGGCCGTGTTCGTCATGGCCGTCTGCGGCTTCCTCATCGTGCACCGGCGCGTGTGCGTGCGCTCCGCCGACAAGCGACTCCGTATCGACGCTCATTGGTTTCTCCCCGGCAGCACGAGGTTCGATGCATCGTGCGGATCGATCGTGGTCACGTGTCCCGCCTTCGACAGGATCTGCTGGATGCGATCACGGTAAGTTCGCGCGAGCAGACCCGGATCGCGGTCCGCATCGAGCGGCGCTTCGAGCTGCAGGATCGTCGTGGTCTCGGCCTGCGCGGTCGCAACGCGTTCGGTCGCGCTCGCCTGTGCGCTCTGCAGGACCTGATCGGCGTCCTGCTGCGCGCGCTGGCGGATCGTTTCCGCCGCCGTGCGTGCTTCCGCGATGTTGCGGTCGGCGGTTT
The DNA here is from genome assembly GCF_050742655.1 of Paraburkholderia sp. GTDB lineage: Bacteria > Pseudomonadota > Gammaproteobacteria > Burkholderiales > Burkholderiaceae > Paraburkholderia. The sequence continues at coordinate 49,910 of NZ_JBOIGG010000022.1, read as the reverse complement.
GCAGCGAGGTCAGCACGGCGTTGAACGCGTCGACGGCCGCGGCGGGAAACGATGCCTGCACGTCCATCCGCGCAACGTCGATGCCGAGCCCCGCATGAGTCGCCGCGAGCGCATCGAGATGACGCTGCACCGCCTGCGCGATATCGCCGCGCAGTTGTTCGCGCTGCGCGGCCATCCTCGGGTCAGCCGACAATCGCTCGGGACGCGCGACGAGGATCGCATCGAGATCGCGCGCGGCCGTCACTTCCACCGCGGCCGCGGCGACGATCCGGTCGAGCGCGGCATCGAGATGCTCACGCTGCAGCACATACGCATACGGATCGACGACGCGGTAGTACAGCGTGGCGCTCAGCTGGACGAGACCGCTGTCGCCCGTCAGCTGATAGCCGGAACCGGCGAGCGCGTCGGACAGCAACGTCGGCATGTCCGCATTCGCACCGTTGGCCGGCGGATCGGTAGCAAGCGCGGCCGGATCGCGATCGAGTGTCGCGACGCGATGTTCGAGCACGCGTGCGCTGCCTGGCACGAGCAGTACGTTTTCGAACGGCCGCGGCCACGCGATCAGCAAGCCCGCGTCCTGCGTGCGCACGAACGCGCCGAAACGCATGACGACCGCGCGGCTGTCGGCCGGAATACGCTGGACGTTCGACACGGCCCACGCACACGCGGTCAGTACCGTGATCGCGGCGACGAACCAGAACGCCACGCGAACGGCCTGCGCGCCGGGTCCGAGCGACGGCGTATCGGGAACGGCATTCATCGTGTGCGCCTGACGTTCTTCGGTGCCGACGCAGTGGATGTGTCCAGCGCGCCCGGCCCCTGCACCAGCACGTTGAACGGCGCGGCATCGGTGCGCAGGATCAGGTTCGTGTTCACGTTGACCACCGAGTTCAGCGTATCGAGCGAGCGCAGCATCGTGTACAGATGTGGGTCACCGGCGTAGCTCTTGCCGTAGATCGCGGCCGCGTCCTTGCGCGACGACGCCTCGATTTCCGCGGCCTTCACGTTCGCGTCCGCGAAGGCGATGCGTGCATCGCGGTCCGCATCGGAACGGATCTGCGCCGCTTCGCGCCGGCCCTCCGCCGTGCGTTGCGCCGCGACGGTTTCGCGCTCGGCGCGCATGCGCTCGACGGTCGCCGACAGCGTCACGGCCGGCAACGTCAACCGTTCGAGCCCGACCTGTTCGACGTGCACGCCATACGCGGCATACACCTGCGCATCGACCTGGCGACGCAGTTCGTCCTCGAACGCGGCAATGCGAACCTGGCTCGCATCCGTGTTCACAAGCGATGTCAGGTCGAAATCGGCGGACGTGGTCTGCAACGCCGAGCCGAGCAGCGAGCGAATCTGGCGGGCCGCTTCATCGGGCTCGTTACGCACCGCGCGCACGAAGCGCCCGACGTCGTTCGCGTTGGCCGGCACGCGCCACGCGACGTACGCCTGCACGATGATGCGCAGCCCGTCGCGCGTGCCGACGTCCTGCATGCCGCTCGATGTCGTATGCAGGCGCAGGTCGACCGGCGTCGCCGCCTCGATCGGCGCGGGCAAGCGCCACGCGAGTCCCGGTTCCAGCAATACGCGCACCGGCTCGCCGAAGCGCGTGACGACCGTCGCCTCGCCGGCCCGCACCTGGATGAAGCTCGCGACCGCGAACGCCGCCGCGATGCATAGCACGCACAGCGCGAAGCGCCAGTAGAGTCCGCTGCCGCCTGGACCACCGGCCGCGTCCGCATCGCCGTGATCGTGGTGATGGTGCCCATGCCCGTGCGCATGCGAATGGTTGAAACTCACGATATCTCCCGATCCAGTCGTTCAGTCATGCATCAATCGACGTGGCGCGCACCGACAGCGCCGTACGCACCATACGGCCGCAGATCGACGGTCGCGCGATTGCCGTCCACCAGCCGGTCGTCGATGATGGTGAGGTGCGCGTTCTGCAAGCCTTTCTGCAAGTTGTGCAAGTAGTACTCGAGCGAGAAGGCCGGCCCGCCCGCCTGCGCGGCGGCGACGTCGGCGCTGAAACTGGTTTGCTGTGCGCGCGCCGCCGACGTGATGTCGGCAGCCTCCGCGTTCGCCTGCGCAATCGCCGCATAGGCGTCCTGCTGCGCGTGACCGAGCAGGCCGGCGGCCTGCCCGCTCGCGCTGGCGACGCTTGCCTGGGCGAGAATCTGCGCGGCCTGCACGCTGTGATACGCGGCCGATGCTCCCGCCGGCGGATGCACGCTCTCGATGATCACCGCGACCACATCGATGCCGCTGCCCGCGCGATCGAGCTGCGCCTGGATCGCGCGCTTCACGTCGTCGGCCATCGCCGTCTGACGCGTTTCGAGCAGCGATTCGAGCGTATGCGACGCGAGGTAGCGCACCACTTCGCGATTCGCCACCGAGCGGATCGTCCCCGGCACGTCGGCGAGCCGGTACAGCGCGGCGCGCGCGGCCGCATCGGAAAGACCGATCCGGTAGTCGAGCCGCACGTCAGCACTGACGGTCTGGAAGTTCTGCCGGTCGCCGCTCGCGCCCGCGATCACCTGGCTCGTCTCGCCGCGATGCGCGACGTCCCACAGGCGGTTGAACACGTCGGGCGTCCGCGCGTCGGCAGGCACGAGCGGAGCGGCCACACTGCTGTCCTCGGGCGAACCGGACACGACCACCTGATGCACCGCGCCGTTATCGATCACGCGTGTCTTGCCGAACGGCCAGGGCATCGCGACATGCAAACCGGGTTGCCACACCGCGACCGGTGCACCGAAGCGCTCGTACACCGCGCGCTGATCCGGGCCGAGGATCGCGATGCCGGTGAGGAGCCACGCGCACACGCCGATCGCGACGACGACCGCGGGCAGCAGCCGCACAATATTCAGCAGCACCCAGTTCTGCCGCAGATCGATACCGTAGCGCTTGCGCAGTTCGATGCTGAAACGCGCGAATGGAGAAGGACGCCAGCGCAGCAGGCCGGCGATCAGGCTGTCGGGCACAGCCGCGTCGCCGTGGCGTGCATGCGGCGGCGCGAACCAGGACAGCAAGGCGCGCAGCGCGAGTTCCATTGCGATCGCCGCGCAGAAACACGCGGCAATACGCACTGGCCATCGCGACGACACCTGCGTATGGACCTGCCACGCAAACGATGCAGCCGCGACGAGCGCCATCGCGAGCGCAACGCGCAGCACATTCGCAAGCGACGCCCACGTGCGCCCGCGGTCGGCCTGCAGCGCGCACGACAATTCGCCGAACAGCGTGCCGAACGCGAGCATCAGCGCAGCCGCCGCCGCGACGATCGCGGCGACCGGGGGCTGCAACGCGAGCGCCAGCACGAACTGCACGGGCGGGTCCCAGGCGATCGACGCCGCATAAATGGACAGCGCCGCGCACGCGAGCACGATCCACGGCTGCCAGCGAATCGTGCGGCTGGCTGCCAGCACGGCATGGCCTAACGCCTGTCGACCGTCGCGGCGCCACGGACGGAGTGCGCGCGACAGTAAAGCCGCATCGATGCGTGTAACGGAGGAAGGAGGAATAAATGCAAGACGCGCGCCGAGCGCGACCGTCAACACATCGAGCCATGCGCACGACAGCGCGGCACACCAGCGTACGTCGAACCAGCCGCCTCTCACGAACGGCAGACTGCCCAGCAAGACCACCAGCACGAGGCTTAGCCACGCGAAACGCGCGGCCGTGGCACAAGCGTTGCTGGCGTGTCTGTCGTTGTCGGCTTGAAGCGGAGGCGGCATGGGCATCCCGATGAGCTTCGCCTGACGCCCGCAGTCCGTATGGATTTTGTCAGGATGTGTTTGATATGACCTTTGCAGGCGAGCCGAATTTAGCGTGCCGTGATATGAAACTCAAGCAGATCGTGATGGGGGCAGCGCCCGAGTAAGGCGCTCTGCGTGGGACAGCAGTAAGTGCTTTGCATGGGACCAGAGTAACGCGCTGAAGCGCTAACCGCCGCCGAAAGAGAATCCGGCAAACCTTCAAGACATTCAGGTATTCCCCGCACTGGCGCAGGCGCCTACGATGGGGCCTCGACTGCCCGCCCATATACATCCACGCGGCCGTCCACGCACAGGAGTCTTTCCATGATGAATCGCAACAACCCCGTCTGGCTGATCACCGGCTGCTCGACCGGCTTCGGCCGCGAACTCGCGAAACTCGTGCTCGCACGCGGCTGGCGTGCCGTCGTCACGGCGCGCGATGTGTCGAAGGTCGAGGACATCGTCAAGGGTCACGAAGACCAGGCGCTCGCGCTACCGCTCGACGTGACGAACCGCGACCAGATCGCGCAGGTCGTCGCGCAGACCACCGCGCGCTTCGGCCGCATCGACGCGCTCGTCAACAATGCCGGCTACGGCTATCTCGCAGCCATCGAGGAAGGCGAGGACGATGCGGTCCGCGATATGTTCGAAACCAATGTGTTCGGTCTCGTCGACATGACGAAGGCCGTGCTGCCGACGATGCGCGCGCAGAAAGGCGGCTTCATCGTCAACCTGTCGTCGATCGGCGGCATCACGAGTTTCGCGGCGACCGGCTATTACCACGGCACCAAGTACGCTCTGGAAGGCATCTCCGAATCGCTCGCGCTCGAAGTGAAGCCGCTCGGTATCGACGTGCTGATCGTCGAGCCAGGTCCGTTCCGCACGAACTTTGCGGGGTCGTCGATCAAGCAGTCGGCGGTGCGCATCGCCGATTACGACGCGACCGCCGGCGAGCGCCGCAAGCAGACTGAAGCGCGTAGCGGCAACCAGGCAGGCGATCCGGTGCGCGCCGCGCAGGCGATCATCGATGCGTCGCTGTCCGATACGCCGCCGCTGCGTCTGCTGCTCGGCAAGATGGCGCTCGAAGTCGCGCGCAAGAAGCTCGATCTGCTGCGTCACGACTTCGATACGCAGGAAGCGACGACGATCGGTGCCGATTACCCGCAAGGTCAAAGCTGAACGCCGGATTCAACCCGCCATCGAAAGCATTTTGAAAACAATGCGCCGCGCCACGCGGCGCATTCTCTGAAATATCCCCATACAGATTGGCCGCGACGGTCTCTCCCGCGAGCCGCCGGCCGTTCCCTGTCCCCCGCCCTGTCGCGCGCTCCGGCCGTCTTGCCAATTCTCGCGGTCCCCGCGCCTCTTTACCGGCCGTTACACGCCGCTTGTCTCGTAATTTCGCGCAACCTCTTTAACGAATGCGTCAACAGAAACGCAAGGTGCGCACGTTACACTGCCGCGCATGGCTAACCGACTCCTGTTGTCCACTTCGACACCGACCCGCGCATCGTCCGCGCGTCGACACACCGGCGACGCAGCCGCATCGCGCACCGCCCGATTTCCGTCCGTCGCGAGATAGAGATGAACGGTCCCGCACGACAAACCGCAACCCACGCGGCATCGTTCCGCCGTCGCAATCAAACGGCATGCCGGATCCGGCAGCATGCCCGCCCTGTTCGTGAGGGGCAGCCCATGTCTTTGGAGGTAGTGCTATGAGCGAAGCTATGCCCGCGCAGCCGAAGCGCTCCCGACGCAACCTCGTCGTGCTCGTGATCGTCGTGCTCGTGCTGGTCGCGCTCGTCGTGCTGCACGTGCTGCATCGGCAGCAACCTGCACGCGCTACGCCGCCGCAGGTCGTGACCGTCGCGACCGCGTCGACCGGCACGATGCCGGAAGTGCTGAGCGAACTCGGCACCGTGACGCCCACCGCGACCGTGACCGTGCTGCCGCAACTGAGCGGCTATCTGACCGCGGTCGGTTATCACGAAGGCCAGGACATCCAGAAAGGCCAGTTCCTCGCGCAGATCGACCAGCGTCAATACGAAATCTCGAAGCAGCAGGCGCAGGCACAACTCGCGAAAGACAGGGCCGCGCTCGCGCAGGCCCGCTCGGACCTCGCCCGCTTCACCGAGCTGAACCAGCGCAAGTCGATCGCCGAGCAGACCTACACGGACCAGGTGTTCCTCGTGCAGCAGGACGAGGCCGCCGTGAAGTCCGATCTCGCGACGATCGCGCAGGACGATCTCGACCTCGCCTATTGCCACATCACCGCGCCGGTGGCCGGACGCGTCGGCCTCAGGCTCGTCGATCCGGGCAACTACGTGACGGCATCGTCGTCGCCGGGCATCGTCGTGATCACGACGATCAAGCCGACTACCGTCGAATTCACCGTGCCGCAGGATTCGCTCGCCCGTGTGATGGACCGGCTCAACAGCGGTGCAAGTCTGCCGGTCACCGCGTACAGCAGCGACAACTCGCGGCAGATCGCCACCGGCAATCTGTACGCGGCCAGCAACCAGATGGCGACGGCGACCGGCACCGTGACACTGCGCGCGACGTTCGCGAACGACGACGAAGCGCTGTTCCCGAACGAGTTCGTCAACGTGAAGCTGCTCGTCGATACGTTGCAGAACGCGGTGCTCGTGCCGACCGCCGCCGTGCAGACCGGCGCGCCCGGCGACTACGTGTATCTCGTCAATGGGGCGAACCAGACGGTGTCCGTGCATAAGGTCGCGCTGGGTCCAAGCGACGGCAAGAACACCGTGATCACCTCCGGCCTCGCGGCCACCGACACGGTCGTCACCGACGGCATGGACCGTCTGAGCGACGGCGCGAAAATCCGCGCGTCGACGGCACGGGCGGGCGCCGCCGCGAGCGGTGCCGGTGCCGGTGCCGCTGGATCAAGCGGTGCTGCCGCCGCGAGCGGCGCGCATCCTCACAGACGTCCGCCTGGCGCAGCGTCGGGGGCCTCTTCGGCATCGGCAACGCCTGCCGCAGCCTCGTAGCCCCACCCCGATGCGCCGATGAATATCTCCCGTCTGTTCATTCTCCGCCCGGTGGCGACGCTGCTGCTGATGATCGCGCTCGTGCTGGTCGGTCTCGTCGCGGTGCGCGTGCTGCCGGTCTCTTCACTGCCGAACGTCGACTATCCGACGATCCAGGTGCAGACCTTCTATCCGGGTGCGAGCCCGGACGTGATGGCGACCACGGTCACCGCGCCGCTCGAAGTGCAGCTCGGCGAAATCCCCGGCCTGCAGCAGATGACGTCGTACAGCTCGGACGGCGCGTCGGTGATCACGCTGCAGTTCGACCTGTCGCTGAACCTCGACGTCGCCGAGCAGAACGTCCAGCAGGCGATCAACGCCTCCAACAGCTTCCTGCCGAGCGGGCTGCCCGCGCCGCCGACCTACGCGAAGGTCAATCCCGCCGACCAGCCGATCCTGACGCTCGCGGTGACGTCGAAGTCGATGTCGCTGACGCAGCTCGAGGACACCGCGAACAACCGGCTCGGCACCAAGATCTCCGAAGTGCCCGGCGTCGGTCTCGTCACGACGGCGGGCGGCAACGTGCTGGCGATCCGCGTCGAGGCGGACCCGCAGAAGCTCGCCGCGTACGGACTGAACATCGACGATCTGCGCACGCTGCTCTCCTACGTCAACGTGAGCCAGCCGAAGGGCAATTTCGACGGCCCGGATCTCGACTACACGATCAACGGCAACGACCAGATTTCCGATCCGAAGGACTATCTGAACACCGTCATCGCGTATCAGAACGGCGCGCCCGTCTATATGCGCGACGTCGCCCGCGTCACGTCGGCCGCGCAGGACGTCGAGCGCGGCGCGTGGTACAACGGCACGCCCGCGATCGTGCTGAACGTGCAGCGCCAGCCGGGTGCGAACGTGATCGCGACGGTCGACCAGATCAAGAAGGAACTGCCGCAGCTCGAATCGACGCTGCCGGCCGGCATGAAGGTCACCATCGTGTCGGACAGCACTGGCGTGATCCGCTCGTCGGTGTCCGACGCCGCGTTCGAACTCGTCCTCGCGGTCATCCTCGTCGTGCTGGTGATCTTCGTGTTCCTGCGCAACGTGCCGGCCACGATCATTCCGAGCGTGTCGGTGCCCGTCTCGCTGATCGGCACGCTGGCGGTGATGTACCAGCTGAACTACTCGATCGACAACCTCTCGCTGATGGCGCTGATCATCGCGACCGGCTTCGTCGTCGACGATTCGATCGTGATGATCGAGAACATCGTCCGCTATCTGGAGGAAGGCAAGACACCGCTCGAGGCCGCGATCGAAGGCGCCGGACAGATCGGCTTCACGATCCTCTCGCTGACGATCTCGCTGATCGCGGTACTGATTCCGCTGCTGTTCATGGGCGGCGTGATCGGCCGGCTGTTCAGCGAATTCGCGGTGACGCTGGCGGTCACGATCGTAATCTCGGCGGTCGTGTCGCTGACCGTCGTGCCAATGCTGTGCGCGCGAATGCTGCGCGCGGAATCGGACCGGCATCCGAGCCGCTTCGAGCGCATCAGCGAGCGGCTGTTCGACAAGACGCTCGCCGGCTACGAGCGCGGGCTGCGCTGGGTGCTGGACCATCAGTTGCTGACGCTGTTCGTCGCGGTCGGCACGGTCGCGCTGACGCTCGTGCTGTACATCGTGATTCCGAAAGGGCTGTTCCCGGTGCAGGACGTCGGCGTGATCGAGGGCATCAGCGTCGCCGACAACTCGGTCTCGTACAAGACGATGGTCACACGCCAGGCCGCGCTCGCCGATGCGATCCTGAAAGACCCCGACGTCACGTCGCTGACCTCCTACGTCGGCATCGACGGGATCAACACGACGCTGAACAACGGCCGCTTCCTGATCAATCTGCGCGACCGCGACAAGCGTTCGCTCTCCGCGCAGGAAATCGCGCGGCGGCTGCAGGATGAAGTCGCCGACGTGCCGGGCATCAAGCTGTACATGCAGCCCGAACAGGATCTGACGCTCGACACCACAGTGTCGCCGAACCAGTACAAGTTCGTGCTGCGCGGGCCGAACCAGCAGGCGTTCAACCAGTACGTGCCAGCGCTGATCGACAGGATGAAGCAGATTCCGTCGATCACCGACGTGACGAGCGACCTGAACACCGACGGCCTGAGCGTGTACGTCGACGTGAACCGGCCACTCGCGGCGCGCTACGGGATCACGTCGGCGACCATCGACAACGCGCTCTACGACGCGCTCGGCCAGCGCATCGTGTCGACCATCTTCCAGCAGTCCGACCAGTACCGCGTGATCCTCGTCGCGAAGCCGGAGTCGATCCCCACCGTGCAGTCGCTCGGCAACCTGTATCTGCCGAGCCAGACGAGCAGCAGCGGTCAGGTGCCGCTCGCCGGCATCGCGAAGATCAAGATCCAGAAGTCGCCGCTCGTGATCAGTCACCTCGCGCAGTTCCCGGCCGTGACGATCTCGTTCAACCTCGCGAAGGACGCGTCGCTGAGCACCGCGGTGGACCGCATCCGCTCGGCCGAACAGGCGGTGAACCTGCCGCCGTCGATCACGTCGTCGTTCCAGGGGGCCGCACAGGCGTTCGAGGATTCGCTGTCGAGCGAGGTCTATCTGCTGGTAGCGGCGCTGGTCGCCGTGTACATCGTGCTCGGCGTGCTGTACGAAAGCTTCATCCATCCGGTGACGATTCTCTCCACCCTGCCCTCGGCGGGCATCGGCGCGCTGCTCGCGCTGATGATCGCCGGCAGCGATCTCGACGTAATCGGCATCATCGGTATCGTGCTGCTGATCGGTATCGTGAAGAAGAACGCGATCATGATGGTGGACTTCGCGCTCGAGGCCGAACGCGGCCACGGCAAGTCGCCGCGCGACGCGATTTTCGAGGCGTCGCTGCTGCGTTTCCGGCCGATCCTGATGACGACGCTCGCGGCAATGCTCGGCGCACTGCCGATGCTGCTCGGCACCGGCACGGGCTCGGAGCTGCGCCGTCCGCTCGGCCTCGCGATCATCGGCGGGCTGATGCTGAGCCAGGTGCTGACGCTGTTCACGACGCCGGTCATCTATCTGTTCTTCGACCGGCTCGCGCAACGCGTGAACAATAGGCGGCGCGCGCGCCGCGGCGAGCAGGCATCGTGAACATCTCGGCGCTCTTCATCCGGCGCCCGGTCGCGACGACGCTGCTGGCGATCGCGATCCTGATCTCCGGTGCGCTCGCGTACTTCCGGCTGCCGGTCGCGCCGCTGCCGAACGTCGCGTTTCCGGTGATCGTCGTGCAGGCGAGCATGGCGGGCGCGAGTCCGAACATCATGGCGTCGACGGTCGCGGAACCGCTCGAACGCCGGCTCGCCACGATCGCCGACGTCAGCGAACTGACGTCGATCAGCTATGTGGGCTCGTCGCTGGTCGTCGTGGTGTTCGGGCTGAACCGCGACATCAACGGCGCCGCGCGCGACGTCGAGGCCGCACTGCAGGCCGCGCGCGCAGACCTGCCGACCACGCTGCGCGCCAATCCGACCTACCGGCAGTACAACCCCGCCGACGCGCCGATCATGGTGCTCGCGCTCACGTCGGACACGCTGACGAAGGCGCAGCTGTACGACTCCGCCGATTCCGTGATCCAGCAGCAGCTGTCGCAGGTGAAGGGCGTCGGTCAGATCACGCTCGGCGGCGGCGCGCTGCCGTCGGTGCGCGTCGAGCTGCAGCCGGGCAAGCTGAACAGCTACGGCATCGGTCTCGAAGATGTGCGTGCGGCGATCAGCGCGGCCAACGCCGACAGTGCGAAAGGCCATCTCGACGAGGGCGGCCAGCGCTACATCGTGCGCTCCAACGACCAGATCACGAAGGCGGCGCCGTACCGCGACGTCGTGATTGCCTATCGCAACGGCGCGCCGGTGAAGCTCGCCGACGTCGCCGACGTCGAGGACTCGAACGAGAACATCCGCAACGCGGGGCTCTTCAACGGCAAGTCGGCGGTGCTCGTGATCGTCTACCCGATGCCGGGCAGCAATGTCGTCAGCACGGTCGCGCAGATTCGCAAGGTTCTGCCGACCATCGAGGCGACGCTGCCGAGCAGCGTGCACGTCAACGTCGCGATCGATCGCTCCGAATCGGTCCGCGCGTCGGTGGGCGACACGGAGCGCACGCTGTTCATCGCGGTGCTGCTGGTGGTCGGCGTCGTGTTCATTTTCCTGCAGTCGCCGCGCGCGACGCTGATCCCGGCCGTCGCGCTGCCGCTGTCGATCGTCGGTACGTTCGGGCCGATGTACCTGCTCGGCTACAGCATCGACAACCTGTCGCTGATGGCGCTCACGATCGGCACCGGCTTCGTCGTCGACGATGCCGTCGTGGTGCTGGAAAACATCACGCGCCATCTCGAAGCCGGGCTGAGTCCGCGCGAAGCGGCCCTGAAAGGCAGTTCCGAGGTCGGCTTCACGGTGATCTCGATGAGCCTGTCGCTGATCGCGGTGTTCCTGCCGATCCTGCTGATGCCCGGCATCGTTGGCCTGCTGTTCCACGAGTTCGCGGTCACGCTGTCGATTGCGATCCTGATCTCGCTCGTGATCTCGCTCACCGTCACGCCCGCGATGTGCGCGTACGTGCTGAGCCGCGAGCGCGCGGGCCACTCCGGTGCGCGCTGGGCGACGTGGGTCGATGCGCAGTTCGAGCGCTTCAAGCAGGCCTACTCGCGCTCGCTGACCGCCGTGCTCGACCATGCGCTGCTGGTGATCCTGACGCTGATCGGCCTGCTCGTCGCCAACGTGTTCCTGTTCAAGCTCGTGCCCGCGACGTTCTTTCCGGAGCAGGACACCGGCATCCTGATCGGCCAGATCATCGCGGACCAGAGCATCTCGTTCCCCGCGATGAAGAAGAAACTCGCGCAGTTGCAGGAGATCGTGCAGAAGGATCCGGCGGTCGCATCGGTCGCGGGCTTCACCGGCGGTCGCGCGCTCAACACCGCGAACGTGTTCATCGAGCTGAAGCCGCTCGCGCAGCGGCACGCGACCGCGACCGACGTCGTGAACCGGCTGCGTCCGAAGCTCAACCAGGTGTCCGGCGCGCGGCTGTTCATTCAGGCGCAACAGGATCTGCGGATCGGCGGCAGACAGTCCGCTGCTGAATACCAGTACACGCTGACGAGCGACGACTCCGCCGCGCTGTTCGCGTGGACGCCGAAGCTCGTCGACGCGCTCAACAAGCAGCACGGCCAGTTGCTCGACGTGAACTCGGACCTGCAGCAGAACGGCCTGCAGACATACGTGAACATCAACCGCAGCACCGCCGCGCGCTACAGCTTCGCACCGAACCAGGTCGACAACGTGCTGTACGACGCGTTCGGCCAGCGCACCGTGTCGACCATCTACAACCCGCTGAACCAGTATTTCGTCGTGATGGAAGTGGCGCCGCAGTACTGGCAGTACCCGCAGACGCTCGACAACATCTTCCTCAGCACCGCGGCGGGTAATGCGGCCGGCACTGCGCAGACGCAGATGCCCGGCGGCACGGTCAAAGGCGTGACGGCAGCGAGCGCGATCAGCACGACGTCGAGCGCGTCGTCGAACACCAGTTCGCTGAATTCCAATGCGCAGGCCAACCAGACCACCAACAGCATCTCGAACAGCAAGGGCGGCAGTTCGAGCGGCAGCGCGGACAGCACGGCAGCCGAAACGATGGTGCCGCTACCCGCGTTCGCGCGCTACGCCAACAACCATACGGCGACCCAGGTCAACCACCAGAGCGGGCTCGTCGCCGCGACGATCTCGTTCAACCTGCCGCCCGGCGGTTCGCTCAGCAACGCGGCAGTGGTGATCAACCAGGCGATGCGCGACATCGGCATGCCCGCGACGATCCACGGTGCATTCGCGGGCGCGGCCCAGGCCTACGCGCAGTCGATGGGCACGATCCCGCTGCTGATTCTCGCCGCGCTGGGCATCGTCTATATCGTGCTCGGCGTGCTGTACGAAAGCTCGATCCACCCGCTGACGATCCTGTCGACGCTGCCGTCGGCGGGCATCGGCGCAACACTCGCGCTGCTCGTGTTCGGCATACCGTTCTCGGTGATCGCGCTGATCGGCATCATCCTGCTGATCGGTATCGTCAAGAAGAACGGCATCATGATGGTCGACGTCGCGATCCACCTGCAACGCACCGAAGGCAAGAGCGCGCGCGATGCGATCCACGACGCCGCCGTCGTGCGGCTGCGGCCGATCATGATGACCACCGCGGCCGCAGTGCTCGGTGCGGTGCCGCTCGCGATCGGCATCGGTCAGGGCGCGTCGCTGCGCCAGCCGCTCGGCATTACCGTGATGGGCGGTCTGATCGTGAGCCAGCTGTTCACGCTGTACACGACGCCGGTAATCTACCTGTATCTCGACCGCCTGCGTTCGCGGCTCGTCAGGTCGTCGGCGAGACTGCCGTGGGTACGGGGATCATCCGGCGAACCGCGCGGACCACAGGATACGAAGGCATGACGATGAAATACTCCTGCACTCCCCTCGCCGCCGCGCTGACCGTGCTGCTCGGCGGCTGTATGGTCGGCCCGGACTACCAGCGGCCGCAGGTCGCGGTGCCGGCGACATATACCGAACTGCCCGGCTGGACTCAGGCCGAGCCGGCCGCCGAAGCCCCGAAGGGCACATGGTGGACCGGGTTCCACGATCCGCTGCTCGACGAACTCGAGCCGCAGGTGTCGGTGTCGAATCAGACCGTGCGCCAGGACTACGCGAATTACCAGCAGGCGCTCGCCGAGGTCAAGGTCGCGCGCAGCGGGCTGTTTCCGACGGTCGGTGTGACGGGTACGGGGACCCGGCAGCGTTCGAGCGGCAGTTCGATCACGAGCAGTTCAACCGGTATCGGGGTGTCGCGCGGCGCCACCATCGACAACTCGGGCTCGCTCGAAGGCAGTCTCAGTTGGGATCTCGACGTGTGGGGCCAGGTGCGTCGCACGATCGAAGAGAACTCGGCGACCGCGCAGGCCAGCGAGGCAACGCTCGCGAACGCGACGCTGTCCGAACAAATCACGCTCGCGACGACCGTGATCCAGCTGCGCGCCACCGATGCGGACATCGACCTGCTGCAGCAAACGGTCGCCGCCTACCAACATGCGCTCGACGTCGTGACCGATCAGGACCGTGCCGGCACCGTCGCGCCGTCGAACCTGATCAGCGCGCGCACGCAGCTCGAAAGCGCGCAGTCCAGCCTGATTGCGCTCGGCGTGTCGCGCGCGCAGTTCGCGCATGCGATCGCGGTGCTGGTCGGCAAAAATCCCGAAGCGCTCGACATCCCGCACAGCACCGCGATGCCGGTACTGCCGTCGATTCCGGTCGGCGTGCCGTCGACGCTGCTCGAGCGCCGCCCCGACATCGCTACCGCCGAGCGCCAGATGGCTGCGCAGAACGCAGCGGTCGGCGTCGAGGTGTCGGCGTACTATCCGACGATCTCGCTGTCGGGTGCCGCCGGCTTCACGCAGTCGCCGCTGTCCGGCCTGCTGAATGTGACGAACTACATCTGGTCGCTTGGCGGCAGCGCGTCGGAAACGCTGTTCGACGGCGGCCAGCGCAGCGGGAACGTCGCTGCGGCGAAGGCCGCTTACGACGCGGCGGTCGCCAATTATCGCGGCACCGTGCTGACCGCGTTCGAGAACGTGGAGAACGATCTGGCCGGCCTGCGCATCCTCGCGCAGCAGGCCGACGTGCTGGCGGCCGCCGTCACCGACGCGACACGCGGCGCGCAGATCACGCTCGACGAATACCAGGCCGGAACCGTCGATTACACGACCGTGGCGACCGCGCAGGCGACCCAGTTGACCAACCAGCAGACCGCGCTGAACGTGCAGGAGCAACGGCTGATCGATGCAGCGACGCTGATCGGCGATCTGGGCGGCGGCTGGTCGACGGCGGATCTGCACGATGCGCGCGATCCGTCGAAGGCGGCGGCTGGGCCGATCGCGAAAACGACTGCGGCGCAGTAACTGTGCGATAGCTGCGCGGTGCCTAGCGGTGCTGCGCGCGGATCGAACCGTGCGTCGCCGCTACCTGCGATGGGGTTTGTGCTGCGCGCGCTGCGTGCCTTCCATGCCGCGCGTTTTTTTCGCGAAGCGGTCTTCGAAGTCTCTCGCAATATCCCCTACCGTGACATTGCCGAACTGTTCGAGCAGCAACGCTTCCGCGGCTTCCAGCGTTTGCGCGAGGCGCGCGTTCACCGCCTGCTCGACGAGACATTGTGCTTCGTCGTCGGTCATGCCGAGCGCGAAGACCGGCGGCTCGCCGAGCGCGCGATAGACGTCGAGCAACGTCAGCTCGTCGAGCGACACCGTCAGCACCCAGCCACCGCCGTGCCCCTTGTCGGACTGCACGTAGCCGCTATCGCGCAGGCCACCCAGCATCCGCCGCACGACGACCGCATGCGTGCACAGCATCCCGGCAATCTTTTCGGAGGTCATCGGCGCATCGTGCCGGTCCATGTGGATCAGTACGTGCAGCATGCGCGACAACCGGCTATCGCTTCTCATCGGCGGGTTTCCTGGTTTCTTGATTTCTGACCTGGCACGGGAGCGGTTCGCTCCTCATGCAACATTATAAGTTGCATGGTTTGGGTTCGCCCGTTATCATGAAACTCATAAAGTTACGTGACATGAGAAAGGACACACGATGCAGACTTCCCACGACGTAGTGATCGTCGGTGGCAGTTTTGCCGGGCTGGCAGCCGCGTTGCAGCTTGGCCGGGCGCGACGCAAGGTGCTGCTCGTCGATGCCGGGCAGCCGCGCAACCGCTTCGCCGCACACTCGCATGGGCTGCTCGGCCATGACGGCAAACCACCACGCGAGATCCTCCGCGAAGCCGCCGCACAGATCGCTGCTTATTCGACGGTCGAGATCGTCGACGGCTACGCGGAGCGTGCGCAGAAAGAAGCCGATGGACGGTTCACGGTCGCGCTATCGAATGACCTCCGTATCTCGGCATCGCGGCTGATCCTCGCGACCGGTGTCACGGACCAACTGCCGCCGCTGCCCGGTCTCGAGGCGCGCTGGGGCGCGACGGTATTCGCCTGCCCGTACTGTCATGGCTACGAGTTCCGCGATCGCCAGCTTGGCGTGCTGGCGAACCACGCGATATCGGCGCATCACGGGATCCTCGTGCCCGACTGGGGGCCGACGACGTACTTCACGCAAGGGGTATTCGAACCGGACGAAGCGCAGACGGCGCAGATGACGGCCCGCGGCGCACGCATCGAACGCGTGCCAGTGGTCGAGCTGCTCGGCGCGGCGCCCGCACTCGAAGCGGTCAAACTCGCCGACGGTCGCGTCGTCCCGATCGACGCGCTGCTCACCGCACCGAGATTCCACCAGTCGAGCCCGCTCGCGGAACAACTCGGCTGCGAATTCGAGGCGGGACCGCTCGGTGCGCTCGTCAAGGTGGACAACTTCAAGCACACGACGATCGAAGGCGTCTACGTTCCCGGCGATGCATCGAGCCCGATGGCCAGCGTGACGTTTGCAAGCGCGGCCGGTGCGATGGCGGGATTCGCTGTACATCAGTCGCTGGTCATGGGCTACGCCCACTGAGTGCTCATTGGGTACCTTGCAACGCTGCCGCGCGCCTGAACGCAGGCGTAACGGCCGTAATGGGCTGTTACCATCTGCTGCATCTGTTTCAGCGATTCCCACCCACAATGATTCCCGTGCTCCCGACCATTCGGGACCAGGAGAGTCAAAATGAAAAAGATTGCAGCGGCAGTACTGATGGTGGCCAGCCTGACGGCGGCAGGACAGGCATCCGCTCACGGGCGCGGCGGCGATATCGTCGGTGCGCTGATCGGTGGAGCGGTGCTCGGCGCCGTCGTCACTTCCGCACTGAACCCGGGACCGGTCTACGCACAGCCCGCCTATGCGCAGCCTGTCTACGCGCAGCCCGTCTATGCCCAACCGGTGTACCAGCCGGTGTATCAGCAGGCACCGCAGTATGCGGGCCCGCCCCCGGGATACTGCTATGACCGCTATCAGCGTGCGTACGTCCCGTGCGGCGCGCCGGCGGGCCAGTACGGTTACGAGCAGCAACCGGGCTGGTAAGCGTGAGGTCCGGCGACGGCGGCTTTGATGCCACCGTCGCCACCGCCACGATTCGCTCACGTCGAATGCGTATCGGCAATAAAACGAAACTAGCCATCCGGAAAGACATCTGCGCGCATGCACAGATGTCTCTTCCCAAGCCGGGCACCCTGCTCGATCGATTCCTTCGCGACCGCCCCAGACTCACGCAGGTTTGATACCGATCTGCGCCGAAAGACGGGCCAGCACCGCGTCATCGGAAACACCCTGAAAATCGTGACGCGGCGTGTACGGCGCCTCGAGTGAGGTCGCCTCTTCCGTACTGAGCTCAAGGTCCAGCGACGCGACAGCGTCGTCGATGTGAGACCGCTTCGTGGCGCCCACCAGCGGTGCAGCGACGACCGGATTGCGCCGCAGCCATGCAAGCGCCACCTGTGCCTGACTGACTCCCCGATTGCCTGCAATAGTCGAGACCGCGTCGATGATCGCGCGATCGCTCGCTTCCTGCGTGTAGAGAAGATCGGCGAACGGGTCGCTGCCGGACCGGTCGGTGGCCGCTTCGGCAGCCCGCGCCAGACGGCCGCGCGCCAGCGGACTCCAGACGATCGTACCGACACCTTCGTCGGCGCACAGCGGCAGCATCTCGCGCTCCTCTTCCCGGGCAAGCAGGTTGTAGTGATCCTGCATCGACACGAAACGCGCCCAGCCGTGCGTGCGCTGAAGATGCAGCACCTTGCTGAATTCCCACGCGAACATCGACGACGCGCCGAGGTAGCGAACCTTGCCCGCCTTGACGACGTCGTGCAGCGCCTCCAGCGTTTCCTCGATCGGTGTCCGGCCGTCCATGCGATGGATCTGATAGAGATCGACGTAGTCGGTGCCGAGCCGTCGCAGGCTGTGGTCGATTTCCGCGAAGATGGCTTTGCGCGAGAGACCGGCACCGTTCGGGCCCGCGTGCATCGGGTGACGAACCTTCGTCGCAATGACGATTTCATCGCGACGGGCGAAGTCTCTTAACGCACGGCCAACGATCTCTTCGCTGGAGCCTTGCGAATACATGTTCGCCGTATCGAAGAAGTTGATGCCCGACTCGATCGCATGTTTGATGAGCGGGCGGCTTGCCTCCTCGTTCAACGACCAGACCGGATGACCGCGACCCGGCTCACCGTAGGTCATGCACCCGAGTGCGATGGGCGACACGTCGAGACCCGTGTTGCCAAGCTTGATGTAACGCATATTTTTCTCCCAGCGAGTGATGGCAGAGCGAGGTAACCCGATGCCGATGGGGAGCACTTTAAGCATTCAAAGCCGGACAGTGAATACTTGAAAAGCCGCATTACTTGCGCAATAGTACGGGCATGACCCATGATCCGTTTTCCGACGTACTGAAGCTGCTGGGTGCCCAGCCGGTCCTCGCGGGCGGCTTCACGGCCGGAGGATCGTGGGCGCTGCGCTTTCCGGCCCCGGACAAGATCAAATTCGCGGCCCTCGTCAAGGGTGCGTGCTGGCTGCGTGTCGACGGCGACGACGCAGCCGTCCGGGTCGAAACGGGAGACGTGGTCCTTCTGTCGGCGAAACGCGCTTTCGTGCTCGCCAGCGACCTTGACGTGACACCGCTCGAAGCAACGCCGCTGTTTGCGGGGCTGGCCAGAAAATTCATCACGCTCGGCGAAAACGAGGACTGCATCCATCTGGGCGGACATGTGCTGCTCGATTCGACGAACGGCGACTTTCTCGCCAGTGCATTGCCGCCGCTCATTCATGTGCGGGGATCGTCGGCGCATGCAGCGGACCTGAAATGGCTGATCGAAAGACTGGTCCGCGAGTTGACCGATGAACTTCCCGGAGCCAGCATCGCCTCGACGCAGCTTGCGCAGCTGATGTTCGTGCACCTGCTGCGCGCGCATCTTGCTGGGTCCGGGACGTTTCCGGCGGGATGGCTGCGCGCGCTGTCGGATGCGCGCCTCGCTCCGGCGTTGCGGTTGATGCACGGCGAACCCGGTCGGGAATGGAAGCTGGAGACGCTCGCGAAGGAATGTGCGATGTCCCGGACCACGTTCGCGCTTCATTTCAGAACGGCGGCTGGCGTCGCGCCTCTTGCCTACCTCACCGCGTGGCGGATGCGTCTGGCAGCACGTTCGCTACAGGACGGCAACGTCCCCGTCGCGACACTTGGCCGTTCGCTCGGCTATACGTCCGAGAGTGCATTCAGCAATGCATTCAAGCGCATGACCGGCTATGCGCCGAGACAGTATCGCTCGGTACATGCGCGTACGGCAGCGCCTGAACTTGAAGAGCAGGAGTCGGACTCCGCGGCTTTGGTGGCGTGAAGGTTTCCGCGCAGCCGGGTCCTGCGCGCCCCTCGGCCGACGGCGTCGCGATCCGCTCATATCCATCCACTACGCCCGCGCAAATCGCTGTTCATGGATGCCGGATATAGTCGACCAGCGCCCGTGTATAAGCATCGGGTTTGCGATCGACGAGGCTCACCGCGATCGCAGCGACGAAGCCCGCCGGCACGCCGAACACGCCTGAACTGATCGGCTCGATGCCGAACCAGCGCGCGCCGGAGAAGCCCGTCATCTGCGTGAAGAACGGATACGTCGACACGATGTAGTAGATGCACACGACGAGCCCCGCCAGCATGCCAGCCACCGCGCCGAGCCGCGTCGTGCGCTTCCAGAACACGCCGAGCACGAGCACCGGGAAGAGACTCGACGCCGCCAGCGAAAACGCCGCGCCGACCAGAAACAGGATGTTCCCCGTGTTCAGCGATGCGACGTACGACGCGAACAGCGCGACGCCAAGCAGCAGGATCTTCGAGATCGTCACGCGCCGCTGGCTCGATGCTGCCGGATCGACCATGTGGTAGTAGACGTCGTGCGACAGCGCATTGGCGATTGTCAGCAGCAAGCCGTCCGCGGTCGACAGCGCGGCGGCCAGCGCGCCCGCTGCGATCAACCCCGACATCACGTAAGGCAGCCCGGCAATTTCGGGCGCTGCGAGCACGACCATGTCCGGCTGCATCTGGATCTCGCTCCAGCGCACGATGCCGTCGAGGTTCACGTCGGTGATACTGATCAGGTAAGGCTCGACGCGCCGCCACTGCATCACCCATTGCGGCAGATCGGCAAAGCGGTGGCCGACGAGGTTCGACAGGATCTCGTACTTGATCAGCACCGCGAGCACCGGCGCCGTCAGATAGAACAGCGCGACGAAGAACAGCGTCCAGCCGACCGAGCGACGCGCGGACGCGACCGAGGTCGTCGTGTTGTAGCGCGTGAGGATGTGCGGCAGGCTCGCGGTGCCGAGCGACAGACACAGCAGCAGCGACAGGAAATTGCGCCTGTGCACGCGCCGCTCTTCTTCGCCTGGCGCGGGAAACGGTTCGTGCATCGGAACCGGCGCCGATGCGCGCGCGAGCAGTTCGTCGCGCTGCTGCGTCCACACGATGCGCGCGGCGGCTACATCCTTCGGGAACGCATCGAGATCGCGCTCGTGCCGGCTGATGTCGCGCAGCGGTCCGTTATGCCGCCGCAGATCGGCGATCTCGCGGACCAGCCGGCTACGCTCGTCGACGAACGACTGCGGCAGCGTGTCGAGCCGCTGCTGGACCTGCTGCGCCTGCTGCCGGTACGCGTCGCGGACCGCCTGCTCGGGCGCGGCCGTTTGCACCTCGCGCTCGAGCGCCTCGACGCGCTCCATCAGCCGGCCGTAGCTGATCTGCGGCACCCAGCCGAGCCCGTCCTTGTGCGCGATCATCGATACCGGGATCAGGATTGCCGCGATCAGGATGATGTACTGCGCGACCTGGGTCCACGTCACCGCGCGCATGCCGCCGAGAAACGAGCACACGAGAATGCCGGCGAGTCCGCAGAAGATGCCGATCGCGAAGTCGACGCCGATGAAGCGCATCGCGATCAGCCCGACGCCCTGAATCTGCGCGACCAGATAGACGAACGAACAGAGAATCGCCGCGAGCGCGGCGAGCGCGCGGACCAGATTGCTCGAGAAACGCGTGCCGAGAAAATCGGGAATCGTGTAGCGCGCGAGTTTGCGCACGTACGGCGCGAGCAGGAAGGCGACGAGACAGTAGCCGCCGGTCCAGCCCATCATGTACGCGAGGCCGTCGTAGCCGGTCGTGTAGAGCGAGCCCGCGAGGCCGATGAACGATGCTGCCGACAGCCAGTCCGCGGCCGTCGCCATGCCGTTGAACGCGGACGGCACGCGCCGTCCCGCGACGTAGTACTCGACGAGGTCCGACGTGCGCGACAGCAGCCCGATCACCGCATAGACGGCGATCGGCACAAACAGGAACACGTAGCCGATCCACATGCCGGTGCCGTTCACCACTTCGATGCGCCACATCACGTAGATGAAGAACAGGAAGCCGAGCGTGTAGAGCGCGTAGGAGCGGACGAGCCGGTGCGCGAGTTTCATCGACTCAGTTGCCGTGCGCGGCGTTGTCCGCATCGCGCGCCGCCTGCAGCACGCGGTCGGCGCGCTGCATCAGCACGATGTAGATGACGATGAGTGCGAGGTACACCAGGATCGCGCCCTGAGCGCCCATGTAGAACGGCAGACGGAAGCCGGCGAAGCGGATCGGTGTGAGGCTGCGCGCGGCGAGCGGCACGACGAACGATACCGTGAAACCGATCGTCATCAGCGTCGCGATCAGTGCGAGGTTGAAGCGCCAGTACCGGCGGTGGGCGTGTGCCATCGCGGCCGATACCGGTGGGGGTTCGAAGGGGTTCTGTGGGACGTGTGGCGCGGTCATGCGCCTGTTTAACAAAAAGTGCCTATCGAGGCAATCAGGATAGGTACCGCCGAGCGGTTCGCGTCTCGCTGCGCGGCGCCTGGTTTCCCTGGCTTGCGCTGTGGTCCTTCTTTCCGCGCCGCGGTGCTTGTTAGTGCCTCGCGGCGCAGGCGTTGCCCTCTGGTTTTTGCCCTCGCAGGCGGCTACGTTTTAGCGCCTCGCGGCGCAGGCGTTGCCCTTTGCTGTTTGCCCTGGCAGGCGGCTGCGATTTCGCGCCTCGCGGCGCAGGCGTTGATCTTTGCTGTTTGCCCTGGCAGGTGGCTGCGATTTCGCGCCTCGCGGCGCAGGCGTTGCCCCTGTGCGGGGCGGCACCTACTTTCTTTGCCGCGGCAAAGAAAGTAGGCAAAGAAAGCCGCTCGACACGTTACCCAGTCCTTTCCGCGCGTAACCCGAGATGGCCCGCACCTAAGTGTCGCCCTCGCACCGACACGGTAGTGGTCCGAGACGAGACCGTCCCTCGCGCGGTATCACTGAGTGACAAGGCGCCCGCCCACCCCGCGGCGCACTGGTGTGCGCGCGGCCGGGTCTGCGTGGGAAACCACTGGGGAAAAGCGATGACATAGTGAGTGGAGGCGTTAAGCAGAGGCATTGACCGAGGGTGTTATGCCCTTCGGCGGCGAAGCTCGCCGGAACGGATGACGGCTTTGTCACTAACGCGTGTGGTGCGAGGGCGGATCTCGTCTCGGACCACTACCCTGGGTGAACGAGGTGCCCACTTAGGCGAGGGCCACGTCGGCAAGCCTCCGGAAACGAGAAGTTTCGTGTCGAGCGGCTTTCTTTGCCTACTTTCTTTGCCGCGGCAAAGAAAGTAGGTGCCGCCCCGCACAGGGGCAACGCCTGCGCCGCGAGGCGCTAATAAGCACCCGCCTGCCAAGGCAAAAACAACTACAAAAATCAGGCGCCTCGCGGCGCCCCCCACATCAAAGCGTCTCCCCCAACTGATCAAGAATCGCAGGATTCTCCAACGTAGACACATCCTGCGTAATCGCCTCGCCCTTCGCGAGCGACCTCAGCAATCTCCTCATGATCTTCCCCGAACGCGTCTTCGGCAGGTTATCCCCGAACCGTATGTCCTTCGGCTTCGCAATCGGCCCGATCTCCTTGCCGACCCACGCGCGCAATTCGTTCGCGAGCTTTACCGCCTCATCACCTTCCGGACGCTCGCGCTTCAACACGACGAACGCGACGACGGCTTCACCGGTCGTATCGTCGGGTCGGCCGACCACCGCCGCTTCCGCCACGATCGGATTCGAGACCAGCGCCGATTCGATCTCCATCGTGCCAAGCCGGTGACCAGACACGTTCAGCACATCATCGATGCGGCCCATGATCGTGAAGTAACCAGTCTGCTTGTCGCGCACGCTGCCGTCGCCGGCCAGATACAGGCGGCCGCCCAGTTCGTCCGGAAAGTAGCTCTTCCTGAAGCGCTCGGGATCGCCCCACACGGTGCGCAACATCGACGGCCACGGTCGCTTGACGACGAGGATGCCGCCCTGCCCGTCCGGTACGTCCTGCCCGGTTTCATCGACGACCGCCGCCATGATGCCCGGCAGCGGCAACGTGCACGAGCCCGGTACCAGCGGCGTCGCTCCCGGCAGCGGCGTGATCATGTGGCCGCCGGTTTCGGTCTGCCACCACGTGTCGACGATCGGGCAACGGCCACCACCGACGTTCTCGTGGTACCACACCCACGCCTCCGGATTGATCGGCTCGCCAACCGTGCCGATCACGCGCAGCGAACTCAGGTCATAACTCTTCGGATGCACTTTCGGATCGGCATCGGCGAACTTGATCAACGAGCGGATCGCGGTCGGCGCCGTGTAGAACAGCGTGACCTTGTGCTTCGCGATCATGTCCCAGAAGCGGCCCGCGTTCGGATAAGTCGGCACGCCTTCGAACACGACCTGGGTCGCGCCGAGCGCAAGCGGACCATACGTGATGTAGCTGTGGCCGGTGATCCAGCCGATGTCGGCGGTACACCAGAACACGTCGTCGGGCTTCCAGTCGAAGGTCCACTTCATCGTCTGCGCGGTCCACAGCAGGTAGCCGCCGGTGCTGTGCTGGACGCCCTTCGGCTTGCCGGTCGAACCCGACGTGTACAGGATGAAAAGCGGATGCTCGGCGCCGACCCACTCGGGCGTGCACTGGTCGGATTCCTGCGCGACGATTTCGTGCATCCACAGGTCGCGGCCTTCGTGCCACGCAACCTTGCCACCCGTGCGGCGATAGACGATCACGCTCTTCACCGCTTCGCAACCGCCCATCGCAAGCGCTTCGTCGGCGATGTTCTTCAACGGCAGCGCCTTGCCGCCGCGCATCTGTTCGTCGGACGTGACGAGCGCCACGGCACCGACATCGACGAGCCGTTCGTTTAGCGATTTCGACGAGAAACCGCCGAACACGACCGAGTGCGTCGCACCGATCCGCGCGCAGGCCTGCATCGCGACGATTCCTTCGACCGACATCGGCATGTAGATCACGACGCGGTCGCCCTTCTTCACGCCACGCGCCTTCAGCGCGTTCGCGAAACGGCTTACGCGTTGCAGCAGGTCCTGGTACGTGACGTGGGTTACGGTGCCGTCGTCGGCTTCGAAGATCACCGCGACGCGCTTGCCGTTACCCGCTTCGACGTGACGATCGAGGCTGTTGTACGACGCGTTCAGTTCGCCATCTTCGAACCACGTGTAGAACGGCGCTTTCGATTCGTCGAGCACCTTCGTGAACGGCTTCTTCCAGCTCAACGTTTCGCGCGCGAGACGCGCCCAGAAACCTTCGTAATCGCGCTCCGCTTCGGCGACGAGCGCCCGGTACGCGTCCATGCCGGACACCGTCGCCTGCGCCACGACCGCGGCGGACGGCGGAAACACACGGTGTTCCTGAAGAACAGATTCAATCGCAGACATCGACTACCCCTTGGTGAAGATGAAACCGTCAATCTGTGCCGGCGCGCCGGTGACGCGCCGTATCGTCTATCCTGGGGACGCCGCGTATCGTGGTATCGCGACGCCTGTCTCCCACCCTCGCGCAGCCTGCACTGCACGTGTTGCATCCGTTGCATACTTCCGTGCATGGTGCACGCGATGCCGCGCCGCACCATGCACGCTGACGTCGCTACGATAAGCGCTGCAACTTACCAGCCACTTACTTGCCTCGCATCGTATCGCCATAACGCGGGCGCACGCACTGGGCATTTACTCCGCCATGCAGCCGCTCTTGCAATGCTAACTGAACTCGCCGTTTCGATTCCAGCTTGAACCGCTGCTCACTGCCTGTCACGACGCCGATGCGGCGCGGTGGGCGCGACGTTCGCGGCGGGACACCGATCGTGCTGGCAATCCACCCACACTTACGTCGCCAAATCCTATGCCGCCGCCGCGGCGACCCGCTCGTTCGACGCTGTACAATATCGCGCCCAGTGTGCTTTCGGCCGCTCCCCGCCGCATTTCCGCGCAGTCCGCCGCCGGCGCGACCGGCCACGGCTGGTCAGGCGCGGCCGGCGAAGCCCCCGAGCAAGCACGAGCAAACCCGTCCGTCGCGGCCCGCCGCTGTCCCGTTCTTACTATTGCCACCGCCTATGTCCGCTGCGCGCCCTTCGTCTCCTCGCAGAAACCGTCGTCCGATGAGTCCGCTGCCCGCCATGATCTTCATGAGCCGCTGGCTCCAGGTACCGCTCTATCTCGGCCTGATCCTCGCACAGGGCGTCTACGTCGTGCTGTTCCTGAAGGAAGTCTGGCATCTGGTCAGCGCATCGATGACGCTCGACGAAACCAGCATCATGCTCGTCGTGCTCGGCCTGATCGACGTGGTGATGATTTCGAACCTGCTGATCATGGTGATTATCGGCGGCTATGAAACGTTCGTGTCGCGGCTCGGCCTCGAAGGGCATCCCGACGAACCCGAATGGCTCGATCACGTGAACGCGGGCGTGCTGAAGGTGAAACTCGCGATGGCGCTGATCAGCATCTCGTCGATCCATCTGCTGAAGACCTTCATCAACCCGGACCAGCACACGACGCACGCAGTGATGTGGCAGGTGCTGATCCACGTCGCGTTCCTCGCATCGGCGCTCGTGATGGCATGGATCGACCGGCTCACGACGCATACGCATCCCGAGCATTACCAGGAACTCGCCGCGCGGCATCCGGTGCCGATGTCCGCGCCGGCGCCTGACTGACCTCGACCGAATTTGCACGATCAGGGCTCGACTGAAGCCCGACTAAAAAAGATTCCCTTCCCCAGTGAGTTAGCCATGACCGTCATCAAACAGGAAGATCTGATCCAGAGCATCGCGGATTCGCTGCAGCACATCAGCTACTACCATCCGCTCGACTACATCCAGGCGCTCGGCCGCGCGTACGAACTCGAACAGAGTCCGGCCGCGAAGGACGCGATCGCGCAGATCCTGACCAACAGCCGCATGTGCGCGGAAGGCAAGCGCCCGATCTGTCAGGACACCGGCATCGTCACGGTGTTCGTGAAGGTCGGCATGGACGTGCGGTGGGACGGTGCGACGATGAGCGTCACCGACATGATCAACGAAGGCGTGCGTCGTGGTTATCTGAACCCGGACAACGTACTGCGCGCGTCGATCGTGAGCCCGCCGGAAGGCGCGCGCAAGAACACGAAGGACAACACGCCCGCGGTGATCCACTACGAGATCGTGCCGGGCGACAAGGTCGACGTGCAGGTTGCGGCGAAAGGCGGCGGCTCGGAGAACAAGTCGAAGTTCGCGATGCTCAATCCGTCGGATTCGATCGTCGACTGGGTGCTGAAGACGGTGCCGACGATGGGCGCCGGCTGGTGCCCGCCTGGCATGCTCGGCATCGGCATCGGCGGCACCGCAGAGAAAGCGATGCTGATGGCGAAGGAATCGCTGATGGACGCGATCGACATCCAGGATGTGATCGCGCGCGGCCCGCAGGACTGGATCGAAGAACTGCGCGTCGAGCTGCACGAGAAGGTCAACGCGCTCGGTATCGGCGCGCAAGGGCTCGGCGGTCTTGCAACGGTGCTCGACGTAAAGATCATGGCCGCGCCGACGCACGCCGCGAGCAAGCCGATCGCGATCATCCCGAACTGCGCGGCGACGCGTCACGCGCACTTCACGCTCGACGGCAGCGGTGCCGCGAAGCTCGATGCGCCTTCGCTCGATGCATGGCCGAAGGTGCAGTGGGAACCGAATACGGAAACGAGTCAGCGCGTGGACCTGAACACGCTGACGCCGGCGGAAGTCGCGAGCTGGAAGCCGGGCCAGACGCTGCTGCTGTCAGGCAAGATGCTGACGGGTCGCGATGCCGCGCACAAGCGCATCGCCGACATGCTCGCGAAGGGTGAAAAGCTGCCGGTCGATTTCACGAACCGCGTGATCTACTACGTCGGTCCCGTGGATCCGGTGCGCGACGAAGCAGTCGGTCCGGCGGGTCCGACCACCGCAACGCGGATGGACCAGTTCACCGAGACGATGCTGTCGCAGACAGGCCTCATTTCGATGATCGGCAAGGCCGAGCGCGGGCCGGTCGCGATCGAGGCGATCAAGAAGCATAAGGCCGCGTATCTGATGGCTGTTGGCGGCGCGGCGTATCTCGTGTCGAAAGCGATTCGCAGCGCGAAGGTTCTCGCGTTCGAAGACCTCGGCATGGAAGCGATCTACGAGTTCGACGTGCAGGACATGCCGGTGACGGTCGCTGTCGATTCGAGCGGCACGTCCGTGCATCAGACCGGCCCGAAGGAATGGCAGGCGAAGATCGGCAAGATCCCGGTCGCGACGGTCTGATACGCACGGCATACTTCTGGTGTGACAGTGCAAAGCCGGACCTTCAGGTTCCGGCTTTTTCTTTTTCTGGTTCTAGTTGAGAGCCTGGGTCTAATTGAGAAGCATGCACGAAAGACAGCAGAACCTTGGCTTTTTAAGGCCCTGCGTTTATTGTTCTGGTTTGAAGAAGAGCCCCACAAGGAACAATCATGCAAGGCGACAAGAAGGTCCTCGAATATCTGAACGCGCAGTTGAAAAACGAACTGACCGCGATCAACCAGTACTTCCTGCACGCGCGGATGTACAAGCACTGGGGTCTCGACAAACTGGGCAAGCACGAATACGACGAATCGATCGGCGAAATGAAGCATGCCGATCTGCTGATCGAACGTATCTTCGTGCTCGACGGTCTGCCGAATCTTCAGGACCTGCACAAGCTGCTGATCGGCGAAGAGACGAAAGAGATTCTCGAGTGCGATCTGAAGCTCGAGCAGATTTCGCAGAAGACCTGCAAGGAAGCGATCGCCTATTGCGAGACTGTGCACGACTACATCTCGCGGCAGATCTTCACGACGATTCTCGACGACACCGAAGAGCATATCGACTGGCTCGAAACGCAGCTCGATCTGATCGACAAGGTCGGTATCCAGAACTATCAGCAGACCGGCATGGGATCGATCGAATCGTGACCGCGTAACCTGTTACGGCGACCGCCGCGGGTCGCCGTACAATACGGGCACTTTTCGCATCTCTTTCCGTTTCTTGCCTTATTTCTCGTGTCTCTCGCACTACCGATGATTCCGACGCAGGCCGACTCCGCCGTTCCGCTTACCTCGCCCGCCGACGCGCGTATGCCCGTCGGCATTTTCGATTCGGGCCTGGGCGGCCTGTCGGTGCTGCGCGCGATACGCACGCTGCTGCCGGCCGAACCGGTCGTGTACGCAGCCGATTCGCGCTACGCCCCCTACGGTGATCGCGACGACGATTTCATCACGGACCGCACGCTCGCGATCGGCCAGTGGCTCGTGTCGCAGGGCGCGAAGGTGCTGGTCGTCGCGTGCAATACGGCGACCGCGCAGTCCATCGCATTCGTGCGCGAGAAGCTGCCCATTCCGCTCGTCGGCGTCGAGCCGGGCATCAAGCCGGCTGCGCTGCAATCGAAGACCCGAGTCGCGGGCGTGCTCGCCACCCAGGTCACGCTGCGCAGCGCGCGCTTCCAGGGGTTGCTGGAACGATACGCGGCCGATTGCCGCTTCCTGTGCCAGCCGGGCCACGGGCTCGTGGCGGCCATCGAGCGTTGCGACGTCGACTCGGCCGAACTGCGCGCGCTGCTGCAAAGCTATCTGCAACCGATGCTGGACGCCGGCGCGGACACGCTCGTGCTCGGCTGCACCCACTATCCATTCCTTGATGCGACGATCCGCGACATCGTCGGCGACCGGCTCGAACTGATCGACACGAGCGTCGCGATCGCGCGGCAGCTCGAGCGCGTGCTGGATCAGCACGGCCTGCGCGCCGCCCCGCTCGCGGACGGCGAAACGTCGCCGCTGCCCCGTCTATGCTCGACCAGCGACGGTGCGCATCTGCAGCAACTGGCCGCCACGCTGCTGCACCTCGATGCGCCGGTCGAGCACGTCGTCATCCCCTCCCGGCGCACTGTTTCGCCCGATTCCCTCCCCGCGTAGCTCACAGCTGCCATCTGGCTAACGCCCGACCGACCGGTCCGGTGGCCGTAGACCCTGCTAACGGTCTGGTTTTGTTACAAAAATCCATGTTGCACCCTTGCCAATGCACCGAACATAATTGATAATAATTCGCATTAACGTTCACTATCGCGTATCGCCATGATCGTCTGCGTGTGCAAGTCTGTATCCGACCGGAAAATCCGTGCCTCGATTGCGCAGGGCGTCGATTCATTCGACGAACTGCAGTTCGAGCTTGGCGTCGCTACGTGCTGCGGCAAGTGCGAGGAATCGGTCCGCGACGTGATGGAACAAACGGGCGTGTGCGCGAGCCGCTGCGGCGTCGAGCGTCACACGCACACGGCACCGCTCACGTTCTACGAACGCAAGGCAGCCTGACCGTTCGCGCGCGGCGCACCGGGCGCTATCTATAAATTGCCGTTCCGTTGTCCTGTGTTGTCCTGTCTCACCGTCGTCAGCAAGCCAGTCTCACACCAGCCAGCTACCGTCCTCAACTTCAAGGAGTACGAGATGGAATTGCTGATCGGGTTCGTGACCACTTTATGTATCTCGCTGCTGATTTTCCGAACATGACGCTGCCTTGCCTCACCCGCTGCATCGACGGCGCCGACCGACGCTAACATGCAGGCCTTGGATTCCGTTCCGGCCGGCTCAACCCCGGCATCCTCTATCCGAATGAACTCCCGTGCCGTCGTCGCGACCGCCATCGTCGCGGCGCTTCACGCTGCGTTGCTCATCGTCGTGCTGACGGCTCGTCGCGAACCCGTTGCACGGCCACCGGAACTGCAGTCGATCACCGCGGAGCTGCTACCGCCTCCAGTCGCCACACCCGCGGCAATCCAGTCTCCCGCGCGGCCGTTGCCCACGCCGCCGGTCCCGCACGTAAAGCCGAAGGTGCAGCCGCGGCCCACGCCGACGCCTATGCCCCAGGCGGCAGCGCCGTCGCCGACCCAGATCACGACACCGGAACCCACGCCGGCTCCCGTGGCCCCTGCGGCGCCGCCGGCTCCCGCAGTACCGGCCGCACGTCCGACGATCGCGATGAGCGCGCCGAAGAATGTCGCCCATCTCGACTGCGACATCGTCAAGCCCAACTATCCACCGCTGTCCACGCGGCGCGGCGAAACCGGGGTCGCGTACGTCAAGTTCGTCGTCGGGTTGACCGGCAAGGTCCAGAACATCGAATTGACGAAGAGCAGCGGCTACAGCCGTCTCGACGACGCCGCCCTCGAAGCAATGCATGCGACCACGTGCAGGCCGTACATCGAGAACGGTGAACCGATCCTCGCGACGCGTACGCAGCCCTTCGAGTTCGGGCTCAACGACTGAAGCAGATTTCAATCAAGGAATGACCATGCAAAATTACGGTATCGCCCACGTCTGGGCGCAAGGGGATTTCGTCACGCGAGGCATCGCACTCGCGCTGGTGATCATGTCGGTACTGTCGTGGACGGTCATCGTCATCAAGAGCTGGAACGTGGTGCGGATGAACCGCCTCACGCGCAACGCCGAACAGGCGTTCTGGCATTCGGACGATCTCGCCGACGGCGTGAAGAAACTCGGTGCGCATTCGTCTACACCGCAGGACAACCCGTTCCTCGCGCTCGCGTTGTCGGGCCAGGAAGCCGCCGACCATCATCATCAGACGCAACCGCATCTGCACGACCGGATGGACGTGTCCGACTGGGTCACACGCTGCCTGAAGGACACGATGGACGAAAGCGTCGCGCGGATGCAGAGCGGACTCGCGATCCTCGCGTCGATCGGCAGTACCGCGCCGTTCGTCGGACTATTCGGCACGGTGTGGGGCATCTATCACGCGTTGCTGACCATCGGTGCAACCGGCCAGACGTCGATCGACCAGGTGGCCGGTCCGGTCGGCGAAGCGCTGATCATGACGGCGTTCGGTCTGTTCGTGGCGATTCCGGCGGTGCTCGGCTACAACGCGCTGACGCGTGCGAACAAGGCGATCGTCAGCAAGCTGAACCGCTTCGCACACGGGCTGCACGCGTTCTTCGTGACGGGCGCGCGCCTGTCGTCGTCGAAGCGCGGCGACGGTCTGCGTCTCGCCACGCGTAACCACTGATCCGCGAGGCACTCCGATGGCAATGAGCCCTTTCGCCAGCGACGACGACGATGGCCTGATGAACGAGATCAACATGACGCCGCTCGTCGACGTCATGCTGGTTCTACTGATCGTCTTCATGGTGACGATTCCGGTGATCCGGCACGCAGTGAAGATCGATCTGCCGCATGCGAGCAGCCAGAAAGAAGACACAAAGCCGGCGCAGGTGAACGTGTCGGTCGAAGCGGACGGCACGGTGCTGTGGGACGAGCAGAAAGTCGACGATGCGACGCTGCGCACGAAGATTGCCGCAGCCGCTCAGCAGACACCGCAACCCGAACTGCACCTGAACGCCGACCGCAAGGTGCCGTACGAAGCCGTCGCGGAAGTCATGTCGGCAGCGCAGGCCGGCGGCCTGACGAAGATCGGCTTCGTCACGCAGCCGAAGCGGTAACGCCTCGCGCGATCCGCGCGGCTGCATGGAAAACGCACGCAAAAACCGCGCTCCAAAGTAAAAGGCCTTCATCGTCAGATGAAGGCCTTTTTTCGTGCGCACGCGGCGCATTCGGGCGGCGGGTTCACTTGCCACGGGTGTGGCCGGAGTCACCACATGCGACAGCCGTGATCGACACGGACAGCGCGGTCAGCCCTATCAGGCTCGCTATGATAGCGGCCATGAGTTTTCGCCAAGAGACTCCTTAACGAAAGGGATTCAAATATAGGTCGACGCGGAGGCGCATTCAAGCAAACAGCCATTGAAAGTACTCATCGCAGGCGACGCTTAAATGCCAAAAGCGATGCGCACCGCTCACAACGCTTCGGCCTCCTGCGCCGCACGCACCGATTCGCGCGTCGGACACTCGCCCACCGAGTATTTGCCGGAGTCAGGATCGAGCATTTCCACGAGGTAGTCGATGAAGCTGCGCACCGCCGGCACCATCCCCTGCCGCGACAGGAAGACCGCATACAGCTGTGGCGTCGGCAGCGTCCAGCCGGGCATCACCGGTGACAGTTGTCCCGAACGCAACGCGGCGCCGTACATCATCTCCGGCAATGCAGCGATGCCGATGCCCGCCAGCACGACTTCGAGGATCGCGATCAGGTCGGCGCTGACGAGACGAGGCTCGTGTTCGTGCGCGTGCCGGGCGCCGTCCGGCGCGATCAGATTGAACACGTGACGGCCGTCGCCCGTCGGTGTATCGAGCGTTTCGAAGTGCGTCAGATCCGCGGGCTGCATCGGCGGTGCATGCTGATTCAGCAGGCTCGGCGCGCCGACCAGCATCTGCTGCGTGCGCCATAACGGGCGCACGACGATGTTCGCGTTTTCGGGTGGCTCGGAGCGCACCCGCAACGCGACGTCGACGGAATCTTCGAACAGATCCACGACGCGATTGGTCACGCGCATCACGATGCGCACTTCCGGGTAGCGATGCATGAATTCCGGCAGGATCTGCGCCATCATCGTCTGCGACAGCGTGACCGGTACGCTGACGCGCACCGTGCCACGCGGCGACGCGCGCAGCTGCTGCACGACGTTCACCGCGGTGCGCGCTTCCTGCAGCATCGCCTGGCAATGCTGGTAGAACAATTGCCCCGCTTCGGTCAACGCGAGCTTGCGGGTCGAGCGCTGCAGCAAACGGACGCCGAGCGACGCTTCCAGCTCGGTCAACCGCCGCGACAACCGCGACTTCGAAATCCCGAGCACCCGCTCGGCGGCGGAAAAGCCGCCGTGTTCGACGACCTGCGAAAAGTACATCAGGTCGTTCAGGTTGTGCGAATCGATATTCATGTCATCGTTCCATTTTCAGAACAATCCATTGCGGCCGGACGGCTGGCACTGGCGTAAACGGTCCCTATAATAGCTCCATGTTTCAAAAATGACGCTATTCCCCAATTTTTTAAGGCGACTGTGATGACCACGACCCGCACGATCGAGCGCACGTTTCCCGCCGTTCGGACGACGGAAGGCGGCGGTTTTATCGTCCACCGTCCGTTTCCGACGCGTCTCTTGATGGACTTCGATCCGTTCCTGCTGCTCGACGAAATGGGACCGGTCGACTACGCACCCGGCGAAGCGAAAGGTGCGCCGGATCACCCGCATCGCGGTTTCGAAACGGTCACGTACGCGCTCGAAGGACAATTCGGCCACAAGGATTCGGCGGGCCACTCAGGCACGCTGCGCGCAGGCGACGTGCAATGGATGACCGCAGGCTCGGGCGTCGTGCACAGTGAGATGCCCGACCCGGAATTTACCCGCACCGGCGGTCGCGTGCATGGGCTGCAGCTGTGGGTGAACCTGCCGCGCAGCGACAAGATGACCGCACCGCGCTATCAGGAGATTCCGTCGGCGCGTATTCCGGTTGCGACATCGGATGACGGCACAGTGCGCGTGAAAGTGATCGCGGGCGAAGCGCTTGGCGTCAAGGCGGCGATCGAGACCCACACGCCGATCCTGTATCAGCATTTCACGCTGCAGCCGGGCGCGAGGATCGTTCATCCGGTGCCGCGCGACTATCGCGTGTTCGCGTATTCGCTGTCCGGCAAGGGCTTTTACGGTGAAGACGGGCACGAGGTCGACGCGCGGCAGATGGTCGTGTTCAACGACGACGGCGACACGGTGACGTTCGCAGCCGGCAACGAGCCGCTCGACGTGCTGCTGCTCGGCGGCGTACCGCTGAAGGAACCGGTGGTGCGCTACGGTCCGTTCGTGATGAACAGCGAAGCGGAAATCCGTCAGGCGGTGCTCGACTACCAGTCAGGCAAGATGGGGCAGATCACGCATTGAATGACGCGTAATTTCAACCGGGCTCCTCGTACAAAAAAGCGCTCCCGCCGTTCCGGCGCGGAGCGCTTTTCTTCTCTAGTCGGCGTTCTGTCCGGCACGAGAACGTAACCGACTCCGGTCACTTCGGTCACAATAACGGCTCGCGCCGCCTTGCGCGGCAGGCCTATTCCCGATCAGGAGTCTTCATGGCAGGGTCCAGCGTTACCGCACACACCGGTTCGGCAGATTTTCAGGTCGTGCTCGACAACGGCAGACATACGTGGCTCGGCGACGAACCCGAATCGGTCGGCGGCGGCGATCGCGGCCCGACGCCCGTCGATCTGCTGCTGTCGAGCCTCGGTGCGTGTACGTCGATCACGTTGAAAATGTACGCGCAACGCAAGGGCTGGCCGCTCGACAATGTGCACGTCACGCTGTCGATCGAAACCGGCGACACCGGTTCGACGATCGACCGCCGGGTTGTGCTCGAAGGCGACCTGTCGGATGAACAGCGGGAACGGCTTTTGCAAATTGCGAATGCGTGCCCAGTCCACAAGATCCTCACGCGTCCGATCACGATCCGCACGGGGCTGGCCGCTGCGTGATCGCGTCCTCGCTCCAGCACTGGCATCGACCGACGATGCGCTTGAAAAGGAAGCTGCCGTTTTGAATTTCGAACACCTGATCCAGATCAACGATCCGTTGAATCCGTTCGTCGACACAATGACCCGCGAGCAACTGTGGGAAGGACTCGTGCTGCGCGCGGAACAGCCGCAGCTGTTCGTGCTCGGACTCGACAGCTGCACGATCGTCTCGCGGACCGAGAGCACGCTCGAGCGCGAGCTGCATTACGGCCAGGCCACCGTGCGCGACCGCGTCACGCTGCAGCCGAACAACAGCGTGCGATACGACATTCTCGCCACCGACAGCTACGTCGGCGGCTCGCTGACCATGACGATCGAGCAACCGGACGAGCTGCAGCTATTCCTGCGCTTCGAATACACCACGAGCCTGCCCGTCGACGAAAGCGAAGACGCCCGCCAGACCCAGGAGATCGTCAAGTCCGCCTACCGCGAGTCCGACATCGACACCGTGCGATTGATCCGGCAATACGTGCTGAGTCCCAAGGACGCCGGTCCGCTGCATTGATCCGCCAGCGCCGCAGTTCGTCTGCGGCGCCTCCCCCGTCTCGACTATCGGAATCCCCTTCCGATCAATTCTTCTTCTTGTTAATAAGAACCATTATCATTTAGAATCACTCCATCGAATCGACAAACCGATGGAACGAATGACCGACCTGACGCGCTCTTCCACGCTTAGCCTGCGCCGCCCGACCGCCGCGCTGACCAGCGGTCCCAAGGCAGGGTCGCAGGCTCCATCGGTTACGGGCAGCACCGCGCCGTCGTCCGTTTCGCGAAGCGTCCCGCCTGCCGATTCAACGGACACTGTGGTGCGTAGCGATGCACTGCTGCAAGGCCGCAGCCACGTCAGCATCATGCACAACGGCGAGACTTATCAGCTGCGTGCGACGCGTCTGGGCAAGCTCATTTTGACGAAGTAAGTACCGGGTATTGTGGGGACCACCTCCTCGAGAGGTGTTAGGCCTTAGCCAGCCACGACGGCTTGCACGCGAGATCTAGACCCCTTCGTGCAGACACCAAGCCAGCCGTCACAGCCAGCCAGGCCGCTTTTTCTGGTTCTCACCGCAATGCGCTCTTGCCTGTCGGGCAATTGACGCCAGCATCGAAGTCCTGGAAGTACAAAAGGCCTTGCAGATGAAGATCATCTGCAAGGCCTTTGCCTATTGATGCGCGGTGTTGTTACGCAGTCTCGATTAGCTGAGCCCCAGCGCCGCGATGCCCGCGCGGGCAATCGCCGCATCCTGATCCGACTTCACGCCCGACACGCCGATCGCCCCCACCACTTCGCCGTCGGCGATCACCGGCACACCGCCTTCCAGCATGCCGACCATCGGCGCGCTGAGGAACGCGACCCGCCCCTGTTTGATGATGTCCTCGTAGACCTTGCTTTCGCGCCGACCGAGCGCAGCAGTACGCGCCTTGCCGGTCGCGATGTCGACCGAGGACGGCGCGGCCTTTTCCATTCGATGCAGATGAAACAGATGGCCGCCGTCGTCGACGATCGCGATCGTCACGTTCCACTGGTTGTCAGCGGCATGGGCGTGTGCGGCGTCGGCCATTTTCCTGACGTCATCGTCGGTCAGTGCGGGTCGGGTTCTCACAGGACATCTCCGGATCGATTGATACGTGGTTTTTGCAGAATGCGGCGAAAGGCGTGCGGTCAGCGATGCAAGACTAGCGCGACCAGCCCCAGAACATCAGCCACCATGCGCTGTCGACGACAGCCAGTGCGGCGGCGAACCACGCCAGCGACAGCAGGCGCGGCACGAGGCGTTCGGTATAGCGACGGGTAACGAGCCACGCGAGCCACGCGCTCCACACGTTGGCGACGACGAGAATCGCGATGCGCAGCTCCGACGCCCACCACAGCGGTACGTGCTCCGAGCGCAGCAGCGACAGCGTCGTCGCGGACAGGCCGAGGAACACGCCAGCACCCGCGATCGGAATTAGCCCCTGCGCCAGATGATGCAGCCGACGCCATTCGAAGCGCCCCAACATCCGCGTCGCACCGGCCAGCAGCACGAGCAGCGTCGTGCCATAGACGACTGCGGTCGCAAGGATGTAGCCGATCACCATCGTCCCGTCGAGCCACGAGAACACGTCGTTCTGATCGGGGTAATGCGTGAAGAGGAACCACGGCGCGTTGGTCTCGAGCGGCCACGTGATGTCGCGATCGATCAGCCAGGTGGCGAAGAAAGTCTTCAGATCGACGAACCACGTCGACGCGGTCCAGTGGAAAGCGCCGATCGCGATGCCGAGCAGGCCATACAGGATCAACGCGGTATCCCATGCGCTCGCCTGTTTGTCGCCGAGATCGACGACCTCGGTGGACGGCGCGCGCCAGGTCAGCGCAATCGCATCCCGATGGCCGGCGCAGCGGCCGCACATGTGGCACGCCTCGGCGCCCTTCATCTTCCGCAGCGGCAACAGCGGCGCACAATTGATCGGGACCACGCGATGTCCGTGCTCGCCCTCTTTATACGAGCGACGCCACGCGTCCTCATCGACCTTGTAGTGGAATGGCGCAAGCCGCGCCAGAAGCGAAAAAACCCCGTTGACAGGGCAGAGATACTTGCACCAGACGCGCTTCTCGCGCCCATACAGCAAGCCAATGATCATCGCGGCGAAGGTCGATCCGCCCAGTACCAGCAGCACCGCTTTCGGATACTGGTAGACGCTCACCATCTGCCCGTAGATGGTCGTCAGGCCGAAGGCCACGAACGGCCAGCCGCCCCAGCGCATCCAGTGCGGAATAGCCCGGCCGCGGCCATACTTGCTCGCGAACTCGGCGAGCGCGCCTTCTGGACACAGCACGCCGCACCACACGCGACCCAGCATCACCATCGACAGCAGCACGAATGGCCACCAGATACCCCAGAAGACGAACTGCGCGGCCAGCGTCAGGTTGTTCCACAGATGCGCGCTGTCGTCGGGCAGCGGCGTGAATGCCGGGACGAGAATCAGAAAGGCATAGACCGCGACGACGATCCACTGGATGCCGCGGATAGCCGCGCCATGTCGCTGCATCCATTGACCGGCCCCGGCAAGGCGGCCCGGGCGGACGGCGACGCTCGTCATGCCGCGCGTCCCGCTGTTCGCTGCGCCGGCCCGCGCGACGCGCGACGCACCAGCAGATAGACGACGACCCAGTAAAGCGCGTACGCAAGCAGGTTCATCAATGCCGGATGCGCGCGATAGCCGGTCAGTGTCGCGACGAGCGAGCCGAACGTGCTGGAATCGTCGAGTACTGCGGACGTATTCCACAGCTGATCGACGAGCGTCGGCAGGATCTCCTTGTCGATCAGCTTGTCGACGCCAGTCTGGAACAGCCCCGCGCCGAGAAGCAGCAGCATGATTTCAGTGACGCGGAAAAAATGCCGCCATGAGAACACTTTCCCGCCGAGTTGCAGCATATAGAACGTGAGGAACGCGAGCCCGAGGCCGATCAACACCGCGAGAATCTGGCTGCCGTCGACGTGCCCCGTCTGCCCAAAGCCGAGGCCGTACAGAAAGATCACCGTCTCGCTGCCTTCGCGGGCAATGGCGAGCGCGACCAGCACCGCAACGCCCCACCCGTTCGAATTGCGTGTGCTCTGCCGCAGCGACTGTTCCATGTCGCGCTTCAGCGTGCGGCCGTGCTGTTTCATCCACAGCACCATCTGCACGATCAGCACGCACGCGACCAGCACCATCGCGGTCTGAAAATAATCCTGCGCGTCACCGGACAGGACCTCGGTAAACCCGACGAGCGCCGCGCCGAGCGCGATCGCCGCGAGCACCCCGACCCCGACGCCAGCCCACAGGTACGGCAGGCCGCGCCGCGCGTCAGCGTCGCCGTTCCTCAGCCACGCGTACAGAATGCCGACGACGAGCAGCGCCTCGACGCTTTCTCGCCATACGATGAACATCACCTGACCCATCGATATCCTCCATTGCCAGGCGAACGCCTTACGCCCATGCTTCGCCCACTACTTCGCGACGATGACCCCTTGGGCCTGCTGATGGAAATCGTCGAAGAACTTGTACTCGCCCGGCGAAAGCGGCGCGATCACGACGAACGAGTCCGCTCCCGGCGCCAGAACCTTTTCCTTGCGTAGCTGAACGCTCTCGAACTCCGCCGCGCCCTTGCCCGTATTCACGATCTCGATCTTGATACGCTGACCAGCCGGCACTTCGATCCGCGCCGGGTTCAGCTTGCCGTCGCTCATCTCCAGCTTGAAAGTCGGCAGATCCACTGCCTGTGCCACGCCGGCGAAGAGCATCGTCGCGGCAAGCAGCGCGAACTTCCTGTTGATTCCCATTGCCCCTTCCTGAAGACTTTGTCGCCGTTATCCGCCGTTATCCGCCGCTAGCCGCTACGCGATCAGTAGCCGCCCTTTTTGCCGATGCCGGCGTACGTGAAGTCGTACTCGAGCGTGAACGGCTTGAACCACGGACCCACGCCGGTTTCCTTGTCGACGTGACGGCCGAACGCCATGTGGCCGGTCTGCATCGGCGGTTCGACGATCAGCTTCAGATGGTATTTGCCCGGGCCAGCCAGTTTGACGTTGTCGCCGTAGTGCGGACCGTCGCTCGCCACCATCGCCATCAGATCGCCTTTCTGCGACCAGTTGGCCTTCGACAGCTCGTAGTGAACCTGCAGATACGGCATCCAGTCGCCTTCGGCGAAACCGGTCGGGTTGTTCTTCACCGCGTGGATGTCGGCCTCGAGATGGACGTCCGAATCCGACGCCTTGCGCATCATGCCTTCCGGCTCCATCGTGATCGGCTGCAGATACACCGCGCCGATTTCCATGCCGCCCTGGATCTGCTGCTTGCCGATCGGGAATTCGGCAGCCGAAACCGACACGGCGGCGCCGATTGCGGCGGCCATCAGGCCGGCACGCAAGAATGAAGAAACCTGCATTGCAACTCCTTGTTTTTATCTGATAGACCGGCTACTGACCTTCTCAACGGACGCTCTTCGCGTATCGCCGCTCCGGAAGCGACCCTGAAAAGCGACGAAACACGTTAATGCGAACCATTCTCAATATGAGTTTAACATCGTTCCGCGGCCGGAACAATGATGAAAGCTCGTGGAAGGGGGTTGACAGTCTCTGCGGACTCGCAGAACCGGTATGGCAGGAATCGAACGCGAGCGCCTCTCCGACGCTGCGTTCATGCTTCGCTCGTGACGCTTCAGGTGCCGGTCAGATGATCGCCGACGTTCGCGCCGAAAACGCGTTCGCGCAGCAGCGCGAGCTGATCGCGTGCCTGAGCGGCCTTTTCGAATTCGAGATTCTTCGCGTGCTCCATCATCTGCTTCTCGAGCCGCTTGAGTTCCTTCGCGAGCTGCTTCTCGGACATGTCCTCGAATTTCGCGCGCTGCTGTTGCTCCTTCAGCTCGGCGCGTGCTTCGTCGACGTTGTACACACCGTCGATGATGTCCTTGATCCGCTTCACCACGCCGCGCGGCGTAATGCCATTTTCCAGGTTGAAGGCAATCTGCTTCGCCCGCCGACGTTCAGTCTCGTCGATCGCGCGACGCATCGAGTCGGTCATCCTGTCGGCGTACAGGATCGCCTTGCCGTTCACGTTGCGCGCAGCACGACCGACCGTCTGGATCAGCGAGCGCTCGGCGCGCAGGAAGCCTTCCTTGTCCGCGTCGAGAATCGCGACGAGCGACACTTCCGGAATGTCGAGCCCTTCGCGCAGCAGGTTGATCCCAACGAGCACGTCGAACGTGCCGAGCCGCAGATCGCGGATGATTTCGACCCGCTCCACCGTGTCGATGTCGCTGTGCAGATAGCGCACCTTCACACCGTGATCCGACAGGAACTCGGTGAGCTGCTCGGCCATACGTTTCGTCAGCACGGTGACCAGTACGCGATCGCCCACCTTCACGCGTTCGTTGATCTCGGACAGGATGTCGTCGACCTGGCTCGTCGCCGGACGCACTTCGATTTCCGGATCGACGAGGCCGGTGGGGCGCACCAGCTGCTCGGCGACCTGCCCCGATGTCTTCTTTTCGTAGTCCGCCGGCGTGGCCGAAACGAACACGACCTGGCGCATCTTGCGTTCGAACTCGTTGAACTTCAGAGGCCGGTTATCAAGCGCGGACGGTAGCCGGAAACCGTAATCGACGAGATTCTCCTTGCGCGCCCGGTCGCCGTTGTACATGCCGTTCAACTGGCCAATCAGCACGTGCGATTCGTCGAGCAGCATCAGCGCGTCGGTCGGCAGATAGTCGACTAGCGTCGGCGGCGGTTCGCCCGGCGCCGCGCCCGAAAAGTGCCGCGAGTAGTTCTCGATGCCCTTGCAGAAGCCGAGCTCCTGCAGCATCTCCAGATCGAAACGCGTGCGCTGCTCGATACGCTGCGCTTCGACCAGCTTGGTGTCGCGATGAAAGAACTCGAGCCGCTCGCGAAGCTCGGTCTTGATCGTTTCGACCGCGCGCATCACGGTTTCGCGCGGCGTCACGTAGTGCGACGACGGATATACGGTGAAGCGCGTAATTTTCTGCCGCACACGGCCTGTCAGCGGATCGAACAGCTGCAGCGTTTCGACCTCGTCGTCGAACAGTTCGATGCGCACCGCCATCTCGGCGTGCTCCGCCGGAAAGATGTCGATCGTATCGCCGCGCACGCGGAACGCGCCGCGCTGGAAGTCCGCTTCGTTGCGCGTGTACTGCATCGCGATCAGCCGCGCGATGACCTCACGCTGCCCGATCTTGTCGCCGGTGCGCAGCGTCAGGATCATCTTGTGGTACTCGGACGGATTGCCGATACCGTAGATCGCCGACACGGTCGCGACAATCACGACGTCGCGGCGCTCCATCAGGCTCTTGGTCGCCGACAGCCGCATCTGTTCGATGTGCTCGTTGATCGACGAGTCCTTTTCGATAAACAGATCCCGCTGCGGCACGTAGGCCTCGGGCTGGTAGTAGTCGTAGTACGACACGAAGTACTCGACCGCGTTGCGTGGGAAGAACTCGCGGAACTCCGAATACAGCTGGGCGGCGAGCGTCTTGTTGGGCGCGAAGACGATGGCCGGGCGGCCGAGCCGCGCGATCACATTCGCCATCGTGAACGTCTTGCCCGACCCGGTCACGCCGAGCAGCGTCTGGAACGACAGGCCGTCCTCGATACCCTCGACGAGCGTCTCGATCGCTGTCGGCTGATCGCCGGCCGGCAGATAAGGCTGATACAGCTGGAACGGTGAGCCCTCGAATGCGACGAATTTCGACTCGTCGAGCGCGTCGTCGACCTCGGACAGGTGATGTTCGGACATGGATGCGGCATCCTCGGCGGGAGCAAAGGACTATTTTAGCGGTTTGGGCCGCCTGGAGCCGGGTCTATACCCGGCTTGCTGACAGTACGCTGGCAGCAGCCAGCGCCGGCGTGGAAAAACCCGCCTGCCAACACGATCCAGCCTAAAAAACGGGCACGGATTCGCTACAATGGCGTGTTACGCGCGTCAGCCGCACACCGCTCGCCTCATCGAGCCACGACCGGCCAGCCGCGCCTGAAGCCTTCTTCTCACTACTGCCGATCCCATCATGTCTCTCTTTTCCGCCGTCGAACTTGCCCCCCGCGACCCGATCCTGGGCCTGAACGAAGCCTTCAACGCCGACACCCGCACCACCAAGGTCAATCTCGGCGTGGGCGTCTACACCAACGAGGAAGGCAAGATTCCGCTGCTGCGTGCCGTGCGCGACGCGGAAAAGGCACGTGTCGAGGCAGCGCTGCCGCGCGGCTACCTGCCGATCGAAGGAATCGCCGCCTATGATGCCGCCGTGCAAAAACTGCTGCTCGGCAACGACTCGCCGCTGATCGCAGCGGGCCGTGTCGTGACGGCGCAGGCACTCGGCGGCACGGGCGCACTGAAGATCGGCGCGGATTTCCTGAAGCGCCTGAACCCGGCCGCGAAGGTTGCGATCAGCGATCCCAGCTGGGAAAACCACCGCGCGCTGTTCGAAGGCGCCGGCTTCGAGGTCGTGTCGTACCCGTATTACGACGCAGCGACGCACGGCGTGAATTTCGCCGGCATGCTCGACGCGTTGAACAGCTACGCCGCGGGCACCGTCGTCGTGCTGCACGCGTGCTGCCATAACCCGACCGGCGTCGATCTCACCACCGATCAGTGGAAGCAGATCGTCGAAGTCGTGAAAGCACGCGGTCTCGTTCCGTTCCTCGATATCGCCTATCAAGGCTTCGGCGACGACATCGACGCGGATGCCGCCGCGGTACATCTTTTTGCCGCAGCCGAACTGAACGTGTTCGTCTCGTCGTCGTTCTCGAAGTCCTTCTCGCTGTACGGCGAGCGCGTCGGCGCGCTGTCGATCATCACGGGCAGCAAGGAAGAAGCGACGCGCGTGCTGTCGCAACTGAAGCGCGTGATTCGCACGAACTATTCGAACCCGCCGACGCACGGCGGCTCGGTCGTCGCTGCAGTGCTCGCATCGCCCGAACTGCGCGCGACGTGGGAAAGCGAACTCGGCGAAATGCGCGATCGCATCCGCACGATGCGCAACGGGCTTGTCGAGCGCCTGAAGAGCGCCGGCGCGACTCGCGATTTCAGCTTTGTGAGTGCGCAGCGCGGCATGTTCTCCTACTCGGGTCTGACGGCTCCGCAAGTCGATCGTCTGCGCGACGAATTCGGCATCTACGCCGTGAGCA
Organism: Paraburkholderia sp.; assembly: GCF_050742655.1. Lineage (GTDB taxonomy): Bacteria > Pseudomonadota > Gammaproteobacteria > Burkholderiales > Burkholderiaceae > Paraburkholderia. Next base: position 6,721 of record NZ_JBOIGG010000022.1, on the reverse strand, counting down.
CCGGTCGCATCTGCGTCGCGGCGCTCAACACGCGCAATCTCGACGTAGTCGCCAACGCGATTGCACATGTGCTGAAGTAAAACTGCGGGAGGCCGGGTTTTTCAGGCTTCGCGTGTGAGAACGGCGCTCGCTTTTGGAGCGCCGTTTGCTTTTGCGATACACGCGCCAGATGCGAACTCCGCCGGACTCAACGCGTATCGCGATGGATATCGTGAGTCACGAAACCTGCGTCGTTATCCGGCATATCGAGCCAGCCGGGTTGCGCGAGCGACTGGCGAATGTCTTCCAGACCGCTCGACCAATGTTCCCGCATCGTCGACAGTCCGAACTGATAATCCTTGAACTGCCCTTCGTACTCTTTCTGCCGGTAGATCAGATGGATCACGTTATACCGCTTCGAGCATGAGAGATCTTCCGCGAGCCGGCACCATGAGTCCTCGCGATGCTCGGGCGCGACGCGGTCAAGTACCTCACGCAAGACATGACGAAAGCGCTGCGAACGCTGCAGCATGTCCGTGACGAGCCGCGTGCGGCTGGAATACTGGATGTCCTTCATGCGGCCCTGAACGTCGGTGATGTTGTCCGGCACCGGTCCGCGCGAACTCCATAGATCGACCTGAAACGCCAGCGTGTCGTAGCGCGGCGTAGTCTGCACCACTTCGTAGAGCGGGGTGTTCGACATCAGGCCGCCGTCCCAGAAGTATTCGCCGTCGATTTCGACTGCCGCGAAGCCCGGCGGCAATGCACCGGACGCGATGAAATGCTCTGCCCGCAGCGTCATGCGGGTATTGTCGAAGTAAGCGAAATTGCCGGTACCGACGTTCACCGCACCAACCGAGACGCGCACTTCGCGCGAGTTGATCCGGTCGAAATCGCACAGCCGTTCGAGTGTCGATTTGAGCGGCGTCGTGTCGTAATAGCTCGCGGCTTGCGGAGGTCCAGACACAGCGGGCAGCGGCGGCGGGAAGCGCGGTACGAAGAAGCCCTTCTGCCCTTCCACGACCGCACCGACGGCCTGCATTGCGGTGAACGCTTTACGCACCGCGTCCGTCGAATTGAATAGCGTTTGCTCGATGAACGCCGGCAACGGCGGACCGAAAGCCGGCTGACAGATGGTTTCCCAAAATTCGAGCAGCCGCGCGACGCGATGTTCAGGCGCATTACCCGCGATGATCGCGGTGTTCAACGCACCGATCGAGATGCCGGCGAGCCAGTTCGGCCGGATGCCTGCCTCGTCGAGACCCTGATAAACGCCTGCCTGATAGGCACCGAGCGCCCCTCCGCCCTGCAGCATCAGCGCAATCGACTCGTACTTCGACGAGTCGACTGGCGCTGCTGCTGAGGCTGTGCGCGCCGCGCTGTCGCCGCCCGGTACTTCCGCGCGTGTGCGTTTGACATTGCGTTCGGTCATGGCCGCTCTCCTTTTGGGGCGTTGATCGGCTTACTGCATGAACCAGCCATGGCTCACGAGGAACGACTGGCCGGCAAGCGCAGCGCTCAGGAACGACGACAGGAACAGCACTGTTTGTGCAAAGTCCTCGACCGTCGTGAACACGACGTCGACGGTGTCGTCCAGTTGGTGAATCATTACATCGCAACCGGCGTGCAGAAAGCTGGCCGAACGGCATAGTCCGTCCGGCCGGATACCGCGCGCCGGCATTGCCTGGTATTGTGCATGAAGGCATATGAAGCGGCAGTGGTTGCCACCGCAGCCTACGCGCCTGCCCGGATCGGATTAAGCTGTGGCATTCCGATCGACCCCACTCCAGGAGGCACGCATGAACTACCGGCGACTCGGCCGCTCCGGCCTGCAAGTCAGCGAATTATCCATTGGCTCATGGGTTACGTACGGCAATCAGGTGGACCGGAGCGCGGCCCGTGAATCGCTCGCTGCCGCGCGCGATGCCGGCGTCAATTTCTTCGACAACGCGGAGGTCTACGCGAGCGGAAAATCCGAAGAGATCATGGGGCATGCATTGAAGGAACTCGGCTGGTCGCGTGTCAGCTATATCGTGTCCACGAAATTCTTCTGGGGCTTGAATGAAGCGCCCAATCAGTACCACACGCTGAACCGTAAATATCTGCTGAACGCGATCGACGGTTCGCTGAAACGTCTGCAGCTCGACTACGTCGATCTCGTGTTCTGCCACCGGCCTGATCCCAATACGCCCGTGGAGGAAACGGTCTGGGCGATGAGCGACATGATCACGCGCGGCAAGGCGCTGTACTGGGGCACGTCGGAATGGAGCGCCGACGAAATTCGCGCGGCGTATGAGATCGCCGAGCGGCACCATCTACATAAGCCCGTGATGGAACAGCCCCAATACAATCTGTTCCATCGCAAGCGCGTCGAACAGGAGTACCAGCGGCTGTATGAGGATATCGGACTGGGGTTGACCACGTGGAGTCCGCTCGCGTCCGGGCTGCTGACCGGCAAGTATCGCGGCGGCGTGCCTGCCGACAGCCGCGCGCAGCTGCAGGGATACGACTGGCTGCGCAAGCAGGTAACGGATACCGGCAAGAACGATGTTGTCGGAAAGCTCGGCGGTGTCGCGGATGAGCTGGGATGTTCGATCGGACAACTCGCGATCGCATGGATTTTGAAGAATCCTAATGTCAGCACGGTAATCACCGGCGCCTCGCGCATCGAGCAGATCGCTGAAAATATGAAGGCTCATGAGATCGCAACGAAGATCACCCCGGAAATCAAGCTGAAGATCGAGGAGATCGTCGGCGACTCGCACGACTAGCGGACGAGGGGTTGCCGTAGTCCATCTTCGCTGAAAAGCGCAGGGGGTCGCGTACAATACGCGACCCCCTCGACCTGCCGGGCACATGCGCGATACCGTGTTCCGACAGACCCCGTTTACGTCGTTTCTCGCGAAACCATGCTCAGCTACCGCCACGCCTTTCATGCCGGAAACCACGCCGACGTCCTGAAACATGCCGTTGTCGTGCAACTGCTGCGCTACCTCGGCCAGAAAGACAAGGCTTACTGGTACATCGATACGCATGCAGGCGCCGGTGTCTATTCGCTGAAAGAAGGTTACGCGACAAAAACCGCTGAATTCGAGACCGGTGTCGGCAAACTGTGGGAACGCAAGGATCTGCCGCCCATGCTCGCCGAATACCTCGACGAAGTGGCCGCGCTCAATCCGGACGGCCATCTGCGGTACTACCCGGGCTCACCGTATCTGGCATGGAGACTGATGCGCGAGCAGGACCGGATGCGCCTCTTCGAGTTGCACAGTACGGAAATCGATGTGCTGCGTCACAACTTCCGCGACGCGGGCCGGCGCGCACTGCTCTATGCCGGCGATGGGTTCGACGGCATCAAGGCGCTGTTGCCCCCGCCCCCGCGCCGTGCGCTCGTGCTGATCGACCCTTCGTATGAAGACAAACGCGACTACGCACGGACGCTCACATGTGTCGAAGAGAGTCTTCGACGCTTCGCCAACGGGACTTACGTGATCTGGTACCCGCAGGTTGCGCGCCTCGAATCCCAGCGATTCCCCGATCAGTTGAAGCGATTGCAAGACAGGAACTGGCTGCACGTCTCGTTGACGATCGGCAATCCGCCCTCGGATGGTTTTGGATTATTCGGCAGCGGCATATTCGTGCTCAATCCGCCCTACACGCTGGCAAAAACGCTGAAAGACACCATGCCGTGGCTCGTCGACGCATTGAAAGAGGACGGCTCCGCGCAGTTCAAGCTCGAACATCGCGGCGACTGAAGCGTACGCTGTGGCTGGTTTAGTCGACGTGTTTCCCCGGCAACCGAGCTGCGTTGCCTGACCAGTGACATGAATTTCGAGCGTTACGCCTGCGGGTTCACGACTGGAAGGATGCACACGCCCAGGAAACGCCCCCCTTCCCCGCCAGAGGTTAAGGCTGAAACCTCGCCTATTGCCGCGACACCGGCACACGTAGCGGAGGTTTCGGTGCAGCTTGCGACTGACCAGTCGCGGGAAGCTCGATATAGGGTGCAACGAGAATCGGAGGCGACGAGTTCGGCGCGAGTTCGGTTGGTGTCGCAATGGGTTGCGCTTCGACGATCCGCGCATGGGAAAGAGGCGCCGTCTGAAGTACTGTTCCGCCCTGACCGTCGCTGATCCCCCTCTGCGTATCGAGAATCAGCGGTTGGCCGCCGCTTGACGATGCCGCCAGCGCAGTCGATACAGCAAACACTGAAGCAAGCGCCGTCGGAACTGCAAAGCGCCGCAAACAGCGGAATGGTCGAATAAAAAGCATGCGCGGATCCAGTGATCAACGGCCTGCGACAGGCAGCAGCCGATGATTTATACCTTACCTTCGTCGTGGCGTTCGCGCCAGCGCCATGCCGCAGAAACATTCGACCTGCCACAAACGACAAAGCCCCGCTAAACGGGGCTTTTGATGCTGCTGCATTGTGGCTTTACCGAGCCGCGTTGGGCCGAGCGGTTTACAGCGAGTAACCGTTGGTCTCGAGCGAACGAATACGCTGCTCAAGTTGCACGATGTCAGCCGACGATGCTAGATAGGCCTCACGGCGGCTACGTTCAGCGCTTTCAAACCAGTTGCTCAGCTTTTCCAGAAGGTACGCAATCATGATGTTCTCCAAGGATCAATAGAACCCCTGGTGAATTCGAGCATCAGGGATTTCCCTTAAAAGGGTTAACCCGCATTATAGGCTTCCAACCGATCTTTGCTAGTGAAATGCCCGACTGATGTGCATTCCGTTTTGGAATGGTGCGCTCAGATTTTTCCAATAACCCATTGATTTAAATTAAATTTACATCAACCGGCAAGTGGCGATTGATGTGATTTGCACTTTTTTGGTGCAATCTTGTTGCGAGCGTGCAACAGCTTAGTGCGACGGTTGCGACTCGTCACGCTACCTTATCATTCCTCAGAATTACGGCTGTTCAGCCGCCAATCGCTCGATGATCGGGCAATCTGGACGCGCATTCCCGTGACAATGATTCGCCAGATGTGTGAGCGTATCGCGCATTTCCGTCAGTTCCGCAATTCGATGGTCAAGTTCGGCTACATGCTCGAGTGCGATTGACTTGACCTCAGCGCTCGCACGGGAGTGATCCTGCCACAACGCTAAAAGCTTGCGAATGTCCTCCACGAGAAATCCGAGACGGCGTGCCTGCCGGATAAAACGCAACGAGTGAATTTCTTTGGTCCCGTACACTCGGTAGCCAGCCGGAGTACGCCCTTTGGCACTCAGCAAGCCAACGCTTTCGTAGTATCTGATCATCTTGGCAGTAACTCCGGACGCGCCTGCCGCTTCGCCAATGTTCATCAAATTCGCTCCAAGTTTCGATTTTTTATGCTACACCTTCCCACACTTGGAAGGTCTAAGCTGATTTTTCGATCCGTTCATTTTCTGGAGGTAAAAGATGACTACCGAGTTCCACGTCGAGGGCATGAGCTGCCAACACTGTGTCGCCGCCGTCACAGAGGCGATTCGCGATCAAGATGCGTCCGCACAAGTGAAGGTCGATCTCGCGGAGCGTCGCGTTGTTGTGGAGTCGCAGCAACTCGTGAAAGTGCTGGAAGCGGCGATCGTCGACGCGGGCTATACCGTCGTCGGCGATGCAATCGTCACCAGCTGATGGTCGAGCGTCGGCCGATGCCTTTTACTGTTGCGGTAATTGGCGCTTCGGGCTTGCTAGGTCGGGCAATCGCGAGAGAACTCGCGAAAGAGCGAGAGTGGCGTATCGTGCCGACTGCGTTCCGTCGAGTATCCCCAGAGATGATTTCGCTGGATATTTGCAATGCCGGCGAAGTCATGCGGTTTATCGACCGCGAGGCGCCGCACGCTATTGTGATTGCTGCCGCAGAGCGCAAACCGGATGTCTGTGAACTGGAGCCGGCGCGTGCTCATGCCATGAATGTCGTGGCAGTTCAAAATATAGCTGCGGCAGCCAATCGCGTGAACGCGTGGACTTTGTCCATTTCGACTGATTATGTATTTGACGGCACTCGGCCACCTTACCTGGCCGACGACCCGCCGTGCCCACTCAACGCGTATGGCCGCAGCAAATTGCTTGGGGAACGCGCACTCATCGATGCCGCACACGCCGGGTGCGTGCTCCGCCTGCCTCTGCTATATGGACCGGTTACCGATTGGCAAGAATCCGCAGTAACCAGCTTGGTGCCGTCCATCATTGCCTCAACTGATACCGCACCGGCAACGATGGACGCGTGGGCCGTCCGATATCCAACTTACACACCGGATGTTGCGTTCGTTATCCGGCAATTACTCGCTCGACATTTCCACGGAAAAACCGTAAGCGGCGTTACCCATTGGTCTGGCGACCAGCCGATGACAAAGTACGACATCGCCGCGCATCTGGCAGCAGCCCTGCAAGTTGAGGCTTGTCTTATCCCGCAAAGAGCGCCGACCGACTCTACGCCGCGGCCTCATGATTGCCACCTCGACTCGAGCAACCTTGAGAAACTTGGTATCGGCAGGCGCACACCATTCGAAATTGCCATTCGGGATGTACTACGCCAGTTGCTGTAGTCGAACACCAAATGTGTGGCGTTGGAGCGAGGGATATAGACGGGGAGAGGGGCTGGGGAGAAATAGCGGAGGCTGTGGCATAAAGCACGACGCCCCCGCGAGCCTGAGGGCGGGCGGGGGCGGGTGTTGCTGCTGGGGAGCCTGACGATTACCTACTTTCACACGGGCAATCCGCACTATCATCGGCGTGGAGTCGTTTCACGG